>CBDFNB010000015.1:0-108260 GCA_965249855.1 Lacunisphaera sp.
ATCCGCAGATCGCGCTCGCGCCCGTCGCGGCCGACGGCTCCTTCACGCAGTGGGTCGTGCAGCAGACCAACGGCGCGCTCGGCACCGCGCTCATCGCGCCGGACGGCTTCGCCGGTTTCGCCGAGGACGAGCGCAACCACCTCGTGCTCGCCAAGGCCGCCTCCGGCACGCCGCTCCGCTACTACGCGGGCGCCGGCTGGTCCAAGGCCGGCGAGTTCGTCACCGCCGAGGCCTGGAACGCCTACGTCGCCGCCTTCGCCGCCCGTCTCAAGTCCCCGCTCAAGGTCACGCTGACCCCATGAAGCTCCGGTCCCGCCTCTGCCTCTCCGCCCTCGCCCTGTTCACCGCTTGCGCCCGGGTCGCGGCGGCGGACGACGGCGCGGTCCTGGCGCTGATGGAGCGCGCGGCCGACTGGCAGCTCGCGAACATGGAGGCCAAGCCCGGCGGCGAGCGCGCGGCCGACGGCTGGATCAAGGGCGCCTTCTACACCGGCGTCATGGCGCTCGCCCGCGATTCCGCCAGTCCGCGCTTCCATGACGCCATGATGAGGATGGGCGAGGCCAACGGCTGGAAACCCGCCCGCCGGCCCTACCACGCCGACGACCACGTCGTCAGCCAGACCTACCTCGACCTTTACCTGCAGCACCGCGATCCGAAGATGCTCGCGCCGACCAAGGAACGCTTCGACTGGATCCTGGCGAACCGCGCCGTCACCCCGCTTTCCTTCGACAAGAAGGCGAACCCGAAAAGCCAGGAACGCTGGTCCTGGTGCGACGCGCTCTTCATGGCGCCGCCGGCGTGGGCCCGCCTGTGGCAGGCCACGGGCAACGCCGCCTACCTCGACTTTGCCGTCGCGGAATGGTGGTTCACCTCGGATTATCTCTACGACAAGGAAGAGCACCTCTATTTCCGCGACAGCACGCTCTTCGAGAAGCGCGAGGCGAACGGCCAAAAGATTTTCTGGGGCCGCGGCAACGGCTGGGTGATGGGCGGCCTCGTGCGCATGCTCGAGCTGCTGCCGGCCGACCACGCGTCGCGCCCGCGCTTCGTGCAGCAGTTCCGCGAGATGGCGGACAAGGTCGTCACGCTCCAGCAGCCCGACGGCTTCTGGCGCGCGAGCCTGCTCGCCCCGGAGCACTACCCGATGCAGGAAACAAGCGGCACCGGCTTCTACACCTACGCGCTGGCCTGGGGCATCAACCAGGGCCTGCTCGACCGCGCCAAATTTGAACCCGCCGTGCGCCAGGCCTGGGCGGCGCTGGCCAGCTGCGTGAACGCCGACGGCAAGCTGACCCACGTGCAGCCGGTCGGCTTCACCCCCGTCACGTTCGATGCCGGGAACTCCGAGCCCTTCGGTGTCGGCGCCTTCCTGCTCGTCGGCAGCGAGGTTCGCCGCCTCCCGTGATCCCCTCTATCAATCCCATGAACACCTCCTCCCGGTTCCTGGCGCGTGCCGCCGTCCTCACCAGCCTGCTGCTGGCCACCGCCGTGGCGCAGACCGCCCCGAAGTTCAACGGCGCCACGCCGCTCGAGTGGTCGGTCAAGCTGGCCGACTCGGAAATGGCCCGCACCGGCGACAAACATTTCTTCGGCGGCTCCAACCCGCGCGCGCGCATCGACTACACGACGTCCTTTTTCGGCACGTCGCTCGTCAAGCTCGCCGACCGCACCGGCAACAAGGCCTACGCGGACTACGGCCTGAAGTTCGGCACCTCCTTCGTCGCCGCCGACGGCTCGATCCACACCTACAAGCTCGAGGACTACAACATCGACAGCATCCCGCCGGGCAAGGTGCTGTTGCTGGCCTGGGAGCGGGGCGACCGTTCGCCGGCGCTCAAGCAGGCTATCGAAACGCTTTACGGCCAGATGCGGAAACACCCGCGCACCAGCGACGGCGGCTACTGGCACAAGCTGCGTTATCCGAATCAAATGTGGCTCGACGGCCTGTTCATGGCGTCGCCCTTCCTCGCGCACTACGGCAAGGCCTTCGAGGAGCCCGCCGCGTTCGACGAGGTCGCGAAACAGATCCTGCTGATGGACCAGCACGGCTACGACGCGAAGACCGGCCTCTATTACCATGCCTGGGACGAGACCCGCTCGCGCCCGTGGGCGAACAAGCAGACCGGCCAGTCGCCCAATTTCTGGGGCCGCGCCGTCGGCTGGTATGGCATGGCGATCGTCGACTCGCTCGATTTCTTCTCCCCCACGCATCCCGAGGTCGAGCACATCAACGAGGTGCTGCGCAAGGTCGCCGACGGCATCGTGCGCTGGCAGGACCCAAAGACCGGCCTCTGGTGGCAGGTGATGGACCAGGGCGACCGCAAGGGGAACTACCTCGAGGCGACCGCTTCCTCCATGTTTGTCTACACCCTGGCGAAGGGCATCAACCGCGGCTACCTCCCGCGCGAGAAATACCTGCCGGCGCTCCTGAAGGGCTACGAGGGCATCCTCCGCGACTTCATCCGGCACAATCCCGACAACTCCATCAGCCTCACGCGCTGCTGCCAGGTTGCCGGCCTCGACTACACCAATTCCAAGGGCCAGCCGCGCGACGGGTCGTTCGACTACTACGTCGGCGAGCCCATCGTGGACAACGACCTGAAGGGCGTCCCGGCCTTCATCCTCGCGGGCATCGAGCTCGAGCAGCTCCTCGGCGCGAAGGAAACGGCCTTCATGGCCCGCGGCTGGGCCGACTACGAGACGGTGCTGGCCCGGATCAAGGCCCCGACCTTCCCCGACCGCGATTTCCCCATCACCGATTTCGGCGCCAAGGCCGGCACCGACGCCACCGCGGCCATCACCGCGGCGATCGAGGCCTGCAACAAGGCCGGCGGCGGCCGCGTCGTCATCCCGCCGGGCGAGTGGCTCACCGTCGCCCTCACGCTCAAGAGCAACGTCAACCTCCATGTCAGCGAGGGCGCGACGCTGCGCTGGCTGTTCGAGCCCGCCCGGTATCCGGTCGTCTTCACCCGCTGGGAGGGCACAGAGCTCATGAATTACTCGCCGTTCATCTACGCCTACGGCCAGGAAAACATCGCCATCACCGGCAAGGGCACGCTCGACGGCGGCTCCACCTGGGAGACCTGGTGGTCCTGGAACCTGCGCGGCGACCCGGTCAAGAAGCAGAAACCCGCCCGCGACCGCCTCGGCGAGATGGGCGAGAAGAACGTGCCGGTCGCCGAGCGCGTCTTCGGCGAGGGCGGCTTCCTCCGGCCGAATTTCATCCAGCCCTATAACTGCAAGAACATCCTCATCGAGGATGTCACCATCATCCGCTCCCCGATGTGGGAGATCCACCCGGTCCTGTCGTCGAACATCACGGTTCGCGGCGTGAAGATCAACTCGCACGGCCCGAACAACGACGGCTTCGACCCCGAGTCCTGCCGCGACATCCTGGTGGAGAACACCGTCTTTGACACCGGCGACGACTGCATCGCCATCAAGTCCGGCCGCAACGGCGACGGCCGCCGCGTCAACGTGCCCACCGAGAACATGGTCATCCGCAACTGCATCATGAAGGACGGCCACGGCGGCGTCGTGCTCGGCAGCGAGTGCACCGGCGGCATCCGCAACATCTTCGTCGAGAACTGCGAGATGGACAGTCCCGAGCTCGACCGCGCGCTCCGCTTCAAGAACAACGCCGTGCGCGGCGGCATACTGGAGAACGTCTTCATGCGCAACGTGAAGATCGGCCGGGTGGGGGAGGCCGTCCTCACCATCGACCTGCTCTACGAGGAGGGCGCGAAGGGGGCCTTCAAGCCCATCGTCCGCAACGTCCAGCTCGACAACATCACCAGCTCCGCCAGCCCGCGCGTGCTGTTCATCCGCGGCTTCGAGGGTGCGGTCATCGACAACATCCGCATCAGCAACTCCACCTTCCGCGGTGTGACGGAGACGGAGGTTGTCACCCACAGCGGTTCCATCAGCTTCAAGAACGTCACCATCGAGCCCGCCAAGCAGGTGCGGGGCCTGAACTCCGTCGGCTCGCCCGCCGGCCCGCGCCCCGAGACCCCCAAGCCCTGATCCCTTACCCCCGAACCACACCCCCACGATGAGCAAGCTGAACGAAATCAACGAACAGGTTGGCAAATACCGGTGGACGATCTGCTCCCTGGTTTTCTTCGCCACCACGGTAAACTACCTCGACCGCAACGTGCTCGGCCTGCTCAAGCCGGTCCTGTCGGCGGACGGCGTGTTCGGTCCCGATAAGGCGTCCCAGGAGCTGAACTACTCCACGGTCGTCATCTGCTTCCAGCTGGCCTATGCC
Source organism: Lacunisphaera sp. (assembly GCA_965249855.1). GTDB lineage: Bacteria > Verrucomicrobiota > Verrucomicrobiia > Opitutales > Opitutaceae > Lacunisphaera. The sequence goes on from CBDFNB010000015.1 coordinate 4,268, forward strand.
ATCGGCATGGTGCTGGCCGGCCGCCTCATCGACTGGGTCGGCACCAAGGCCGGCTACGCCTACTCGCTCATCGGCTGGAGCGTCGCGGCCATCGGCCACGCCTTCGGCCACCACACCTGGAGCTTCGGCTTCTGGCGCGCGGCGCTCGGCTTCACCGAGTCCGGCAACTTCCCCGCCGCCAACAAGACGATCGCCGAGTGGTTCCCCAAGAAGGAACGCGCCCTCGCCACCGGCCTCTACAATTCCGGCGCCAACGTCGGCGCGGTCGTCGCGCCCCTGAGCGTGCCCTACATCGCCGAGTGGTGGGGCTGGGAATGGGCCTTTATCCTGACCGGCGTCGTCGGCCTCATCTGGATCTATTTCTGGTATAAGATGTATGACTCGCCCGCCGCCAAGCTGAAGAAGGGCCAGCTCTCGCAGGCCGAGTATGACTTCATCCACAGCGACAAGGACGAGCAGGCCGAGGAGGCCGCCGCGACCAACCAGCCGAAGGCGAGCTGGGGCCGGCTGCTGACCTTCCGCCAGACCTGGGCCTTTGTGCTCGGCAAGTTCCTCACCGATCCCATCTGGTGGTTCTACATGTTCTGGCTGCCGGCCTTCCTCAACGAGGAGAACGCCCGCAAGGTCGCCGCGTTCAAGTCGGCCAACCCCGCCTTCGCCGGGACGGCCGCCGAGGTGCCGGGCTACATCAGCTGGACCTTCGCGGTCGCCGTGGTCTACACGATCGCGACCTTCGGCTCGATCTTCGGCGGCTGGCTGCCCAAGCATTTCGTCAACGGCGGCATGGACCCGAACAAGGCGCGCAAGCTCTCCATGTTCATCTTCTCGCTGTTCCCGCTCACCGTGCTGGCGGCTTCCCGCCTCGGCGAGATCAACACCTGGCTGGCGGTCGGCACCATCGCCATCGCCTGCTCCGCCCACCAGGCTTGGTCGGCCAACATCTTCACCACCGTGTCCGACATGTTCCCGAAGCGCATGATCGCCTCGGTGACCGGCATCGGCGGCATGGCCGGCGGCCTCGGCGGCATCCTGATCGCCCGCGCGGCCGGCGTGCTGCTCGCGCACTACACCTCGATCGGCAAGGTCGAGCTCGGCTACGGCATCCTCTTCGTGGTCTGCGGCTCCGCCTACATCGTCGCGTGGGTGCTGATGCACCTGCTCGTGCCGAAGTTCAAACAGATCCAGCTCTGACTATGTCCCGCCGGACGCTGCCGCTCCTCGTCCTCTACCTGACGGCCGGTGCGGCCGCGGGCGCCGCGGTGCGCTGGAATGACATCCTGAAGCAGCCGCCGGAGTGGTATGCCTCCGCCGAGGCCCGCGCCGTCGCGACGAGCCTCCTCCAATACCAGACCAGGGAGGGCGGCTGGCCGAAGAACACCGACATGACGGCGCCGCCGTCCGCGGAGTTCCTCGCCGGCGACAAGTTCGACCACCGCGCGCCGACCATCGACAACAAGGCCACGACCACGCAGCTGGAATACCTGGCGCATGTCATCACGGCGACGAACGACGCCGCGCTGCGCGCCGCCTTCGAGCGCGGCTTCGACTACCTGCTGGCGGCGCAATACCCCTCCGGCGGCTGGCCGCAGTATTTCCCGCTGATCAAGGGTTATTACACGCATATCACGTATAACGACAATGCGATGGTCAACGTGCTCACGCTCCTCCGCGACGTGGCCGAGGGCACGGCCCCCCATGGCTTCGTCGACACCGACCGCCGGGCCCGGGCGGCGGCCGCGGTGGAGAAGGCGGTCGCCTGCATCCTGCGCACCCAGGTGAGGCAGGACGGCAAACTGACCGCGTGGTGCGCCCAGCATGACGAGACCACCTTCGCCCCGGCCTGGGCCCGCAACTTCGAGCCGCCGACCCTTTCGGGCGCGGAAAGCGTCGGGCTCACCCGGTTCCTGATGGGCATCAAAAAGCCCTCGCCGGAGATCATCGCCGCCGTGGAGGGCGCGGTGCAGTGGTTCGAGGCGGTGCAAATCCGCGGCCTGCGCGTCGAGAATTTCACCGCGGCCGACGGCAAGCGGGACAACCGCGCCGTGGCGGATCCCGCTGCGCCGGTCACCTGGGCGCGCTTCTACGAGCTCGGCACGAACCGGCCGGTCTTCACCGGCCGCGACAAGGTCATCCGTTACGACTTCAACGAAATCGAGCGCGAGCGCCGCACTGGCTACGGTTACCTCGGCGACTGGCCGGCCAACCTGCTCGCGAAGGACTACCCGCGCTGGCGCGCCAGGAACAAGCTGCCATGAAACCGCTGCTGCTTCTTGTGGGGGCGGGACTGCTCGCGACTTTGCATGCCGCCGGGCCCAAACCCGACGCCATTGTCGCCGCCGACGGCTCCGGCCAATACACCTCGTTGCAGGAGGCCATCAGCACGGCGCCGATGAAGACCGATCCCGCCACGCCGCGCTGGGTCATCTTCGTCAAGGCCGGCACCTACCGCGAGCGCATCTACGTCCAGCGCGAGCGCGGCAACATCCACGTCATCGGCGAGGACCGGGAGAAGACCGTCGTCGTCTACCACCAGCACGCGAATCTCATCGGCTCCGACGGCAAACCCATCGGCACCTTCCGCACGCCCACCGTGCAGATCGACGGCGACGGCATGATCTGGGAAAACCTGACCCTCGCCAACGACGCCGGCCGGCCCGGCCCGCGCCCCGAGGGCCCGGCGGTCTCCCAGGCGCTCGCCCTGCGCGCCGACGGCGACCGGCTCGAGTTCCGCGGTGTCCGCTTCCTCGGCTGGCAGGACACGATCCTCGTCAACCGCGGCCGGCATTATTTCAAGGACTGCTACATCGAGGGCCACGTGGACTTCATCTTCGGGGCCGCCACCTCGTATTTCGACCGCTGCCACATCCACGTGCTGGCTGACGGCTACATCACCGCCGCCTCCACGCCGAAGGACCAGCCGCACGGCTACGTGTTCGCCGACTGCCGGATCACCGGGGCCGACGGCGTGAAGACCTACCTCGGCCGGCCATGGCGGGAGTTCGCCAAGACGGTTTTCCTTCGCACGGAGATGTCCGCCGCCGTCCGCGCGGAGGGCTGGCACAACTGGAACAAGCCCGGCGCCGAGCAGACGACCTTCTACGCCGAGTCTGGCAGCACCGGCCCGGGTGCGAGTGACGCGACCCGCGTCAAGTGGGCCAAGCCGCTCACCGCCGCCGAGGCCGCCGCGCTCACGCCGGCCAAGGTGCTCGCCGGCCCCGACGGCTGGTATCCCGCGGCGCACTGATTTTTCAAATTTCTCCCCTTGGTTTGTCATTCTGAGCAAAGCGAAGAATCCAGTTGTTCAACCACCATGAAGGCAGTCGTGGGACTGGATCCTTCGCTCCGCTCAGGATGACAGGCAAAAAATTACCTAGTTTTTCTCACCCCGACGCCCCATGACAACTCCCGCTCTCCGCCTGCTGGCTTGGTTCACTCTTCCTTTCACCTTCACTCTCTCCTTGTTCGCCGAGGGCCCCTTCCGCAACCGCGACAATCCCGACCTGCACGACGAGGCCGAGGGCACCTATCCGATCCCGTATCACCTGCCCAAGCCGGCCGAGATCTCCGCCGTCCTCGAGCGCATCCATGCGAACCTCGACCGCGCCATGGCCACCAAGGTGGTCAACGCGAAGACCGGGGCCGAGATCACCGACCTTTCCGTCTTCAACGCCGACGCCGTGGCCTCGCAGGGTGACCGCGACGGCTTCCACGTGATGACCTACGCCACGGGCGTCACGCACGCCGGCATGCTCGCCGCCGCCGAGGCGACCGGCGACCCGCGTTACCGCGCCTTCGTGCAGCGGCACCTCGATTTCCTCGGCCGCACGATCCCGTATTTCCGCGCCCAGGCCGAAAAGATCGGCGCGCCGAAGAGCAGCTACCGCCGCCTCTTCGACACCAACTCGCTCGACGACAGCGGCTCCATGACCGCGGCGCTGATCAAGGCGCGCCTCGCGGGCATCGGCCCGGACCTGCTGCCGGAGATCAAGCACTGGGCCGACTACATCCGCTACAAGGAGATCCGCCTCGCCGACGGCACCGTCGCCCGCCACCGCCCGCAGCCCGAGTCGCTCTGGGCCGACGACGCCTACATGTGCATCCCGGCGCTCGCGCAGATGGGTAAGCTCACCGGCGACCGCGGCTGGTATGACGAGGCCGCCAAGCAGGCCGTGCAGCTCGCGCGCCATCTCTTCAATCCCACCGTCGGCCTCTACATGCACGGCAGGCACATGAACCAGCCGCTCGTCGCCGAGTTCCGCTGGGGCCGGGCCAACGGCTGGGTCATCCTCGCCCAGTGCGAGCTGCTCGACGTGCTGCCCGAGGATCATCCGGCGCGTCCGGAGATCCTGGCCACCTACCGCCGCCACGTGCAGGCGCTGGCCGAGCTGCAATCCGGCGCCGGGCTCTGGCACCAGCTGCTCGACAAGTCCGATTCCTACCTCGAGTCCTCCGCCACCGCGATGTTCGTCTACGGCATCGCCCACGGCATCAACCGGGGCTGGATCAACGCCGCCACCTACGGCTCGGTCGCGCAGGCCGGCTGGCTCGGCCTCGCCGAGAAGGTGACCGTCCAGGGTCAGGTCGAGGCCTCGTGCGTCGGCACGACGCTCGCGAGCGACAGCGTCTATTACTACAACCGCCCGACCTCCGCCCACCACGGCCATGCCTACGGTCCCGTGCTGCTCGCCGGCGCCGAGATGATCCGCCTCTACCAGAACCAGGGGAAGCTCTTCGACATCAAGCTCCAGTTCCGCACCTACCACTTCGTGCCGGTGAAGAAATGAGACAAACCCGAGCGGAGGAAAACCACAGATGGACACAAATTAACACAGATACCTTTGGGCTCTCTCCATCCGTGTGCATCTGTGTTTATCTGTGGTTGAATCGCTTTGTATTGGTCTGGGGTCTGTCACACGTCGTGTCGTCAATTTTTTCCACCGGGCCGGGTTGACGCTCCCTTTGGCGCAGGCAACGCTGGCCCTCGCTTTACCTCCATGAAACGTTCGCTGTTACGTTTTGCGCTTCTGCTGGCGCTGTTTGGTCCCGGCCTGCGGGGCGCCGCCCCGCACATCGTCCTCGTCGGCGATTCCACCGTGAACGACGGCGGCGGCTGGGGCTTCGGCTTCCGGCAGTTTGTGACCCCGGACGTGACCGTCACCAACACCGCGCAGAACGGCCGCAGCTCGAAAAGCTTCCGGACCGAGGGCCACTGGGACAAGGCGCTCGCCGCCAAGGGGGACTACTACCTGATCCAGTTCGGCCACAACGACCAGCCGGGCAAGGGGCCGGAACGTGAAACGGATCCCGCCACGACCTATTATGCGAACCTGGCGCGTTATGTGGACGAGGTGCGCGCGCAGGGTGGGCAGCCGGTCCTCGTCACCTCGCTGACGCGGCGGATTTTTTCCAAGGCCGATCCCAAGCGCATCGAGTCGAGCCTCACGCCCTGGGCCGACGCGGTGAAGAAACTGGCGGCGGACAAAAACGTCCCGCTCATCGACCTCCAGGCCTCGAGTATCGCCTACTGCGAGGCCCTCGGGCCGGAGCGCACCGCGGCGTTCAACTTTCCCGACAAGAGCGGCAAGAACGACACCACCCACCTGCAGGGCGAGGGGAGGGTGGTCTTCGCCCGGCTCGTGGTCGATGAGTTGCGCAAGGTGGTCCCGGCCCTGGCGCCGTATCTGCGCGCCGAGCCGATCAGCCCGCTCACGCTCTGGTATCGGCAGCCGGCCGCCCATTGGGTCGAGGCGCTGCCGGTCGGCAACGGCCGGCTCGGCGCCATGGTCTTCGGCGGCACCGCGCACGAGCGCATCCAGTTCAACGAGGACACGGTCTGGACCGGCGGGCCGCATGGATACCAGCACGAGGGCGCGGCCAAATTCCTGCCCGAGCTCCGGCGCCTGCTCGCCGAGGGGAAGCAGAAGGAGGCGCACGAGCTGGGCATGGCCGAGTTCATGAGCGTGCCGCTGCGGCAGAAGGCCTACCAGCCCTGCGGCGACGTCTGGCTCGATTTCCCCGGCCACGAGACCGCGACCGACTACACGCGCACACTCGACCTCGACACCGCCATCGCCACCGTGCGTTACAAGGTCGGCGGCGTGACCTACACCCGCGAGACTTTCGCCAGTTTCCCCGACCAGGTCATCGTGGTGCGCGTTTCCGCCGACCAGCCGGGCGCGCTCACCTTCAGCGCGAGCCTGACGAGCCCCCACGCCGGGGCGACCGTCCGTCCGCTCGGCGTGAACGGCCTCGCCGTCGCCGGGCAGGTCAAGGACGGGGCCGTCAAATTCGAAGCCCAGCTGCAGGTGTTCACGGATTGGGGCCGCTACAGCATTGCGGACGGCACGATGAAAATCGCCGGGGTGACGGAAGTGATGTTCATCCTCGGGGCCGCGACCAATTTCACGAATTACCATGATGTCACCGGGCATCCGGACATTCGCGCGGGCATCCCCCTCGCCAGCGCGTCGCACAAATCCTTCGAGGAAATGCGCGCGGCGCACGTGGCCGACCACCAGGCGCTCTTCCGCCGCGTCTCGCTCGACCTCGGCACCAGTGCCGCGGCGGCGCAACCGACCGATGCGCGCCTGCGGGCCGCCGACAAGGCCGCCGATCCCGCGCTCATCCCGCTTTATTTCCAGTTCGGCCGCTACCTGCTCATCGCCAGCAGCCGGCCCGGCGACCAGCCGGCCAACCTGCAGGGTATCTGGAACCAGGACCTCAACCCGGCCTGGGGCGGCAAATACACCGTGAACATCAACACGGAGATGAACTACTGGCCGTCCGAGGTGGCCAACCTCGCCGAGTGCGCCGAGCCGCTTTATGCGATGATCGACGACCTGGTGGCCAGCGGCCGGAAGACCGCGCAGGCCCAATACGGCGCGCGCGGCTGGGTGCTGCACCACAACACCGACCTCTGGCGCGGCACGGCGCCGATCAACAATTCGAACCATGGCATCTGGCCGACCGGCGGCGCCTGGCTCACACGGCACCTGTGGGAACATTACCTTTTCAGCGGTGACCGCGAGTTCCTCGCCAAACGCGCCTACCCGGTGATGAAGGAGGCGGCCCTCTTCTTCGTCGACTATCTCGTGAAGGATCCGAAGACCGGCTGGCTCGTCAGCGGCCCGTCCAATTCGCCCGAGCAGGGCGGCCTCGTGATGGGCCCGACGATGGACCACCAGATTATCCGCGCGTTGTTCGAATCCACGGCGCAGGCGGCGGAAATCCTCGGCACCGAGGCCGATTTCGCGAAACAGCTCCGGGCCATGCGCGCCCAGATCGCCCCGAACCAGGTGGGCAAACACGGCCAGCTGCAGGAATGGCTTGAGGATGTCGACGACCCGGCCAGCAAGCACCGCCACGTCTCGCATCTCTGGGGCGTGTTTCCCGGCCACGAGATCCGGCCGGCCGAGCCGAAAATATTCAACGCGGCCAAACAGTCGCTGGTCTTCCGCGGCGACGACGGCACCGGCTGGTCGCTGGCGTGGAAGATCAACTTCTGGGCCCGGTTCCTCGAGGGCGACCATGCGCACAGGATGATCCTGCGTCAGCTCGACTTCGTCGACCCCCTCGAGCCGCAGAACTCCTCGCATGGCGGCACCTACCCGAACCTCTTTGACGCGCACCCGCCGTTCCAGATCGACGGCAATTTCGGCGCGGTATCCGGCATCAGCGAGATGCTGCTCCAGTCCCATCTGGCCGAGATCAACCTGCTGCCCGCGCTGCCGAAGGCCTGGCCGGCCGGCAGCGTCAGGGGCCTGCGCGCCCGTGGCGGCTTCGAGGTGGATATCGAATGGAAGGGAGGGAAACTCACCGCCGCCACGATCCGTTCCCTGAAGGGCAACCCGGTCGTCCTGCGCCATGCGGACGTTACGCACGAACTGAAACTCGCCCCGGGTGCCTCCTTCACCTGGGATGGCCGCTGATCCTGCCCCATGAAAATCCGCCTGTGGTCCGTCGTTGTCCTGCTGTTTGCGTTGTCCTCCGCCCGCGCCGCTGAGCCGGGGCTGCACCGCGATGTCGAATACGGCCAGGCGGCCGGCGTCAGCCTGCGGCTCGACGCCAGCGTGCCGGAGGGCGAGGGACCGTTCCCGATCGCCATCCTCGTGCACGGCGGCGGGTGGAACAGCGGAGACAAGGCCGGCTCCGACAAGCCCGGCAACGGCGCGGACATCACGCCGTGGTTCGCCCCGCTCACGGCGGCGAAATTCACCTGGTTCTCGATCAACTACCGCATGGCCCCGGCCCACCGCTGGCCGGCGTGCTTCGACGACGTGCAGACCGCCATCCGCTGGGTGAAGGCGCACGCGAAGGAGTTCAAGGGCGACCCGGCGCGCATCGCGATCTTCGGCCACTCGGCCGGCGGCCACCTTGCGACGCTCGCGGGCGCGCTGGGCGAGGGCGACACGCGCGTCCAGGCCGTCGTCGGCTACGCGCCGGTCACGGACTTCATCTTCGAGCTGCCGGCCCGCGGCGGACTCGGCAAGGCGCTGCAGGACCTGCACAACCAGCCGAAGGAGCCGAACGAGCAGTCGCTCGCCATCCTGCGCGACACAGCCGCCATCAACCACGTGAAGCCCGGCCTGCCGCCGTTCCTGCTGTTGCACGGCGACGCCGACAAGACCGTGCCCTACCAGACCTCGCTCAACTTCCAGGCGAAGCTCCGCGCCAACGGCGTGGTGTGCGACCTGATCACGATTCCCGGCGCCGGCCATGGCCTGCTGAATTGGGAAGCCTTTGCCCCGGGCTATGCTGACCGGATGGTTGCCTGGTTGCGTGAAAAACTGGAGGCGAGGCCAGCAATCAAGTGATTCATCATGTTCGCGACCATTCCTTGGATTGTCATTCTGAGCGCAGCGAAGAATCCAGTTGGACGCTCGTTGCAGACGAGGGCCTGCATGAATCCTGATGGATTCTTCGCTGCGCTCAGAATGACGCGTTTAATAGATCTTTCCCCATGAAAATGATTTCCATTCTGCTCGTCACACTCGGTCTGCCCCTCGCCCTGTCCCTGGGCTTTGGCCCGGCTTTCGCCCAGACTCCACCGGCCTGGGTGTCCGATCTCGGTGACGGCACCTACAAGAACCCGGTCCTGCATGCCGACTATTCGGACCCCGACGTCGTGCGGGTGGGGGACGATTTCTGGATGACCGCGTCGAGCTTCAGCCACGTGCCCGGCCTGCCCATCCTGCATTCGCGCGATCTCGTGAACTGGACGCTCGTCACGCACGCGCTGCCGAAGCTCGTGCCGGAGGACGTGTTTCGCAGCCCGCAGCACGGCAAGGGCGTGTGGGCCCCGGCCATCCGCCACCACGACGGCAAGTTCTGGATTTATTATCCCGACCCCGACTTCGGCATCTACCTCGTCACCGCCACCGACGCGCGCGGTCCGTGGAGCGCCCCCGTGCTCGTGAAGGGCGGCCGCGGCCTCATCGATCCGTGCCCGCTGTGGGATGACGACGGCCGGGTCTATCTCATCCACGGCTGGGCCAACAGCCGCGCCAATGTGAAGAACATCCTCACGATGCTCGAGCTCGACGCCACCGGCACGAAGGTCATCGACGACTTCGGCTGGGTCATCAACGGCAACAAGCTCCCCGGCTATACCACGCTCGAGGGGCCGAAGCTCCTCAAGCGCAATGGCTGGTATTACGTCTTCGCCCCGGCGGGCGGCGTCTCCACCGGCTGGCAGTCCGTCTTCCGCTCGCGCAGCATCCGCGGTCCCTACGAGGACCGCATCGTCCTCGAGCAGGGCAAGTCGCCCGTCAACGGCCCGCACCAAGGCGCGCTCGTCGACACGCCGTCCGGCGAGTTCTGGTTCCTGCATTTCCAGGACAAGGAAGCCTACGGACGCATCGTGCACATGCAGCCGGTGCGCTGGGAGAACGACTGGCCGCTGATGGGCACCGGCGTCGCGACCGGCGCCGCCAGGGGCGAGCCCGTGCTGGTGCACCAGAAACCCGCGCTGCCGGTGCAACCCGTCGCCGTGCCGGCGACGAGCGACGATTTCAGTTCGCCGACCCTCGGCCTCCACTGGCAGTGGCAGGCGAACCCCGGCCAGGAGTGGTGCTCGCTCACCGCGAAGCCGGGTTCGCTGCGGCTCTTCGCGCAGCCCGAGCCGAAACCCGGCAACCTTTACGACGCGCCGTTCCTGCTGATGCAGAAGTTCCCGGCGCTCGAGTTCAGCATGACGACCCTGCTTGAGGCATCCACGGCGGCGCAGTCCGGCCTGATCGTTTTCGGCTACGACTACGCCTGGATCGGCGTGCGGGACGGAAAGCTCGTGCAGGTCACCGTCATGAAGGCCTCGGAGAAGCCGGTCGCGACGGAGAAGGTGGCCTTGGAGAAGGTCACCGGCCCCGTGCACCTGCGCGTCACCGTGACCGACGGCGGCAAGTGTCGCTTCAGCTACAGTCTCGACGGGAAGATCTTCACGCCGCTCGGCGACGTCTTCACGGCCAACGTCGGCCGCTGGGTCGGCGCCAAGGTGGGGCTCTTCGCCGCGGGCGACCGGGGCACCCATGCGGATTATGACTCGTTTCTGGCCGGTCCGGCGGTGAAATAATCCCTTTTGCGCCCCTGGCGTAATCGGTGCTGGCCAGCGGCGTCTCGCCGGCTATCCGGTTAACCTTTGCGTCCACGGTCTCCATCTTTCCACCGCCTGATCCTGCTGGCCCTGCTGCCCGGTGCGGGGCTGCTTGCCCAGACGGCGCCGGCGGTGGATCCGGCGATCGCCCTGCCCAAGTTCGAGGTGAAGGAACACGCGGCGGACGAGGGGTATGACGCCACGGGCATGGGCTCGCATGAGGAGGACCTGCGCAGCGCCCCGTTCGCCAACGAGCTGACCATGGTGGACCTCGACGCGGAGGAAGGGCTCAGCCTGGAGACCGCGGCGGAGCTGGCCGCCATCAGCACGACCTCGCCCGCCGCCGTCGCCGCCGGCGAGGAACGGCTCAACCTGCGCGGCTTCCCGACGCCGACCCTGCGCAACGGCTTCATCCAGATCGGCATCCTGGAGACGCTGAACGTCGGCAAGACCGTCGTCATCCAGGGCCCGCTCGTGCCGGTGCTCGGCCGCGCGGCCCCGGGCGGCATCCAGGACTTCATCACCACCCGGCCGCAGGCGAAGAGCCGCAACCGGCTGGAGGTGTCGGCGAGCACGCTGCACCGGCAAAAACTCTCGGCGGAGGCCACCGGCACCCTCCGCAAGAACAAGCTCTGGCACCGCGTTGCCGTGGATTGGTCGCGCCGGACCGGGCCGGAGGAATTCGTCCGCGAGGAGGACCTGTTTGTCAGCGGCGCGCTCACGGTGAAACACAGCCGGGCCGCCAGCAGCCTCATCAGCGTCGATTACCGCCGGCTCGACGCCGGGGTGACGCCCGGCATCCCCGAATACAAGCTGGGCGCCGGGCAGAAGGTGCTTGGGCCCTACCTGCCGCTCGCCCTGTTCAACGCCAACGGCCCCGACGCCGGCGTGCTGCGCCAGAGCCTGGTGGTGGGCGCGCAGTTCGAGAGCCAGCTCAACCGGACACTGGCGCTGCGGGCCGCCGTCGAGGGCTGGTGGCGCTCGATCGACCAGGACCGCTTCACCACGTCGCAGCTGGCGCTCGACACCGGGCTCTTCGAGGGCACGCGCGAGCCGCGCCACCTCGAGCAGCGGCAGCACGCCCTGGCCACGCACCTCGAGCTGACGGCCCGCTTCCGCACAGGCAAACTCGAGCACAAGCTCCTTGGCTACGCAGGTGTCACCTGGGGCGACTACGAGCGCGGCGAGCGCGCGCTGTCGACCGCGGACCGCAACGCCCTGCCGCTTTCGGTGCGCCGCTTCAATCCGGCGTCTCCGGACTATTTTTTCCCGGAATTCAGCGAGGCGCTCTACTCGCGCATCCTGTCGGATCGCGGCGAGACGGCCCGCTACACCTCGGCGGAGGTCAGCGACCGCGTGGCGTTCGCCCGGGGCCGCACGGTGCTCACGACCGGCCTGCGGCTGGACGAGGTGGACCTGGCGGTGGACGACCGGCGCGCCACGGCGCCGATGCCGCACACCCGCGACCGCACGGCGCAGCTGAGCTACCATGTCGGCGTCAACCACCAGGTGATCCGCAATCGCGTGCTGGCCTTCGCGAGCGTGAGCACGGCCTTCGATCCCTCCACGCCGGTGGACGCGCGCACTGGGCGGATCCAGGAGAACGAGACGACGATCGGCTACGAGGGTGGGGTGAAGGGCCGCAGCCGCGCCGGGCGGCTCGATTATTCCGCGTCCGCCTTCCTGCTCTACAACCGCCACATCGCCCGCCGCAACCCGCTCTACGACGACCCGGTCCTCGACGCCAACCAGACCCAGCCACAGCTCGTCGCCGCCGGGGAGGAGCGTTTCGCCGGCGTCCGCACGGAGCTCCGCTACAAGTTATCCGACACCTGCAACGTGGCCTTCCGCGGTGTTCACCTGGAGGCGATCACGACCAAGTCGCCGGCGCTCGGGCCGGAAGTGGGCGAGCAGATCGCGCGCCTGCCGCAGGACACCGCGACCGCCCAGTTCCGCTACACCCCGCCGAAGGGCACGGGCATCAACTGGGGCGCCAGCCTCAGCTACATCGGTTCCTACGTGGCCAACTACGAGGATGCCAAGCGCGCCTACCTGGCCTATCCCGGTTACGGCCTGCTGGGCCTGAATGCCGGCTATGCGTGGAAGCACGGACCGCGGCAGCTCAACGTCGGGTTCAACCTGCGCAACGCGCTCGACCGCGATCTCCTGGCCACCAACGCCCGGGTCGGCGCCGGCCGCGAACTGGGGTTCTCGGCCCGGGTCAATTTTTGACCGTTCGAATGTAGGGCCGCCGCTTGTCGGCGTGCCGGGGATTGCAGCCACGTATGAGAACGGCCCGCCGGCAAGCAGGGTCCCGGCGTTAAATGTTAGAGGGCGTCTAAAAAGTCCCCTTTGCTTGTCATTCTGAGCGGAGCGAAGAATCCATCAGGAGATACGCTGCTCTCAAGAGTTCCCCTAATCGCGATGGATTCTTCGCACGGCTCAGAATGACGAACCTTTTTAGGCGCCCTCTTAGCGCGGCCCTAGCAGGCGGCGCCGATATTCCGACGGCGTGACCCCGTGGCGGCGACGGAAGGCGGAGGCGAAGACGGACGGGCTCTCAAAGCCGGAGGCGTAAGCAATCTCGCCGAGCGTCAGCGCCGGCTCCGGCATCAGCTCCAGCGCGCGCTCGAAATGCAGCCGCTGGGCCTCCGCATAGACGGAGGTGCCGAGCGCGGCGCGGAAACGCAGCTCCAGCACGCGGCGCGTCACGCCGGCGGCGCGCGCCACCTCCTCCACGTAGATGGTGTTGCCCACATGCTCGCGCAGGTGGTCCAAGGCCAGCGCCACGGCCTCGTCGTCCACGGCGAAGCGGTCGGTGGAGCGGCGGGTCACGATCTTCTGCGGACTGACGAGGGTTTCACCCGGCGGGTCGCGGCGCCCGTCCATCCGGGCCTGCAGCATCTCCGCGGCGATCACGCCGATCTGCTGGGTGTTGAGCTGGATGCTCGTCAGGGCGACGTGCGCGAACTCCACGCGGGCGAGGTCGTTGCCGATGCCCAGGATGGCGATGTCCTCCGGCACCCGCAGCCCGAGCCGGGCGCAGGCCTCGTCCAGCTCGAGCGCCACGCGGTCCGTGAACCCCAGGATGCCGATGGGCCGGGGCAGGCCCTCCAGCCAGGCGGCGAGCCGTGCCCGGATGGTGTCGGGATAGGGCGCGTTCTGGTCGCCCTGGGGCAGGATGTGCCGGGGAATGGCGGCCGTGATCCCGAGCCGGCGCGCTTCCGCGCAGAATCCCCGGTAGCGCAGGATCGAGCCGAGGTGGGTCTTGCTGCCGCAATAGGCGAACTGCCGGTAGGCCCGGCCGTGCAGGTGGCTGAGGGCGAGCTGGCCGACGCGCAGGTCGTCGGTGTTGACCAGGGGCAGGCGGGGGGTGGCGATCTGGCCGGACACATTCACCACCGGCACGCCCAGCGAGGCCAGCACGGCCTCATTGCGGCGCGTGGCCACGCGGGCGATGATGCCGTCGGGCCGCAGGCGGCGCAGCGCGGCGGCATCATAGACGCGGGGGTCGCTGAACTTGAAGACAGTGACCTCCGGCTGCTGGTGGAAAAAGCGCGCGATGCCGCGCAGGATGCCGCGCCCGTGCTCGGTCGCGAGCGACAGGTAGACGGCGATGCGGCGGGGCGGGGGAAGGGGCACCGGATGGGTCTAGCCGTCATTCGCAAAATATAAACTCTTTTTCGCAATATGCGGTATACGGCGCCCGGGCTTCCGGGTATGCTCGACTCTCCCCAACCCCTGTTTGTTTTCCCCCCATGAGCTCCTATCTCAGCGAACTGTTCGGACTTAATGGCAAGGTGGCCGTCGTCATCGGCGGCACCGGCGAACTCTGCGGCGCGATGGCCGAGGGCCTGGCCGGCGCCGGCGCCGAGGTCGTCCTCGTCGGGCGCAGCCTCGAGAAGGCCGAGGCCCGCCTCAAGAAGATCGCCGCGGCCGGCGGCAAGGCGTGGTTCCACGCCGCCGAGGCCACCAGCAAGGCGGAGGTCGAGGGCCTGCGCGACGCCGTCCTGCAGCGCTCCGGCCGCATCGACATCGTCGTCAACGGCGCGGGCATCAACTCCGCCACGCCGTTCTTCGACATCACCGAGGAGGAGTTCGACCGCATCGTGCGCGTGAACCTCAAGGGCGTGTTCCTCGGCTGCCAGGTCTTTGGCAAATACCTCGTCGACCAGGGGCAGGGTGGTTCGATCATCAACCTCGGCTCCATGTCGGGCGTCGTGCCGCTGTCGCGCGTGTTCACCTACTCGGCCACCAAGGGCGCCGTGCACAACCTCTCGCTCAACCTCGCCCGCGAGTGGGCGCCGGCGAAGGTGCGCGTCAACGTCCTCGTCCCCGGCTTCTTCCCGGCCGAGCAAAACAAGAAGATCCTCAACCCCGACCGCGTCGCCAGCATCATGGGCCACACCCCGATGAAGCGCTTCGGCGAGGCCCGCGAGCTCATCGGGGCGACGCTGCTGCTCGCCTCCGACGGCGCCGGCTCCTTCATCACCGGCGAGGAGCTGATCGTCGACGGCGGCTACCACGCGATGACGATTTAGCGCCGCTCAGCGGCGCAGTTGAAAGCGACAAGTTGAAAGTTGAATGACCAAACCTCGCTTCCACCGCCCGGCCGCCCGCTCTTTCAACCTTCAACTTTCACCTTTCAACCAGCTCTCCTCCCATGTCTCCCATCAACGAATTCCTCCTCAAGCACAACCTGCGCATCGCGTCGAATCCCTGCGTCAGTCCCGACTTCTGCCTCGACTGGCCCGCGCTGTCGGCCGACGTCAAGGCCGGTAAGGTCACCGAATACGCGAAGAGCCGCTTCGCCACGAAGGCCGGCGAGTTCACCCTGGTCGAGAACGCCGCCGGCGACTGCGCCTGGAAGCTCCATGCCGCCGGTTCGCCGCTGGCTGATGGCGCCGCCCACGCGGGTGCAACGTTCTTCCCCGCATCCTGGGCCAACCTGCTCAAGCTGAAGAACCTCATTCAGGAGCACAATCCGGCCTCGACCATCTTCCCGACTGCCGGAGCCAAGCTCGGCCGCAGCACCCTCGGCGTCGGCGCGCGCTTCACCACGCTGCACTGGCCGGCCGTCGAGTGGGCGATGAGCGCCCTCGAAGTGGGCATGACCGCCAACCAGAATTCCATTCCGCGTGAGCTCGTCTATGACGTCGACGCCATGCTCGGCAACCGGCTCGACACCGTGCCGTTCCCCTTCATCGGCACCAACGTCCCCGAGGGTCATCAGGGCCAGAGCGTCGAGGGCATGAGCCACGGTTGCGTGCTCTCCAAGCTCAAGACCGGCTTCCATCACCGCAAGATCGCCTGGTCCTTCAACGCCGACCACCAGCCCATCGGCGGCAAGTTCGACAGCCGCGAGGACGCCCTCGTCAAGGGCTGCCTCCTTGCCAGCTACATCACCTTCGACCTGTCGCCCGAGCTCGCGCTCAACCAGCCGGCCAAGGTCGCCGACATCCCGGCCGATGTTGTCAGCAAGACCCGCGCGCGCGTCGCCGCCGCCGGCCTCAAGCTTGACGATGCCGCCTTCAACGCGCTGCTCGCGACCGTCTGGACGCCGATGCAGAAGATGAAGCGCCGTGACGAGAAATACGCCGCCGCCCGCGCCGCCGCCTTCACCACCGACGCCGGCCGCAAGTATCTCCGCGAGCTCTCGATCGACGAGCTGCCCGGCCTCACCACGCCCGAGACGACCGCCATCATGCTCGCGCTATGCGAGGTGCTCGGCATGCCGGTCAACTTCGTGGCCCCGGCCTTCGGCTTCCAGAAGAACACGCCGTATCCGGACAATGCCGCGCTGAAGAAGCTCATCGAGGCCCAGTGGGGCGTCTGCAAGCAGTTCGGCGTCTCCATCGGTTTCCATTCCGGCTCCGGCAAGTCCGCCGAGAACTACCAGGTCATGGGCCAGGTCACGGGCAGCGCGCTCGAGATCAAGACCAGCGGCCGCTACACCTACGAGATGGGCGTCGCGATCTCGCAGTCGAGGAACCTCGCCGACGCCGCCCTCTGGAAGGACTGGTATAAGTTCACCGTCGACATGTCCGTCGCCGGCGCCTTCAGCGCCGACGCCACCGAGCAGAAGATGGCGCGCATTTTCGTCACCACCTCGCTCGCCGCCGTGGGCAAGCCGGTCGAAGTCTTCGCCTCGCCCGACACCTGCCGCGCCGCGCTCGAGGCGCTGCCGCCCTCAGCCGAGCACATGATCTTCTTCGAATACAACTTCCTCTACGTGCTCGCCGCCGGCGGCAAACCGGAGAAATCCGCGCTCGGCGACCACACCCCCGCCGGCTACCAGCAGCGCGCCCGCTTCTACGCCGTCAGCGCCGAGACCCGCCTGCTGTTTTCGAAGCGCATCGCCGCCTACCTGATCTTCCTCGCCGAGAACACCGGCCTGGCCACCAAGGAGCGCTGTGCCGCCACCAGCAAGCTGCTCAACAGCTACACGACGCTCGAGGCCATGCTCGGCGATATCAGCCGCTGACCCCAAACATTTGCACAGGAGGAAACGGAGAAAACAGAGATTCACTTTAAGCGATCCAAGCCTCTGTTTCCTCAGTTACCTCCTGTTAAAATTCCTTCCATGAAGCCTTTCATTCACGACGATTTTCTCCTGCAGACCGACGCCGCCCGCGACCTGTATCACAACTTCGCGAAGGCCGAGCCGATCTTCGACTACCACTGCCACCTCCCGCAGGCCCTGATCGCGAACAACCACCAGTTCGCCGACCTCTCCGAGATCTGGCTGGGCGGCGACCATTACAAGTGGCGCGCCATGCGCTCCAACGGCGTGTCGGAGCGCGTCTGCACCGGCGACGCCTCGCCGCGGGAGAAGTTCGACGCCTGGTGCGCCGCCGTGCCCAACACCCTTGGCAACCCGCTCTACCACTGGTCCCACCTCGAGCTGAAGCGCTACTTCGGCATCGACGACATCATCAGCCCGAAGTCGGCCGACGCCATCTGGAAGCAGGCCAACGCGAAGCTGGCGGGCATGCGCATCCACGACATTCTCGCCGCCAACAAGGTCGCCGTCATCTGCACGACCGACGACCCGGCCGACCCGCTCACCGACCACGCGAAGATCGCCAAACTGCCGATCAAGACGAAGGTCTACCCGACCTTCCGTCCCGACAAGGCCCTCGGCGTGAACGCCCCCGCGACCTACAACGCCTGGCTCGAGAAGCTCGGCGGCGAGGCGAAGACCCCGATCAAGGCTTTCGACGACCTGCTCACCGCGCTGAAGAAGCGCCACGCCGACTTCCATGCCGTCGGCGGCCGGCTGTCCGACCACGGCCTCGAGACCGCGCTGGCCGAGCCCTGCACGCACGGGGAGGCGGTGGATATCTTCGACGCCGCCCGCGCCGGCAAGGCCGCGTCGCCCGCCGACTGGGCGAAGTTCGGCTCCTATCTCATGTTGGAGTTCGGCCGCTGGGACGCGAAGGCTGGCTGGACCAAGCAGCTCCACCTCGGCGCGCTGCGCAACAACAACACCCGCCTGCTCAAGGCCCTCGGGCCCGACACCGGCTTCGACAGCATCGGCGACTTCCCGCAGGCCCGCTCGCTCAGCCGCTACCTCGACGCGCTCGACGCGACCGCCGAGCTGCCGCGCACCGTGCTCTACAACCTGAACCCGGCCGACAACTACGCCTTCGCGACGATGATCGGCAACTTTCAGGACGGCTCCGTGGCCGGCAAGATGCAGTTCGGTTCCGGCTGGTGGTTCCTCGACCAGAAGGAGGCGATGGAGTGGCAGCTCAACGCCCTCGCCAACCTCGGCCTGCTCAGCCGCTTCGTCGGCATGCTCACGGACTCGCGCAGTTTCCTCAGCTACACGCGCCACGAGTATTTCCGCCGCGTGCTGTGCAACCTCCTCGGCGATCTCGTCGAGCGCGGCGAGATCCCCTTCGACCGCGAGCAGGTCGGCGGCATGGTGAAGAACATCTGCTTCGCCAACGCGCGCGCGTATTTCCGTCTGGGGCTGGATTCCGCCTACGCGGGTTGAGTGATTGTGACGTAGGGTAGGGGCCGTTGCCCTCAACGGCCCTGCGGAAGGGCGCTTGAGGGCAAGCGCCCCTACCGCCGGCCGCGGTCCTACCGACTTGCGGCGAGCGCGAGGGTGCGGGGGAAGAGAATGTTGTTCTCCTTGTGCACGTGGCGGTGCAGGTCGGCCTCGAACTCGGCCAGGCCGGCGAGCAGCGCGCGGTGCGTGTTGCAGGCGTCGGCTGCCGGCGTAAAACCGTCGGTGAGCAGGCGCAGCTTGGCGGTCAGGTTGCCGGCGGACTCGTGCTCGGCTTCCATCTGCTTGATGGGATTCGCGATGGAGCCGCAGTGGAAGCCCCCGGTGGCGCCGGCCTCGATCTGCCGGACGAGCGGGAAGAGGATGGTCTCCTCCTTGCGCATGTGGTCCGTCATCTCCGCAGCCAGGTCGAGGACCGTGCCGGCCAGCTCCGGCAGGCGGGCGTCACGCCAGCCGTGCTTGGTGGCGACGCGGTCGGCCATCTCCGCGAGGCGCGGCAGCTCCTGCTTCAGGTAGGCGTGGTGGGTGGACACGATGTGGTCGGCCAGCTGGCCGAGGCCCATGGCGGCGGGCGTCCACCTCGGCGGGACCGGCCGCGAAGGCGGCGCCGGCGGACTCGAGCAGGGCGATGGTGGTGCCCACCTCCAGGCCGCGGCGCGCGCAGGCGGCGGCGAGGGTCTGCTTGCCGCCGCAGCAGTAGTCGATGCCGAGCGAATCAAAGATGCGCGCGAGCAGCGGCCGGGCGGCGACGAGGTCGCCGATGGTGGTTTCGGGCGTGATGGCGGACGAGATCGTGGTGGACATGCCTCCACTATCGCACAGGCCGGTGCCGCCAGCCTTGAGCCAGGTCAAGTTACCGGACGATTCCCCCGGTCCCGGCGGCACGCCGGTCATGTGCCGGAGGCGCTGCCCGATGGTTTCCGCGGCGGCAATGAGCTCGGCGGCCTCCGCCGGGGCCAGGCGGGCGCGGCACTGGCGCGCCCAGAGCCCGAGCCAGGCCTGAAAGTGGCGTTCCTCCAGGCCGAGCGCCATGTGCTTGAGGGGCATGGCGCCGCTGTAAAGGGCGGGACCGCCGGTCACCCCCGACCAGAAATCGGCGATCTTCTCGAGATGGGCGGGCCAGTCCTCGATGTGCGCCGCGAAGATCGGGGCGATCTCCCCGTGCTGGCGGACATCGGCGTAGAAATATTTCAGCAGTTCCACCAGCTGCGGCCGGCCGCCGAGGCGCACAAACAGGGAAGCGGGAGGTGAAACAGGTGCCGCCATGGGTGCGCCGTTCACGTTTCGCCGAGGTTCTTCCGCAGGCGCGCGGCGAGGACGCCGGGATTGAGCACGGTGATGGCCTTGGGCGCGACCTGGATGAGTTTCTCGTCGCGCAGGCGGGCCAGGGTGCGGGAGAGGGTCTCGCTGCTCGTGCCCAGCTCGGCGGCGAGCACGCGTTTGGTGCCGGGCAGCCTGATCACGCCGCCGTGGGCGGCGCGGCCGTGCTTCACCAGCCAGTTGAGCATCCGGGTCTCCACGTCCTTCAGCGTGAGGTCGTCGAGCATGCCGACGAGGACGCGCAGGTGGGCGCTCATCGAGCCGAGCATGCGCAGGGCGAGGTCGGGCCGGCGGCCGATGAGGTCGAGCACCGGGCCCTTGGGCAGCAGCAGGATCGAGCTCGGCTCGACGGCGCGCGCGTCGGCCGGGTAACCGGTGGGCGAGGCGAGCGCGGCCTCGGCGAACGACTCGCCGGTGCGGAAGACGTGGATGACCTGCTCCTTGCCCGCGGCGCTGACGCGGTGGACGTTGACCGCGCCGCTCTGCACGACGTAGAAGCCGCGCGAGGGCTCGCCCTCGTGGAACAGGTAGTCGCCCTTGGCCAGGGTGATGGGACTGGCGAACGAGGCGATCAGCTGCAGGTCCTCGCCCGAGAGGCTCGAGAAGAGCTGGCAGCAGCGGAGGCTGCCGGTCAGTCCGGTGAGCTTGAGGTCGGCGGGGCGGGGCGGGGTCGGCATCGGCCCCGGCATTTGAGCGCGGCGGCGGGCGCCTGTCGCCTGCAAAATGCCGCCCGGGCCGGGGAAAATTTCCGGCGGACCTTGATCCAGGTCATGGCCGGGCCGGGCGGGCCCTGCCAAGCTCCGCGGCCAGCCTGGAAAATCCTGCCGCTGCGCGTCCCCGGACAATTTATGCGCAGAGATTGCCGTCTTAAAGCAACCGGTGATTAGCGGCCGCGGGCCGGATCCGGTATGCTGCCATTTTACTTTCCCATGATTCACCCTGCACCCGCCCCGTCCCTGAAATTCCCCGCCACCCGCCGGTCCCGCCACGTCGCCATCGCCCCCGCCGACCGCTGTGTCGTCAAGCGCGACGGCACCACCGTGTCCTGGGACCCCGCCAAGGTCGCCCGCGCCGTCGCGCTGGCCTTCTACGAGGTGATCCACGGCACCACCGACAACCCGGACCGTGACAACCTGTCGAGGCACTACGGCCTCAACGCCGAGTCCTTCGTGAAGGTCCGCAACATCACCACCCGGGTTGAGCACATGCTCGAGCTGTTCTACCGCGCGGGCCGGCATCCCTCGATCGAGCAGATCCAGGACAACGTCGAGAAGGCCATCGCCGCCGAGGGCGAGTGGGCGGTGGCCCGCGCCTACATCGTCTACCGCGCCGGGCAGGCGGCCCGCCGGCTGAACCATTACGCGGAGAACGGCCTCGCCGACTACATCGCCCTCGCCAAATACGCCCGCTACCGCCCGGACCTCGGCCGGCGCGAGCTTTTCGCCGAGGCGGCCCGGCGCGTGCAGGCGATGCACCGGCGCTTCTTCCGCGACCGGCTCGACCGGGTGCTGCCCGCGCCCGGCGCCGATTCGCCCGTGGCGCCGCAGGACCGGGACCGGCTCGCCGCCGCGCTGGGCGGCACCGTGGGCCTGGTCCTCGACCGGGCCTTCGCGGCCGTGGTGGCCAAGACCGTGCTGCCCTCGATGCGCTCGCTGCAGTTCGGCGGCGAGGCGATCCTCCGCAACCACGCGCGCCTCTTCAACTGCTCGTTCAGCCCGGTGGACCGCCTGGAGTTTTTCGGCGAATACCTCTTCCTCCTGCTGGCCGGCACCGGCTGCGGCTTCTCAGTCCAGCGCCAGCACACCAGCCGGCTCCCGGCGCTGCCCGTCCGCGGCGACGAGATGGAGCTGTCCGTCGTGCACCACACGATCGCCGACACCATCGAGGGCTGGGCCGACGCCCTCCACCTGCTCATGCGCAGCCACTGGGAGCGCTTCAAGGCCGAGTTCAACTATTCCGGCGTCCGCCCGCGCGGCAGCCAGCTGCACACCTCCGGCGGCAAGGCCCCCGGCCACCTGCCGCTCAAGTCGGCGCTGCTCGACATCGAGGCCGTGCTGAACGGCGCCTCCGGCCGCCAGCTGCGGCCGGTCGAGATCTACGACATCTGCATGTTCGCCGCGCGCTCCGTCCTCAGCGGCGGCATCCGCCGCTCGGCCACCATCTGCCTCTTCTCGCCCGACGACCAGGAGATGATGGACGCCAAGACCGGCGACTGGTTCGGCAAGCATCCCCAGCGCTCCGCCTCCAACAATTCCGCCGTCGTGCCGCGCGCCGCGGGCGACGACTCGCTCTTCCGCAAGCTCTTCGCCGCGCAGCGCGAGTTTGGCGAGCCGGGTTTCTATTTCGCCGATGACCCCGAGTATGGCTGCAACCCCTGCTGCGAGATCGGCCTGCATCCCGTCGTGGGCGGCGAGCTCGACGACGAGGCCGAGGTCGCGCGGCTCCGCGCGCTCGGCTACGCCGGCCCGGTCACCCCGGGCACGCGGCTCAGCGGCTGGCAGATGTGCAACCTGAGCACGATCAACGGCGCGGCGCTCACCGACGAGGACGACTTCCTCGCCGCGTGCATCCACGCGGCCGTGGTCGGGACCCTGCAGGCGGCCTACACCGACATCGCCTACCTCGGGCCCGTCACCCGCTACCTCAACGAGCGCGACGCGCTGCTCGGCGTCTCGATCTGCGGCTTCATGGACAATCCCGAGCTGCTGTTCGACCCGGCGCTGCTGGAGCGCGGCGCCCGGCTGGCGAGGGCGGCCAACCGGATCGTGGCCGACGCCCTCGGCATCCGGCCGGCGGCGCGCGTGACCTGCGTGAAGCCCGAGGGCACGGCCTCGCTCCTCCTCGGCGCGGCCTCCGGCATCCACCCGCACCACGCCCGGCATTACTTCCGCCGCGTGCAGGCCAACCGCCGCGACCCCGTCTTCCGGCACTTCGCCGCCGCCAACCCGCACCTGACGGAAACCTCCGTCTACCGGCCCGACACGGACGACGTCCTCACCTTCGCCGTCGAGGCGCCGGCCCATGCCATCCTGCGCGACGAGATCGGCGCGCTGGAATTCCTGCGGCTCGTGCAGCGCGTCCAGCAGCACTGGGTGCTGGCGGGGGAGGCGGAAAACACGCGCTCGCCCGGCCTGCACCACAACGTCTCGCACACCTGCACCGTGAAGCCCGCCGAGTGGGCCGAGGTCGCGGACTTCATCTGGCGGCACCGCGCCGGGTTCACCGGCGTCGCGCTGCTCGGCCACGACGGCGACAAGCGCTACGCGCAGGCCCCGCGCGAGGCGGTGGTGACGGAGGACGACGTCGCGAAGTGGAACCGCCTGAAATACCACCCGGTCGACTACACCCAGCTCATCGAGCAGACCGACGAGACGGCGCTCAAGGATGTCGCCGCTTGTGCAGGAGGTGGTTGTGAAATACTTTAATTAGTATTATCAACGCCCACAGTATGTTAGCGTCAGTATGATCATACTCTTTTGATGCCTAGAGCATATTAAATAATACTATAGCCACAAGCGGCAAACCAACCGACGGCATCCTGGGCGCGGACCTGACCCAAGGCTGAGGCGATGGCCTGTTGCAGTTGTTCCGGGGTGCGGGCCTCGGCGGTGCGGAGCAGGGTTTTGACCTTGCTCCACATCATTTCGATGGGATTGAGGTCCGGGGAGTAAGCAGGCAGGAAGCGCGCCGTGGCACCAGCGGCGGCGATCAGGGCGAGGGTCTGCTCGTTCTTATGTGCGCCGAGGTTGTCCATGACCACGATGTCGCCGGGGCGCAGACTCGGGCCGAGGATCTCGCGCACATAAGCCTGGAAGACTGCGGTGTCGGTCGCCCCCTCGATGGTCATGCAAGCGGTGCGGCCATCGAGCCGGACGGAACTGATCATCGTGGTGGTGCGCCAGTGGCCGTGCGGGGATTTGGCCAGCAGGCGCCGGCCCCGGGGCGCGCGACCGCGCAGGCGGGTCATGTTCGTTTTCGCCGCCGACTCGTCGAGGAAGACCAGCCTGGCCGGGTCGAGGCCCCCTTGGCTGCGGCGCCACCGGCGGCGCGCCCGGACGATGTCCGGCCGGTCCTGCTCGGCGGCCCGGAGAGTCTTTTTTTAAAAGTCAGGCCCATATCGGCCAGGACGTAGTGGATCGCCGGCAGCGTGCAGCCCAGGCCGGTGGCCGTCCGCAGTTCGGCCAGGGTCAGGTCCGGTTTGACCGCCAACTGCCGCCGCAACTGCTCGCGGTGCGCTGGCAGGATGCGCGGCTTGCGTCCGGCCCGATGATGCTGGGGCCCGATCTCGCCCAACCGGCGGCGCTGCTGGATCAGCTTCTTGACCATGCCCAATGACACCCGGAAGCGGGCCGCCACCATCTCCCGCGTGGTGTCCTCGGCATCATAAGCCGCCAGGATTCTTTCCCGCAGATCCAAGGAGAGTGTTTTCATGGCCCAAGCCTGTGACCCGGCGGGATAAATGACCAGCCAGAAACGGCTACACTATTATTTAATATGCTCTAGCCTTCGGCTCCGTCGTCATCGCGCCAGCAGCCTTTTGGGTCGCGGCGAGATCGTCGGCTGCGAGTGCGGCACGGACAGACTCGTATTGGGAGAGAAACGCCTTCTGCTCGTCATTAAGCGGCGCGTTTTTGTCGTGCGCCTGCACAGTGAGACTGAACAGCGCGAATAGACCGATGGCTTGGAGAATACGGATAGATTTCCTGGGTGGGATGGGACAAATGTTAAGTTCGCACCGCGCGATAGACTGAGAGGGTGCCACAGAGAGTGCTTAAGTGGTGGGTGGATTCGATTTCATGGAAGCCCGCTTCCCGCATGAGGGCGGGAAGCAACCCGTGACGATGGTCTGTCGTGGTGGGAAAGCCGTCGAGGAGTTGAACGCTGAGAAACGCGGCGCTCATGATCACATTTCGCGGCCGCCCCCAGTCGGCCACATGGAGTTGACCGCCCGGCACCAACAGGCGATGGATTTCCCCGAACACGCGCTGCTTGGCCGCACGATCCAAATGGTGAAAGAAAAGGCTGCTGACCACACGCTCAAAGGAGCCGCTGCTAAAGGGCATCGAGTCGGCCCGTCCCTCGACCAACGTCAACAGATCATCGACGCCTTCCACCTTCCGGGCGGCCTGCGCCAACACCGCCGGGTCAGCGTCAAGCCCGGTCACAACGGCCCCGGGGCACGCCCGCTTGACGGCGAGCGCGAGGGTGCCGGTGCCGCACCCAACGTCGAGAACACGGTGTCCCGCGCGTATGTTTGCCTGCGCGAGCAGGCGGGATTTGAACGCGCGCTCGCGGGTAGTCCACCGCACCACCGAGTCGTAGAATGGCGTGAGCCAACCGTAGGCCAGCGCGGGTTTGATTGCCTCAGGCGCGGTCATTTTCGCGGTTCAGTTCTTCTTGGGCACATTGCGTGAGGACGTGTGTGTTTGGATGATTTTCCAGTCGCCGGCGACTTGCTTGAGCACGGACGTGGCAACGCCGCGTTTCTCGATCACGCGATCGCCTTCTTTGAGGACGATTTTGTAGATGTAGGTCTCGGTGGCTAAGGCGACAGGCGGTTCAAGGCGCACCTCGACCTTGTAGTCCCGGAATGAGAATTCCTTAAACTCAGCCAGTTCTGGCCCGATGTGGTGCTCCAAGTAATGGGTGTAGGTGCCTTCAACTCCGCCGGATTCAAAGACGGCGGAATCGGCGGTGAAGAGGTCTTTCGCCTTGGCCGCATCGAGCGTAGTGAGGGCCTGATTGTAGGCGGTCAGCACGGCCTTGACCGCGCCTTGATCGGGGTTGTCCGCCGCTTGGAGCGAGTTGACGGACACGAGGAGTAACGCGAGGAGGAGTCGTTTCATGGTTAGTTTTTCTTCGCCACGAGCTTCATGCCGCATTTGGGGCAAGTCGCGCCGGCTTTGGTGGAGGTGACTTCAGGGTGCATCGGGCAAACATAGCTCACAGCCATGCCGGCGTGATCGTGCTCGGCGCTGGTAGGCTTGGCCGGGGCGGCTTTCAAGCCGAAGCCAGCAAATCTGCTCTGCCCGTCAATCTGCACCTGCACGTAGAACTTGAAGAAACCCGGCATTGCCGGCTGGAGATGAAAGCTCAGGTCAGGTCCGCCGCGCTCGGAGTCCATTTCCGGTTCCTTGCCCATCGGGTGGACATGGAGCACGCCACTCAGGTCGGCCGTGAATCCAACTCCATGGGCGAATGCCGCCATGATGGGTTCGAGATTCGTTGCGGGCGTGCCGTCAGGCTTGGTCACATGGACGGCGACGAGCGAGGCGGACCCCGCGGTCAGTGGCTCATCCGTCGGGATCTTCAGGTCGAAGCGATAGCCGTCCACCGTGGTGGACAAGTTGAGCGAGGTATCGAGGGGGCGGGCGGCCCCGCCAACCGTCACCGAGGTCTTCGCGTATTCCTGTGCCCCGGTGGCTTTGGGCAGGAGATCAGCAAATACGGTGTAGTTTCCGTCCACTTTCGGATTGAATGTGAACGACCATTCGCCCGGGGCCCTCTCGACGGGGTGCTCGTGGCTGTAGCTGGTCAGGCTGGCGTCCACAATCAGGAGGTGGACCAGCTTCGTGTGCGCGAGTTCGAGATCAGCGGAGGTGACGGGCTTGCCGTCCTTGGTCGCGAGCTTGACCACGACCGGCACGCTGGTTCCCGCCTGCGGAGTCTTGGCCGGCATAAACGTGACTCGCACGGTCGGTTCGCCCTGCGCGCCACCATGCTCCTCATGCGCCGTTGCCATCGGTTTGGCGGTGGCGATCACAGAGGGATACTGGGCGGCGAGCACCTTGAGCAATCCCTCGATGGCCTTGACCTGCTTTTCCGTCCCGGCTTGGTTGCCCTTGTCGGCGTCTTCGTGAGCGCCGTCGAGCGCTTTTACCAAGTTGGCCACGGCACCTTGCACACGCTTTAGCTTGTCGGCGGGAAGGTCATGGGACGCCTCGCGCAGCTTGATGAGCGCTGCCGTGAACTGCTCGGCGGTCTCATGGACCGGTTTCAGGTTTTTCGAGCCAACTTGGGCCGCAAGTTCCTCCCGCAGTGCATTGATTGCGCCCCACGCTTCGGTCGGATTGGCGGACTGCATCGCGGAAGCAGCCTGGGCGGGTAGTTTTTCCTCGTGGGCGTGCAAGGCTGGGGCCGGCGCGAGGAACAAGGTTGCGCCCGAGATAATCGCGGACGCTAGGGTGTGACGGCGGAAAGAAATCATGGTGAAAGACGAAAGGGGGAAGCCGGTCGGAGGTATAGGGACCGACCGGCAGGGGGATTGGAATTACCTGTGGTGGTGTTCGGCCTTCGCGCCCGAGGGATATTGGGCGGAAATAATCTTCAGGAGGGATTCAACCGTCCCAAGCTGTTTCTCGGTCCCGGCTTGGTTGTCCTTGTCGGCGGCGTCGTGCATGGCGTCGAGCGCCTTGGCCAGATTCTTGACCGCACCCTCAACGCGCCTGAGTTTGTCCGCCGGCAAGTCCTTGGAGAGACCGGGCAGCATGTTGAGGGTTTCGGCCAGCTGCTCGGCCGACTCATGAACGGGCTTCAGGTTCTTGGCCTTGACCAGGGCGACGATCTCCCGGTGGAGGTCGTGGGCTTTGTCCAGGGCGGCGGCCGCGGACGCGGGCATGGCGCCGGAGGATTCCTGGTGCTCGTGGCCCGTCTTTTCGTCCGCCCGGAGGAGCGGGCTGGCGAGGAGGAGCGAAGCGCCGGCGACGAGCGCCCGCGCGAGATAATTTTTATGTTTTTTAGTTTTCATGGTTTTCGGAGAAAATTAGACGGCGTCCAAGGGGTCGACTTTCGCGCGGGCGAGGTATTTTTCCGAGGCCTTGCGCCCAAACTTGTAGAAGATGGCCGGCGTGACCGCCATGTCGAGGAAGGTGGAGCTGATCAGGCCGCCGAGGATGACGACCGCGACGGGGTAGAGGATCTCCTTGCCGGGCTGGTCGGCGGCGAGGACCAGCGGGATGAGGGCCAGGCCGGCGGTGAGCGCGGTCATCGTCACCGGCACGAGCCGCTCGAGCGAGCCGCGGACAATCATGTGCTCGTCGAACTTCTCGCCCTCGTGCTCCATCAGGTGGAGGTAGTGCGAGATCATCATGATCGTGTTGCGCGAGGCGACGCCGGCGAGGGTGATCAGGCCGACGAGGGTGGCGATGGAGACCTGCCCGACCATGAAATAGGTCAGGACGAGCGCGCCGATGAAGGCCAGCGGGATGTTCAGCAGGATCTGCGCGACGATCATGGCCGAGCGGAAGTGCGAGTAGAGGAGCAGGAAGACCATGGCGAAGGTGAAGACGGCGAGCACGGCGATGATCCGCGTCGCCTCCTGCTGGCTCTGGAACTGGCCCTCGTAGCTGATGAAGTAGGTGCCGGTCAGATGCACCTTCTGGCCCAAAGTCTTCTGCATTTCCGCGACGACCGAGCCGAGGTCGCGGCCCGAGACGTTGGCCGAGACCACGATGCGGCGCTGCACGTCCTCGCGGTTGATGATGTTCGGTCCCTTGCTTTCGCGCACCTCGGCGATGAGGGAGAGCGGCACCTTGCCACCGACTGGGGTATCGATCAGGATGTCACGGATCACGGTGGGGTTGCCACGGGCCGACTCGTTCAGCCGGACGATGAGGTTGTAGGTGCGCTGGCCCTCGAGCACCTGGGCCACTATTTTGCCGTTCAGCGCGATTTCGAGCTGTTCGTTGAGCTCCCCGGCGCCGAGGCCGTAGGCGGCGGCTTTTTCCCGTTTCACCTGGATTTTCAACTGGTCGATGAGGACCTGTTTCTCGATCTGCAAGTCGACCAGCCCCGGGATGCCTTTCATGGCGGCCTCGGCCTGGGCCGCGTAGAGGCGCAGCTGGTCCAGGTCCGGTCCGAAGATTTTCACCGCGATCTGCGCCCGGACGCCGGAGAGGAGGTGGTCGAGCCGGTGGGAGATCGGCTGGCCGACGTTCATCACGATGCCAGGGATCTGCCCGATGTTCCCGCGGATGTCGTCCAGGATCTCGCGGCGGCTGCGGGTGGATTTCTTGAAGTCCACGTCGATCTCGGTGTAGTGGACGCCCTCGGCGTGCTCGTCGAGCTCGGCGCGGCCGGTGCGCCGGCCGGTCGAGAGGACCTCGGGCACCCCGAGCAGCAGTTTCTCGGCGATCGTGCCGATGCGGTTCGACTCGGCGAGCGAGGTGCCGGGCGCGGAGAGAATGTTGACGGTGGAGGTGCCCTCGTTGAAGTCCGGGAGGAAGAGCTTGCCCATCCGCGGATAGAGCGCGAACGAACCGGCCACGAGGAAAAGGGCGAGAACGATCACGACCCAGGGATGGCGCATCGAGGGGCGCAGGAGGAAGCGCGCATCGAAGCCTTTCAGGAGGCGCACCAGCCAGCCGTCCTGCTCGTCGCCCATGCTTTTCATCTGCGGCAGCAGATAGGAGGACAGCGCGGGGATGACGGTGAGCGACACGATGAAGGAGGCGATCATGGCCACGATGGTCGCCACGCCGATGGGGGCGAAGAGCCGGCCTTCGATGCCGCCGAGGGCGAAGAGCGGGATGAACACGAGGATGATGACGAGCGTCGCGTAGAGGATGGAATTGCGGACCTCGGAGGAGGCGTCGGCGATGACCCGCAGCACGGGGCGGGGGCGGGCCGCGTGCCGGTTCTCGCGCAGGCGGCGGTAGACGTTTTCCACGTCGACGATCGCGTCGTCCACGACCATGCCGATGGCGACGGCGAGGCCGCCGAGGGTCATCGTGTTGATGCTGATGCCGGCGAACTTGAAATAGAGGCCGGTGACGACGAAGGAGAGCGGGATCGCGGTCAGCGTGATCGCCGTCGTGCGGAAATTGAGCAGGAAGAGGAACAGCACGATGACGACCATGATGGCGCCGTCACGGATGGCCTCCTCGACGTTGGCGATGGCGGCCTCGATGAAGTTGGCCTGCTTGAAGAGCTCGAAGATCTTCACGTCGGGCGGCAGCGTCTTGCCGATGTCCGCGAGCGCCGCCTCGACCTTGCGGGTGAGCGTGACCGTGTCGACGCCGGGCTGCTTCTGCACGGAGAGGATGACGGCGGGCTGGCCGTTGACCCCGGCGTCACCGCGCATGACCTGCTTACCGAATTTGACCTCCGCCACGTCGCGGAGACGCACGGGAATACCCTGGCGGATCGCCACCACGGAATTGGCGATGTCGTCGAGCGAGGTGGTGCGCCCGATATTGCGAACGAGGGACTCCTTGTTGGCGCCTTCCAGAAACCCGCCGGCGGAGTTGTTCTGGGCTTTCTCGGTCGCAGTAGCGATCTCATCGAGGCTCACCCCGAAGGCGGCCAGCTTCTCCGGGATGGGCAGCACTTGGTATTGCTTCACCCCGCCCCCAATCGGGATCACCTGCGAAACACCCGCGATTGTGAGCAGTCGCTGGCGCACGGTCCAATCGGCGAACGAGCGGATGTCCATGGGCGCGGTGGCACCGGTTTCGCTCTTCAGGCCGATGAGCATGATCTCGCCCATGATCGAGCTGATCGGCCCCATCGTGGGAGTAACGCCGCGAGGGAGCTTGTCCGCTGCGAGCTGCAACCGCTCCTGCACGAGCTGCCGGGCGCGGTAGATGTCCATGCCCCAATCGAACTCGACGAAGAGAATGGAAAGTCCGATGCCGGCATTGGAGCGAACGCGTTTCACGCCGGGTGCGCCGTTGAGCGAAGTCTCCATCGGGAGGTTGACGAGCGTCTCGACTTCCTCCGGAGCGAGGCCTTGCGCTTCGGTCAAGATGGTGACGGTCGGCCGGTTCAGATCAGGAAAAACGTCCACCGGCAACTTCAGGATGACGAAGCCGCCGTAGAGGAGAAGAAGGGCGCTGGCCACCAGCACGAAGAGCCGGTTGCGCAGCGAAAAAGCGATAAGGTGATTGAGCATGGCCGGGCGTCTCGCTTAGCGGGAGGAAGCGTCGCCCG
This sequence comes from Lacunisphaera sp., assembly GCA_965249855.1. Classification (GTDB taxonomy): domain Bacteria; phylum Verrucomicrobiota; class Verrucomicrobiia; order Opitutales; family Opitutaceae; genus Lacunisphaera. The sequence goes on from CBDFNB010000015.1 coordinate 35,122, forward strand.
CCGGCTTCGCATCGCTGCCGGCGGCCGGCACGTCCTTCTTCGGCGCGGGCGGCACATACTGGAGCTGGTAGTTGCCAACCGTGACGACGTTGGCGCCGGGGAGGACGCCTTCGACAATCTCGACGTAGCGGTCGTCGCGCTGGCCGACAACAACCGGCGTGCGCAAATAACTGTGCGCATCCGTCTCATCTTGCACGAAGACAAAAAGATTGCCCGCCTCGCCGAGAACAGCGGAGAGCGGCACGGCGATTACGGAGTCTGCCTCGGCGGTCACGATCACAAGCGTCGCGCGCATGTTGGGCAGGAGTTTTCGCTCGGGGTTGGCCACGCGGACGCGCACCCCGAGGGTGCGGGTGCTCGCATCGAGCTGGGCCAGGTGGCCTTCGACGGTGCCGGCGAAAACGATGTCGGGATATGCCTCGGCGCGCATCCGCACCTTCTGGCCGGTTTGCACTTGTGCGATCTGGCCTTCGTAAATGCGAGCGACAACGTAGAGCGACGACAGATCGGCGACTTTCAGCAGGTGGGAGTCGGGTTCGACGCTGTCGCCTGTGAACGCGTGCCGGTCGAGAATCGTGCCGCCAATGGGCGCGTTGAAGGTGATGTGGGGCGGCGGATCGCCGACTTGCCGGCTCTCGATCTCAAGCAGAAATTCTCCTTGGGCCACCGTGTCACCCTCCTTGACGGCGAGACGCACGATGCGACCGGAGATGCGGCTCGACAGCGAGGCGACACGCGCGGGATCCACTTCGACGTGCCCGAGCGCCGCGAGCGTTTTTTCCAGCGTGCGGAGTTCCGCGGTTTCAAGCTTGAGCCCGAGATTTTTTTCCGCCTCGGGTGTGAGCTTGACCGGGCCCGTGATCGGGCCGGCGTTGTCCTCGCCCGGCGCCTTGTCGTGACCGGCATGGGCCAGCAACCGGGCTGCAGGTTGCAAAGCGAGGGCGACGGCGAACCAGATGGAGAGGAATCGTTTCATGGCGTGGTCGGGGAGGAAGAAAGGCTCTGATTGCGAAGATGGGGACTGGTGCCCAGCGCGGTTTCCAGCGCGATCAACAGCTCAGCGTAGCGCGCACGATGGCCAAGATAGTCGAGTTCCACGGTGAACCGTTGCTGCTGGGCCTGGAAAACGGGGGCGATGCCTTGTTCGCCTCGCTCATAGGCACGTTGCATCGCCTGGAACTGCTGTTCCGCGAGGGGGATCAGCTCCTCGCGATAGCGCGTGAGCACCGGGGCCAGCTGTCTGATCGCCACCTGGGCCTGCGCTATTCCCGAGGAGATATTGAGCCGCAGTGCCACCAACTCGGCCTCGGCCTGTCGGTGGGCAGCTTGCCGCTCGATGATTCGCCCCTGGTTCTTGTTCCGCACTGGCAGGGGTATGGCGATGCTGGCCCCGAGAAAATTGTCCCGCCTGACGCCAACCGGGGCATTGAAGACGGAGCGATCACCCTCATAGGTAACACTGACGGTAAGGTCATCATACGCCTCCACCTTCGCGACCCTCACCTCGGCGTCAGCCTGATCGACCGCAGTCCGAGCAGCTTCGTAGTCCGGCCGGGATTCGGCGACCACCGCAGTCTCCGCGGCTGCACTCAGGGGGCCGGTCAGTTCGTCCGGGTCGCCGACTAATACCAGAGGTTCTCCGGCGGGCAGGCCCAGGAATCGCTTGAGCCGCAATTCCGTTGCGGTTCGCTCGGCCAGGAGGAGTTGCTGATCCTGCGCCAGCTTGGCGTTCTCGATCCGGATCGGCGCAATGTCCGTTTGCGGCACCTCGCCCTTCTGATACCGTTGCGTGATCAGCGCGGCGAGTTTCTCTCCCGCCACCAGCAGTCTCTGGCGGGCCTCAGCCTGCCGGTTGAAATTGAGAATCCGGACGAAGAGTGTCTCCACCTCGCCCACAAGCTGACGCTGGGTATCGCGCACCAGAGCGCGTCTTTGCTCGACCGAGAGGGAAGCGGCCTCCCGGGCCTTCCGCAGGCGATCCTTGCGCGGAATGGCTTGCGAGAGCCCGAGCGTTACGCCGCGCTCGCCTTCATTGCCGAAAAGCAGGTCGGACCGGGCGCCGATTTCAAGTGAAGGATTGCGCGGCTGGCCGGCCTGAATCACCCGTCCTTCGGCCTTATCGACCTCCAGGGACGAAGCGGCCAGGTCCTTGTTTCCGGCAAGTGCCTGCACGACCGCTTGATCGAGCGTGATTTCACGAGCAATGGCGCTGCCAACCAATAACGAAAATAGAACTATGATGCGTCTCATGAAGGTGAACCGAGAGGTTCATTCCCCCTTTCAACGCATCGCCGAGCCTCAATCCCTCAACTTTTGCGAACTTTCTGCCGGTCGTTGTCGCTCCCCCACCTCCGCTGCATCGGTTTAGTTTAGGAATCAGGGTGCGTTCCCTCATGGGCCCGCACCTCGATCCGGGCGGTGCCGGCCGGGAGGGGGTCGAGCACGATACGGTAGGTGCCGAAGCCCGGCCGCCGCCATTGACGTCGTATCTGCCTAGGCTCGAAATGCTCCACGGTGGAACGGAGCACCCGACCAGCCGGGTCGTAGAGCGTTACGTGAAGGTGGGTCTGAGTCGTGTCCACGGCCGCCAATTCCTTTATCACAGAGCCTTTGAGGACCAATGGCCCCGCTTTTCGCTCCAACCAGATTTTATCGACCTCCACCACGGGGGAACCGATGCGCTCCAGCTTGATGTCGCGAACATCGGGAGGGGCGCGGAACGGAGTGGCGCAGCCGGCAAGGAGCAACAGGGCAATGGGCAGGCAGGCAGTAGATTTCATGGCGGGGGCGAAAGGTCGGCTACCACTTGAACGCGACAGAGCGGGTCAATCCCTCCGATATTTCCTGCGACGCGTGCGACCGGACTCAGGAACGTCGCCTCGGTTTTTTGCGAATACGAATACGGCGCCTTACCGCCGCCTCGAATCCGGGCGCGGGCGGCGGCGACACCTTCCAAGCCTGGAGCAGTTTGCGCAATGGCGTGATCGCATTCATGGGGTGACACCTACCAGCGCCCGGTCTCCTTCCATTTAATCTCGGCGAGCAGTTCCTCCATCAGCGTCATCGGGTTTTCCCCGCGAGCGAAGCGCCCCGGCGCGCGCTGAAACATCTGAACACACATCGGGCAGCAAAGGGAAAAACGCCGCCCCTCATGATACAAGTGCGCTACCCCGCTGGCACCGTTCAAATCCTTGCCGCAGACGAGGCAATTGCCGTCACTGGATTCATCGGGATTCATATTGAACGGATGGGAAAGGTTTCAGTTTTCGTCACTTCTTGGGCAGCGCCCTGGCGACCGTAAGACATTCGTGTCCCCTCTCGTTTACGAAGCGGACCTCACCGTCGGACATTGGACCCCCGGGTGTGATTCTGGACACCACCGTCATCTTATCGTTGCAACCCGGGCAAATGAATGTCGCCCCCTCCCTGAATAGCTCCGTCGCCTCGCCCGCATTCGTGAGCAAAATCTCCTTCATTCCGTCGCACTGCCGGCAGACGTAGACGATGCGATCGCCGGGCTTCAGTTGCTCGAATTGCGCTCTCGTATGGAGAACTTCACCATACCTCGACCGCGCCCGGACAACGGAGACGACACCTGAGACGACAAGCAGCAGCACGATGCCGAGAAATACCTGCGTAGCCTTCATGGGATGAGATTGGGGGGCCACCACGGCAAAACTGCGGCCAGGTGACCGTTGCCGGCAGCGTGGAGACGCCGGCAACGGTCTGGCGGGACACGGGAAGGCCTGAGGACTCTCATGACGGGCTCAGCGGGAGCATGCTATCCGTGAACAACGGCTCCGGTTATTTCTTCTCCACCGCTTTCGCGACGAAGAAGCACGCTTCACCCTTCTCGTTGACGTAAGTCACTTCGCGCGTGGGCACCGGGTTTTTCGGCGCTCCCTTCATCACGACTTTTACTTTCATTTTGCAGGACGGACAGGTGAGCGTCGCGCCTTCCTTGCAGTGATCCATCGCCTCGGCCTCGCTGGCGATGGTTTTTTCGGTAACCGTCTCGCATTGATTGCAGACGTAGAGCACCTTGTCGCCCGCCTTGAGCTTGCTGAACTGCTCGGCGGTTTTCATCCGCTGCCAGAAGTCCGGGCCTGGACCGGCAAATGCGGTCGAAGCGGCGCCCAAGGTGAGCCCCGCGAGGATAAGTGATGCTAGTTTCGTTTTCATGTTTTGGTTGATTGCGGTTGTGCCGCTCGTGCGGCGTGGATTCTCCGAGAGAAGTGAGAGCGTCCGTGCTCTTTAATCATCATGATGATGTATGGATGGCGCAGCTTTTGGCTTAGTCGCTTCGTTGAGCCCGCATAGACATAGATCGGAAAGCATTGCCTGTGCCGTCGTCACTCATGTTAGGGGTTGCGGTTCGGCGGCGGGGGCGAGTTTCGGGGTAGGCGGTGGCGGCAGACCGCGGCGACGCCACAAGAAGAAGATCGCCGGATAGACGAGCAGTTCCATTAGCGTCGAGGTCACAACGCCGCCCACCATCGGAACGGCAATGCGCTTCATCGTGTCGGCGCCCGTGCCGTGGCTCCAGAGAATCGGCAGCAGGCCGGCGATAATGACAGCGGCCGTCATGGCCTTGGGCCGCACGCGCTTCACGGCGCCATGGTAAATCGCGTCGCGGAGATCCGCCGTCGAAAGTAGTTTTCCCTTCTTCTTCCAGTCCTCGTAGGCGAGATCGAGATAGAGCAGCATCACGACGCCGGTTTCAGCATCGAGGCCGGCCAGAGCGATGATGCCGACCCACACGGCGACGCTCATATTATAGTCGAGCAAGTATAGCGCCCAAAACGCACCGACGAGAGAGAACGGCACCGCGAGCAGCACAATGCAGGTCTTGATCCACGACTGCGTGTTGAGATAGATGATAAAGATAATGAGGAACAGGGTAAGCGGCACGACAATCATCAGCCGCTGCTTTGCGCGCACCATGTATTCGTATTGGCCGCTCCAGAAAATACTATAACCTGCTGGAATCTTGATCTCGCCGCGCTGAATCGCATCGTTGACGGTTTTTTGCGCGCTCTGGACGTAAGTTCCGATATCGACGCCTTGGACATCGACGTAGATCCAGGCATTCGGAATCGCCGCCTCACTCTTGATGCCCATCGGGGCCGCAACCACGCGCACCTTGGCCAATTGGCTCAGCGGCACCTGCGCGGCGAGCGCGCCATTGCCTCCGCCATCCATCGTGCTGCCCGTGCCAGCAGATTTCACCGGAATCAAAATATCGCGCAGCGCTTCCAGGTTCTCGCGATAGTCGCGGTCGTAGCGGAGAATGACGCCATAGCGTTCGAGGCCCTCGACCGTCGTGGTGAGCGGCATTCCACCGAGCGCCACTTGCAATACTTCCTGCACCTGCCCGAGCGTGAGCCCGTAGCGGGCAATGGCGTCGCGGTCGATGTCGAACTCTACGTAATTGCCGCCCATCACGCGCTCGGCAAACACACTGCTGGTGCCAGGTGCCCGCCGGATGACGCCTTCGATCTGGCTGGCGATTCGCTCCAGCTCACGCAGATCCGGGCCGGCAACCTTGATGCCGACGGGCGTCTTGATGCCGGTGGCGAGCATGTCGATGCGCGTCTTGATCGGCATCGTCCACGCGTTGGTAAGACCGGGAATCTGCACGGCGTTGTTCAATGCCGTGGTGAGCTCGTCAATCGTGCGCCGTCGGTGGGCGATGACCTTTCCGTCCACGTCCTTGATGTCCACCTCCGGCCACTCTTCCTCGGACTTCAACATGATCGTCGTTTCTATCATGTCCATTGGCGCGGGATCTGTCGCGGACTCAGCGCGCCCGATCTTGCCGAAAACGTGATGCACCTCGGCAAACGACTTTATGATCTGGTCGGTTTGCTGGATGATTTCACGCGCCTTCGTCGGTGAAATTCCTGGAAAAGTCGTCGGCATGTAGAGCAGATCGCCCTCGTAGAGCGGCGGCATGAACTCAGATCCGAGATTCTGATAGGGGAATGCGGCGCCCATTTTTAGCGCGGATTCCTTAACGCCGCCATTCGGCAACACGCGGGCAACGATCGCGTTCCAAGGGAAGAACACCCAACCGACGACGACCGCCGCCGTGATGATCACCGCCCAGCGAAACTTGATCATCAGGTCGAGCACCGGGTGATAGAGCCAGATGAGGAAGCGGTTCACCGGATTCTTCTCTTCCTTCGGGATCTTCCCGCGGATGAAGAAACCCATCAGCACGGGCGCGAGCGTGATCGAGAGAAGCGCCGCCGTTCCCATGGAGTATGTTTTGGTGAACGCGAGCGGCTTGAACATCCGGCCTTCCTGCGCCTGCAAGGTAAACACCGGCAGGAAAGAAACCGTTATCACCAACAACGAATAGAAGAGCGTTGGGCCAACTTCCACCGACGCATCGCGGATGATGTCCCAGTGCGGTTTCTTCCCCCCGTCGTGCTCTATGTGCTTGTGCGCGTTTTCGATCATGATGATCGCGGCGTCCACCATCGCACCGACCGCGATCGCGATTCCGCCCAGCGACATGATGTTCGCGCTAAGTCCCTGCCCATACATGATCGAAATCGAGGCGAGCACGGCGATCGGCAGGATCACGATTGCGACAAACGCGCTCCGCAGGTGCATCAGGAACACCAGGCACACGAGCGCGACGACGATACTCTCTTCGATGAGCTTTTCCTTGAGCGTCTTCACCGCGCGGTCGATCAGGGCCGTGCGGTCATACGCGACCGTGTAAGTTACTCCTTCGGGCAGGCTTTTCAATGCCTGATCGAGCCGGGCCTTGACGGCCTGGATAACTTTGCGCGTATCGACGCCATAACGCACCACCACGACACCGCCGACCGTCTCGCCTTCGCCATTCAGCTCGGCAATGCCCCGGCGCATGTCCGGCCCGAGCTGCACATTCGCGACTTCGCCCAGGAGAATCGGCGTGCCACCGGGTCCGCGACCGACCGCCACTTTCTTCAGCATCTCCACGTCGGTGACGTAGCCCTTCACGCGCAGGATAAATTCCTTCTCGGCCATTTCGACGGAGCGCCCGCCGACCTCGGCGTTGCTCTTTCCGACCGCCATGGCGACATCGCTGATTGAAAGGTTATAGGCGTGAAGTCGGTGCGGATCGACCGTGATCTGGTATTGCTTCACAAAGCCGCCGACGGAGGCGATTTCGGCCACGCCTTCGACGCTCGCTAGCTGATAGCGGAGAAACCAGTCCTGCATCGAGCGCAACTCGGCGAGATCGTGCTTTTTCGAGTTGATTGAATACATGAACGCCCAACCAACACCGGTTGCATCGGGACCGAGGCGCGGCGTTACGTTCGCCGGCAGGCTGGCCTGCAAGCCGCTGAGGTATTCAAGCACACGGCTCCGCGCCCAGTAAGGATCGGTGCCATCCTCGAAGATCACATAGACGAACGAGAATCCGTAGAACGAATAGCCGCGCACGACCTTCGACTTGGGCACTGAAAGCATCTTCGTCGTGAGCGGATAGGTGACCTGATCCTGCACGAGCTGCGGCGCCTGGCCCGGCCACTCGGTGTAGATGATCACCTGCGTGTCCGAGAGATCAGGAATGGCGTCGAGCGGGATGTTGCGCAGCGAGTAGACACCGCCGAGGATCAACGCCGCAGTCGCAGCGAGGACGAGGAACTTGTTCTTGAGCGAGAATTCGATGATGGCCTTGAGCATGGTCGGCGGAGGTTATTTCTGAGAGGCTGGAGTGTAGCGGGATCGTGAGGTGGCTAGTTCTTGGCGTGTTCGCAAGGTTCACCGGCGGCCATTGCAGCAGCGCTCATGCCACAGCTCCCACACGCTTCGCCGCCAGCAGCCTTACCCGGGGCGTCTCGCGACGTTCGCGCCAGCAGATACTCGGAGACCGAGGCGGAGTCGATGGGCGGGTGCCCCGGTGGCAGCACCATCGACATCCCGTCACCGCGCGAACCGGGCGCTGCGGGCGGGCCGGCAATCTCATCGCCGCAACCGGGCATCCTGGAGCCGAAGAACGGATTCTTCGTGCCGCCTTCGCGCTGGAGCCAGCGGGCCTTGCCCGTCGCCGGCGCCATCTGACATTCGAACACGTGCAGTTTGTCTGTGTGCTGGAAATGATTTTCCTGCGCGAGATCCGCAACGACCGTGCTGAACGGTTCGAATTCGCGGCGTGCCGCGTCGAGATTCGCCGGGTCGGCCAGTCCTTCCTTGTATTTCGCGAGCGGTCCGTGCGCGGCGTGCTCGTAACCCTTGAAGAAATCCGCGAGGGCCGGACGCAGCGCGGCCAACTGCTTCGTATAACCAGCGAGATCGTCGGCCGCGAGCGCCGCCGCCGCATCGGCGGACGCGAACGCCAGCGGCTTGAGCAGCGCCACGGCATCGTCTGGCAACGCGGCTGCGGCCGGTGCCGCCGCCTCGGTCTTCTCTTCTGCGACCGCCGGAGCCGTTGCACTGCCGCTTTCCATCGTCCCGTGTTTGTGCTCCCCGACCGGCACATCGGCCGCGGCGGGTTGCGCGCCGGGAGCACCCTTCAGCATTTTCTGGATCGCCTCGCGGAGCTGACTCTCGGAATCGAGCATGAACTGACCCGACGTGACGACGCGGTCGCCCACGGAGAGTCCGCTGAGCACTTCGTAGAAGTTGCCCTCGCTGCGTGAGCCTAGCTGAACCTCGCGCGGCTCGAACGATCCGCCGTCCTTTGCAATGAACACCGTGTTGCGCTCACCGCTGCGCAGCACGGCCATGTCAGGCACGAGCACGGCAGACTCGGCGAGCTGCGTCGCAAACCGCACGTCGGTGAACATACCCGGACGCAAATAGAGGTCGGTATTAGGGAGCACGATGCGCGCGGTGGTCGCGCGTGTTTGTTCTTCGACCTGAGGCAGCAACAACTGGACTTGACCTGAAAAGGAACGCTGCTGGCCGTAGCTCGTGCGCACCTCTGCGGCCTGGCCTTCGCGCACGAAGGGCAGATCCTTCTCGTAGATTTGCGCGAGCACCCACACCGTTGAAAGGTCGGCAAGACGGTAGATTCGCTCTCCTGCCTTTATCATCTGACCGGTAACGGCCATTTTCTCGATGACCACGCCGTCGGCCGGCGCGCGAAACGTATATGTGCGGCGCGCTTCGCCCGTGCGGGCCACCTCGGCGATAAATTCCTCAGGGAGATCAAAAAGCTGCAGGCGGGCGAGCGCAGCGCGGGTGAGCGGGCCACCGGTCGCGCCCTCACTGCGCGTTGCCACGAGATAGTTGAGCTGTGCATTATAGAGATCCGGTGAGTAGATGTCGAAAAGTGGATTGCCGGCCTTCACCACGGCCCAGGTGGAGTTTACATGAAGCTTTTCGAGCCAGCCCTCGTATTTGATGGTGATGTCGCGCAGCCCCTCCTCGTTGTAGGCGACGGTGCCGACGGTGCGAAACGCGCGCTTCACCGGACCGCGCTCGATGAGCGCAGTCTTCAGGTTCATCCGTTGCGTCGTGGCCGCGTCAATCTGGATGTTGTTTTCGCCGGACGTGGCCTCGCCTTCGTAAACGGGCACCATGTCCATGCCCATCGAATCCTTGCCAGGACCGGGTTTGACCTCGCCGGGTGTCATCGTGGACTTGTAGTATTTGACCTTGCGCTCGCCGCCTGCGGTCGCTCCGTCAGCTTTGGCGGTATTGGCGCGAATCGGCGTGAGCTTCATCCCGCAAATCGGGCAATTGCCCGGTTTGTCCTTGATGATCTGCGGATGCATGCCGCACGTGTAGAGTTGCTTTTCCGCGGCGTGTAGTAGCGACGGGCCAAACCCAAGCACGCCGGAGAACAGTATTGCGCCGACGAATGCGACGCGCACGAATGAGGACAGGGGCGATTTCATGAGGAGTTATTTGGAAAGATTGGCGGCCGTGAGCAGAGAGGTATCGGCGGGCACGATGTCCGCGACCATCAGCAACAAATCGGTGACGGCGGTCTCGCGCTGGCGTAGCGCGTCGACCCGTTCCAACCGCATGCCGAGCGCCATGAGCCGCGTCTGCGGAATCATGCCTGGGCCGCTCATACCGGACTGGTAAGCGGCCTCAGCCGAGGCGATGCTGCGGTCAAGGTTAGGCAGCGCGGTTTTTTCGAGATAAGTGATCATCCGCTCCGATTCGCGGACCATATAGAGCATCTGGGCCAGTTCGGCCGCGAGGTTAAGCTGCTCGGCATCGAGGCGTGCCACGGCCGCATCGCGGCGTGCCACGGCGGCGGCGATGGTCGCGGCGATCTTGTCGCGCCAGATGGGCAGCGTAAGCGTGCCGGTCGGACGCACCATGAGCGGATCGGCTTTGAGATCGGCCATCACTCCCAGTGCGAAATCAGGTGTGCGGGTTTTTTGCGCGACCTCGACGGCAGCGATGGCCATGTCGACCATCGCGCGCATCGAGGCAAGCTCGGGGTTGAGCGCTTTCACTGCGCGCCAGAGTTCAGCCTCAGTCGGCAGTGGGGTCTCGGTGAGCGCAATGCGCGGCCACGGCGGATCGGTGTCGTCGGGGGTCAGGCCGAGCGTGGATTTAAAGCGAGCCCGCGCGGCGGCGCGACGGTCTTCGAGTGCGGCGATGGTGGCGCGCAGCTGCGCGGTCTGATTGAGAAACAGCACCTGCGCTTCGAGCGAGGCCATGCCGCGACCGGTCGAATACTCGGCAGCGTTGACCGCGGCGGACTGGTCGATGGCGCCAATGGAGGCTTCACGCAACCGGAGCGCCTCGTCCACGTAGGCGAGCTCGATCCAGGCTTTACGGACGGCGGCCGCGGTGCGCAGCACGGTCGTGGCGTAATTGCGGTAGGCAACTTCGCTCTCGGCGGCGGCCTCGCGGCCCATTGCCGCGCGCTTACCCGGCGTCATGAAATCAAACATGATGCCCGGCATGAACGTCATCAAGGTGTCGGAGATATCGCCTTCGAACGTGAGCTGCGGATCGGGGAGCGAGCGAGCGGGCGTGATCGCCTCCACCGCCGCACGCCAATCGTAAAACGCCGCTGTCACGGCTGGGTGCTTGAGCATCGCATAACGCAGGTATTCGTCGGCGCCGGAGTTGTCCGCGAGTTCGGGAAGCGTCGGCATGGCTTGCTTGGGCCGAAGAATATCGCCGATCTCACTCGAGCGCTGGCGCGCCAATTTTTCCACGGAAAGCTGCGTTCCGGTGCAACCGGTGAGCAGTGTGACAACAGTAAGGATAAGAGCGCGCTGGAGGTTTTCCGAAATGGTCGAGATCATGAATAATTGCTAGATTATAGAAGGTTATACGCTGCGCAGGTAAAAATCACTTAGGCTTTTATTGCGAAACCCCGGGCATTTATTGCGCAATGAAAGCGGCGGCTGAATGCCGTATATCATGAACTGCGTGTTCATGCCCGAAGCGCCTGGTCCACAGCTTCCAGCAATTGAGCGCCGGAAAACGGCTTTTGGAGGAACGAATGTCCGCTTGATCCTTCTGTCGCAACGCGTTCCGCGGAACCCACGACGCCACTCATGTGCACTGTTTTCAGTGAGGGGTTGATCTTGTGCAGCGCCCGGCTAGTCGCGTTTCCGTCGAGAAATGGCATCATCAGATCGATAATCGCAACCTGTAGGTCGCCTTTGTGTTCGACGGCCAGGGCGATAGCTTCGGTGCCGTCGCGGGCTTGCAAGACCCTGTAGCCGGCCGCTTCGAGAGCGAGGCGCGTCATTTCGAGGATGAACGCCTCGTCATCAGCGATAAGCACGAGTTCGCCGTGGCCTGTTGGGGCGCTTTCGCTCGCAGACTCCCCAGGCCCGATAAGTGCACCCGAATTCGCCGGCAGGAAGATCCGGAAAGTAGTTCCTTGTCTGGAAGCTGTGATGACCTGAATAAGCCCATTGTGGTTCGCCACGATGTCCCGTGTGGTAGCCAAACCTAGCCCGGTGCCCTTGCCGGCTGGTTTCGTCGTGAAGAAGGGATCGAATATCTTGTCCTTGATCTCCGGTGGGATGCCGCAGCCGGTGTCAGCAACGTTGACCACAACGTAAGAGCCTGCCTTCAGTCCGGGGACTGATTGTGGTCCAGTGTCAGCCACCGCGAGTTTTTCGGCGGAGAAACGCAACTCGCCACCGTCGGGCATCGCGTCGCGGGCGTTGACGGCGAGATTCATCAGCACTTGCGACAACTGGGCCGAATCCGCCTTCACGGTCCATAAATCGGAGGGCAGGCTCTCATGGATCTGGATCGATTTGGGAAAGGCGACGCGGGCCATGTCGGCGGCTTCGCGCACGAGGTGACGGAGCTGCACATCGGCCCGGAGGTTTGCACCACCGCGCACAAAGGTGAGCATCTGGCGCACGATCTGCGAGGCGCGCGCAGCGCTACTGCCGACAGTGTCCAACAAGTGCGGAGCACTCGTGCTAGGCGGTTGGGCGCGGAGCAGATCCGTGGCAAACAGGATGGGCGTAAGGGCGTTGTTGAGGTCGTGCGCAATCCCGCTCGCGAGTGCTCCGACGCTTTCGAGCCGTTGTGCATGGAGCAATTCGGCGTGGAGGGTTTTGAATTCGGTAATATCCCGAAAGAGACCGACGACCAGATCGTGGCCGAAGAGCGCGAGCGGTGCGGAGCTGACATGCACCGGCACGCACCGGCCGTCCCGGGCTTGCGCCTCGGCTTCAAAGCTGGCTGCCGCTGCCTTGGTCCCGCGCGGCAACAGCCGCGCGCGATACTCGTCGGCTTTTTCGGTCGGGAACAAAAGCCGGTGGGTTTTGCCTAGGATTTCGGCCCGTGGGCGGCCGAGGAGTTTTTCCGCCTGCTGATTGGCATCGATCACCCGGCCCGACTCCAAATCGAACAGAAAGGCCGCGTCGCCGAGGCTGTCGAACAGGTGGCGGTATTTGTGCTCCGATTCGCGCATGATGGTCTCCGCCTGTTCACGTTCCCTGAATTGAGCGATCAGCGGCCGGAACGAAAAGAAATAGAGCGCCGGGAACAGCACGAACACCAGCACGGCCGATTCGATGACCGACTGCGCGATCAGCGGAAACGCCGTATGACGGTGAATCGAAAGCATGACCGCGGCATGTGTGACCCCGATTGACACACAGATGAGCAGAAGCAGCCGGACCGGAGACGTGTGTGCCATGGCACGCACGAGACGACCCGTGAGCGAGCGAAACGCGTTCGAAATGGCCGAAGGTAGAGGCGTGGACGACATGGTGCTGCGAGATGGCCGCATCATCGCATATTCTGCGGGCGAGCGGCTCGGCATTGAGCCGGAATAACTGCGCATATTTTAAGACCACCATGGACGCCGGAGGACAAAGAGGGGGAACTCGGCCAAGTCATTTGTTCAAGCCACCCAGGTGATCACGCCTGATCTCGGGAGCGAAGTGTTCATTTGGAATAGTCCGGCCGACTGCATCCGCAGTCGCGCAGCGCGAGAAACGATCAGGCAACACGCAACAAGGCCTCCCTGTCGCGATGGCGCGGCTTCCTCATATTCATTCGCTGTGGGTCCGATACGGAGCTTGGCATGTTGGTCGAATGGGGAAAGGCGTGCGCGATGAATTCTTTGCTGGTGGAGTTCGCGGGAGTGACGATGCGTGTCGGCCCGTCAGCTCAAATACGCTTTCTGGGCATATTGACTGAGCATGCGGTGGGTGTTGAAAAACGAGCCGTTGAAAGCAATGCAGTGGCGCATTACTTCGGCAAAGGCTCCATGGTTCACAAGGTAGAGCGGCAACACCTTGTGCTCAAGCTGATCGTAGAGCGAACCGGCGTCATGAGCGCTATCATGGTCGGCGGAACTGCCGCTTGGTTCCCACGGGCGGCCTACGGCCCAGCCGGTCACGTCCTCAATATGCCCCTCGACCCACCAGCCGTCGAGCACGCTGAGGCTGGGCACACCGTTGAGCGCCGCTTTCATGCCGCTCGTGCCCGACGCTTCCAGCGGAGGCTGGGGCGTGTTGAGCCAGACATCGACGCCTGACACGAGGAGCTTCGCGAGATCCAGGTCGTAGTTTTCGAGATAGGCCACCCGCACGGACGACGACCGGAGTTCATCCCGGCAACGGACGATGTGCGCGATTATGTCCTTGCCTGGCTGGTCGGCCGGATGCGCCTTGCCCGAATATATGATCTGAAGCCCGCCGGCGGCAGCGGCGATTTTCTTCAGTCGCGCAAGATCGGTAAACAGCAGGTTGGCGCGTTTGTAAGGCGTGGCTCGTCGCGCGAAACCGAGCGTCAAAACCGTGGGCTTCATCACGACACCAGTCGCGCTCTTTATCTCGGCCATGAGACGTTCCTTGGCCTTCCGGTGCGCCGCTTGAACGAACGGCAGCGGGATGCGGAGCGCGTTACGCAGGCTGTGGTTGTCCTGCCGCCAGTCGGGGATGTAGCGGTCGAACAGTTCTTGGAACGGCTCGCTCGCCCACGTGGCCGCGTGAACGCCGTTCGTGATGGAATCGATCACGTAGCGCGGGAACATGAGCTGCGATACCTCGCCATGAAGGCGCGCGACCCCATTATGATAGTGACTGAGGTTGAGTGCGAGGTAACTGAGGTTGAGGACGCCGTCGCAACAGAAGACTTCGCGGTGCTCGTGAAAATCGTGCAGCCCGAGGACACGACTCACGAGATCGAGCGGAAATTTGTCGTGGCCGGCGGGCACCGGCGTGTGCGTCGTGAAGACACAACGCTGGCGAACGAGTTCGACATCCTCGCCCGTGAAGCGGCGGCGGCCGTGCGCGGCGGCGCTCTCGTCGAGCAGCTCGAGGCCTAGCAGTGCGGCGTGGCCTTCGTTCATGTGATAGTTGCGGATCGCATCGAGCTTGAGCGCACGTAGAATCCGCACGCCACCGATCCCGAGAACGATCTCCTGGCACAACCGGTAGTAGTGGTCGCCGCCATAGAGGCGGTCCGTAAGATGCCGATCCCACTCGGAGTTCTCCGGCAGATCGGCGTCGAGAAACAAGACGGGCACGATGAAGCCCGCGGGTCCGCGCACGTCGTATTGCCAGGCGCGCAACGCCACGCGGCGTCCTTCGATTGTTACGTGGGCGCGGGCTGCAAGTTCGCGAAGATGGCGACTGACTACCCACGGAACCGGTTCTTCCGTCTGGTGGCCCGCTGCGTCCAGTCGCTGGCGGAAATAACCCTGCCGGTGAATCAACGTGAGGCCGACCATCGGCGTCTGCAGATCGGCGGCGGACTTGAGGAAATCACCCGCAAGCACACCGAGCCCGCCGCTGTAGGTGGGAATCTCGGGCGTGAGTGCGATTTCCATCGAGAAGTAGGCAATCTGCGGAGTGCCGTTCATGGGCGGTGTGGACGCGTTCCGAACGGATCGGAACACGTCAGTCGGGTTGTTGAGAGACCGTGGCTATTTCTTGGCCGGAGCTTCGGCGATGACTGCGCGGCAGAACGCCGCGCCTTCGCCGCACATGCTGCAGTTGTGCTGCATGGAATCGGTAATCTTGCCCTTGATGACGGACATTTCGCCGCCGCAGTGTCCGCACTGGTGCTTGCTGCCGATGGTGAACCACTGTTCGGCGCCTTTGCTCGGGGGGCCGATGTGCCTGGCTTCGCGCACGAGAACGGTCTTGCACGCGCCGCAGACTATCACCGCCGTGTCGCCGGGCTTCAGGGCGGCGGCCTCCTTGGTCGTGGTGACGGGCTTGGTGCGGGCCCAGTATTCCGGTCCGGGACCGGCGATGAGCGAGGTAGCCGACATCAGGAGGGCGGTGGCACCGAGGGCGAGGAGGGAGCGACAGGTTTTCATGGGATTTGAAGTTTTCGGTGGATAGCCGCCCGACATGAGCGGCCTTGCACAAGTTATACGCATTAGCCTGCGGTTTCCCTCGTGCAGTTCTTGTTGAGGCCTGCGCAGATTTTGCGCTTGCCGTAGCTCTCGGCCAGAACCCTGGGTAATCTACAAGCCGGACAGTAGATTCTTGAGGGAAACCCCCTTCTTCTTACGTTAAAACCACCATGAACAATGACCTCGACTCCATGCTGGAGGCATACGCCAACCAGCCGCTCCCTAAGTTCAAGGGCCCTTCGCGCTCGGAAATCTGGGGTGCGATTGACCAGCGCCGGAAGCAATCGGGTTGGACCCGGATTTTTTCCACGCTGGACCTGCGCGATCTGTTTGCGGAACCACGGATGGCGGTCGCAGCGCTCGCCTTTGCCGTCTTGGTCGGGGTGGTGCCGGCGGCAGTAATCGGTCGTGCGGAGAACGAACGGCGTCTCGCCCGCCAGTCCATCCACTTCGAGGTTTTCGCGGTCAGCCAGAATCCACTCAGCTCCGTCTTCACGCAACCTGGCCTTGCGGCCCGGGGGTCCCGCCGATGAAAAAAGTCGTGCTCTTTCTCTCCGCCATCGCAGCCGTGGCGGCCATCGCCTGCTACTTCACCTTGCGAGTCTCACAACCCCGGGTGACCTCCGACGACATTGCGTCGCACGAATGGCTCCACCGGGAATTGAAGCTCACGGAAGCCCAGCATAAAGCCCTCGAACCCATTGAACAGAGTTTTGGCGACAAGCAGCGCCGGATGGCTGAAGGGCTGCGCGGGGCCAACCGGCAACTCGCCCGAGCCATGGCCGAGGACAAGGCTTACACGCCGCGCGTAGCAGCCGCGGTCGAGCAAGTGCATCATTGCATGGGCGACTTGCAGAAAGTATCCATCGAGCACGTCTTCGCGATGCGCGCCGTGCTGACCCCGGAGCAAGGGGACCGGCTGCTGGTCCTTGCCCAACAGGCACTGGAGCAGTCCCCCTGACCCCGTGGACCCCGACCTGCCGCTTATTGAGGCACTCCAGGCGGGCAATGAATCGGCACTGAATGAGCTGATCGATCGCCACCGGGAACCGCTTTTCTATTTTGTCTTCCGCTACCTGCGGGACGAGGCCGCCGCGCGCGATGTCGTTCAGGAAACGTTCGTGCGCGTATTCTTCAAGGCGAAGTCCTTCGAGCCACGCGCAACGGTCAAGACTTGGATCTACGCCATCGCGCTCAATCTTGCGCGGGACGAGGGCCGCAAGCGGTCCAAGCGCCAACGCATGGTGTCGTTGGATGCGCCCGGCCCGGAAGACCGGCCCCCGATGGAAGTCGCCGACGAAGGCCCCCTGCCCGACGTGCAGGCGGGGCAGCGAGATCGATTTGCCCTGCTGCAAGCGGCCATCGACCGGCTTCCCCATAAGCTCAAGTCCGCGCTCGTCCTGTTTGCCTTGGAAGGGAAATCTCAACGCGAGGCGGCGGATATCCTCGGCACGACCCCCAAGACGGTCGAACTTCGCGTCGCGCATGCACGACAGAAACTCAAGCAAACGCTTGTCGGTGTCTGATTGCCATGGGCGTTCAACCACGAGTGGCGCCGCCCCAGGGCCTGATCCCGATTGGAATTTATCCACATGACCGAGGCTCGAACCAGCATGCTTGCCGTAAGAACTGGCCTTGGTAAAGGTGAAGCCATGATTGGGCGTTACGCGGTGATTTTGCTGCTGTTGCTCGGATGGGCACTACCCGTGCATGCCGATCCAGAATGCCGTGCGATGGGACCGGATATTGCCGGCGCTCCACCGCACGGTTCCCCGTGAGCAGCACTTTCCCTTTCACTGGGTTTGCAAGTGCGACAAGCGCTTCGTGCGTTGAGCTGTCGTAAAATATGTCGCTCGCGAACACCTGAAGTGCCTCTGAAATCCGGGCAGCGCCGGCGCCAAGCATGAGCCAAAGCAAGAGGTTTCTTGGCTCTGACTCGCCCTTCACGAGCTTGATGTAGTCGTTCAGGTGCAGGCCAACGGGGGCCCACCCGGCGGTTGGCTGGTCGGCTGATAAGCCTGGGACCGACGAGCGCCGGTCCCAGCGACTGCCATGTGGATACTTGCGCAGCATTCTGATGCCCTTCCCGCGTTTGGTCAGGGGATATAGGTGATGCAGCATATTCCCCTGGAGGCTGCGGGCGTGGTCGGCCGCGCGCTCGCGGGGCGTCATTTCATGTTCCACGAGCGGATTCGGATGGGCGTGCCTCTCGAATCCCGGCTGTGTTCGCAGCCAGTCGAAAAACATACAGAAAGAGTCGAAATATCGCGCTGCGGTGCGGCTATCCAAGGGCTCCCACCGAAGCGCCTTGTCCCCATGGTCCAATGCACGAGAGAACCCACGCACAATATCCTCCGGAGTGGAAACATCCCCTCTCGTCAGGTAATACTCGGTAAACCGGCGCAGGCCGTAGGCGTATTGCTCAAGCGTGGATGAGGAAGATCCGAGCAGGGCTTGGGCCGCCAGCCACTGCGTCACCGGGCCGGACACCTTGCCGTTGACCAGAACACACGGACTGTAAATGCGCTCATGGCCTTGCCTGAATGGAAGCGTAATTACACTGACTGCAGGTGAGCTGGTGGTCGTTGAAATACGTTGTGTGCGCTATCCGGCTGCTACTGTGGCTCGGCAGTGATAGCGGCAAGGTTGAAGGTGGAGCGAATATAAAATGACCATGCACCCAGACGAAAACGAACTTGGTTAAGCGCGATGACACATCCTAGCATGTCACCGGCGGACAACGCGGCCGCACTCCACCAAGGCGCCTAATCTAAATCCAGAGGTGGGAAGGGGCGGAGCCCCTTCCCCTCCACCCCAACCCATTTTCTTGGATTCAACCAGAACCCGAACCCAATGTGCTAACATCTCAGCGTTCGACTAACTACCCACTTCCAGTCCGCCATGAAGCATCCCAATCCCTTTTCATCCCTATTGGCCAATCAGAGTATGCTAAGGTTACTACCTACAACCTGCGCCGGCGGCGCCTGCGAACTCACCTGACCCGCCGATGAACAACGTGCAATCCACCGGACCGGACCCCATCGTGCAGTTCGGCGAATGGTTCGCCATCGCCGCGCGGGCGGGGTTGCCGGAACCCACCGCGATGGCGGTGGCGACCGCCAGCGCGGACGGCCTGCCCAATGTCCGCATGCTCCTGTTGAAGGGTTACGACCAGCGCGGCTTTGTCTTCTACACCAACCTCGCCAGCCCCAAGGCCGCCGAGCTCGCGGCCAACCCGCGGGCCGCGCTGTGTTTCTACTGGAACCAGATCGGCCGCCAGGTGCGGGTGACGGGCCCGGTGGAGAAGGTGACCGATGCCGAGGCCGACACCTACTTCGCCTCGCGGCCGCGGCTCAGCCAGCTGGGCGCCTGGGCCTCGCACCAGTCGCAGCCGATGGCCGATTCATTTGAGCTGGAGCGCAACTGCGCGGCGGCCGCGCTGCGTTTCGGCGTCGGCGCGGTGCCGCGCCCGCCCGGCTGGTCGGGCTACCGCGTCGTGCCGGCGACGATGGAATTCTGGCACGAGAAACCCTTCCGCCTGCACGAGCGCGTCCGGTTCACCCGGCTTGACGGCGTCTGGTCGTCGCAGCGGATTTTTCCCTGAAGTGGGTCCCGGGGTGGAGCGCGTTGCCCCCAACGCGCTTCAGGGTGCCCATTCGCCAACCAGCGCGTTGAGGGCAACGCGCTCCACCTCCTACGCCTTCGGCGGCGTGGCCTGCGTGATGAGGATGGTCAGGTCCTCGAGCGCGCGGACGGAGTGCGGCAGCTTCGGCGGCATGTGCAGCAGGTCGCCGGTGGCGAGCCGCTGCTTGCGGTCGGGGAAGGTGAACTCGCACGCGCCGGCCAGCACCTGGACGAGGGCGCGCGCCGGCGTCGTGTGTTCCGAGAGCTCCTGCCCGGCGGCGAAGCGGAAAAGCGTGAGGCGCAGGCCCGGCGCCGTGAGCACGGCCTGGCTGACGATGCCGTGGGCGACGTTTTGGGCGGGCGTCAGTAATGGGCAGACGGCGGCTTGATCGGACGGGAGCAGGGCGGTGGACATAAGGTCATTCCCTCCAGAAGTTGACCGCCCAGGCGCCGTCGGCGCGGCGCTCCATCGTCGAGGCGAAGCCCTCGCTCTTCAGCAGCTCGACCAGCGGGGCCGGCAGGAAGGGCGCGATGATGGTCGCGCCCTCGCCAGCCTTGAGCGCGTCCACCCGGGCGCGGATGGCGGCAAGGGGCTCTTCCCCGCGGGCCAGCATGGGACGGGTGTCGAAGGACTTGAAATGGATTGCTTTCATGGAGGGGAAAACCGGCGGGAGTTGAGGCGCATGACACTATAACCGGGGGCCTGAGGCAATGCCTTGACGCAGGTCATGCCCGGGGCGCTTCAGGGCTCCAGCTGGAATCCGCCGGTGGAATCGAAGGCCAGCACGACCAGCCGGCCTTCCACCGCGTTTATTTCCCCCGTCCAGTCCTGGCGCGGGGCGTCCGGCGCCTCGCCGCGGGCGACGCTGACCGTGATGCGGTGGCGCCCGGGGCGCAGCGGCACGCGCCACTCGCCGACGGAGGCGCCGTCCGATTTCAGGCCCTTGGGCCGGAACACCTGCTGTTCCGCCCGGCCATCCACCTCGAGCCGGACCACGACCGCCGTGCGCGTGCGCCCGGCCGGCACCGTGGCCCGCATGTGCACCGGCCGGTCATCCGGCACGGTCGTGGCGCCGGTGGCCGGCACGGCGTCCGCCACCCGGCCGCCCAGGGCGCGGAAGGTGAAGACAAACTCCGCCTCCGCCGGCGCGGGGTTGCGGAACGGCGCGTCGCTCACGGCGAGCAAGACGGCGAGCGCGGCCGCGGTCACCAGCGTCGCAACGGCCAGCATGCCGGGCCAGGAGTTTGCGCGCACTGCCGGTGCGACCGGCGGTCCCTGCCGCAGGCGCGCGGCCGCGGCCGACAGCAGGCGGGGCCGGAGCGGATCAAAATCAACATGCGCGACCTTGCCCGGATCGGCGCGGTTCGGGCGGAACGCCGGCTCGCGCGTGCCGTCCAGCCGCGCCGGCAGCCACCGGTTGCCTTCGCGGCAAAACGCCTCGCCCGACCCGCAGCCCACGCACAGCACGGCTGCGGCCCCCTTGCTGATGAGCCGCTCGGCCACCTTGGGCTCGATCCAGCCGATGCACGGGACCGGCCGCACCGTGTAACCGGGCAGCCGTCGCGCCCAGCCCGCGTGGTCGAACAACTCCCAGCCGCCGCCGGTCTGCGCGCAGACAAAGGCCAGCGCCGGCGACTCCCCGCGCGCCACCGCCGCGAGCACGAAGGCCTCGAGCTCCCGGATGACCTGCCGGGCGTCGAACCACGCCAGCCCGATGCCCTGCGTGTCGCAGGCCCCGGCGCAGATGCCGCAGCCGATGCAGCGGTCGGGATCAATCTGCGCCTGCGAGGGGAAGGGCTTGCCGTCGGTGCGCGGCACCATGGTGATCGCGCCGAACGGGCAGTCGTGCGAGCAGAGCGTGCAGGAGAAGCAGCGCGAGACATCCACGGCCGCCTGGTAAACCGGCCGCGGCCGCCGCCGGGCCAGCCACCACGGCACCGTCATCAACCCGGCCGCCACGAGGCCCGCCGCCAGCCAGATGCCGCCGCCCGACAGGCGGGCGGTGACGGCCAGGGGCCACAGATACCACCAGTCCATCGTGAGGGCGGAGGGTTTCACCGCCATCTGCGCCGCGACGGCATTCGCCGCGGGATAAACGAGCGCGGCGATCAACACGGCGCCCGCCAGCCAGACCGTCAGCCGCCAGTCGGGCAGCCACTGGGCCCGGCTGAGCCGCGCGAGGTGCAGGACGAGCCCGGCGGCGATGCCGAGCGGCAGCGCCATGTGCAGGAAAAAGACGACGAAGAACAGCAGCGACGGCACCGTGCGGTCGGAGGCGAACAGGCGCAGCATCGGCTCGCCGAAGACCGGCAGCACGTCCAGCGCCTTCATGGTGTCGAGCGCCAGCAGCTGGGCGCGCTGGTCCCACACCAGCCAGTAGCCGGTCCAGCCGATGAACCACACGAGGCCGAGCAGCGCGAGGCCGCTGACCCAGGCGAGCCAGCGCGCGTCGGCGAACTTGCGGGCCAGCAGCGCCCGGCCCGCATGGGCCAGCACCAGCAGCATGGTCAGGTCCGACGAGTAGCGGTGCACGCTGCGCACGATCCCGCCGAGGGAACGCGGGCCGAGATCCGCCAGCGAGTGCCAGGCCGACTGCACGCTCGCCGAATACCAGACCAGCAGCAGCACGCCGGACAGCGTGGCGAGCAGGAGCATCACGTTCGCCGCGGGCCCGAGCTGGGCCAGCGGGTTGAGCGGGCGCGGCAGCCAGCGCTCCAGCAGGGTGTCGGCGCGCGTGAGCAGGCCGTCGGCCGCGGCGAACAGCCGCGCGCCGCGGACGGGCGGCGGGGGTGGCGAAACCACCGGCGCGGGGCCCGTTGCCCCCAGGGCATCCGCCAGGGCCTCGCAATCCGGCTCAGGATGCGGGTGGGGCGACATGCGTCTCCTGCAAGAGGGCGCGCAGGCCCGCGCGGAGCCACGCCCGGTGGCGCGGATCCAGCGTGAATCGGTAGGCGATGCGACCGGAGCGGTCGACGAGGAGAAAGAGGTTCGCGTGGTCGAGCGCACCGGTCTGCGGATTGCGGGTCACGGAAAACTGGAGCCCCCTGAGCATGTCGTGCATCTCGGCCGGCGCGCGGCCGTTGACATAGCGGAACTCGGGATAGGTGAAACCCTTGCCCTGGGCCATCGCGTCCATGATCACCGTCGTCTCGTATTCCGGATTGAGCGAGAGCGCGACGACGCGCAGGTCCGCGCGCTCGGCCGGGCTGAACTCCCCGAGGAGCGCCTGCACCTCCGCGAAGATTTCGGGGCAGGTCGTGGAGCACGCGGCATAGACCCCGGTGACCAGCACCACCTGTCCGCGCAGGTCGGCCAGGCGGAAATCCTCCCCGCGCTGGTCGACGAGCGGAGTTTCCGGCAACGCCAGGCTCACGCGGATGCGTTCGCCGGGGAAAGGCGGCAGCACCTGGGCGCGGGCGGCATCGACCCGGGCGTAATAGACCAGGCCGGCCACGCAGACGGCGATCACCCCGAAGCCGGCGGCGGCAGCCCGCGCATGGGCGAGCCAGAGGCGGGGATCGCGGAGCTGTCGGATGACCTTGCGCCACAGCACCACCGCGGCGCCGACGATGAAGAAGGGCTCGAGCATCATCACCGACACGGCCAGCCACGAGATGCCGCCGGTGCGCGGGTCGCCGCGGTAGCACCAGAGCTGGAAGTCGCGCACGAAGTCCCCGAGCAGCCCGCCGCCGGTCGGCCCGAAGATCGTCAGCAGCAGGAAGGCCTCGTAGCCCGCCAGCGCGGTGAACAGGAACACCAGCAGTCCCGGGCCCGTGAGGAAACGCTCGCCGGGCGAATCGACATGGACCGGAGCCGCGGGTGCGGACTCAGGGGCGGTGGCGGGAATGAGCATGGTTGGATTGATTGTAGGGCGGGATCGCTGATCCCGCCGCGTTGAGGCGGGGTCAGCGACCCCGCCCTACAGCGGCTGGTTTCAGCGCACGGGCCAGACGTCGGCCAGGGCCTTCCAGTTCGCGAAGTAATACACCGCGAAGCAGGCGAGGAAGATGAGCGTGAGGACGATGGTGCCCTTCGTGGCGTAGTGATCATGGGCCAGCGAGCCGGCCGAGCTGCCGGCGAGCGCCGGGGGCGTGCCCCAGTCCGACATGGCGGCGCCCGCGCCGATCTTTTTGCCGAAGAACAGCGTGCCCACGCAGAGCAGCACGAAGGTCAGCAGGCCGAGGAAGGCCAGCACGCCGCCGATGCCGAGCACGCCCAGCCAGAGATGCGCGGCCGGGCCGTAGATGCCCTGCGCATCGATGTCCCAGCTCCGGCGCGAGACGCCCATCGAGCCGGCGAACGACATGCCGAAGGACAGCAGCGTGATGCCGAGGCCGAACAGCCAGGGCTGCACGCGCGCCAGGCCGCGGAGGATGAAGTCGCGCTGGAAGATCAGCGGGATCACGTAGTAGGCCAGACCCATGAAGGCCAGCGAGGTGCCGCCGACCACGGTGACGTGGAAGTGGCCGGGGATGCGCAGCGTGTTGTGCGCGATGATGTTGATCTGCTGCGTGCCGAGCGTGACGCCGGTGATGCCGCCGAGGAAACCGAAGATGACGACCGAGAGCACGGTGGCGGACAGCGCCGGGTTTTTCCACGGCAGCGCCGTGACCCAGCCGAAGACACCGCGGACGTAGCCCTTCTCGCGCATCGCGATCTCGATGCCGGCCGGCACGGTGAAGCCGTGGATCATCGACGCCAGCACGGCGAGATACATGGCGTAGGAGGTGTTCCAGATCTTCCAGGTGGCGCCGACGCCCGGGTCGACGAGCAGGTGGTGCGCCGAGGCGAGGTTGATGAACAGGATGTAGAGCACGAAGGCGGTGCGGCACACGGCCTCGTTGACCGGGCGGGCGCCGAGGATGACGTGCGAGAGCAGATACCACACGCTCACCATCGCGCAGACGTTGACCTGCTGCGACTGGTGGCCGAGGCCCCACCAGATCAGGCGATACCACGCCGGGTCGGGCTGGGGCGTCCAGCCCATCGCGTAGGTGAAGGTGGGGATCATCACGATCGCGCCGTGGAGCAGCGTGACGACGGCGATGATGGCCGCGGCGGTGGCGCCGAAGGTCACGATCGGCACGGAGCCGGTGTAGGCCCGGTCTCGCTTCGCGACGTAGAGCGTGGCGAAGAAGTTGAAGACGCCGATGAGCGTGCCCACGGCCACGAGGATGATGCCGAGGTAGAAGAGCGGGTGCGCCAGCAGCGGCAGGTAGGACGTCATCATCACGTCGGCCTGGCCGGCGAGGATGATGTAATCCACCATCACGCCGCCGGTGAGCATCATGCCGAACGAGACCCAGGCGACCTTCCGGGAGAAGAGCCGCGCATTGAGCGGCGTGGTGCAGGCGAAGTAGAGGATCGCGACCTCGAAGAAGAGGATCCACAGGATCAGCATGTTGATGCCGTGGAACGTGAGGATGCGGTAGAACCAGTCGGCCGGCAGCAGGTGCACGGTCTGCCAGCGGGTGAGGGCCAGCAGCAGCGCGGCGATGCCGCCGAGCAGGAGGAAGACGATGCCAACGACGGCGTTGAGCTTGATGAAGCGCTGGGCGTCGAGGCAGACGCCGAGGCCGGTCGTGCCGCAGACGCGGCCGGGGACGCCGGGCGCGGCGAGCGAGTGGGAGGAGGGGGCGGTGGTCATGGCGGGTAGGCGGTTACTCGACGAAGATCTTCCCGGTCATGGCGTGGTGGCCGATGCCGCAGAATTCGTTGCAGACGATGGTGAACTCGCCCTTGGAGGTGGGCGTGATGGTGAGGACATGGTCGTAGCCGGGCAGGACCTGGAAGTTCATGTTGAGCGGCTGGAGCGAGAAGCCGTGCTGGAGGTCGAGCGCGGAGAGGTGCAGGCGGTAGGTCTCGCCCGCGCGCAGGCGCAGGGCGGGCCACCACTGCCACATGCGGGCCGTGAGGTAGGCGTCGCCGCCGGGCGGCGGCTCGGCGATGGGGAGCTCCTGCAGCATCGCGTTGGCGGCGACGGGATTCTTGAAGGTGCCGACGCGGTTCGCCGCGACGAACTGCTCCGTGCGGGCGAGGAAGTCGGCGGGCTTCACGGCATAGGCCTCGCCGGTGCTGTTCTGTTTGCCGCGGAAATGCCAGTAGGGCATCATCAGCGACATCACGAAGCACCAGAGCAGGGCGAGGCCGAGCCACAGTTTCTCGTGGCCGGCGGGCGGATGGAACCAGGGGGTGGTGAGGGGACGCAGGCTCATAAAGTGGGGCTCCGTTCAGGGCAGCAGGGCCGGTTTGGTGAGGAGGAGTTCGATCCAGCCCCACACGGTGTAGGACAGGAAGGGGATGAGGACGCCGAGGACGAGCAGCAGCCACGGGTTATCGAGGATCTTCTGCCACGGATGGATCTTGGGTTCGTTGTTCATGGATTCAGGCCGGTTGGGTTGAGCGACGGCGCCACGTGCCGATGCAGCGCAGCATGACCGCGAGGAAGAGGAGTCCGCCCGCGACCGCCACGAGGCCGCCGAGGCCCATGACGCCGAGGCCGAGGTATTCGCCGAGCGAGCGCACGTGCTGCTCCGCGCCGTATTGCTTGCGACCGAGCCCGTAGGCGCCGGCGAGGGCGAAGCCGAGGCCGAAGACGGCCTGGCCGCAGCCGAAGCACAGCAGCTGCACCCGGCGCCAGCGCTGGGCGGGCGCCGGGCCCGCCGACGTGGCGGCGCAGAAATCATAGGCGGCCGTCATCAGTGCCAGGGTCACCGCGCCGATGGCGCAATGATAGTGGCCCGGCACCAGCGTGCTAGAGCCGCGGATGAGCGAGCCGAGGATGAAGCCGAGCACGGTGAGCGTGGCGCTGCCGGCGAGGCCGACCAGACGCCACTGGCCCTCCGCCGGGCGCTGCGCCCAGTGCCGGGCCGCATGGCGGAGGCCCAAGCCCAGCACGACCAGCACCACGGGAAAGATCGTCCACCGCATCAGCCGCGTCGCCGTCTCCGTGTAGGCCGGGTCCGAGGTGCCGCCGAGCGCGAGGAACGGCATCACGGCGTGCGGCAGCACCAGGGCCGTGAGCAGCCAGCGGACCGCACCCGGCGACACGACCGTCCGCCCCGACCAGCGGTGCAGCAGCAGCAGCCAGAGCCCCAGCATCATGGCGACGTTGGCCGCCTGCAGGACGTGGCCGCCGCCCCAGGCGAGCAGCTCATAATAGCCGATGGCGGGCAAACCCGGCAGGGTCGTGCGCCACGCGGCGACAAAGGTGGCGAGCGCAATCAGGTTGGCCGCCGCGGACGCGCGCAGCGCGACGAGCGCGTCGTCCGGGAGGGCGCCCGGGCCGCCGGCGGGCGCCGCGAGGGCGCCGGCGAAAAACAGGCCCGTGCCCGCAAACCAGCAGGCCAGCCCCGCGATAAAGACCGGGTGGTCGATCACCGGCACGTAGTTGGCGAGGATCGGCTGGGCCCCGGGCATCACCGCGCCGGCCAGCAGGCCGAGCACACCCGTGAAGGCCAGCAACCCGGCCACAACCCTGACGGCCCGCGGGATTACCGCGCCGAGCGCGAACGCGAGGAAGGCGGCGGTGCCGGCCTGGAACCAGACGACCATCGCGAGATCCACGTGCACGACGAGCGCGCGCTTGAAGAACAGCGGGTCGGTGAACAGCCAGCCCATGCCCGGCAGCCGGCCGACGACGAGCGTCAGCGACAGCAGCCCGGCGAGCACGAGGCTGCCGATGGCAAAGAGAAACCACAGGCGCGCCGCGCCGGTCTCCGCCACGACGGGGCGGGCCGTGGCGACAGGGTCGTTGAATGCGATGGCCGGGGATTGCACGGGGATGTTGTAGCCGATCCCGGGCGCGCCGACCTTGACGCGCGTCAAGGGAACCCGCCGGATCCCGGCGTATGTTCCGGCCTGGGTTGGAGGCGGGGCAATCAGCCCCCGCGTTTGGAGGGGAGCGCGGCTCGTGTCTCCATTTCTGCGATTCCGGTAGTTTCCTTGTTAGGGAGTGTTTTCAGCCCCCTCCGAACTCACAAAACCTGTCATTCTGAGCGCAGCGAAGAATCCAGTTGGATCATCGTTCCCCTGCCACGCGGCCTGAATCCTGATGGATCCTTCGCTGCGCTCAGGATGACAAACCAAGTCAGGACACTACCGGATGTCCCGGAGCTTGTTCCGGGAAAACTTACCGGCCGGCCGCGGCCAGGGCGGCGGCGGCCTCGTCGATCCCGCCCTTCAGGCCCTGGCGCTGGTGGACGATCTCGCCCTCGCGGTTGAGGAGCGTGATGACGTTGGAGTGGGAAAACATGCCGTCGGCCTCCTGCTTGTATTTCACGCCGAGGAGCGCGGCGAGCTCGCGCACGGCATCGTCGTCGCCGCGAAGGATGATCCACTGGCCGTCGAGGCCGCGCTGGGCGCGATACTTGGCGAGCACCTCGGTGGTGTCGCGGACGGTGTCGAACGAGACGAGCACGAACACGGCCTGGCTCCGCTGTTCGGCGGGCAGACGTTCCTGGATGGCGAGCATGTCCGTGACGGTCAGCGGGCAGGCGTAGCCGCAGGAGGCGAAGAACAGGTCGAGCACCACGGGCCGGCCGCGGAGCGAGCCGAGCGCGACGGTCTTGCCGGTGTCATCGGTGAAGGTGACTTCGCTCTGGTAGATCGAGCCCTTGCTGAAGGTGGCGGCCTCCATCGCCGCGCAGCACGCGTCGGGCTTCGGGGCGGGTTTTTCCTCGCAGCAGGCGTCCTTCTTGGCGGCCGGCTTTTCCTTGCAGCAGTCGGCGGCCGGGGTGGCCGGGGTTTCGGCACCGAGGGCGAGCGTGGCGAGGAGGAGGAACAGGGCGGTGGTTTTCATGGGAGATTCCTGGCGCAGCGGAAGCCGAGCGCGGTGGTGGTGTTTTTGGCCTGGAGGGAGGAACGCAGCGCGCCGCGCATGAAGGCGGCGTAGTCGGTGGTGTCCTTGGCGCCGACGGCGCCGGCGCCGCAGAAGAGGTCGCGCTCGAGGCCGGTGTCGCCGCGCGATTCGCCGGTGACCATGGCGGTGTTGAAGTCGTCGACCCATTCCCAGACGAGGCCGTGCAGGCCGCGGGCGCCGTGGAAATTCGGCCGGGCGGTGGCGGCGTCGGCCAGCACGGCGGGCACGGGCCGCGCGAGCCAGGCGTAGAGGTCGCGCTTGAGCGCCTCGTCGGTGCGGCCGTCGGCCTGCGTGTAACCGGCACCGGCCGCGAGTTCCCACTCGGCGGTGACGGGCAGGCGCTTGCCGGCCCAGCGGGCATAGGCGCGCGCCGCGAACCACGACACGCGGACGACGGGTGCGCCGGGCGGGGCCTTGGCACCCGGCTCGAGGTCGCCGGTCCAGTGCTCCAGGTAGGAGGAGTCGGCGAACAGCCCGCTGACCTGCGAGCGGCGCCACTTGGGGTTGGCCGTCACGAAGGCGAGGAAGTCCGCGTTGGTGACGGGCAGCTCGTCGAGGAGAAACGCGGCGACCGGGACCTGCGCCGCATCCTTGGTCGTGCGCAGCAGCGGCGCGTAGGTGCCCGCGGGGATGACGACCATGCCCGCGGGCAGCGCGGAGCCGGACAACACCGCTCCCGCCACCAGGCCGAGCGCGAGGGCGCCGAGACGGAGGAGGGAGGAGGTCATGGTGGTCGGGAATGGAGGGCGGGATCAGCGATCCCGCCCTGCAGCTTATGAACTAGTGTTGCTCGTTGCGGATGGCCTTCACCTGCTCGGCCTTGAAGGCGTCGCCGGTGTTGCCCCACGAATTGTAGACGTAGGTGAGGACGTCCGCGATCTGCGCGTCGGTGAGGACGGCCTCCTGCGGCGGCATGGCGCTGTTGAAGGTCACGCCGTTGACGGTGACGGGGCCGGTGAGGCCCTTGAGCACGGTGCGGACGGCCCGGTCGCGGTTGGTGAGCATGTAGTCCGAGGCGGCCAGCGGGGGGAAGGCGCCGGGCAGGCCCTTGCCGTCGGGCTGGTGGCAGGCGAAGCAGAGGCCCATGTAGACCTGCTTGCCCTTCTCGATCTGCATTTCCTTCGTGAGGCCCGCGATGGCGGGGTTGGACTTCATCTCGGCGGCGATCCTGGCCTTGAGCTCGGCCTCGCGCTTGGCGGAGGCGGAGCCGGCGTCGGCCTGCGAGCCGAGGTAAACGGCGTCGATCTCCTTGCCGGAGTAGGTGACGCGGTTGGCGTCGCCGGCGACCTTGAGCATGCCGAGGGCGCCCTTGTTGAAGGCGCGGGTGAGGGAGTGGTCGACGAGGATGAAGGTGCCGGGGACGTCGACCTTGAACTCGACGACGGTCGCGCCGCCGGAGGGGACGAGGGTGGTCTGCACATTCTTGTTGGGCAGGCTGAGGCCGGCCTCGGGGTAGACCCGGTCGAAGATCTCGCCGATGATATGAAAGGACGAGGTGACGTTCGGGCCGCCGACGCCGAAGAAGAGGCGGATGGTCTCGCCGACCTTGGCGGTCATGGCCAGGTCGCCCACGAGGGAGCCGACGGAGCCGTTGAACACGATGTAGGGCGGGCGCTCGTCAATGGCCTTGGCCATGTCGAAGGACTGCAGGCCCTCCTCGCCGTATTTGCCGGTGGTGTAGAACTCGCCCTGCATGACGTAGAACTCCTTGTCGACCTTCGGCAGGCCCTCCTTGGGTTCGACGAGGATGAGGCCATACATGCCGTTGCCGATGTGCATGGGCACGGGGGCGGTGGCGCAGTGGTAGACGTAGAGGCCGGCGTTGAGCGCCTGGAAGGTGAACTGCGAGGTGTGGCCGGGGGCGGTGAAGGTCGAGGTCGCGCCGCCGCCCGGGCCGGTGACGGCGTGCAGGTCGATGTTGTGCGGCAGCTTCGAGGACGGGTGGTTGTTCAGGTGGAACTCCACGACGTCGCCCTCGCGGATGCGGATGAACGAGCCGGGGACGCTGCCGCCGTAGGTCCAGAAGGTGTATTCGACGCCGTCGGCCAGGCGGCCCACGACCTCGCGGACCTCGAGGTTGACGACGACGCGCGCCGCATACTTGCGGTTGACCGGCGGCGGCACGTGCGGCGGGGCGGTGAGGATCGCCTGCTCGACGGGCAGGTTGACGATCTCAGGCGGGAGGATAACGGGGCCCTGGACATCGGACGGGCCCTCGTTGGCGCGGACGAGGGTGGTCGTGAGCAAGGCGGCGGCCAAGGCGAGCCCGGCCACCGCGACAGCGGGGAGAATGCGTGGATTATTCATGGGGTTAAGTTTCATAGGTTAGCTGAAAAGTGGTGGGCTGGCGTGGCGCGGGTTGTCAGGGGCTGCGCATTTCTTGTTATGGCCATTAGGATTATGCGCGGGTCAGCCCCGATAAGCGACGGTAATGGCGGCGAGGCAGAGCAGGCCGGTGATGGCCTCGAACATGCCGATCCGGCGCGCGGACCAGGAGGGGCGGGACGGGCTGGCGAACCAGAGCGTGCGCGCGAGCAGCACCCAGGCCGGGAGTGCGGCCCAGGCCGGCAGGAGGCTGAGGCCGCAGAGCACGGTGATGCCGAGCGCGGCGGCGAGGGCTGCGAGAACCGGCAACAGAAAGCCGGCGCTCTCCCCCTTGGCCTGACGGAGACTGCTGCGGACCGTCAGCACCGTGGGCACGCTGCGGGTGAGCGCGAGGGCTGCGAGGGCAAGGGCCGGTCCCGGGGACCAGCCGGCGAGCGTGGCCAGGGCGGCGGGCACAAGGGCGAACGCCGCGCTGCCCGCGACCTCGGCGGCCGCGGCGCGCGAACCGTTTTGCGCGTCAAACCAAGCGAACAAGCCGCCCAGCGGGGCGGCCAGCAACAGCGGCCAGAGCGCGGCGGCCCCGCCCAGCACGAGGACGACGGAAAACCCGGCGACCCCGAGGGCGGAGAAAATCAGGATCGCCTGTCCGGCCTCGCGACGCCGGATGGTGGCGGGCCCAAAGAAAGCCTTGAAGGGCCGGCGGGCGAAAAACCCGGCCAGCGCCGTCACCGTGAGCGCACCGCCGGCGGAAGTGGGCGCGACGAGCAGCCCCAGTGCCAGCGGCTCGAGGGCCAGCGACCACGAGCCATGTTCCTTTGGGAGGAAAACGGAGGTGACGGGCGCCACGGGCACGGGCCGCCGCGTGGCGGCGGAGCCGGGGAGGGAGGCGAGAAGGGCGGTGCCTTGCATGCCCGTAGTATCGCCGCAAACCCGGGCCGGCGCCTTGACCTGCGTCAAGGGGCTCGCAGATCCCCGCGCCCGTTCGCTCAGAGCAACTTGTGGTCCCGCGCCCAGCGAACGAACTCCTGCTCCAGCTGGTCAAAGGACTCGATGACGAACAGCGTGTCCTGGAAATGCCAGATGTCGTAGGGTTGGGCCGCGAGCGTCTCGGGGCGGTAGGCGACCTTCTTCACCTTGTCGGTGAGCGAGTGCTGGGTCTCGCCGGAGGAGGAGATGATGCCGTTGCCGTAGATGCGCGGGCCGCCGGGATTCTTGATCAGGCCGAACTCGACCGTGAACCAGTAGATGCGCGTCAGGCCCTCCTCGACCGCCGGATCCTTGCACGCCAGGGCGGCCTGGCCGATCTTCTGGTAGAAGTTGGCGAAGCGCGGGTGCATGATCATCGGCGTGTGGCCGAAGATGTCGTGGAAGCAGTCGGGCGCCGGCGTGTAGTCGAGCTCGGAGCGGGCGCGGATGTAGTCGGTGCAGGGGAAGATGCGCCGGGCGAGGTAGGAGAAGAAATCATGCGCATCGAGCAGGCCCGGCGTGCGCGCGATCTGCCAGTTGGTCGCGGCCGACAGTTTGCGCGAGACGTCGGCGAGAGCGGGGATGCGGTCCTTCTCCAGCTTGAGCGCGGCGAGGCCGGTGAGGAACTCGTCGGCGGCGCGGCCGGGCAGGAGCGTCTCCATGCGGGCGTAGAGCGTGCGCCAGACATCCTGCTCGTCGGCGGTGTAGGCGGGATAACGGCATTCCGCGCCGACGGGCAGCGGCGCCGTCAGCTTGTGCGGGATGCAGCGCGGATCGTCCGCGCCGGTCGGGGTGGCGGTGGGCGTGGGGGTATTCTGCATGCCGGCACTTTGCCGGGTCCCGGGGGCGAATCGAACCCGAAGCGGTCAATTACGCCGAAAGAGCTAGGGGTGAATCTCATCTGCTGGAGGCGGGTGAGGGCATCCCGCCGCCAAAAGACTCACGCCGCCGGCTTCAGCCGCACGAGCAGCGCCAGCCGCAGGTCCTCGATGTCCCAGTAGGTTTTGACGACCTTCTGGTAGGCGGGGATGGCCATGTTCAGGATGAGGCGGCCGCCGAGATTTTTCATGCCGCCCTTCTGGAAGGAGGCCTCAATGAAAGCCGCCTGTCGCACGGCGAAGCCGCCGTAGTCGCGCGTCTCGGCCAGGGCGGCGAGTTCGTAGGCATAATCGCCGTAGAGGTTGGCGGTGGCGCGCGGGTTGAAGGCGAGCCGGGTGAACAGGTTGAGGGCGCGGGGCAGGCGGCCCGGCGAACCCAGGTCGACGGCGGTGGCGGCGTCCGTGAGGGAGAGCTTGGCCAGTGTCGGCATGAAATGAGCGTATTCGATCAGCACGATGCGCCGGGCGCCGGCGGGCCCGTTGCCGCCGTCGAGCGCCGCGAGGAGTCTGGCCCGCGCGGCGGCGCCCGGCTGGGCCCGGTCGAGGATGAAACCGGCGGTCTGGTAGCAGAGTTTTTGCACCACGCGGGCGATCATCAGCCGCACGAGCGTGCGGGAGGAGGTCTCGAACTTGCGGCCGACTTCCAGCATGGGGAGCAGCGTGGCGACGGCCTCGTCGCCGCGGCCGTCGAGGGCCTGCAGGCTGGCGATGGCGCACGTGCGCTGGGACAGGAAGCGCCAGACGTCGAACCGCGGGATGTCGGCGGCGAAGTCCGCGGGGGTGAGGTCGCCGAGGCGGTCAAAGGCGTTGAGCCGGTCGAGCCACGCGCGCTGCGGCGCGACCGCGGCCCAGTCGGCCTCGAGGGCGGCGCGGTTCTTCGTGATGAATTCCACCCATTTCTCCGGTTCCGCGATGTTGGCGCCGGCGAACTGGACCTTGGGCTTGTAGCTGCTGAACGCCTTCGCTTCCTCGGTCGGGTGCTGTTTGCCATACTCCATGATGACGGCATGGCTGCGCTCGGCGCCGTCGAAGACCGGGGCGACCTCGTCGATGCTCAGCGGGCGGCGGACGACGGGGTCATCCCACGCGAGCCAGGCGAGGATGGATCCGGTCGCCAGCCAGCCAAGGGCGAGCCCGGGCCACTTCAGCCACTGACGGCGCCCGGCCCAGATGGCCAGGGCGAGCGGGGTGAGCAGCACCACGGCCCCCAGGGTAACCAGGACGGCGCCGGGCGGTTTCCCGGCGTCCTTGAAATAGGTTTCCACGGCGGAAAACACCGCGCCGACATAACCGAGCGCGGCGATCACCATCCAGGCGAGGGTGAGCGTCAGGATGACCAGCGAGCGGAACAGGCGCAGCGGGAGCGGCGCCGGGGGCGGCGGGATGGGTGGGTTCATGGTGCGGGCGGAAAAAACAACTGCTCCATGGTTCGCGCCGCGCACGCGGCGCTCAGGCGCCGCCCCAGGGCGGGATGGTCTCGCCGGGTTTCGGCGGCGGCCCGGGCGGGGTCATCGGCCGGGGCCCGCGGCGGTCAATGCCGTCCCACTTGCGCGGCGGGGGCGGCGACGCGACGAGGGTCTCGGCCAGGTGCAGCGGCAGCTTGGCGAGCATCGAGAGCAGGGGCAGGGCGGCGAAGAGCGCGAGGGCGGAAGTGTTGGGGGTCAGGCCGCCGAACAGCGCGGCGGAGACCGCCATGATGAAGATGGCGGCCCAGACCAGCGTGCTGGCCAGCGTGGGCCAGGCGATGAGCTTCAGCCAGGTGCGCGCCGGCCGGCGCGAGCGCCAGAGCGGCATCGCGGTGAGCGCGAGCACCGCGCCGAAGAGGATGATCCCGGGCGCGCCGCTGCCGAGGATGGTGCCGGTCATGTGGAGCAAGGCGTCGGGCAGGCCGAAGACCTTGGTCACGAAGAGGCCGAGCTTCACGTTGGCGTTGGGCGCGGAGAACATGTCGTCGCGGTCGTAGAGGCTGGTGAAGCGGCCGGACTGGATCTGTTGGTAGCGCTGCAGGTAGGCCGCCATGCGCTGCTCGTAGAGCGCCGGGTTGGCGTTGCGCAGCCGGGCGCCGCGGGGCACCTGCGGCACGCCGTCGAACACGCCGGTCACCTCGGGGTAGTCGCGCCGGAGGGCCTCCAGGGCGGCGGTGACGTTGAAGGGGGCGGCGAGGCGGAGCGGACCCCAGCCGTATTCGCTCTCGCGCAGGCGCGTGGCGAAGGTGCGGACCAGCGCCACCGGATGCTCGTCGAGCGCGGCGGCGGACAGCCGGTAGTTGAAATTGGTCCAGCCGCTGGCGAAGACGGGGGAGACGGCGGTGAGCCCCCAGGCGAGGGCCCCGCCGGCGACCAGCAGGATCAGGCCGAGCTTCAGGGCGCGCACCAGCTCGCGCCGCAGCCAGGGGCCGAATTTTTCCTCGGAAATGCCGGTCGACTTGATGGCTCTCATGCGGGTGTGGCGGTCAGCAAGACAGGGTCGGGGATGGTTGTCACGTCTTGGGTAATTGGTGGAGCCCGCGCTCCGCGCGGGCTTAACCTGCGCGGAGCGCCGGTTCCACCTCAGCGGTTGAGCAGCGCGGCGACGCGGGTGCGGCCGCGGACGTTGAGCTTGGCGAAGATGGCGGCGAGCTGGGTCTTGATCGTCAGCGGGCTGCGGCGCAGCTCGGCGGCGATCTCCGCGGTGCGCAGGCCCTCGCGCACGCGCATGGCCACCTCGCGCTCGCGCTCGGTCAGCCGGGCGAGCAGGGCCACGGCGCCGGGGGAAAGCTGGCGGTCGCGGTCGCCGCGCGGGCGGCGGTAGTCGAGCTGGATGTGGAAGGCCGGCGCGGTCTCGCCGGGCGAGGTGTGCAGCTTGATGCGCGCGTGCAGCCCGCGGGTGTTGTCGCTGACCACCTTGGTCGGCGCGGTGGGGGCCGCGGCGGCGCGCAGCTCGAGGCAGGCTGCGACGAGGGCCTCGGGCACGCGGAAGGCGTTGCGGGCGCGCAGCGCCGCGGCGTGGCGTTCGCCGTGGTTCCACACGGCGCAGGCGCGCGCGGCCTCGTGGTTGAACCAGAGCGGCCGGCAGGTCGCGTCGAGCAGGAGCAGGCCGACGGGCACGTCCTCCAGCATGGCGAGCACATGGTCCAGGAGGGGGGCGGGCGTCTCGGGCGGCATAGGCTGAACGGAGTAAATGACCGCCGGCCGGGCGGGCGCAAGGCCGTTTACTCCGTCCGGCGTATGGCCGCAGCTGTCCGGGGCGGGTAGAGTCAGGCCAACCCAAACGCCTTCCGGCTTTCACCAGCCCGGGCCCATTCCACGCATGAGCCGCACTTTTTTTGACAAACCCGTCGAGCGCAAAACCGGCGTGAATCCGCTCGGCCTGCGCGGCTTCGACCACATCGAGTTCTACGTCGACAACGCCGACCAGTGGCGGGACTTCTTCGTGAAGAAATACGGCATGTCGACCCGCGCCTACGGCGACAACTCGACCGGCCTCAAGGGCCGCCGGGCGCATGTCGTCGGCCAGGGCCGCGTCAACTTCGTCGTCAGCGAGCCGCAGGGCGCCGGTCCCGAGGCGGACTTTCTCCGCGCCCACCTGGAAAAGCACGGCTGCGGCGTGCGCGACGTGGCCTTCAAGGTGAAGGACGCCAGGCACGCCTTCACCGAGGCGCAGCGCCGCGGTGCGAACGCCGTCCGCGAGGTCTACGCCGACGACAACATCGTCCACGCCGCCATCGCGGCCTACGGCGACACGATCCACAGCCTCGTCGAGCGAAAGGGCCGCGGCGAGTTCATGCCCGGCTTCGTCAACGTCCCGGGCGGCATCGATGACCGCGAGATCAACTTCGCGATGATCGACCACGTCGTGGCCAACGTGGAGTCGATGGACGAGTGGGTGACCTTCTATGAGCAGGTGTTCGGCTTCGACCTGTTCATGCACTTCGACATCAACACCGGCCGCTCCGCGCTCATGTCGAAGGTGGTCAGCTCGACCGACGGCTGGGTGAAACTGCCGATCAACGAGCCCTCGTCCGCCAACTCGCAGATCCAGGAGTTCCTCGACCAATACAACGGCGCCGGCGTCCAGCACATCGCGCTGCTCACGCCCGACATCACCGCGACGATCGACGAGATGCGCCGGATGGGCCAGGAGTTCCTCGACGTGCCGGACAGCTACTACGACGGCGAGTTCGACGCGCGCGTGGGCAAGATCCAGGAGAACAAGGACGACCTGAAGAAGCTCAAGATCCTCGTCGACCGCGACAACGAGGACGGCTACCTGCTCCAGCTTTTCACCAAGTGCGTGTTTGCGCGGCCGACGCTGTTCTTCGAGGTCATCCAGCGGCGCGGCCGCTCGATCGGCTTCGGCGAGGGCAACTTCCGCGCCCTGTTCGAGGCCATCGAGCGCGAGCAGGCCCGGCGCGGCACGCTTTGAGTGAGGGTGAAAGTGACAGTGAAAGTGTTCCCCTGACACACTCTTGCTGATCCCCTCACTTTCACTCTCACTCTCACTCTCACTTTAGCTCCCCCTCCCATGCCCCAATACCTCAAGCTCGGCGCGCTGCCCCGGAAGCACCACATCAAGTTCCCGCGCGATCCCGCCGCGAGCTACAAGGGTGAGGGCCTGCACTACGAGCACGTCGTCACGACCGAGGGCTTCGACCGCGCCTACAGCATCCTCTACCACCTGCGGCCGCCGACGCTCGTGAAGAGCGTCGAGCTCTTCCGGGAGTTCGCCCTCAAGCCGGCCGGCCACACGCCGCTGCGCCACCACCATTTGAAGTCCGCCGGCATGGCCCGCGCGGGCGATCCCTACACCGGCCGCGTGCCGCTCATGTTCAACGCCGACATCGGCGCCTACCGCTGCCGCCCGGCGACGGCGATGGACCAGGGCTACGACTTCTACCGCAACGGCCAGAGCGACGACGTGATCTTCGTCTGGGCCGGCGGCGGCTGGCTCGAGTCGCAATACGGCCGCCTCCGCTACAAGCAGGACGACTACATCGTCATTCCGCGCGGCACCATCTACCGCCTCGTGCCCGACGACATCGCGAAGGAGGACTACCTCATCATCGAGTCCACGCATCCTGTCCGCATCCCCGAGCGCTACCTGCACAAGGAGGGCCAGATCCGCATGGGCGCGCCCTACAGCGAGCGCGACTTCCACGGCCCGACCGAGATCATCGCGCAGGACAAGGAAGGCGACTTCGCCGTGCTCACGAAGGACCGCACGCGTTTCACGCGCAACATCATGGCCGGTCACCCGCATGATGTCGTGGGCTGGGACGGCTACCTTTACCCGTTCACGTTCAACGCGAATGATTTTGAGCCGCTGACCGGCACGGTCCACCTGCCGCCGCCGGTGCACCAGACCTTCGAGATGCACGGTTTTGTCATGTGCACCTTCGCACCGCGCTACCTCGACCACCACCCCGAGGCCATCAAGGTGCCGTGGGCGCACGACAACACCGAGGCCGACGAGGTGCTCTTCTACGTGCGCGGCCAGTTCGGCTCGCGCAAGGGCGTCGAGCCCGGCTCGTTCACGCTGCACCCGCAGGGCATCCCGCACGGCCCGCACCCCGGCACGACGCTGAAGAGCTTCGAGCACACCCGCACCGAGGAACTCGCCGTGATGTTCGACACGCAGTTCCCGCTCGAGCTGACCGCCGAGGCCCTGGCAATGGACGACCCGAACTACCCGCTGAGCTGGCTGGGTTGAAAAACTGCACAGGAGATAACGGAGAAAACAGAGTCCCTTGGCTTTTGCCTTTCTCCATTCCCTCCGTTTCCTCCTGTGAATCATGGTTGTTGATTTCCAAAAACTTCCCCCGCGCGAATCCTACCCGTGGCTGATCAACGCGATCAACCCGCGGCCCATCGCCTGGGTCTCCACCATCTCGGCCGACGGCAAGACGAACCTCGCGCCGTTCTCCTTCTTCATGGGCATCTGCGCCAATCCGCCGACCCTGATGTTCACCGGCGCCAACGACCGCACCGGTAAGAAGAAGGACAGCGTCATCAATGTCGAGCAGGTGCCCGAGTTTGTCGTCAACGTCGTGCCCTACGCCCTGCGCGAGCCGATGAACCTGACCTCCGCGCCACTGCCGCACGGCGAGAGCGAGTTCGAGAAGTTCAACATCGCCACCGCGCCGTCCACGCTGGTGAAGCCGCCGCGCGCCGCCGATTCGCCGGTGTCCTTCGAGTGCAAGCTCGACCGCATCGTCCGCATCGGCGAGGGCCCGCTCGCGGGCAACGTCGTCTTCGGCACCATCCTCTGCGCGCATGTCAGCGAGTCGGTGATCACCGACGGCGCGCTCGACCCCGTCAAGCTCGACACCATCGGCCGCATGGGCGGCAACTACTACACCCGCACCACGGAGCTCTTCACGATCAAAAGACCGACCTGATTTTACCCGAAGAAGCCAGGAAACAAAGGTTCGGAACTTAGCTTCTTTGTTTCTTGGTGTTATCCCCATCCCCATGACTGATATTGTTATCCTCTCCGCCACCCGCACTCCGATCGGCGCCTTCCAGGGCGCCTTTGCCGGCGTGCCCGCCCCGAAGCTCGGTGCCGCCGCCATCAGGGGCGCCATCGCCCAGGCCGGCGTTAATCCCGCCGACGTCACTGATTGCCTCATGGGCAACGTGCTGCAGGCCGGGGTCGGCCAGGCCCCCGCGCGCCAGGCCGCGCTCGGCGCGGGCCTGCTGCAGTCGGTGCGCTGCGTGACGGTGCACAAGGTCTGCGGCTCGGGCCTGCAGACCGTCATCGGCGCCGCCCACTTCCTTGCCGGCGGCATGGGCAGCATCGCGGTGGCCGGCGGCATGGAGAACATGACGCTCGCGCCCTACCTGCTGCCGAAGGCGCGCGACGGTTTCCGCATCGGCCACCAGCAGGTGATCGACTCGATGATCACCGACGGCCTGTGGGACCCGTATAACAACATCCACATGGGCAGCTGCGCCGAGCAGTGTGCGGCGAAATACAAGTTCACCCGCGAGCAGCAGGACGCCTACGCCATCGAGTCATTCAAGCGTGCCAACGCCGCGCAGAAGGACGGCAAGTTCGCCGCCGAGATCACGCCGTTCGAGATGACCGACGCCAAGGGCAATGTCACCAAGGTCGAGCACGACGAGGGCCCGGCGAAGGTGAAATACGACAAGATCCCGACGCTGAAGCCCGCCTTCCAGAAGGACGGCACCATCACGCCGGCCAACGCCTCCTCCATCAACGACGGCGCCGCCGCACTCGTGCTCACGACCGCCGACACCGCGAAGGCCAAGGGACTGAAGCCCATCGCCCGCCTCGCCGGCTTCGGCGGCCACGCGCAGGACCCGGTCTGGTTCACCACCGCGCCCGTGCAGGCCACGCAGGCCGCGCTCAAGCGGGCCGGCTGGGAAGCGAAGGATGTCGATCTCTGGGAAGTGAACGAGGCCTTTGCCGTCGTGCCGATGGCGTTCATGTCGGAACTCGGCGTTCCGCACGACAAGGTCAACGTCCGCGGCGGCGCCATCGCGCTCGGCCATCCGATCGGCGCCAGCGGCGCGCGCATCCTCGTGACCCTCATCGCGGCGCTCAAGGAGCGCGGCCTCAAGCGCGGCGTCGCCGCCATCTGCATCGGCGGCGGCGAGGGCCTGGCTGCTTGTGTGGAGCTATTGTAATCATGAGCGATGATCCATTTGCCCGGTTCCGTGGACTTAAATTCATGGAAAGCCGAATTCCCAAGCGCGATGCGTTGACCTGCTTTGTGCCTGAGAATCAGCAGGAGCGACCGGATTGGGTTGAGGTCGCCTGTAATCTTAGTGGCGCGAGCCGTTGGTATCCTGTGAAGGGCGGTCACAAGCTTGCATTGCCAAACGATGTTGAGGGCTTGGACCGCACGCACTTCATCGTGGAAAAGGAGCTTTGGGATCATGAGCACTGTGACGTGTGCAACGCTAACATTCCAGCAATGACCTTGTGTCGGGTTACTGAAAGCGGTGCTTACTATATTCTTTGCGAGGGCTGCTATTCGAAGATGTCGAAGTCGTGGCTGGCCAAATTCCGCAAACTCTTCACATGAGCAAAGTTTATCCCAACGCCACGGCCGCCCTTGCGGGCCTGCTGCACGACAACATGACGATCGCCGCCGGCGGCTTCGGACTCTGCGGCATTCCGGAGAACCTGATCGTCGCGCTTCGCGACAGCGGGGTGAAGGGCCTGACCATCGTCGGCAACAATGCCGGCGTGGATGGCTTCGGCATGGGCATTTTGCTCACGACGCGGCAGGTGAAAAAGGTCATGGCCTCCTACGTCGGTGAGAACAAGGAGTTCGAGCGCCAGGTCCTCAACGGCGAACTCGAACTTGAGCTCATCCCGCAGGGCACGCTGGCCGAACGATTGCGCGCCGGTGGCGCGGGCATCCCGGGTTTCTACACGCGCACCGCCTTCGGCACCAAATTGGCGGAAGGGAAGGAGACCAAGGTTTTCGACGGCAAGGAGTATGTCCTCGAGCCGGGCATCAAGGCGGAGGTCTCGCTGGTGAAGGCGTGGAAGGGTGACAAATCCGGCAACCTCGTCTTCCGCAAGACGGCGCGGAATTTCAACCCGATGATCGCCACCTGCGGCAAGGTCTGCGTCGCCGAGGTTGAGCAACTGGTCGAGGTGGGGGAGCTGGCGCCCGACGACATTCATACTCCCGGCATCTATGTCGATCGCATCATCCAGGGCGTGAACTACGAGAAACGCATCGAGTTCCGCACCGTGCAGGGCGCCGCGGCCTCGAAGAAGGAGACGCCCATCCGCGAGCTGATGGCCAGGCGCGCCGCGCAGGAATTGCGCGATGGTTATTATGTGAATCTCGGCATCGGCATCCCGACGCTTGTCGCCAACTTCATCCCCAAGGGCATGAACGTCACGCTGCAGTCCGAGAACGGACTGCTCGGCATCGGGCCGTTCCCGACGGACGACAAGGTGGACGCCGACCTCATCAACGCCGGCAAGCAGACGATCTCGACGATTCCCGGCTCGGCGTTTTTCTCGAGCGCCGACTCGTTCGCGATGATCCGCGGCGGGCACAT
The DNA here is from genome assembly GCA_965249855.1 of Lacunisphaera sp. Lineage (GTDB taxonomy): Bacteria > Verrucomicrobiota > Verrucomicrobiia > Opitutales > Opitutaceae > Lacunisphaera. The sequence goes on from CBDFNB010000015.1 coordinate 76,568, forward strand.
CGACCTTTCGATCCTCGGCGCGCTCGAGGTGGCCGACAACGGCGACATCGCGAACTGGATGGTCCCGGGCAAGATGGTGAAGGGCCCCGGCGGCGCGATGGACCTCGTCGCCGGCGTGAAGCGCGTTGTGGCCGTCATGGAACACTGCGCGAAGGACGGCAGCCCGAAGATCCTCAAGGCCTGCTCGCTGCCCATCACGGGCAAGGGCGTGGTCAGCCTCATCATCACGGACCTTTGCGTCTTCGAAGTGAAGCCGGGCGGGGGACTCGTCCTCCTCGAGCTGCACCCGGGCGTGACGCTCGACGAGGTCAAGGCGAAGACGGGGGCGTCATTCGAAGTGTCGCTCCGCTAGGCCCCGGCATCGCTCCGGCGCCCTCCCCGGCGGGCTAAAGGGTTGAAATCGGTGCGGTCCTCTGGCCGATTACCGGGGTGCCCCGGTCCCTGCTTTGCCTCCCGTTCCTCGTGCTGCTGGCCGCGCTCGCAGGGGCCGAACCGGATGCGCCCCGGCCGGTTGACTCAAGCCCGCTGCTAACGGGCACGACCGATGCCGATCTGCCCGATGGCGACGAGGTCTGGGACTCCGCGCAAAAGGCGCTCGCCCAGGCCAAATCCGAGCCCGAGGCGTTGCAGGCCCTGGTCAACGTGGTCAACCTGCAGCGCCGCCGGGGTGATTATCCGGCCGGCGTGGCCGGGGCGCGCGACGGGCTGGCGCGGGCCCGCAAGGCCGGCGATGTGCGCCGCCAGGTGGATTTTCTCTACATGCTCGGCCGGCTGTATTGGAACCTCACCGACTACCCGCACTCCCTGGAAAACCATCTGGAGGAACTCCGCCTCGCGGAGCAGCTGGCCGATCCCTTTGTGCTCGCCCGCACCCATGGCGGACTGGGGCTGACCTACCAGCGTTACGGCCGCAACGAGGACGCCCTGCAGCACTTCCGGACCGGCTTGGAATTCGCGCTCAAGGCCAAGGACGACCGCATCCGCTCCAGCCTGCTCAACAGCCTGGGCAACTACCACCTCGGCCTCGGCCAGTATGACCAGGCGGCCGCCATCCACGAGGAGGCGCTGAAACTGCGGGAAGGTTACGGCAACCGCCGGGCCATTGCCGAGTCCCTCATGAACCTCGGCCTGCTGGCCGAGGCGCGCGGGCAGACCGCGCGGGCGCTGGATTATCTCCAAAGGGCCCTCACCACTTTCGAGGCGTTGAAATACCGGCGCTACATCGTCAACGCCCACCGGCGGCTGGCGTTTGTCCTGCGCAAGGCGGGCCGGATCGACGAGGCGCTGGCCCACCTGGAGACGGCGCTGCAAGTGGCCGCCACGCTCGAGAGCGCGGAGGTGCTGGCCGAACTTTACCAGGAGCTGACCCTGACGAGCGAGGCGCGCGGCGACCTCGCCGCCGCGCTGGACTACCAGCGCAAACAGGCCGCCGCCACCGAGCTGATGCGCGGCGAGCAGGACCGGAAGCGGATGGATGAGCTCCGCGCCCGCTACGGCGCGGAACAGCGCGAGCTCGAGATCGCCCTGCTCCGGCGCGACCAGGAGCTGCAGCAGGCCGAGCTGGGCCGGCGGCGTTCGCAAAACCTCGCCCTCGCGGCCGGCCTGGGCGGCGGCTTGCTCCTGCTGGGCGGCATCATCCTGCTCCAGCGCTACCGCCTGCGGACGGCGCGCCGTCTCCATGCCGTGACCGAGCACGCCCGGGAGCGCGCCGAGGCCGCCCAGCGGCTGAAGTCGCGGCTGCTGCAGATCGCCTCCCACGACCTGAAGGTGCCGCTGACCGCGCTCAACGCCACCGCCGGGCTCATCGGGGACAATGCCGCCGCGGCCCCGGCGGTCCGCCGGCTCGCCGGCGAAATCCAGGCGGACACCGCCCGCATGCGCAGCCTGGTGCGGGATTTCCTGGAGGCCGCCGCGATGGAGGACGGCAACCTGCAGCTGCACACCGCCGAGCATGACCTTGCCCGGATCGCCCAGCAGGCGACCGAGGGCCTGGTGGCGCTGGCCCGCACCAAGGACCAGCAGCTCGCCTGCCAGCCCGCCCCGGCCCCGCTCGCGCGGGTCCACGCGGACGGCGACCGCCTGCGCCAGGTCTTCGACAACCTCATCGGCAACGCGTTGAAATTCTCCCCGCGGGGCGGCCGCATCACGGTGACCTGCGGCGAGGCCGCCGGCTGGGTTTATGCCGAGGTGCAGGACAGCGGGCCGGGCCTCGGACCGGCGGACTTCGCCAAGATCTTCGCCCCCCACCAGCGGTTGTCCGCCCAGCCCACCGGCATCGGCGAGGACTCGACCGGGCTGGGCCTGTTCATCGCGCGGGAACTGCTGACGCTCCAGGGCGGCCGGCTGGAAGTCCAGTCACAGCCGGGCTGTGGCGCGGTGTTCCGGGTGCTGCTGCCCGCGGTGCTGCCGGCGGAGGCGCGCTGATCAACCGAGGCCGTTGCGCAGGCACCAGCGCACCAGCATCGGCACGTCATGCAGGTTGAGCCGCGCGAGGATGCGCGCCCGGTGCTTCTCGACCGTGCGCGGGCTGAGGTCGAGCTGGGCGGCGATCTCCTTCGAGACGAGCCCGCGCGCCACCAGCCGCACGACCTCCTTTTCGCGCTCGGAGAGCGCTTCCGGGCCGATCCGGGGCAGGGAGGGCTCGCTCGCGAGCGAGGAGGGGACGGGCGGGGGCACGGTGGCGGAGAAGAACATGCCGCCCTCCAGCACGCATTGGACGGCGCGGTCGATCTGCTCGAGCGGCGAGTTCTTGTCCACGAACCCGGCGACGCCGAGCGAGACCAGCTCGGCGGGCAGCTGGGCCTCGGGATGGGCGGTCAGGATCACCACCTTGGTGCCCAGCCCGCGCTGCCGCATGGCGCGGACGATGTCACGCCCGTCCATGTCGCGCAGATAGAGGTCGGCAATCAGCAGGTCGGGCGGGGAAGCCAGGCACGCGGCCAGCGCGGCGCGGCCGTCGCCAAAATCAAGCAGCGCCTGCGGCTGGAAGCGTGATTGCAGGGCGGCCTTGAGCAGGCCGCGAAAGGTCGCCGTGTCATCCACGAGCACAAATCGCAGGGTGGTGGCAATGGACGGCGGGGCGGACATGACAACTGGAGCAGAGGGATGTCATCGCCCACTGCAAGACTAGCCTGCGTTGCGTAGTTCTACGCCATCACCCCGGCGAGGCTACCCCCTTGGCGGTGACGGCGTTCCCCACTATCCTCTGTCCCTCCCCACCCAGCGCCGCACCCCTGCCGGCGGCGATCCCTTGCCAACCCCGTTCCCCAGCTGTTCACCTTGCCACCGCGCCGTCCCGGTCGCCTGAGGTCTTTTCCTCGACCGGTAAGTCTGGTGCTTTCATCGCCAATCCGCTTCATCGATCCCCCGTTTCCGACCACCAAACCCCCCAATCCGCATGAGCCCAGACATCCAATCCCGCATCCGTTCATTGACCTGCCGGCTGGCATTTTTCGCCGCCTGTTCCTCGCTGGTCCAGGCGCAGGTCGCCTCGCCGGCCCCGGCCACTCCGCCGCCGGCCGATGAGCAGGTCACGCTCGAGAAGTTCGTCGTGACCGGCTCGAACATCCGCCGGCTGGATCAGGAAAAGGTGCTGCCGGTGACCGTGTTCGACCAGCAGGCGATGGAGGCGCGCGACGCCTCGCAGGCCTCGGATCTCCTCACCGCACTGCCCCAGGTCACCGGCCTGCCCGGCAACGAGACCGCCACGCTCGGCGCCACCGCCCGCGGCGACAACGCCACGGTTTCCCTGCGCGGCATCCCCTCCAGCAACACGCTGGTGCTGCTCAACGGCCGCCGGCTGCCGTCGCACCCGATCAGCCAGGCCGAGGCCGGCGTCCCGACCCTCTCCACCAACGTCAACCAGCTGCCCAACCGCGGGCTCGACCGGATCGACGTCCTGCGTGACGGCGCCTCCTCCATCTATGGCACGGATGCCGTGGCCGGGGTGATCAACTACATCACCCGCCGGCAGTTTGCCGGCACCGAGCTGCAGCTCCGCTACGGCGAGACGAAGCTCGGCGACGGCCGGGAATACCGCGCGACGCTGACCCATGGCTTTGAATTCTCCTCCGGCAAAGGCCGCGGGCTGGTCACCATCGATTATTACGACCGGCAGGCGATGTTCGCCCGCGACCGGGATTTCTCCGCCGAGGCGGACAACTCCTACCGGGCCCCGGCGCCGTGGAACGTCTCGACCAACACCACCTTCAACCTGCGCTCCGCCACGACCGAATACGGCAACTACCTGCTCGGTTCCATCACCGCCACCGACTCGTTCGGCAATGTCACCGGCTTCACCGGCGCCCGGCCCACCGGCGTGCCGTCCACCCTGGCCGCCAGCACCGGCGTGTTTTTCCTGGCGCCGAACGGCACCGGCGGGGTGCAGTTCCTGACCGCCACCCCCAGCCGCGCGGGCGTGACCAGCACCTATTACTGGAACAACAACGCCTACCGCGTCATCCAGCCGGAAACCAAGCGCACCACGGTCTTCGCCAGCGGCGACTATGAGCTGGGCAAGAATCTCACGGCCTTCGCCGACCTGAGCCTCTACCGCGCCGAATCGGTGACGGTCCGCGAACCCGACGGCATCACGCAGAGCACCGACGGATTCATCATCGTGCCGGCTTCCAATCCCTGGAACCCCTTCGGTGACCGCTTCTGGTCGCCCACGGGCGCGCCCAACGCGGACGGCACCGCCCGCCTCACCGGCACGCCCTCCGCCGTTTCCATCACCAACAAGCGCCTCACCGACCTGATGGACCGCACCTCCTCGGTCACCAGCACGGTCTATCGCGGCGTCGCCGGCCTGCGCGGCAAGCTTTTCACCACCTGGAACTGGGAGAGCGCGCTGCTCCTGGCCGAGGCCACGACCGATGACGATGAGGAAGGCCCGAGCCGCAAGAGCCTGCTGAAGGCCGCCATCAACCAGACCGACCCGGCCAAGGCCTTCAATCCCTTCACCCGCCGCTTCGCGGTGCAGAACGGCACGCTCGTCGTCACCGGTGACTACGAGAACCCGGAGAGCATCCAGAACACCTTCCGTTCCTCCTTCCTCCGCTCGGGCGTGACCACGCTGGCCAGCGGCGACTTCCGCGCCGCCGGCGAGCTCTGGCCGATCTGGGGTGGCAACACCATCGGCGCGGCCGTCGGCGGCGAATACCGCTACGAGGGTTATGACGACAGCCGCCCGGCCTTCGCCGGGCTCAACCCCGCCAATTCGGGCCTCGACCCCTCGACCAACGACTTCCTCGGCTTCTCGCCGAACTCCGACACCCACGGCACCCGCCGGGTCCTGGCCGCGTATGTCGAGACCGTGGTGCCGCTCGTCGGCAACAAGTTCAAGCTGCCGCTGGTCCGCTCGCTGGAGCTGTCCGCCTCCGCCCGCTTCGAGAACTATTCCGACTTCGGCAGCACCACCAAGCCCAAGTTCGGGCTGAACTGGAAGCCCGTCTCCTGGATGATGGTGCGCGGCTCCTACAACCAGGGTTTCCACGCGCCCAACCTGGCGCAGCTCTTCACCGGCACGCTCATCCGCACCGTGACGGGCAGCACCGACACCTACCGCAGCCCCGTCACCCTGCTGCCGACCGACGGCCCGTCGAACCGCCGCAGCGTGGCTTCGGGCAACCCCGACCTGCAGCCCGAGAAGTCCACCGGCAAGTCCGCCGGCGTCGTCGTCGAGGTCCCGGTGCTCAAGGGCCTGTCCCTCGGCGTGGATTACTGGGAGGTCGCGCAGACCGACGTGATCGCCTCCTCCGGCTCGATCGCCGATGACAACCAGGCGCTCAACGTCGCCACCCAGGCGGCGCTCGCCGCCGGGCAGGCCATCGGCAGCATCGACCTCGGCTCCGGCACCGCGAACTACCAGGGCGACGGTGCGGTGGTCCGCCTCCCGGTGACGCAGGCGGATCGCGATGCGTTCGCGCTCTTCAATTCCACCCGCACCCCGGCCAACCAGAAGGCCGTGGTCGGGGCCATCGACATCCTCCGCACCACCTACTTCAACCGGTCCTCCCAGTTCGTGAACGGCCTGGATTTCGACCTGACCTACCGTTTCCCGAAGATGGCGATCGGCAACTTCACGTTCAACACGACGTGGACCAAGCTGATCGACTTCCACTCTTACAACGCCGCGGGGTCCGCGCGCACCGAACTGCTCTGGTCCAACTCCGCCAACGTCGGCGGGGCCACGCCCAAGTGGCGCGGCTCGGCCTCCCTGAACTGGCGGCGCCAGGACTGGAGCGCCGGCATCTCCGCCTACTACATCGGCGACTACAGCGACACCGGTGCCACCACCACCCAGTCGATCGCCGATACCCTCGGCAACCCGTCCTACATCGTGCCGGTCTTCACCAACGGCAGCACGGTCTACCGCTACCGCGTGAGCGATTCCATCAGCTACAACGCGACCGTCTCCTACCGCATCCACACCAAGAGCAAGTGGACCAACGACACGACGGTGCGGGTGGGCGTGGTCAACCTCTTCGACAAGCAGCCGCCGCTCTCCAGCGATTCCCGCGGCTATGATCCGTCGGTCTACAACCTGATGGCGCGCGGCCAATACTGGTCCATCCAGCTGACCAAGAAACTCTGAGCACGGCGCCGCGCGCGAAGCTCGTCCTGACCTTGCCTCCGGCATCTTCCGCCCCCGCGCGGGCGGTGCCGGCCTGCCGGGCCCTGCCCTCACCTTGAACCAACGCGAACCAACCCCCGCCGGGCCCCGGGCCCGTCCGCGGCTGCTGGCGGCCTGCCTCCTCGTCGTCCTCGGCGCGAGCCTCCTGGCCTCCCTGATCCAGAATTCCTGGGGTCGCGTGCAGGTCACGGGCCTCACGATCCCGGCGCAAAACGGCCAGTGGATCGTGGCGGATCTTTTCCGGCCGCGGACGGCCACGGCGGAAACTCCCGCGCCGCTGGTGGTGGTGGTGCCGGGCTTCCAGCGCTCGAAGGAGTCCCTGACGAACATCTCGATTGAGCTGGCCCGGCGCGGGATCGTGGTCATCGCGATCGATCCTTATGCCCAGGGCGGCTCCAGTTCCTCCCTCAGCCCGCAGTCGGCGACCACCGAGGGCTACGGGCTTTTCGCCGTGGTGGATTACGCGGCCTCGACCAAAAACCTGAATTACATCGACCAGGCCCGCATCGGGGCGACCGGCCACTCGGCGGGCGGCAACGCCGCCCTGCTGGGGGCGAGTTATTTCGGGCGCGAGGCGGCCCGGGCGGGACAGCCGAGCAAGCTCCACTCCGTCTTTGTTTCCGGCTATGTCCTTTCCCTCACCGACCGGGTCCTGCGGGGCGTCCGCTCCAACGTCGGGATCAGCTACGCGCTCTTCGACGAGGGCGCTTTCCGCAATGAGCTGAAAAACGGCGACATGCGCCGCGCCCCCGAGGCCTTGCGGCTCGTCAATGGCGCAGCCCTCCCCGGCGCCGCCCCGCTGGAGGAGGTGGAGATCGGCCGTTATTACGGCGAGGCCGCGGCGCGGAATCTCCGGGTGGTGCACAACGAGCGGGTCATCCACCCGCTCCAGCCCTACAGCATCGAGGCGACCGCCAACCAGATCGAGTATTTCGAAAAGGTCTTCGGCCTCCCGGCCTCGCGCCCAGCCGCGACCAGGTCTGGTATTGGAAGGAGCTGTGCACCCTGGCCTCGTTGGTGGCGGCCATGGTCGCCCTGGTGCCCCTGGCCGGGCTGCTGCTGGCGCACCTGCCTTTTTTCCAGGGACTCGTGCATGAGCTGCCCCCGCCGTCGGCCCCGCCGGTGGGTCGCGGCCGCTGGCTCTTCTGGGGCCTGCTCCTCGCCGGGGCCGTCATCGCTTGCGTCACTTACATCCCCCTGACCGAGCTCTCGCAGAAGCTGTTCGTGGCGGCTTCCGGCCGGGAGCAGACGTGGTTCTTTCCCCAGCGGATGAACAACGGCGTCATGCTCTGGGCGCTGGTCAACGGCCTCGTGGGTTTCCTGCTGTTCCGCGTGGGCCACGGGTCCGGTCCGCTCCCCTTGGGCGTGCAGACGGCCGGGCGCGAGCTGGCGCGGACCGCCCTGCTCGCCGTCACCCTGGCGGTGGCGTTCTTCGCCCTGCTCTTCGCGGTCTACTATTTCCTGCATGTTGATTTCCGCTTCGCCTTCCTCGGGGCGCGCTACTTCCAGCCCGCCCTCCTGGTGCTGCTGCCGGTCTACGTCCCGGTCTTCTTCGTCTTTTTCCTCTCGAATTCCCTCCGGGTGAACGGCCCGCTGCGCCAGGCGGGCCAGCCGGAGTGGCGCAGCCTCCTGCTGGCGGGGGTGGCCAATTCCCTGGGCCTGCTGCTGATCGTGATCGTGCAGTATGCCGCGTTCGCCGTCCGCGGCACCGTGCACTGGACCGACGGCTGGCTCTACATCAACCTGCTTTTCGGCGTGGTGCCGATGATGTTTGTCCTGCCGTATTTCAACCGCGCCTTCTTCCGGCTGACCGGCCGGATCTACCTCGGGCCGATGACGACCTGCCTCGTGTTCATCATGATCCTGCTCTCCAACACCGTCTGCTACCTCCCGTTCTGATGCCCGGCCTTTCCCCGACCCGGCGCGACGGGGACCGGTCCGGCCCAATCACCCCATGAAATTCCTCCGCTCGCTCTACGTGCAGGTGCTGCTGGCCATCGTCGCCGGCGTGTTCCTCGGCTGGCAGAACCCCGAGCTCGGCGCGCAGCTCAAGCCGCTGGGCGACGCGTTCATCAAGCTCATCAAGATGTTGATCGGGCCGATCATCTTCACGACCGTCGTCGTGGGCATCGCCGGCCTGAGCGACATGAAGAAGGTCGGCCGGGTGGGGGTGAAGGCGCTGATCTACTTCGAGGTCATCACCACCGTCGCGCTCGTCATCGGCCTGCTCGTCGTCAACTGGGTGCAGCCCGGCGCCGGCATCAATGCCGACCCCGCCACGCTCGATGCCAAGTCCGTCGCGCAATACACCTCCGCCGCCAGCCACGCCACTACGGTGGATTTCCTGCTCAACATCATCCCGGCCACCTTCGTCAGCGCCTTCGTGGGCGGCGACCTCCTCCAGGTGCTCCTGCTGGCGCTGCTCTTCGGCTTCGCCCTTTCCAAGCTGGGCGAGCGCGGCCGGCCGGTGCGCGAGGTGCTGCACGAGGTCTCGCACGTTTTCTTCGGCATCGTCGGCTTCGTCACGAAGATCGCGCCGATCGCCGCGTTCGGCGCCATGGCCTTCACCGTCGGCAAATACGGCCTCGGGTCGCTCCTCTCGCTGGGCAAGCTGATGGCCTGCGTCTACGTCACCTGCGCGCTGTTCGTGTTCGTCGTGCTCGGGCTCGTCGCCCGCTTCCACGGCTTCAGCCTCTGGCGCCTCCTGGTCTGGATCAAGGAGGAGATCTTCATCGTCATCGGCACCTCGTCCTCCGAGAGCGTGCTGCCGCGCATGATGCAGCGCATGGAGGAGATCGGCTGCGCCAAGCCCGTCGTCGGCATCGTCCTGCCCGCGGGCTACTCCTTCAACCTCGACGGCACCTGCATCTACCTGACGATGGCCGCGATCTTCGTCGCGCAGGCGACCAACACCGACCTCACGCTCATGCAGGAGCTCGGCATCCTCGCCGTGCTGCTGGTCACCTCCAAGGGCGCCGCGGGCGTCACGGGCAGCGGCTTCGTGACGCTGGCGGCCACGCTGGCCACGGTCGGCCACATCCCGGTCGCCGGCATCGCGCTGCTGCTCGGCGTCGACCGCTTCATGTCCGAGGCCCGCGCCGTCACCAACCTCTGCGGCAACGCCGTCGCCATGGTCGTCGTCGCCATGTGGGAGGGCGAGTTCGACCGCGCGAAGGGCGCGCGGATCATGCTGAAGCCGCCGGGCAATTCTTCCTGACAAGGTGGGAGGGGTTTTACACCCCGACGTTCCCATGACCGAGCCAGTCGGGGTGTAAAACCCCTCCCACCATTCTAATCACAGTTTTATGAAGGCATCTTTCGTTCTCCTTTTTCTCTCCCTCGCCCTCACCGTCCACGCGGCGCCCCTGCCGGCCGGCGCCGGGATGCAGGAGATCGCCACCACCGGCGGCGTCATCAAGGTCTTCACCTACCGGCCGTCGCTTTACACCGACGGGCCGCTGGTGCTGGTGTTCCACGGCGTCGGCCGCAACGCCGAGGACTATCGCAATTTCGCCATCGCGGTCGCCGAGCGCTTCAAGGTGCTGGTGGCGGCGCCGCTGTTTGAGAAGGACCGCTTCCCGCCCGAGGCCTACATCCGCGGCGGCCTGCTCAATGCGGACGGCACGCTGCGGCCCAAGGAGCAGTGGACCTACGCGCTCGTGCCGCAGTTGCTCGCCGCGCTGCGGGCGGGGGAGGGGAGGCCGGACCTGCCGTATTACCTGCTCGGGCATTCCGCGGGCGGCCAGTTCCTGGCGCGTTTCGCGGCGTTTTATCCGACCGAGGCAAAGCGCATCGTGGCCGGCAACCCCGGCAGCCACCTCTTTCCGCGGCTCGACTGGGATTTTGGCTACGGCTTTGGCGGGTTGCCCGCGGCAATCAGCGACGAGGCGGCGCTCCGGCGTTACCTCGCGGCCCCGCTCACGATCTATCTCGGCACGGGCGACATCCTGACCGACACGTCGAACCTCGACCAGTCGGCGGGGGCGCTGCAACAGGGCCCGCACCGGCTGGCCCGCGGCCGGGCCTGCTTTGAGTTCGCGCAGAAGCTGGCCGCCGAGCGCGGCTGGACCTTCAACTGGCGCAAGGTCGAGACCCCCGGCATCGGCCACGACGGCGGCGGCATGTTCGCCGCCCCGGAGATGGCGGAGGCGCTGGGTTGGGATCAGGCTCGCTGATCCTGCCGGCCATGATGGGAGGGCTCAGCTCCAGCTGAGCCGGGCCACCGCGGAGGTTTTTTATTTTGCACGGCACGGCGCCTGCAGGCCTGATGGGTCACGCATGAGCAAAACGATCTGGACCAACCACGGCTTCCGCCCCGAGGCCCTCGAACTATTCAAGCAGGGACTCGCGGCCGCCGGCCACCGGCTCGTCCTCTCTCCAAAGTCCTCCGCCTCCGTGCTGGCGGCGGGCGCTTCCGACCCTTCGCTGGACGGGGCCGACATTGCCTTCGGGCAGCCGGACGTCGGCGACGTCACGCGGCTCACCGGCCTGCGCTGGGTGGCGCTGACCACCGCCGGTTACACCCGCTACGATACGCCGGTGTTCCGCTCCGCCATGACGGGCCGTGGCACGCTGGTGACGAGTTCCTCGGCCGTGTTCGCCGACCCGTGCGCGCAGCAGATGCTCGCCGCCATGCTGGCGCTGGCGCGCAACCTGCCGGCGCAGCTTCGCAACCAGGACGGCCCGCGCGAGTGGCGCTACCTGGAGGACCGCTTCACCGCCACGGTCATCACCGGCCAGAACGTGCTGCTCCTCGGCTTCGGCGCCATCGGGCGCCGCCTGGCCGACCTGCTCGCGCCCTTCGGTTGCAAGGTCACGGCCTACCGCCGCACGCCCCGCAGCGACGAGGGCGTCAAGATTGTCACCGACGCCGGCCTGTCCGCTGCGCTCGCGGAGGCCGACCACGTCGTGAACCTGCTGCCCGACTCCCCGGCGACCAAGCTGCTGATGAATGCGGCGCGTTTCGCCGCCATGAAAACCGGCGCCCGCTTCTACAACGTCGGCCGCGGCACGACCGTGGACCAGGACGCCCTCATCGCCGCGCTGAAGTCCGGACATTTAAACGCGGCCTACCTCGACGTGATGGAGCCCGAGCCGCTGCCCCCGGCGCACCCGCTGTGGTCGGCGCCGAGCTGTTTCATCACCTGCCACCTCGGCGGCGGCACCGGCGACCAGGACGTGAAACTAGTTCGTCAGTTCTTGGAAAATCTCCGCCGCTTTGAGAAAGGCGAGACGCTGATTGACCGGATCATTTGAGTGTGGACGGATAACACTGATAGAGCTCACGAACATACATGTTCACATACCTATACCGGCTGCACAAACGCTTGGCGCTTGTCGTGATCTTACTATCGACGACCACCCTTGTTTTCGGGGCAAAAGAAGACTTCGAGAAAATTGCCAAGCGGTCTCTCGCGGAAACTCACGCGAAAAACTTCCAGGAAGGAGACATCAAAGGGTGTGTTTCGATGTATGCAGCCAATGCGAAGTTTTTTGTGGACAACAAACTGGTTGCTAGCGGCGAAGCCGGGCTACTGGAATTTTATAAGAGACTGCGTGACGTGGATGGGATTAGTAAAATCGAGATCGATGAATTCGTAGACATTGGAAGCAACGAAAACTTTGGGTGGGCGATTTTCAATTACACCAAGCAATACGATCTAAAAAACCGCGATCCGGAATTCCTCAGGAGCAACAAGTTGGAGGGTTTCTCCACCTTGAACGTCAAACAGTATGGCGCCGCTATTTTTGCAAAAAAGGACGGCCAATGGAAGATCCAGACAATGACTGTCTTCGATCCGGAAATATGGGAGCCCAAGAAATAGCCGACCAAGCGTTACAGCCAACGGCGTCAAGTCGCCGTGGCTGATCAGAAGCGTTGTCTACTGCTTGTAGACCTTTCCGGCCTTCATGACGAAACTGACCTTGGTCATGAGGGAAATGTCGGCGAGCGGGTCGCCGGGGACGGCGACGAGGTCGGCGATCTTGCCGGACTCGACCGTGCCAAGGTCCTTTTCCATCTCGATCAGCTTCGCGGCCTCGAGCGTGGCGGACTGGATGGCCTTCATGGCGGGCATGCCGGCCTCGGTCATGTAGATGAATTCCTTGGCGTTGTCGCCGTGCGGGGCGACGCCCTGGTCGGTGCCGAAGGCGATCTTCACGCCGGCGGCGTAGGCGCGTTGGAACGTGGCCTGGATGAGCGGCCCGATGGCGGCGGCCTTGGGGCGCACGATGCTCGGGAAATAACCGTCGATCCTGGCCTTCTCGGCGACGAAGCGGCCGGCACTGATCGTCGGCACGTAATTGGTGCCGTGCTGCTTCATGAGCGCGATGGTCTCGTCGGACATGTAGGTGCCGTGTTCGATGGAGGCGACGCCGGCGCGGATGGCGCGCTGCATGCCCTCGTCGCCGTGGGCGTGGGCCGCGACCTTCAGGCCGTAGTCCTTGGCGGTGAGCACGACGGTGTTGACCTCGTCCTCGGTGAAGAGCGGGGCCTGGCCGCTCTTGGCGAGGCTGAGCACGCCGCCGGTCGCGGCAATCTTGATGAAGTCGGCGCCGTCCTTGTAACGCTGGCGCACGACCCGGCGGATCTCGTCGGGACTGTTGGCGATGCCGTTTGCCTCCTCATCGAGCAGGTGCTGGATCTTGGAGTTCAGTCCGTTCGTGCCGTCGCCGTGTCCGCCGGTGGTGGACACGCTGCCGGCCGCGAAGATGCGCGGGCCGTCGACCCAGCCCTTGGCGATGGCGTCGCGCATGGACAGGTTGAGTTTGTCGCCGGCGCCGCAGTCGCGGACGGTCGTGAAGCCGGCGAGGAGCGTCTTCTTCGCGTAGGTGGTCGCCCGCAGCGCGACATCCGCCGGGTTCAGGAAGAAACGCTCGGCATAACCGGCCTGGCCGGACTGTTCGCCGGTGATGTGGACGTGCATGTCCATCAGGCCGGGCATGACGGTGGCGTTCTTCAGGTCGATGACGGTGTCTCCCGCGGCCGGCGCGGTGTAGCCGTCGGCGAGGCCGGTGATGCGTTCATTCTCGATAGTGACCGTGACGGCCTTGCGGACGGTGTCGGCGCGGCCGTCGATGAGCGAGCCGGCGTGGATGAGGGTCTTGGCGGGGGCGAGGGTGGCCGCGAGCAGGGCGGCACCGGTGACGAGGAAGCGGCAGGGGAGGCGCATGGGAAATTTCTGGCCCAGCGCCCCGGCGCGCGCAACCGCCAACTCGCCGGCGGGTATGACGATTCGTCGCAAGGGAATGCCGCTTGGTCGACAATCCGCCTGATTTTCTGGAATAACCCTCGTGCCCGGTGCTCCTATCCCGCACCAGCCGACTGGCTGCGAACCTCCCGTCACCCCCGGCGGGAGAAACCAGAACCCAAAATCCAGTATCACATGAACAAGTCCTCCAAGACCATCATCACGGCCGCGGCGATCACGGGCCTCTATCTCGGCGCTCTCGCCGCCAAGTCCTATGCCGCCGACGCCGGCTCGACCGCTCCCTCCACCGAGAAGAGCAAGGACAGCTGTAAAGGCAAAGACGGCTGCAACGGCAAGAAGGACGGCAAGGCCCACGACTGCAAGGGCAAGAACGAGTGCAAAGGCAAGGGCGGCTGCGGCTCCAGCGACAACGGCTGCAAGGGCAAGAATTCCTGCAAGGGCAAGGGCGGCTGCTCGTCCGCGATGGGCGAGAAGCATGACGCCGAGGCCAACAAGAAGAAGGACGAGTCCAAGAAGGGCTGAGTCCGGTCCGGCAATTTCACGGAGGCCGGGACGGCCCGGCCTCCGTTTTCGGTTACACCCGTTTATATTTTCAGAACCTGTCATTCTGAGCACAGCGAAGAATCCAGTTGTTCGCCGGTGATAACGGACTCGTCGCACTGGATCCTTCGCTCCGCTCAGGATGACAAACCGGGTTGGAAAAAACGCCCTGGTGTGAATTAGTGGTGTCCTGCAGTCCGTCCCATGCCCGCCAACAAATTCAACGGCTACACCGACTACGGCATCGGCATCGGCCTGCGCATCCCGCACTACGACCACATCCTGGGCCAGAAGCCCACGGTCGACTGGTTCGAGATCATCTCGGAAAACTTCATGGTCGACGGCGGGCGCCCGCTCGAGGTGCTCGACCGGATCCTTGCGCAATACCGCGTGGTGCAGCACGGTGTCGCGATGTATTTCGGCGCCGCCGACGGCCCGAACAAGGAGCACCTCCGCCGCCTCAAGGCGCTCACGAAGCGCACGAAGACCCCGTGGCTCTCCGACCACCTCTGCTGGGGCAGCGTCGACGGCACCTATTCGCACGACCTGCTGCCGATGCCCTACACCGTCGCGGCCGCGAAGCAGACCGCCGCGAACATCCGCCGGGTGCGCGACTATCTGGAGGTCCCGATCGCCGTCGAGAATGTGAGCTCCTACACCGAGTTCCACGTCTCCGAGATGACCGAGTGGGAATTCCTCACCGAGGTCGTCGAGCGCGCCGACTGCGGAATCCTCCTCGACGTGAACAATATCTACGTCTCGGCGCAGAACCACGGCTTCAACCCCTACGACTACATCGACCACATCCCGCACCACCGCGTCGCGCAGATGCACATCGCGGGGCACACGAAGTTCGAGAAATACATCCTCGATACGCACGACCATCCGGTGCTCGACCCGGTCTGGAAGCTTTACGCCCACGCCACCAAGCTCTGCGGCGTCACCGCCACGCTGCTCGAGTGGGATGACAAGATCCCCTCGTTTGACGAGGTCCACGACGAAGCCCTGAAGGCCAATGAATACATCGCCCAAGCCCGCGCGGCCCAAATCCCCGCGCCGCGCGAAGCCCTTCGCCCCCGCGCGCGTTGACTCGACGGCCGATCTCGCCGGCCTGCAGCGCGCCATGTGGCGCGTGGTCTCGCGGCCGTTGACCGACGACAGCCGCATGCAGCGGCGCTGGACCGACGGCCGGCCGACGAGCGCCGTGGCCGCGCAGATCGCCAAGCCCAACGACCGGCTCACGTCGTTCGAGCGGCTCGAGATCTACAACCGCATGTATTGGTTCCGCGTGCTCGACAGCCTCTATGACGACTGTCCCGGCCTGCGCGCGGTGCTCGGTGACAAGAAGTTCATCCGCCTCGCCGAGGCCTATCTCGTTCGATATCCGTCCGCCTCCTTCACGCTTCGCAACCTGCCGGGCCGGCTGGCGAAGTTCATCCGCCAGGAGCCACGCTACACGAGGCCGCACACCGCGCTGTGCCACGACCTCGCCCGCTTCGAGTGGGCGAGGGTGGAGGTGTTCGACACCGCATCCAACCCGGTCTTCACCGCCAACGACCTGCTCGACGTGCCGGCCGCGCGGCAGGGAAAACTGAAGCTCGCGCTGCAGCCCTACCTGCAGCTGCTGCGGCTGGAATATCCGGTGGACGATTTCATCCTGGCGGTGAAGCAGCGCGAGGCGGAGCTGCTGCGCGGCGACGCCAGCAACGCCCCGACGGAACTGCGCCGGCGCAAGGACCGGAAAACAAGGCTGCCGTCGCGCGGGCGCACGCACGTCGCCGTGCACCGGCTGGACGGGAAGATCTATTTCAAGCGGCTGGAGCCGGAAGCCTTCCGCATCCTCACCGCGCTCCGGGCCGGCAAGACGCTCGAGCAGGCTCTGGTGACCGGCATCCCGCGCGCGAAAAAATCGCACGCCGACTGGACCTCCCGGATCCAGGGCTGGTTCCGCAACTGGATGGAGCTCGGCTGGCTGTGTCGGCGGTGACCGGACATTCGCGATTTTCGGAATAATCCCGGCCCTGGCATCTCCCATGGCCATGCAACTTCGTCCGCTGCTCGCCAAATTTGACGGCCTGGCCGCCCATCTGCAATCGCCGCTCCTGCTGGTGATCCGCCTCTACTGGGGCTTGTCCTTCGCCCAGACGGGCTGGGGCAAGCTCATGCACCTGGACCGCACGGCGGAATTCTTCGGCGGCCTCGGCCTGCCGCTACCCAAGCTCAACGCTATCATGGCCGGCGCCACCGAGTGTGGCGGCGGAATCCTGCTGGCGCTCGGGCTGTTCGCGCGGCCGGCCGCGGTGCCGCTGGTCTTCACGATGCTGGTGGCCTACGCCACGGCCGACAAGGAGGCGCTTCTGGCCGTCACGAGCGACCCCGAGCAGTTCCTCAGTGCCGCGCCGTTCCTGTTCCTGCTGGCGTCGCTGCTCGTGCTCGCCTTCGGGCCGGGCAGGCTGTCGCTGGATCAGCTGCTCGCGCGGAAAACGCCGCAGGAGTAGGGGCGCTCAGCCCTGGCCCGTCGCCGCCGGCGGATTGCACAGGTCCTCGTAGGCGTAGAGCAGGGCGCCGACCGCGAGCGGGATGGTGAAGATCACGCCGATGATCAGGCCGATGAGGCCGAGCATCGCGAGGATGCCGCCGAGCAGCATGGTGAAGAACACCCGGAACCACTGCTTGGTGACGACCCGCCGGCTCACCTCCATCGCGGTCCACGGGCTCAGGCCCTGATCGATCACCAGCGCGAAGGTGAACGTCCAGCTGATCGAAAGATAGATGACGGGCAGCACGCACACGAAGATGCCGAGGAAAAGCAGCGGGTTGGGGTGTCCCTGCTGGCCGGTCATCATCATCAGGCCCACCCACGGGGCGATGAGCACGCACGCGGCGGCCATCGTCAGCGTCATGATGAGCACCGACGCCAGCGCGAGCGGGCCGAAGGCCTTGGCGAAGCCGGCAAAGGCGTCGCCGAACTCGCGCGGCTCGCCGCGCATCTTGCCGAGGTAGTAGTAATAGAGCCCGCCGTAGAAGACGCCGCTGAGCACGATGTTCACGATCGCACCCAGGATCGGGACCATGCCGAGGACGCCTGTGGCGAGGAACACCACGAAGGTCACGCCCACCAGGGGCAGGAGGTTGGCCTTCCACAGGTCGAAGCTGCGGCTCAGGCAGCCGAAGATGTCCAGCGGCGCGGCCCGGGCGATGAGCTCGGCGGCGTAGGCCTTGGCGTCGACGGCTCCGGCCGGGGTGGCCGCGGGAGTCGCGGTCGCGGGAGAGGGGGCGGGGGCGGCTTCAGGGACCGGGGCGGCCGCGGGCGGCGCGCTGAACTCGGCGAACTCGCCGAGGGTCTTCCACACGCCCTCGTCCACGCGCTTGGCCTTGGTCGAGAGGTTGGCGCGACCTCCGTTGATCCACTCATGGATCTTGGCGGCCGTCACCGGCCCGTATTCCTTTCCATCCGCTCCCAGAATGGTAAACATAATGGGCGCAGCATGGTGCGGCCCGGCGGGAGGTCAACGTCTCACTCCTCGCCCGACTTCTCGTGCACGCGCCGGCGGAGCTGTTTCGTGAGCTTCTTCATCTGCGCCCGGTGCTGTTGCGCGGCGGGGCGGTCCACGCGGCGCACCTCGTGCGCGGTGGCGCGCAGCATCCGCAGGTAGCTCTGCCAGCGGGCCGGCTCGAGCGTGCCGTCGGCCAGCGCGGCCGTCACGGCGCAGCCGGGCTCGACGGTGTGGGTGCAGTCGCGGAACTTGCAGCGGCCGGCCACGGCGGCGACGTCGTCGAAGGCCGCGGCCAGGCCGGCGCCCGCCTCCCACGGCTGGATCTCGCGCATGCCGGGGGTGTCGATGATGATGACGCCGTCGGGCGTGACGAGCAGCTCGCGCTGCGTCGTGGTGTGCCGGCCCTTGTGGTCGGCCTCGCGCACCTCCTGCGTGAACTGCACCTGGCCGCCCATCAGGCGGTTGATGAGCGTGGACTTGCCGACGCCGGAGGAGCCGAGCAGGGCGATGGTCTGCCCGGGACGGAGCCACGGCGCGAGGGCCTTGAGGCCGCGGCGGGTCCGGGCGCTGATGACGAAGACCGGGACCGCGGGCGCCACCTGGGTGATCTCGCGGGGGACCTCCTCGGTGTCGGTTTCGCCGGCGAGGTCGGCCTTGTTGAGCAACACGACCGGCTGGGCGCCGCTGGCGTAGGCCGCGGCGAGGTAGCGCTCGAGGCGGTGCAGGTGATGGTTGCCGTCGAGCGAACTGACGAGGAAGACGGTGTCCACGTTGGCCGCCACGACCTGCTCGAGCACATCCTCGCCGGCGGCGCGGCGGGAAAACTTGGTGCGGCGTGGCAGCACGGCCTGGACTGCGACGCGGGTGGGGTCGCCCGGCTGCGGGGTCACGGCGACCCAGTCGCCGATGGCAGGGTAGTCAGCCGGGGCCTTGGCGGCGTGGATGAATTTACCGCTGCATTCCCCCAGGCGCGCGCCGGCCTCGCCGGTTACCTCGCAATAGCCCTTCAATTCGAGGGTTACCCGCGCCGGCTCGCAACCCTCGGCCGCGTAGGGGGCAAAGGCTTGGGCCAGGGAATCGTTCCAACCGAGGGCGGCGAGGGTCACGGGCCCATGGTTGCCCGCGGGCGGCCCGCGGTGCAACGCCGCGTTTTGACCGGGTGCCAGCCGGCCGTTTTCAGGGATTTCCCTAAGCTTTCAGACTTTCGTGCCCGGTATCCTAAATGCAGGATCAATTCATTACCTTGCCTCGACGATGGGAAATCTACTTAGTGGCTCTGTAGTGTATTGTGCTCACCTCACAACGTCCCCGGGTTTTCAGACGATCTGCTGAAATAAGCCGCCGGGTTCTCCCGTTTCCCCTTAATCCCGAACCGGTCATGTCAACAAAACTGAAGCTACTCGTCACCCTTCTTGCACTCGGCGTCACCTGCGCCTTTGCCCAAAACACCGCCCCGGCCAAGACCACGGTGCAGACCAAGTCCTCCGAAAAGGACGGTCGCACCACCACGGAGCGCACCTTCACCACCACCGTGACGGAAGTCGCGGAAAAACCCGCGGGCGTCACGGTCGCGATCTTCACGGCCAACCGGGCCGGGGCCGATGGCGCCAATGAACTCGGCGCGCTGGAGGATTACATCACCGGCAAGGTCACCGAGCTGAACGTGCGCGTGATCAGCGGCGAGACCGCGCTCAACGCCGTGGCCGGCATGGCCCCCGGCGCCAAGGCCAACGCCCTCGACGCCCAGATGGCCGACAGCACCTCCGCCGTCCGCCTCGCCCAGTCCCTCGGCGCCACCCACCTGCTGCAGGTCACCATTTCCGGCGTCGAGTCCAACCGGAAGACCATCGACGCCTACGGCGTGAAGACGGTCAACGACGAGTATACTGCGCGCGTCACCTACAAGGTCCTCGACGGCAACAGCGGGGCCAGTCTCGCGGCCGATACCGTGCGCGTCAGCAAGGCCGTGCAGCAGAGCTCCGGGGGCCTCAGCGACGAGCGCGCGGGGGTCGTAAACAGCCTGCTCGCCGATGCCGCCGACAAGGTCGCCGCCAGCCTCAAGCGCCAGCTCGACCGCGGCCGCATCACCACCTCGGAAGGCCAGGGCAACGTCGCGGTCAACTTCACCACCGAGATCGCCGACCTCTACATCCCCGACGTCCGGATCGACAAGGACAACACGGTCCGGATGTCCGAGGACAAGCTCAAGGTCTCGCCCGTCGCCACCATCGAGGTCGACGGCCTCGCGGTCGGCACCGCCCCGGGCAAGCTCACCGTCAAGGCCGGCCTGCACAAGCTCCGCGTCGTCCGCGAGGGCTACAAGCCCTGGGAGCGCACGGTCAACTTCTCCAACGGCCAGACGCTGAACGTCGGTCTCGAGATGAGCGAGGCCGGTTACGCCCGCTGGAAGGAGTCCACCGCCTTCATCAACGACCTCAAGAACGGCGCCAAGCTCACCGATGCCCAGGTCAAGGTCCTCGAGGGCCAGGCGAAGATGTTCGAAAACAGCGGCTTCAAGGTGAACACCAAGGAAGGCATCACGATCAACGCCGGCCCGACCCGCTCCCTGTTCGGCTGGTAACCCGCCCTCCACCTCCAACCTTCAGCCACCCACCGCCATGAAATCCGGCCGCATCCTCCTCTCCCTCCTCACCGCCCTCGTCCTCCTCGCGCCGGCCACCCGCGCCCAGGAGTCCACCGGCAAGAAGAAACTCGCCATCACCAAGATGATCGCCACGCCCTCGCTGGCCGCCCGCATGCAGAAGCAGGGCGTCGGGCTCTCGCTCGACTCCGTCATCGAGGCCCTCGATTCCCAGGTCCACGACCGCGTGCTCAACACCCGCCGCTTCGAGATCCTCGAGCGCTCCGACGCCGACGCCCTCGCCACCGAGGCCGCCGCCTCCGGC
Organism: Lacunisphaera sp.; assembly: GCA_965249855.1. Lineage (GTDB taxonomy): Bacteria > Verrucomicrobiota > Verrucomicrobiia > Opitutales > Opitutaceae > Lacunisphaera. The sequence continues at coordinate 97,356 of CBDFNB010000015.1, forward strand.
GGCGCCTTCGCTTTCAACAAGGCCGACTACGTCATGACCATCCGCGTGGACTCGTTCAACGACCGCATGGAGGAGCGGCGCCTCGCCTCCCTCGGCAAGACCGTCCGCGCCCGCGTCATCGAGCTCTCCGCCGTGGCCAAGATCACCGAGGTCGCCACCCAGCGCGCCGTCGCCAGCGCCAACTTCAAGGTCTCCAAGCGCGATTCCGAGAACCGCTCCGAGAACACCACCGTCCGCGTCGGCGAGGCCTCCGACGACCTCATGATCCAGGCGGTCAGCGAGATCGCCCAGAAGATCGCCGTCCGCGCCGCCGACGTCGTCTCCCCCGCGCGCATCATCGGCAAGCGCGACCGCATCGTGACGATCAACCGCAACGACCAGTCCGGCATCGAGGTCGGCCAGACCTGGGAGGTCTATATGCTGGGCGACGAGCTCGTCGACCCCGACACCGGCGAGAAGAGCCGCGAGGAGGTCCTCGTCGGCAAGGTCAAGGTCACGCGCGTCACCCCGCAGAATTCCCAAGCGGAGATCCTCGAGGACACCGGCATTGATCGCGGCGCCGTCGTCCGTCTCGTGGAAGGCGAGAACGAGTCGTAATACCCCCGGCCGTTCCCTTTTTTTGGTCACCCCCGTCACCCCTAGTTTTACCATGCACACATCCACATCGCACCTCCGGGGCCTCCGGTTGGGTCAGGCTGCTGGCGCCCTCGCGCTCGCCCTGCTCACCGGCTGCGCCACCTACGAACAGCAGACGCAACAGTTCACCTCCTCGACCAAGACGGGCAGCTTTGCCTCCGCCGTCATCCAGATCGACCAGCAGGCCGCCAAGAGCACCGGCAGCAAGGACGAGCTGGTGTTCCGCCTCGAGCAGGGCGCCACGCTGCTGACCGCGGCCATGGCCGACCCGACGATGGTGCCGGACATCCGTCCCGCGCCCGTCGCCGCGAAGAAGGGCGAGGCCCCGCCGGCGCCGCTCCCCGAGCCGACCGCGGAGGAGGTGCACAAGCATTACCTGACCCGTTCCGTCGCCGCCTTTGATGCCGCCGAGGCCAAGGTAAACGCCTGGGAAGAACAGGCCAAGGTCAAGGTCGGCGCCGAGCTCGGTGCCGCGATGACCAACCAGGCCAACCTGCCGTATCGCGGCCGCGCCTACGACAAGGTGATGATGAACACCTACAAGGCCGTCGGCTATCTCGCCCTTGGCGACAAGGACAAGGCCCGCGTCGAGCTCAACCGCTCGCTGCAGCGCCAGCGCGACGCCGTCGCCGCCAACGAGAAGCGCATCGCCTCCGCCCAGGAGGAGGCCGAGCTCGCCCGCACCGGCCAGCTGAAGGACGAGAAGGGCAAGTCAGCCGCTTATGATCCCGACAAGGCGCGTGCCGACGGCCGCACCGGTCCCGCGCTACAGGCCGCCCTCGACGCCTCGCTCGCGCCGATGAAGCCCTACGGCGACTACGTGAACCCCTTCTCCGTGTTCCTCGACGGCCTGTTCTTCACCGTGCTCGGCGAAGGCGGCTCCGACCTGGAGCGCGGCCGCAAGTCCTTCGAGCGCGTCGCCTCGATGGTTCCCGAGAACCCCTTCCTCCGCGCCGACCTCGATGCCGCCGCCAGCGCCGCCGAGGGCAAGGCCCCCGAGGGCGTCACCTACGTGATCTTCGAGACCGGCACCGCCGCCGCCCGCGACCAGGTCCGCGTGGACATCCCGACCTTCCTCGTGAGCAGCCGCATGCCGTATGTCGGCGCCGCCTTCCCGAAGCTGAAGTTCAACGAGTCCTACATCCCGAGCCTGAGCGTCAAGGCCGGCGAGACGACGGTCAACACCGCCACGGTCGCCAGCATGGACAGCGTCATCGCCAACGACTTCAAGAACGAGTGGCCGGCCATCGTCACCAAGACGATGATCACCACCGCCACCAAGGCCATCATCGCGGCCGTGGTGCAGAAGGCCGCCGAGGACCGCGGCGGCATGTGGGCCGGCCTCGCCGCCGGCCTGATCATGGGCGGCATCAACTCCGCCACCAACATCGCCGACACCCGCACCTGGACCTCGCTGCCCAAGGAGTTCCAGTATGCCCGCCTCGCCACCCCGGAGAGCCGCGAGCTCACCATCGACGCCGGTGGCGTGCAAAAGACCGTTGCCCTGGCCCCCGGCTCGGTCAACGTCGTCTACGTGAAGTCGGCGTCGCCCACCGCGCCGCTGCTCGTCTCCTCCTTCGTGCTCAAGTAAATGAAAACTCCCTCCTGCCTCCGCCTCGGCGGAGCCCTCGCGGTCACGGCCCTGGCGCTGCTCTTCGGCGGCTGCCAGAACGTCAACACCTACGAGAACGCCGAGTCCCGCGCCACGCCGACCTATGTCGCCGACAAGCGCGTCGTCACCGACAACACCCTGGCCGGCACGGTCCGGGTGGTGTCGATCAACCAGGCCACCGTCTCGGGCAACCTGCTCAAGATCCAGGCCACGGTCGAGAACCTCAAGAGCTCCGTGCGCACGGTGAACTACAAGTTCGAGTGGGTGGACGTTGACGGCATGGCCGTCAACTCCCCCAACGAAGTGTGGAAGAGCCTCACGCTGCAGGGCCGCGAGACGACCACCATCTCCACCGTCGCCATCACCCCGAAGGCCGCGGATTTCCGGCTCAAGTTCCGCGAGTAACCCTCACCATCCATGAAACTGACCGCTCCTTCCAAGTTCGCCTCCGTGCTGGCCGTCGGCTCGCTGCTGATGCTCACCGGCTGCGAATCCCCGACCGAAACCCGCACCGTTGATGCCAAGGGCCCCGACGTCATCAACACGGCGGCCATCAACACCCAGGACTGGGCCAACGCGTCCGACCAGCTGCTCGCCTCGCTGCTCTCCAGCGAAGCGCTCAACAACGCGCCGCGCACGCCCGCCATCCTCGCGGTGGATCGCATCATCAACAACACGCAGCTCATGGTCGACACCGACCTGCTGATCAAAAAGATCCGCGTCGGCCTCACCCAGACCGGCAAGATCGCCGTCACCAACACGCTGGGCCTCGGCGAGCGCGCCGTCGTCGCCAGCGAGGCGGCCGAGCTCGAGGAGATGCAGAGCGGCAAGAAGGCCAAGACCCTCGTGCCGGACTTCACGCTCTACGCGAAGCTCATCCAGCAGACCGACCGGAACAGCAAGCTGACGCAGAACACCTACTCGTTCCAGATGTCGCTGGTGCAGGTGAAGACCGGCCTGACGGTGTGGGAGGACGAGAAGCAGATCACGAAGCAGACGAAGGCGAAGCCCGCCATCGGCTGGTAAGCGACCCGCAACACTTCAAAAACAAAACGCACCCGGCAACGGGTGCGTTTTTTCTTTGGGCGGACTGACCGGTCACGCGCTCAGCCCTTCGGCTTGGCGAACTTGTTGGTGCTGCCCGCGCCCTTGCCGCGGTGGGTGTTGTTGTAGTTTTTCTCCACCTTGTGCAGCCGCTCGTTATACCAGCTCATCTGGTCGATGGTCAGGCCGTCCGGGATGCCATACGCGGCCGGCGCCTTGGAGAGCCGGATGCGCTGGGCCGCGCCATTGACCCGCACATAAATAAAGGGGTCGTCGTCGTCCCGGCTCTCGTCGGTCGGATCGAACCAATAACCATCGTGCATGACGACCTCGGGCTTTTTGGGCTCAGGCTTGGGCTCGGGCTTGGGGGCAGGCTTCGGTTCGACGGGCTTTTTCTCCGTGCCGGGGATGATTTTCTCGCTTCGCGGGTCGGCATCGCCGTTGCCCACGAACTTGGGCTCTTCCTTCTTCTCCGGTGCGGGCTCGCCATCCACTTCCTCCTCAGCTGGCTCGCCGTCGGGGACGACCTCGACCCAGTCATTGCCCGAAGGCAAGGACAGGGTCTTGTAGCGCCAGGTCACCTCGTCTCCTTTGTCCTCCATGTCTGAAACGCCTGGCATCGCGGAATAGACGTCGACGAGGGCCTTTTTGACGGTCTTCCAGCTGGCGTCGTCCAGTCCCGGCAACCGACGGAGGATCAGAGCGCCACGGTAGACTTTGATTTTGGCCTTCTCCACTTGGGTGGACTCCTCGGCTTCAATTTTTTTCTCCAGCTGGGTGATTTCTTTCTCGATCGTCAGGATTTCCTCGATGGTGGATTCCGGCTCATCCGCGGGCTCGGCGGGCATGGGTGTGGGTTCGGGCGGGGTGGGATTGGCAACTTGGCCACCGGCGCCGCGGCGGGTCGTCTGGAATTTATTGGTGCTCTGCGCCCCTAGACCCTTGAGGTAGCGGATGATCTCATTGATCTCCGCCCAGCGCCGCCGGGCCTCCTCCTCCCAGCGCGCCTCGATCGCGCGGCGCCGCTCGATTGCCTTGCGCCGTGTTTCGCGCATGCGTTCCCAGTCGATCCGATTTTGGCTTTTGGCTGGCTTCCGCGGGGTGACGTCCGGGACCGAGTTGTGCGGACTGCCGGTTCCAACACTGGGACTCTGTCCGTTGAAGAGCAGCGCCTGGTAGGTGTTCTCGGCTACGCCGAGAATCAGCCACCTTGTGAGAATTAGGGCCCTGACCAAGGGGTCTTCGAGCAGTTCAGATGACATGGGCTGGTTGCCTTCGACCGCTTGGATGATGCCTTCGGGATTAGTCTTGGTCTGGCGGAGCGTGGTTTTGACACTCTCATATTGGACCCTATAGGCATCGATGGTCTGCTGCCCCAGCGATTCCCAAGAGGAGGGTGCGTAGCCTTGCGCCTTCAGTTTGTCGATGACGTTGGTGACAATGTCGTCGGTCAGCATCGAGGTCCGCGCTGACTGCAGCTCGGCCTGCGGGTAATCGTAGAGGTCGCTTTCCAGGTAGGCCAGGGTGCGCTGGAAGCCTGGCGGGCGCGCGCGGTTCTGGTCCCACGGAACGCCAAACGCCAGGGCGGGCAGGATGCCGAGCAGGAAACCAAGGATGAGCGGGGCGAACGGCTTCAATTTCATCGGCGGGGTGGGGGTGGCTGTTTCGGAGGGGAAGGAGTGCCGCGCGACGGATGAACCGTCAAATTTGCGGCCAGAAAAAACGCCTCCGGGGTTCGGAGGCGTTTGGGTTGAAAGGTCTCAGGGCTTCACCGCGTTGCGTTGCGGCTCACTTGTTGCCCTCGATCGGGCGGCCGTTCGCGTCGACCTCGATCTCGACCGGCACCTTGATGATGCGGCCGTCGGAGGTCTTCTCCTCGCGCCAGGTGCGGATGACGCGGCGTTCGTTGGTGAAGGCGGATTTGGCCGCGGCGGTTGCGCCCTCGACGGCGCCAACCCCAAGGCCGACGACATTGCTGCCGACGGCACCGGCCACGGTGCCCACGGCGTTGCCGATCTCGGCGCCGGGTTGTTTGCTGGTGACCCGGGCATCCGGGGGAGTCTCGCAGCCGCTCAGGAGGGCGACTGCGATGATAAGAACGGGGGCGAAGAGGCGGGTTTTCATAGGGAAATTCACTAGGGCAGGACTAGCGGAAGGCGCCCTGGTCGCAACCCTGGAATTGCCTGTCAGGAGGGCAAAACCTGCCGTTTGGCGGCATCGGGATGAGGCCGGTAGAAGAGCGCCGTGCGGCCCACCGAGCCCACGCACAGACACGGGGTTTCCCCGGCCATTCTTTCACACAAAGCGGCGCGTTCGTCGCGGTCCGCAGCCTCGAAGCGCACCTTCACCAGCTCGCGGGTGTCCAGCTGGCGGTTGAGCTCGATGAAAAGCGCCGGGGTCGGGCCCTGGCGGCCGATCCGGAGCGAGTCGCTGAGCACCTGGCCGAGGCCGCGCAGCTTGGTTTTCTGCGCGCCGGTGAGAAGGGGGAGTTCGTTCATGAATTGAAGGTGTCGAGCGGCAGTTCGCGCCATTGACCGGCCGGGAGGTCGCCGAGTTCCAAATGACCGAAGCGCGCGCGGTGCAGGGTCAGCACCTCGGCGCCCTGGCTGGCGAACATGCGCCGCACCTGGTGGTAGCGGCCCTCGGTCAGCGTCAGCTCGGCCTCGCGGGGCGAAAGGATCCGCAGTTCCGCCGGGGCACACGGGGTCTTCTCGTCCTTGAGCAGCAGCGCGCCGCCGGCGAAGAGCGGGACCAGCGCCGGCGCCAGGTCGGCGTTCACCGTGGCGCGGTAGATTTTCGGCACCTTGTGCTTGGGTGAGGTGAGGCGGTGGACGAGTTCGCTTTGGTCGGTGAGCAGCAGCAGGCCGCTGGTGTCCTTGTCGAGCCGGCCGATGCTGGTGACCTGCGGGTTGCGCGCGCGCCAGCGGGGCGGCAGCAGCGAATAGATGTTCGGGCCCTCGCGTTCTTCGTGCGAGCAGACCAGCCCGACGGGTTTGTGCACCAGGAGCAGCAGGCCGGCGGGATGGTCGAGCGGCTCGCCGTCCACGCGGACGTCGGCCGGGTCGGCTTTGGCGCCGAAATCATCCGTGACCTGCCCGCGGACGGTCACCCGGCCGGCCTGGATCCAGCCACGGGCCTCCCGGCGGGAGCAGTAGCCGAGGTTGGCGAGAAGTTGGTCGAGCCGGCGCACGGGCCCTTCATGGGTTACCCCCCGGGGCCGGTGCAATCCCTAATGGCCGACGGACGATAGGGCGAGCCTGCAACAAATGCCTAGTATCTGGCAAGCTATGCAGGGCGCCCCGGCCGGAAGAGGCGTTTAATAGGGCATGCAAACGACGTTCTACCCGCGTCACGCCTTCAAGATCGAACATGCCCAACCGGTCCCCGTCCGCCATCTGGCCCGGGCCACCAGCCGGGCCGGTGACTGGTATTACCATGGTCTGCCCAAACCGGCGCGCCTCTCCTGGCCGGCGATCCTGTTTTCGCTAAGTGTCCACGGCCTGCTGCTTTGGGGAGGCGGCGACCGCCCGGCGCTCCGGCCGGTCGTGGTGGTGAAGGACGAGCCGATTGTCCAGATGGTCATGCCCGATCTCCCCGATGAGGAGGAGAAACCCGTCGAGGAGCTCGAAGAGGCCGTCGAGCTGGATCCCGGCGTTGTTGTGCCGCGGCTCGTGGACCTGCCTTCCGCGGTGGATCTGAACACCGCCTTCGTGCAACCCCTCGACATGAGCGTCACGCTGCAGACGGGCCTTGATACCGCCAGTCTCACAAGCATTCCGCTGAAGATCGCCCCCAGTGGTCCGCGCGCGGGCGGGATGAAGGACCTGTTTAACATCTCCCAGCTCGACCGCGTGCCGGAGCCGATCGTGCAACCGCCCCCGCAGTTCCCGGTTCAGCTCAAAAAAGATGTCGACCGCGCCGAGGTGGTCGTGGCGTTCATCGTCGACAGCAAGGGCGACACCCGCGACGTCCACGTGGTTTCTTCCACCCATCCCGGGTTCGAGTTTGCGGCGGTTGAGGGCGTGGGCAAATGGCGTTTCCGGCCCGGCATGAAGACCGGCCGCAAGGTCAACACCCGCATGATGGTCCCGATCCGCTTCACGGTCATGCCCGGTGACTGAACCGGCCGGCCGGGCCGGACCCTACCAGGCGCACCTGAAGCCGGCGACGGCGAGGCGCGGGGTGCCGGTATTGACCAGCCCGTCGGCGCTGCGGCCGGTCTCGATGCGGGCGTCGCCCAGGTTTTCGATGGTGAGAAACAGTTCGCCGCGGCCGAGCGCGTAGCTGGCCCCGAGGTCGGCGATGGCCACGGTGCCGAGGATGAGCAGGTTCTCGTCGTCCTCGAACTGCCGGCCGATGACGCGGAGGCGCGGCGTCAGGATGAATCTGCCCGCGCGCCATTCGGCGCCGAGGGTCGCGCTGTGCCGCGGCACCTGCGCGAGGCGCCGGCCCGCGAGCGCCGGGGCGGGCGTGGCGCGCCGCACCGTGGCATCGTTGTAGAGATAGGCGGCGTTGAACGAAAGCAACGGGACGGGCCGCCATTCGGCATTGAGCTCGAGTCCGCGGACGCGCAGGCGGTCGAGGTTGAGGCGCTGCCGGCCGGTGCCGCCGGCGGGGACGAAGCCGACGATGGGAAAGGTGCCGGGGCCGCGGGCGATGGTCACGTTGGCCACGGCGTCGCGCAGCTCGTTCCAGAAGAGGGCGGCGCCAAACGTGAGGCCCCCGTGCGTGTAATCGGCGCCGAGCTCCGCACTGGCCACGCGCTCGGTGTCGAGGGCGGCGTTCGCCTCGGTGATGACGTTGCCGACGCGGAAAGGACGGTAGAGCTCGTTAAGCGTGGGGCGGCGGAAGGCCTGCTGGGCGGCGGCGCGCAGCCGCCACTCTTTCGCGGGCGTCCAGACCAGCCCGGCGCTGGGGCTGAATTCCAGGCCGTCGCGATCGGCATAGTGGTCGTCGCGCAGGACGGCCGCGGTGGCGCGGTCGGTCTCCCGGCGATGACCGTCGGTCTCGCGCCACGCATCGAGCCGGGCGCCGAGGGTGAGGCGCCAGTCGGGGGCGAGCGCGCGCTCGTGCAGGGCGAACAGGCCGGCGAATTCCTGCGTGCCGCCGGCGATGCGCTGGCGGGTGAAGTCGCCGGCGCTGAAGGTGAAATGCTCGCGCGTCTCGCCCGTCACCCGGCGCAGATCCAGCCCGGCGCTGGTGCGCGCGTCGCCGGGGTGCGCCCAGGTTCCGGTCCACGCGGCGCCGAGCGCGGTGGCCGGCACGGCGAACTGGTCGCTCGCCGGCGTCTCGGTCGTGCGGGTCGTGTTCACCGCGCCGAACGTGCTGCTGAACGTCTGGTCCTGGCCGTAGGCGAGAGCGGTCCACGAGAAATCCTTTCCGGACCGCGCCGTGAGCGCGACCGAGCCGAAGTCCTCGTCCGACGAATTGCGCTGGTAGGCCGTGCCGTTGCCGCGCTTTTCCCGGAAGGTCCGGCCGGTGACGGTGAGCGTGGCGTGCTCGCCGACCGGTTGCGACCAGCGGGCGGACAGCCAGTGGTGTTTGCTCCAAGCGGCGAGGTCCACCAGGCCGCGGTCCTCCGGCGCGACTAGGGAGAACCCGTCGGTGGCGAAATCGCGGCCACTGAGTTGCAGCATGCCGGGACCGGCCGCCTGGGTGAGGCTGAGCTCGGTGCCGTGCGTGGAAAAATCCCCGACGGTGGCGGTAAGGTGACCGCCTGGCGCGGGTGGCGCGGTCAGCAGCTGCACGACGCCACCGAGCGCGGCATTGCCCCAGGCCGTGGCGCCGCCGCCGCGGACGAGCTCGGCGCCGGTGAGCGACTCGCGTGACACCTTGCTCCAGGTCACCCAGCCGCCGAAGGGATCGTTGAGCGGCACGCCGTCGAGCAGCACGAGCGAGCGGCTGGCGCCGCTGGGGCCGAGGCCGCGCAGCGACACGCCCTGCGCGGTCGGGTTGGCCGTCAGGCTGTCGCTGCGGCGGAAAAGGCTGAAACCCGGGACGCCGCGCAAGGCGCCGTCCAGCGTGGTGGAGGGCGCGGCGCGCAGCTGCGGGCCGGCCAGGACGGTCACGGAGAAAGGCACCTGCGCGCGCGGTTCGGCCGAGCGCGACGCGCTCACGACCACGTCGGGCAGTTGGAGCTGGGCGGCCAGGGGCACGGTGCAGGCCAGCGCGAGCAGTTTTCTCATGGGACGGTGCAGCGTGGGTGGAAAGTGGCGGAAGGCAAAAGGGGAAACGTCGACAGGCGCAAGACGCCGGGCGGGGCCGCGGATTCGCTCATGACGGGTGGCGCGGGGAATTTAGGGCTGGCGTCAGGGGAGGGGATGCGGGATGCCTTCAACTCTTATGGCCAACTGGGAATACAAAGTCATCAGCAGCGGCAAAGGCGGATTCGCCTCCCCGGCGCTGATGGAGAAATTTATCAACGACCTCGGGCAGGAGCAGTGGGAAATCATCAATTTCCACACCGCGCCCGACAACCCGCTGGCCTTCACCGGCCTCGTCCGCCGCCCCGTGCAGCGCGACTGGACGCTGGAGGATGCCGCCGCCGCGGCGGCCCGCGCCGAGACGGACAAGCTGCGCGCGGAATTCGAGGCCAAGTTCAAGGGCATGACCGCCGCGCCCGCCGCGGCCGAGGAGAAGCCCGAGACCCTCGTCGACGAGAAGGCCGCGGCCGACGACGGTTTCCGCCGCCCGGTCGACACCTCGCGCGATGACGACCCCGACGCCCCCGAGGACGAGTGGCATAAGCTCACCGCCGAGGACGAGCTGCCGACATTCTTCGACGCGCTCAAGCCCCACATGCGCCGCAACCAGCGCGGCGCCGGCATGTCCGTCGGGCTGGATTACCTCGCCAAGAAGTGGAGGCTCGAGGAGGCCGACATCAAGGGTGCGCTCGTGGAGTGCGGCATGCAGATCCCGGCCGACGAGAACGCCAAGCCCGTCTACGTCGAATACGACGGCGACCTTTATTGGGTGAACATCAACCGCCGTGGCGAGGTGTGGATCAACACCCGCGAGAAACCCGAGCCGGTGTTCCGCATTTTGCCCGGCAAGCACCTCGCTGACGACGAGGTGCCCGCCGAGATTGCCGCCTCCGCCGCGCAGCCGGCCCAGGCCCCGCAGGAGCGCCGTGACGATCACCGGCGCGACGAACGCCGCGAGGAGCGTCCGCGCCCGCCCCAGCAGCAGAACCAGCCGCCGCGCGAGGACGCCGGTGCGCCCAAGACCATGCTGGCCAAGATCCGCGGCATGATGCGCCACAACCGCCGCGGCCACGGCTGGTCGGGCAGCTTCCCGTATCTCACCAAGGCCCTGAAGCTCGACGAGACCCAGTTGCTCGAGCAGCTCGCCACGTTCGGTCTCCGCCTTGAGGGCGGCGCCGAGCCGGTCATCGCGACCGAGAACGGCTTCGCCTACTGGCTGAACAAGAACCAGCGCGGCGAGATCTGGATCAACGCGGAGGAAGCCAAGCAGGGAGCGGAGCAATCCGCACCGGCCCAGGAACGGACCCATGTGGAGCCGCCGCCGGTCGCCGAGGCCAAGACCCTGCCGCCGGAGAACATCCTCACCGCGGTCCGCCTGCTGATGCAGCCGAAGAAGCGCGGCGAGGGCGT
>CBDFNB010000016.1:0-243437 GCA_965249855.1 Lacunisphaera sp.
TTGGCGGGCGGCACGGCGGAATTCACCCGGGCAGAGTGCCGCCAGCCCCCGGGACCGGTCAAAAGAAAAGGCGCCGGCTTGCGGCCGGCGCCCGGGGGAAAACATCACTGGAACCGGCTCAGGCCCGGTGCTTGAACTCCTGGCGCAGCCAGTCGTTCAGCATCTCCTTGTCGTAGCGCAGCGGGTCGGAGGTGGGCATCGCCATGCTCGTCAGATATCCGAGATCCCGAAGCTGGCGCTTGCCCTCGCTGACCACCTTGCCCTCGGCGTCGATCAGCTTGAACTCCAGGTTCACGCGCGGGGGATAGATGTCCTTCACGATGCGGATGTCGTGGAAATTGATCCCGCGCCACGGCTCGAAGTCGCCCGCCAGATCCACATCGGTGACCGTGATCTGCAGTCGCTGGCCCTTGGCCAGATACTTGGCGCCATGTGTCACGAGATGCTCCTTGAGCTGCTCGAGCACCGCCTCGCGGCCGCGGTCGGAACCCATGTCACTGTCCTTCACATCCGTGAATTTTTCCGCGGCGACGAAGGTTACCTCGATCGCCGAAACCGGTTTTTCCGAAGCCGCGGCCACCGCCACACCGGCCGAGGCCAGACTGAGAAAAGCCAACAGGGATAGTTTTGTTTTCATAAGCGTGCTGGAATTGGAAAAAACTATCCGGTTTGGTTCCGAACACAACTTTGCCGTGGATCACCAACACCCACCAGCTTGTGGCCCGCTCGAAGGTCGGTGTTGACGATATTTAAACGGTCGTTTCATACTTTCGTATCATTAAATGAGCAACGCGGATAAAGAAACGCTGGATCGGATCTTAATAGCTGCTGAATCGCTATTTGCCGATCAGGGCTATGACGGCACGACCCTCCGCCAGATAACCCGTAGGGCCAAGGTCAATCTTGCAGCCGTCAATTATCACCACGGCGACAAGGAGAGTCTTTACTTGGAAGTGCTGCGTCGCCGGATCCAGCCGATCAACCAGACGCGCCTGGCCATGCTCGACGAGGCCGAACAGCAAGCCGGGGACCAACCGGTGCCTCTGGCCGTGCTCATGGAGATCCTCGCCGGCCCGCTTTTCGAATTGTATGCCGGACCCGACGAAAACGGCCGGCATGGCGCGCGGCTCATCGGACGCGCGCTCGTCGAACCACTGCCCTTCACGGAGACGTTTCTCGCCGGGGAATTCCAACCGTGGCTGGCGCGCTTCGGCCAGGCGTTGCGCCGTCACGTCCCGGCGCTGACCCCGGAGGATTTTCTCTGGCGGTTCAGTTTTGTCATCGGCGCGCTGCAGCACGCGCTCGCCACGCTCCACCGGATGAAGAGCCTGACCCGCGGCATCTGCCGGGATAATGACCACAACGCAGCCCTCCCCCGCTTCGTGCAGTTTGCGACCGGTGTTTTCGGCGCCCGCCCCTAGGATTGTCATAATTTCCGTTCCAGCCCGCCTGCCGGTGGGCGATTTACCCCATAGAATCCCTAATCCTGCGGCCGCAGCTTATTGCTACAGCCGCTTTTTCACGCAGGTGGCTTGCATCGGAACGCAAACTGCTTCTTTTTGCCCGGTTCTCGGCGCTGACCCCGCCGGGAAAACCGAGGATTCCCGCAACAAAGCCCCGCTTTGGCGCGTTACTGGAGGTATCGGAACAATTTTACCGGCCAGTGCTCTGACCCAGCACCGGCCACATCAAGCAATGATTACAGTCATTATCGTCCTTTCGCTGCTCTCGTTGCTCGTGGCTACCGAGCCCGAGCACGCGGATACCTCAGCGCAGCCTTCCCCCGAGCCGCCGTTGCGGCCGGCGGACAAAAAAACCCGCGCCGCGGAGCCGGCCAAAGCCGATCGCGTGGCCGCTTGATTGGCGGCACGCATCCGTCCGGCGGGATGCAGCGTAGAATCAGGGACGATTTTCCCACGGCTTGAAACCGGGCTTGCCGCGCCGGTGGCGGAAAGCTGTCTTCCCGCCTTCCCGATATTTTCCCGTGTCAACTCCGCCCAAGAATCCTTTCCGCCGCCTGCTGGGCTCCCTCGTCCAGTGGATCGACTCCGACTACTCCCTCGAATCCCCCGAGGCGATCCGCGCCCAGCCCGATGGCGTGAACCTCGTGCGCTGCCTGCCCTTTGCCATCCTCCACCTGGGCTGCCTCGGGGTGCTCTGGGTGGGCTGGAGCTGGTTCGCCGTCTGGACCGCGGTGGCGCTCTACTTTGTCCGCATGTTTTTGTGACGGGTATCTTTCACCGTTATTTCTCGCACAAGACCTACAGCACGTCGCGCTTCGGTCAGTTCGTGCTGGCTGTGCTCACCGGCACCACGGTGCAGCGCGGCGCGCTCTGGTGGGCCTACCACCACCGGCACCACCACCAGCACTCCGACGAGCCGGAGGACGCGCACTCGCCCCATGTGCACGGCTTCCTCTGGTCGCATATCGGCTGGATCACCAGCCGCCGCAACTTCCCGACCGACTACGCGAAGATCCGCGACCTCGCGAAATACCCCGAGCTCGTCTTCCTCAACCGCTTCGACATCCTCGTGCCGGTGCTGTTCGCCGGGGCCTTGTTCGCTGGCGGCAACTACCTTGCGGCCGCCGCACCCGCGCTGCAGACCGGCGGCGCCCAGCTGCTCGTGTGGGGCTTCTTCATCAGCACCACGGCGCTCTTCCACGGCACCGCCTGCATCAACTCCCTCGCCCACCTCATGGGCAACCGCCGCTTCGAGACCTCGGACGACTCGCGCAACAGCTTCATCCTCTCCCTCGTCACGCTCGGCGAGGGCTGGCACAACAACCACCACCGCTACATGTCCGCCACGCGGCAGGGTTTCTACTGGTGGGAGCTCGACATCACCTATTACCTGCTGAAGGCGCTCTCCTGGACCGGCTTCATCTGGGGCCTCAAGGAGGTGCCGCAGTCCGTCTACCGCGAGGCCGAGCAGCGCCACCATCAGGACACGGTCTCCCGCTTCTCCGTCTCCTCCGTCCAGCACGAGATCAACACCCTCCGGCGCGTCGTGCCCACGGCCGCGGCCATTGCGATCGCCACGGTCAACTCACCCGCGGTCGCCGACCAGCTCCAGAAGAAGGACGGCCCGGCCATCCACAAGGACGTCACCGAACAGGCCCAGCCGCCGGGTGCATCCGGACCGCCCGCCGGGGCGTAACTGATGACCGCCGCTCTCCCCGGAGGCCGGCGGTTTTTTAATGTCCAAACTCGCCATCATCGGCACCGGCATCTCGGGCCTGGGCTGCGCCCATTTCCTGCACCGCCACTTCGACGTCACGCTCTTCGAGCAGGACGGCTACACGGGCGGGCACACCAACACCGTGACCGTCCCCGAGACCGGCACCGGCCGGCCCGTGCCCATCGACACCGGGTTCATGGTCTTCAACTACGAGACTTACCCGCAGCTGACCCGCCTGTTCGGCCTGTTGAACGTGCCGGTGAAGAAAACCTCGATGTCCTTCAGCGTGCGCCACGAGGACACCGGCCTCGAGTTCGCCGGTTCGTCGCTGAACCACCTGTTCGCCCAGCGCCGAAACCTTTTCCGCCCGCGCTTCATCCGCATGCTGCTGGCGATCGACCGCTTCAACCGCGAGGCCGTCGCCGCGCTCGATGATCCCGCCTGGACCGGCGTGGCGCTCGGTGACTACGTGCGGCGGCGCGGCTACGGCGCCGATTTCCTGGAGCTTTACCTCGTGCCGATGAGCTCCGCGGTGTGGTCCACGCCGCCGGACAAGATGCTGGCGTTCCCCGCCACCACGCTGCTGCGCTTCTTCCACAACCACGGCTTCCTCGGCCTCGACACCCAGCACCAGTGGTGGACGGTTGACGGCGGCGCGCAGGCCTACGTGAAGCGCCTCACGGCGCCCTGGCGCGACCGCATCCGGCATCACGCAAAAATCGTCCGCGTCCGCCGCGAGGGCGGCGGCGTAACCCTGACCACCCACACCGGTGCGATGGAGCGTTTCGACCGCGTCATCCTCGCCTGTCATGCCAACCAGTCCCGGGAGCTGCTGGCCGACCCGACGCCCGACGAGGCGCGGCTGCTCGGCGAGTTTCACTACCAGCCAAACACCGCGACGCTGCACACGGATCCGTCTGTCATGCCCCGCACCAAGCTCGCCTGGTCGGCGTGGAACTACTCCCTCGCCCGCGACCCCGCCGGCCGGTTCTCACCCGCCACGCACTACTGGATGAACCGGCTGCAGGGCGTCTCCGACCGCGAGAATTACTTTGTCTCGATCAACGGGGCCGAGCGCATCGACCCGACCAAGGTGCTCAGGACCATCGCCTACGAACACCCGCTCTTCAGCCTCGGCGCGGTGCAGGCGCAGGCCGGGATCCCGGCGCTCAACGCCGCTGCCGCCGGGCGCACCGAGACCTACTTCGCCGGGGCCTGGACGCGCTATGGGTTCCATGAGGACGGTTTCCTCTCTGCGGTGAACGTCGGCCAACAGCTGCTTGGCCGCGACCCTTGGGCAGGGTAGCACCTCCTGTCCGGCCTCGCCGGGGTCTGGTAAAAAGAAAGCTGCATCCCCGCTGCCGCTTGGGCCGTAACCCTATACCGTGAACTCCTGCCTCTATGAGTGCCATGTGATGCACCACCGGTTTTCGCCCCAGGCGCACCGGTTCCTGTATCGCATCTTCATGTTCGCACTCGATCTGGACGAGCTGGAGGCATTGCACTGCCGGCTGCGGTTTTTTTCCTTCAACCGCCGCAACCTCTACAGCTTTCGCGAAGGCGACTTCCTACCCACGGGCGAACCGTTCCACAATCCTTCCGCCGCCGCGGGCTCACGCGCCTCCCCGGCCGGCCTCAAGGCCCGTGTGCTCGCCTACCTCGCAGGCCGCGGCATCGCCCTCGACGGCGGCCGCGTGATGCTGGTCACGCTGCCGCGCGTCCTCGGCTACCTGTTCAACCCGGTCTCGTTTTATTTTTGCTATGACCGCGCGGGCCAACCCGTCGCCGCGCTCGCCGAGGTCACCAACACCTTCAAGGAGATGAAGCCCTTCGTGCTCGGCCCGGAGACGCGCCAGGACGGCGCCTTCGCCCTGCGCACGCCCAAGTATTTCTACGTCTCGCCGTTCACTGACATGGACGTCGCCTTCGATTTCACGCTGCGCGTTCCGGCGGAGAAACTCTCGGTGCAGATCGACGACTACGATACCGGCCAGCGCACGCTCACGAGCTCGCTCACCGGCGACCGCCGGCCGCTGACCGACGCGACGCTCGCCTGGTTCACCCTCAAGTATCCCTTCATCACCCTGAAGGTCATCACACTGATCCACTGGAACGCCCTCCGCCTCTACCTGAAAAGGGTGCCTTGGTTCGCCAAGGCCGCCCGGCCCGACGCGCAGCGCGACCTTTACCGCCCGCACGGCAGCCTCGCGCCCGCGGTTCAAACTCTTCCCAAAACATGAGCAACGATCTTGCCACCACCGCCTCGACGGCAGCCACGACCACCGCCCCGGCACCGTCCTTCTTCCAGGGCGCCGTGCTCAACGCCTTCGCGGCGATGAAGCTCGGCCGGCTGCGCCTCGAGCTGCCCGACGGCACCGTGCGTGAGTTCGGCGAACCCAACGTCGCCGCGACACCGGTCGCCCCGGGCGTGAGCAACACAGCCTTCATCCGTGTGCGCCGGCCGGCTTTCTTCACGAAGAGCGCCCTTTACGGCGACATCGGCTTCGCCGAGTCCTACCTCGACGGCGACTGGGAGTCGCCCGACCTCACGTCGCTGGTCGGCTGGTTCATCCTCAATCTCGAGCACGCGCCCACCCTGACCGGCTCGCAGCAGGCGAAATCGCTCGCCCTCAACCTGCTCCGCTGGGCCAACCGCGCCGGTCATCTGCTGCGCCCCAACACCCGCGCCACGGCGCGCCGCAACATCAGCGACCACTACGACCTCTCCAACGACTTCTTCGCGCTCTGGCTCGACCCGACGATGATGTATTCCGGCGCCCGCTGGGCCGGCGTGGCCACGCTCGAGGAGGCGCAGGCCGCCAAGAACGACGCCCTGTGCCGCAAGCTCCACCTCCAGCCCGGCGACCACGTGCTCGAGATCGGCACCGGCTGGGGCGGCTGGAGCATCCATGCCGCGAAGAACTACGGCTGCCGCGTCACCTCCCTCACCATCTCGCAACCGCAGCTGGAGTTCGCCCGCGCGCGCATCGCCGATGCCGGCCTCAGCGACCGCATCGAGGTCCGCCTGCAGGACTACCGCGACCTCACCGGCTGTTTCGACAAGATCGTCTCCATCGAGATGCTCGAGGCGGTCGGCCATGAATATCTCCGCGAGTATGCCGCCGTGTGCGACCGCGTGCTCAAGCCCGACGGTCTCATCGCGCTCCAGTTCATCACCTATCCCGACGCCCGCTACGACCAGCTGCGCCGGGGCGTCGATTTCATCCAGAAGCACATCTTCCCGGGTTCGCTCCTGCTTTCCGTCAACCGCCTGAACCACCTCTTCGCCGAACAGGGCGGCTTCGTGCTGCACGGCCTCGAAGACATGGGCCGCGACTATTCGCGCACGCTGGCCAGCTGGCGGCAGCTCTTCCACGCCCGCCTCGACCAGGTGCGCACGCTTGGCTTCGACGAGCGCTTCATCCGCAAGTGGGATTACTACCTGAGCTACTGCCAGGCGGCCTTCGCCATGCGCAACATCTCCGTGGTGCAGACCGTGCACACGCGGCCCAACAACCTCTCCTTGTGAGACCGCCCATGATCTGGCTCCTGCGTATTCTTTTCGGCGTGGTGCTGGGCTCGATGCTCTGGGTCACCAGCTGGGCCAGCCTGCAATGCCCGCTCTTCGGCGTGCCGCGCGACGTCTTCACCCACCCGTGGTTTATCGCCACGCTCTTCGACGCGTATTGGGGCTTCATCACGTTTTTCGTCTGGGTCGCCTACAAACAAACCTCCTGGCTCGCCCGCGGCGCGTGGCTGGTCGCCATCCTGTTCCTCGGCAATATCGCCATGGCCGCCTTCTGCCTCAGCGAATTGTTCGCGCTGCCCAAGGACGGGCGCCTCGCCGACCTGTTGACCGTGAGGCGCGAGGGGCCGGGAGCCCTCGGCCTCATCCTGGCCGCCCTCGGGGTGGGCGTCATCATCCTGGCCCTGCCCTGACGCCCGCGCATGTCCGCCCTGCTGATCATTCTTTCCGCGCTCGCCGGCCTGTGCCTGGTCTTCGCCGGTGTGTATTGGCTTGCCCGGCGCATTGACAACTACGGCATCGTCGACATCGCATGGTCCTATGCCTTCGCCGCACTGGCGCTCTATTATGCGTTCTTTGCCCCCGGCTGGCCGGAGCGCAAGGCGCTCATCACGACCATGGCTGTCCTGTGGAGCCTGCGGCTCGGCACCCACCTTTATCGTCGCGTGATGGGCCATCATCCGGTCGAGGACGGACGTTATGTGCAGCTGCGCCGGGACTGGGCCGGCAATTTCGCGACGAAGATGTTCGGTTTCTTCCAGCTGCAGGCCGTATCGGTCGTGCTGCTCGGCGTGGCGTTTTTCATCGTCTGCCTCAATCCCTCGCCCCGGCTCCACCCGTTCGAGACCGCCGGCGCCATCCTGTGGCTGCTCGCCCTTGCCGGTGAGTCGGCCGCCGACCGCCAGCTCGCGGCCTTCAAGCGCGATGCCGCCAACAAGGGGAGGGTCTGTGATGCCGGCCTCTGGCGTTACAGCCGCCATCCGAATTATTTTTTTGAGTGGCTCATCTGGGTCGCGTATTTCGTCTTCGCGCTCGCCTCGCCGTTTGGCTGGGTCGCGGCCATCGGGCCCGCGAGCATCCTTTACCTGCTGCTGCGCGTCACCGGCATCCCGCTGACCGAGGAGCAGTCCCTCCGCTCCAAGGGCGACGCCTACCGCCGCTACCAGCACACCACGAGCGCCTTTGTGCCGTGGTTTCCAAAAAATATCCCATGATCGACGCCCTGCTTGAAAAAGACCTCCTGCCCGACAGGCTGATCCGCCTCGGTATCCGCCGGCTCCTGCGCCAGCGGCTGGCTGAGATCGAGCATCCGTCGCCCGAGATCCAGGTCGCCCAGTTTGCCGGGGCCCTGCGGACGATGCCGATCGCCGTCAACACGGCCGAGTCGAAGGAGCAGCATTACGAGGTGCCGACGCCGTTCTACCAGAAGTGCCTCGGCCCGCGGCTGAAATACTCTTCCGGTTACTACGAGCGCGGCACCGAGACCCTCGCCCAGGCGGAGGAGGCGATGCTCGCGCTCACCTGCAGTCGCGCCCGCCTCGCCGACGGCCAGGACATCCTCGAGCTCGGCTGCGGCTGGGGCTCGCTTACGCTCTGGATGGCGGAGCAATACCCGCTGGCCCGCATCACCGGTGTCTCCCACTCCCGCACGCAGCGCGAACACATCCTCGCCGAGGCCCGGCGGTGCGGGCTGCCCAACGTCAGCATCATCACGTGCGACATGAACGATTTCTCGGCCCCCGCCGGCGGCTTCGACCGCGTCGTGTCGGTGGAGATGTTCGAGCACATGAAGAACTGGCCGCGCCTCATGGCGGACATCGCGCGCTGGCTGCGGCCCGGCGGGCACTTTTTCGCCCACGTGTTCACCCACTCGCGCTTTGCCTACCATTTCGAGGTGCGCGACGAGAGCGACTGGATGAGCAAATATTTCTTCACCGGCGGCATGATGCCGGCCCACGACCTGTTCATCCGCTTTCAGGACGACCTGAAGCTGGTCACCGACTGGAAGGTGAATGGAAAACATTACGCCCGGACCTCGGAGCACTGGCTGCAAAACATGGACGCGCACAAGGCGGAGATCATGCCGCTGTTCGCGCAGACCTATGGCGCCGGCGCGGCCGTGAAGTGGTGGGCCTATTGGCGCGTGTTCTACCTGGCTTGCGCGGAATTATGGGCCTTCCGCGACGGCGAGGAATGGCACGTCAGCCATTATCTTTTCCGCAAGCCGTGAAACACCGGCTCCTGTTGCTCGGCCTGTTTGGCCTGGCCTCCCTGCTGCGGGCCGCGGACGCCGGCGACCTCGTGCGCGAGGCGCTGGCCGCCGAAGCCCGGCTGGATTCGCGGGCGGCGCTGCGGCTTTTCGAGCAGGCCGACGCCGCGCGGCCCGACGACGCGTTCATCCTCCAGAAGATCGCCCGGCAATACTCCGACCTGGTGGTCGAACAACCGGACGTCGAGGCCAAGAAGCGCTACGCCCAGACCGCCCTCGACTACGCGCAACGCGCCGTGGCCTTGCGGCCCGACGATCCCGTCAACGTCCTCTCGCTCGCGGTCTGCCACGGCAAACTCGCGGTCTACAGCGACACCAAGACCAAGATCCGGTATTCCCGCCTGGTGAAAGAGGAGGCCGAGCGGGCCCTCGCGCTCGATCCCAACTACGCGTGGGCGCATCATTTGCTCGGCCGCTGGCATTACGAAGTGGCTGATCTGGGCGCGACGTCGAAGTTTTTTGTCCGCCTGCTCTACGGCGGCCTGCCCCCGGCCTCGTTTGATGAAGGCATCCGGCATCTCCGGCGCGCCGCTGAACTCGAACCCGATGAACTCAACCACTGGCTCGAGCTCGGCTTCGCGCACGCGGCAGCGGGCCAATTCGAGACGGCCCGGGCGGAGTGGACGCGCGGCCTCGCCATGCCCTCACGCGGCAAACACGACGAACCGGCCAAGCAGCGGGCCCGCGCGGCGCTGGCGCGGCTAGATTAGCACCAGCACGATGGCGGCCACCATGAGTGTCGCCCCGATGAAGCGCAGTCGCAGCACGCGGCCGCCGAGGTGCTTCTCGTCGTTGGTGAACCAGTGCCCGATCAGCCAGACCAGCAGCACGCTGAACAGCCCGCGGACACTGTAGATGATGTTCACGACCGTGGCGCTGCCCACGAGCACGATCGCCACCACCACCCCGGCGTTGTTGACCGCCATCAGCAGCGCCCCCGGCGCCACCCAGCGCCAGGCGGCCGCCGGCAGGGCGGAGAGCGGCGCGCTGAAAAAGGGCACCAGTCCGCAGGACATCAACCCGATGATCAGGGCCATCGGCGGGAAGTAATTGCCCCAGCCCCAGACGTGCACCCATTTCTGCAGCAGCACGTCGCCCAGGCTGAACGACGTCGCGCTGCCAAAGGCGAGGAGCACGGTCCGCCCCACATGCCGGTGCCGGGCCTCGCCGCCGAGGTGCAACAACCCGATGGCCGCCGTGCTCAGCGCCGCCCCGATCCACCACTGCAGCGGCACCTCGCCCACCCGCAGCAGGCTGCTGAAGAGCGCGACCAGAATCACCTTGGTGCCCATGACCGGCGTGGTGACCGACACGTCGCCCTTGCTCAGCGCGAGAAAGGTGAGCGCCTGGCCGCCAAAGAAACACAGTGCGGTGACGGCCGGCTGCCAGTAGTCCGCCAAGGGATGGAGCTCGCCGCCATAAAGGAACCACACCGGGACAAACAAAATCGCCAGCGCCACATTGGAGAGGAAACTGGTGCGCCAGACCCCGACGCCGAAGGCCGCCGCCCGCTTCACGGTCAGCGCCCCGATGACATAGATCAGCGCACAGGCGAGGGGCACGAGAAGGCTGGCGTTGAAATTCATGCCCATAGCCAATCGCCCCGCCCCGGCGCCACAAACCCAAAGCCGCGCCGCCTGTCAGCCATAGACTTTGCGAAGGCTGATTGACCCTCCCAGGCTTTCCGCTTTTCTCTCTCCGGGCCCGTTGAGTCTTGAAACCGACGCCACGTGAGAGCGCCGGGAGAATCGTTTATGCCCAAATTTCCACAGCCTTTGCTTTCAGCGCAGGAACTTGCCCGGCGGAACAACGAAAACGACGCCGTGTATCGCGCTTTTCAACGCCGCCTCGGCCGGCTGCGCCCACGGACCAAAGTCGCCAAAGATCGCGCGCGGTGCGAGGCCGAGCGCGAAGCCCGGCCGATCCGCGCCGTTGGGTTTTTTATGTTCACGCAAGCCAGCCCGTTCGAACGGTAAACCGCACCAACCGACCTCCCGACTTTCGTTCCCCGCCTCCACTTCCCCTTCACTCTCACTTTCACCCTCACTTTTGCTGTGCCCACCTACACCTTCACCCTTCGCGCTCCGGACAACTTCACCGCCACCGTCGCCCTCTCCGGCACCGCTTCGCTCTACGACCTTGCCGCCCTGCTCATCGAGGCGGTCGGCTTCGATTTCGACCACTGCTTCGAGTTTTGCGACCACCTCACCGACCCCTACCGCAGCAAGGTGCATTACACGCTCTTCGCCGACATCGGCGAAGGCGAACCCGGCGACCTCAGCGTAAAAAAGACCCGCGTGCAGGATGTCTTTCAGCTCCGCACGCGCCTGGGTTTCCATTTCGATTACGGCGACGACTGGATGTTTCTTGTCCGCTGCGACGCCATCGAGCCCGCCACGACGAAACGTAAAGTCCGCAAAGTCCTCACCCGCATCGGCACACCCCCGGTGCAATACCCCGACTACGAGGAGGACTGAGCTTTATTTTCCATCTACCACCCCCACCTCGGCCCAAGAACCCAGACCTTGAACCCGGTCACTTTCTGCTTTCCAGCCCCATCACGTTTAACCGTCACTCTCATTCCTACTTGGTCTCGTGACACCCACCTTCGGCTCTTGCTCGGCTTCCCCTTCGGCTGATGGCTCGGCGGCGGGCCTCGTGAAGGCTGCTGACGCACCCCACTCATCCGGCATCATCAAAATATAGACCCTCCCTGTTCAAACCCCAGGCCAATCTCCGCCACCGTGACCTACGACTCCCTCTTTCAAACCGCCACCGGCAACGCTGAACCCTACGCCTACCAGCGCCGGCTGGCCGGAGATACCGAAGGACAGGCCTGTGCTTCCCAACTCATCTCCATCCCCACCGGCCTGGGCAAGACCGCCGCCGTGGTCCTGGCTTGGCTCTGGAATCGCGTCGCCCACCACGATGCTCCCCATCGCGCCACTTGGCCCCGCCGCCTCGTCTATTGCCTGCCCATGCGGACACTCGTGGAGCAGACGGCGAAGGATGCGCGAAAATGGATCGAGACTCTTCACGCCGCAGGCCATCTGCCCGTCAAACCGCACGTCATCATCCTCATGGGCGGCGAGGCCCTCGAAGGCTTGGACAAAGACTGGGATCTTCATCCCGAGCGCAAAGCCATCCTGATCGGCACTCAGGACATGCTCCTCTCCCGTGCGCTCAACCGCGGCTATGGCCTGAGCCGCTACCGCTGGCCCATGCACTTCGGTTTGCTCAACAACGACTGCCTCTGGGTCATGGATGAGACCCAGCTCATGGGCGTGAGCGTTGAGACCAGCGCCCAGCTCGACGGCTGGCGCGCCACCTGGCCGGTTTTCGGCAGATGCCCGACCTGGTGGATGAGCGCGACACTCGATGAAGCACGCTTCACCACCGTGGATGCCCAGCCCGGTGCCCGACCACGCCTCACGCTCCCCGACGACGAATGCGCGAGCGGCCGGCCGGCCGAACTCTACCGCGCGAAAAAAACCTTGGCCCCATGCAAACTCGTCCTCTCCCCGGCGACCAAAGCCGACTACGCGAAACACATCGCGAAACACATCGTTGACAGGCACCAGCCGGACACACTCACCCTCGTCGTCGTGAACCGCGTAGCCCGCGCCCAGGAAGTTTACGCGGCGCTCACCGCCCCCGGCAAAAAGAAACAACCCTCGCTCTACGACCCGGCCCGCGTCGCCCTCGTCCATTCGCGCTTTCGCCGGGCCGACCGCGCCAAGCACGAGCAACTCCTGTTCGGCAGCGGCGACCGCATCGTCGTCGCCACCCAGGCGGTCGAGGCCGGCGTGGATGTCTCCGCCCGGCTGCTCGTCACGGAACTCGCACCCTGGTCCTCGCTCGTCCAGCGCATCGGCCGCTGCAACCGCCGGGCCGAATTCTCCGATGCCGAAATCCTGTGGGTTGACATTGAGCCGGACGCCAAGGGCGAACTCCTCCTCCCCTATTCGCAGGATGAACTCGCCCGCGCCCGCGCCGCGATCATCCCCCTTACCGATGCCAGTTCGCAGACCTTGGGTGCCGTGAAAGTCGCAGCGCCAAAAGTAGTCCGTCCCGTCATCCGCCGCCGCGACCTCGTGGACTTGTTCGACACCACCCCCGACCTCTGCGGCCAGGACCTCGACATCTCCCGCTACATCCGCGACGAGCAAGATAACGACGTGCAGTTCTTCTGGCGCGCGGTCGGCGACCAAGGCCCGGCCCCCGACGAAAAGCCGCCGCACCGCGACGAACTCTGCCGTGTCTCCATCGGCAGCGCGAAAGATTTTCTGAAAGCCAAAACGACCCGCGCCTGGCGCTGGAACCCGCTCGATGAAAAATGGGAGGAGGCCAAGTCCGCCCGCCCCGGTGCCGTCTATCTCCTCGCCGCGACCAGCGGCGGCTACAGCGCGGCCTACGGCTGGACCGGCGACTCCGGCGACCAACCCGCGCCCCTCCCGCCCGCCGACGGCGAAAACGAACGCTACTGCGGCGACCGCCGCTCCTTTTCCCGCACATGGCAGCCCCTCGCCGAGCACACCGCCCAAGTCGTCGCCGAGATGGATCAGCTCGCCACGGCGCTCGCGCTTCCCGCCACCGAAGCCGCCACCTTCCGCACCGCCGCGCAGTGGCACGATGTCGGCAAAGCCCATGCCGATTTCCAAGCCATGCTCCGGGCCGGTGGCCCGCCCCCACGCAACGGCGAGCTTTGGGCCAAATCCGCCAACCAGGAGGGCCGCGGCACGCACCGGCACCTCCGCCACGAACTCGCCTCCGCCCTCGCTTGGTTGCTTGCCAGCCCGGCCGATGCACCCGAGCGCGACCTCATCGCCTACCTCATCGCCGCGCACCACGGCAAAGTCCGCCTTTCGATCCGCTCCCTCCCGGAGGAGAAAGGCGATCCGCGCGACCCCGACCGCCTCTTCGCCCGCGGCGTTTGGCACGGCGAGAAGCTTCCCGCCCTTATGCTCGGCGAACTGACCGTCCCCGAAACCACGCTCGACCTCCGCTTCATGCACATGGGCGAGAGCGAACTCGGCCCCTCCTGGCTTGCCCGCACCCTCGCTCTCCGTGATCGCCTTGGTCCCTTCCGCCTCGCCTTCCTGGAAACCCTCCTCCGCGCCGCCGACGCCCGCGCTTCGGTTCAACCCCGGCCATGAACTACGCCGCGCTCATTTCCGCCATCACCGACGCACACCGGCACGCGCAGGCCGGTGCCGCCGGCGCGGTCAACCGCCATCTCATCCTGCGGAACTGGGTCATCGGCGCGTGGCTCGTGGAGTTTGAGCAGAACGGCGAAAACCGGGCGAAGTATGGAACGCAGCTTGTTCAGCGCATCGCAAAGGATTTGAGTTCCCGGAACCTCACCGGACTCGGCGTCAGCATGTTGCAGAATTGCCGCAGCTTCTTCCGGCTATATCCCCAGATTCACCAACCGGCGGTTGGTGAATTGGGGTCGTGCGGGATACTTGGAATTCGCCAACCACTGGTTGGTGAATCTGCCAATACCGCGAAATGCTCGCCACCGACGGTCTTTTTCGCACCGCCGGTGCGGAGATCGTCATCCCCAGTGACAAAATCTCCCCGGGCACTGCCTGCGGCGACCTTGCTGCGGCTTTCGTGGACTCATTTCATCGAATTGCTCGCGATTGACGATCCGTGGAAACGCGCCTTCTACGAAAACGAATGCCTCAAGGGTAACTGGTCCAAGCGCCAACTCCAGCGCCAGATCGGCTCCCTCCTCTATGAGCGCACCGGCCTGTCCACCGACAAGCGGACCGTGCTTGAGCGCGCTCGCCAGCAGGCCGCTGCAGCCCCGCCGTTGATCGCCGATCTCATCCGCGATCCTTACATCCTCGAATTCACCGGCCTCGCCGAGCAACCGCACTACCTCGAATCCGACCTCGAAAAAGCCCTGCTCGACCACCTCCAATCCTTCCTCCTGGAGCTGGGCGCGGGATTCTGCCTCGAGGCCCGACAGAAGCGCGTCACCATCGGCAACGAACACGACTACCTCGACCTCGTCTTCTACCACCGACTCCTGCGCTGCCACCTCCTGATCGACCTCAAAGTGCGCGCCTTCAGGCACGCCGACGCCGGGCAGATGAATTTCTACCTGAACTACTGGAAGGACCAGATGATGCAGCCCGGCGACCAACCGCCGGTCGGCCTCATCCTCTGCACGGACAAAAAGCAAACCCGCGTGGACTACGCCACCGCCGGCCTCGACCAAAAGCTCTTCGTTTCCCGCTACCTCGTCGCCCTGCCCAAGCCCGAGGAACTCCAGCGCCTGATCGAGACCGACTGCGCCGCCTGGAACCAACGCCGCGCCAAAAAACCCAACGCCTGACCGCCATGCCCGCCCTCCCTCTTCCCGGCTGCGCCCCGATCCCGCTCGCGCACTATTTGAAAGCCCTCGGCATTCTCCGCCTCGTCGCCGAGTCCGCCCAGGGCGACCCCACCGCCAGCGCCTGCTGGCAAGACGACCGCTTCGTCCTGCATTCGCGCTTCACGGCTGATAACCCCGATACGCTCGTGGAGTTTTTTCTTCGCGACTACAAACCAACTCCTCTTGTTGTTCCGTGGAGCGGTGGCGATTTCTTTGCTGTAAACCGCGAAAACCCGGCAAAGAGTTTTAATGAAAAGAAGCCTCCCACTTCATCAAAAATTATTGAGGCGATACTGAGCACCGAAGGCGCACGTTTCGCCGACTATCGGGCTGTTCTTCGCGAAACCTTCGCAGCGATGGACGGAGCCGGTGTCACGGAGAAGAAACACATCGAAGGCTCCGGCGGACCCCAGCGCCGTATGAAAGCGGAACTGCTCAAATCATTGCGAAGCCGACTGCCAGACGAGGCCGTTGCTTGGGTGGATGCGGCATCAGTCGTTGAGCCGGATGCTGTAGTATTTAATTCCCTGTTGGGTGGTGGCGGGGGTAGCGATGGCAATAGTCATTTTTCCGACAACTTCATGCAGTCGCTCTGGATGGCTCTCCCGGACTTCGATCACCAGAGATTGAACAACGCCGTCCCATTCAACGAACCAAAGAACGCCGCTTCCCAAAAGGCTAAAAAGCAGAAGGCAGAAAAATGGATGGTAGGCGCACTTGAGAAGGGTGTGTTTTTCGACTCTCGTGCCGCGCTGCTTGAATCGCTGTTCGCCATTCAGGGATCCGGGACGAAGGTTCCAGATCTCTCGCCTGTGTTGTTCAACAACGCCCGCGTCGGCGGACCGAATCAGACCGCTGGTTTTGAAGCCAAGGCGGCCAGCAATCCCTGGGATTTTATTCTGATGCTGGAGGGCTCGGTGCTTTTTGCAGGGGCAGTCGGTCGCAAGCTGGACTCGCTCCGCGAGCCATCAGCCCGCTTTCCGTTTTTGTTCCAATCGTCGCCAGTGGGACTCGGTTCGACGTATCTGGGAGAGTCATCCGGGCGAGAACTCTGGCTTCCGCTATGGTCCCAAGCAGTCACACTCAGCGAAATCCATGCGCTTTTGGCGGAAGGCCGCGTTGAGAAACACGGGCGCGTGGCAAGACGTGGCACGGATGCATTTATCGCTGCGGCCCAACTTGGTTTTAATCGGGGAGTCAGCGCATTCCAACGCATTGGCTTCTTCAAAGGACGCATTGGCGGCGACAACTACTTCACTGCAGTGGACCAAGGCAGAATCAAGCCTCACCGAAACGAGAGGGTGGATTTGCTGCGAGAAGCGGATGATTGGCTTTCAAAGCTCACATCAGCCACCGCGAGCGACAGGTGTCCTGCGTCGGTGAAACGAGCCGGAACAACTTTAGAGCAGCGAATTGCCGATTTATCCCAGCGCCCGCAAAACAACTGTCGCGACAGCCTCCTCGCCGTCCTCGCCGCGCTCGGCGCCGCCGAGCGGGCGCTTGCACGGAGCTTTAAGTGGACGACGGAAAACTACCTGCCCCCGCTGCGCGGCCTCAGTCCACGCTGGCTCGACACAGCGGACGACGGCTCACCCGAGTTCCGTCTCGCTGCCGCCCTCGCGGGCACACGCGCGCCACTTGGCCGCGAGTCGCTCTGGCTTCGCCAGCACTTGGAGCCGCTCGATGTGGCCGGCACCAAAGAAAGTTCCTGGGTGAAATGGGCCGACCAGCCCCGCAACGACGTCGTCTGGCAGGAAGGCCCGCTCGACGACGCGCTCAACACCATCCTCGCGCGACGGCTCATGCGCTTCCAGCAAGCCGGGGCCGACGGATGGCTGGATTGGTCGCCCCGCCCCGCCGCGCTCGACGACATCACCGCTTTCATTGAGGGCCGCGTGAACGAGGAGTTGCTGGCCGATCTGCTCTGGGGCCTCGCCTGCGTGGACTTCAGCCAGGCGCGCGCCCCGGCTGCGCCGACTGAGGCCGCCGTCCCGTCCGCCTTCTATGCCTTGCTCAAGCTCTGTCACCATCGCATCGCCAGAGAGCCCATCCCACTCGTCCCCGCCATCCTCCACCGCGCGATGAGCGGCGACGGCACCGCCGCCAGCGCGCTCGCCGCCCGCCGCCTCCGCGCCTCCGGCCGCGCCCCGCTCGTTTCCTCCCTGCCCGTCAGCGGCGAGACCGCACGCCGCACGGCCGCTGCCATCCTGTTTCCGATTTCCGACCGCGACGCTTTTCTCCTCGCCCAATCCCTCCTCCCTCAACCCAAAGAATAAATCCCATGAACCTCGAAAAACTGAAAGACCAACCGCGCTTACTCCTCAAAGCGACACTCCAGCCGCTCCAAGGCACACGCTTTCAACCCACCGGCTTCCCCGATCTCGGTGCTGCCACCTACGACGGCCCCGACGGGCGCAAGATGCTCCTCGTTGAATCCGCCCAAAGCATGGCCAACCGCTTCGAAGCCGTTTGCTGGGACTCCGTGAACGACGATTGGGTCGCGCCGCTCCAGGGCCTGCCCGTCGTGAAAGTGAAGGACAAAGCCGGCCAGCCTCTCACCAACTCCATCCTCGAAGCGCACCGGCTCAACTCACCCTACATTCTCGAAGGCAAGGACAAGTCTTTCCTCGAAACCTTGAAGAAGGAACTCGCCATCGCCGAGAAGGGCATCGTGGACATCGGCAAGCTCGCCGCCACGCTGCTCAAATACGACACGAACGCGCTGCTTCACGGCGTCTTCCTGGCGAAGAAAGAAATTGCCGGCGGGCGGATGCGCCTCCCGCGTGCGCTCACCGGCTTCGTCGAGGCGGAGAGTGTCTCCGTCGCCGCGAGTGGCGGCGTGAAGAATGATTCCGTGGATCCTTCCGGTGACACCGCGAAGGGCTTCGGCACCGTGCCTTTCCATCGTGACGAATTCACCGGCAAGATCACCGCCTTCTTTAATCTCGACCTCGCGCTTATCCGCGGCTTCGGCCTAGGCGACGACGTGACCAGGCTGCTCATCGCGCTCGCCCTCTTTAAAATCCAGAAATTCCTCCGCGACGGCCTGCGCCTGCGCACGGCCTGCGATTTGGAGATCACTGGTGCGCTTATCGTGCAGCGCCCCGACAGCTTCGCCGTCCCTTCCCTTGCTGAACTCGAAAAGGAGCTGCCGGCTATTATCAAGGCTGCGGCCAAGAACTTCGCGAGCCCGCCCAATACCGAGCTCACCTTCGAGGCCTGAGCCATGACCGCCCTTGAGCTGAAATTCCCCGCCGGGCGTCTCCACGCCACGCCCTGGGGCCGGCACGTCAATGAAGGCGCGGTCGAGTGGCCGCCCTCGCCGTGGCGCATACTCCGCGCGCTCCTGGCGACCTGGCACTGGAAAGCCAAGGCCGACGTGCCCGAGCCCGTCATGCGCTCGCTCGCCACCGCATTCGCAACGCCACCGCGCTTCTACCTGCCGCCCGCCACCACCGCCCACACACGGCACTACATGCCCATCGTCGAAGGGAAGAACGAGAAAACCACCAAGGTCTTCGACACCTTTATCCAGCTCGCCGAGGACACTGCGGTGCTCGTCGCGTGGAACGTGGACTTGCCCGAAGCCGAACGCGCCGCGCTGACCACGCTCGCCGAGCGCCTCGGCTATTTCGGCCGCGCCGAGAGCCTGGTCATCGCGCGCCTGCTTGAAAGCGAAGCCGCGTTCACCGCCGCGAAAACCTCCGCCCATCGCGAAACCGCTCCGCTCGATCCCCATGCCGCAATCCCGCCCGGCCACGAACTCGTCCGCCTGCTCGCTCCGATGAGCAGTGTCACCTACGACACTTGGCGCGCCGACTTCACCGCCAAGGCCCTTGCCGACCTCGGCCCCAAGCCCACTGCCGCGCAAAAGAAGAAGCTCCCCGAAGTCCCTGCCGACCTTTACGCCGCGCTGCACGCCGACACCGGCGACCTCCAAGCCGCCGGCTGGAACCTGCCGCCCGGCGCGGAGTTCGCCGCTTACACGCGCTCGGAAAACGCCTTCGCCTCCGCCACCAAGCCCCGCGCACGCCGAATGGTCGCGCCGCCCACCGTCGCCCGTTTCGCTCTGGCCAGCACCGTTCCGCCGGCGATCACCCAAGCCCTCGCTGTGGGCGAGCAGTTTCACGCCGTGCTCTGCAAGCAGTCCAACGGACACCCCATCTTCACCGGAGCCGGCAGTCAGGAGCACAGCCACGCCCACATTTTCTGCGAGTCCATCGGCGACACCAAGGGTCACATCACCCACGTCACCGTTTACGCCCCGGCCGGCTTCGACGACCAGGCCGCGGCCGCCCTGCGCCGGATGCAATG
Source organism: Lacunisphaera sp. (assembly GCA_965249855.1). GTDB lineage: Bacteria > Verrucomicrobiota > Verrucomicrobiia > Opitutales > Opitutaceae > Lacunisphaera. The sequence continues at coordinate 19,675 of CBDFNB010000016.1, forward strand.
GACCTGGGGCTTCAAGGGGCACGAACTCCGCTACGTGCTACACGGCCTCGGCCAACGCCACGAGTTCGACACCCCGCTTTTTGCCACGGACAAGACCTGGCGTTCGCTCACACCATTCGTCTCCACCCGTCACGGGAAAACCCACCGCGACGGTCGCCCCAAGATTGATGCGGCGAACGGCTGGCCAATCGGTTCGCCCGCGCACGACTTGCTCCGGTTGCTCGGCTCGCACCCCCAGGGCTCTGGCGCAAGAATTCGCCTCCTGCCCGAGACCTCGCAGCCTTATGCCTGCGGACCGCGCCGTTTCCGTGCCCTCCAGTTCCTCACTCACCGCCTGCGCGGCGACGGGCGCCGCGGCCACGACAGCGGCACCGCTTTTGAAATCACATTTCCCGAAGCGCGCTCCGGCCCCTTCGCCCTCGGCTACGCCGCCCACTTCGGCCTCGGCCTCTTCGCCCCGGCGGTTTGAGTCTGCCCGCCCCATTTCCGATCTGCCATCTTCGCCTTCCGCTTCCGATCACCTGCCGCGTCCGTCCCAGTTTGTGTTTTCCGCCGTCGAGGCCGCGCCTCGACCCGGCGAAGCGTCGGCTTGAATCGCCGCCCGCCATCTCCCTATCCCCAAACTGCGATCTCCGATTACCCTCATGTTCGAGCACCAGGCCAGTCTCCCGCTCGACGCACCCTTTCAACCCGCTCCCGCCGCGCCGCCCGACCTGCGCGCCGAGATCGCCTGCGTCTGGGGGCTGCCCCTCGGCGAGCGCGTCGAGCTCTCCCTCCGCGGCGAATCACTCGACACCCTCACAGGCGTGCTTGAGCTCGCCGCCGCTCCGGATTTTCCCTGGAATCCCCGTCAAACCCTTCGCCTCCGCGTAAACGGCTACGCCTTCGACAGCCGCGCCATCACGCGCTGGAGCCTGCACTGACCGCCCTGGGGCGGACCCCGCCGTCATGAGCCCATCCTCCGATCCCGCCGCCGACCTGCTGCCGGCGCGGATGCTCAACGAGTTCGTGTATTGCCCGCGGCTCTTCTACTATGAACACGTCGAAGGGGTCTTCCTCCACAGCGCCGACACCAAAAAAGGCGCCGCCGAGCACACCCGCGTGGATGCCGGCAAAGGCGAATTGCCGCCCGCCGCGACGACAAAAACTAAAGAACCGCAAGCCGAAGGACTGAACGAAGGTGCCTCCACCCCCGTCGCCGACCCAATCAAAAATCAAGAATCGAAAATCGAAAATGAAATCATCCACGCTCGCTCCGTCATGCTCGGCTCCGAACTGCTGGGCGTCGTCGCCAAGCTCGACCTTGTCGAGGTGACGCTGGAAGCACCCGTGTCCGCCGCTGCGGCCACCACCGCCCGCACTGTCTGTCCCGTCGAATACAAGACCGGCGCCCCGCGCGAGGGCGACGAAGGCGGCCAGCTCTGGGATGCCGACCGCATGCAACTCGGCCTCCAAATCCTCCTCCTCCGCGAGAACGGCTACGTCTGCGACGAAGGCGTCGTCTTCTACCGCCAGACCCGCCAGCGCGTGCGCTTCGTGCTCACGCCTGGGGACGAAACCTGGATTCGCCGCGGCATCGCCGCCGCCCGCGCCTGCACCACCGGGCCCATTCCGCCCCCGCTCGACCACTCGCCCAAATGCCCGCGCTGCTCGCTCGCCCCCGTCTGCCTGCCCGACGAGACGCAGTTCTTGCAGATGGCGGCCCCGGATCTGGAGCCGCCTGAGCCGGAAGCCCAGCTCGCCCTGCCCGGACTCGCCGGTGAAGCGGGCCGCTCCGAAGAGGCCAACCTGGCGCTGCTCGCCGACGCGCTGGCCACCGAAGACCCCGCCTGGGCCGCGTTGCCGGAGCCGCGCTTGCCGCGCCTCGCCGGCGAAGGCGAGGTGCGCCGGCTGATCGCGCCAGACGTGGACACCAAAGTGCTCTACGTGAACACGCCCGGGGTGATGGTGTCGCGCAAAGGAGAGACGGTGGTCGTGAAGGAGAAAGGCGATACCCTGGCCGAAGTGCGCATCAAGGATCTGCACCACGTCGCCGTCTTTGGCGCCGCGCAGATTTCCACGGCGCTGATCCAGACGCTGTGCGAAGCCGAGGTGCCCGTGTCGTATTTCTCGATGGGCGGCTGGTTCTACGGCCTCACGCGCGGCCACGGCCTCACCAATGTCTTCACCCGCATCAAGCAGTTCGCCCGTGCCGCCGAGCCCGCCCAGGCCCTGCCGTTGGCACGCTTGTTTGTTTACGGCAAGATTCGCAACCAGCGCACGCTGCTCATGCGCAACCATGTCGAGCCGCCTCCGCTGGCCCTGCGCGCGATGAAGCACGCCGCCTCCGCCGCGCTTTCCGCCCCCAACCAAGCCACGCTGCTCGGCATCGAGGGCGCGGCGGCGCTGGTGTATTTCCGCAACTTCGGCGGGATGATCAAGGGCTCCGACGACCCCGACGACATCCCCGGCTTGGAAGAAACGCGGCCCGACCGGGTGCAGGCCGCGCAGGCGGCCTTCAATTTCGATTTCAAGACCCGTAACCGCCGGCCCCCGCGCGATCCGGTCAATGCCCTGCTCTCGCTCGCCTACAGCCTGCTCGCGCGCGATTGCACGGTGGCGGCGCTGGCGGTCGGATTCGATCCCTACATCGGTCTTTATCATCAACCGCGCCACGGGCGGCCGGCGCTCGCCCTTGATGTGATGGAGGAATTCCGCCCCCTCATCGCCGACTCCGCCGTGCTTACCGCCATCAATAACCGGATGCTCTCGCCCGCCGACTTCGTGCAGGCCGGCGACGCCGTGAACCTCACGCCGGACGGACGGAAGCGGTTTTTCATGGCTTATGAAAAACGCATGAGCGACACGGTCACGCACCCGTTGTTTGATTACAAGGTGAGCTATCGGCGGGCGATCGAACTGCAATTCCGTCTGTTGGCGCGGACCCTCACGGGCGAAATCGAACGCTACCTCCCCTTTACCACCCGCTAGACCGACCCCGCCCACCATGTCCACCATAACCACCCTCGCACACGGCAAACACTTTTATCTCTACGAAGATTTGCGGCATCCCGGTCAGGTCTTCATCGAACTCGACCAACCCGCCACATTCCGAGCCGACACCCACTCCGTCATGCTTGCGCTGCCCCTCGCTCTCTGGGAACACCTCCGAGTCTTCACCCCCGCCGACCTCACCCTCGTCCGCAAGACCGACGCCCAACTCCGCACTCTCGTCGAGCAACGCTGGCGCGCAGATGTCCGGGAATATCGCGCACACCCCAAGCCCCTTTCCCCCCACGATCCCCTCCGCTTTCGCTGGAGTCTCCTCCGCCGGGAACTCCGCGATCCCGCCCACGCTATTCGCCAACGCTTTGCCGCCCTCCGCCGCGAGCGTGCCAAACAACGCCGCCTGTTTGCGGCCATCCAGCGCCTCCAGCGCCAAGCCGCCCATCTGACCCGCCGCCAATCGCCCCACCCATGAGCCGGACCAACTACATCGTGACCTACGACATCAGCAACCCGAAGCGGCTGCGCAAGGTGTTCAAGGCCTGCAAGGATTACGGGCTGCATTTGCAGTTGTCGGTGTTTGAGTGCGATCTGACTGCGGCTGAGAAGATCGATTTTGAGAGCCGACTGCTCGGTCTTATTGACCGCAAGGAAGACCAGGTGCTGTTTATCGCGCTCGGTCCGTCGGAGAGCCGCGGCGAACGCGTGATCAGCGCGCTGGGCCAGAGCTATATTCGGATCGACCCGCCCTGTTATGTTGCGTAGGAACGGATCGTGCCCGCCGGGCGACCGGTCCGTGGCGGTTCTTTGAAACACCCGGCGAGCGGTGGGGCGATGCGCCAGCCCTCTTGGCCTCTCGCACCCTCACCTCAAACCACTTACGAAACATTCTTGTCTATCCTGCATTTTTTCAGCACGGAAGTTGCGGGCCGCTCGCAGACCCACGTATTTGCCACGCGACATCAATTACTTGCCAATTAGCTGTCTCCGCGCTCCTCGGAGCGCGGCCCCATTGAAGCTGGCTGGGTTCGCATCCTAATCCCGTTCTGCGCAGCTGTCTCCGCGCTCCTCGGAGCGCGGCCCCATTGAAGCGCGCTGCAGGTGGCGACAAGCAGCAGGAGGAGGAGGTCTCCGCGCTCCTCGGAGCGCGGCCCCATTGAAGCGGCGTGAGTACGACCAATGACGGTGGCCCGGCCTTTGTCTCCGCGCTCCTCGGAGCGCGGCCCCATTGAAGCCTCATTGGGCGCATATGCCCGAGGTGCCCAAACGGAAGTCTCCGCGCTCCTCGGAGCGCGGCCCCATTGAAGCACAACAGAGACGGCAAACTCCGTGCAGTATTCATGGTCTCCGCGCTCCTCGGAGCGCGGCCCCATTGAAGCACGACGGTCGATGAATGCCGTGAAACGCTGGTGCTGGTCTCCGCGCTCCTCGGAGCGCGGCCCCATTGAAGCGGCTTGATGTTGGTGGCCACCGTGCCGCCCTTGAGCAGTCTCCGCGCTCCTCGGAGCGCGGCCCCATTGAAGCCGTATTACCAGGGGATACAACCCACGAGGGACCATCGTCTCCGCGCTCCTCGGAGCGCGGCCCCATTGAAGCTGACACAATCACGATTGCCTTTGAAATACCCACGCTGTCTCCGCGCTCCTCGGAGCGCGGCCCCATTGAAGCAATAAAGCCGGTGTGCGGGGCAACGGTGGGATTGGCAGTCTCCGCGCTCCTCGGAGCGCGGCCCCATTGAAGCGTGCACTGCATCGACCCACGACAGGCCGACACTTTCAGTGTCTCCGCGCTCCTCGGAGCGCGGCCCCATTGAAGCCTGAAGGGTGAACTTTCCTGGCAGGACTACCGCGTCTCCGCGCTCCTCGGAGCGCGGCCCCATTGAAGCCGAGCCTTGGCGATAGGCTGGCGCGTCACTGGCAGGCGTCTCCGCGCTCCTCGGAGCGCGGCCCCATTGAAGCCGGCAATGCCACGGCCTACAGCCCCGTGGTCACCGGCCGTCTCCGCGCTCCTCGGAGCGCGGCCCCATTGAAGCGGCCGTCGCATGAACCCCGGGGCCTACGACCGCATGTCTCCGCGCTCCTCGGAGCGCGGCCCCATTGAAGCATGGCCACTCTCAACCCTTTCCCATTCCACCCATGAAGACGTCTCCGCGCTCCTCGGAGCGCGGCCCCATTGAAGCCGCGCTCCTGCGCAACCTGCGCAACATCCTGGACCACGTCTCCGCGCTCCTCGGAGCGCGGCCCCATTGAAGCAACCCGGTGAGGTAGAGACCGCCCAGCGTGCGGGCGCGTCTCCGCGCTCCTCGGAGCGCGGCCCCATTGAAGCAATACGCGAAGATCAGTATGCTCGCCATTTCCGCCCGCGTCTCCGCGCTCCTCGGAGCGCGGCCCCATTGAAGCGAATTGCAAACCCGCCTGAACGCGATTTCCTCGCCCAGTCTCCGCGCTCCTCGGAGCGCGGCCCCATTGAAGCGTGGGGTCATCCTTGAGGGAAAACGTCAGCGTCCAGCGTCTCCGCGCTCCTCGGAGCGCGGCCCCATTGAAGCTCCGCTGGGAGCTCGACGGTGCGGCCCTCGCCGCTGTCTCCGCGCTCTGATGGGCACACTCGCCTTTCCCGCTCTATTTTAGCGCCGCCTGCACCAGTTTCTCGTATTCCTCGGCGGGCGCCGCCCCGGTCTTCTGGTTCAGGATGCGGCCATCCCGGCTGATCAGGAACGTGGTGGGAATCGCCTGAAAATTGCCGAACGCCTCGACCACGGCCTCGTCACCCATCACGAGCGTGTAGTTCATGCCCTGGGCCTGCGCGAACTGCTTCACGTGCGCCGGGCCGCGGCGGTCCATCGAGACCCCGACAATCACCAGGCCGGCCGGACCGTATTTCTTCTGCAGGGCGATGTAGCCCGGGATTTCCTCGACGCAGGGCGCACACCACGTGGCCCAGAAGTCGACCACGACCACCTTGCCCTTGAACTGATCGGAGCTGACCTCGCGGCCATCCAGATCCTTGAGCTTCCACGCCGGCGCCGGCAGCGCGGTCGCGGCGGAATCCGCGGCGACGGCGGTGCGGTCCTGGGCGAACAGCACCGAGCCGAGGACCAGCAGGCCGACGGCACCAAAAACAGAAATCAGGCGGGGAAGGTTCATGCGTATGGGAGACACCAAGGCCGGTCTTGTTCCCGGAAAAGTCGCGCGGTGGCCGTTCAGGTCCCGTTCTGCTCGACGTTCAGGATCTCGATGAATTTCTTCATCGCCGGCGTCAGCACGCGGCCCTTGCGATGCAGGATGGCGAGCGGCCGGGTGAATTCCTTCCCCTTGAAGCCGATGGCGGCCAGCGTGCCCTGCCGCACTTCCTGGACGACGGTGGCATGCGGCACGATCGCCACGCCGTGGTCGATCTCGACGGCGCGCTTCACCGTCTCGATGTTGTCGAACTCCATGACCGGCGTGATCTCGAGCTTGTAGTCGCGGAAAATCTGGTCGACGGCCTTGCGGGTCGGGATGTCGGGGTCGAAGCCGATGAACTTGTGGCCGGCGAGGGCCTTGATGTCCACGTCACCGACCTTGGCCAGCGGGTGCTGCGGATGGGTGATGAGGACCAGGCTGTCGTTGCGGAAGGGGATGTTCTCGATCTGCCGGATGCGCTGCGGGAAGGCCACGAGGCCGAAATCGACCGAGTTGTGCAGGATGTCCTCGTAGACGAGGTTGGAGCGGCGGTATTCGACCCGCACGTTGACCGACGGGTAGTCGTGCAGGAACTTTTTGATGTAGGGCGGCAGCTCGTGCAGGCCGATCGAGTAGATGGTCGAGATCCGGATGGTGCCGCTGATGACCTTCTTCATCTCCTGCAGCTCGCTCTCGAGCTTCTCATAGACATGCAGGATCTCCTTCGCCGCCTCGTAGATGCGCTGCCCCTCGCGGGTCAGGTTGAACTGCTTCTGGCTGCGGTCGATCATGAGCGTCTTGAAATTGCGCTCCATGGACCGGGCCTGCTGGCTGACCGCCGATTGCGTGATGCCGTTCAGCTTCGCGGCCTTGGAGAAACTCTTGGTTTCGACCAGGTCAGCGAAGATTTTGAAGTTTTCGATTTGCATGCGGCCTTTAGGATTGGGTTCAGCATAAACAACGCTTATCAGCAGGCCACTCTAAAAGCTGCTCTCATAGATGTTTATCGATTACGAAACCTTCCGAACCCGTGCCGACACCCTGCTGGCTCGAATAGCAGAACGGTGCCGCGCCGCGGGTCGCAACCCGCAGGAAGTGACGCTTTTACCTGTGACCAAGACCCATCCCGCCGCCGCCGCGGAATACGCCGTCCGCTACGGTCTGGCCGCCGTCGGAGAAAATCGGGTGCAAGAAGCGATTGATAAGCAGGCCCAGACCACCGCGTCGGTGCGCTGGGAGCTGATCGGGCATTTGCAGTCCAACAAGGCGAAGCTGGCCGTCACCCATTTCAGCCGCATCCAGAGCGTCGACAGCGAGAAACTCCTCAACGTCCTCGACCGCGCCGCCGGCGAACTCGGCCGCAGGCTGCCGGTGCTGCTCCAGGTGAACGCCGGCAACGACCCGGCCAAGTTCGGCGCCGAGCCGGCCGACTCCCCCCGCCTGCTCGACCTGGCGCTCGCCAGGCCGCACCTGCAGGTCGACGGCCTCATGACCATCGCGCCGTTGTCCGATGACCCCGCCGTGGCGCGGCGCACTTTCGCGAACCTCCGCGCAATCCGCGACCAGCTGGCCGCCCGCACCGGCGCGCCGCTGCGCGAATTGTCCATGGGCATGAGCGGCGACCTCGATGCCGCGATCGCCGAGGGCAGCACCTTGGTGCGCGTCGGCTCCGCGCTCTACGGGCCGCGCGGATAGTTCCGCGGACTCCAGCAAAATCCGCCGGCGCGTGAAAACTTTCCTCGTTGCGCTGCGGCCGGAACCACCTTCGCTGCTCTTCCGTGGAAGCGCAAAAATTCACGGCCGCGCAACGGAAAGCCCTCGAGGGCCTGCTGGATGATCCCTCCCCGGCGGTGCGGGCCGCGCTCCTCGCCCAGTTCACCCGGCACGGCCGCGAAAGCGTGGAGTTGCTCCGCTGGTTCGCCAGCCAGCCGAACCGCGTGCTGGCCCTGCACGCCAACTCCTACCTGCGTGAGCTGAACTTCTCCGACCCGGTCTCCGAGTTCCGCGGCTTCATCCGCTCGCTCAACTACGAGCTGGAGACGGGCGCGCTGCTCCTCAGCCGCACGGTCAACCCCGACCTGGACATCGGCGCCTGCTGCACGCAGCTGGACGAGATGGCCGCGCGCTGCCGGCAGCTGATCGCCGAGCCGGCCACCGCGCGCGAAAAGTGCCGCGTGCTGAACCGCGTGCTGTTCCACGAATACGGCCTGCGCGGGAACACCGACCACTACACCGACCCGCTCAACAGCTACCTCGACCAGGTGCTGATCCGCCGCAAGGGCATCCCCATCTCGCTCTCCATCGTCTACCTGCTGGTCGCCGACCGCGCCGGCCTGAACCTCTCCGCCGTCGGCCTGCCCGGCCACTTCATGGTCGGCTGCTACGAGGAGCATGTGCCGTTCTTCGTCGACCCGTTCAACGCCGGGGTTTTCCTGAACGCCGGCGAGGTCTTCGCCCTGCTGCGCTCCAGCAGCGTCAACGCCTCCGTCTCCGACCTCGCCCCGACCCCGGTGCGCGAGGTGCTCTGCCGGTGCTGCCGCAACCTCGTCAACCACTACACGGCGGCGAGCGAACCGGAGCGGGCACGGCTGTTCGCCGAGTTTGTCGCGGAATTTGAGTCGACCCACGAGCGGCACGCACAGCCGTGAGGGTGGAACCCGGCCTCCGGACGGGTTTTCAAGATTTGCGAATTAAGAGTTCATTTCAAAACCTGTCATTGCGAGGAGCGTAGCGACGAAGCAATCCATCTGAATGAGAGCTGGATCGCCACACCCGGCTGCGCCGGGTTCGCGATGACAAGGCAGGTTTTGAAATGAACTCAGTAGTATCCCATAGCGGATGAGCAAGCAGATGCAACCGCTTGCAAGTGAACGCGAGCAGGGGTGCGGGAAGAAGACGGGCAATTGATAATTTTCCGGATGAAGCGGTGTTTTACTCAGGCGAGTTCACGCGTGCTGTCCCATGAGAGGCGGAGCAAAACCGGGGAGCCACGACTGAGCGGTGCGGCCGATACCTCCGCCACGCCCGGCGGCTGTCCCACAGCGTTTGAGCAGATCGGCGAGGTCACGTTGGAGCCAAAGAGCGGCGCGGACATAGGTGAAGAGCCGGGTAAAGCTGTGCGTCCACCGGCTGCGCCAGGCGAGGAAGCGCAGGAGCAGGTGGACGAGCAGCGCGGTCCAGACCTGCCACTTAACGGCGTTGGCGTTGTTGCCGAGGAAGTCGACCAGTTGCACGGTCTGTTTGAGTTGTTTGAAAAAAGTTTCGATCGACCAGCGGCACCGATAGAGGTCGGCCACGGTGCGGGGGCTCCACGTGAGGTTGTTGGTGAGGAAAACCATCTCGCGTTCCTCACCGTCCACCTCGATCAGGGCGGTGACCCGGCGCAGGACGCCGGGATAGTCCCGCCGGGCGTAGTGGCCGGTGAGGACGATGAGTTCATCGCACAGGATGCGCGGATCGGGGTGGGCCGGCAGGCGTTTCTTTACCTTCGCGGCCAGGTTATCCTTGGCCCGGGTGACAAAGTGGACTCCGCGCTCGGCCAGCGACCACAGATGGGCAAAGTGCAGATAGGCCTTGTCGAAGAGCACGATCTCGCCGGCCTGCAGGCCGGCGCACATCTCGGCAGCCCGCGTGCTGTCGTGCTCCCGGGCGGGATCGACGATGGCGAAGCGGGGCAGGAAGCTCTGCAGGTCGATTCGCAGATGGCACTTCGCCGCCGCCTTGCGCCGCCGGTGCTTCGCCCAGTCCATGCACGAAGCGACCAACTGGATCGTCGTCGCATCCACCACATGGATCGCCCGGCGGAAGCGCCAGCTCAGGCCCCTCTCGCCTCCGCGAGCGAAGCCGCGATGCAAGGATTGCAGGTGCGCCAGCATCGCCCAGAAGAGTTTTTCACTCAGCGCGCAGGCGCGGGTTTTGTTGGCGTGACTGAGCGTGTTCCGCGCCGGAGGCGTGGCCCCGCGCACCGCCCACAGTGCGCTGACTTGGAGTCGCAGGGCGTCGCACACATCGTTCAAGCCCAGCGCGTGGCTGACCTGGGTGTAGAGCATCGTCACCACGTGACTCCACGCACTGAACGTGCGGGCCTGGCGGTCGGCGCCGGTTTCTCTCGCCAGCTTTGGCACCAAATGCGGCGGAATCAGTTCGACGAGCTGCCGCAGCACGGTAACGTGGCGGCGGCTCGGTTGTTTTGTTGTTTTCTTTTTCACACCCTGCCCAGTGGCAGGTAACACTGAGGCAGCCGAGCCACCTTTCCCCGCCCATGGCCAAAGCACGCGCCAAGCTCGACCCCACCGGCGTCCAACTGCAGTTAAAGGTCACCCTGCTCGACATCAAGCCGGCCATCTGGCGCCGCCTGCTGGTCCCCGCCACGATCAAACTGCCCAAGCTCCACACCGTGCTGCAACTGGCCTTTGGCTGGACCAACTCTCACCTGCACGCCTTCCGCCTCGGGGAGGACTCCTATCAGTCCAATCCCCCCAAGGATGCGTTCGCGGAGATTTTCGGCTCAGACTCGCAGAACCATGAGGAAAAGAAGTTTCGACTCTGCGACCTGCTCCACGCTCCCGAGGACTGGCTGATCTACGAGTATGACTTCGGTGACAGTTGGGAGCACGAAGTCTTTGTCGAAAAAATCCTGCCGGGCGCTCCGTCCAAAACCGTCACTTGTCTGGCTGGCGCCCGCGCCGGTCCCCCTGAGGACTGCGGAGGCGTTCCCGGCTACTACAACCTACTCGAAGCTATCGCCCATCCCAAACACCGCGACCATCAGGAACTGCTGGAGTGGCTTGGCGAGCCCTACGATCCCGCCGCATTTGATCCAGATGCCCTCAACAGCATGCTCAAAAAACTTAAATTTTAGCCAATCCTATGGGATGGCTGTGAAATGAACTCTAAGCCAAGGTCGTTTGCGGACGTCCCAGCCAACCCGTCCGGAGGCCGGGTTCCACCTTTTCACGCAAAACAAAATCGGGCTCGTTCTCGCCGGCGAAACGGGCTTTGCTGCCGCCGCTTGATGAGCGCCGTTGCCGAATCCATCCACACCCTGGCCGACCTGGACACCTGGTCCTTTGCCGGCACCGCCCTCGCGGTCATCGGCCGGCCGGTCGCCCACTCGCTCAGCCCGGCGATCCACAACGCCGCGCTCGCCGAAATGGCCAAGGCGGAGCCCAAGTTCGCCGGCTGGCGCTACTTCAAGTTCGACATCGCCCCGGCGGAGCTGCCACGCGCGCTTTCGCTTTTCCACAAGAACCAGTTTCACGGCCTCAACCTGACCGTGCCGCACAAGTCGCTGGTCGTGGAAGGTCTGGCCGGCGCCGACGCCTTTGTGCGCGCGGCCGGCGCCGCCAACACGCTCAGCCGCGTCGAGGCCGGCTGGCGCGGCGCCAACACCGACGGCTACGGCCTGGCCACGGCGCTGGCGGAGCAATTTGCACTGGATCTGGCCGGCGCCCACGTCGTCCTCCTCGGTGCGGGCGGGGCCGCCCGCGGCGCCGCCGTCGAGTGTCTGCGCGCGCGCTGCGCCTCGCTCTGGATCGGCAATCGCACGAAGGCCACCCTCGACGACCTGTTGCTGAGCCTCCAGCTGTTTGCCGACACGACGGCCATCCACGGTTTCGATCTGGCCAGCCCGCCGCCCGGTTTGCCGGCCGGCGCCACCGTCATCAACGCCACGTCCCTCGGCCTCTCGCCTGCGGACGCGGCCCCCATCGACCTGAAGAAAATCCCCACCCCGGCCCGCGTCTACGACATGATCTATCGTCCGGCCCAGACCGCCCTCCTCCGCCAGGCCGCTGAGCTCGGCCTGCCGCACGCGAACGGCCTTTCCATGCTGATCCACCAGGGCGCGCGCTCCCTCGGAATCTGGACCGGCGCGACCGTGCCGGTGCCGGTCATGCAAGCCGCGGCCCGTGCCGCGCTCAACCCCGCCTGACCATGGATGCTTTCCAGGAAGTCGCCGTATCCTTCCCGTGGTTCTACCCGCTGTTCGTCGCCGTGGTCGGTGCGTGCGTCGGCAGCTTCCTCAATGTCTGCATCTACCGCATCCCGAAGGAAGAATCGGTGATCTCGCCGCCCTCGCACTGCGGCTGCGGCAAACGGATCGCCTGGCATGACAACATCCCGGTGCTCAGCTGGCTGCTGCTGCGCGGCCGCGCGCGGTGCTGCGGCCGGCCGTTCAGCGTCCGGTATCCGGCGATCGAGCTGCTGACCGCGCTGCTGTTTCTCGCCTGCTGGCTGATGTTTCCCGCCGGCAAGGCGGTCGCCGGGATGCTGCTGTGCGCCATAGTGATCTGCGCGCTGTTCATCGACCTCGACCACATGATCATACCGGACGTCTTCACGGTCGGCGGTGCCGCCGCCGGGTTGATGCTGTCGCTGCTCCTGCCCTCGCTCCATGGACAGGGCCACGAGTTCTTCGCCATCGCGAGCCTGCGCGCCGGACGTGACGCGGTGCTCGGCCTGTGCGTCGGTTCCGCCCTCGTGCTGTGGATCGCACTCTGGGCCGAGGCGATCCTGAAGAAGGAGGCGATGGGCTTCGGCGACGTGAAGTTCCTCGGGGCCCTCGGCGCCTTCGTGGGCTGGAAGGGCGCGGTCTTCGGCATGTTCGGCGGCGCCATGCTCGGCTGCGCCTGGTTCATCGCCGCCCTGCTCTGGCAAAAGATCACCGGCCGGGCTTCCCCGGTCGCCCCGCCCGCTGAAACTCCCGAGGGCCAGCCGGCCGAGCTCGGGCTCGGCGTGCACGTGCCCTTCGGCCCCATGCTCGGCGTGGCCGCCCTGGTTTATTTCTTCGGCGCCCACCGCTGGGTTGACGCCTACTTTGCGGAACTGTCCGGCTTGTTCTGACCCGGCTTCGCGCCGGACGCGGGTGGTTGAAATTCCTTCGGCACCTCCCCGCTGCGACCCTGCACCACCAGTCGCAACAAATAGGCCATGACTTCCTCGCGGGTGTGGCCACGTTCGACGACGAGCTGATCGGCCCGTTTGATCAGTTGCCGCGCCATGGCCTCCGCCTGCGCCGGCGTCGCACCGAGGCCGCCGCAAAGCTTGGTCAACTGGGCCAGCTCATCCATGGGCGTCCAGCGTCATGACCACCGGGCCGGCCGGCTCGAGGCTGATCCCGGCCGTCGGGGTGAGATTAACCAGCGACACCATGGCCAACGCGACAAATTCACCGGCCCTTGTGCCCACCGAGCGGACCTCGCCGATCTTTTTCTCACCCTGATAAAGCGCGGCCAGTGGAGCGGGCGGCGTGCCGCGCCCGCGCACGACTTGCAGCCGGCGTCGCACCTGGCCCAGATTCTTCAAACGCGACATGACCTCCTGTCCGAGATAGCAGCCCTTGGTGTAGGAGATCGCCACGTCCTCCAGTCCGCCCTCGTTGGGCAGGTCACCCGGACCAACGTCCGCCGGCACGAAGGGGATGCCCGCTGTGATCCGGTCAAATTCCATCTCGGCCGGACTGCCTTCCACGGCACCGCCCGCGAGCAGCTGTCCGCGGATTTCCGTGACCGCCTTTTCGGGACCAAAAATCTCCCAGCTGTCGCCCGGCAGACGGCGCCCGCGAAAAACAATCAGGTCATGGCTTCCGACAAATCGGCCCGGCGCCGGAGTCTCAGCCAGCAACCGGCCGATGGCCTCCTTGCCGCCGGTCCCCCAAAGCGTGAGCGCATAACTGGTCGCGGTTTCGTCCGTCAGCACCACATCGTCGGCAACAATGTATTCCTCGAGCCGTTGCCGAATGACCGCGGCCGGCGAATATTCACTGCAGATGAGGAATTCGTTTTCAGAAATTCTCAGCACCTGGCTGTCAGCGACGACTTTCCCCTTCTGATTTAACCAGAGCCCGTAGGTCGCGCTGCCCTGCGGCTGTCGCAATTCATTGGTGAATTGCCCCTGCAAAAAGGTGAATGCGTCCTCTCCCGTGACCCTGAGCAAGGCACCGGGGCGGTATTGGGAGCTGCGCATTTTCTCAGAATTCATAAAATATATTGTCTTAAACCTAAATTCCGCAGTTGAGGGTCGGATTTTCGGATAAGGTCGGGGCTTTTACGCGGGGAGTGGCGGGACCGTTTTCAACTGCGGCGCAGTTGTTTTGATCCAGTCGTGGAGTCGCAGGTAGCCGTCTTTGAGTTGCTCGGCCCAGCCGCCGCGCACGGAGATCTGCACCTCCTTCTGGCGGCCGGACTGGACCAGGCGGGCGGCGATGAGCAGGAACCACCGGCGGCCGCGTTTGGCCTCGGTGTGTTGGTGTGGCACGATGAAGCGCACGAACAGCACCCAGAGATTATAGACCAGGAGCAGCAACCGGGCGGCCAGCTCGGTGGTGGCGCGTTTTTTCGCGCAAAAACCGCTGAACCCCCACTGGTTCTTCAGTTCGTCGAAGACGTTTTCGGTGTCGGCCCGGTCCCGGTAGAGCTGCTGGATCTGCCAGGGGTTGTAGTCCGCCCCGAGGTTGGTGACGTAGACCGCGAACTCGTGCTTGGTCTGGTCCCAAAACTCCCCGCACTCCGGCCCGGGCATCTCGCCTTGCAGACAGCGGGCGAAGACGACCCGGCGCGGGCCGGCCCAGCCGTGGAGCTGGAGCGTGCCGTCGGCGACCTGCCAGGCACCCCGTTGCGCCGGTCCCTGCCAGCGCGCCACCGGCACCGCGTGCAGGGCGGCGCGCACCCCGCGCGTCAGCTTCAGTTTGAACAGATACTTGGGCCTTCCGGCCTGCGCCTCGTGCCAGGCCATGATCCCGTCGTGCCCCAAGCCGAGATCCCCGCGATTGAGCCAGACCCGGTGCCCACCGAGCCAGCGCTGCGCGTCCTCCATCGCCTGTTGCCACTGCGTCGCCGTGACCGTGTCGCCCGAGCGGAACCGGTAGGCCGGACACAACCGCGTGCGCGCCACCACCGCCAACAGCGGATGGAAACTGCGCCGACCCGGTTTGGTCGGATTGTAGCCCAGGGCCGCGCCCTCCTGGTGCCCATACTTCGGCTGCACCGTCGAGTCCCAGTCCAGGATCGTCTGCCCCGGCAACGCCCCCCACAGCGGCCGGGCCTGCTGGGCGATCCACTCGGCCCCCAGCGCCGGATCGACCGAGGCGAAGAACCGTCGCACCGTGTCGTCGCCCACCACCGCCTCCATCCCGAACAACTCCGGAATGGTCGGATCCTCCCGCAACCGCTCGATGTGCGAGAACCGCCGCCCGTCGGTCAGCGCCGTCAGCATGAACGACTGGATCACGTCGTAGACCGGCGCCGCGTTCGGGCTGGTGCGCCGCACCGGGCAGGCCTCCGCCAACCCCTCGGCGATGCCCAAATGCTTGGTGAAGGCCGCCCACGGCACCAGCCCCCCATAGGGCGTCAAGGCGTCGTCCGTCACCGCCAAGCGCACCCGCCCACCCGCCGTCGGGAACGTGAATTGCCCTTCACCCACCGGGTGAACCGCCGCCACCTTATGGTTTGTTTCCATGCCCCAACACCTCAACGGCTTCCTCCCTCCTCGTCACACCTCAACTGCGGATTTTAGGTTAAAAAGCTGTATTGTATTGATTTAGCACAGAATTTAAGAATCTTATGATCTTCTGGTTGACGAACGGATGGAACGAGGTAGATATATGACAGTCAACTAACACTTCTCCCCGCCTAGCGGGGAGTTTTGGGGTAACTAAGAAAGCAATGGCCGGTCGCTTAGGGGTAGGCGACCGGCCTTTTCTTTGCCCAAATTCGTAGCACACAGCAAGGACTTGATCCTCGCCGCCCGGGCCCCCCAAGCTGGCCCTTCATGCAGAAGACTTCCGACATCAATGTCGTCGAGACCCGCGCCTTGCCCTCACCCGCCGCATTGCTCGCGGAATTGCCCAAGACCGAGGCCCAGGCCGAATTCGTCGCCCGCACCCGGCGTGAAATTCACCGGCTCATTTTCACCGATGATCGGCGCTTCCTGCTGATCATCGGGCCGTGCTCCATTCATGACCTCGCGGCCGGCCGCGACTACGCCCGTCGCCTAGCTGCGCTCGCCCGCGAGGTGAACGACCGCGTGATGATCGTCATGCGCGTCTATTTCGAAAAACCCCGCACGACCGTCGGTTGGAAGGGCCTGGTGATGGACCCGCACCTGGACGGCTCGCACGACATCGCCACCGGCCTGCGCCTCGCCCGCACCTTCCTGCGCGATGTGCTCGACCTCGGCCTGCCCACGGCCACCGAGCTGCTCGACCCCATCACGCCGCAATACATCGCCGACCTGATCTGCTGGTCCGCCATCGGCGCTCGCACGACGGAGTCTCAGACCCACCGGCAGATGGCCTCCGGCCTCTCGATGCCGCTCGGCTTCAAGAACGGCACGGACGGCTCGATCGGCTCCGCGACCAACGCCATCAAGGCCGCCGCCCAGTCCCAGACCTTCCTCGGCATCAACCTCGACGGCTCGGCCTCGGCCATCGTGACCCGCGGCAATCCCGACTGCCACATCGTGCTTCGCGGCGGCGCCGCCGGCCCCAATTACTCGCCGGCCCACATCGCGCAGACCGAGCAGCTGCTCGCCAAGGCGGGCCTGATGAAGTCCATCCTGGTGGATTGCTCACACGACAACTCCGCAAAAAAACCCGAGCTGCAGCCCGAAGTCATGCGCCAGCTGCTCGCGCAGATCGCCACCGGCAACCAGTCCATCATGGGCGCGATGATCGAGAGCAACCTCGGCGCCGGCAACCAGCCCTTCCCCCAGCCCATCGCGCAGCTGAAATATGGTGTTTCCATCACGGATGGCTGTATCGACTGGCCGACCACCGAGGCCCTGGTGCGCGAAATCCACGCCGCCCTCGCCCCCCGTTTCAAATAAACCCCGCCAGCAGCCCGGCTTTCGCCGCCAAAACCACGGCTGATTTCACGACCTGAAGGAAAATTCACGTGGATTCGCGCCGCCCCGCCGCTTAACATCCCCGCTTCTATGAAAACCCCCATCCGTGTCGCAGTCACCGGCGCCGCCGGCCAGATCGGTTACTCGCTCCTTTTCCGCATCGCCTCCGGCGCGATGTTCGGCCCCGACCAGCCGGTCATCCTCCAGCTGATCGAGGCTCCCATCGAGAAGGCCCTGAAGGCGCTCGAGGGCGTCGCGATGGAGCTCGATGACTGCGCCTTCCCGCTGCTCAAGGGCATTGTCCAGACCTCGGACGCCGCCGTCGGCTTCAAGGACGCCAACTGGTGCCTGCTCATCGGCGCCAAGCCGCGCGGCCCGGGCATGGAGCGCGCCGATCTCCTCAAGGACAACGGCAAGATCTTCATCGGCCAGGGCCAGATCATCGACGCCGTCGCCGCCGCGGATGCGCGCGTCGCCGTCGTGGGCAATCCCGCCAACACGAACTGCATGATCGCCGCATCGCAGGCCAAGCGCCTCCCGGCCGAGCGTTTCACCGCGATGGTGCGCCTCGACCAGAACCGCGCGCAGACCCAGCTCGCCAAGAAGGCCGGCGTCGATCTCACCGCCGTGAAGGACATCTTCATCTACGGCAACCACAGCCCGACCATGTTCCCGGCCTACGGCCACGCCACCATCAACGGACAGCCGGCCGCCAAGGTCATCAATGACGACGCCTGGCTGCAGGGCCCGTTCTGCGAGACCGTCGGCAAGCGCGGTGCGGCCATCATCGCCGCCCGCGGCCTCTCGTCCGCAGCCTCGGCCGCCAACGCCCTCGTCGACCACGTCCGCAGCCTCGTGACCCCCGGCGCCATCCATTCGATCGCCGTGAAGTCGAACGGCCTCTACGGCTTCGACGCCAACGTCTGGGCCGGCATGCCCGTGCGCACGACTACCCCCGGCAGCTACGAGGTCATCACCGGCTACGCGATGGACGACTTCGCCAAGTCGAAGATCGCCGCGACGAACAAGGAGCTCGTCGAGGAGCGCGCCTTCGTGGCCGACATGATCAAGTAAGCCTTCGCTTGCGTTTCTATTCCAAGGCGGCCCGCGCGGGCCGCCTTTTTTTATAGCAACCCCGCCAGCACGCGGTTCTTCGTCAGCGCAAAGGCCGACCGCACCGCGGCGAACGCCTCGACCAGCTCGGCCGGCGAGCCCGGTTTCGGAAAACGCATTTCCAGGGTCGCGCCGTCGCAGATGACTTCCGCCGACACACCGTCCACAAGGAGCACGCAATGCCGGCAATCCGAAGGATAACTGACCGCGAGGCCGTCCTCGCCGCCGCGGGCCTCGACCGCGTCGATCACCGCCTCGACCTTCACGCCCTTCGCCAGCCCGAAGACCATGCCGGTGAACATCGCGGCAAAGAGCTCGTTGAATTCCGGCCGCGCCACAGAGCCGCCTTCGCGCAGACTGTGCAGCGTGCGGGTCACCTCGAAGCCGGCGGCATTCGTTTTCTCCAGCGCGTAGGCCAGCTCCAGCGTGAAGTCCTTCGCCGTCAACACGGCCGTCGGGCTGGTCACGTCCAGGGTCAGGTCGGTGCGCTTGTAGGCGAAGGCCGCCTTGCTGCGCTGGAAAAAGCCCTCGGCCTCCTCCGCCAGCTCGCTGGCGCACAGCTTGCCGAGAAACGCCATGGTCGCCGCGTTCACCGCATCCGGCACCGTGTGGTGCTGTTTCCGGAAGCCCGTCAGGTTTTTCACCAGCCCGGTGCTGCGCCCCACGAGGCTGATGCGCGAGACAAAGGGGTTGGATGGGCCGGCCGGCTTGGGCATCCGCGGAGTGAGGCAGCGGGGTCCGTCCATGGCAAGTGGCCGGACACAAAAAAGCGGCGCCGTTGCAGGCGCCGCCAGGGATCGGTTTCGCAGAAACTCAGGCCGCCATCATCGGCGGCGGCGTGCGTTCCTCGGTTTTCCGGAAGAGGCTGACCAGGCCCATGATGACCAGCACCGGGATCCAGATCGGCGAAAGGGCGACCGCGAGAGCCACCAGGACGGCGAGCAGGGCCGCGACCAGGGAGATCCCGACCACCCCGAGAATCCCTGCCACGACCAGGCCGGCGATGGCACCGATAAAGATCACGGGACTGAACTTGATGGCGATGATGAGGATGGCCGCCATCAGGAGGACTTTGAGGAAAGTTTTCATACATAAAAAACCCGGCAGTTGCGGGAAAGTTGCGGGAAAACATAATGCCTTGTCGCCCGCATTCTTCCGTGTGTTCTGTCTGGGCGTGCCCGCCACCCCGCCCATTCCCGTCGTCTGCGCCGTGATCGAGCACGAGGGCCGCCTGCTCCTGGCGCAGCGCCCAGTCGGCAAGCACCTGCCGCTCAAGTGGGAGTTCGCCGGCGGAAAGGTGGAACCCGGCGAGGAACCGGCCGCCGCCATCATCCGCGAGATCCGCGAGGAACTCGGTTGCACGGTGATCATCACGCGCGCGCTGCCGCGTTTCCCTTACGACTACACCCGGGTTGTCATCGAGATGATTCCTTTCGTCTGCGTGCTGGCCAAGGATTCGCCCCGGCCGCATCCGCACGAGCACGTGGCGCTGGCGTGGGTCCGGGCCGACGAACTGACGGACTACGATCTCGCCCCCGCCGACCTGCCGGTCGTGGCGAGCTACCGCGCCTCGCTCACTTCGCCGGGGTGAAAAACACCTGCACGCAAAAAAGCTGGTCTGCGCCGATGAGGCTGACCGAGGGCTGCACACTGCAGCCAAGGTAGGCGAGCGACGGGTTGACGATATTGGCCCGGTGGCCGGGCGACTCCATCCAGTTTCGCACGACCTCCCGCGCAAACCACCGGTAGGTGGCGCGCTGCAGCTCCGCGTGCGTCTCCGGATCCAGGAAGTGCCTCCTCCCCTCGCGAATCACCATGCCGACACCCGCATTGGTCTCGTAGATCGAAAGCAGGGCGATGTTCTCCGCCACTTGGTCGATTTTGAGGCCGACATATTGCACCCGCTGGAACGGCGTCCCGATCATCGGGAAGGGATTCGTGTGGCTGGGCGGCTGGTAAACCTTGCCCACCGCCGCCTCCAGGTCCGCCGCCTCATCTAGTTTGGGCAGGCTCCGGAACACGGGCAGCCCCAGTTTCAACCGCACCCGGTTGGTCTCGTGAAAAATTGCCTGCGCCATCAGCTTTCGGTCGAAACGGGCCGCCTCGATGCGCTCGTCCAAATCCGGCTGGCGCTCGAAATCATCCGCCGGCAGGGGCGATGCATCCGCCTGCGGGTCAACCGCGACGCACCCCGTCAGCATCCACCCCAGGCATAATATCAGGAAACCGCGCACGCCCCGGAGGAAATGCCTCCCGGCCGGTTATGCCACCTATTTTTCGCGCCCGGCCGGCGGATTATACAATCCCCTGTTCGACCCACTGGTGGTCGCCGTTGATCACCTGTTGGGCGAGGTCATAGCCGTGCTGGTCGGCGTTATTGCCGATGCCGAGGAAGCTCTGGTCGATGCGCAGCATCGCCTGGGCGTGGAAGTCGTCCACCAGCACCAGCACGCGGTCGGCGGGCTGGCCGTCGTTGATGAGTTTCTGCGCGAAGATGCAGCTCGCCGCGATGGCGAAGAGGTCGGCACCGATGTCGGCCATGCGGCCGAGCAGCACCTGGCGTTTCTCCAGCTTGGGGCCGAACTTCACCATCTGGTGGAACAGCGTGCGGGCCAGCCGGCGGCTCAGCCCGCCGACGCCGTTCATGTGACCGGCCAGCCGCGGATGCATGCCCGCCGGCGCACCGCCGCCAATGGGCAGCCACTGCCGCGGATACCACCAGGCGTAAAACCCGGCGGCGGCGAATGCGCTCTTGATGCGCTCGCCCCACGGGCGCTCGGAGTTCAGGGCGATGCCGGCCACCTTGAGGTGCGGGTCGAGCGCCTCGCGCATGATGAAGAGCCGCATGATCTCGGACGAACCCTCGAAGATCATCGAGACGCGGTTGTCGCGCATCATGCGCTCGACCGGATAGGGTTTCTCACCGCGGGCCTTGAGCGACTCGACATTCTCGTAGCCGCGCCCGCCGCGCAGCTGCATCAGCTCGTCGAGGCACATCCAGGCCTTCTCGGTGCCCCACATCTTGCACATCGAGGCCTCGAGGCGGATGTCGGCTTTCTTGTCACGGTCCACCAGGCGCGACGTGGTGATGAGCATGGCCTCCATGGCGAAAGCGTGCGCGGCGATCCGGCGGATCTTCTCCGCCACGGCGGCGTGCTGGCCGACGGGCACGCCCCACTGAATGCGCTCCTTGCCCCACTCGCGGGCGATCTGCACGGCGCGCTTGGCGACGCCGATCGACGACGCGGGGATCGACAGGCGGCCCGAGTTGAGCGTGCTGAGGGCAACCTTCAGGCCGCGGCCCTCGCCGCCGATCACGTTGGCCCGCGGCACGCGGACGTTGGTGAAGCGGATGACGCCGTTGTAGAGCGCATGCAGGCCCATGAACTGGCTGCGGTGCACGACCTCGATGCCGGGCGACTTCGCCTCGACGACAAAGGTGGTGATCTGTGTGCGCGGCTTGCCGTCCACCAGCTTCGGCGGCGTCTTGCAGGCGACGATGAGCAGGCCCGCCCGGGTGCCGTTCGAGCACCACAGCTTCTCACCGTTGAGAATGAAATCGTCGCCGTCCGGCTTCGCCTCCGTCGTGAGACGCGCGGGGTCGGAGCCGACGCCCTTCTCGGTGAGCGCAAACGCCGCCAGCTCGCCCGCCGCCGAGCGCGGGAGGAATTTCACCTTCTGCTCCTCGGTGCCGAACAGAAGGATCGGCTGCGCCACGCCGATGGACTGGTGCACGGAGAGGTGGGCAAAGGTGTTGCCGCAGTGGCTGGCCATGAGGAGGCAGGCCCGGCAATAGGTCGTCTGCGAGAAACCGAGGCCGCCGTATTTCTGCGGGACCTTGATGCCGTAGGCGCCCAGGCGGCGGAACCCGGCCTGCACCTCGTCGGGGATCTCCCCTGTGCGGTCGATCAGGTCGGCATCGACTTTTTCCCGCAGGAAGGTCGCGAGGTCGGCGAGGAATTTGTCGGCCCGGGGCTTCTCCTCCGCGTCGATGTCCGTGAGCGGATAAAGCTTCTCCGGTTTCCAGCGGCCCATGAACATGCCAGCGACAAAGCTGATGTCATCGTGCGACTCGCGGGCCGCCTCGGTGACCTGGAGGGCGGCGCGCTGGCCCTCGTTCATCTTCGACATGTCGATGACGGACTTGCCGTCATCGGCCGGTTTTTGCGGGGGCGGGGTGGCGACGGTGGACATGGGGCTTTGGCGGCACGCCGGCCGCCGCGGGGGTTGATCGGCGGACAGTAAACCGCCGCCGATCGCCGCCGTCAACGGATGCCGGGCCACTCCCGGGCTTTTAAGCCTTTGGGAGTAGCCGGCGAAATGGTGGAGGTGAGGGGAGTTGAACCCCTGTGCCCCGGGCCTTCACGTGCAGCATCTACCGGTGTAGCGTCGGTTTGGATCTCGCCTCAAAGGACGCGTGGACGCGCGCTTCCTTCTCGGCCAGCCATGGTTGAAGATACGGCGGCGAGGTCATGACGGCCCTCACCGCTATTCCTGCTGTCGACGTTTTCATCCCCTAGCAGGAGTCAGGGTGAAAACGTGACCGCACTTAGGCGGCCATTAGCATTTCTTCGTTGTTGCCGTTTGTTTTGTTCGAAGGGGGATTTACGAGAGGCCTTCGGCTCTCGACAGGCAGCTGCGCGCTCTAACCTAGGGTCGAATCCAGAACACCCCCAAAAGGGAAAGTAACCGGCTGATCCGATGTGTTGAGCACACCGTCAAAGAACGTGGGAGCGGGAACGTGCCACATCGCGGCGCGAAAGCAAGCCGCCGGAACGGACTTCCCCAAGCCTCAGTTCAGCAGCGCGTTCACGATCGCGTTGCCGATGCCGACCAGCGCGGCGCCGGAAATGAGTCCGGCACAGATCGGTTCGCAGCACTCGACCCACAGCGTGTGCCCCTTGGTGCCGGGCGTCGGGTTGCGCCGCCCGAGGAACCAGAAGCCGAACGCCCCGAGGAACATCATGAAGCACGCATCCGGCGGCAGGACCACACCCAGGCCGATGCCGACCGACGAAAGCGGAAACCGCCCGCGCGTCCGGATGCGCAGCACCTCGATGATGATCGCCAGCACGGTCGCCGTGCCCATGGCCCACAGCGCGGAAGCCGGCAGGTTCTTCAGGCCCGACGCCACGAGGTCCGACACGCCCTTCCATTCGAGCGCCTTGGGAAAGGGAAACGCATCCGTCAGCAACGAGGCCGTCGAGCGCGTGCCGTCGGCTCCCACCGGCAGGAAAAGCAGGAAAAACAGCGGCGTCGAGGCGAGCGCCCCGGCCAGGATGCCGATGCAGTGGCCGACCGCCTGCTGCCGCGGCTTGGCGCCGAGCATGTAGCCGGGCTTGATGTCGGAGAGCAGGTTCGCGCCGTTCAGCGCCACCTCGCTCGTCATGCCGCCGCACATGAGGTTCGTCGCCGGGTTGCTGCGGTCGATGGCGCCGAGCGTAAACTGCGTGATCTTCGCCATGGTGCTGGTCGACGTCCACGAGGTGAGCGCCATGGAATTGGTGCAGATGATGGTGAGGAGGAAGGTCATCGGCACGGCCACAAACGCCAGGAACCACGGCACGCCGAAGAACCAGTGCGTCAGCCAGACACCGACAACGCTCAGCAGCGGGATGCCCCAGAAGGAAACCCACAGCGGCAGCTCGATGTCGCGCAGCACGTCGGTGCCGGCCGCCACCGGTGCCTCCTTCTTGCGGCCGAACACCGCGCGCCAGGCGCCGGTGAAGATCTCGGGCTTGGCCAGCAACGCGACCAGCGAGCCGACCACCATCATGGTCACGCTCCACCAGATCGACCATTGGGTCACGATCTCGCCGCGGCTGACGGCCACCGTCCTGCCCGCCGCGGTCAGGCGCGGGGCGATGTCGCCGCGCTGGATCATCCATGGCGCGAGCAGCGCGAAGTTCACGATCGTGCCGAGCAGCACGCTCGACGCCATGCGGATGCCCATGAGCCCGCCGACGCCGACCATCGCGCCATCAATCCCGATGCGCAACCCGAGGGCGCGAATGTCGGTGCCCATGATCTTGGGGATCCAGGCCTGGGCCTTCACCGCCCACACATAATAATAATCGTCGAACCGCTCGCGCAGCTGCCACGGGCTGGTCCAGCCGAACCACTTGTCGAAACTGAAGAGCTTGAACTGCAGGAGCCGCTGCAGGCCGTCGCTGACGAGAAACTGCACCGTCGCCGCGATCGCCGCCGTGATGGTCAGCACGCGCGCCTGCACCATGCCCTTGTCGCTGCCGGTCTCGTAAAGCGTGTCGAGCACGACGCCGCTGGCGCGGCCCTCGGGGAAGGGCATCTGGTCCTCGTTGATGAAGCGGCGCTTCAGCGGAAACGCGAAAAGCACGCCCAACAGCGACATCACGCAGTTCCAAGCCATCATCTGCCACCACGGGATGAGCCGGTCGGTGACGAGCATGTAGGCCGGCATGATGCCGATGAGCGGCATGATCATGTAACCGGCCGCCGAGGCGATCGACTGCGTGCAGTTGTTCTCGAGGATGGAAATGTCCCGCCCCACGCCGACACGGTTCAGCATCTTGAAGAGCGCGAACGCCAGGATCACCGATGTCAGGCCGACGCCGATGGTGATGCCCGTCTTGGCGCCGATGTAGAGAGCCGTTGCCGAAAGGATGCCGCCGAGGAAGAATCCGGAAAGGCCCGAACTCCACGTGAGCTGCGGCATGTCGCCGCGATAGACATTTTTAAACCACCACTCGTCCTTCTGGGCCCGCGTCCACGTGCGGATCTGTTCCTCGTTGAGCTGCTGGATTGCCATGGGGATTTGGAAATCCGGCCGCTCAGGCGCCGGTCAGCTCGTCGTAGGCGACCGCCAGGTTCGACGGCAGGCGGTTGCCGCGGCCGGGCGGCACGTGGAAATCGGGGAAGCCCGCAAGGTTCTCCAGCTTCACGATCTCCTCCTTGGGCTTGCCGGACTTGATCTCGCCCTCGACGTGCGCCAGCAGCGCCGACAGGTAGTCGCGGAACACGAGCAGGTCGGGCGTGGCGCACGTGACGCCGAACTTCGCCTGGCCGTGACCGCAAACGTAGATCGCATCCTTCGGATATTCCGCCGCTATTTTCTCCAGCACGGTCACCCAGTTGCGAATGTTCGCCCCGCCCGGCCGGTCGATGACGGGATAGAGGCGGTTGAACAGCAAGTCGCCCAGGTGCACGACGTTCGCCTGCTCGAAAAGCGTGACAATGTCGCCCTTGGTGTGCGCCGCCCCCAGATACCGGGCACTGATCGTCTCGTCACCAAAGCCCTGGCGATAGCCCTCGGTGAAACCAAGGTCCGGCAGCATGGGCAGGAGTTCCGCCTCGGACGGCGGTTTTGGGCCGCGGGCCGCCGCGGCGCGCATCAGCGCCGGCACGTTGGCGTGGGCCACGATGGTCTTGGTCGCCGGCCGGAAGACACCGTTGCCGCCGGTATGGTCGCCGTGGTGGTGCGTGTTGATCACGGCATCGAGGGTGCGCCCGGCGCGACCCGGCATGTCCTTCAGGAAAATCGCCGCCGAGTCCGGGAACTGCGTGTCCACCGCCACCAGCGCATCCGGGCTGGCCAGCCAGCCGATGCTACCGCCGCGGCCCGTGAAGAGACCGACATTGCGCCGCAGCGGACGGAACTCCGTAACCAGCGGCGGCGGCTGGATCGGAACGGGGGTCGCGGGGGCGGCAGGCACCGGGGTCTGGGCGGAGAGCGGGCCTTTCGCGAGCAGGCTCAGCGAGACGGCCGCACCGGATCGGAGGAGGAAATCACGGCGGTTCATGCATTAAGGCTAGCCCCCGGGCCGGGCCGCGCGCCAGCCCATTTCCAGAAACCCCGTAACCTTTCGGCGGCCGGACGGTATTACCCGCCGCACACCTTTATGACCACTCTTCATGACTCTCGCCCCCATCACCCAATTCCGAGTTCCCTCCCGGCCTGCCGCCGCTAGCCTGCCCGTCGCCGTGGAAGCCACGTCCGACCATGAACTCATGATAGCCGTCCGCGCGGGCGAGATCCGCCGGCTGGGCGACCTCTTCGAGCGCTACCACAAGCCGCTCTACGGCTTCTTCGTGCGCCTGACCAACCAGCCGTCGGTGGGCGAGGACCTGGTGCAGATCGTCTTCTACCGCATCCTCAAATACCGGCACACCTACCGCGACGAGGGCAAGTTCTCCGCCTGGATCTACCACCTCGCCCGCAAGGTCGCCGCCGACCACTTCCGCAAGCACGCTTCCACCCCCACGCCCACCGACCCCGTCGACCTGCTCGAGCAGCCCGACGCCGGCCCCCAGCCCTCCGACCAGGCCGCCACCGCCGAGGACGTCGTGCTGCTCCGCACCGCCCTCGCCCGCCTGCCGCTCGAACACCGCGATGTCCTCGTGCTCTCGCGCCTCCAGCACCTCGAGCACAAGGAGATCGCCAAGCTCCTCGACTGCTCTGTCGGCGCCGTGAAAGTCCGCGCCCACCGCGCGCTCAAGGAGCTGCGCGAAGTCTATTTTAAGATCCGCAAGGAAAAGGCGGCCTGACCGCCCTCACCACACCACCGAGGACCTCCCATGAACTGCCAACGCGTCCAGGACAACTTCATCGATTACCAGGACGGCTCGCTGCCCGCCGACGAGTCCGCCCAGCTCCGCGCCCACCTCGCCAACTGCCCCGCCTGCCAGCGCGAGTGGGCCGCCCTCCAGGAAATGACCCGCAAGCTCGACAGCCTCCCCGCCGCCGAGCCCAGCCCGCGCCTGCGCGAGAACTTCTACGCCATGCTCGAGACGCACCAGCGCGAGGCCGACGCCCCGAGCCCGTTTGCCCTCGCCCGCGGCCGGATCGACCGCTTCTTCGCCGCGCTCCTGCCCGACCAGCCCGCGCTGCAGTTCGCCTTCGCCCTCGCCCTGCTTATCGGCGGCCTGTTCGCCGGCCAGCACTACCTGGCCAAGCCCGCCGTCGTCGCCGATGACGCCGCCAAGGCCGAGCTCGCGGCGCTCAAGGCCCAGGTCAACTCGATGAGCGAACTTGTCACCTATTCGCTCCTCCAGCAGCAGACCACCAGCGACCGCCTGCAGACCGTGCTGGCCAAGATGGATCTCAAGACCCCCGACCGCAAGGTGCTCACCGACCTCGTCGGCGCCCTCGCCTTCGATCCCTCCATCAACGTCCGCCTCACCGCCGTCGAGGCCCTGGCCCAGCACTCCGAAGACTCGCTTGTCCGCGCCGGCGTGCTCTCCGCGCTCCCCCGCGAGCGCGCCCCGTTGGTGCAGGTCGCCATGATCGAGTTGCTCACCGACGCCCGCGACCGGGCGGCCGAGCCGGTTTTTGAGAAACTTTCCCGCGATGAGGCGGTTGACCTCAATGTCCGCGACGCCGCGCGCCGCGCCCTCGCCGTGCTGCGCCTGCCCGCCAATCCCGCCGCCTCCCCCTCCGCCACCCTCAAGCCCGCCGCCAAGCCCCTTCTCACATGAAAACCAACATCCCCGCCCAACTCCTCCGCTTCGTGCTCCTCGCGAGCCTGGCCGCCGCCCCGCTGGCGCGCGCCGAAGACGAAGGCTCCACCGCCACCGTCAAGCTCTCCGCGCCCGACAAGCCCGCCACCCTCAGCCTGGACGTGCCCTGGGCCGACATCCGCATCACCGGCGTCGACGGCGACACCGTCACGGTCGAGTCCACGCTCAACCAGAAAAACTCCAAGCCCGCCCGCCCCGGCGCCCTGCGCCGGCTCGACAACGAGGTCAGCTTCGAGCTGACCGAGAAGGACAACGTCGTCACCCTCAGCCTCGCCGGGGACAATCCCTGGGGCGGCCACGATGCCGACTTCAAGATCTCGGTGCCCCGTCGCATCGCGCTGAACCTCAAGACGGACGCCGGCGGCGACCTCGTCGTCCAGGGCGTCGAGGGCGACGTCGAGATCAACAACATGAACGGCGAGGTGCGGCTCGAGGGCCTCGTCGGCTCCGCGGTCATCAACACCATGAACGGCGAGGTCCGCGCCATCTACGCCAAGGCCCCGCAGAAACCCATCTCGATCACCTCGATGAACGGCGAGGTCGACCTGCGCCTGCCGGCCGACACCAAGGCCAACATCCGGATGCGCACCCACAACGGCTCCATCCTCACCGATTTCGCCGAGGACGCGCTCAAGACCAAGTCCGAGGGCAGCAAGTCCGGCGGCTACAGTTACAGCTACGGCCATGAGGAGACTGCCCGCGCCGCGGCCGCCGCGGCTGCCGACGCCGCCCGCGTCGCCGTCCAGGTCTCGCGTGACGTCGCCCGCGAGGTGCAGCGCGAGGTCGCCCGCGCCGTGAAGGAAAGCACCGGCGAGGACACGCCCACCCCGGCCGTCGCCCCGCGCGCCCCGCGCCCGCCACGCGCCCCGATGCCCCCCATCACCGGTGGCAAGCTCGTCACCGGCACGCTCAACGGTGGCGGTGTCGACATCAAGGTCTCCACCATGAACGGCGAGATCACGCTCCGGCAGACGAAGTAAACCATCCGGCTTTCCCCCCTCCGCCCGCCCGGCCCCGGCCCGGCGGGCTTTGTTTTGCCGGGCTTGCCCGAAGGAAAATCCCACTGGCAGGTGGCGGCAACCTGGCTAGATTCCTGCGGTCCCATCCCCCCATGAATACCCGCTCCACCCTGTCCCTGCTGGCCGCCGGCCTCCTGCTGGCCGGCTGCACCACCCCCTCCGCGCCGAACGGGGTCACCGCCGCCGATATCACCGTCGAGTTCCAGAACCCCGATGATTTCCGCGATGTGCGTGATTCCCTCGGCGGCTCCACCGACCAGAACGCCCTCGCGGCACTGCGCACCTGGCTGCAGGAAAACGCCCCGGCCAGCCTCGCGGCCGGCCAGAAGCTGCACGTCACCTTCACCGACATCGACCTGGCGGGCGATTTCCTGCCGGGCTCCAGTGTGGATCGCGTCCGCATCATCCGGGGCATCTACATTCCCCGCATGGAACTCACCTTTGCGGTCACGGATGCCGCCGGCCAGGTCGTCAAACAGGGCACGCGCACGCTGACCAACCTGGATTTCCAGAACACCGGCCGGCGCATCGGCTCCGACCAGGCGTTCTTCTACGACAAGATGCTGCTCGAGGACTGGCTGCGCAAAGAATTCAAGTAAGGCCATTGCGCCGGGTCGCCAGTTGACCCGGCGCGGCCCGGACGCCAGCCTGCCGGCATGACTGCCCCCCGTCGCCTGATTCCGGCTCTCTGCCTTCTGTCGGCCGTTCTCTGTCTGCCGCTCCCGGCCCAACCCGACCGCGTCAACGGCCGCGCCTTCGCCACCCGCTCCCAGGTCATCGCCCAGCACGGCATGGCCGCCACCTCGCACCCGCTGGCCACGCAGGTCGCGCTTGATGTATTGAAAGCCGGCGGTTCGGCCGTCGACGCCGCCATTGCCGCCAACGCCACGCTCGGCCTCATGGAGCCCACCGGCAACGGCATGGGCGGAGACCTCTTCGCCATCGTCTGGAGCGCCGCCGATAAAAAACTCTACGGCCTCAACGCCTCCGGCCGCTCACCCCTCGGGCTCTCCCGCGAGCAGCTGATGGCCGACCTGGGCAAACTCGGCCGCGACACCATCCCGCCGCGCGGCTTCCTGCCCATCAGCGTGCCCGGCGCCGTCGACGGCTGGTTCCAGCTGCACGGCAAGTTCGGCCGGCTCCCGATGAAGGACGTGCTCGCCCCCGCGATCCGCTACGCCCGGGAGGGCTTCCCCGTCACGCAATACATCGCCTACGGCTGGGGTATCGGCGTCCGCAACGCGCAGGCCGACAAGTTCCCCGGCGCCTTCCTGGCCACCTACGCGCCGAACGGACGCGCGCCGGCCGAGGGCGAGATCTTCAAGAATCCCGACCTCGCCAACACGCTCAGCACGCTCGCGACCGGCGGCCGCGACGCCTTCTACAAGGGCGTGATCGCGGACCAGATCGACGCCTTCATGCGCGCCAACGGCGGCTACCTGCGCAAAATCGACTTCGAAAAGCACACGTCGACCTGGGTCGACCCCGTCTCCGTCAACTACCGCGGCTACGATGTCTACGAACTGCCGCCCAACAGCCAGGGCATCGCCGCGCTCCAGATGCTCAACATCCTCGAGGGCTATGACCTCAAGGCGCTCGGCTACAACTCGCCCGAGGCGCTGCACCTGATGGTCGAGGCCAAGAAGCTCGCCTTCGAGGATCGCGCCAAATTCTACGCCGACCCCGACTTCAACAAAATCCCCCTGCAAGGCCTGCTCTCCAAGGCCTACGCCGCTGAGCGCCGCAAGCTCATCAACCCGGACAAGGCCGGCCGCAGCTACGACGCCGGCAACCCCGCCGTGCAGGAGGGCGACACCATCTACCTCACGACCGCCGACGCCGCCGGCAACCTGGTCTCGCTCATCCAGAGCAACTACCGCGGCATGGGCTCCGGCATCACCGTGCCCGGCCTCGGCTTCACGTTCCAGGACCGCGGCGAGATGTTCACCCTCCGCGCCGGCCACGCCAACGACTACGCGCCCGGCAAGCGCCCGTTCCACACCATCATCCCCGCCTTCATCATGAAGGACGGCGCGCCGTGGCTCTCCTTCGGCCTGATGGGCGGCGCCATGCAGCCGCAGGGCCACGTCCAGGTCGTCTGCAACCTGATCGACTGGGGCATGAACTTCCAGGAAGCCGGCGACGCCGCGCGCTGGCAGCACGAGGGTTCCTCGGACTACGACAACCCGAAGATGACCGACGGCGGCTTCGTCGAGGTCGAGAGCGGCGTGCCCTACGAGAGCGTGCGCGGCCTGCTGCAGCGCGGCCACGTCGTCCGCATCGGCAACGGCGGCTTCGGTGGCTACCAGGCGATCGCGCGCGATCAGAAGAACGGCACCTACCTCGGCGCCAGCGAATCCCGCAAGGACGGCCAGGCCGCGGGCTACTAAAATCATTCTCGTTCTCGTTCCCGTTCCGCGTTTCTCTCCGGGACGTGAAACGCCCGCCATCGAAGCCCGCCGCCAAGCCGAACTCGCCCGCCCCGCTGCCGCTTTTCAACTGGCTGCAGGCCCGCGGCGCCGGCGTCCTGCTGCACCCGACCTCCCTGCCCGGCGACCAGGGTTGCGGCGTCTTCGACCAGCACGCGGTGCGCTTCCTCGATTTCCTCCAGGCCGCCGGCATGAAATACTGGCAGGTCTGCCCGCTCGGCCCCACCGGCTACGGCGACTCGCCCTACCAGTGCTTCTCCGCCTTCGCCGGCAACACCTACCTCGTCGACCTCGCCGCGCTCGTCCGCGCCGGCCTGCTTGAAGCCACCGACCTTGCGCCGCTCGCCGCGCTGCCCGCGGACCAGACCGACTACGGTGCGATCTATAACCTCAAGCCCCGCCTGCTCGAAAAAGCCTACGCCCAGTTCAAGGCCAGGCGCCCGGCCCTGCCCTACGGCGACTTTGCCGCCTTCTGCAAAAAGAACGCGGACTGGCTCGACGCCTACGCCTGCTTCCGCGCGCTGAAGGACCATTTCAAGGGCATCGCGTGGTGGGAGTGGCCGCTGGAGGCCCGGGATTTCGCTCGGGCCAAGAAATCCCCGCTGCGCAGCCAGCTCGCCGACGCCATCGCCACCTACCAGTTCGGCCAGTATCTGTTCTTTGGCCAGTGGGCCCTCGTCCGCGCCGCCGCCCGCGAACGCGGCATCGAGGTCATCGGCGACCTGCCGATCTTTGTCGCCGGCGACTCCGCCGACGCCTGGGCGAATCCCGGCCTCTTCGAACTCGATCCCAAGACCTTCCTGCCGCTCGCCGTGGCCGGCGTGCCGCCGGACTATTTCTCCGCCGACGGCCAGCTGTGGGGCAACCCGCTCTACCGCTGGGACGCCCACCGGGCCGACGGCTACGCCTGGTGGCTGGCCCGCATGCGCGCCACCTTTGAGGTCTGCGACATCGTCCGCATCGACCACTTCCGCGGGTTCGACGCCTACTGGCGCATCCCCTACCCGGCGAAAAACGCGCGCGTCGGCGAATGGGTGCCCGGCCCGGGCCTCGAACTGTTCCGCGCCTTCCAAGCCGCGTTTCCCGCCGCCCGCATCATCGCCGAGGACCTCGGCGTGCTCACCGACTCCGTCGTGCAGCTCCGCGAAGACTCGGGCCTGCCCGGCATGCTCGTGCTGCAGTTCGCCTGGGGCAGCGACGCGAAGAACGGCTATCTGCCGCACAACGCGACGCCGAACTCCGTCATCTACGCCGGCACGCACGACAACGACACCACCGCCGGCTGGTATAAGGCCGCGCCCGAACCGGAGCGCGACTACGTGCGCCGCTATCTGCGCGTGGACGGCAAGGATGTGGCGTGGGACTTCATCCGCGCGAGCTACGCGAGCGCGTCGCGCCTCGCCATCGTCACGCTGCCGGATGTTTTTTCACTCGGCAGCGCGGCACGCTTCAACACGCCCTCGAAGGCCGAGGGCAACTGGCAGTGGCGCTATCGCGCCTCCGCGCTCGAGAAGTTTTTCGGCGGCACTACAAATTATCTTCGCGAGCTTGCGATGCTTTACGGTCGCTGAATTTTCACGCGCGCTGCGCGAAGAAATTTTTTCCGCGCGATATTTTCGGATTTTTCCGCGCGGAAAATATTTTCACGAACCGCGATATTTTTAGTGCAACCGCGCAAAAATTTTACGACACTGCGTCATGGCTAAAAAGAAAAAGGCTAAGAAAGCCGCTAAGAAAAAGAAGAAGTAACGATTTCGTTACTGCTTCCTCTCCCCTCAACGCCGGCTCTTTGAGCCGGCGTTTTTTCCCTCCCCCTCGCAACCTCTCCGGTGCGGGGATTTTTATTTAACGGCGGCCCAGACGCGCTGCACGTCGTCGTGATCCTCGATTTCCTGCAGGAATTCGCCCACCTCGGCGCGGTGCGCGTCGTCGAGCACCGGATACTGCTTGGCCACGTAGCCGATCTCGCTCGTGATGACATGCCAGCCGTGCTGCTTGAGCCAGACGGAGACCGCGTGCACCGCGGTGCGGTCGGTGACGAAGTGCGCGCCGGTGGCGCCCTCCGGGATGTCGTCGTTCTGCGCGTGCGTCAGCGGGCTGAAGTCATTGGCGCCGGCCTCGATGGCCACGGCCTCCAGGTCGGCGGCGGCGTCCGCCGTGTGCGCCTCGACGATGCCGACGTGGTCGAACAGGAACTTGTTGCTGCCGGCCGCACCCAGCACGCCCTTCTTGAAGAGATTGCGGATTTCCGGGGCAGTCCGCTGGTGGTTGTCCGTGTAAATCTCCACCACCACCGGCACCTTGTGCGGCGCGTAGCCTTCGAAGACGACGTGGTCCAGGGAGCTCTTGTCGCCCCCGGAGCCCGTGCCCTTGGCGATGGCTCGCTCGATGGCCTCGCGCGTGACGTTGGCCTTGCGGGCCTTCTCGAGGACGGCGTGCAACCGCGCGTTGCCGGCGGGGTCGCCGCCGCCGAGCTTGGCGGCCACGGTGATTTCCTTGACCAGTTTGCCGACCGTCTGGCCCTTCTTCAGGTTGACGATCGCGCGTTTCGCATGAAGCCATTGGCGTCCCATAAGGCGGCAAGGTATACGCCAGCGGCCCGGACTCCGGCAAGACCGAACACCGGGCGCGGCTCAGGCCGCCGACGGCT
Source organism: Lacunisphaera sp. (assembly GCA_965249855.1). Lineage (GTDB taxonomy): Bacteria > Verrucomicrobiota > Verrucomicrobiia > Opitutales > Opitutaceae > Lacunisphaera. Next base: position 53,369 of record CBDFNB010000016.1, read on the forward strand.
CGTGGCGCTGGGCGCGCGCCATGTCGCGCAGCATGCAATACCGGTGGACCGCGAGCAGCACCAGGCCGGCCAGGAGATATAGCGCAGAAGAGGCGCCGAAGATCAGGTTGAGGCCGAGATCCTGCTTGAACAACCCCGCCAGCAACACTCCGATCCCGCCGGCCGCCGAGCCGCAGGTGTTGTAGAGGCCGACCGCCGTGGAGCGAAACTGGGCGGGCACCACCTCGCACAATATCGCATGCTCGCTGGGCACGCCCACCGCGCGGATCAGGGAGGTGAAGACCAGGGTGGTTGCCACGAGGGCCAGGTTCGGGGCGCCGATGAAGAAAAACAGAAAGGGACTGCTCACCAGGAACGACAGGGCCTTGACCATGACCCGGCCGCGGGGATCGCGCCGGATCGCATAGTCCGAAATCCAGCCGCCCAACGCCGTCCCGACCAGTCCCGGTGCCTTGTAGAGCGCCACCCCCGCCAGGCCGGCCGCCCCGAGTTTCAGGCCGTAGTTCTCGGAGAAAAAGAGCGGCAGCCAGCTGAGGAAGGTCCACGAAGCCACGCCGGCGACCATGGCGCTCACCAGCATGCCATGAAAAGTGGGCGTGCGCAGCAGGTAACCCCAGGCCTGCGCCGGCCTCGGCCGGCTCGGGGTGGCCTCGGCCTGCACCCGCCCCATCACCGACCCGTCGACGAGAAAGAATCGGGAAAAACAGGCCAGGCCCAGGCCAGCGCCGCCCAGCACCCAGAAGCCGGGCCTCCAGCCGAAATATTCCGCCAACAGTCCGGCAAAACTGCCGCCGAGCAACACCCCCAGGTTCAGGCCGAGCATGTGCAGCCCCATGGCCTTACCGCGCGTGGCTGCGCCGTGGTGGTCGCCCAGCAGGGCTGCCGCCGCCGGCAGATAAAAACTCTCCGCCACCCCCAGTGCGGCCCGCATGACCAGCAGGGCGGTGACCCCTGTCACCAAGCCCGTGCCGAGCGTGATCATGCTCCAGCCGACCAGGCTCCAGAGGATGATGCGCGTGCGGGAGATCTTGTCCGCCAGGTTCCCCGCCATCGGCGAGAACACGGCATAGCTCCACAAAAACAACAATCCCGCCCAGCCGATCTGGGCGTCCGTGGCCCCCAAGTCCGCGCGCAAGGGCGGGATGACCGAGGAGAGCGCCGTGCGATCAGCATAATTCAGGCCGGCCGCGACGGACAGGAAAAGCGCGACCCGCCAGGGAACCGGAATTTTTGACAGCACGGCGGACAAGACGACCGGGCGTCAGGGTTGGACGGCGCGACGGCGGGGCATGGAGCGCAGCCTAGCGGCTCCGCGGCCGGCGCGAAGAGAATTCTGTGACCGTCACCGATTCAAGGGGATCCCGAGACGAACCCGTCCAATGTCTCCTTGCCCGATCCGGCCGGGACCGTCACACCTCGCCCCTCCATGCATTGGATTGCCGCCAGCCTGTTGTCCGCGCTGTTCCTCGGGTTCTATGAACTGGGGACCAAGCACGCCGTGCGCGACAACGCCGTGCTGCCCGTGCTGTTCTTCGCCAATGTCTGCAGCGCCACCGCTTGGACGCTGTTGATGATCGTGGCCCACGCCGCGCCCAGCTCGCTGCCGGCCACGCTGCTCGTCGCCCCGCTGACCTGGCACCAGCACCTGCTGCTGCTCGCCAAGTCCGCGCTCGTGGCGACCTCGTGGGTCTGCAGTTATTTCGCGATCAAGCACCTGCCGGTGTCGCTCGCCTCACCGATCCGCGCGACGGGCCCGATGTGGACGCTCCTCGGCGCCGTGCTCGTGCTCGGCGAACGACCGAGCTGGCTCGAGGGCCTCGGGATCGTGATCACGCTCGGCTCCTTCGTCGGCCTGTCGCTGGCCGGCTCGCGCGAGGGCATCCACTTCCACCGCGACAAGTGGGTCGGCTTTATCCTCGCTGGCACGCTGCTGGGAGCGATGAGCGGGCTCTACGACAAGTTCCTGCTCGGCCGCGCCGGCTTCGACGCCGCCACCGTCCAGTGCTGGTTCTCCATCTACCTCGCCCTGCTATTCCTCCCGCTCGCCGTCGGCTGGAAGCTGCGCCTGTGGCAACGCCACGTCTTCCACTGGCGCTGGAGCATCCTGGTGGTCTCGTTCGCGCTGTTGCTGGCCGACTTCGTCTATTTCGACGCCCTGCGCAACCCCGACGCCCTCGTCTCCATGGTCGCCAGCCTGCGCCGGGGCAGCGTGCTGGTGGCGTTCGCCGGCGGCCTGCTGCTGTTCGGCGAAGTCAACAGCCGGCAGAAATTCCTCGCCGTGCTCGGCGTGCTCACCGGCATCGTGCTGACGATCCTCGGCTAGCCCCGGCCGGTCACCAGCAGCGTGATGAAGCTCGCGAACAGGCCGATGATGAACGTCGTGTAGGCGAGCTTCAGGTAGAGGTATTTTTTCTGCGCGAGGAAGACGCCGAGCGTGTAGATCTCCCGCACCTGCGCCTGGTAGACCAGCGAGGGGTCGTTCATCACCCGTGTCATCTCGGCCTCGAACTGCGCATAGGTCAGGCCGGTGAAGTCGCCGAAAAACAGCAGGTTGAACTGCGGGTTTTGCACCTCGGGCACGGCGCTGTGGCGCCCGGTGAACGGCAGCTTGGGCATGACCGCGTAGGCCGCCAGCAGGATGGTCATCAAGCTGAAGCCTATCAGCACGATCAACGGCAGCTGCGAGCCGGCCTTCATGACCTGCGGCGCGGCCAGCGTGACCACGATCGACGCCATGGTGAGCAGCATGTTGGCCTTGAGGTCGGCCATGCTGCTCAGGTGCATGTGGTGGACACGCGTCTGCTGCAGCAGGTAGTTGATCTCATTGCCGGGGGTGTTGATTTTCATAGGCGTGGCGTGGCGGGCAATCTCGGGAAACGCCCGGCAATTTATCCGCCCCCGGCCGACGGGCGAGGTATTTTCGGGCCCGAACCATGGGCGGACTTCCTTTCCGGCCGGATCTGGCTAGGTTTTCGCCATGTTTGCCAACCTCCTCCAGTGGATTACCTCCCGTGACCCGGCCGCGCCGGACTATGCCTTCGTGGAGGAGGTTAACACGAACCGGCCCGTCCCGCGCGATCCACGCGCGGAGCGGTTCATCCTCATTTGCTGGGGGCTGATCGCGGTGAAACACGTGGCGGTGATCTGGGCCGTGCACCACTACGCCGTGCCCTTCCATCAGCTCTGGATCAACGCGCCGACCTTCCTGCTCGGGCTCATCGCCACGCTCGCCTACTACTACGGCGATTGAGCCGGCCGGCCGGATCCAGTCACTTTCCGGGCAGGCAGAGACAGGAGGAGGTCAGCGGGATGTCGGCGTGCGCCCAGATCTCGTCGAATTTTTTCAGGATGGGTGCGGCCTCGGACTCGCGGCCGAGATGCTGGAGCGTGCGGCCCAGGCCGTAGAGCGACCAGCCGTTGTTCGGCCACTTTTTCAGGTCCTCGCGATAGACCTGCTCGGCCTCCTTGTAGCGGCCGAGGTTCATCAGCGCGGCGCCGAGCGCATGGCGGACGGGAATGATCCAGTCGGGCGGCTCGTTGTAGCGCACCAGGCCCTCGCGGCGCACGGCCTCGCGCAGGCGGGCCAGGCCCTCCTCGTCGCGGCCCTCGCGCAGCAGGATCTCGCCGTCGAGCATGGCCCCGGCCACGTCGAGGATGGTGCTGGCGGCGTTGTTGCCAAAGAAGGCCTCGGCGGGGACCCTCGCCCGCGCGGCGGCGAAAGCCTGCTGTTCGGCGCGGGCCTTGGCCGGCTCGGCCCTGGCGGCATAAGCGATGGCCCGCGCGGCATGACGCATGGCGCGGGAAATCGGCAGGCTCTCCGCCGGCTCGGGTGCGGCGAGCACCTCGTCCCACCGGCCGAAGCGCACAAGCGCCTCCATCTTCATCGGGCCGAAATAATCGCGGATAAAACCCCAGTCCTTCGACCACGCCTCGTCGGCCGGCAGCTCGGCCAGGAGCGCGTTCATGTGCGACAGCGCCAGCTCGCTGCGGCCGGTCATCATCGCGGCGAAGGCCAGCATGTGGCGGTTGTGGCCGAAGTAGAGCCAGAGTAAGCCGCGCGGCGACCCGAAGCGCCCGCGCGTGCGGCGGTCGGCCTCGACGGCCCGGGTGTTGGCCACGATCGCCTTCTCCCAGTGCCCGAGCAGCACGTCGATGTGCGACGGCATGTGGACCATGTGGCCGAGGCCGGGTTGCAGGTCGCGCAGCTGGTCGGCCGCCTCCGCCGCGTGAACGGGCGAGGGCGAGGCCTCGAGCGTGTGGATCGTAAGATGCAGGGCGAACGGGTGGCGCGGGGCAATCTTACGCACCGCGGCCAGCGTGGCGACAATCTCGGCGGTGCCGGGCTGCGGCGAACCGTCGGCCTGCCACAGGTCCCATGGCCGCAGGTCCATCATCGCCTCGGCGAAGAGCGCGCCGACGTCGGCGTCCTGCGGGAATTTTTTCCAAGCCTCGCGCATGGCGGCGGCGTAGGCCTCGTCGAGGGGCTTGCGGTCGGCGGGCGACGGGTCGGCGAAGCGCGCCTCCTGCGCGGCGATGAGCGCCTGCTCGACCGGCGTGGCGCCGGCCGAGTGCTTGGCCGCCTGGCCCAGCGCGGCCGCGGCCAGGGCGGCGCGGTCCGGCGGGACCATCGGGAAATTGATGTGCGGGCCGCTCGCGAGCGCGACGCCCCACCAGGCCATCGCGCAGGCCGGGTCGAGGCGCGCGGCTTCCTGGAAGGAGCGGGTGGCGTTTTCGTGGTCGAACGAGAACAGCAGCGCGAGGCCCTGGTCGAAGTAGCGCTGGGCCTCGGGCGACTTGGTCGTGATGGGCCGGTGCAGGTGGCCGATCTCAGCCGGAGCCAGCAGCGGCATGGCGGGTTCGGCCGCGCGGATCGTGGTGAGGGTGAACAGGGCGACGAACGCCGCGGACAGAAGGCGTGGGTTTATCATTGGGGCGATCTTATCAGCGGGGGTGGTTGCCGGCCATGGGCCCATCGGCTAGGCCGGGTGCCCAGCCTCTTAACCTGTCATTGCCGGGGCAAATATTTTCCTTCTGGCCTCGGCCCCGTCCCTGCGGAATTCTGGGCTCATGCCCAACGTCCCCGGTCTCCGCAGTCCCTACGTCAAGGTCGGCCGCCTCGTCTACTTCGGCCGCATGCTCGACAAGATCCGGCTCCAGGCCGCCGGGACGCTGCCCGCCGTCGACTATGCCGCCAACCTCGGCAAGGGTTTCGACAGCCGCTGCTGCAATTTTCTCCGCGTGAATTACGACGAGCTCAAGGCCCGCGCGCTCCAGGGCGGCACTGACGGGGAACTGCTTGCCTGGGCCGAGGCCAAGGGCGGCCCGCGCACCGACGAGGAGTGCGAGATCTGGAACAGCTTCATGATGAAGCGCGGCTGGCGCGACGCCGCCGCCGAGACGCTCGCCAAGCGCATCAAGGAAAGCGCGCTCGAGGCCGCGCCGGTCATGACCATGTTTGACTACCTCGATTTCGACGAGGGCCGCGATCCCGTCAGCGTCCGGGCCTGGGAAAAATAACATGGCCGCCTGGCGCAAGATCCTCCGCTGGCTGCTCATCACGCTGGGCGGGTTGCTGCTGATCGTGCTCGCCGCCGCGGGCTGGGGCTGGTGGCAGATGCGCGGTAGCCTGCCGCCGCTCGACGGCGAGCGCACCGTCGCCGGCCTGACGGCGCCCGTGAAGATCGAGCGCGACGCGCTGGGCGTCCCCACCATCACCGGCGCGTCCCGGGCCGACGTGGCCCGCGCCCTGGGTTTCGTGCACGCGCAGGACCGGTTTTTCCAGATGGACCTCATGCGCCGGCGCGGCGCGGGGGAACTTTCCGAGCTGTTCGGCCGCGCGGCGCTCGACATCGACCGCGAGGCGCGGCTGCACGGGTTCCGCCGCACCGCCGCGCAGGTGGTGGCCGCGGCGACCCCGGCCGAGCGCGCGGTGCTCGCCGCCTACACCGCCGGTGTCAACGCAGGCCTGGCCGGGCTGGGCCAGGTGCCTTGGGAATACCTCGTGCTCCGCGCCGCCCCCCAACCCTGGCGCGAGGAGGACACGATGCTGTGCTTCTACGCCATGTGGTTCGACCTCCAGGATTATCGGGGCAACTTTGAGCGCAACCGCGATGCCCTCCGCTCGAAGCTGGGCACCGCCACGCTCGAGTTCCTCGCGCCGCGCGGGAATTCCTGGGACGCCGCGCTCGATGGCAGCAGGTTTCCATCCGCCCCGCTGCCGTCCCTGCGCTTCGCGGCGCCCGCCGGCGACGCCCCCGCGGGCCTCGCCGCGCTAGAGCCCGCCGGCAAGCGCGTGGTCGGCTCCAACGCCTTCGCCCTCGCGGGCGCCCACACCGCCACCGGCGCCGCGCTGCTCGCGAACGACATGCATCTCGACCACAACCTGCCGCAGATCTGGTATCGCGCCGTGCTGCAGTGGACCGATGCCGCCGGCCCGCACCGCCTGGCCGGCGTGACCCTGCCCGGCACCCCCTTGATCACCGTCGGCAGCAACGGCCGGGTCGCCTGGGGCTTCACCGACGCCTACGTCGATACCACGGATGTCATCATGATCGCGACGGAGACCACCGCGAACAGCTTCTACCAGACCCCCGATGGCTGGAAGGAAATCGAGGATCGTCCGGAAGAGATCCGGGTGAAGGGCGAAAAACCCGTGCCCTTCACGGCGCGCTGGACCCGCTGGGGCCCGATCATCGACGGACCGAAGGACGGCCGCGGGCTGGTCCTGCGCTGGGCGGCCCATGATGCCGCCGCGACCAACCTGCACTTCATGGACATCGAGACGGCGCAGACCGCGGCCGAGGCGGTCGCCATCGCCCATCGCTCGGGCATCCCCAACGAGAACATGCTCATCGCCGATGCCGGCGGCAACATCGCCTGGACGATCATCGGCGCGGTGCCGCGCCGGGTCGGCTACGACGGCCGCCTGCCGGTCTCCTGGGGTTATGGCGACCGCCGGTGGGATGGCTTCCAGAACCCCGGCGATATTCCCGTGGTCACCAACCCGGCCGGCGGAGCCCTCTGGAGCGGCAACAACCGCGCCCTCGGAGGCGAGGCTTTCGCCATCCTCGGGGACAGTGGCTACGATGAGGGCGCCCGCGGCGGCCAGATCCGCGACGGGCTGCATGCGCTGGTCGCCTCCGGCAAGAAGGCCGTGCCCGCCGACCTGCTCGCCATCCAGCTCGACGACCGCGCGCTTTTCTTCGGGCGCTGGCAGAAACTCCTACTCGAGGTGCTGACCGACGGGGCGGTCGTCCAGAACCAATCCCGCGCCGACCTGCGCGCGGCGGTGCGCGCCTGGAACGGCCGCGCCGGCACCGACTCCGTCGCCTACCGCGTGGTGCGGGCGTTCCGGCTCTACACCGCCGCGCGCGCCTTCGCGCCGTTTGCCGGACAGGCGCAACAGGAGTATGCCGCCTTCAACTGGTGGGGTCTCCCGTATGAAGATGCCCTCTGGCAACTGGTGCACGAGCGTCCGGAAAAACTACTCAACCCCGCCCATCCGTCCTGGGACACCCTGCTCCTGGCCGCGGTCGACGAAGTGCTGGCGGATGTCGCGAAGACCGGCCGCCCCCTCGCCGACTTCACCTGGGGGGCGCGCAACATGCTGGCCATGCAACATCCCTTCGGCCGCTTCCTGCCCAAACCGGTCGCCCGCCTGCTCGACATGCCGGCGGACCAGATGTCCGGCGACAGTGACATGCCGCGCGTGCAGGGCCCGCGCTTCGGCCAGTCCGAGCGGCTCGTGGTCTCGCCCGGCCACGAGGACGAGGCGCTCTTCCATATGCCCGGCGGCCAGAGCGGCCATGTGCTGTCACCCTTCTACCGCGCCGGCCACGACGCTTGGGTGAAGGGCGAACCAACGCCGCTGCTGCCCGGTCCCACTCAGCACACCTTGATCCTCCAACCCTGACCTCCCGCCACCATGCAGCTCCATGTCCTCTCCCACCCGCTCGGCGCGCACGTGCTCACCCACCTGCGTGACAAGACGACCAAGCCGGCGCTCTTCCGCACCCTGAGCTACCAGATCGCGCTGCTGCTGGCGCTCGACGCCACCCGCGACCTCGCGACCGAGAAAAAATCCGTCGACACGCCGCTGGAGCCCTTCACCGGCCTGGTGCTGGCCCGGCCGCTGGTCGTCGTCCCCATCCTGCGCGCCGGCCTCGGCATGCTGCAGCCGTTCCATGACATCTTCCCCGACGTCTCCGTCGGTTACGTCGGCCTTGAGCGCGACCACACGACCGCCGTGGCGCGCAGCTATTACTGCAAGCTCCCGCCGCTCGCCAACACCCGCGTCATCGTCGTCGATCCCATGCTCGCCACCGGCGGCTCGGCCGCGCAGGCCGTCGACGTCGTGAAAGCCGCCGGCGGCAAGGAGATCGTTTTTGTCTGCATCGTGGCCTCCCCCGAGGGCGTCGCCACGCTGCAAAAGGCGCACCCGGACGTGACCATCCACACCGGCGCGCTCGACCGCGGGCTCAACGAGAAGAGATACATCCTGCCCGGCCTCGGCGATTTCGGCGACCGCCTCTACGGCACCTGAACAACCGCAACCCCGACCACCCACAACCATGACCCCGATCCAACGCGCCATCCTGGCGATCCTCTGCCTCGGCCTGCTTGTCCACCTGCCCGCCCGCGAAACCAGGGCATTCGACGGCGGCGCCTTCACGATCACGATGCAACTTGATCCCGAGAGCTGGCGGGTCGCCTCCATGCCGGACAAAAACCTCGTGCATTTCCAGCACCTGGCTGACGGCGGGTTTTCCCGGGGCACGGGCGCGGAGTTCTATGTGTTCGTTGCCAAGGCGGAGGGGGCCCCGGCTGCCGACCTGCCAGCGTTCGCGGCGGCCTACCTTGAACGCAAGGATACGCTGCTGCGCACCGAGGGCTTCAGCGCCACGCGAAAATTTTCCGCCGCCAAGGGCAATCCCGTCGTCATCGGCCCGCACCGGCTGCTGCGCTACGATGCCCGCTCCAAGTCGCTCAGCCGCCCTTCCGCCAGCATCAAGCAGCGCGAAGAGGGTGTGGTCTATTTCCTGGCGCCGCCGGATTTCGCCCAGAGCCAGGTGGCGGTCGTCTTTACCATGCGCGAGGTGGTGAGCGACCAGCCCGGCAGCGAAAGCGTGCTGCCCTTGCTCGAGGACATCATCCGGGGGTTCGATTTTAAACCGTCTGCACCCTGAAGGAGCGGCACCTGTGTGGGCTTAGTCCTGCTCGCGATACCAGTCGGGCATGCCGTCAAGCGGCCCAGCCCATACATGAGACGCTGTTGGAAAATGTCTTTCTTTGCATTCGTAAATCAGGTGATGAGCAAGCAAGACGACATATACCCGAACTGGACAGCAGGTGCATTTTTGCTGGGGCATTGGATCAAATGTAAGTGGCAAGGCCTCCAGCGGAATCTGTTTTCTAGGCCAAAGTGCGAACGGATCAATTATCTCGGTTTGGATGGGTTTCATGGTGCGGTAAAAGCCCCGCGCGGCGGAATCCCGCAGAATTCGCACTTTTCGGCTCTTACTGCCCTATCGCCCGGAGGGCGGACGCGTAACAAAGCCTGAAGTTTGGCGTAGAAACGTCCTGCTTTGCAGAAGTATACGCCTACTTATTTGGCGTTTGGCGTTTGGGTTTTTCCCGGTCTACTCGGGACTATGACCATTGACCGCCCGGGCCTGATCGTCGCCGACAACTGGAAGGACTACCAGCTGCTCGACTGCGGCATGGGCATGAAGCACGAGCAGTGGGGCCCCTACACCCTCGTGCGCCCCGACCCGCAGATCATCTGGCCGCGCACCGGCGGCAACGGCCGCTGGGAAAACTGGGACGGCTTCTACCACCGCAGCGAGACCGGCGGCGGCAAGTGGGAATACCGCAAGCCCCTGCCCGACCACTGGTCCATCCGTTACGGCAACCTGACCTTCAAGATCCACCCCACCAGCTTCAAGCACACCGGCCTCTTCCCCGAGCAGGCCGTCAACTGGGACTGGTTCACCGCCCGCATCAAGGCCGCGAAGGCCGCCGGCCGCGAGGTGAACGTGCTGAACCTCTTCGGCTACACCGGCGCCGCCTCCGTCGCCGCGGCCGCCGCCGGCGCAAGCGTCTGCCACGTCGACGCCGCCGAGGGCATGGTCAAGTGGTGCAGGGAAAACGCCGCGCTCTCCGGCCTGGCCGACGCGCCCGTGCGCTACATCACCGACGACTGCCTCAAGTTCGTCCGCCGCGAGATCAAGCGCGGCCGCAAATACGACGCCATCATCATGGACCCGCCGACCTACGGCCGCGGCAGCACCGGCGAGATGTGGAAGCTCGAGGACCACCTCTGGGAACTGCTCAAGGAGTGCAAGGAGGTGCTGAGCGACCGGCCGGTCTTCGTCCTGATCAACGCCTACACCGCCCGCCTCTCGCCCACCGTCGTCGTCAACCTGCTCGCCGGTCTCATGTCCGGGGCCGGCGGCCGGATTTCCGGCGGCGAGGTCGGCCTGCCGATCCGGCGCGACGGGAAGGTCCTTCCCTGCGGCATCTTCGGCCGCTGGGAATCAACCGCCTGACCTGGGCGCGAGATTCTTCGCCAGAAATTTCTCGATCTCCGCGAACAGTTTCGCCCGGTTCTTCTCCTTGTTGAAGCCGTGGCCCTCGTTGGAGAAGTAGAGTGACTGCGGCGGCCGGCCGGCCTTTTCCAGCGCGTCCACCATCTTCCGCGCCTGCTTGGGCGGCACAGTCTTGTCGTCCTTGCCCTGGACGATGAGGACCGGGGCCGTGATTTTCCCCGCGAAGTTCACCGGGGAGATGCGCGCCAGGAAGTCCGGCTCGATCTTCGGGTCGCCGATCCATTCGCGGAAAAACTGGTAGGCGAACTTGTATTCCTCGCCCTTCCGCTCCTTCACGATCTCGGTCCAGTCGGTCACGCCCGCGATCGAAACGCCGCACCGGTAAAGCTCCGGGTTGTGCCCGAGCGCAAAGAGCGCCGCGAAGCCGCCGTAGCTGCCGCCCACGATCGCGATACGGTCCGGGTCGGCGAATTTCTTTTCGATCAGCCAGCGCGTGCCGTCCTCGATGTCGTCCTGCATGCCGCGGCCGATCTCGCGCTTGCCCTTCTGGTAGAATTCGACCCCGTAGCCGGGCGACCCGCGGAAATTCATCTGGAGGACCGCGTAGCCGCGGTTGGCAAGGAACTGCGCCATCGGGTCGAACTTCCAGCTGTCGCGGACAAAGGGACCGCCGTGGGGCATGATGACGAACGGCAGCCCGGTCTTCCGGCCGCCCGGCGGCAGGGTCAGGTAACCATGGATCGTCTCACCGTCGCGCGCCGGGTATTTGACCGGATACATCGGCACCATGGCGTCCACCGGGAATTTCTCGTAGCGGTCCCCCAGCCGCAGCAGGCTGGGTTTCGCACCCTTCAGGTCCAGGAGGTAGTAGCTGCCGGGGTTGCGGTCGGAGAAGGCGAGCACCAGGAAACGCTTCTCATCCCGCGAACGGCTGATGATCAGGTTGACGGTGCCCTTGAGCAACCCGTCGAGCGCCTCCTGCAGGGCGGCGAACCCGGGGTCGAACCAGAGCGATGTCGGCCCGTCGGTGATGTAGCGGATGCCGATGATGTCCTCGGCCAGGTCGGAAGTCACCACGCCGGCCAGGCTCACGCCGTCGATCCCCGGTGCGCCCCACTCGGGGATGATGTCGAACTGCGCGTGACTGGCGATCGCCTCGCTGAGTTTGCCGGTCTCCAGGTCGTGGTAATAGATCGCGCGCCGCTTCTGCTCGTTCTCGGCTGCCACGAGGATTTGCTTGCCGTCGTGGCTGAAGCCCAGGGCGTTGACGCTGCGCGCGCCGTCGGGCGGCGGCATCGTGCGCCACTTGGCCTGCCCGTTCTCGCGGTAGATCACGCCGGTGCGCGGGCCATCGCGCGTGATGCCCAGACGGACCACGCCGGTGCGGTCCGGCACCCAGCCCACGACATTGCCCGGGTTCTTCACCACGGTCTCCGCGTAACGCGTGAGGGTGCTGACCTTGATCACGTCGGGATACACCAGGTTCCGCCCCTGGTTGAACCCCCGGTCGAGCATCAGGACGCTCTGATCCTTGTCGCCAAAGCTGTGGATGATCTGCGTGGCGAGCAGGGGATTCTCCTCGTAGGGGTTCACGTCCGATCCGGTGAAGGCGACCCAGTTCTTGCCGTCGTAGTCCACCGCGCTGACACCGGTGAAGGCCTGGCCGTCGAATACGGTGCACAGGAAACTGATCCGCCGGTCGCTGATCCAGCGGAACGCGCTGACCCGCTTGCGCAGGCCGGAGACCGTGACACCGGGGTTCACGCGGGAACTCTTCCGGGTTTCCAGATCCAGCATGACCAGCCACTGGTCGCCCTCGATTTCCTGGAGGCAGGCGATCGTCCGTCCTTCGGGCGACAACCGGGCGCCGGAGAACTGGGTGGCCTGGGTGAATTTCTCGATCGGGACGATCCCGGCGGCGGGCTGTGCCGGCAGGGCGGTCTGCAATGCAACGAACAGACAGAGGAAGCGCATGGGGCGAGGGGGCTGGCGGCTGGCCCGGCCGCGCGGATTCCATACAGCGCCAGCCGGCCCGGCCGGTCAATTTGGAAACGGCCCGGCGGCGCACCGGAACTTTTTGACGTGCAGCCTCCGCCGCGTTGCCGCAACACTCCCCGCCATGTCCCCCCTCGCCGGCAGCTACCTCGCTACCGCCACCGCGCTGCTCGAAAAAGCCGTCGCGGTGAACACCCCCGTCTTGCGGCAGCTCGGGCCGGTCATCGGTGAATCGCTCGCGCAGGGCGGCATCCTCCATCTCTTCGGCAGCGGCCACAGCGACATCATTGCGCGCGAGCTCGTCGGCCGCGCCGGCGGCCTCGTCTGCATCAGCAGCATTCCCGACGTCACCGGCGGCTTCATCGAGAACCTGGCCGGCTACGGCACCAAGGTCGCCGAGCGCTACGACCGCCAATACGGCCTGCTGCCCGGCGAGACCGTCATCGTCATTTCCAACTCCGGCAAAAATTCCTCGCCCCTCGAGGTCGCCCTTTATGCCCGGGCCAAGGGCCTGAAAATCGTCGGCCTGACCTGCGTCGAGATGGCCAAGTCCGCCGCCACCGTCCATCCGGGCGGGAAAAAGCTCCACGAAATCGCGGACCACGTCCTCGACAACTGCGGTGTCCCCGGCGACGCGGTCGTGCCGGTGACCGCGGATGTCATGGCGGGTCCGACCTCGACCTTCATCGGGGCCACGCTGCTCAACCTGCTCTCCCTCGAGGTCGTCGGCTGGCTCAAGGCCGGCGGCCACCCGCTGCCGGTCCTGCGCAGCCAGAACGTGCCGGGCGCCATCGACTACAACCGCGAACTCGCAAAAAAATACAAAGGCCGGCTCAGCCGCCTGCTCGCATGAAACTCTCGATCGGCGTGGACGGTGGCGGCACCAAGACGGAGCTCATCCTCATCGATGCGGCGGGCACGGTCCTCGCCGGCCACATCGCGCCGGGCTGCAACCCGAGCCAGGTCGGCCCGGATCAGGCCCGCACCCTGCTCACCGGGGCGCTGGCCGCCCTCCGCGCGCGGCACCCGGACGGAACCGTGGAGCAGACCCTGATCTGCACGGCCGGGTCGCCGCCCTTCTGGCGCGAGTTCGCCGCCACCCTCACCGGCTACGGCCGCGTCACCACCATTGATGATTCGCGGCCGGTGCTCGAGCTGGCCACGGACGGCCAGCCGGGTTTGGTGCTGCACGCCGGCACCGGCTCCTTCGTCGCCGCGCGCGCGCCGGACGGCGCCATCCACTATGCCGGCGGCCTCGGCTGGAAATTCGGCGATCCAGGCAGCGGGTTCGACCTTGGCCGTCGCGGCCTCGGCCTGGCGCTGCTGGAATTGCAGGCGGCGCGTGGCGACACGGCCGTGCTTTCCCCGCTGGCGGTGGCGTTGTGCGCGCACACCGGGCTGGCCGACTACCCCGCGAACTCGCGGCTGTTCTACAGCGACCCCGCCGCGAACACCCTGATCGCCGGCTTCGCGCCGCGCGTGCTCGAACTCGCCGCGGCGGACTGCGGCCCGGCCCAGCAGGTCGTGGCCGACTCCATCACCGACCTCGCGCGCCAGGCGGACACCGTGATCCACCGGCTCTTCCCGCGGGCCGCCGCGAAACTGCCCTGCGGGGTCAGCGGCCGGATCCTCAACAGCCCGCCGGCGGCCTTCGCCCTGCGCTCGCTGGCCGGGAAACTGAACTGGCCGGTGGAGCTGAGGTTCATCGACACTTCCCCCATCGAAGGCGTGCGCCGCTTGCTGCTCGCGGGCCGCTGATTTTCGGCCAGACTGGCGGCCATGTGGTGGACCTATGCTCTCCTATCGGCGGTTTTCGCCGCTCTGACCGCCATTCTCGCCAAGGTCGGCGTGAAAGGCGTTGATTCCAACGTCGCGACCGCCGTCCGCACCTTCGTCGTGCTGGTGCTGGCCTGGGGCGTGGTCGCGCTCCAGGGCAACCTCGGCGCCGTCGCGGCGATTCCGCGCGGCTCGATGCTGTTCCTCGTGCTGTCGGCGGCCGCGACCGGCGCGTCGTGGCTGTTCTACTTCAAGGCCCTGCAGCTGGGCACCGCCTCGCTTGTCAGCGCCGTGGACAAATCCAGCCTCGCGCTGACCATCATCCTCGCCGCGCTTTTTCTCGGCGAGACCCTCACCCTCAAGACCGCCATCGGCTGCACCCTGATCATCGCCGGGACTGCGGTGATCGCCTGGCCCTGATGCTCGCGTCCGTCCAGCGCACCATCCTGCCCGAGGCCGACTGGCGCGCCCGCCGGCAGGCACACGAGCAGCGCGTCCTTGCCTGGACAGAACCGCATCAGGCGCGCACCGCGCGGGGCGAAAAGCACCCGGTCTATGACTTTCTTTTTGAATACTACCGCTTCCGTCCGTCGTGGCTGCGCCGCTGGCATCCGGGACCGGACGCGGTGCTGCAGGGTGAAGCCGCGTGCGAATTCCTGCGCTGGCCCGAATACCATGAGGTGGACGGCGGCGTGGCACTTAACTGCGGCGCGCTCGAGCCACGGCGCCGCGAGAGCGTGGCGTGGATACTGAGCCTGCTTCGCGCCACGGCGGAGCGCCCGCCGCAGTTCGCCTGCTTCGGCCTGCACGAGTGGGCCATGGTCTACCGGCAAACGCCCGACGAGGTGCGCCACAACGCCTGGCCGCTGCGTTTCCCGCCCGACGGGCTGGCGCGCATCGTCGAGGCCCAGCCCATCGTGTGTTCCCATTTCGACGCGTTCCGCTTCTTCACGGCGCCGGCCCGGCCCCTCAACCGCCTGCAGCCGGAGCGGGCCACCACGCCGGAGTTCGAGCAGCGCGGCTGCCTGCACGCCAACATGGACCTCTACAAGTGGGCGTTCAAACTTGCGCCCTTCACTCCGGCGGAGCTCATCGCCGACTGCTTCGCCCTGGCCCGCGACATCCGCGAGGTGGACATGCGCGCCAGCCCTTATGACTTGGAAAGGCTCGGGTTCGCCCCGATCCCGATCGAGACCCCGGAGGGCCGCGCCGCCTACGAGGTCCACCAGCGAGACTTCGCCACCCGCGGCCAGCCGCTGCGCGCCCGGTTGATCGCCCTGCTGGAGCGCCTGCTGGCCCGGGCTGATCAGTTAAGTTAACGGTAAGAGTGGCGGCCGGGTTGACGCAGGCACCTCCGTCTGTCGTCATGGTTTCTCTTTCTTCCGCCAGTTTCAACCTACCCCGTTCATGAAGTCCCTCTGGTTAACCCTGCTTGGCTTTTGCTGCGCAGCCGCGTTGACGGCCGCCGAACCCTACACCATCGCCGTCATCCCCAAGGGCACGACGCATGAGTTCTGGAAGTCCATCCACGCCGGCGCGGTGAAGGCCCAGCGCGAGCTCGCCGCCGAGGGCATCGCCGTGAACGTGATCTGGAAGGGTCCGCTCAAGGAGGACGACCGCGAACAGCAGGTGCAGGTCGTCGAGAATTTCATCGGCCGCCGCGTGAGTGGCATCGTGCTCGCCCCGCTCGATGACAAGGCCCTCGTCGCCCCGGTAGAAACCGCGGTGCGCGGGAAGATTCCGGTCATCATCATCGATTCCGGCCTCGCGACGAAGGCTTACTCCAGCTTCGTCGCCACCGACAACCGCGAGGGCGGCCGCATCGCCGCGCGCAACCTCGGCCGCCTCCTCGGCGGCAAGGGCAACGTCATCATGCTCCGCCTCCAGGTCGGCTCCAACAGCACGGAGGAGCGCGAGGCCGGTTTCGTCGAGGTCATGCAGCGGGATTTCCCCGCCATCCGCTTGCTCTCCATCGACCAGCACGCCGGCGCCACCCGCGACACCGCCAAGCGCGCCGCCGAGACCCTGCTCAGCCGCTACGGCTCCGTGGTCAACGGCGTGTTCGCCCCCAACGAGTCCACCGGCGCCGGCCTGCTCCTCGCCCTCCGCGACGCCGGCCTCGCCGGCAAGGTGAAGTTCATCGCCTTCGACTCCGGCGAGACCCTCAACGCCGGCCTGAAGTCGGGCGACATCGACGGCCTCGTCGTCCAGAATCCCATGAACATGGGTTATCTCGGCGTGAAAACCATGGTCGCCGTGCTCCGCGGCGAAAAGGTGCCCGCCCGCATCGACACGGGTGTCGGTTTCGTCACCCGGGAAAATTTCGACGACCCGGCCCTCGCCGACATCGTCACCCCGCCCCTCGACAAATACCTGAAGCCCTAAATGAAAAAGCTCCTCGCCCCCCTGTTCGTCCTCGCCGCGTTCGCCGGTCTCACCGCCGCCGAGCCGATCAACATCGCCGTCATCCCCAAGGGCACGACGCACGAATACTGGAAGGCCGTGCAGGCCGGCACCGTCAAGGCCCAGCGCGAGCTCGCCGCCGCCGGCATCCCGGTGAACGTCCTCTGGAAGGGCCCGCTCAAGGAGGACGACCGCGAGCAGCAGGTGCAGGTCGTCGAGAACTTCATCGGCCGCCGGGTCGCCGCCATCGTCATCTCCCCGCTCGACCGCAACGCCCTCATCGCCCCGCTCGCCACCGCCGTGCGCGGCAAGATCCCGGTCATCACCATCGACTCGGCTCTCAACTCCGACCTGCCGGCGAGCTACGTCGCCACCGACAACCGCGAGGGCGGCCGCGTCGCCGCCCGCACGCTGGCCGGCCTCGTCGGCCCGAATGGCCGCGTCATCATGCTCCGCTACTCCACCGGGTCCGCCAGCACCGAGGACCGCGAGGAGGGTTTCCTCGAGGTCATGAAAAAGGACTTCCCCGGCATCAAGCTCGTCTCCACCGACCAGCACGGCGGCGTCACCCGCGACACCGCCTACCGCACCGCGCAGAACCTGCTCAACCGCCACGGCCGCGCCATCGATGGCGTCTTCGCCTGCAACCAGCCCACCACCGCCGGCATGCTGCTCGCCCTGCGCGACGCCGGTCTGGCCGGCGGCAAGCTGAAGTTCGTCGGCTTCGACACCGGCGCCGAGCTCGTTGGCGCACTCAAGGCCGGCGACATCACCGCCCTGCTCGTGCAGGACCCCTTCCGCATGGGCTACCTCGGCGTGAAGAACGCCGTGGCTGTCGTCCGCGGCGAGCCGGTCGCGAAGTTCGTGGACACCGGCGTCACGGTGGCGACGCGCGAGAACCTCGCCGATCCGGCCATCCACGCGCTGATGAACCCGCCGCTCGACGAATACCTGAAGTAATGTCCGCCGTCCGCCTCCGCCTCACCGGCATCCAGAAGAGCTTCGGCGCCACCCGTGCGCTGAAAAGCGTCTCGCTGGACATCGCCCCCGGCGAGGTGCACGCGCTCATCGGCGAGAACGGCGCTGGCAAGAGCACGCTGATGAAGATCCTCAGCGGCGCCCATGAGGCCGACGCCGGCATGATGGAGCTGTCGGGCATACCCTACCTGCCGGAGAACCCGCACGACGCCCGGCTCAAGGGCGTCGCCATGATCTACCAGGAGCTGAACCTCGCGCTGCACCTCAGCGCGCAGGAAAACATTTTGCTCGGCGCCGAATCCACGAGGCTCGGCTGGGTGGACCGCCGCGCCTCGCGCGAGCGCGCCCGCGCCGCCCTCGCCCAGCTGGGCCACGCTGATCTCGACCTCGATCGCCGCGCCGGCGAGTTTTCCATCGCCGAGCAGCAGGTCATCGAGATTGCCCGCGCCCTGCTCATCCAGCCGCAGGTGCTCATCATGGACGAGCCGACGAGCAGCCTGACGCAAGCCGACACCGAGAAACTTTTCGCCACCATCGGCCGGCTGCGCGCTTCCGGCGTGAGCGTCATCTACATCAGCCACTTCCTTGAGGAATGCCGCCGCATCGCCGACCGCTACACCGTGCTGAAGGACGGCGAAACGGTGGGCTCCGGCAAGATGAAGGACGCCACCCTCGACCACATCGTCACCCTGATGACCGGCCGCGAGGTGAAGGATCTTTATCCGCGCACCGCCCATGCCCCGGGCCAGGTGATGCTCGAGGTCAAGATCGGTGCCAGCGCCCCGCGCCTCAAGCGCGCCACCCTGCAGGTGCGCGCCGGCGAGATCTTTGGCCTCGCCGGGCTCATCGGCGCCGGCCGCACCGATCTGCTGCGCACCATCTTCGGCCTCGACGCACTCGATGCCGGTGAGGTCTGCATCCTGGACGCCGCCGCGCATTCCTCCCGGCCGCGCGACCGCTGGGCGCAGGGCGTGGGTTTCCTCAGCGAAAACCGCAAGGAGGAGGGCCTGATGCTCAACCAGTCCATTGCCGACAATCTCACCCTCACCAAGATGGACGCCTACGGCCGGTTCGGCTGGATCAACGGCGGCAAGCAGCGCGCGATCGCCCAACGCTGGGTCGGCGAACTCCGCGTAAAGTGCCTGGATGCCGGGCAGACCATCGGACAGCTCTCGGGGGGCAACCAGCAGAAGGTCGCGCTCGCCCGCCTGCTTGAGCATCCGGCGCGCATCTTCCTCCTCGACGAGCCCACGCGCGGCATCGACGTCGGCAGCAAGGCCCAGATCTACCAGCTGGTCAGCGAGCTCGCCGCCGCCGGCAAGGCCGTCGTCGTCGTGAGTTCCTACCTGCCCGAGCTGCTCGGCCTGTGCGACACCGTCGGCGTGATGTGCCGCGGCGAACTTGCCGCGGTGCGCCCGCGGACCGAGTGGGACGAGGCCTCCATCATGCGCGTCGCCACCGGCAGCGCATAAACAGAAACCTGAAACTTGAGACCTGAAACCGGAGGATTAAATCTCCAAACCATTCCGCTTTAAATCCACCCTGATGACCACCCATGACCCCGCTCCGTCCGTTGTAGGCCTGTCTTCGCGCCTTCGCGCGCAATCCATTTCAGGTCTCAGGTTTCAGGTCTCAGGTCTCTGATCCCATGCCCACCCTCAAAAAGATCCTCGCGCAGGGCGGCCCGTTCATCGGGCTCATCCTCGTGATCGGGCTCTTCTCCATCCCGGCGGAGACGCGCGAGTTCTTCCTCACCTACAATAATTTCAAGATCATCTTCACGCAGACCGTGATCGTCGCCATCGGCGCGCTCGGCATGACGCTGATCATCGTGAGCGGCGGCATCGACCTGTCCGTCGGCTCGACCATTGCGCTCACCAGCGTGGTCGGCGCCCTGCTCATCCAGCACGGCTGGGGCCCGGCGCCCGTGCTGTTGGTCATGATTGCCTCCGGCGGGTTGATCGGCCTGCTCAACGGCTCCGCCATCGCCGGCCTGCGCATGACGCCCTTCATCATCACGCTTGGCACGCTCGGCGTCGCCCGCGGCACCGCCAAGTGGATGGCCGACAACCAGACCGTCAACTACGACACCTCGCCAATCAACGGCTGGATGACCACCGCCGACCCGTTCAGCCACGCCCTGCCCGCCGGTGTCTGGGTGGCCATCGTGCTGGCGATACTCACCGCGCTGCTCCTGCGCAACACGGTCTTCGGCCGGCACATCTTCGCGCTCGGCTCCAACGAGGCCACCGCCCGGCTCTGCGGCATCCCGACGACCCGCCTCAAGATCACCATCTACGCCCTCGCTGGCTGCTTCTTCGGGCTCGCGGGCCTTTTCCAGCTCTCCCGCCTCCGCCAAGGTGACCCGACGGTCGCGGTCGGCCTCGAACTCGACATCATCGCCGCCGTCATCATCGGCGGCGCCAGCCTCAACGGCGGCGTGGGCACCGTGCTCGGGTCGATGATCGGCGCGCTCATCATGAGCGTCCTGCGCAACGGTTCGCAGCAGATGGGCTGGCCGACTTATTTCCAGGAAATCATCATCGGCCTCGTCATCATCGTCGCCGTCTTCCTCGACCGCCTCCGGCAGGGCAAAGCCGCCGCTTAGTCGAGCCGCACGCCGTAAACGGCAAACCCCAGCGCCCGGCCGCCGGCATCCGCATTCTCCCGCCCGGCCGGCACCGGGCTGTGCAATTCCAGTTCCGCCCGGCCGCGAACCACGGCCATGGCCGGCAGCCCGATCCATTGCAATTTCTCGCCGATCTCGCCGTGCCAAAGCACCCGCCCGTCCTGCCGGATCTCCAGCGGCCGGGGCGTGAGACCGAGCACCGCCAGACTCACCTTGCGGGCCCCGTCCACCTGCGGCTGGAAATCAAAACTCAAGCTGCCGTCCGCCGCGCTCCAAGCCCAGTTCCGGGTCCGGCCGCGCTCGACCGGATGCCAGCGGCTGTCCGTATGCACCACATAGCTGCCTCCGTCCAGCCGGCCCGCCGCCAGCTCATGGGTTGATTGCGGCACCGCCCAAAGGGCTAGCACGCCGCTCAGGACCGAGAGGTTCCCGGCGACGAACCAGCCGACGGACGCGCGCGCGGTGACCGCGAGCACGTTGAACACCAGCGCCAGCGGCAGCAGCACGCGGGTCGCCGCGCCGGGGTGGCCTTGCCACACCGCCGTGCCGAGCAAAAGCATGAGTCCGGCATAAACGACCCCGAGCCGCCACCACCGGTTCGAGGGTTCGGGCCGCAGCAGCAGGTAGGCGGCCTGCACCGTCAGGGCCACATGCGCGAGCAACGCGCTCATCGCCAGATCGCGGTCGGGCTCCGTGCGCAAGCCGTGGATGGCCTCGCCCCACTTGGCCGTCCAGCCGGCCAGCGGCAGCGTGAAATTCCTCAGTCCCGGCTCGGTCGGGCCAAGCACTGAACGCAGATAAACCACCCACAGCGCCAGCGGGACGGCGATCAGCGCCAGCCAGCCCGCCGTCCGGCGCCAATCGGCCGGCGTGCCGCGATCGGGGGGCAGCAGCGTGACGGCGCCCAGCAGCGCGGTCTCGCGCGCCAGTCCGCCCAGCCCGAGCAAGGTCGCGGCGAATCCACGCCGTTCCCTTCCGGCCAGCACGGCCGCGCCGGCGACCAGCACCAGCGCGAGCAGGTCGGTCAGCGCCAGCCGCACGCTGTGCAGCACCCCGGCGGAAAAAAGCATCCCGGCCCATGCGAGGGTCTCGCGCCAGCCCTGGCAGGGGAAGATCCGCCACAGGAGCGCGGCGAGCGCGGCCCAGAGCGCGAGGTTCAGCCACGCAAAGGCGCGCACCGCCGCCACCGGATCGCCGCCGCCCGCCGCCCACGCCAGCCAGCTCAGCAGGATGCGGCGCCCCCGGTAACCCACGTTGTCGATAGCCCCGGCCAGCGCGGGATCGTTTACCGCGGGCCGCGCCGCCAACTGCGCGTAGTAATGGCCGTCATAACCGTATTCGTGGGTGAAAAGTGGTGCGCCCCGCAGCTCCGGCAGCGTGGTGGCGGCGCTGACCGCGTCCATCTGCAGGAACCGCGTGAAGCCGTAGTGCGGGTGCCAGTGCCGGCCCGCCAGCCACATGAAGCCGGCCAGCAGCACCACGCGCACCAGGTGGTGGGCGTTGGCCGGGGTGCGGAACCGGGACACGGCGGACATGCGCGATGATTCAGCGCAGTTCCGGCCCCATGACAAGGCGCGCTATTGCTTCACCGGCCGATTCGGCCCAGCGTGGCGGCGGATGGATGCCCCCGTCTCCCTGAACGAAGTCCGCACCCGGAAAAAACCGAGCTACCCCATCGGGGCGGAGTTGCGGGACTATCTGAGGCGCTACCGCCGCGAGCGCGAGCTGCCCGTCACCTACGAGCGGCTGCGCCACTTCCACGAGTCCCACCCGCTGGTCGACGCCGACGGCCGCAACACGCTCTGGGAGTCCGTCGCCTACCGCGCGGAGGACATCCCCGTGCTCAACGAGGACCTCAAGCGCATCTACGCCCTCCTGCGCGTGGACGGTGACTTCTCGGTGATGCAGCACCTCTACATCGACCGCATCGACTTCTGCAGCTTCGGCAACTCGACGCCCTTCCGCATCAAGATCGTCAACGCCTACAACGACAACCCCGACTACTTCTACATCAAGAAGGCCGACGCCTCGCGCGTCTACGGCCTCGAGCTGGAGCACCTGCTCTCCCCGAACCGCCTGAACTTCCTCACCCACGGCACCACGCTGGTCGAGGAGCACATCGCCGGCATCCCCGGCGACATCTTCATCGACCGCTGGCTCGACCGCCCCGAGCTGCGTCCCATTCGCATCGCCAAGGAGCTCGTGAAATTCAACGAGCGCAGCTTCGTCCAGCTGCTGGGCGACATGCGCAGTTACAACTTCGTCGTCGTCATCACGCCGGACTTCGAGGGTTCCCAGATCCGCATCCGCGCGATGGACTTTGACCAGCAGGCGCACAACGGCCGCAAGAGCTTCTACCTGCCGCAGTTCTTCAAGGAGAACCTGCCGCTCGTCGAGTTCTGCATGAAGCACCTGCACCTCAAGACCGCGTTCCAATACCAGCGCGAGGAGCAGACCCTCATGCTGGCCCGCGCCGAGTTGGCCTCCGTCCGGCTCAATTTGCTGCTGCATGCCATGGAGCGCGACCCCATCGCCCCGCCGGAAAACGTGCACAGCCTGCGCGAGGGCCTCGCCGAGCACTTCAAGAACGACCGCTATCTGCAGTGCGCCAGCATGGGCGCCCTGGTGCGCGCGAACCTGGAGACACTCCGCGACAACATCCAGCAGGGCCAGGGCGCCCTCAAGGCCGACCAGATCCTTTCCTCCCGCCCCGGCTGATGAACGCCCTCTGGCTCTTCCTCAAGAACCTGCTCTTCACCCTGGTGGTGCCCGGCTTCGTCGCCGGCTGGGTGCCGCTCCGCTTCTTTGAGCGCCGGGCCCGGTGGCCGGAGTCCTGGGCGGAGCTGCAATTCACCGGCGCCGGGCTCTGCGCCCTTGGTTTCGCCGTCTACCTGCACTGCCAGTGGCTGTTCGCCACGCGTGGCCAGGGCACGCCCGCCCCCCTCGACCCGCCGAAGCGGCTCGTGCACCGCGGTTCCTACAAGTGGGTGCGCAACCCGATGTATCTCGCGGTCTTCACCGTTGTCGCGGGCGAGGCCGTGTTCCTCCGCTCCTGGCACATTGCGGTCTATTTTACCTGCCTCGTCTGCGCCGTGCACGTCTACGTGCTGCTCCTCGAGGAGGAGGCCCTGCGCCGCCGCTTCGGGGCGATGTATGAGGACTACCGGCGCGACGTCCCGCGCTGGCTCCCGCGGAAACCCCGGCCGCCGTTGCAGACGGTGCCGCCGTTCAGCGCGCCGCGCTGATTTTCTCCAGCGCCAGCGTGACGGCCCCGGTGCGGTTCTCCACGCCGAGCTTCGCAAACGTGCTTTCGAGGTGCTTCTTCACCGTCGTGAGCTGGATGCCGAGGATGATGCCGATCTCCGGGTTGGTCTTGCCCTGCACGACCCAGGAAAGGATCTCCGCCTCGCGCGGCGTAAGGCTGAGTGCCGCCTGCAAGGCCTCCGGCGTGGCCGCGGCCAGCGGGGTCGTGCTGCGGCCGGCTGATTGGTGGCGGCGCAGGCGCGTCTTCACCGCCGCCAGCAGTTCGGCCGGCTCGACGGGTTTCACCAGGTAGTCGTCCGCGCCAAGGTTCATGCCCGTGCGCAGGTCTTCCTTCTCACCCCAGCCGGTGAGGAAGATGAAGGGCAGGTGCGCGATGGCGGGGTCGGCCCGCACGGCCTCGAGCACGCGGTGGCCGTTCATCTCCGGCATGGTGATGTCACACAGCACCAGCGCGGGTTTCTCCTTCGCCGCCAGCGCCACGCCCTCGCGGCCGTTGCGCGCCTCGACCGTGCCGTAGCCCTCCGCGGCGAGCAGCGCGGTGATTTGCCGGCGCATCATGGCGTCGTCGTCGATCACGAGGATTTTTTCCACGGCGCAGAAACTGGCGGGCCGGCGCCGCGAAGTAAAGCCGCCGGTGGTTGTCCCGGTTCCGGGACGGCCGGCTTGGCCATCCGGCCCATGCCCGCCCGGCCCATACCGCCTCGGGTGTTTTTCTGGCATCCTGTGTCCATCCAAACACCCCATGAATTCCCACGAAATCGCCCTCGTCAAAAACTCCTTCGCCAAGGTCGCGCCCATCGCCGACCAGGCCGCCGCCCTTTTCTACGCCCGCCTCTTC
The DNA here is from genome assembly GCA_965249855.1 of Lacunisphaera sp. Lineage (GTDB taxonomy): Bacteria > Verrucomicrobiota > Verrucomicrobiia > Opitutales > Opitutaceae > Lacunisphaera. The sequence continues at coordinate 77,799 of CBDFNB010000016.1, forward strand.
GAGCTCGACCCCTCGCTGCGCGCCTACTTCCGCGGCGACATGGCCGAGCAGGGCCGCAAGCTGATGCAGATGCTCAGCCTCGCGGTCAACGGCCTCGACCGCATCGAGGCCCTCGCCCCCGCAGTCCGCTCGCTCGGCATGCGCCACGCGGGCTACCACGTCCGCGACGAACACTACGACACCGTCGGCGAGGCGCTGCTCTGGACGCTCGGCAAGGGCCTCGGCGCCGAGTTCACCGCCGAGATGCAGGCCGCCTGGGCCCGCGTCTACTGGCTGCTCGCCGAGACCATGAAGGCCGGCGCCCGCGACGCCCTGGCCATGCAGACCCGCGCCGCGGTCGCCTGAACCCGGCCCCACCATGAATTTCCTGCCCTATAACTCCCTGGTCGAGGATCCCCGCGGCACCCTGCCGCGCTGGGTCTGCGCGCTCAGTGTCGTCCATGCGGTCGTCTGCGCCGTGGGCCTGACCCTTCACCTGCTCTGATTTTTCCCATGAAAACCTGGTCCAGAATCCTCGTCGCCGCCTCGGCGCTCTTCCTTGTGTCCACCGGCCTGCGGGCCCAGTCCGCCGACCGCGGCGCGCTCGTCGCCCGCGGCTACTATCTCGCCACCGGCATCGGCCTTTGCACCGACTGCCACTCGCCGCGCAACGAGAAGGGCGAGTTTGTCGCCGGGATGCACCTCAAGGGCTCGCCCATCGCCTTCGCCCCCACGGTCCCGCTGCCTGCCTGGGGCGCCGCGGCCCCGGCCATCGCCGGCCTGCCGACCATGACCGAGGCCGAGGCCGTGAAATTTTTCCGCACCGGCCTCAAGTCCGACGGCTCGCGCCCGCGGCCGCCGATGCCCGAGTATCGCCTGAACGAGGCCGACGCCGCGGCCCTGGCCGCCTACCTGAAGTCGCTCGGCTCCTGATCCCTTTCTAGTGTGTAGTAGTGCAACCGGGGTGCGGGTGCGGCAGCCAGTCTGCCGTTGCCTGCACCCCGTTTTCTTTTAAGCGATGAGGCCCGGAATGTCCGTTCCACCCCCAGTCCCCGACCCGGCGGCGAGCCCGGTCGCGCCCTCGAACCCCTTCGCGCGGGCCTTCCACGCCAGCCCGGCGCTCATGGCCATCGCGCGCGTGGCGGACGGGCGCATCATCGAGGTCAACGAGGCCTTCTACCACGGCGCCGGCTACACCCGGGCGGAAGTCATCGGCCGCACCTCGCTCGAGCTGAAGATCTGGCCGAATCCCGAACACCGCGTCGCCTTCATGGCGCGGCTGAAGGAAAAGGGCCATGTCCGCGACTACGAGGCGGTCTTCTTCACCAAGCTGCAGGAGCCGCGCTACGTCTCGCTCAACGCCGACATCTTCGAGCACAACGGCGAGCCGTGCATGCTGATGACCGCGATCGACATGACGGAGCGCCGCCGCCGCGAGCAGGTGCAGGACGCCACCTACCAGATCTCGCGCGTGCTGCTGGCCGGCGGCGACCTGCCCGCGCTCTTTGCCGAGCTGCACCGCATCATCGCCGGCCTGCTGCCCGCGCGTAATTTCTACGTCGCCACCCTCGGCCAGGGTGACGGCCTGATCCATTTCCCCTACTTCGTCGACGAGATCATCCCCGAGGCACCCTCGCGGAAGCCGGCCAACGGCCTCACGGAGCATGTGCTCGAGACCGGTTCGGCCGTGCGCGCGACCCATGCGGAGCTGGTCACCATCCTCAACCGGCGCGGCCCCTACACCCCGCTCGAGCGCCCGGCCGCCGTGCGCCTCGCCGCCCCGCTCCTGATCGACGGCCGCGCCGTCGGCGTCCTCGCCGTGCAGGACTACAACGACCCGCACGCCTACTCGGACGACGACCGCCGCCTGCTGAGCTTCGTGGCCGACCAGGCCGCCGCCGCGGTGCACCGCCGGCTCGGCGAGGCCCGCGAGCGCGAATCCCAGGAGTTTTTCGTCAAGTCCTTCCAGACCACGCCCGCGCTGATGATCATCGCCCGGCTGTCCGACGGGCACATCCTCGAGGCCAACGCCGGCTTCGAGCGCGCCTCCGGCTACAGCCGGTCCGAGGCGCTCGGGCACAGCACGCTCGAGCTCAACCTCTGGACCGACCCGCGCGAACGCGACCGGTTTGTCGGGCTGATGGAGCGCGAGGGCCGCGTGCGCGACTTCGAGGGCGTGTTCTGCAACCGGCACGGCGAGATCCGGCCCTTCCTGCTCAACGCCGACGTTTTCGAGATGCATGGCACCAAGTGCATGCTCACGGTCGGCGTGGACATCACCGAGCGCCGCCGCCAGCTCCAGGTGCAGGACGCCACCTACCGCATCGCCCAGGCCGTGCTCGCCGGCGGCGATCTGACCACGCTGTTCGCCGAGATCCACCGCATCGTCGCCGGCCTGCTGCCCGCGCGGAACTTCTACGTCGCCACGCTCAGCCCCGACGGCACGTTGCTCAGCTTCCCCTACTTCGTGGACGAGACCGCTCCCCAGCCCCCGCCGCGCAAGCGCGGGTTCGGCCTGACGGAATACGTGCTGCACACCGGCCGGCCCATCCTCACCACTGCCGACGAGCTCACAGTGCTGCGCCGCGACCACCACCAATACAGCCCCACGGGCAAGCCCGCCGCCCTCTGGCTCGGCGCCCCGCTGCTGATCGAGGGCCGCGCCTTCGGTGTCATCGCCGTGCAGGACTACCACAACCCCGCCGCCTACGGGGAGGAGGACAAGCGCCTGCTCACCTTCGTCGCCAGCCAGACCGCCGCCGCCGTGCAGCGCCGCCAGGCCGAGGAGGCCCTGCAGCGCGCCGAGCAGCAGTATCGCGGCATCTTCGAGAACGCCCTCGAGGGCCTCTACCAGACCACGCCCGACGGCCGCTTCATCCGCGTCAACGCCGCAATGGCCCGCATCCTCGGCTACGCGTCCCCCGACGCCCTGCTCGCCGCCAACCGCGACCTGGGCTGCCAGCTTTACGCCGACCCCGGCCGGCGCGCGCAGTTCCTGGAGCTCATGCGGCAGACCGACACCCTGCCGGACTTCGAGTCGGAGGTGCTGCGCGCCGACGGTTCCCGCATCCGGCTGAACGAGTCCGTCCGCGCCGTGCGTAACGCCGCGGGCGAGGTCAGCCACTACGAGGGCGTGGCCATCGACGTCACCAACGCCCACGAGACCGCGCGCACGCTCCGCGCCGCGCGCGACGCCGCCGACGCCGCGAACCGCGCCAAGTCCCAGTTCCTCGCCAGCATGAGCCACGAGCTGCGGACCCCGCTCAACGGCATCCTCGGCTACACCCAGATCCTGCACCGCGACGCTGCGCTCACGGCCAAGCAGCGCGACGGCGTCGGCATCATCCACCAGTCCGCTGAGCACCTGCTCGCGCTGATCAACGACGTGCTCGACCTGGCCAAGATCGAGGCCCGCAAGCTCGTCCTGCATCCGGCGGAGTTCGACCTGCCGGAGTTCGTCCGCGCCGTGGAGGCCGTCTTCCATCCGCGCGCCCGCGACAAGAACCTGCTGCTCGAGACCGCCTTCGCCGCGCACCTGCCGCCGGTGGTCGTAGGCGACGCGCAGCGTCTGCGCCAGGTCGTCTTCAACCTGCTGAGCAACGCCGTGAAGTTCACGCGCCACGGCGGGGTGATCTTCTCGGTCGAGCCTGCCTCGGCCGGCCGGATCCGCTTTTCCGTCAGCGACAGCGGCCCCGGCATCGCCACCGAGGAACAATCGCGCCTGTTCGAGCCCTTCGCCCAGATCGGCGACCACCGGATGCACGCCGAGGGCACCGGCCTCGGCCTCAACGTCAGCCGCGGCATCGTCGAGCAGATGGGCGGCATCCTGCAGGTCGAGAGCCGCGCCGGCTGGGGCAGCCGCTTCTGGTTCGAGATCCCGCTGCCCGCCGCCACCGGCGCCATGGCGAGCCCCGCGGCCACGCCCCGCCAGATCATCGGGTATAACGGCGCGCGCCGCTCCCTTCTGGTGGCGGACGACAACCCGACCAACGCACGGCTGCTGATCGACATCCTCGAGCCGCTGGGCTTCGGCGTGACCACGGCGGTGGACGGTCTCGACGCCGTCGAACAGGCCAAGGCCGCGCGACCTGACCTTGTTTTGCTCGACCTGCGCATGCCGCGCCTCGACGGCTTCGGCGCCGCCCGCGCCATCACCGAGGCTTTTCCCGACAACGCCCCGAAGATGATCGGCGTTTCCGCCAGCGCGTTCGAGCCGGACCGCGAGGCCTGCCGGCAGGCCGGCTGCGCCGACTTCCTCGCCAAGCCTTTCCGCGAGGAGCAGCTCTTCGCCGCGCTCGAGCGCCAGCTGGGGCTGAAGTGGTGCTACGCCGACGCCGCGACCCGCGAAACCGCCTCCCCCTTCCCCAGTGTGCAGCACGCCCCCGAGGCGGCGGATGCCGAGGCGCTGTTCGAGCTCGCCAGCAAGGGCGACGTGGTCGGTGTGCGCGCCCTCGCCCAGAAGCTCGCCGAGCGCGACCCGCGCCTCGCGCCGTTCGCGCAGGGCGTCACCGAGCTCGCGGCCCGTTTCAAGATGAAGGCCATCCGCCAGTTCGTCGACCGCTACCGCGGCAAACCCGGTTCCTGACATGCCCGAAATCATCCTCATCGTGGACGACACGCCCGCGAACCTCAGCGTGCTCGTCGACACCCTCTCGGAAGCCGGCTACCAGCTCATGGTCGCCGAGGACGGCGAGGACGCCCTCGCCCAGACCACGCACACCAGGCCCGACCTCATCCTGCTCGACGTGATGATGCCCGGCCTCGACGGCTTCGAGACCTGCGACCGCCTGAAGGCCGCCGCAGCCACGCGCGACATCCCCGTGATCTTCATGACAGCGCTCAACGAGACCGCCGAGAAGGTGCGGGCCTTCAACGCCGGCGCCGTGGACTACATCACCAAGCCGATCCAGCACGAGGAGGCGCTGGCCCGCATCAGCACGCACCTCACCATCCGCCGTCTGCGCGCGCAGCTGGAACAGCAGCTCGCGCTGAAGGAGCGCTTCATGCGCATCGCCAGCCACGACCTGCGCAATCCGCTCTGCCTGATCCTCATGTCCGGCGAGCTCGCCCGCCGCAAGGGCGCCACGCCCGAGGTTTCCGAATATCTCGAGAGCATCCATGCCTCCGCCGGCCAGATGCGGCGCATCATCGACACCTTCCTCAACGTCCGGCGGCCCGGGGACGAAAACCGCGGCAGCGTCGGCCGGGTGGATCTCAACCTGATGGCCGCCGCCGTGGTCGCGCAGAACGAACCGGCCGCCGAGCGCAAGCAGGTCGCGGTGGTGCTTGAGCTCTTCGAGGGCCTGCCCCAGGCCCGAGCCGAGACCGGCCACGCCTACCAGGCGCTCACCAATTACGTCAGCAACGCGATCAAGTTCCTGCCCGCCGGTGGTCGCGTGACCGTCCGCTCGCGCGCCGACGACTTCAAGGTGCGGCTCGAGGTGCACGACAACGGTCCCGGCGTGCCCGCGACCGAACGCGGCGCGTTGTTCACGGAATTTGCCCACCTCTCCAACCGCCCGACTGGCGGCGAGGAAAGCACCGGCATCGGTCTCTCGATCGTCAAGCAGCTGATCGAAGGGGAACGGGGTGCGGTCGGCGCGGATTTTCCCGCGGGCGGCGGCTCGGTGTTCTGGTTCGAGCTCCCGGTGGCGCCCGGCAGCTGATCCCGCCTACTCGATCCGTCCCTCATCAAACTCCATGAGGTCCACGACGCTGACGATCTGCTCGACGCGGTCGGCGCAGCCCATGTTGGTCAGGGCCTCCTTCAAAAATTCGCGGCCGCTCGGCGTCATGCCCTTCTGCACATACTCGCGGTTCCACTTTGGCGCGCGGACATCGGCGGGGAACAACGCCTGCAGCTTCGCGTCGATCTCCCCGTCCGTCGCCGACTCGAACACGATCTTCTCCACCGCGGCCGGATCCACGCCGAGGTGCATGCACAGGAAACGGTCCATGCCGCGCTTGTAGTTCTTGGCGTAACTGGCCGGCAGCGCGCCGTGGGCCTTCACGTGTTTGGCCTTCGCGATGAACCGCGGCAGGTGCAGCAATCCCGTGGCCCCGTGCGGGAGATAGGCCGACGGCAGGGTGGTCAGCACTTCGCCGGAGGAACCGGGAATGGGTTTCGAGGGCATTGAATTACTCGGCGCGACTGCCTCAGGCTGATTTGACCGTCCGCTGGCTGTTACCCGACCTCGTGCCCTTGCACTTTCGAGAACCCGGGTAAGCTGCGGCTGGCTCATGTAACACCAATTCGACCTGCTCTTGTTTGGGCTTTGTCCGCGGCTTCCCCTTGGGAATGTTGCCCGGTGTCCAGTGGCCACACTTCCGGCGCCCAGTTAAAATATCGGGAGGAAAGAGCGCGTTTAATTCGCTTCGATATTCATCCAGATAGCGGCTCTCGATCATCAGGTTCGCCGGCTGCAGACGTGCAACAATTTGATCAACCGGCCCGAGCTCGATGCCCAGCCACTTGCGTCCTTTCAGCTCAGCCACGGCATACGTGCTGCCCGAGCCGCCAAACGGGTCCAAAACCACGTCACCAGGCCGTGAAGCGAGCGTGATGACGCGATCAAGCAACTTGATTGATAGTTCATTGGCGTCATCGCGTCGTTTAAACTTCCGATGCCTTACGGGCGGGATGTCTTTCCAGACATCACTCAAGCTAACACCCTCGGGGTTCATCTTGTCCTTGTAGCCGCCGTAATCTTTTAACTCCCGATAGCAGTGGGGGCACGTGGCCATCGCCACCCGATCTGGGGAAAAGGCTCTGGGCTTCGGTCCTTTGCAGTAATAAAGCAACGAGTAGTGGCTTGGATAGAGCCGCCCCGTGATCGGCAAAGTATAGGTCATCTCAATTGCGATCAGATGCCGAAAGGTCAGGCGCTCGTTCAGAAACGCGCCGAGCGCCACATTCCACTTGGGCAGATTGTAGAGGAAAAAGCTTCCACCCGGCTTGAGCACCCGCACGCACTCTTCAACCCATTGCTTGCACCAGGAGAGGTAGCGTTCGGCCGGCACCGCATCGTTCATGCCGGAAGCATATGATTTCCCCAGATTGAAGGGCGGGTCCGCAAAGATCAGATCCACCGAATCAGCGCCCAACTGTGGAAGTAGACTCAAACAATCGCCCTGGTAGAGCGCACCGAGGGCGGTGCGATGATTGGCGGGTGGTAGCTGGGCAAAAGACATAAAGCTGATTTAGGCTGCCACTACGAAAAGCGCGAGTCTGGGTTTTTCAAGAAAGTAGTCAATAGACTACATCTTGTTTAGAGGAACCTCGCTAAGCTCGGGCATGGACAAATTCGACGAGCGTCTGCTGTGGCATGGCGGAGCCCATATCGACGAAGCCGCTTTCAATCGCGTTTTCGGCCGGGTTTTGGGCAAGCTCCGCGGTTCTGACGATTTCAACCCAACCCGCACTGCCCAGCACTCGGGCTTGGACCGGGCGTTCTTGTATGCGATCGAGCGCGGCGAAAAGGGGATCTCCCTCTTCACACTTTTCCGCCTCGCTTCTGCGTCCAAACAGTCCGCGGCCGAAATTGTGCGGCTACTGGAGCAGGAATTGGCCGTGGAAACCAAGGAGGCGCCATGAAAATCATTCGCGAAGAAATTCTCCTCGGTCAGGCAACTAACCCCGCACTCGCGACATGCCTACAGGATATTCGCAGCGCCATCGAACATGTCGTCTGGCCGGAAAACTCGCGAAAATTCACGATCCGGCCGGTAATGGATGGGAACGGCGTATTACCTATTAAGGTCGGTTTCATGCGCAAGCTGAGCGCCCTGGGCTGGAAACTTGAACAGCGCCCGGTGCTCGCCAAAGGATTGGGGCCGGGGAAAGTAGATGCCTTGAAGGTGTTGCCTGGCGGCCGCCAGTTTGCCGCAGAGTGGGAAACAGGGAATATCTCAAGTTCGCACCGGGCCCTAAACAAGATCTGCATGGGCCTGATCGAGGGACATCTGGCCGGCGGTGTTCTGATCCTGCCGGATCGCGAGCTGTATCATTTTTTAACACAGCGAATTGGTAATTACAAAGAGCTCGCACCCTATTTCCCGGTTTACCGACATCTAAAAGCCGTTGATGGCCTGTTGGCTGTGTTCGCGGTGTCCTTTGACCGCACGGCTCCCGATGTCGCACTTATCCCCAAGGGCATGGATGGTCACTCTTTGCAACGCCGCGCACTAAAGCGCAAATGATCCCGCGCGCCGGATCTATGGCACAACTGGGCCTTGCCGCGCGCGGGGTTTTCCGATGATTGTCCGCGCTCGTCCGATGCAAAAACTCTCCTTCGACAAACGCCGCATCAAGTTCCTCTTCCTCGAGGGCATTCACGCCAACGCGACCAGCACGCTGACGCACGACGGTTATACATCCGTCCGCAGCCTGCCGAAGTCGCTCGCCGGCGACGCCCTGAAGACCGCGCTGAAGGACGTGCATTTCCTCGGCATCCGTTCCCGCACCGAGATCACGGAGGAGATGCTGGCCGCGGCCCCCAAGCTCGCCGCCATCGGCTGCTTCTGCATCGGCACCAACCAGGTGGACCTCGCCGCCGCCGCGAAGCGCGGCATCCCGGTTTTCAACGCCCCCTACTCCAACACCCGCAGCGTGGCCGAGCTGGTGCTCGGCGAGGCCATCATGCTGTTGCGCGGCATCCCCGGCAAAAACGCCCTCGTCCACCGCGGCGGCTGGACCAAGAGCGCCGAGGGCAGTGTCGAGGTCCGCGGCAAGACGCTCGGCATCGTCGGCTACGGCCACATCGGCACCCAGCTCGGTATCCTGGCCGAGCACGTCGGCATGCGCGTCCTGTATTACGACCACACCAGCAAGCTCCCGCTCGGCAACGCCCGCCCGGTCGCCAAGCTCGCCACGCTGCTGGGCGAGAGCGACGTCGTCACGCTGCACGTGCCCGAGACCCCGCAGACCAGGAACATGATCGGCCGCGCCCAGCTCGCCGCCATGAGGAAGGGCGCGCACCTCATCAACGCCGCGCGCGGCACCGTGGTCGACATCGACGCGCTGGCCGACGCCCTCGAGCGCGGCCACCTCGGCGGGGCGGCGATCGACGTGTTTCCCGTCGAACCCAAGGGCAACGACGAGGAGTTCCAGTCGCCGCTGCGGAGGTTCGACAACGTCATCCTCACGCCGCACATCGGCGGCTCGACCGTCGAGGCGCAGGCCAACATCGGCACCGAGGTGGCGGACAAGCTCGTGCTCTACTCGAACAACGGCTCGACCGTGACGGCGGTCAATTTTCCGGAGGTCACGCTCCCCGAGCACGCCGGCACCGGCAAGAGCCGGCTGCTGCACATCCACCGCAACGTGCCCGGCGTGCTGGCGAGCATCAACGAGCGCTTCAGCAAGCATAAGGTGAACATCTCTGCCCAATACCTGCAGACCAACGAGCACATCGGCTACTGCGTGATGGACGTGGACGCCGCCGCCAGCGAGATCGCGATCGACGAGCTGCAGAGCGTCCCGGGCACCATCCGGGCGCGGCTGCTGTATTGAGGGCCGGCCACCCCAACAACAAAAAGGCCCGCCATTCCGGCGGGCCTGAAAATTCATCCGTTGGTTTGACGCTCAGAAGAACCGCACCGGCTTGGCGGCCATCTTCTCGTGTTCCTCGGCGGAGCAGCCGGCGTTGAGGGCGACGTTCACCGGGGCGGCGCTGGCCTTCACCAGGTTGTTGGCGAGCATGTAGTTCTCGACCTCCTCGCCGGAGATGTCGGCCAGCATCACGCCGTCGATCTCGACGCACGGCGAGAGCGGCTGGCCGGACTTGCGCACCATCTCCTCGTAGTTGGCGCGGACGTTGATGATGTCGATATCCTCATACTCCAAGTTATGCTTGCGCATGATGGCCCGGACGCCGTTGGACCAGCCGCAGGAGGGTTTGAGATAGGCTTTGATTTTCATGGTGTGGTGCAGGAAAGGTGAGGACGGCACAACTTATGCGGCACCCTTTCTTCTTCAACTTAATCTTTCGCCCCGCATAGTGCCCCTTTCCCCGCCCGTGTCCGCCTCCTTTCCCATCCTTTCCGCCACCCAGGCCTCGGAATTCGCCCAGCTCGGCCTCGCCAACATCCGGCGCGAATATCCGCACTACCTGCAACACATGATGAACGGCCCGGCCACCGCGCGCAACCCGCGCGAGCTGCATCCGGCCTTTTACGGCAGCTACGACTGGCACTCGTGCGTCCACCAGCACTGGATGCTGGTCCGCCTGTCGCTGATGTTCCCCAACCTGCCCGAGCGCGCCGAGATCAGCCGTGTGCTGCACGAGCACCTGACGGCCGAGAACATGCTCGCCGAGGCGGCGTATTTCCAGGCGCCGGGCCGGGAATTCTTCGAACGCCCCTACGGCTGGGCCTGGCTGCTCAAGCTCGCGCAGGAGGTCCGCGCCTATGATGCCCAGCTGGAGGTCAACATGGCCCCGCTGGTCTCGTATATCCGCACTGGCTTCATGCGCTACCTGCGCGCGCTGACCACGCCCGTGCGCAACGGCATCCACGGCAACACCGCCGTCGCCGTCGCGCTGGTGCTCGGCCACGCCCGTGCCCACGACGACCAGGAGCTGAAGCTTTTCTGCACGGCGCGCGCGGCCTACTGGTTCGGCCACGACACCGATTATCCCGGGCACTACGAGCCGTCGGGCGAAGATTTTTATTCACCGTGCCTCGTCGAGGCCGGGCTCATGGCGCGCATCCTGCCGCGCGAGCAGTTCCTGCGGTGGTTCGACAAGTTCCTGCCCCGCCTCGCGCAGGGCGAGCCGGCCAACCTGCTCAAACCCGCGAAGATCAGCGACCCGACCGACCCGAAGATCGCCCACCTCATCGGCCTCAACCTCAACAAGGGCTGGGTCTGGCGCCGGCTGGCCGGCCTCCTTGATGCCGAGGATCCGCGCCGGGCGCTGGCCATCGAGGCCGGCGCGACCCACTACGCCGCCGCCCTGCCCCTGCTCGACGCCCAGGATTTCAACCGCTCCCACTGGCTGCCGTCCTTCGCGGTTTACACGATGACGGAGTGATTTTGGCCTAGCGGCCGGGCGCCGCGTTCGCAGCATGCCGGCATGACCACGATCCTGCTGCTCTGCCTCTCGAACGTCTTCATGACCTTTGCCTGGTATGGGCACCTGAAATTCCTCCACGACAAGCCGCTCTGGGTGACCATCCTCATCTCCTGGGGCATCGCTTTCTTTGAATACCTGCTGATGGTGCCGGCCAACCGGATGGGTTACGGCAAGTTCACCGGCTACGAGCTGAAGATCATCCAGGAGGTCATCACGCTGGTGGTGTTCGTGGTCTTCGCCTGGCTGGTGCTAGGCGAAAAGCTGAAGTGGAACTACGCCCTGAGCCTCGTGTGCCTCGGCCTGGCGGTGTATTTCGCCTTCGGTTTCAACAAACCCACGGCGCCGGTGGCCGGATAATTTTCCTGCCCTCATTTTAGGCCGTTTTTCGGCCACTCCGCGCTTGCCGGGTGCCGGGGCCGAAGAAAGGCTCCTGACATACTGTTGTCAGTCCCATCCGCTAGGATGACATTTTAACCCCTCCTACACGATTCACCATGTCCAAAGCCGATAAGTCCAAGTCCGACTCGCGCATCGCGCCCGCCGAGAAGTCCTCCAATCCCGCCCGCGAGAAAAACATCGAGCTCGCCGTCTCTTCGATCACGAAGCAGTTCGGCGACGGTTCGATCATGCGCCTTGGCAGCAACACCAAGATGAAGGTCGAAACCCTCTCGACCGGCTCCCTCGCCATCGACCTCGCCCTCGGCGTCGGCGGCCTGCCGAAGGGCCGCATCATCGAAATCTACGGGCCGGAATCCTCCGGCAAGACCACCTTCTGCTTGAGCGTCATCGCCCAGGCCCAGCGCCAGGGCGGCCTCGCCGCCTTCATCGACGTCGAGCACGCGCTCGACCCGAAATACGCCAAGGTCGTGGGCGTCAACCTCGACGACCTCCTCGTCTCCCAGCCCGATTCCGGCGAGGACGCGCTCAACATCATGGAGACGCTCATCCGCTCCAACAGCATCGACATCATCGTCCTCGACTCCGTTGCCGCCCTCATCACGAAGGCCGAGCTCGACGGCCAGATGGGTGACATGACCATGGGCAGCCAGGCCCGCCTCATGTCCCAGGCCATGCGCCGCCTCACCTCGGTCGTCAGCAAGACGAACTGCGTCTGTATCTTCACCAACCAGATCCGCGAGAAGATCGGCGTGATGTTCGGCAACCCCGAGACGACCTCCGGCGGCCGCGCGCTGAAGTTCTTCTCCTCGGTCCGCATCGACATCCGCCGCAAGGACCAGCTGAAGACGCCGGACGGGAAGGTCATCGGCAACCGCACCAAGATCAAGGTCGTGAAGAACAAGGTCGCCCCTCCGTTCACCGAGGTGGAGTTCGACATCATGTATGACGAGGGTATCTCGACGAGCGGCTCGCTCATCGATCTTGGTCTCGATCACAAGGTGCTCGAGAAGAAGGGCGCCTGGATCGCCTTCAACGGTGAACTCGTCGGCCAGGGCCGCGAGGCCGCCAAGGAGGCCTTCCGCACGAACACCGCCCTCGCCGGCAAGGTGACGGCCGCCATCCTCGAGAAGGTCAGCGTCAAGGGCGGCGAGTCTGTCACCGCGGACAAGGAAGACTGAGCTTTTCCGCTTCGCCTGTTACTAAGCCGCAGCGCCCGCTGCGGCTTTTTCTTGCCCGGGAATCCGGCGGAGGAGCGCGGTGCCCCCGTGGCCTTGCCAAATCCCGGCGGAACCCAATCCTGCCGGAGCCGTCCTATCATGAGCCCTGCCATGCACCCCGGACCCCGCCTGTTGCTCTCCCTGCTCTGCCTGGTCTTCGTCCCGGCCTTCGCTGCCAAGAAAAAGGCCGAGCCCGCCGACGCCCCGCCGCTGCTGATCTCCACCAAGGGCGGCGGACCGAAATGGAAGAACGTGACCGAGCTCCAGCAGTTCGCCGACAAAGGCGACCCGCAGGCCTGTTTCGAGCTCGCCGAACGTTGTCTCGAGGGCGACGGCGTGCCGCGCGACGTGGCGAAGGCCGCCTCGCTTTATGAACAGGCGGGCAAAGGCGGCGTGGTGAACGGCTGGTTTCGTCTCGGGAAAATTCATCACGACGGCCTCGCCGGCACGCCCGACTACGGCTGGGCGCTGGAGTATTTCACCAAGGCCGCGCAGGCCGGCGTGGTCGAGGCGCAGCACAACATCGGTGCCATGCTCGTCAGCGCGCGCGGCGTGGAAACGCGATTATGTCGAGGGTCTGGCCTGGCTGATCCTCGCAAAAAAATCCGGCGCCCCGACCGATGCCGAGGCCCAGGTGCGGGTCCGGCTGGCCAAGCGGCCCGCGGAAATCGCCTCCGCCGAAACGCGCGCGGCCGAGCTGGCTGGCGACCTGCCCCATGCCACGGTGCGCGCCACCCTCACGGGCAAGACCACCCGGCCCCCTGAAGTTCCCTCCGCCCCGGTCGCAAAACCGGCGGTCGTGACGCCCAAGCCCGAGCCCGCGGCTCCGCCCAAGATCACCGTGCCGATGGCGCCCATCACGCCGACGTTGCCTCCGGGCAAACCCTGAACGCGGCGTGCCTGAATTCGCACGTCAGGGTGGCGCGCGGAAGCTTTCTGGCTAGTTTCCGCGCGTGATCCGCCACCTGCACCGCGAACAGTTTATCCCCGCCGAGCCCGCCCGCGTCTGGCAGTTTTTCGCCACGCCGGTGAACCTCAACGAGCTGACGCCGCCGGACGTCCGCTTCAAAATTCTCGGCGATGTCCCTGGGAACATGTTTGCCGGACAGATCATCAGGTATCGGATCTCACCGCTACCCGGACTGTGGCTGAACTGGGTGACGGAAATCACCGCGGTCGAGGAAGGTGTCCGCTTCATCGATGAACAGCGCGCCGGTCCCTACAAGCTCTGGCATCACGAACACCGGTTCGTGCCCGAGGCCGGCGGTGTGCGGATGTTCGACCACGTGACCTACGAGGTCGGCTGGGGCCCGTTCGGCTGGATCGCGGAAAAACTCTGGGTCGCGGGTCAGCTGCGCAAGATCTTCGACTATCGTTTCCGGCGCGTGGCCGAGCTTTTCCCGCCCGCAAGCTAGCGGCCGTGGGGCCGGTTTCATTTTGCCTTCGCCGGGCGGTTCGCTTGCGTCAGGCCGATGTCCTTTTCGGGTGATACCATTGCCGCCCTGGCGACGCCGGTCGGCACGTCGGCCATCGCCGTCGTGCGTGCCAGCGGCCCGCAGACGGTCGCCCTGGTGCGGACTGTCTTCGGCAGCGCTCCCCCGCCCCGCTTGGCGCAGCACGCGGATTATCGCGATCTCACCGGCGCGCTTGTGGACGATGTGCTCTTCACTTTTTTCGCCGCGCCAAATTCCTTCACCGGCGAAGATACCGTCGAGATTTCCTGTCACGGGAATCCTTTCATCGCCCAGAAAATCCTTACCGATCTCCTGACCCGCGGCTGCCGACCGGCAGAGGCCGGCGAATTCAGCAAACGCGCTTTCCTAAACGGCCGGATGGACCTGAGCCAGGCCGAGGCTGTCATGGACCTCATCCACGCGCGCAGTGAACGTGCCCTTGCCGCGGCCAATCAGCAGCTTCGCGGCGCGCTTGGCCGGCAAATGGATTCGCTTATCTCACAGCTGATCAATATCTTGGCCATAATTGAAGCCTATGTGGATTTTCCCGAGGAAGATCTTCCACCCGAAGACCGGCAAGTGGTGCAGCGTCAGTTGGCCGAGCTTTTGGCCGGCACCAACCGGCTGCTGGCCACGAACCACTACGGCGAACTTCTGCGCGAAGGCATCAAGACGGTGATCCTGGGCGAACCCAATGCGGGCAAAAGCAGCCTGCTGAATTACCTGGTCGGCCGCGACCGCGCCTTGGTCAGTCCCGAGCCGGGCACGACGCGCGATTATCTCGAGGAGCGCATATCGATGGGTCCGCACTGGCTGCGCTTGATCGACACGGCCGGACTCAATTCCGCGCCTTCTTCCCTCGAGAAACGCGGTATCGACAAAACCTTCGAGCAGGCCGCTGACGCCGATCTTTTCCTCTGGGTGCTCGATTCGACGCGCCCTCTGCCCGCCTTGCCGCCGGCCCTCGCGGCACGAATGATGCCGGCCAACACGATCGCGGTTTTCAACAAGATCGACCTGCCGCCGGCGAAACACGGCGACCTGCCACGGGCTTTCCCCGTCGTAAACATTTCCGCGCTGCAAGGTGACGGGCTCGAGTCGCTGCAGGCCGCAGTGACCAAACTCGCCGAGTCGTTCCACGTGGAAATCGGCGACGAACTGATCGCGATCAACGCACGCCACTCGCATGCCCTGGAACAGGCCAAGGCATGTTTGGTCACGGCCGATCAAAAATTGACCCAGAACGAACCTAGTGAGCTGGTGGCTAGCGATTTGCGTGTTGCACTCGATGTTTTCGGCCAGGTTTCTGGCAAGATCGACAACGAGCGGATCCTCGACCAGCTCTTCGCCTCGTTTTGCATCGGAAAGTGAATTCACGTCAAAATATATAATTCGATAAGGAATCTATTTTCACGTGATCTATAACCAAACGCCGTTCGATGTGATTGTCTGTGGGGCGGGCCACGCCGGGGTGGAGGCTTGCCTGGCCGCCGCACGCATGGGCTCCTCCACCCTGCTCCTCACTGGCAACATCGACACGATTGCCCAGATGAGCTGCAACCCGGCGATCGGTGGCCAGGCCAAGGGGCAGATGGTCCGGGAGATTGACGCCCTCGGCGGTGAAATGGCCATCAACACGGACGTCACTGGAATCCAGTTCCGGCTGCTCAATGAATCCAAGGGTCCGGCCGTCCAATCGCCGCGCGCGCAATGCGACAAAAAAGCCTATCAGTTCCGGCTCAAACATACGCTGGAACTCCAGCCGAACCTGCAGGTGTTCCAAGCCACAGTAACCGGACTGATCTACAAGGAGGGCAAGGTCGTCGGCTGCCGGACGAGCCTGGATATCGACTTCATGGGCCGGACCGTAGTGATCACCACCGGGACTTTTCTCCGCGGCCTGATGCACGTCGGCCAGAACAAGAACGAGGGCGGACGGCTGGGGGACTTCAGCGCAAAGACATTGTCGGGAAGCCTGCTGGAAGCCGGTATCGAACTGCAGCGCCTTAAGACCGGCACGCCGCCCCGAATTCTTGGCCGGAGCATCAATTTTTCCGGCCTCCAGGAGCAGAAGGGCGACCCGGAGCCGACGCTCTTTGCCTTTCACGACACCCGCGACCCGGATGACAAGTTCCACGTGGAACAGACCGGAGAGCGGCGCATCGGCTGGAAGCCCGGCACCGAGCAGGTGTCCTGCTGGATGACCCACACCACGCCCCGATCCGCCGAGATCGTGAGGGATAACCTGCACAAGTCCGCCATGTATTCCGGCGAGATCGCCGGGGTGGGGCCGCGCTATTGCCCGAGTATCGAAGACAAGTTCGTGCGCTTCGCCGACAAGCCCCGTCACCTGCTCTTCCTTGAGCCGGAAGGCCGGAACACGAACGAATACTATATCAACGGCCTGTCCACGAGTCTGCCATTCGACATCCAGCTGGAGCTGGTTCACAGTATTCCCGGATTGGAGCAGGCCCAACTGCTGCGGCCAGCCTATGCCGTCGAATACGACTTCGCGCCGCCGACCCAGATGTTCCCGTCTTTGGAATCCCGCAAGGTCGAGAATCTCTTCCTAGCCGGCCAGATCAACGGCACGTCCGGCTACGAGGAAGCCGCGGCCCAGGGCTTGGTTGCCGGAGTGAATGCCGCGCTGAAGGCAAGGGGGGCACCGCCGCTGATTATCAAGCGCCATGAGGCCTACATCGGCGTCCTCATCGACGACCTCGTCACCAAGGGAACGACCGAGCCCTACCGTATGTTCACGAGCCGCGCCGAACACCGTCTGCTATTCAATCACGGGAGCGCAGAGATCAGGCTTTTTGAGCACGCAAATAATCATAAACTACTGTCTGATAGTCGCTTAAATCGTATATCACATAAACAGGGTCGTATATCGCACTGGGAGAATTACTTCGAGAACACCAAGACCGCCGGTGGATACTGGGCGGATGCCGTTCGGCGTGACAGGGATGCGGCCGGCCTGCCGCCCGAATTCGGCGCCGAAACGAAAGAGGTGAGGGAAGAGGTCCTCTATCGCGTCACCTACCGCGGCTACCTCGACCGCGAACGGCGCCAGATCGAGAAGCTGAAGGACGTCGAAAAAATCAAGCTCCCCTCCTCGCTCGATTATCTCGCGATCCCGGGTCTGCGCCGGGAAGGCGCGTTGAAACTCCAGCAATTCCGCCCGGAAAATCTCGGCCAGGCGGGCCGCATCAGCGGGGTCAATCCAGCCGACATCAGCATCCTCATGGTGCTCATCGCGGCCGCGCAGCGCGAAAAGAAAGCCTGAACGCACTCGCCGTCACTAATCCCGTGAGGATGTTGTGACATTCTGGTGACGCGGGTTAATTCACTGGAAAGGCCCTCTTCGCCGGCAATACTGCGCACCTCATGGAGAAGAAAAAGATCCTGGTCGTCGACGACGAGCCCGATGTGACTGACCTCGTCGCCTATCACCTGAAGGCGAAAGGGTTTCACGTGGAAACGGTCAACGACGCCACGGCCAGCATCTCCAAGGCTCGCGGCTATCAGCCGGACCTGCTCATATTAGACATAATGATGCCACACCTGAGCGGCATCCAGATCTGCCGGATCCTGCGCAGCGATCCCAAGCTCGCGAAGGTGCCGATCATCTTTCTCACCGCCAAGGCCGAGCCGCATGATCGCATCGAGGGCCTCGAGTCGGGCGCCGACGACTACATGGGAAAGCCCTTCAGCCCGAAGGAGCTCGTCCTGCGCGTGGAATCCATCCTGCGCCGCCTCGCCGCGCCCAAGGAGCCGACCACCGCCAAGCTGCACGTGGGCGACATCCTCCTCGACAGCGACACGCACCGCGTGACCGTCCGCGGCTCCCTCCTCGAACTCACCGCCACCGAATTCAAGCTGCTCCGCCTGATGATGGAACGCCAGGGCCGCGTGCAGACCCGCGAGCATCTCCTGCTGAACGTCTGGAATTACTCCACCGAGATCGAAACCCGCACCGTGGACACGCACGTCCGCCGGCTGCGCGAAAAGCTCGGTCCGGAAGCGGGATGGATTGAAACCATCCGCGGGGTGGGGTATCGCATCGCGGACAAGAAGCTGCCTGCATGACCACCCTGTTCCTCGTTTCCCTCACCGCCGCGCTGCTGATTTTGCTGTGGGTGATGCGGAGGCAGAACCGGGTGCTGCAACAGCTGCGCGAGGCCGTGCGCAGCGGACAGCCGCTGCTCCGCGACCAGGTCTCGGCCGGCGACCTGCCGGCCTGGCCCGCGCTCGCCGAAACCGTCAACCAGCTCATCACCGACAACACCGCCCTGCGCCAGCAGCGCACCGACCAGCTGGCCCAGCTTGAGGCCACGCTCGGCAACCTGCGCGAGGCTGTCCTCATCGTCGACGAGTCGAACTACATCCACCTCGCCAACCGCGCGCTGCGCGAGATTTTCCCCGCGGCCCGCGACCTCGTGAACCTGCGCCTTGAGCTGATCGTGCGCAGCGGGCCGTTCCTCGACTACGTGCGCGCCACCCGCGCGGGCCAGGAGCTGCCGCGCGAGGAGTTCGAGATCATCGACGGCGACAACACCCACTGGATCGAGGCCTCCGGCGCGCCCATCCCGTCACCCGACGGCAAGTCCCGGTGGGCGCTCTTCGTCATCCACGACATGACCAGCCAGCGCAAACTCGAGCGCGTGCGCCGCGATTTTGTCGCCAACGCCTCGCACGAGCTGCGCACGCCGCTGAGCATCATCAAGGGCTACATCGAGACCCTGGTCGACGGCCATGAGACGATGGCGCTCGAGGACCGCGCGAAGTTCCTGAAAACCATCCAGCGCCACAGCGACCGGCTGAAGTCGATCATCGACGACCTGCTGGTCCTCTCGCGGCTGGAGTCGGCCACGCCCGGGCTGAAGTTCGCCCCCGTGACCCTCGCGCCATTTTTTCATGGCCTGGCCGAGGAATACCGCCGCCGGCCGGCCGGCGCGGACCACGAGATCACGGTCACCGTTCCCGCGGAGATGGGGCCGCTCGAGGCCGACAGCGAGAAGCTCACGCAGGTTTT
This sequence comes from Lacunisphaera sp., assembly GCA_965249855.1. Lineage (GTDB taxonomy): Bacteria > Verrucomicrobiota > Verrucomicrobiia > Opitutales > Opitutaceae > Lacunisphaera. The sequence goes on from CBDFNB010000016.1 coordinate 96,955, forward strand.
CGGCAATCTCATCGAGAACGCGCTCAAATACACCCCGAAGGGCTCGCGCGTGGAGATCGGCGCCCTCGGCACCGTCGAGGGCGAGATCGAGTGTTACGTGCGCGACAACGGCACCGGCATCCCCGCCGAGGACCTGCCGCACATCTTCGAGCGCTTCTTCCGCGTGGAGAAGGGCCGCTCGCGCGAGACCGGCGGCACCGGCCTCGGCCTGAGCATCGTGAAGCACATCGTGCAGCTGCACGGCGGCCGCGTCTGGGCGGAAAACCGCGAGGGCGCCGGCCTGGCCATCCTCATCCGCCTGCCCCGCGTGCAGAAAACCTGAGGTGGAGCCCGCGCTCCGCGCGGGCTTGAACCATCATTTGGCTCTTGGCCTTTGGAATTTTTCCCGGCCAATAGGGCGCGTGGCCTACAAACCCGAGTTCCTCGCCCGCATCACCGAACGCCGCGCCGCCCTGCGTGCGGAACTGGCGGCATTGCTGCCGGCGAACCGGGCCGTCACCTGGGAGATCGGCTCGGGACACGGCCACTTCCTCGTGCAGTATGCGCAGGCGTTTCCGGAGAAATTCTGCGTCGGCGTTGACATCATCCGTGACCGCCTGAACCGCAGCGGCAAGAAGCGTGACCGCGCGAAGCTGACCAACTGTCACTTCGTGCAGGCCGAGGCCCGGGAGTTTTTCGACGCCCTGCCGGCCGGCGTGACCCTGCAGGAGGTCTGGGTGCTCTTTCCCGATCCCTGGCCCAAGAAGCGCCACCACAAGAACCGGATCATGCAGGCGGATTTCCTCGAGTCGCTGGCCGGGCGGGCAGGGGAGGGCACGCGGCTCTATTTCCGCACCGACCATGCGGAGTATTTCAGCACTGTCGCAGCCTTCATTCCAACCCTGCAGACTTGGCGGCTGGACCCGGCCGCTCCGTGGCCGCTGGAACAGGAAACCGTCTTTCAGGCCCGGGCGCCCGCCTACCAATCGCTGGTCGCGATCAGGACATCACATCCAGCCAGACCAGCAGAAACAGCTGCCCCAAGGCCGCCGCCCCCAGTAGGCCCCAGGTAACCTGCATGAAGACATTGTGCGCCAGCTTGCGTTCGCCATTCGAACGGAGCGGCGGCTCGGTCCGGGTCAGCAGGTCGCGGGTGGCGGGATCCATCCTTTACAAATGGCCCTATCACACGGTCGGAGGCAAGCGCGGCCTGTTTCATTAGTTCGGACTGACCGGGGTTGCGGCGGGACTAATTTAGCGAAACTCCCCCGGTTTTTCGATTTCGGGGGTTGACGCTTTGAAGGGCTAAAACCTACCTATCTGGGCTCCACCCAACGCTCCTTCCCGGAATCTAAATGCCCTTCGCCAAGAAACTCCTAGGTCTGGCCGCCGCCCTGAGCATCGCGACTGTTTCGTTTGCCGCGGAAGGCGAGGGAGTCTCACCGGCTGCCGCCAAGCTCGTCGATTTCGGTGACGGCTGGGCCATCACCAACAGCATGGCCACCGGTTGGACGGTCTCCGCCCTCCTGATCGCCCTGATCCTGTTCGCGGTGCGCAAGCCGCAAATCCTGCCGACCAAGAGCCAGGCCGTCTTCGAGTCCCTGCTTGAGGGCCTGCGCGACCTGTTCGAACCGATCATCGGCAAAAAGGCGTTCCCCGCCGCGTTTCCCCTGCTGGTCACCCTGTTCATCTTCATCCTCATCCATAACTGGATGGGCCTGCTGCCGGGCGTCGGCACGCTCGGCTGGGGCCACGATGTCGACGGTCATTTCCACCTCACGCAGCCCTGGATCCGCCCGTTCAACTCCGACTTCAACGGCACCATCGCCCTCGCGCTGGTTTCCTTCGGCGCCTACCTGATCATCATCTTCAAGTATGCCGGCCCGAAGCTCATCCTCTGGGACCTTTTCGGCAACAAGGCCGACAAGGCCGAGACCCCGGGCTGGCTCTACCCGTTCCTGTCGCTGGTGTTCCTGATCGTCGGCTGCATCGAGGTGTTCTCGATCGCCATCCGCCCCTTCACCCTCTCGGTCCGCCTCTTCGGCAACGTGTTCGGCGGCGAGAATCTCCTGCACGGCACCGGCTTCATCTTCATCTTCTATTTCATGGAGCTGCTCGTCGGCCTCATCCAGGCCGTCGTCTTCACGCTCCTTTCCTCCGTCTACATCGGCCTCATCTGCAACCACGGCGATGACCACGAGCACGACGAGCACAAGGAGGGGCACGCCGCCGAGGCGCACCACTGAGACTTTACCGCCGGGAGCGTGCCTCGCGTGCGCACGGCGGCAACCGCAACCACAAATCCATCCACCACATGTATCCCATCCTCGCTGAACTTACTGGCAACATCGCCAGCGCCTTCGGTCTCCTCGGCGGCGCCATCGGCGTCGGTCTCATCGGCCAGAAGGCCGCTGAAGCCGTCGGTCGCAACCCCGGCGCGTCCGGCAAGATCCTCGTCCAGGCCATCATCGGTATGGCGCTCGCCGAAGGTCTCGGCATCCTCGCGCTCTTCCTCGCGAAGTAATCCTCCCGTTTGAACCGGCGGCGCGCCGCCTCAACCGCCCCGCGCCGCCAACCCCTTTCCCGCCATGCTGACCCTCCTGCTCGCAGTCACCGAACCCGCCGCCCACGGCGCTGCTCCCGGTCCCATCGAAGGCCTCAAGGACACCTTCGCGCACTTCGGCGTCGAGCCGAAGTATCTGGTGATGCAGATCGTCAGCTTCCTGATCCTGTTCGGCGTCCTCTACTTCTTCGGCATCAAGCCCACCATCGCCACGATGGAGGAGCGCAACAAGAAGATCAGCGACGGCCTCAAGCACGCCGAGGAGACCTCGGTCCGCCTCGCCGCCGCCGCCCAGGAGAGCGCAGCCCTCATCAAGGCCGCCCAGCTCGACGCCCAGAAGCTCGTCGACGAGGCCCGCAAGTCCGCGAAGGAGTTCGCTGACAAGCAGAACGCCGAGGCCACCGCCCGCGCCGCCGACACCCTCGCCAAGGCCCAGCAGGCCATCGAGCTCGAGCACAAGAAAATGCTCAACGAGGCCCGCGGCGAGATCGCCCGCCTCGTGGTCAAGACCACCGAGCAGGTCCTCGCCAAGAAGCTCACCGACGCCGATCGCGCCGCCTACAACGACGCCGCGACCAAGGAACTTTCCGTCAGCTGATTTAACCGATGCGCGCCGACAAAAAGACCAAGGCCCTCGCGAAGCAGCTCTTCAAGCTGAGCGTCGTCAACGGCGCCGTCTCGCCCGAGCAGGTCGCCGGCGTCCTCGGCTACATCGAGAAGGTCGCCCCGCGCAACTCGCTCGGTCTCCTCAAGCTCTACCGCTCGGCCATCGTGACCGAGCTCGCCAAGTCCCACGCACGCGTCGAGCACGCCGGCCCGCTCAGTGACAGCGCCCTCTCCCTCATCGCGTCCGCGATGACGAAGAAGTATGCGCGCCCTGTCACCGCCACGGCCCAGGCCAATCCCAAGCTGCTCGCCGGCCTCCGCGTCCGCATCGGCTCCGATGTCTACGAGTCCACCGTTTCCGGCCAGCTCGCCACCCTTTCCAACGCAGTCTAATCCGTCCGCCCCACTTAATCCCTTCCCAAGATGAGCACCGTCGTCGCCCAAATCGAACAGCAGATCGCCAAGCTTTCCAGCAAGGCCGTCAAGAAGAACACCGGCACCATCCGCGCCGTCGCCGACGGCGTCGCCAAACTCGACGGCCTCTCGGACGTCATGTATAACGAGATGGTCCAGTTCCCCGGCGGCGCCATCGGCATCGCGCTGAACCTGGAAGCGGACGAGGTCGGCTGCGTCGTCCTCGGCGACGTCTCCCAGCTCAAGGAAGGCGACGAGGTCCAGACCACCGGCAAGCTCCTCTCCGTCCCCGTCGGCAAGGCCCTCCTCGGCCGCGTCGTCGACGCCCTCGGCCGCCCGGTCGACGGCAAGGGCCCGATCGACTCCAAGGAATTCTACCCCGTAGAGAAGATCGCCCCCGGCATCATGGTCCGCAAGTCCGTCAACCAGCCGCTCTTCACCGGCATCATGGCCATCGACTCCATGATCCCGATCGGCCGCGGCCAGCGCGAGCTCATCATCGGTGACCGCGGCACGGGCAAGACCACCATCTGCATCGACACCATCATCAACCAGGCGCGCATCAACAAGGTCGGCCTCGCGTCCGGTGACAAGGGCTTCCGCCCGGTCTACTCCATCTACGTCGCCGTCGGCCAGAAGCAGTCGAACGTCGTCCGCACCATCAACGCCCTCGAGGCCGCCGGGGCGCTCGAATACACCGTCATCGTCTCGGCCCCCGCCGCCGACAACCCGGCCAACCAATACCTCGCCCCGTTCTCCGGCGCCGCCATCGGCGAGTGGTTCATGGAAAACGGCATGGACGCCCTGATCGTGTATGACGATCTCTCCAAGCACGCCGTCGCCTACCGCCAGATCTCGCTCATCCTGAAGCGTCCCTCCGGCCGCGAGGCGTATCCGGGCGATGTGTTCTACCTTCACTCCCGCCTCCTCGAGCGCGCCGCGCGCCTCGACGGCAAGGGCTCGCTGACCGCGCTGCCCGTCATCGAGACCCAGGCCGGCGACGTGTCCGCCTACATCCCGACGAACGTCATCTCGATCACCGACGGCCAGATCTTCCTCGAGACCGACCTCTTCAACCAGGGCATCCGCCCCGCCGTCTCGGTCGGTCTCTCCGTGTCCCGCGTCGGTTCCTCCGCGCAGATCAAGGTCACCAAGCAGGTCGGCGGCAAACTCAAGGGCGAGCTCGCCCAGTTCCGCGAGCTCGCGGCCTTCGCGCAGTTCGGCTCCGACCTCGACCCGAAGACCAAGGCCCAGCTCGACCGCGGCGCCCGCATCGTCGAGCTCTTCAAGCAGCCGCAGCTCAACCCGCTCGCGATCGAGATGCAGGCCGCCATCCTCTGGGCCCTCCAGAAAAACTACTTCGATTCCATCGACGTGAAGGGCATCGTCACCGCCGCCAACTCGTGGAAGGACTACCTCACGAGCCGGAAGGACGCCCTGCTCACCTCCATCCGCACCGAGGCCAAGCTCTCCGACGCCATCGAGGCCGGCCTCAAGGCCGCCGCCGACGAGTGGAAGGGCACGTTCTCCAAGTAATCCGCACCTTCGACCAGCCGCTTCCCCCTAGCTAATGGCCTCCACACGCGACATCCGCCGGCGCATCAAGTCGGTCAAGAACACCCGCCAGATCACCAAGGCGCTGGAGCTCGTCGCCGCGTCCAAGATGAAGAAGGCGCAGGCCGCCGCCCTTGCGGGCCGCCCCTACGCCCAGCTCATGGCCGACATGCTCGCCTCGCTCGCCTCCCGCGTCAGCGAGACGCAGCACCCGCTGCTCACCCGCCGCGAGGTCAAGGTCCGCGGCATCATCCTCGTCACGACCGCCATGGGCCTCTGCGGCCCGCTCAACGCCAACCTCTTCAAGCTCGTCACCGAGATCAAGACGCCGGCCAAGTATGTGGCCATCGGCCGCAAGGGCGCGCAGTTCCTCTCCCGCACGAAGCGCGACCTCGTCGCCGACTTCAGCGTGAGCGACCGCGTGGCCTTCGCCGAGGTGAAGACCCCGATCGAGTTCCTCGTGAACCTGTTCCTCGAGGGCACCGTCGACACCGTCGAGGTCATCTACTCGCGCTACAAGAACACGCTCGTGCAGGAGGCGATCATCCGCCCCGTGCTCCCGCTGACCAACGTGAAGGACTTCGTCAGCACGCTCCGCGCCGAGAGCGGCGGCGGCAAGTTCACGGACGACCGCGACATGCTGTTCGAGCCGAGCGCCGACGCCGTGCTCGCCGCCCTGCTGCCGTTCTACGTCAACCGCTACATCTACCAGCTGGTCCTCTCCGCCAAGGCTTCCGAGCACAGCGCGCGCATGGTCGCGATGAAGACCGCCAAGGACAACGCCACGAGCCTCCTCGGCGACCTCACCCTCGAATACAACAAGGCCCGCCAGGCCGCCATCACCCAGGAAATCCTCGAGATCTCCGCCGCCGCCTTCAGCAGCGCCTCCTAATTTCAAAAAAATCCACCCCCGACCCGTTTAAGTCATGAGCAACACCGGAAAAATCGTCCAAGTCATCGGCGCCGTCGTCGACGTGCAGTTCGCCGAGAACGCCATCCCGCCCATCTACCAGGCGCTGACCATCAGCTTCACGGTCTCCGGGAAGAAGGAAGTCCTCACCCTCGAGGTGCAGCAGCATCTCGGCGAGGGCGTCGTCCGCGCCATCGCGATGTCCTCCTCCGAGGGCCTCGTCCGCGGCATGGAAGTCGCCGACACCGGCGGCCCGATCACCGTCCCCGTGGGTGACGGCGTGCTCGGCCGCATCTTCGACGTCACCGGCAACCCGGTGGACGGCAAGGGCGCGGTCGCCCACACGAAGCGCTACCCGATTCACCGCGCGGCCCCCGCGCTCGTCGACCAGAACACCAAGGCCGAGATCCTCGAGACCGGCATCAAGGTCATCGACCTGATCTGCCCGTTCATCAAGGGCGGCAAGGCGGGCGCGTTCGGCGGCGCCGGCGTCGGCAAGACCGTCGTTATTCTCGAGCTCATCAACAACATCGCCAAGGCCCACGGCGGCTATTCGGTGTTCGCCGGCGTCGGCGAGCGCTCCCGCGAGGGCAATGACCTCTATCACGAGATGTCCGAGGCGGGCGTCATCGACCAGAAGGACCTCAGCAAGTCCAAGGTCGCGCTCGTGTTCGGCCAGATGAACGAGCCGCCGGGCGCCCGTATGCGCGTCGCTCTCTCGGCCCTCGCGATGACCGAGTATTTCCGCGACGAGAAGAACCAGGACGTGCTCCTGTTCGTCGACAACATCTTCCGCTTCTCGCAGGCCGGTTCCGAGGTGTCCGCGCTCCTCGGCCGCTCGCCGTCCGCGGTCGGTTACCAGCCGACCCTCGCCAACGAGATGGGCCTCCTCCAGGAGCGCATCACGTCGACGAAGAAGGGCTCCATCACCTCCGTGCAGGCCGTCTACGTGCCCGCCGACGACTTGACCGACCCCGCGCCGGCCAACACGTTCGCCCACCTTGACTCCACGATCGTGCTCGAGCGCTCCATCGCCGAGCTCGGCATCTATCCCGCGGTCGACCCGCTCGCCTCCGTCTCGAAGGCCCTCCAGGCCGACATCGTCGGCGAGGAGCACTACAAGGTCGCCCGCGAGGTGCAGCGTGTCCTCCAGCGCTACAAGGATCTCCAGGACATCATCGCCATTCTCGGTCTCGACGAGCTCCCGCCCGAGGACAAGCAGACCGTCTACCGCGCCCGCAAGATCCAGCGCCTCCTCTCGCAGCCGTTCGCGGTCGCCGAGGTGTTCACCGGCACGCCGGGCAAGTATGTCCCCGTCAAGGAGACGGTCCGCGGCTTCAAGATGATCCTCGATGGCGAGCTCGATCACGTCGCCGAGGGTGACTTCTACATGAAGGGCGGCATCGACGAGGTCATCGCGGCCAGCGCCAAGAAGTAATCCCCCATGGCCCTCACACTCGAAATCGTCACGCCCGAGGCGAAGGTGTATTCCGACACCATCGACTCCGTCGTCATCCCGACGGTCGAGGGCGAGATCGGCGTCCTCCCCGGCCACATCCCGCTGCTCACCCAGATCGAGCACGGCGAACTCCGCGTCACGAAGGGCGCCACCACCACGTGGCTCGCCGTCGGCAACGGTTTCGCCCAGATCGACGGTGATGCGGTCCGCGTGCTCGCCGAGCACGCCATCACCGAGGAAAAGATCGACGAGCACGCCGTCGAGGCCGCGATGAAACGCGCCGAGGCCGACGTGAAGGCCGCCAAGGACATGGACCCGCAGCAATACGAGCACCTGCAGAGCCTGATCCGCTACTCCGGCGTCCAGCTGGCGGTGAAGCGCCGGCGGCGCTAAAAACGCCCCTGCGATTTTCGAACGCGCCCTGCCGGGCGCGTTTTTTTGATACCGGCGCGCCCGGTGGCGCGCCCAGTATTCGCGAATCCCCAAAGCAAAATACCCCAGGGGCTGGTGTGGCCTTTCATACAGTCAACTAACAGAGGCCGTTGATTTCCTCCTCATGGCGGGACATGTTGCCGCCATGGTTGCCCCCGGCCAGACCTCCACCCCCCTGATCAGCGCCACGCAGATCGCGCAGTTCCACCGCGACGGCTACTGCGTCGTGGACGCCCTCTTCAGCCCCGCGGAGACCGATGCGATCGAGGCCTTCTTCGAGGATTTCAAGCGCCTCGGCCTGTCGGTCTACGACAACGGCCACAAGTTCGAGGATGTCGACCCGACGAAGGTGCAGCTCCGCGCCATGCACCCGCACCGCTACAGCGAGCGCGCGAAGGCCTGGGCGCTGCACCCGCGCGTGACCGCCGTGCTCGCCGCGCTGCTCGGCCGCGACCCGCTGCTCGCGCAGACGATGTATTATTTCAAGCCGCCGGGCGCAAAGGGGCAGGGGATGCACCAGGACAATTTCTACCTGCTGGCCGAGCCCCACACCTGCATCGCCGCCTGGACCGCCATCGATGCGGCGACCATCGACAACGGCTGCCTTTATGTCGTGCCGGGCTCGAACCACAAAAACATTCACTGCCCGGCCGAGGGCGCCGATACGACGTGGATGAGCTACGGCGACACGCACATCAAACCCTTCCCCAAGGACGCGAAGGCCATCCCGGTCGAGGTCCCGCGAGGCGCGACGATGTTTTTCGGCGGCAACCTCATCCACGGGTCCGGCCCGAACCGCACCACAGATCGCAGCCGCCGCACCTTCATTGGTCACTACATCGACGAGGCCTCGGACCAGATCGCCCAGTTTTACCACCCGATCCTCAACCTCCGCGGCGAGCCAGTGACCACCCTGAAGGTCCCCACCGGCGGCGGCCCCTGCGGGGATGGCTGGTTAGGCGCTACCCATTAACAGGTTGAGAAATTCGATCTGCTGCTGACCGGCAATGGGCGACGAGGTAAAAACAAGATTCGCCCAGCCCTGCCCATTGACATTGAAACTGAGTCTCACAAGTTAGCTTTCCAGATGCCCACCCCTCGCCTCAACCTCTCGCCGCTTTGCCAGCTGCCCGCCGGCAGCACCGGCCGCGTGTGCGAGCTGACGGGCGACGACAGCTTCTGCCAGCGCGTCCGCGAGATGGGTTTCGGCGAGGCGTCCTTGGTCACGAAGATTTCCGGCTCGTCCACCAGCCTTTGCCTGGTCAACGGCACCCGCATCGCCCTCAACCACCGGGCTGCCATGAGCATTCTCGTCGAGCAGCTCCCGGCCAGCGCGCGTTGAAGCTCCCGGCCCATATTGCGCTGACCGGACGCAAGCGCCCGGTGTCCGGCTCCGACCGCACCCCGGTCTACGCGGTGGTCGGCAACCCGAACTGCGGCAAGACCACGCTCTTCAACGCCCTCACCGGCCTGCGCCAGAAGGTCGGCAACTACCCGGGCGTCACCGTTGAGAAGAAAATCGGCATCACCTACTCGCAGCACGGCCGCGCAATCCAGCTGATCGACCTGCCCGGCGCCTACTCGCTCGCCGCCCGTTCACCCGACGAGGCCGTGCTCCGCGACGTTCTCCTCGGCCGCCGCGAGGACACGCCGCAGCCCGACCGCATCATCTGCGTCGTCGACGCCGCCAACCTCGAGCGCAACCTCTATCTCGTCCACCAGATCCTCGATCTCGGCCGCCCCGTCATCGTCGCGCTCAACATGATGGACATGGCGCTCGAGGCCGGGATGAAGGTCGACGCCGCCGAACTCGAAGGTGAACTCGGCGTGCCCGTCATCGCCTGCGAGGCCGTGCACGGCAAGGGCCTCGTCGAGCTGAAGCTCGCCATGAGCCGCATCGAGCTCCCGCTCGCGCGCCACCGCTGGGATGTGCCGGCCCCGATCGCTCCGGCCGTCGCCGAGCTCCAGGCCTCGCTGCGCGACCACGACGCCCGCTCGCCGCTCATCGCGCGCGCCGAGGCGCTGCTGCTGCTGACCGACTTCGACACCGTGCGCGTCGCCGGCTCCAAGCCGCTCAGCGCCCGCACCCACGAACTCCTCGACCAGTGGCGCCAGCGCTGGGTCGCCGAGGGCACCGACTGGTCCGCCGTGCTGATCCGCAGCCGCTACGACGCCATCGGCCTGCTCTGCCGCGACGTCATCCGCCGGCCGAAGGAATCCGGCCCGTCGCGGTCCGACCGCATCGACGCCGTGCTTTGCCACTCCGTCTGGGGCTGGGCGGTCTTTGCCGTGATCATGGGCGCGCTGTTCTTCTCCATCTTCTCGCTCGCCGAGTCGCCGATGAACTTCATCGACGAACAGGTCGCGGCCTTCGGCAGCTGGGTGAAGGGCGCCATGGCGCCCGGCGACCTGCGCGACCTGCTGACCGACGGCATCATCGGCGGCGTGGGGGGCATCGTCATCTTCCTGCCGCAGATCCTCATCCTGTTTTTCTTCGTCGGCCTGCTCGAGAGCACGGGCTACATGGCCCGCGCGGCCTTCATCATGGACCGCCCGATGAGCAAGGTCGGCCTCAACGGTCGCTCCTTCATCCCGCTGCTCGGCTCCTACGCTTGCGCTATCCCGGGCATCATGGCCACTCGCACCATCGAGAACGCCCGCGACCGCCTCGTCACCATCCTGGTCGCGCCATTGATGAGCTGCTCCGCCCGCCTGCCGGTCTACCTGCTGATGATCGCCACGCTGCTGCCCGGCGACGTCGTGCCCGCGACCAGCAAGGCCGGCATCATGCTGCTCATGTATGCCCTCGGCACCGGCGGCGTGTTTTTCTTCGCCTGGCTGTTCAAGCGCACCCTCTTCAAGACCGCGCCGCAGCACATGATCATGGAGCTGCCGCCCTACCAGCCGCCGCGCTTCAAGGAAATCCTCCGCCACATGCTCGAGCGCGGGTGGCTGTTCCTGAAGAACGCCGGCACCATCATCCTCGGCATCTCCATCGTGCTCTGGTTCCTCACGACCTATCCGAAGCACCCGAATCCCGACGCCACGGCCACCGAGCAGATCGCCCAGAGCTTCGCCGGCCAGGCCGGCCATATCATCGAGCCCGTCATCAAGCCCCTCGGCTTCGACTGGCGCATCGGCATCGGCCTCATCACCTCCTTCGCCGCCCGTGAGGTCTTTGTCAGCTCGATGGGCGTCATCTTCGGCGTCGAGGGCGCGGACGACGACACCACGCCGCTCCGCGATGCCCTGCGCGGAGCGCACTGGCCGGACGGCGCGGCGCTGTTCACGCCGCTCGTCTGCCTCGTGCTGATGGTGTTCTATGTTTTCGCCATGCAGTGCATGAGCACCGTCGCCGTGGTGAAGCGCGAGACCAACTCATGGCGCTGGCCACTGTTCCAGATTTTCTACATGACCGGCACCGCCTGGCTCGTGTGCCTCGTCTTCTATCAGGCTGGCCGCGCGCTGGGCTACTGACCATGTCCGCCACGCTCCAGTCGATCATCGCCCTCGCCATCGTCGCCATCGCGGCGGCGCTGCTGCTGCGCTCCTGGTTTTCCAAGCGCAAGTCGTCCGGCTGCGGCAGCGAGAGCTGCGGTGCTGTAAGTCCGGAAATCAAAAAACTCCAGGCGAAGCTGAGGCGCTAGGCCGGCGCCGGCTGCGGCACGAGTCGCCGCGCCTTGCCGATCGGCAGCACGACCAGCGCCGCGATCACGCACAGCGCCCCGGCGCTGAAGAAGGCGAAGGTGTAGCTCCCGGTCACCGTGCGCAGCGCGCCGGCGCCGTAGGCGGCGAAGGCCGCACCGACCTGGTGCGCCGCCACCACCCAGCCAAACACGATGCCGGCCTTCTCGCGGCCAAACACCTCGGCGGTCAGCTTTACCGTCGGCGGCACGGTCGCGATCCAGTCGAGCCCGTAGAAGATCGCGAACACCCCGAGTCCCGCGACCGGCCCGAGCAGCGCCGTCGGCAGGAAGAGCAGCGAGATGCCCCGCAGGCTGTAATAACCAAAGAGCAGGTAGCGGCAGTTGTAGCGGTCGCTCAGCCAGCCCGACGCCGTCGTGCCGACCAGGTCGAAGAGCCCCATCACCGCAAGCAGGCTGGCCGCGCGCACCTCGGGGATGCCACAGTCAAACGCCGCCGCCACCATGTGCGTGCCGATCAAACCATTGGTGCTCGCGCCGCACACAAAAAACGACCCGGCCAGCAGCCAGAAATCCCGCACCCGCACGGCCTCGAACAGCACGTTCATGGCGTGCTTCGCCGGATTGCCCGTCGCCCGGGGCGCGGCCGCCTCGACCGGCCCGGTTTCACCGTAAGGCCGCAGTCCAACGTCGCGCGGGTCGTCGCGCATCAGCCACCAGATGACCGGGATCGCCAGCAGCGTGGCGCCCGCGACAATCCACGGCGCCGCGCGCCAATTATCGTGCGATGTCACCGCGCTAGCCAAACTAGGGAGAAAAATCAGCTGGCCCGTCGCCGTGCTGGCCGTGAGCAGACCCATGACCAGCCCGCGCCGCTCCGTGAACCAGCGGTTGGCCACCGCCGCGCCGAGCACCGTTGCCGCCAGGCCCGAACCGGCGCCGACCACGAAGCCCCAGAGCACGATGAACTGCCAATATTGCGTCGCGACCGTCGAGAGCCCGTAGCCCAGGGTCAGCAGCGCCATCGCCGCCATCATCGTCCGCTTCAATCCGAAGCGCTGATACAGCGCCGCCGCGAACGGCCCGATGAGCCCGTAGAGGAAGATGTTGATCGAGACGATCGACGACACCGTCGCCCGGCTCCACTGGAACTCGTTGCCCAGCGGCAGCAAAATCACCCCCGGCGTGGCCCGCGCCCCGGCCGCCGCCAGCAGCGTGAAGAACGTCACCCCCGCGGCGATCCAGGCATAGTGCAGGCGCGGGCGGACGGTGGCGTGGCTCATGTTGCCGGCCGAACATGTCCGGCCGGCCCGCGGTTGCAAGCGACCGGCGACTGTCTGCCCTGATTCGGGCCAAACTGTCAGGTCCGCGGCCTTGTGCAGGGAGCATTTCGGGCCAGACTGACGGCATGAAAGCCACCGTTCTCACCGAGGTCAAAAAGCCGCTGGAGCTCCGCGAAGTCCCTGACCTGACCGCCGCCCCCGGCCAGGCCGTCGTGCGCCTCAAAGCCGCCGCGCTCAACCACCGCGACCTTTGGACGCAGCTCGGGCTCTACCCGAACATGAAGCTGCCCATCACCCTCGGCTCGGACGGCGCCGGCACGGTGGCTTCGGTCGGTTCGCCCGCCGACCAGCCCTGGGTCGGCCGCGAAGTCATCATTAATCCCTCGCTTGACTGGGGCGCCGATCCCCGGGCGCAGGGCCCGAACTTCCGCATCCTCGGCCTGCCGGACAACGGCACCTTCGCCGAGCAAGTCGCCATCCCGGTCACCAACCTCGCGCCCAAACCCGCCCATCTCTCCTGGGAGCAGGCCGCCGCGCTCCCGCTGGCGGGACTCACGGCGTGGCGCGCCCTCTTCACCCGCGCGCAGCTCAAGTCCGGCGAACGCGTGCTCGTCACCGGCGTGGGCGGCGGCGCCGCGCTGTTCGCCCTGCAATTCGCCGTGGCGGCGGGCGCCGAGGTGTGGGTGACCTCAAGCTCCCCCGACAAGATCGCCCGCGCCCAGGCGCTCGGCGCGCGCGGCGGCATCAATTACCGCGACACGGACTGGGCCGCCTCGTTGCAGAAACAGGCCGGCCGCTTCGACGTGATCGTGGACAGCGCCGGCGGCGACGGTTTCGGGAGCCTGATCGACCTGACCGCCCCCGGCGGCCGCATCGTGTTCTTCGGCGCGACGACCGGGAATCCCAAGGCCCTCGACATGCGCAAGAGTTTCTTCCGCCAGATCAACCTCCTCGGCACCACCATGGGCTCGCCGGCGGATTTCGCGGGGATGACGAAATTCGTCGACGCCCACAAGATCACGCCCGTGGTGGACCGGGTCTTCCCGCTCGACCAGGCCGACGCCGCGCTGCGCCACATGGAGGCCGCCGCGCAGTTCGGCAAGATCGGGCTGGTGATCTGACGTTTCCCGGCTGGAAACGCCGCCGGGTTTTCCAGTCCGGTCCGGCTTGTGGGTTTGCCCGGGAGCGATTGCCTGCCTGCAACCCCCGCCACCCATGAAGACCCTACCTTCCGCAGCCCTCGGCCGCTACCTGTCCCAGAAGCCCGGCGCCGGCAATCACACCAGCCCCACGACCTACGTGGTCAATGGCGCGGACACCGTCACCCCCTCCGATCTCACCGGCCTGCGCCAGCTGCTGCCCCAGGTCCGCAGGAAAGCCGCAGCGATCACCGACTCGGCCCGGCTGCGCGAACGGGTGGAGCTGCTGGCGCAGTTCTTCGAGGAGACCGCCGCCACCGGCGGCACGGCCGAGCGCCGGGAGACGGCCTTCGTCCTCTTCTACTTCCTCAAGGGCTACGACCTGATTCCCGACACCCTGCCGGAGATCGGGCTGCTGGACGACGCGCTGCTGGTGGAGACGGTCTTCCACCGCAACCAACTCGCGTTGCGCTCGCACTGGGCGGCGCAGGGCCGCCCGCGGCCCGAGGTCCCCTGAGCCCGGCCTGCTGGAAACCCCGCCCGGTTTTCCAGTCCGGTCCCGCTTGAACCCGGTCACCGCGCAGGCATTCACGCACCTGCATGGAATACATCCCGCTTTTCCCCTTCGCCGACTACTGGTGGTTCTACGGCGCCTTCACGCTGTTCGTCCTGGGCCTGCTCGCGCTGGACCTCGGCGTCTTTCACCGCTCCGCCCACGTGGTCGGCGTCAGGGAGGCGCTGGGCTGGAGCACCGTCTGGATCACCTTGGCCCTGGCCTTCGGTTATGGCCTCTACCAATACGGGCTCTGGAAATTTCCCCTGGACCCGCGCCTGGCGGGCCTCGATCACGCGGCCCTGGCGAAACAGGCCGGCCTGGAATACCTCACCGGCTTCGTCGTCGAGAAATCGCTGTCAGTGGACAACATCTTCGTGTTTGTCGTGGTGTTCGGCTACTTCGCCGTGCCGGCCCAATACCAGCACCGGGTGCTGTTCTACGGCATCCTGGGGGCGCTGTTCTTCCGCATCATCTTCATCAGCCTGGGCTCGGTGCTCATGCAGTTCCACTGGGTCATCTGGCTCTTCGGCGGCTTCCTGATCCTGACCGGCATCAAGATCCTCTTCGCCCCGGAAAAACCCATCGAGCCGGAAAAGAACCCGGTCATCCGCCTGCTCCGCAAGCTGCTGCCGGTGACGCCCCGGCTGCACGGGCAGGGCTTCCTCACCAAGCTCGACGGCGTCTGGCACGCCACGCCGCTGTTCGTGTGCCTCGTGTTCATCGAGATCACCGACATCGTCTTCGCGGTGGACAGCGTCCCCGCGATCTTTGCGCTCACCAAGGAGCCTTTGATCGTCTTCACGTCCAACGTCTTTGCCATCCTCGGCCTGCGGGCGCTCTTTTTCCTGCTGGCGGGTGTCATGCACAAGTTCCGCTACCTCAAATACGGCCTCGGCCTGATCCTCGTCTTCGTGGGCCTCAAGATGGTGTGGCTGAACGAGGCCTTCGGGGGCAAATTCCCCATCACCTGGTCGCTGGGCATCATCGGCGCGCTGCTGGCCGCGTCGGTCGGCGCCTCGCTGCTCATTCCCGCCCGCCCGGCACCGGCCGCCCGCGGATAAGCCCTAGCCCCGGAGCCACTGCACGAGCTCGTGCAGCAACGTGGCCGTCGCCTCGCCGAGGAAGATGAAATAGAACACGCCGGCGATGAACACGAGGTAGCCGCCGAGGATGAACAGGCCGTCGCGCTCCAGCAGACCGGCGGCCAGCAGCAGGATGGACCAGGCCGGGAACGAGTTGGTGAACGGGATGGGCAGCGGGAGCAGCAGCACCAGCGCGGCCACGAGCATCAGCACGGCGTGCAGTTGCGCCAGCAGCGGCGTGTCGGTGATGAACGTGAGGCGCGGCCGCAGGAACTTCTCGAAGAACCGCAGCACCCGCTCCGCCACGGCAAAGAGCTTGCGCAGGAATCCCGCCGGCAGCTCCTTGCGCTGCAGCTTCATCGGCAGCCACGGCCGCTGCCCGAGCGACAGGCGCAGGGCGATCAATAGGATGGCCAGGCCGAACGGCGTGGACAGGCCAGGCAGCGGGATGGGCGTGATGAACGGCAGCGCCAGCAGCAGCGCCAGCAGCATGTAGGCCCGCCCGTGCAGGGTGTAGATCACCTCGCGCAGCGTCACGGCCCGCTCCGCGGCCTGATCGCGCAGTTCCGCGAGTTCCACCGACAGCTTGCGCGGCGGCGGCCGGTTGGCCTTCAGCGGGATCTTCATGTGCCGCGCTTGTTCCCGTAGAGCTCGATGTGCAGCCGCGGCGCGTAGCGGTAGCTGCGGACCTTGCACAGCTCCCCGAGCCAGCCGGCCTTTGCCCGCAGGGCTTCGACCGTCGTGCCTTCCGGCATCAGCAGCACCTTCGACCGCGGAATTCCGCCGCCCAGCTGGGCGAGCATGCCCTCGATCTCGTCCACGTCGGCCACCTGCGCGACGACGAACTTCAATTGAAAGCCATACGACGCCAGCCAGGCCTTCACGACCTCCGGCTGCCAGCGCAGCGTCTCGTGTTTCTCCCGCCACGCCACGGGCAGGCGGTCATCGGGCCCGGAGTTCTTCAGCTTGGGGCTGAGCGAAGCCAGGTCGCAGGCGATGCCCTCCGGCGCGATGGTCGCGGCGGTCTCGATCGTGATGTGATAACCGTGTTTCTTCAGGGTCGCGGCGAGCTCGCGGATTTCCTTGGCCACCATCGGCTCGCCGCCGGTCAGCACGACGTGTTTCGCCGGGTGCTTCTTTACCTCGGCCACGATTTCGTCGACGCGCATCTGCGTCCCCTCCGGCGTCCACGAGGCGTAGGGTGTGTCGCACCAGTTGCAGCGCAGGTTGCACCCGCTGGTGCGGACGAAAACCGACGGCACACCCGTCAATTCGCCTTCGCCCTGCAGGGAGTGGAAGATCTCGGAAATTAACATCGGAGTTTTTTGAAACCACTAATCTACACTAATGGGCACTAATCCTGAAAATCCATTAGTGTGAATTAGTGTTCATTAGTGGTTCCCTCCGGGTGCTTTCGGCAAGGGGCCTATCGATTCGTATTTTGTCGGATCCACCATCCCCGCCAGTTGAAACGCCTCGCGGCGCTCCACGCAGGTGCCGCATTTGCCGCAATGGATGGCGCCGCCCTTGTAACACGACCAGGTGCGCGCGAAATCCACGCCGAGCCGCGCGCCTTCCGTGGCGATCTGCGCCTTCGTCATGGCGATGAACGGCCGGAGCAGCTGGATGCCCGCGTAGGTGCCCAGCCGGATCGCCGAGCCCATGGCCGACATGAAATCCTCGCGGCAGTCGGGATAAATCGCGTGGTCGCCGCCGTGCGCGGCGATGACCAGCCCCTCCGCCCCGGCGCTCTCGGCGAAACCCGCGGCCGCGGCCAGCATGATGCCGTTGCGGAAGGGGACGACCGTGCGCTGCATGTTCGCGTCGGCGTAGTGGCCCTCGGGTATCTCGCCGCCGCTTTTCAGCAGGTCGGAGGCGAACAGCCGGCCGATGAAGTCGAGCGGAATGACCGTGTGCGGCACGCCGGCGATCCTCGCCTGTTCGGCGGCCAGCGGGAGCTCGCAGTGGTTGTGCTTGGCGCCGTAGTCGAAGCTCACGGCGGCGCGCACGTCGTGCCGCCACCGCGCCCAGTGGAGCGCGGTCACGGAATCCATTCCGCCGGAACAGAGCACGACGACTTTCATGTGGGGGCCATGGGGGCGCAAAGGGGGAAGGGACACAAGAAATCTCCGGCCGCAACCGGGATGGCTTGCCTGGAAAGGTGGAACCTGCGCTCCGCGCAGGTTTTAGCTCCGCGCGGAGCGCGGGCTCCACCAATAATCCCGCTTTACTGGGGCGGCTAATTGGGCTTTTTTCGGGGCTCCTTGCTGTCCGTGGGCGGACAATCTTGATGATCATCCTGCACGACCCCCTTTGCGCCGAATACGGCTCGCATATGCGACCCGAGCAGCCGGCCCGCGTGCTCCGCAGTGCGGCCCATTTGCAGGCCGCCCACCCCGGCTGGACTTGGCAAAAACCCGCCGCCGCGGACGAGGCTCTCCTGCTCACCGCCCATACCCCGGCGCTCATCAAGCGGATCCAGCAAGCGCCGGACATCGACGCCGACACCCCCCATTTTCTGGGCATCTACGACCACGCCCGCCGCGCCGTGGGCGCCGCCCTCGCCGCCGCGGACCATGCCCTGGCCGGCCGCCACGCCTTCGCGCTGATGCGCCCGCCCGGCCACCACTGCACCCGCTCCCAGGCCATGGGGTTCTGCTACCTCAACCAGATCGCGATCGCCGCGCTCCGCGCCGCCAGCGGCCACCGCGTGGCCGTGTGGGACTTCGACGCCCACCACGGCAACGGCACCGAGGACATCCTCCGCGACCGGCCGAACCTGCTGTTCGTCTCCGTGCACCAGTATCCCGGCTACCCCGGCACGGGCACCGCGTCGTTCGCCAACTGCCAGAACTTCCCCGTCGCCCCGCATACGCCGCGCGAGGCCCACATGGCGGACCTCGCCCGCTCCTGGGACAAGGTCCTCGGCTTCAGGCCCGACCTAGTGCTCGTGTCGGCGGGCTTCGACGCCTACGCCCGCGACCCCATCACCGAGATGACCCTCGAGCGCGAGGATTTCGCCACCCTCGGCCGCTGGCTCGGTGAGAGCGGGCTGCCCGCCGCCGCCATCCTCGAGGGCGGCTACAGTCCCGACCTCCCGCAGCTGATCGACGCCTTCCTCACCGCCTGGAAAGACTGAAGCTCTTGAACACCGTCCCCCACTACCAACTCATCACCCGGCCCGAGCAGCTGGCGCCGCTCTTCGCCGCGCTCGACCGCTGCACCGAGATCGCGCTCGATACCGAGGCCGACAACCTGTTCCGCTACAAGACGCGCGTCTGCCTCCTGCAGATCCATGTCGTCGGGGAGATCTACCTTGTCGACCTGCTGGCCGACCTCGACCTGGGCGAGCTCTGGCCGCGCCTCGCCGCCAAGCCGCTCATCATGCACGGCAGCGACTACGACCTGCGCCTGCTCTGGGAGCTCTGCCGCTTCCAGCCGCACAGCCTGTTCGACACCATGTTCGCCGCCCAGCTGCTCAGCATCCCGCGCTTCGGCCTCGCCGCGCTCCTCGAGACGAACTTCGGCGTGAAGCTCGACAAGGACCACCAGAAGGCCAACTGGTCCCAGCGCCCGCTCGAGCGCGACATGCTCGACTACGCCGCGATGGACGTGTTCCACCTCTTCGCCCTGCGCGACAAGCTCCGCGACGACCTCGTGAAGCTCGACCGCCTCGAGTGGCTCGAGCAGCGCTGCCGCTGGCAGATGTCGGTGGCGAAGGACGGCTTCGCCACCCCCGACGAGAACGCCTGGCGCGTGAACGGCTCGGAAAAACTCCACGGCCGCGGCCTCGCCGTGGTCCACGCCCTCTGGCACTGGCGCGAAAGCTGGGCCGAGAAGATCAACACGCCCCCCTTCAAGGTCGTGGGCAATGAGATGCTCGTCCGCATCGCCCGCACCGCCGACGACGGCGCGCCGCCCGAGGAGGTCATGCGCGTCAACCTCGGCCGCCGCCACGACCGCCTGTTCCCCTCGCTGGCCGAGGCGATCCGGCGCGGTTTCGCCACCGATCCCAACACCCTGCCGCGCCGCGAGCGCCGCCGCGACTTCAGCCCGATGACCCCGGACGAGCTCGCCCGGCAGGACCGCATCAAGGCTGACCGCGACCGTCTCGCCACGGGCCTCCAGCTCGATCCCACCCTCATCGCCACCCGCACGCAGCTCGTGCAGATTGCCCGCGATCCCTCGTCCATCGAGGAGGTCCTGCTGCCCTGGCAGGCCAAGCTGATCAAGGCCGAGCCGGCCTGGCGGAGCTGAACCTGTAGCGGCGGTCTGTGACCGCTGCGCCCCATCGTGTCCGACTCCGCCAACATCGCCCGCCACCTGCCGCTGATGGCGGCACGCCAGCCGGATCACCCAGCGGTCAAGATCCCGCGCGGCCGGACCCCGGGCGGGGACATCGATTATCTTGTCCTGTCCTTCCGCGAGCTGGACACCGAGGTCGATGCATGGGCGGCCAAGCTCACCGCGCAGGGCGTGCGTCGTGGCGACCGCGTGCTGGTGATGGTCCGCCAGGGGCTGCCGCTCATCGCCGCCGCCTTTGCGCTCTTCAGGCTCGGCGCCGTGCCGGTCATCATCGACCCCGGCATGGGCCGGAAAAACTTCCTTGCCTGCGTCGCCCGCTCCAAGCCCCGCGTGTTGCTTGGCATCCCGCTCGCGCAGGTGATGAGCCACGTCTTCCGCTCAGCCTTCCAGACCGTCGATATCCGCGTCTGGGCCAGCGGCTCCGCCACCGCGCGCCTCTCTTCCAGCTCTCAACCCTCAACCCTCAACTCTCAACCGGTGAACAGCGCCGCCACCGATCTGGCGGCGGTGCTGTTCACCTCCGGCTCCACCGGCGCGCCGAAGGGAGTCTGCTACGAACACGGCATGTTGGAGGCCCAGGTGCGGCTGGTCCGCGACACCTACGGCATCCAACCCGGGGAGGTAGACTTGCCGATGCTGCCAATCTTCGCGCTGTTCAACCCCGCACTGGGCATGACCACCGTCGTCCCGGAGATCGACCCCAGCCGGCCGGCCACGGTGGACCCGGAGAAGATCGTCCGCGCCATCCAGCAGGAGAAGGCGACCAACACCTTCGGCTCACCCACGCTCTGGCGGATTATCAGCCGCCACTGCCTGAAAAACAATATCACGCTGCCCTCGGTGAGGCGCGTGCTCATGGCCGGCGCCCCGGTGCCGCCGGGACTCTTTGCCGACCTGCAGAAAATCCTGCCCAACGGCACTGCGCACAGCCCCTACGGAGCGACTGAATCACTCCCCGTTGCCAGCATCAGCGCCGCTGAAGTGCTCGGCGAAACCGCCTCCGCCACGGCGGCAGGGAAAGGCACGTGCGTCGGCCGGCCCGTGCGTGAAATCGAACTCAAGATCATCGCCATCACCGAAGCGCCGATCGCCTCTTTGGCCGATGTGACGGAGATGCCTGCGGGTGAAGTTGGGGAAATCATCATCTGCGGACCCGTGGTCACAAAATCCTACGACGAGCTTCCCGAAGCCACCGCCTTGGTCAAAATCCGCAATCCCCAATCCGCAATCCCCAATGGGGCGTCGGTTGTTTGGCACCGAATGGGTGACCTCGGCTACCTCGACGCCTCGGGCCGCCTCTGGTTCTGCGGCCGCAAGGCCGAGAGGGTGGAAAGCCAGCATGGCCGGCTCTACACCGAGCAGGTCGAGCCGGTCTTCAACGCCCATCCGAACGTCGCCCGCAGCGCGCTGATCGCCACCGGTCACGACGGCCGGCGCCCCGCGATCGTCATCGAGCCCGTCTCGCGCGACGTGGTGGCGACGGCTTCCCTGCGCCGCAAGCTGGTGCGGGAGCTGCGCGAGCTGGGCGCCGCGCATCCGCATACCGACCTCATCCGGCTCGCCTACCTGCATCCGCATTTTCCCGTCGACGTCCGGCACAACGCCAAGATCCACCGCCTGGCCCTCGCCCGCTGGGCCGCGGGCCACCACGGCTACGAACTCGACAAACGCGACATCTCCCGCGAGGTCCTGAAACAATGACCGCTTCAACCAATCAGTTTTTTAGCCGCAAGAAGGCGCAAAAAATGTCTGTCACGCCTGCGTTTATTGCCCGCGCGCCTATAGGCGCCTTGTTCGTTGCATTCGCTGTCGATTTTTTTCGCCTTTTTGCGGCTAATCCCGCCTTGGTTGGCCGAATTTAACCCGTGTTCATCGTCCGCAAAAATTTTCCGACCTTCATCACCGGGGCCAGCGGCTTCATCGGCGGCAAGATCGCCGAGCGCCTGCTCGCCGAGGGGCGCCGCGTGCGCGTCCTCGCCCGCCGGCCGCTGCCGCATCTTGAGGCGCTCGGCGCCGAGGTCATCCCGGGCGACCTCGAAAACCGCGAGGCCCTGCGCCGCGGCTGCCAGGGCGCCGAGACGGTCTTCCACGTCGCCGGCCGCGTCGGAGTCTGGGGTTCGCAGCGGGAATTCTTCGAGGTGAATGTCGGCGGCACGCGTAACGTCATCAACGCCTGCCGCGAGGCTGGCGTGCCACGCCTCGTCTACACCAGCTCGCCGAGCGTGGTCTACAACGGCGGCGACCTGGCCGGCATCGACGAGTCCGCCCCGCTTTGCACCGCTGCACCCTGCGCCTACCCGACGAGCAAGGCTGCGGCCGAGCGCGAGGTCCTCGCGGCCCACGGGCCGTCGCTGGCGACCGTCGCCCTGCGGCCCCATCTCGTGTGGGGCCCGGGTGACAAGAATGTCGTGCCCCGCGTGCTGGCCCTGGCGCGCACCGGCAGACTCAAGATCATCGGCTCCGGCCGCAACAAGGTGGACGTGACCCACATCAGCAACGTCGTTGACTCCCACTTGCTAGCCGAAGGCGCGCTTTGCCGGGCGACGGCCCGGACAAACACCGGGCTGGCAGCAGCCAGCAACGGTGTCACCCCCGGCGGCCGCGCTTACTTCATCACCAACGGCGAGCCGGTCTTGCTCTGGGACTGGATCAACCAGCTGCTGCGCGGGGTGGGCATTCCTGAGATCACCAAACACGTCCCGCTGCCGGTGGCCTACGCCGCCGGCGGAGTCATGGAAGCGTTGTGGCGCGTGCTACCGTTGAAGGGCGAGCCGCCGATGACGCGCTTCGTCGCCAAGGAAATGGCCACGGACCACTGGTTCGACATCTCCGCCGCCCGCCGCGACCTCGGCTATCATCCGCTCGTCACGATGGCCGACGGCACCGCGGAGCTGATCGAGCACCTGCGCCGCAACCCGGCCTAGGCGTTCCGCTGCCGCACGGCCTCGAAAAGCGTGATGATCGTCGCCATCGCGACATTGAGGGAGTCGGCCTGGCCTGCCATGGGGATGCGAACGAGGACATCGGCGCCCTTCATCCAGAATTCGCTCAGGCCGTATTGCTCGCTGCCCATTACGATGGCGAGCGGGCCGCGCAGATCGGTGGCGGTGTAAATGTTGGTCGTATGCGGCGTGGTCGCCGCCGTGCGAATGCCCTTTTCCTTCAGCCAGCCATGCACCGCGGTGCTCTCCGCCACGACGATCGGCACGGAGAACAGGACGCCGGTCGAGGCGCGCACGACGTTGGGGTTGAAAATGTCCGTTACGGCGTCGCACACGATCACAGCATCGCAGCCGGCGGCGTCGGCGCTGCGCAGGATGGTGCCGAGGTTGCCGGGTTTCTCGATCGACTCGACCACCAGCAGGAAGGGTTTCGCGGAGAATTTCAGGTCATCCAGACCGCGCTTCCACTGCGGCGCCACGGCGAGCAGCCCGTCGGGACGCTCACGGTAGGCAACCTTGGCAAAGGCGTCCTTGGACAGTTCGAACAACTGGGCCCCGGCCTGCCTGGCCTGCTCGATGAGCGCCGGCTCGTTTTCGCCTAGGAACCAGTCGGGGCTGAAATATAGCTCCTTGGGCTGCACGCCCTTCTCCAGCGCCCGGCGGATCTCGCGGTAACCCTCGACCAGGAACAGGCCCGCGTCGTCGCGCTCACGGCGCTCCCGCAGCTTCACGAGCTGTTTGACGCGGGGATTCTGCAGGCTGGTGATCTTTTCGGGCGTAACCACGGAACACACGGAATACACAGAAAGAAGCCTCAGCAATTTCCTTTTACCGATTCATTCCGTGTGTTCTGTGTGTTCCGTGGTTAAAAACCGAAAATTCAACGACCAGCCCTTCCCCTACCATCACGAGCTTGAGCTGGAGATCGCCACGCTGACCAACCTCGGCGTCGGCCTCGGCCGGGTGCCGCTGCCCGCGGCCAGAGGACAGAATAGGGAGGACGGAGGACAGGGATCGGATCCTCAGGTTTCAGGTCTCAGGTTTCCCCGCCGTCCGGCGGCTGGGTCGTGATGGTGCCGTTCACCCTGCCGGGCGAGAAGGTGCGCGTCCGCGTCTATCGCAACCACAAGAACTACTCCGAGGCCGACCTGGTCGCCGTCCTGACGCCCTCGCCGCACCGCATCGACCCGAAATGCCCCCTGTTTGGCCAATGCGGCGGCTGCCAATACCAGCACCTGACCTACGCCGAGCAGCTGAAGTGGAAGCGCCAGCAGGTCGAGGAGCTTCTGAAATTCATGGCCGGCGTCGAGTTTGCCGTGAACCCGGTCATCGGCTCACCCCGGGAATTCGGCTACCGCTCGAAGATCACGCCGCATTTCCATTGCGGATCTCCGATTGCGGAGGGCGGATTGCCCAAGCCCCAGCCCATCGGATTCCTCAAGCAGGGCACCCGCTTCGATATCCTCGATGTTCCGCAGTGCCCCATCGCCACACCCGAGATCAACGAGAAGTTGACCGAGGTGCGCGCCAAGACCCAAGCCCGGCTCGCCGCCGGCGAATACAAGCGAGATTCGACCCTGCTTTTGCGCCACGCCCAGGAGGGTGTCGTCACCGACTACGATGCCGTGATTCACGAGGTGATTCCGCCGCAGGCCAATCCCCAATCCGCAATCCCCAATCCCAAATCCCTCCGTCTCCACTTCCTCGCCCGCGACTTTTTCCAGAATAACCCGTTCATCCTGCCGGCCTTCACCGGTTATGTCCGCGAGCAGGCCGCCGGCAGCGGGGCGAAGTTCCTGGTCGACGCCTACTGCGGCAGCGGCCTGTTCGCGCTGAGCTGTGCGCCGGCCTTCGAGCGGGTGACCGGCATCGAGCTGAGCGCGACGTCGGTGAAATTCGCCACCGAGAACGCCGCGGCCAACAACATCGCCAACGCCACCTTCAAGGCCGGCGACGCCGCGCAGATCTTCGCCGGCCTCGATTTCCCGCCGGCCGACACCGCCGTCGTCATCGATCCGCCCCGCAAGGGCTGCGACGAGCTTTTCCTCAACCAGCTTTTCGCCTTCGGTCCGCGCGCCGTGGTTTATGTGTCGTGCGACCCGGCGACGCAGATGCGCGACCTCAAGGGCTTTCTCACCGCCGGCTACAAGCTCACCGCCGTGCAGCCCTTCGACCTTTTCCCGCAGACCCGCCACCTCGAGTGTGTGATTGCGCTGGTGAAGGGCTGACCCATGTTCGCGCGCAAGCTCAACCCCGGTCTCGAGCTGCGTCCGCTGCAGCCGGCCGATGCGGCGGTGCTCTTCGCGGTCGTGGATGCGCACCGGGCCTCGCTCCGCGAGTGGCTGCCGTGGGTGGACGCCACCAAGACGGTCGCCGACAGCCGGGCCTATATCGAAGGCACGGTGCGCGATGACAAGGAGACCCGCGCCTTTACCTGCGGCATCTGGTCCATGGGCCGGCTGGTGGGCGTCATCGGCCACAACCGGATCGACTGGGCCAACCGCGTCGGGTTTCCGGCCTACTGGATCGCACCCGACAGCGCGGGGCAGGGCCTCATGACCCTCTGCTGCCGGGCCGTGATCGACCACGCGTTCACCGAACTCCAGCTCAAGCAATTGGTTGTGGCCGTCGCCACGGACAACCTCCGCGCGCAGAAAATCCCGCAACGACTGGGCTTTAAACAAGTGAGCACGCTGAAAAAGGCCGAGTGGCTCTACGACCACCACGTGGATCATTTCGTTTACAGCCTGGCGGCGCCGAAGGGTCTTGGAGGACCGGTCTCCTGACCGGCCGCGGTCGGCCGGGAGGCCGACCCTCCACTAGGAAGCCACTTCAAGGCTGGCCGTGCCACCCGAAGCCTTGGCGAAGGGTGGTGAATAACTCCTGGTGGTTTTTTCCCGGAAAAGTGCGATAATGCCCGCAGAAAGTCCCTTGCGCTGTGCCGCATTAGCGACGCCGCGCTTCTAAACAGCACCATTGAGTGCTGCGACCCCCGACCGCTTCGGCGGCCGCTGGCCATAAAAGAAAAGGCGCCGGTGTTTTTCACCGGCGCCTGCTTGTTGAAGGTCATTGCGAGAAGGCCCAGTCCTGGGCCGACGAAGCAATCCATCTAGAGTGTTTTCGATTTAGTTAGTCGCATAGCGGGCGTGCTTAAAGAAGCCTTGGCCGTGAGCAGGCTCGAAGCGGGTGAGACTCTCAGTGAGTGCGAGTTGCAGGTCACTGAGGGTGCGAGCCGCGGCTTTTCGCATATGGGATTTGAGTTTGGAGAAGGCCAGTTCAATGGGGTTTAAGTCCGGACTATAGGGCGGCAGGTAACGCACACTGGCGCCGCGCGCTTCGATCAGCTTGGCGACCGTGGCGGTCTTGTGGATGCAGAGGTTGTCGAGGATCACCACGTCGCCAGCGTTGAGGTCCGGACAAAGCACCTGGCCCACGTAGGCGGCGAAGACCTCCATGTTGGCCGAGCCCTCAATCAGGAATGGCGCGTCAATGCGGTCGAAGCGCAGCGCGGCGATGAAGGTCGAGGTCTGCCAGTGCCCGTGCGGCACCTTACCGAGACAGCGTTCGCCCACGGCGCTACGCCCATACATCCGAGCCATCTTGGTGTTGAGCGCAGTCTCATCGATAAAGACCAGACGCCGCTGATCCCAGCTTTGTTGGTGGCTGCGCCACCAAACCCGGGCCGCCGCTACATCAGGCCGATCTTGCTCGGCGGCGTGCGTCGTTTTTTTTATAGCGCAGGCCCAGTTGGTCGAGTCGGTGCCACAGCGCATTGATCCCAATCTTCACCGACAGTTCCTCTCGGCAGCGCTCCTGGAGTTGCACCAGCGTCAGATCGGCTTGCTGGCTGATCCAACGTTTGAGCGTCGCGGCGTGCTTTTGCAACCGCGAGCGTCGATAGCCCCCGATCTTCTTCGGCTGGCACTCCCCGGTCATACTGTGCTGCTTCCAAAAGCGCTCCACGCTCTTGCGGCTCACCTTGAAGCGCTGGCTGACCTCGCCCGTCCCTTCACCGCTCGCCCGTGCGGCAATGATGCGACGGCGCAAATCATCACTCAGTGGTGTCATCGTGAATCGAGACACTACCGCTTTTTTTATATGCGTCTATCTAAATCGAAAATGCTCTAGCTGGATCGCCACGGCCCGCTGCGCGGGCCTCGCGATGACAATCTACTTCGCTTCCGCGTCGAACACCGGCTTCTCCAGCGCCGGCTTGCCGCCGATGTAGCGGCTCAGCCAGCTTTGCATCTCCCAGTGCCAGTAGATCGCGTTCTGCGGCGTGAGCACCCAGTGGTTCTCGTTCGGGAAGATCACGAGGCGCGACGGCACGCCCATCGACTGGTAGATGGCGTAAAGCGCCGTGCCGTTCACGTAGGGCACGCGATAATCCAGCTCGCCGTGGATGATGAGCATCGGGGTCTTGAAGTTCTTCGCGTAGGTGGTCGGGTTGTTGCGCTGCATGCCCTCGGCGTTCTTCCACGGCGTGCCGCCGAGCACCTGGGTGAACCCGTAGGGCGTGACGTCCGCGCCATACTGCGTGATGAAATCATTCACGCCGGCGTGGTTGATCAGCGCGGCGAACCGGTCGGTGTGGCCGGCGACCCACGCGGCCATGTAGCCGCCGTAGCTGCCGCCCGCGGCGGCCATCCGCTTCGGGTCGATGTTGGGGAAGCGTTGCAGCAGGTAGTCGGTCGACTTCAGGATGTCCTCGAGCGGCATGTCGCCCCACTGGTTGATGATGCTCTGGGCGAACTTCTCGCCGAAGCCGGTCGAGCCGTGGCGGTTGACCCAGGTGACGATGTAGCCCGGCGCGGCGAAGACGTGCGTGTTCCAGCGGAAGCTGAAGCTGTCGCGGTTCATCGTGTTCGGGCCGCCGTGCATCAGCTGCACGAGCGGGTAGGTCTTCTTCGGATCGTAGCCCGGGGGCAGCACGAGCCAGCCGTGGATCTGGTCGCCGGCCGCGCCGGTGAACCAGTAGCCTTCGACCTTGCCGAGATCGAGCCCCGCCATCAGCTCGTCGTTGAAGTGCGTGAGCTGCCGCACCGCGCCGGTGGCGGCGTCGAGGGCGAAGAGCTCGTTGGGCCGGCTCGTCGTATCGTTGAGGAACACGATGCTGCCGTTGCTGGTGGTCAGGCTGCTCGACGTGCCTTCCTTGTAGACCGCGGTCAGGCCGCTGCCGTCGGCGTTGAGCTTGAAGACCGGCACGACGCCCTTGTCCTCGACGGTGGTCCAAAGGGTCTTGCCGTCGGCCGAGAATTCCGCGCCCGAGATCGAATAGTCGAGGGCGTCGGTCACCGGCGTGTTCTTGCCGGTGGCGAGGTCGTGGCGCCACAGCTTGGCCGACTCGCCGTTGCCGTAGGGCACCTCGGTGCGGGCGAAGAGCAGCGACTTGCCGTCGGGGGCGAAGCCCGGGCTGTCGTCGTCACCCTTGTTCTCGGCGGTCACGTCCTTCATCTCGCCGGAGCCGTCGGTCGGGACGAGGTGGATGTCAACGTTGAGGAAGCCGCTGTAGGGCGGGGGAGTGACGTTGACCGACAGCGCCACGAGCTTGCCGTCGGGGGAAATGTCGTAGTTCACGTCGCCGCTGGTCTGGAACAGCACCTTCCACTTCGGGGTGAGGTCCTTGAACTCCTTTGTCGTCACGTTCACGAGCACGAGACGGCTCGCGAGGTTGTCAGTCAGCCAGTGGTCGAAATAGCGGTATTGGCGGTCCTCGGTGACCTTGGCGGTCATCTTGGAGTCAGTGCGGCGCTTGATCTCCTTCTTCATCGCCGCGAGGTCGGCCTTGGCGAGCGAGCCGGCCAGCTCGGGAATGACGGTGGTCGCGACGATCACGCCCGTGCCGTCCGGCATCCACTTGGGCTGCGCGACACCGTAGGGCAGCTCGAGGATCTTCTCGGGTTCGCCGCCGGCGAGGTTGATGACATAGAGGGAGGCGACCGCGTCCTCCCCGCGCTTCGAGGTGAAGGCGATCCGCGTGCCGTCGGGGCTCCACGCCGGGCCGCTGTCGGAAACCGGGGCGTTGGTCAGCCGGCGCGGGGCGCCGCCGGCGACATCCACGAGCCAGAGGCTGGTCGTGCTCTTGTTTTTCTCGATGGACCATTCCTGGACGGTGAACACGGCGGTCTTGCCGTCGGGCGAGAGGGCGGGGCCGCCGAGGCGCTTGACGGCCCAGAGGTCCTGCGGGGTGATCGGGCGCTTGTCCACGGCACAAACCGTCACGGACAGCGCCAGCGTGAGGAGAAACGCGATGACGCGGGGGGATTTCATAGGCCGCCATCCTTGGCGGCGGCCGGCGGGAGGCAAGCGGCGAGAGCCCGGCTACCGGTATTCCACCCATTCGGGCGAGGAATACTGCTCGATCAGGCCCTCGACCTCGTCCTCGTTGAGGTCCGGCCACGGGGTGGCCTGCGCCGTGGCGCGCAGGGCCAGCGCCAGGGCGGCGACAAAACGCGCCGAAAAATCATCCCAGTCCACGGGGCCGACCGCGGACCTCTCGATCGAGCCCTGGAAAAGCAGTCCGTGCTTGTTCCGCTTCTGGGCGGCACCGGCGATCTTCGCGCCGGTCGCGGTGTTCACGACGTCGTAAAGCTCGGCGCGCTGGAAGCAGATCCCTTCCAAAGGTGGAACCGGCGCTCCGCGCAGGTTAGAGCCCGCGCGGAGCGCCGGCTCCACCTCACAAGGTTCGCACTCCAGCTTCACCGCCGCGGGCTGGCCGAGCGCCGCCAGCGCCGTGGCCAGGCATTCGTGGACGATGCGGTAGGATTGCGCGGCGCGCTCGTCGTAAAGCGCGTGGCCGCGCGGCAGCACGAGCGTGTAGGTCCAGTCGTGGCGGTGGTCGACAATGCCGCCGCCGGTGGGCCGGCGGCAGAGGTCGAAGGTTTCGCCCGCCGGGAGATTTGCGCGGACGAAGCCGATCTTCTGGCTGTAGCCGAAGGTGAAGGCCGGACGGCGCCACTCGTAGTGCCGGAAACGCGGGGCGGCGGCCTCCGGGTAGCGCTGCAGGAGGAGGAAATCCAGCGCCATGTTTTCCGCGGCGGCGCCGGTGCGGACGGGAAGGACGTGGAGGTTCACTTGGCCGCAGTGTCGAGCAGGCTGCGGACGCCCCGCACCAGCGTGCTCAACGCAAAAGGCTTGGGCAGGTGGATGGTGGCCGAGCGCGGCACGTTGTGCAGGCTCACCGGCAGGGGATGGGTCGAGGTGCAGACGAGCCGGAGCCGGGGATTGGCCGTGTGGAGCAGGCGGACGAGTTCGCCGCCCTCCTTGGTGCAGCTTTGGATCAGCACCAGGTGCGGGCGCAGGCCCTGCGCCACCCGCTTGGCCGCCTCGGCGGGCGTGGCGGCATCCGTCACCGCGTAACCGTCGGTCGAGAGGATGCCGGCGATCATTTTCCGGAGCACCATGTCCTCCTCCACGATCAGCAGGGTCTCGGTGCCGCGCATGGCGGGCAGGGTGTCGAGCTGGGTGACGGAGGTTTCCTCGGGCTCGGGTGTTTCCGGGAAGTAGATCTCGAAGGTCGTGCCGGCGCCGCGGGTGCTGCTCGCGGTAATGTGACCGCGGTTTTCCCGGATTATACCCAGCACGGTGGACAGGCCGAGACCGGTGCCGCGGCGTTTGGTGGTGAAGTAGGGGACAAAAATGTTCCGCAGCGTGGCCGGGTCCATGCCATGGCCGGTGTCGGTGACCTGCACGACCGCGTAAAGTCCGTTCGCCATCTCGGGCACGCGCCGGTCGGAGTCGGCCGCGACCCGGTGATTCCAGGTGCGGATGGTGAGCTTGCCCCCGCGCGGCATGGCTTCCTGCGCGTTGAAGCACAGGTTGAGGAGCACGCGCTGGAAATGCGTGGGGTCGAGGCGGGCGTTGCCGAGATCCGAGGCTAGGCGCAGCTCGACCGCAACCTCCTCGCCCGCCGCGCGCCGGATGATCTCGGCGATCTCGCGGATCAGGATGTTGAAATTGACGACTTTCACCTCGGATTCCTGCCGGCGGCTGAACTCGAGGATCTGGCGGGCCAGCCCGGCGGCCTTGAGGCCGGCGCGATGGACCTCCCGCAAATCCTTTAGCGCCGGGGGGGCGTCCGTCAGTTTCGTGGCCAGGATCTCGCAGTAGCCGTTGATGATGGAGAGCAGATTGTTGAAGTCGTGCGCCACGCCGCTGGCCAGCAGGCCGACGGTGCCGAGTTTTTGCGACTGGAGCAGGGCCTCGCGGAGGCGGCGGACTTCCGAGACATCGCGGTAGATGCCCAGCAGGCAGCCGCTCGGGGCGCCCTGCCAGAAGATCGGGGAGAAGTTCCAGGCCCCGAAAAATTCCGTTCCGTCCTGGCGGTAAAGCCAGCTTTCGCCCACCGCGAGCCGGTCCTGGCTGGCCGCACCCGGCACCACCAGACCGGTGCGCGGACCGTGCAGCAGCCGCGTGTTCCGCCCCGGCAGTGTCGCGGCCGGGTAGCCCGTGAGTTCAGCGAACTTGTCGTTGGCCAGCACAATTTCCACGCCGCCACCCTGCCATTGGTCGCGAGTGACCACGGCGGCGTCGCCGAAACCGGCCAGCGTGCCCGCGAGGCTGGAGATCGCGGGCGGCACCGCCGGCGCGGGAACGGCCGGCGCGGCGGAAACCGGCGTCATCTTTTTGGCGGACATCGGTCAGGGCGCGAGCCGTTCGACCACCCAGTCGCCGCCGGGCTCGCGGCGGTAGCGCAGCCGGTCGTGCAGGCGGCTGCGCCGGCCCTGCCAGAACTCGACCGTCTCGGGCGCCAGCCGGAACCCGCCCCAGTTGGGCGGCAGCGGCACCTCGCGGCCCTCGTATTTCTTCTCGATCACGCGGTAGCTCTCCTCGATGACCGCGCGCCCCGCGACCGCGGTGCTCTGCGGCGAGGCCCACGCCGCCAGCTGGCTCTGTCGCGGCCGGCTGTGGAAATAAGCCTCGGACTCCTCGCGGGTGACGCGCACCACGGGGCCCTCGACCGTGATCTGCCGCTCCATCGCGATCCACGGGAAGAGCAGGGTGGCGCGGGGGTTGGCGTCGAGTTCGCGGCCTTTGCGGCTCTCGTAATTGGTGTAGAAGACAAACCCGCGTCCGTCGCAGCCCTTGAGCAGGACGGTGCGCGCGGCGGGCCGGCCGTCGCGGCCGGTGGTGGCGAGCGTCATAGCGTTGGGCTCGGGGATCTTCGCGGCCTCGGCCTCCTGGAACCACTGTTCAAACTGGCGGAACGGATTCTTCGCGAGGTCCTTTTCGAGGAGCCCCGCCAGGCTGTAATCCTTGCGCATGTCGGCCAGTGCCATGGTGCCGCCATGGTGCGCCCGCACTCCGCGCTGTCAAAAGCATCCTGATCCTGCACGCTCGGTCCCCGACATGCCGGCTTTCCCCGAACTTCCCCTGTGGGCCTACCCCGTGCTGTTCGTGATCGGCCTGGTCACCGGCACGGTGGACGCCATCGCGGGCGGCGGCGGCCTGATCACGCTGCCGGCCCTGCTGGGCTTCGGGCTGCCCGCCCCGTTTGCACTGGGCACGGCCAAGCTGCAGGGCGTCTTCGGCACCGGCTCCGCCACGTGGAGTTATGCGCGCCGCGGCGCGGTCGACCTGCGCGAATGCGGCCTGGGCGCCGGGCTGACCGTCCTCGGCGCCGCCGGCGGGGCCCTCGCCGTGCGGTCGGTGGACCCCCAGTTTCTCGGCACGCTCATCCCGTGGCTGCTCGGAGCCATCGTCATCTACATGATCTTCCGGCCGCAACTCGGTGAAACCAGCCGGCATCACCGGATGGAGCTGCGACCCTTCTACCTGCTGTTCGGGCTGGGGCTCGGGTTCTACGACGGCTTCTTCGGCCCGGGCGTCGGCTCGTTCTGGACCATCGCGTTCGTCACGGTGCTCGGGCACGATTTCGTGCGCGCCGCGGCCCACACCAAGGTGATGAACTTCGCCAGCAACGTCGCCGCCCTGACCTTCTTCGCCCTGGCGGGCACGGTGGCCTGGCTGCCCGGCCTGGCCATGGGCGCCGGCCAGCTGATCGGCGGCCAGTTCGGGGCGCATCTCGCCATGACGCGCGGCGCGCGCTTCGTGCGGCCCATCTTTCTCGTGATGGCCTCCCTCGTGGCGCTGAAACTCATTTACGCCAGCGTGGTGCGTTAGGGGGTGTTTTCAAACCGTGGTGTCCGGGTTCATGGCCGATGCAAAGCACCGGACAAGCGATTTGTTTCAACCACTGATGCATCGCCTAACGGCTCTGCTACTTGATGAGCTCCGCCTAATCGGCTCCGCGATGGGCTTCGGGGGTCGGCTGATCGCCGACTGAAAAGGCGCCAGGCTGGATGATATCACACCGCGGCGATTAGCCGCGCCTCCGACCCAAAACCGGAGCCGATTAGGCGGAGGGCTACTCCAAGCGAAGCCGGTAGGCGGAGCATCAGCGGTTAAACCCTCCGAAGTTTGCGGGTTTGAACACCCCCCCTGATCTTTCTCGTTCTCTTTCTCGTTCTCGTTCTCTCTGCTGTCAGCCCACACCCATGATCTTTCCGATCAGGAGAAAGATTAAGATTACGATTAAAAGAACGATTTTACCCATGTCTCCCGCCCGCTATCTCGACCGTCACCAGGCCGACCTTGTCGCCTTCCTGCAGCAGCTGATCCGGCTGCGCACGGTCAACCCGCCGGGCGAGAATTACGGCAAGGTCACGACCCTGCTCGCGGACACGCTGCGCGGCCTCGGTTTGTCGGTGCGCCGCCTGCCGGTCCCGCGGTCGCTCCAGAAAAAGACGCAGCCGGAGCTGCTCGATTATCCGCGCCACAACGTCATCGGCTTCTGGGACACCGGTGCGAAGAAGACCGTCCATTTCAACGCGCACTATGACGTCGTGCCGGTCTCCGGGAAGTGGCGGCACGGCAGCCCGTTCAATCCCGTCGTGGAAAACGGCTGGATTTACGGCCGCGGCACCGCCGACATGAAGGGCGCCATCGCCAGCATCGTCTTTGCCCTGAAGGCCCTGCGCGCCACGGGCGTGAAACCCAACTTCAATGTCGAGGTGTCCTTCACCGCCGACGAGGAGACCGACAGCACGCTCGGCACCGGCTGGGTGGCGGCGCACGGCAAACTCCGCGCCGACTACGCCGTGGTGGGCGAGGGCGGCGAGGGCGACGGGGTGTGCTGCGGCCACAATGGCGTCGTGTGGCTCAACGTCCGCGTCCACGGCCGCGCCGCCCATGGCTCCACGCCCGAGGCGGGCATCAACGCCCTGGAGAAGATGTCCGCGCTCGTCCTCGCGCTCAACGGCTACAAGCAGGAGCTTGCCCGGCGCACCTTCCGCGCGCCGGACGGCCGGCGCATGCACCCGACCATCAACCTCGGCGGCGTCTTCGCGTCCGGCGAGGGCGGCAAGGTCAACACCGTGCCCGCCGCCGCCAGCTTCTCCATCGACCGCCGCGTGCTGCCCATCGAGAGCGTGCGCGACGCCGAGCGCGAACTCCGCGCCTTCCTGAAGACCGCGGCGAAGAAAATCCCGCAGTGCCGGATCACGATCGAGAAAATCTCCGACAACCACTCGTGCTACACCGCGCCGGCGCACCCGCTGTTCGCCGCGATGCGGTCGAGCGTGGCGCGCGTCCGCCGCCGCCCGGCGAAGTTCACCGTGTCGACCGGCTTCAACGACATGCACTACTTCGCCTCGGTGCTGAAGCTCCCGACCCTCGGCCACGGCCCGAGCGGGCTCGACTACCACGCGGTGGACGAGCGCGCCCGGCTCAAGGACCTGACCGACTCCGCGAAAATCTACGCGGACTTGCTGACGACGTTCAAGGGGTGAAACGGACGTTTCTTTGACCACGGATTTCACGGATTCAGACGGATCAAACCGGATTAATCCCACCGCTGGTTCTACGTTCACGACCGTGACCACTCACAACTGTCCGGCAGCATGAGCCTTCACGAGAACAGATTAGGAACGTCGTTATCATGAGTGCTGGGCGTGCAGTCCATGGATTGTCGGGCAAAGAGTTCCGGCAGAGGTGTTTTCTCGAAAGGAGTGACGCTGAGGACCTGGAGAATTTCGTGCAGACTCGGTTCCAGCTTCCAGGTCTTCTTCAAAATGGCGACGAGCAGATAAGTGCTGACCGCGGTCCAGATTTGAATGCGCACCGCGTTGGCGGAATTGCCGATAAAATGACGGATGCAGAGGTGCTGCTTGATCCAGCGGAAGAACAGTTCGATCTGCCAGCGTGCGCGATACAGCTCGGTGATCTGGAAGGCCGGGGCGGAGAACAGATTGGTGAGAAAGACCAGCGAGCGGGCATGCGTTGGATCGCGGTAGCCGATCCGACGCAACGGCGCCAGGTAGCGCCGCTGCGAAGAGTAATTGCGCAGTTGAATCGTCTGATCGCAACGCAAGCCGGTGGTGGCGTCCACCGCGCGCCGTTCGGCCACGGAATAATCCAACGCCCGTTTGCCCCGGATGACGAAGAACGCGCCTGCCGTGGTGAAGCGCATCAAACGCTTGAAGTCGGTGTAGCCCCGATCGAGAACGTAGATCGCTCCCGCCTCGATGGGCAGCGTATCCAGCAACAGCATCTCGTTCACGGTGGCCTTCGTCAGAGCAAGAAAAATGGGAATCGAACCCCGCAGATCCAGCAGGGTGTGCAACTTGATCGCCGACTCGCGGAGCCGGAAATGAGCCCACGGAAACAACGTCAGGCTCAGATCGATCACCGTCGCATCGAACGCGTAGATGGTTTGGTCGAGTTCCACCGCGAACGGTTCGTTGACATAGAGTTGCCTGGCCCGCCGGATCAACGCCTGCGCCCAGTCCGCATAGATCCTCCAGTCCCGCTGCTCGTTGGCGTCGGCCAGAGTGCTGCGCAGCACCCGGCTGCGAAAGCCCATTTGATAAAGCAGCTCGGTTCGCGAGCCCAAGGCCGACTCCAGATCCCGCAGGCTCTCGCGGTGCGTCAGCTGCGCGAAGGCCATGGCCAACCACTGATCGTGGCACGAGAAACTCTTCATCTGCGCGTCGCCACCGTAGCGCTCGACGCAGCGACGAAAAACCTCCCGATGTCCCAGCGACATCACTTGCGCAAACACAGTAGAGTTGGCCATGGCCCCAGCCTAGCCGGCCGCCATCCGTCCAAAACAACTCTCCGCACTCAAAATGCGTCACCCCCCCCAACTGGCCGATGAAACTCATATCATGAAAGTTATAGAACTTGGCTGCTCCGCGTTCCGGACAGTAGTGGAAATCCGTGGTTAAAAACCACCTGTCTCACAGCTTAGGGGGCGACCGCCGGCAAGCCTGCCAGAATCCGCCGCGCCACCGCCGCGATGATCGCCCGGTTGTTGGCGTGCTCGCGGCCGTCGGTGAACGTCACGATGATCACGCGCCCGCCGTTGGGAAACTCGATGAGCGCCGCGTCGTGGCGCGCCCAGCTGACCCAGCCGGCCTTGGACCAGAGCTTCATGCCAGGCGTCAGCGCCGGGCCGGTGAAGCCGACGCTCTGGCTGTCCGGGTCGGCCGACTTCGTGAACGGATCCCGCGCCATCAGATCCAGCATCTCCGCCGAGCGCGCGGGCGTGATGCACCGCCCGGTGGCAATCTCCGTCAGCAGCCGGGCGGTGTCGTTGGTCGAAAGGTAATTCCGTGCCGGCGGGTGCGCCTGCATGTCCTGGCTTTCGCGGCCATAGGGTCCGTCGCCCCAGGTCTTCCGCTTGGCGTTCACGTTCCTGTAGCCGAGCGACTCGAAATACCGGGTGACCGCGCCGCGCTTCTCGCTCCACGCCTCCAGCTCGTCGGCCGGGAGCTCGGGTCCGCCGGTCGTGCCCGTGAGGACATCGACGAGGTGGTTGGTGGCGTCGTTGGAGGAATCGACGATCATGTCGCGCATCGCGCGCCGCAGCTCGGGCGTGTCGGTGATCTTCCCGTCCTCCAGCCAGCGGTGGGTGGCGGCCAGGTAGAAAAGCTTGATGACGCTCGCGGGGTAGAAGCGTTCGTCACCACGGAAGTCCGCCGCGACGGGGGCCGCACTGCGCAGGTCGATCACCGTCACCGCAAGCTGTTCCGGCCGGAGCTCCTGTGTGCGGAACTCCACTACTGTGTCCATGACGGCGCGGTCCACCCCCGCCTGCAACGGGGTCGCCGGCGGGGCGGGAACGCTCCGCGCGACGGCAGCGACGGCTAGCGCCGCGAACAGGAGAAAGCCCTGTAGGTGGCGCGCTTGCGCGCCACGTTGCGTGCAAGCACGCAACCTACAAAAGACCACCGCAACTACACCCAGAATCAAGGTGGCCCGGCTCATGATTTCCACCCCTGCCGGATCATGCTCACCGCGATGGCGGCGAGCAGCATCGCGATGATCTTGGAGATGGCGCGCATGCCGGTGGCGCCGACCTTGCGGCCGAGCCACTCACTGTAATGCAGGGCCAGCACGACGAGGAAAAGGTTCACCGCCAGCGCGACCAGCGTGACGACGAGCCCGATGGCCTCGTTCTGCGCCAGCACGAGCAGGGTGGTGATGGACGCCGGGCCGGCGATGAGCGGCATGCCGAGTGGCACGACGCCGAAATCCTCCGGCAGTTTCTCCGGCTCGGCGGCGGACTGCACGAGGTCCTTGGCCGCAAGGATGAAAAGGATCAGCCCGCCCGCGATCTGGAAGTCGCCCACCGAGATGCCGAGCGCCGCGAAGATGCTCTTGCCGAGCAGCAGGAAGCCCAGCGCCACGAGCCCGCCGGTCCAGACGGCCTGGTCGGCGATCTTCTGGCGGCGCTCCGCGGCGATGTTCTGGCCCAGCCCGAGGAAGATGGCCGCCAGCCCGATCGGGTCGATGGCCACAAACAGCGGGATGAAGGCCTGCAGGAACTTGGTCAGCCACTCGAGCATGCGGCAGGGTGGGTAAGTCCTCCCCCAAAGGCAATTAAGGCTTGCCAGATCGCTGGCAAAAATAATACTGGCAAAACAATGGCCAGTTTAGAACAGACCAACACGTCAGCGGCCTTGCCTGCCGATTTCGGCCCTTGGATCCGGGCCTTGCGGGAGCAAAAGGGACTGGTTCAGCGGCAGGTGGCGGCCGCGGCCGAGATGGATCAATCGCACTACGCCAAAGTTGAGTCTGGCAAAAAATTTCCCAAACCCAGCCAAGCCGCTGCCATCGCCCAATGTTTGGCGGTCGACGAAGCTGAGTTTCAAAAACGCCAGAAGGCCGCCGAGATCATCATGCTCTGCAACGGCAACCTTATGCTCGCCGCGAGCGCCACCGGGTTGGTGCAGGAGCAGGCGGCGACCTATGCTGTGAACAACCCGGCGAAAAAGGTGCGAACAGAAAAGTGAACCTCTTTTCATTCCCACTCCTCTGGTTTTAGCACACAAATCTCCAACTTTTCCCATCCGATGCCCTCCCTCTCATTCAAAGGCAAAGCCTTCGTCCAGCACCACCACCTCGTGGTGCCGTTCCACGAGCTGACGCCGGTCAAGGCCAAGGGCACCAGCAAGACGGCCAGCTTGCACGACAACCTGATCGTCGAGGGCGACAACCTGAAGGCGCTCAAGGCCCTCCTGCCCACCTACCACAGCAAGGTGAAGTGCATTTACATCGATCCACCCTACAACACCGGCAACGAGCACTGGCGCTACAACGACGCCGTCAACTCGCCAATGATGCAAGAGTGGCTGGGCAAGGAAGTGGATCGCGAGGATCTCACCCGCCACGACAAGTGGTGCTGCATGATGCTGCCGCGCCTTCGGCTCCTCCGTGAATTTCTCACTGAGGATGGGGCCATCTTTGTCTCTATCGACGATAACGAGGTTCATCGTCTCCGCGCACTCATGGATGAAGTTTTTGGGGAGGACAATTTCGTCGGACTATTCCCGATCGTGAACAATCTAAAGGGCCGAAACGATCGCGAATTTGCAGCTACTTGCCACGAATACCTTATCTCCTTTGCCAAATCAGAACGCTTCCAAAGTGGCGGCATCCCTCTTTCACCTGAACAACTCTCGGAGTTTAAGCTGACTGATGAAACGGGAAGAAAATACAAACTGCGGGACCTACGGCGCCGGGGCGGTAATGACCGCCGTGAGGATCGCCCAAAGATGTTTTTCCCTCTCTATCTCAATCAAAAGAGCGGCAAACTGTCGCTAGAGCGAAAATCGCCCGAGGATATTAAAATCACCCCAAAGAAGGGCGACGGAACTGATGGCAGATGGCGCTGGGGTCAGGCACGTGTTGCCAGTAACCTCGAGATACTCCACGCCCGCTATACAGAACGTTCGAGCAAATGGGATCTCTCTCACCGTGTCTACTCTGCGGACGCCCCTTCCTGTGAACTCCCGGGTGACGATGATCTAGATGAAGATGAGGGCGTGGAAAACACG
This sequence comes from Lacunisphaera sp., assembly GCA_965249855.1. Classification (GTDB taxonomy): domain Bacteria; phylum Verrucomicrobiota; class Verrucomicrobiia; order Opitutales; family Opitutaceae; genus Lacunisphaera. The sequence continues at coordinate 136,163 of CBDFNB010000016.1, forward strand.
GCAACCACCCTGATGAAGTCCGTCTTTTTCGGTCCACAGTTCTCCAGTGATTTAGGTCGTCGAATCGCAAAGGATATTTTCTCTGACAAAGACCTGTCCGGTATGCACCCCAAGCCGCTTGGCCTGCTTGAACGCATTCTTCAGTTTGCGACACAACCGGACTCTATTGTCATGGATTGTTTTGCTGGTTCTGGCACGACCGCTCACGCCGTTCTTGCGCTCAATAGGGCGGATCGGGGCGAGCGGCGTTTTATAATGATCGAAAGCCAAGAGTATGCAGACACGCTTACGGCTGAGCGCGTCCGCCGGGTGGCCGATGGACTGCCGGACGCCGATGATGGGATTCTCCGGATTGGGCTCGGCGGCACCTTCAGCTACTTCAAACTTGGCCGCCCGATGCAGATGTCGGCCATCCTTGAGGGCAAGACGCTGCCCGATTTTGAATCGCTGGCCCGCTATGTCTTCTTCACCGCCACCGGGGAGGAATTCGACGCCAAGAAGATCAATCGTAAAACTCACTTCATCGGCGAGAGCCGGCACCATGACGTTTTTCTCTTTTACACGGAAGATACCGAGAAGCTGAAACAGCTCGCTCTGACTCTCGACGCCGCCCGGGCGCTCCCGAGCGTCAGCGGCAAAGCCAAGCTCGTCTTCGCGCCCACTAAGTATCTCGACGAATCCTTCCTCGACCGCCTGAAAATCAAATTCTGCCAGTTGCCGTTCCAAATCTACAAGGCCCTTGATGCCTAAGGCATCAACCGCCAGCGACCCTGTGTTTTTAAAGGAATACCAGACCCGCACCCTCCAGCACGTCCAAGCCTACCTGCAGGCGCTGGGGGAGGCGCGCGCCAAGTCGGCGAAGCTGGCGGCCATCGACCCCGATGCGGCGTTCGATTTCACAGCCAAAGCGTGGGACAAAGTCGAAACTGGCCGGCCGTTTCTGGCGCGGAAGAACGGGCTCAAGGAGCCGTTGCCGGCGTTCTGCCTCAAAATCCCCACCGGTGGCGGCAAGACGCTGCTCGCGGCCAAGGTCATCGACCTGATCCAGACCCACTATCGCAAGCGCCAGACCGGCCTCGTGCTCTGGATCGTGCCGACCTCGCAGATCTACAACCAGACCTATTCGGCCCTGAAGGATCGGGACCATCCCTACCGGCAGGCCCTTGATCTGGCCTCGGCCGGCCGGACGCTGGTGCTGGAGAAGACCAGCGGCTTCTCCCCGGATGATGTGAAGGAAAACCTGTGCGTGCTTCTGCTCATGCTACCGTCGGCCAACCGCGTGACGAAGGAGACGTTGAGGATGTTCAAGGACAGCGGCGGCTTCGACCGGTTCTTCCCAGCCGATGACGACCGCGACGGCCATGCGTCTTTATATAAGCGCATCCCGAATCTCGACACTTTCGAGCAAACGGCCGGTTTCTTCGGTCCGCAGGCCAAGACTTCACTCGGCAACACTCTGCGCCTGCTCCAGCCCATCGTCATCCTCGACGAAGGCCACAAGGCCTACAGCACGGGGGCCCGAGCGACCTTGGAAGGATTCAACCCGTGCATGATCGTCGAGCTGTCGGCTACCCCGCCGAAAGAGAGCAACGTGCTGGTGGAAATTTCCGGTCAAGACCTACTCAAGGAAGGCATGATCAAGCTCGACCTGCACCTGAACAACCGGCGCAGCACCAACTGGAAAGATACGTTGCTCGCCGCGCTCGAACATCGCGCCCGGCTGGAGGAGAGCGCCAAGGAACACGAGGCCAACACCAACATCCACATCCGGCCCATCTGCCTGATTCAGGTCGAGCGCACCGGCAAGGAACAGCGCGGTTCGGGGAAGATCCACTCCGAGGATGTGCGAGAGTATCTCATCGGGACGCGGGGCATCCCGGCCGAGGAGATCGCGATCAAATCGAGCGAAAAGGACGAATTAAAGGAAGTGGACGATGCCGGTGGCCTGTTGCGCCGCGATTGCGCGATCCGCTACATCATCACCAAGCAAGCGCTGCAGGAGGGCTGGGATTGCTCGTTTGCCTACGTGCTGGCCATTCTCGCTAACCCGAGTTCCAAGACGGCGCTTACGCAGTTGGTCGGCCGCATTCTCCGCCAGCCCTACGCCAAAAAGACCGGCGTGCAGGAATTGGATGAAAGCTATGTCTTCTGCTTCCAGCGGCGGGGCGAGTCACTGCTGGAGGAAGTGCGCAAGGGTTTCGCCACCGAGGGACTCGGCGATCTGCGCGATCATATCCGCGATGAAAAAGAACAGGCCGCAGCCGAAGGCGTGGTCGGTTTGATCTGCCCACGAAAAGAATTCGCCAAAGCGGCCCGGAAGCTGGTGCTGCCGGCCTTCATGGTGCGCGACGGCAAGGAATGGCGACCGGCCCACTATGAGGCCGACATTCTGTCCCGCGTCGCCTGGGACAAAGTCGATATTGCATCCCTCGCATCGCTGACCCTGCTCAATGTGAAGGACAAGGACGTGGAACTAAGGGCGGGCCTCACTGAGGAGATTTTCGATGATGCCGAGCGGACAGCGCGGGTCTTGCCGGCCAACCCGGTCACCACCCTCGATTATGCTTTTGTGGCCGGTCACGTCCTCGACGTGATGCCCAATCCTTGGCGGGGCTACGAACTGGCCCAGCGGGTGTTCGAGGCGCTGTTGAAGAAGAACCCAAAGGACAAAGTGACGGACAATTTCGTCTTCATCGTGGAAGAGCTGCGGAAGTGTCTGGAGGCTGAGCGTGACCGGCTTGCCGAGGGTGTTTTCCGCCAGATGCTCAAGGCCGACTCCATGCGCTTCATCCTCGTCGCCGAGGATCTCGGACTAAATCGCTTGCCGAAGAAAATCGAGCGGAAGCCCGGAGAGAAAAAGGCGACCCGGGTCGATGGCGACCAATTCATGCTCAGCCTGTTCGACCATGTGCCGGCGGATGAGATGAACGAGCTGGAGCAGAAGGTCGCCACGTATCTGGACGACCAGGAGCAATTGCTGCTCTTCTGGTATCGGAACCGGTCGAAGCGGGACTATGCCGTGCAAGGCTGGAAACGCGGCCGGATTTTTGCGGACTTCATCTTCACCACCAAGGCCGAAGACAGTGCGGAGGAATTCGACCGGGTCTTTGTCGTCGAGACCAAGGGTATGCACCTGAAGAAATTCTCAGACACCGACTACAAGCGCTCCGTATTTGGCGTGTGCAACGAGCACGCTCAAAAGAAGGGCTGGAGTGATTTCGTCCCTGCCATGAGCAGCTCCGTCATGCAATTCGAGGTGATCGATGAAGAGGAGTGGAAGAAGAAGGTTAACGAGATGCTGACCGCCTAGCGGGAAGCCCGACTTTCACATAAGAACCGACGGCGGCCTAAATGTCCCTTCCTCAAGACTCTGCCGAAGCAGAAAGTGAGACAAACGCCGAAACCGAGCTTTCACATAAGGAGGCTGAGCTTTCACGTAGGATGGCTTTGACCGGACGAACATCACCTCGCAGAAGAGCCGGCCGTGCAGCTCCTGCCTGATTGTGCGAAACAAGAACGGTTGGTGACCACCAAAGGCTCCGCATTGGGCTTTTCTCGGCTAATCGGGGCCGGCCGCCAAAAAGCAACGCGGCAGGATCGATCCGAGTTAACCGCAAAGAATGCCGGGGTCTTTGTCCCGCCGGCAACATGTTCCGCGCGCCTATAGGCGCGACGCATATCGATCTGTCAACATCAGCCTTTGTGTTCTTTGCGGTTAATTCCCGGTCATTTTCCCAAGAGGTCGCGGATCGCGCCGCCGACCGCCGGGTGCGTGAACTTGAAGCCGGTCGCGAGCAGCTTCTGCGGCGTGCAGCGCTGGCCGTGCAGCGCGAGGTTGCCGTCGGTGAAGAAGTGGTGCTCGGCGACGAAGCGCACGACAAACTCCGGTGCCGGCGGGACCCAGGGCCGGCCGACGGCCGCGCGCAGCTCGCGCATGAACTCGGCGTTCGTCACCGCGCCGGGCGCGCAGACGTTGTAGACCCCGCTCATTTCCGGCCGGTTGACGGCCGCCGCGAACGCCGCCACCGCATCGTCGCGGTGGATCCAGCTCAGGAACTGCCGGCCGCTGCCGGCCGCGCCGCCAAGGAATTTCCGGGTCAGGCCCAGCATCGCGGGAAACGGGCCGGTCTTCCCATCGAGCACCGGACCGAGCCGCAGGACCACGCGGCGCACGTCCGGCAGGTCGAGCGCCGCAAAGGCCTCTTCCCACTGGCGGCAGACCTCCGCGAGGAAACCCGGCCCCGAGGGCAGAGACTCCTCGCAAAACCGGTCGCCCGCGTTGCCATAAAAACCCGTGGCGCTGCACTGCACCCATACCGGCGGCGGGTTTTTCGCCCGCGCGTAGCCCTTGGCCAGGGCCTTCACGGCGTTGAGCCGCGAATCGAGGATCTCGCGGCTGTTTTCCAGCGAGTGCACGCAGTTGATGCTCCGGCCCGCGAGGTTGACGAGCGCCGCGGCGCCCTCGAGCTCCGCCGCCCACGCGCCGCCGGTCTCGCCGTTCCACATCACCCCGCGCAGCGCCGGGGTCTCGTCCGACGGGGCGACCCGGTCGGTGTCGCGCGTCAGAACGACCACCTCCCAGCCCCCGGCGGACAGGGCGCGCCCGAGCGCCCGCCCGAGAAACCCGCTGCCGCCCGCCAGGATGACTTTTGCCATGCGCGGAAACTAATGCCCCGGTCGTTTTGTTGGCAAACACTGTCATCGCGAGCCCGGTTCCTCCGGGCGCGGCGATCCAGGAAGATGGATTGCTTCGTCGCTCCGCTCCTCGCAATGACTGCGGGGTAAATATTATGTCCGCCCGCGCCAACTTCCACGACCTCACCCGCGAGGCCCTGCGCCTGCAGGTCGTGCGCTGGGGTTTCAGTCCGGTGCACGCGGCGCGGCTGTGGGCCTATGTCTACCTGGAAAACGCGGACGACTGGGCGCTGATGCCGGAGCTGCCGGCGCGTTTCCGCGCCAGGGCCGAAGCCGAGCTGGCCTTCACGGCGCTGCCCGTGGCCACCGAGTCGCACAGCAGCGACGGCTTCACCAAGAAATACCTCCTCGCGCTCGCCGACGACCGCCGGATCGAGACCGTGCTGATGCGCTTCACCGGCCGCGTGACCGCCTGCATCAGCAGCCAGGCCGGCTGCGCCATGGGCTGCGTGTTCTGCGCCACCGGCCAGATGGGCTTCGCCCGCCATCTCTCTGCCGGCGAGATCGTCGCACAGGCCCTGCACGTGAACCGCGTGCTCCACAATGGAGGCGGGGCCATCAGCCCCGCGGGACTGATGGTCCCGCCTCCAAAATCCGAGCGCCTCCGCAACATCGTGCTGATGGGCATGGGCGAGCCGCTGCACAACTACGACGCCGTGATGACGGCCACCGAGATCCTGTGTGACACGGCCGGCCTCTCCCTCGGCACCAAGCAGATCACGCTCAGCACCGTCGGCGTGGTGCCGGGCATCCTCCGGCTGGCCGACGAGGGCCGGCCCATCCACCTCGCCGTGTCGCTGCACGGCGCCACGCAGGAGGAGCGCGCGGCCCTCGTGCCGGTGGCGAAGAAGTGGCCCCTCGACGAGCTGATGGACGCCTGCCGCTACTACATCGCGAAGCAGCAGCGCCGGATCTTCTATGAATGGACGCTGATCGAGGGAAAAAACGATTCCGCCGACAACGCCCACGCCGTCGGCCGCCTCCTGCACGGCCAGAACGCCCAGGTTAACCTGATCCCGCTCAATCCCACCGCCGGCTACGGCGGCGCCCCCACCGGCCGGGACGCGGCGAAGCGGTTCCAGCAGATCCTCAAGGAATACGGCCTGCCCAGCACCGTCCGCCAGCGCCGGGGCATCGACATTGCCGCCGGCTGCGGCCAGCTGGCGACCCTCCGGACCTGAGTTTTTACCCCGAAAACCCCCTAGATTTAACCTTTGCCAAACCCCCCCGGAACTCTACGAGTCAGCATCCCATGAAATCCTTTCGCCTGTTGATCCTTTCCCTCCTGGCCACCGCGCTGACCATCTCGGCCTCGGCCCAGCCCGCCAAGACCCCCGTCGTCAAGGCCATCGAGCCGGCCCGCGTGGCCTATGTGAACAGCTCAGCCTTCCTCGAACCCGCCACCGGCGTGAAGCAGCTGGTGAAGGTCTTCCAGTCCCTCGAGCTCGAGTTCAGCTCCCAGCAGAGCGAGCTCGCGCTACTCCAGGAGAAGCTCCGCACCATCGTGGGCGAGCTCAACAAGCTCCGCGCCGACGCGGCCCCGGACGCCAAGGCCATCGAGGAGAAGCAGACCGCCGGCCTCGCCCTCCAGCAGGAATTCCAGGCCAAGCAGCAGGCCGCCCAGCAGGCCTTCAGCAAGCGCCAGCAGGAACTGCAGGGCCCGGTCAGCGTGGAGCTCGGCAAGGAGCTGCGCGCCTTCGCCCAGGAGCGCGACATCTCGATGCTCTTCGACATCGCCAAGCTCGGCGAGGGCCTGCTCGACGCCAAGCCCGAGCTCGACCTCACGGCCGACTTCATCGGCTACTACAACGCCAAGCACCCGTAACCGGGTGGCGTGAAATCCTGATCACCGGCCCGGCCCAAAGCCGGGCCTTTTTGTTGGGGTTGATCGGAGGCGGGACCGCCAGTCCCGCCCACACGGTTCACCCCAGCTTCATGATCAGCGCCGACGCGTCGGCGGCCTGCGCGGCCGGGGAGGCAAGCCAGGTGCTGGCGTGCTGGTGGGCGGCGGGATCGGGCGCGATGCCCTGGGCCTTGAGGCGGAGCAGGGCGGCGACGAGCGCCAGCTGGGCGCGAGCGTCGTCCGCATTGGCGCGGGCCGACTGCAGCAGCACCTCCGTGCCGGCCGTCACCTGTTCCGGCGCCAGCACGCCCTTTTCCCCGAGGAAAAGCGTGAGCGCCGAGCCCAGCCCGTGCACGTAGGCCAGCGGGGCCGCCGGCGGCGCGTAGGGCAGGCCGCCCGACAACTCCCGCCACTCCATGTAGCCGCGCACCAGCTCGTGGAATTTTTTCAGCTCCACGTCGGCGTCCGACGGCGTCCAGCGCGTCGTGAACACCTTCAGCTCGCGGAATTTCTTCACCTCCCAGATGCGGAGGCTGAGCTCGAAGTCGTCGTTGCGGTTCCGCAGGGCGCCCGTGACCACGTAGTCCAGCCCGCCCTCGGTGGTCTCATGCACCTGGCGGATGTTCTCCGCGACCCACTCGGTGGGGAACAGCGCATAGTGCCGCCGGTCGGAGGCGCCGATGGCCGCGAACGGCTCGTAGCCGGCGCTGGAGGCGAAGGTCTCGGCGAACCACAGCGGCAGGCCGCGGCTCAGGCGGCCGAGCGCCTCCTCGGGCTGCGCGGCGCGCGCGGCGGCGTTTTCGAGCCCGAGCACCGCGCATTGCGCGAAGGCCACGCGGCGACGTTTGCCTTCCGCCGCGGGCAACAGGTGCGGGGCAAGCGCCTCGAGCCCGTAGAACCAGACCGGTTTGCTCAGGCTGACGAGGCTGACCTTCGCGTCGGTTTCCGTCATGGGCCGTTGCTCCGCCGCCTCGCCCTCGCTGACGAAGAGCTCGGCCACGGCGTTGGAGAAGCCCACCAGCCGCGCCTCGAGCGCCGGCTGCTGGAGGGAAAAGAGCAGGTCGAGCAGGTGCTGGGCGGCCTCGGCGTTGCGCGTCACGAGGTAGGCCTGGAGCAGGTTGATGCCGGCGGCCGCGCCGTGGCGCTGGGCGTCGTAGCGCGGGGCGAGCAGCTCGATGAGCTCCTTCACGTGGCCCGCGGTGCCGAGGTCGCCCGAGATGGTCACGAGCACGTCGGCCCGGTCGCCGGCGCCGGCCAGGACGCCCTCATAGATCGCCATGGCGCCCGCGATGTCGCGGGCCTTCAGTTTTTCGCGGGCGGCGGCCAGCTGGGGCAGGACGCCGCCGGCCGCGCTGGCCTTTTCCGTGGCGGACGGGGTGGCCGGGGCCACGGGTTGGTCGGCAGGCTTGCGGTCGAAGAATCCCATGGGCTGCCAGCAAACGAATCCCCGCGCCCGAAGCGAGGCGGTTTTGCTGAAAGAACCGGGGGCCCGGCCGCGTTACGGGGGAGTCCATGAAATTCGGCGCCATCGAAATCCTCCTCATCGGCCTCGGCACCGTGGTGCTGACCCTTATCGCGCTCTGGGCCCGCGAGGAGATCATCGACTGGCGGGCCACCCGGCATCACCGCCGCGAGGACCGGCGCGCCAAAGCCCGCGGCCGGCACCGGAACGATTGAGGCGGGGTTCGCGTCTTGAGGTGGAGCGGGTTGCCCCCAACACGCTGGTTTGCCTATGGACCCGCTGAAGCGCGTTGAGGGCAACGCGCTCCACCCACTAAGAGTTCATTTCAAAACCTGCCTTGTCATCGCGAACCCGGCGCAGCCGGGTGTGGCGATCCAGCTCTCATTCAGATGGATTGCTTCGTCGCTGCGCTCCTCGCAATGACAGCTTTTGAAAGGAGCTCTAAATCCCGTTCAGGCCCGCGGTGCGGGCAGGTTGCCCGGCGTGATGCCGGCGCGGACCTCGATGGTCGCGAGCACCTTGGGCACATACATGCGGGTCTCCGCCGGCAGGTTGTCCGCGATCTCGGCGAAAGTCGTCGCGTTCTGCCGCGCCAACAGGCGGCTGACGCGGCCCTCGCCGGCGTTGTAGGCCGCGAGCGCCAGCGGCCAGTCGCCGAAGCGGCCGTGCAGGCGCCGCAGGTATTGGGCGGCGGCGCGCGAGGATTTTTCCGGATTCGTCCGCTCGTCGGGCAGGAAGGTCTGCAGGCCGAGGCTCTTCGCCGTCTCCGGCATCAGCTGGAAAAGCCCCTTGGCCCCAACCGGGCTGAGGGCGGACGGGTTGAAGGTGGACTCCGACTCGGCCAGCCACACCAGTGCCGGGGGCAGGCCTTCCTCACGGAACACTTGCTGCAACCGCGGCAGCAGCGCCGCCGCCCGCCCGGGTGCCGGGCGCTGGCGCATCCGCTCGAGCCAGGGCTCGTAATGCGGGATGACAAGTTCGGACGGCGGCAAAACCGGCGGTGTGCCGGTGATGATCGGGGGCGTGACCGGCGGTCGACGGGGCGGGGCGGGGCGGAGCGATTTCTTCGCGACCTCGATGTAGTCCAGCCGCTCCGCCAGCCAGTCCACATAATCGTGGTATTCCGGCAGCAGGTTCAACGCCGCGAGGGCGGCGCGCGCCTCCGGCTCGTAGGAGGCCAGGCGGCGGAGGTCGTTACTCTCGAGCGCCTGCTGCAGCCGGTTCGCAAACTCGTCCCACTCCTTTTCCGTGGGAAATTCAAACTGGCCGGCGAGTTCGTCGGGGGCGTATTCCTCAAACAGTTGTTGCGCGGCCTTGAGCAGGTCGCCGCCTTCCGGCTCCGCCGCGGGCTTGGCCGGCGGCGCCGGTTCCGCCGGGGCGGCCCAAGCCACCCCGCAGACCAGCAGCAGGCCACACACGGATTTTCGCATGCCTCAACGACCCGCGGGCGGGGCGTTGGTGCCGTTGAGTTTCGCGAGCACCGCCGCCTTCAGCCTCATGCCCGCCTGCTCACGCCAGGTGATGGCCGGCTCGCCGAAGTAGCGCGCGGTGTTCTTCGCACCCCAGTCGGTGGTCGCGATACGGTAGGTTTTCGCCGGATCAATGCCGGCCGGGCCGGCGGCGTGGGAAAATTCGCCGCGGCGCAGTTCAAACGGCGTGTCGGGCCCGAGGTTGGCGGCGGCCAGCAGCTGCGCCAGCCGCGCCCCGTCCACCTCGGCGGTGAAGATCGTCCCGTCGAAGCGCACACAGGCGTCAAATTCCTCGCGGGTAACGTCGCCCGCCGGCAGCCCGGCCCCGAAGGTCGTGTTGCCGACGAAGGCCGCGTCCACCCCGGCCGCCTCGCGCAACGCGCCGACAATGAGCCGCGCCGCCTCGGCGGGCCCGAGCGCGGCGGTGGTGCGCGCAACGATGGCCATGTCCTCGGGCGTCAGGTGCTTTGCGCGGGTTTCCTTGATGAGCAGCGCGAGTTCCGGATCCGCCGGCCCGTCCGCCGGCACCGGGATTTGCTCCACCACCCAGCGCGGCCGGCCGCCCTCATCGCGGTGCAGCCACGCGAGCGTCAGGTATTCGTTCCACGAACCGGAGTGCACATACATGCCGCGCCCGAACGGGTGCACGAAGCGCTGGTGGTCGTGCGCCCCGGCCAGGAGCGTGCCGGCCGGCACGAGCGGCATGAGGCCGCGGTCGGCCTTGATGCCGGCGTGGCTGAGCACGATGGCGGGTGTGTCGCCGGCGAGCAGCGTGGGAAAATTCTTCTGCGCCCAGACCACGGGGTCGGCCAGGTCCAGCGCGGGGCGGACTGCGACCCGGTAGGTGGCGAGGTTGTCGGTGGTCAGGCCCACCACGCTGAATTCATCGCGGCCAAGGCGGAGCCTCGCGGACGCCGGGGCGAACGGCTGCCCGGTGGCGCGGTTGGTGATGTTGCAGACCACGGTGACGCCGGTCGCCTGCAGGCGCGCGACCGTTTCCGTGAGGTCATAAAACTCGGGCTCGTGGTTGCCGACGTTGACGATGGTCGGGGCGCGGCGGGCGAGGGCGGCGAACATCGCGAAGTCCACCGCGCCGGCGCTGCGGCGCGCGACGATGTTGCCGTATTCGAGCGTGTCGCCGTTCAACAGGATGGCGAGCGGCAGGCCGGGGTGCTCCGCCTTGAGGCGGTCCACGGCCGCGACCACTTGCGCCGTGCGCTCGTAGGCCGAGTGCTGGTCGCCGGCGAGGATCACGAGCGCCTCCGGCTGGGCGGCGGCGGTCACGGCGGAGAAAAGGAGGGCGAGGGCACTGGATCGCATCGGGATGCAGCTTGTCCGCGCAAAAAAACCACGCAAGCCTCCTGCCCCACGAATGGAAAATCCCATCCACCGCTATGATGCCGCCACGTGGTTCGGCCGCATCAGCGTGCACCAGGATTTTTTCTGGTTCTTCTCCCTGCTGGTCTGGAGCCTGGCCATGGTCCTCTGGTGGCGGCACCCGCAGCGCCGGGCCTCGTGGGCGTGGCTGCCGGGCGCCAGCCTCGCCACGATCGGGACGGCGCTGCTGCAGTTCGGCCTGTTCAACCCCGCTTTCGACATCTTCCAGGACCGGCTGATCCCGGGCACGCTGTCCGACTACCGGCCGGCGCTGATCGATCCCTACTGGCTCGGTGACGCGCTCATGGGGGCGACCCTGGCGGCCATGGCGGGATATTGGGGCTGGCTGGCTGCCCGCCGCGCCGGCCGGCCGCATCTGCGGTGGCTGCCCGCGCCCTTCCTGGCCGGGGTCGCCGTGCTCCATGCCGCGAATGCCACGATCGGCTGCTGGCTGCTGACCCTGGCCGCCGTGCTTGCCGTCCTTCTGCTCCGGCGCCACGTGCCGGCGGACCCGGTGGCGCGCCTGGCCCTGGCCGGCGCCGCGCTGCTGCCGGTGCTGTCAACCGTCGGGCCGCTCGCGGTGGCGCTGCAGGTTGTGCAACGCTCCGGGCCGCCGACCCCGATGGGCCTGGGCGCGGCGGTGTTCCAGCTGCTGCTCGGCACGATGGTCCTGGCCGGCCTGGCCCGCGGACTGCCGGAGCGCCTGCCGGCTGAAACCCTTGTCGCCTTCCGGCGGGACCGCCGGATTTTCTGGGCGGGGGTCGCGGGGTTGCTGGCCATCGGGCTGACGTGGGGCATCCAGACCGGCCGCGACAACCGGCGGGAGATCCAGCAGAACCGGCTGCGCACCGCCGCCGCCCACGCCAAGGTGTTTGATCCGGTCCTGCTCGAACCGCTGGACCGGCCGGAGTTCCGGATCGAATGGAAATCCGCCGCCGGCGAACCCGCCCCGGCTTTTTCGCCCTGGCTGGCCGCCGGCGCGGCGGAACCGGCCCGGCTTCGGCTGCAGGAAGTCGTCCTGGCCACCCCCTTTCTCGACCACGCCCGCCTGGTCCGGCTGCAGGACGGCTGGCTGGTGGCAGTGCTCTCTTCCGACCACGCCACCCGGCCCGGCGAGATCGAGGTGCTGCGGCGCGCCACCCCGGACGACCTGGCGCGCTGGCAGAAGAAGGAACCCTACGTGGAGGAGTCCCCTGTGCCGGAGATCGGCTATGCCTACTATTGCCGCGCCCCGATTCTCGGGGCGGACGGCCGGATGCTGGGCTGGCTCGACTGCGTGCGCCGGGAATACTACCTGAGCGTCGAGCGCCGCTGGCGCGCCGCGCCGTTCCTGATGACGGCGCTCGGCGTCGTCCTGCTAACGCTCGTATTCCTGCAACGCCAGATCGGGCGCGAGCGCGAGATCGCCCTGCGCACCGCCGCCGCCGCTGAGGGCAGCCGGATCAAGACCGCCTTCCTCGCCAACGTCAGCCACGAGCTGCGCACCCCGCTGCAAAGCATCCTCGGTTACAGCGAGCTGCTGCGGCAGGAACTGGGCGTCGGCGCCCACCCGCGGCTCGACGCCCTGCGCCAGCAGGGCGAACTGATGACGCGGCTGGTCAACGATCTCATTGACCTGAGCGCGGTCGAGAGCGGATCCTTCCAGCTCGCCACGCAGACCGTGAATCCGGCGGATCTCCTGAACCAGACGGTCGAGAGCCTGCGGCCGCGCGCCGCGGCCAAGGGCCTGGACCTGCGCGCCGGGACCGGCGGCGATGTCCCCGCCTGGGTCGTGGCCGACGGCGGCCGCCTGCGCCAGGTCCTGCTCAACCTCGCGGGCAACGCGATCAAGTTCACCGACCGCGGCGCCGTCACCGTCTCCCTCCACGCCGGGCCCGCGCGCGCGGGCCGCCAGCGGCTGGTGCTGGCCGTGCAAGACACCGGGCCGGGCATTCCGCCCGCGCAGCAGGCGCAACTTTTCACCCCGTTCACCCGTCTTGCGCGGACGGCCGACAAGGAAGGCTCGGGCCTCGGCCTGGCCCTGTCCGCGGCCCTGTGCCGCGCGATGGGCGGCGACCTCACGGTCGAGAGCGACGGCCGGTCGGGCAGCTGTTTCACCGCCACGCTCCTCGTCACCCCCGCGGCCGCGCCGCCGGAGGCCCCGCCGACCGCCGCGCTTTCTTCCGGCCGGGTCCCGCGCGTGCTGGTGGTGGATGACAACCGCCTTGTGCGCGAACTCTTCACGGCCTCGTTGACGGAGCGTGGCGCCCGCTGCCGCATCGCGACCACCGGGGCCGAGGGCCTGGCCCGTGCCGCGGAGGAGCGGCCGGAAGTGATCGTGCTCGACCTCGCGCTGCCCGATGGCGATGGCGCGGACTTGGTGCCGCGCTTCCGCGCCCTCGCCACCGGCGTGCGCATCATCGGCGTGAGCGCCCACGCCGGCCCCGCCGACCGAACGCGCGCGCTGGCGGCGGGCATGGACGTTTTCCTGGTCAAACCGGTGGCCCTGGACGCGCTGTGGGCGGCGGTCACCGCCGCCGGCGAACCGGCCCCGGCCATCCCGCCGGCTTTCTTCGCCCTGCCATCAACCCTGCAGGCCCGGCTTCAGGCGGAGTTTCTGCGCGATCTCCCCGGGCGCCGGGCGATCCTCGCCGCGGCGGTGCAAGCAGGCGACTGGGCGGCCGTGCGCGCCGCCGCCCATTACCTGCGCAACAGCGCGCTGGTCGTGCAGGCCGGGGACCTGTTTGACGCCTGCGCCGCGCTGGAAAGCGCCGCCGGCGCGATGAATGCGGATGCCGCAAACCGGGCCTGGCTCCGGTGCGCGGCAGCCCTCGACGCCCTGGCATCTTCCTGATGTCCCTGCCGGCCGTGGGTGTTTCCCCCAATGCCCCGCTGAGCATCATCGATTTTTGCAATATCCCGCTTGTCCGGTGCGTTTTTCTCCTCTCACTCCGCGCATTATCAACCACGACAAGACATCCCCCCGGCTCCGCGTGCTGGTGGTCGACGACCACCCGCTTTTCCGCGCGGGCGTCGTGGCCGCCCTGAAGAGCGAGCCGGGCCTGGAAGTCTGCGGGGAGGCCGACAACGCCACCCACGCCCGCGCCCTCGCGGGCCGCCTGCAACCGGACGCCGCGGTGGTGGACCTGATGCTGCAGAATGACGACGGCCTGAAGCTGGTGCGCGAGCTGCGCGCAGACCTGCCCGGCTTGCGGCTGGTGGTGCTCTCCATGCTGGAGGCCGCGGTCTACCGGCCGAAGGCGCTGCAGGCCGGTGCCAACCACTTTGTCTCCAAGCTGGAGGGTCCCGCCGCGATCATTGCCGCGCTGCGCCAGACTGGCAGCGGGCGCACGCCCCGGACCGCGCCGCAGGAAGAACACGAACTGGCCGCGCTGAGCGAACGGGAGCTGCAGGTCTTCATCCAGCTGGGCCAGGGCCGCTCCACCCAGGAGATCGCCACCGCGCTCAACGTGAGCGTCAAGACGATCGAGTCGCACCGCGAGAACATCAAGGGCAAGCTCGGGGTGCCCCACGCCAACGCCCTGGTGGCCCGCGCCGCGCTCTGGGTGCGCACGCAGGGCCTGGCCCGCTGAGACCGCACCGGCCGGCTGGTAAACCCCGGGCTCGCCGTCGCTTAAAATCAGGGATTTCCCTAGGCCCGATGGCTTGTGCCGCCGGGCCTTTTTTTGGCTGATTACCGCATGGGCCTGTTTTCATCTTTTGCCGCCAGCGGGGGCCACCGGTCATGAAATTCGGCTGGATCGAGGTGCTCTTGATTGTGCTCGCCACCGTCGTCCTGACCCTGGTCGCCGTCTGGGCCTGGGAGGAATTCAAGACCTGGCGCGTGAACCGCGAATACGGCCCGGGCAACCGGCGCGGCAAGAACCTCGGCCGCCGCAAGGACGACTGATTCCGGCCGGTTTTTTACCGCGTTGACCGGACGGGGTGGACGGGTAGTTAGACCCATCCCCGGATGAACCGCGTCCATATCAAGACCTACGGCTGCCAGATGAACGAGCGCGACAGCGAGGCGGTCGCGGCGCTCCTGCGCGGGCGGGGCTACCGCATCGTGCCGGACGAGGACAACTGCGACATCCTCCTGCTCAACACCTGCAGCGTCCGCGACGCCGCCGAGCAGAAGGCCATCGGCAAGGCCGGCTACCTTTCCGCCCGCAAGAAGAAGCAGCCGGACTTCATCCTCGGCATTCTCGGCTGCATGGCGCAGAACCGCGGCGCCGAGCTGCTCGACCGCCTGCCCGACCTCGACCTCATCGTCGGCACCCAGAAATTCCACCAGGTGCCGGACTACCTGGACAACCTCCGCGCCGCGCAGGCCGCCGGCGTGCCCATCGGCTCGACCATCGTCGACATCGCCGAGGAAGCCGGTTCGCAGAACACCATCCGCGACCACGTGCTGGAGGAGAAGCAGGTCTCGGCCTTCGTCTCGATCCAGCAGGGCTGCAACATGGACTGCGCGTTCTGCATCGTCCCCAAGACCCGCGGCGACGAGCGCTCGCGGCCGATGGATGACATCGTGCGCGAGTGCGAGCAGCTGGCGGAGCGCGGCGTGAAGGAGATCACGCTCCTCGGCCAGATCGTCACCAGCTACGGGCGGCGCGACTACGCGCACACCGGCGGCGTCACACCCTTCGTCCAGCTGCTCGAGCGCGTGAACGCCATTCCCGGCATCAAGCGCATCCGCTTCACCTCGCCGCACCCGCGCGGGTTCAAGGACGACCTGATCCAGGCCTACGGCCGCCTCGAAAAACTCTGCGAATACGTGCACCTGCCGCTCCAGTCGGGGTCCAACCGCATCCTGAAGGCGATGAACCGGCCCTATTCCCGCGGGCGTTACTTCGAGATCGTGTCCGCCCTCCGCGCGGTGCGGCCCGACATGTATTTCTCGACCGACGTCATCGTCGGCTTCCCGGCGAGACCGACGAGGAGTTCCGGCACACGCGCGAGCTCTTCGAGGCCTGCAACTACGACATGGCCTACATCTTCAAGTATTCCATCCGCACCGGGACGCCGGCGGCGGACATGGGCGACCAGATCCCCGACGAGGTGAAGGAGGCGCGCAACCAGGAGCTGCTCGGCCTGCTCGGGGCCAACTCCAACCGCCGCAACGCCACGCTGCTCGGCTCGACGCAGGAAGTGCTGGTCGACGGCCCGGACAAGAAGGGGCTCCAGTTCATGGGCCGCACCCGCGGCAACCGCATCGTCCATTTCGCCGCCGACCCCCGCCTGATCGGCGAGCTTGTGCCGGTGAAGATCGAGCGCGCCTCCACCGCCGTGCTTTACGGCTCGCTCACTCTCGCCCGGGTTGAAACCTGAAAGTTGAAGGTTGAAAGCCAAGAAACACCTTTGACGCCTCCTTGGTCCGTGACTTTCAACTTTCATCCTTCAACTTTCACCTAGTCTGATGTCCCTTTTCCTCGCCACGCTGCTTCCCGGCCTGTTCCTCGCGCTGCTCGGCGCGACGCTGCTCTGGCCCAACTCGCTGGTCGGCTCGACGGCGAAGGCCCTGCCGCGCTCGAACCGCGGCGCGTGGCTGTTCTTCGGGGCCGGCGCCGCCTGGTTCCTGTGGCGGCTGTCGCACCTCAACGAGTCCGACCTGATCTTCTTCAAGACGCCGGGCCCGGTGATGATCGGCTTCGGCGTGCTCGCGGTGCTGGCCTTCATCTACACGCCCGACTTCCTCGCCGTGCGCGGCCTGTGCGTGCTGATGCTGCTGGCCGCCGAGCCGCTGCTCTCCGCCGCCTACATGGAATACCAGCACCCGCAGCGGCTGCTGATGGTCAGCGCCGTCTATCTCGGCCTCGGCCTCGCGCTCTACCTGGCCGCCGCGCCCTACCGGCTGCGGGATTTCTTCGAGTGGCTGTTCCAGCGGCCGGCGCGCGTGCGGCTGGCCGGCGCCATCCTGCTGTCCTACGGCCTGGCGACCGCCGGCGCCGCCTTCACCTACTGAGCATGGCCGCGACGAAGACCGTGCTCCTGATCCTGGCCGGCCCCGCCGGCGTCGGCAAAAGCACGCTCTGCGACCGCCTCGTGAGCGAGGTGCCGGGCTTCGAGCGCGCCATCACGGCCACGACCCGTCCGCCGCGCCCCAACGAGGTCAACGGCCGCGACTATCACTTCCTCTCCGAGCCCGAGTTCGACGCCCGGCTGGCCGCGAACGACTTCCTCGAGTGGGCCTGGGTGCACCGCAAATACCGCTACGGCACGCTCAAGTCCGCCGTGCTCGACCGGCTGCCGCACTCGAGCCTGGTGATGAACATCGACGTCCAGGGCGTGCGCAGTATCCGCACCGCGGCCCAGGCCATCCCGCTGCTCAAGGAGCGGCTCGTCACGATCTTCGTCGCCCCCGACTCGCTCGACGTCCTTCGCGAGCGCCTGCAGGGCCGCGGGGCGGTGACCCCCGAGGAGTTGGAGCGGCGGATGCACAGCGCCGAGCTCGAGCTGGCCGAGCGCAATTCCTACGACTACGTGATCCACAGCCGCACCAAGGAGCAGGATTTCCGCGCGCTGCTGGACTACTGGGCGCAGGCCCGGGCCAAGCTGGCTTGAGTCTGGACAGCGGAGGAGTGTTTCTCCGTGCTGTCGATTCGGGCCGCCATTCCATGCCTATAGTCATGCGTTGGGTTCTTGTCCTCTACCTGTCGTCGCTGCCATGGGTTGCCGCGTCTCTCGCCGCGCAACCAGCCGAGGCGGGCCATTCCCCGGCCGGCCTGACCGGCGCCATCACCGCACTCGAGAATGATGACCCGGTCGCAGCCTTGCGACTGGCCATCCCGCTGGCCGAGGCCGGAAACCGTGATGCCCAGCACCTAGTGGGCTTCATGCACGACTTGGGGCTGGGCACGGCCTTCGATCCGGCCGCCGGCACCCGCTGGCAAGAGCGCGCGGCCGCATCCGGTCACTATTGGGCGCGACTCTATCTTGGTTGGAAGTGTCGCCTGGGTTTCGGCTTGGATCAACCAGACCCCGCACGCGCGGAACTTTTGGAGGAGGTTAAACTCCGTTCAGCAGCCCCCCCGCGGATTGTCCCGGTCGAGTGGCTCAAAAATACCGGCGCCGGGTTCCTGCCCAATTTTTCCCGGGCTGTTCACTGGCTTCGTGCGCAGGCGGAGAACGGCAATGCCACCGCGGCAACCACTTTGGCCGAATTCACCCTGATCGGTCTCGGCGGCCGGCCGGATTCCGGTCAGCACTTGCGGTGGCTGACCCGTGCGGCCGACCTCGGTGCGGTCAAGGCGCTGGAGCGGCTCTACCTCTATCACGAAAACGGCCTTTTCGGGATCGCGCCTAATTCCGATCTGGCCCGCGACTATTTGCGTCAGGCCGCGGCAGGGGGACTGGCTTCGGCCCAACGGGTCCTGGGCCGGCAATATGAACGCGGTGCTGGGGTCCCCATCGACCTTGCCGTCGCCGCGGACTGGTATCGTCGCGCTGCCCATCAGGACGATGTTGAATCCATCAACCGCCTGGCGCGATTATTGCGGAACGGCATCCCGCCAACTGCCCCTGATTATCCCGGGGCGCTTCAACTTTCCCGCCAAGCGGCTTCCCTTGGTAGCGCCGAGGGCCTGGCCGATGTTGCGGGCATGTTGCGCCGCGGCGAAGGCACGGAGAAAAACCTGCCGGAAGCGTTCCGACTGTTTCAAGAGGCCGCTGAAAAGGACCATGCTTACTCCGCTTACATGGTTGGCTGGATGATCACCTATGACGAAGCCGGTGAACGCAACCATGGCGAAGCGCGCCGCTGGTTTGAACGAGCCGCCGCCAAGGGATATGATGGCGCCTTGCGGGAACTCGGCCGCCAATACGCCGAAGGCCGCGGGAGTCCCGTCGATATGGCCGAGGCCTTTGTGTGGTTCGAGCGCGCGGCGCGCGCGGGTGACGACTGGTCGCAAAACCGCGTCGGCTGGATGCTGGCCAGCGGAACGGGCATTGAACGCGATCCCGAGGAGGCGGCAGTTTGGTTCCGACTCGCCGCGAAACAGGGATTGCCCGAGGCCATGAGCCGGCTGGCAGATCTGCTGCATAGCGGAGCCCCCGGAGTCACTAAGGATCTGCCGGAAGCTTTTCGGTTGTATCGGGCCGCCGGCGAATCGGGATATGCCTTCGGTTCCCACATGGTTGGTTGGATGATCACCTATGGTGAAGCCGGTGAACGCGACTACGCCGAGGCCAGGCGCTGGTTTGAACGGGCCGCCCAAGCGGGCCTCGCGCTGTCCATGAAGGAAATCGGTCTGCAATATTCGGATGGCCGGGGCACAGCAATCAACCAAGCCGAGGCCTACGGCTGGTTTTACCAGGCAGCGGAAAAAGGCGATGCTTGGGCACAAAACCGCATTGGCTGGATGTTGCTCAACGGTCGGGGAGTGGCCAAAAATCCACCGGCCGCCGTTCGCTGGTTTCGCAAGGCCATCGAACAGGAAAACTCTTGGGCGATGGACAACCTGGCTCGCTTGTTAGGCCGCGGCGACCAGGGCGTGCCACAAGATAGGGCCGAGTCCTTGCAGCTCTTCCGCCGCGCCGCCAAGGCGGGTGAGGCCGCATCGCAAAATAGCCTTGGTTGGATGCTGCTGCAGGGAGATGGGGTCGAGGCCGATCCAGGCGCCGCGGTCGCCTTGTTCCGCCAAGCCGCCGAGAAGAAACACCCCGCGGCCCTGATAAACCTCGGTATGTGCCATGAAAACGGCACCGGCACCGAGAAGAATCTGTCGCTGGCCGCCGATTGTTTTCGCCGGGCCCTGGCTGCCGGCCAGCCATACGGCGCGGCCCATCTTGCGCGGGTGGCGCTGAAGCTGCGCGACGAGGAACAGCTGGCGGTCTTTCGTGAAGTTACCCCGCTGATCCCTGCCCGCGAGGCCAAGGCCGAACCATGGGAGTCGGGGCATTTCGCCGGCGTCCTTCTACACCACAAAAATCCGCTGGGTGATCCCGTGCGTGGCCAGGTGCTGCTGGATCGGTCCAAGGAGCCTGCGCGCACACGTCCCCCGCCAAAGGTCAATATCTCGCTCGATCCCTCCGCCCCTCTGCAACCATGAAGCCTCTCATTCTCCTGCTTTGTTCTTTTTCCGCCCTCCTGCCCGTCGCAACCGCCGGGGAGGCCGGCCCGGCTTGGTCCACCGAGTATGCCGCTGCGATCAAGACCGGCCGGCCCGTGCTGCTGAACTTCACCGGCAGCGATTGGTGCGTATGGTGTCACCGCCTGCGCGACGAAATTTTCCAGACCGCATTTTTTACCCAATACGCCACGGAATCACTGGCCTTGGTTGAGTTGGATTTTCCGCGAACCAAGAGCCTGACCCCGGAGCTCAAGAAGCAAAACGAAGGACTCGCCCGAAAATACGGCGTCGATAGCTACCCGACAATCATCTTGCTCGGAGCGGATGGGCGGGAACTGGTCCGACTTGGGTATATGCAAGGCGGCCCAAAAACATTTGTGCGAGAACTGAAACGTCGAATCGCCTCCGGACAGAAACAAGGCACCTGACCATGGCCGGCACCCGCTTCCCCGTCAGCGACCACTGCGACGGCACGCATTTTTTCAACCCGGCCGGCCGGCTGCAGATGCGGGGATTTTCCCAGCTGCCGCGCTGGTGGTGGCAGCGGCTGGTCAAGGGCCAGGGCTCGCGCTGGCCGCGGACCGTGCCGGCCCCGCGCACCCCGGTGCTGCCGGAGGGCATCCCCGCCGGTCAGATGGCGGTCACGTTCATCGGCCACTCCACCTTCCTGCTGCAGCTGCCGGGGCTGAACATCCTGACCGACCCGGTCTTTGCTTCGCACGCCGGTCCGTTCGGCTTGCTCGGGCCCAAGCGCGCGCGGCCGGCGCCGCTGCGCCTGTCGCAGCTGCCGCGCATCGACGTGGTGCTGCTCAGCCACAATCATTACGACCACCTCGACCTCGCCGCGCTGCAATGGCTGGCCCGGCAACACCGGCCGGCCATTGTCACGACGCTGGGCAACCGGGCCTGGCTCGAAGCCCGCGGGGTGGGGCGGGTGACCGAGCTCGACTGGTGGCAGTCGCACCACCCGGCCGCGAACCTCGAGGCCATCTGCACGCCGGCGCAGCATTTCGCGGCCCGCACGCCGTGGGACGCGCGGCAGACGCTGTGGGGCGGCCTCATGCTGCGCACGGCGGCGGGGCTGGTGTTCTTCGCCGGAGATTCCGGCTGGGCGCCGCATTTCGCCGAGATCCATGCCCGGCTCGGTCCGCCCGCGTTGGCGCTGATTCCCATTGGTGCCTACGAGCCGCGCTGGTTCATGGAGGCGGTGCACATGAATCCGGATGAGGCTGTTCGCGCACACCTCGCGCTCGGCGCGCGCCAGTCGATCGGCATGCACTTCGGCACGTTCCAGCTGACGGACGAGGCGATCGACGCCCCGCTGCACGAGCTGGCGGCCGCCCGCACGGCGCACCAGGTGGCACCGGCGGACTTTACCGCGCTGGATTTCGGTGAAACGCGCCTGCTGCGCCTCAGCCCGCTGCCATCGGCTCCGGTTCGCGGGTGACGCGCAGGAGCTTGAGGCGGCGGAGGCCACCGGGCGTCGGCCACTCGATCTCGTCGCCCTCGCGGTAACCGAACAGCGCCGTGCCGACGGGCGCGAGCACGGAGAGGCGGGCCTGGTCCGGGTCGGCCGCAGCGGGCAGCGTAAGCACGTAGGCCTCACGCTCGCCGGTGTCGAGGTCGGCGAGCTCGACGCGGCTGTTGAGGCCGACGGCGTTCGTCGGCACGGCCGACGGATCGAGCACGATGGCGCGGGTGAGCTCGCAACGCAGGCGGTCGATCGTGCCGTGCTTGTTGCCGACGGCTGCGATAAGCTGGCTCAGCAGGCGGTGGTCGCGGGAGGAGAGATAGAGGTTCGGATTGTTCATGATGTTTTTGGGATTCAGGGTTGGGTGGTTTCGGCAAAGGAATGCGTCGATGACGCCGGGCAGGCGGCGGGAGGCCGCCTCCAACCGGTCGAGATGTTCGGGAGACAGGCTCAGGTTCGTGGCGGCCGCGGCCTCGCGCACCTGTTCGGGGGCGAGAAAACCGAGCATCGGCGCCGTGACGCAGCTGCGGGTGAGCACCCAGGCGAGCGCGACCTGCCCGGTGGTGGCGCCGAGTTCCACGGCGATGTCGCCGAGGGTGGCCAGCACCGCGTGGCCGCGCACGTTGCCGTAGCGTTCGCGCAGGCGCCGCGCCCGCGCGGTCTCGGGAAACTGCGGGACGTGGTAGAACCCGGTGAGGAAGCCGCCGGCGAGCGGCGACTGGGCGAGGAGCGCCACGCGGTATTCGCGGGCGAGCTCCACGGCGTCGGGCTCGAACGGGGCGCGCTCCAGCAGCGAGTAGTCCGCCTGGAATGATTCCAGGCGGCCGCCACCGCGCCGGGCGGAGCGACCGAGTGATTCCATGAAGCGCCACACCGGGAAACCGGCGGCGCCCACATAGCGGAGCTTGCCGGCGCGCACGAGGTCGTCGATGCAGCCGAGGACATCATCCATCGGCAGGAGCGCGTCGCTCCACTCGATGACGAGCAGGTCGAGGTGCGTGGTGTGGAGCCGGCGCAGCGATTCCTCGCACTGCCGGCGGATGGAGTCGGCGAGCCCGGCGCGGAAACCCGGGGCCGGCCGGGCAAACCGCATGCGCGTCGAGAGAACAAGGCTGTCGCGGGCCCGCGGGTTTTCCCGCAGCCAGGCGCCCAGGATTTCCTCGGAGCGACAGAGTCCCGGCCCGGCTGCCGCCGGGCCGCAGGTGGTCGTCTGGATGAAGTTGCCGCCGGCGGCGCGATAGGCGTCGAGGATGGCGCGGGAGGTCTCGTCGTTGGTCAGCCAGCCAAACTGCATGGCGCCGAGACAAAGCTCGGACACGGGCAGGCCGGTGCGGCCAAATTTTCTTTGGTTCATGTCATGATCTATCTGAGGGTGGGCCGCGGGCCGGGGGCGCGGTGGAGGGCACCCGCGCAAAGGCGGATGCGGCGACGGGTGCGGGACCCGCGCGCGGAGGGAAAGGGACGGACGGAGTCCGGCGGGGCGAAACGCTCGCCCCTGTTTTACCCCGGTGTCAGCCCTGGTTGCGCCCCGGTCGGGCGGTCAGGCCCTCAGACGCAAACAGTCGCAGCACCGGGCGTGCCCGGGAAGATACCCGGAGCCCCGTGATTCGGTCGGTGC
The DNA here is from genome assembly GCA_965249855.1 of Lacunisphaera sp. Taxonomy (GTDB): domain Bacteria; phylum Verrucomicrobiota; class Verrucomicrobiia; order Opitutales; family Opitutaceae; genus Lacunisphaera. Next base: position 159,151 of record CBDFNB010000016.1, read on the forward strand.
GACTGTTGGTTAAACCGGCTCATGCCGCCCACACCGATACCCCGCAAAGTGCTCCTGTCAAGGGGCGCGCGGCCCGCCGCTGATTTCCCGTTTGAGTTATGGGGCGCATGGGGACATTGCTTCAACCAACCCCAACCCCGGTCCGCCGTCACACACCGGCGCGGCCAGAACCCCATGTCCGCCCCCGGCGTTCCGCACGCCCTCTTCACCGCCCGCTCGATGAGCGCGCACAACCGCGCCGAGATGCAGGCGGCCTTTGACCAGGCGCTGAAGCTCGCCGAGCGCAACCGGCTTGTCCTGCGCGTGCCGCACGAGTCCAAGACCGTGCAGAACAAGCGCGGCATGCACTACCACTACCGGCCCGAGATCTTCCTCGGCCTGCAGGGCTCGACCGACTTCAGCTTTCCCCGCGAGACCTTCCGGCTCGGCCCGGACGAGATCTGCATCATCCCCGCCGGCGTGCCGCACGGCGAGGTCGTGCAACCCGGCGCCGACCGGCCCTTCCGCAACCTCGTCGCCGGCTTCTACAACAACACCCTCAGCCTGCACTTCGCCCACGAGGTGCGGCCGGGCAAGCCGGACATCGAGGTGATCGAGTTCTTCGACGCGCCCAACCTCGAGGTCTTCCTCACGCTCGCCAACACCACGGCCGCAACCCACAGCATGCAGGGCCCGGCGCGCGACGCCGTGCTCAAGGGCCTGCTGCTCGCGCTGCTCGGGCTCTTCCGCAACATCGTCGAGACCGGCTCGGGCCAGCTCAACAGCGACATCGGCAAGGTCTTCCAGGCAAAATGCCTCGTGCGCGAGCAGTTCGCCAACGCCGACCTCGGCGTGTCGCATATCGCCGAGCTGCTCGGCTGCTCGCCCGACTACCTTTCCCACCTCTTTCACACCGAGACGAAGGAGCGGCTCACGCACTACATCCAGCGCATCCGGATCGACGGCGCCATCCTCGCGCTGGAGACCTCGCCGCTGACCATCTCCGAGATCGCCTACGCCAGCGGTTTTTCCGACCCGGCGTATTTCGCCCGCGTGTTCAAGCAGCACAAGGGCATGACCCCCCAGGTCTACCGCGCCCGGCTCGAGGCCTCGCGCCAGGCGCAGGAGGAGCAGCCGAAGACGGTCTATCACGACCGGCTCGACTTCACCCACGGCGTGCCGGCGGGGAAGGCAGGGAAGTGATCCCGGTTTCTTGTTGGTGGAACCTGCGCTCCGCGCAGGTTTAAGCCCGCGCGGAGCGCGGGCTCCACCACCTATTTCAGGTAAACCTTGTAGCCCCAGGGCGGCAGCGTCAGGTCCGCGCCCTCGGCGATGTCGGCCTTCTCGCCGCTGAAGAATTCCGTGTAGCGGCCGGCATACGGCCCGTCGGTGAGCTTCACCTTCCGCGTCTCGCCGGAGAAATTCATCAGGGCGAAGACCTTGTCCTTGCCGTTGTCGCGCACGAAGCTGAAGACCTTGGTGCCGTCGCTGTTGACGACCTGCACCATCCGGGCGCCCCACTTCGCATTCCACAGCGCGGTGTTGGCCTTTTTCAGGGCGAAGAGCTTCCGGTAGAAGCCGGCCATCGGGTGGTCGCGCCACTGGATCGGGTCCTTCTCGAAGAAGAGCAGCCGCTTGTTGTAGCCGGCCTCCTGCCCGTTGTAGATGAGGGGGATGCCCTCGCTGACGACGGAGAGGACGATGGCGGCCTCGAGGCCGTCTCCGAAATTCTCGAATTCCGTGCCCTCCCACGAGTTCTTGTCGTGGTTGGAGACGAAGGTCATGCGCATGATGTTCTCGGGGTAGAAGCCCTCGTTCCATGCGTAGTAGTTGAAGAGCGCGCCAACGTCGGCCTGGCCCTTGCAGATCTTGTGCATGTTCTCATACCAGCTCCACGCGTAGGTGGCGTCGAAGGCCTCGGCGTGGAGGTCACGCGACTCCCACTCGGCCAGCATGAAGACCGGCTTGATGGCATCGAGCTCGCGGCGGAGGTTGTTCCAGAATTCCAGCGGAATGAAGCCGGCCACGTCACAACGGTAGCCGTCGATGCCGACGTCACGCACCCAGTATTTCATGACCTCGGTCATGTATTTGCGGAGTCCGGGCGAACGGTAGTCGAGGTTGATGATATCGGACCAGTCGAACCACGCCGTTGGGCGGAAGCCACCCTTCCAGTCGTGCTGATACCAATCGGGGTGCTGCGTCGCCAGCGGGTTGTCCCACGCGGTGTGGTTGGGCACCCAGTCCAGGATGACCTTTAGGCCGAGGCCGTGCGCGGTGTCGACGAGGCGCTTCAGGTCGGCGAGCGTGCCGAACTCCGGGTTCACGCCGTAGTAATCCTTCACGGCATAGGGGCTGCCGAGCGTGCCCTTGCGGTTCTTCTCGCCGATCGGGTGGACCGGCATGAGCCAGATGATGTCCACGTTGAGGGCCTTGATGCGCGGCAGTTCCTTCTCCACGGCGGCGAAGGTGCCCTCCGCGGAGAACTGCCGGACATTGACCTGGTAGATCGTGGCGTTCTTCGACCACTCCGGGTGGGCCAGCTTCACGTAGGGCTGCGGCTGGTAGGAATCCGCCGGGGTGGCGGCGAAGGTCGGGGCGACGGCCAGCAGGGCAGCCAAGAGGAGCATGGGGAGGTTTTTCATGACAAAATCAGGCGGCGGTTTTTTCCTCGGGGACCCAGGACAGGGCGACCGCGGCGAGCACCATGCAACCGCCGCCGATCACGACGGCCGCCACGGCGTGGCCGCCGAGCAGGTGCTTCACGGCCGGCCCGAGGAGGGTGGCGGCGAGGATCTGCGGGAGGACGATGAAGAAATTGAATACGCCCATGTAGAAACCCATCTGCTTCGCCGGGATGGCGTTCGCGAGGAGGGCGTAGGGCATCGAGAGGATGGTGGCCCAGCCGATGCCAACCCCGGCCATCGAGAGCAGCAGCAGCTCGGGGGTCTTGACCAGCCCGACGGAACAGAGCCCGGCGCCGGCGCAGAGCAGGCCGCAGCGGTGCAGCAGCTTGGCCGGCACACCGCGCCCGGCGAGGGCCACGAGGACAAACGCGACCACAAACGCCGTGCCGTTGTAGACGGCGAAACAGACGCCGCCCCACTCGAGGCCGCGCTGGTATTCGGGCGAGCCGGGTGAGCCGCCGAACACGCCGCGGGCGATCGCCGGCGTGAAGTAGATCCACATGCAGAACAGCCCCAGCCAGGTGAAGAACTGCACCAGCGCCAGCCGGCGCATCACGAGCGGCATGTTCGCGACGCCGTGGAAGATCTCGACGAAGAAGGACGACGGCTTCGGCGCGTCCGCCGCCGGCGTGATCTCGGGCGGAAACTCCGGGGTCGTGACGACCGTGTAAACGACGGCCGCAATGTAGACGACGGCGCCGACGTAGAATGAGATCTTGACGGATGGCGGGATGCCGGTCGTGGCGGCCTCGACGAGCCCGAAGCGCGTCAGCAGCCACGGCAGCGCGGAGGAGAGCACGGCGCCGAGCCCGATGAGCAGGCTCTGCATGGCAAACCCCACCTGCCGCTGCGCCGGCGGCATCAGGTCGGCCACGAAGGCGCGGAAGGGCTCCATGCTGATGTTGACCGAAGCGTCGAGCACCCAGAGCAGGCCCGCCGCCATCCAGAGCGCGGACGAGTTCGGCATGGCGACCAGCGCCAGGCTGGCGAGGATCGCTCCGCCGAGGAAATAGGGGCGCCGGCGGCCGAGGCCGCGGATCCAGGTGCGGTCGCTGTAATAGCCGATGATCGGCTGCACGATCAGGCCGGTAAGCGGGGCGGCGAGCCAGAGGATGGGGATCTCGCTCTCGGAGGCGCCGAGGAACTCGTAGATCGCACTCATGTTGGCCATCTGCAGGCCCCAGCCGAACTGGATGCCGAAGAAGCCGAAGCTCATATTCCAGATTGCCGGCAGGGTCATGGGGCGCAGGGTCGTCATGGGGCGGTCAGGGTTCGAGGGGTTCGCTGTAATCGCGGAAGGGCCGGCGGCCGGTGCGATCATAGAGTTTGATCCAATCGCGCAGCGTGGCGAGCCGTTGTTCACGGAGGCCGGCCAGTTGCGCCGCGGTGAAGCGCCACTGCCAGTTGCCATCGGCGATGCCGGGCCGGTTGAGGGCCGCGCTGGCGGGCAGGTCGAGCAGATCCTGGATCGGGATGACCGCCAGGCGGGAAACGGTCGCGAGCGCGGCCCGGATCATGGGCCAGGCGGAATCGCTGCCGTTCAGCTGGTAATAGTTGCGGATCGCCCCCGCGTATTCCGCCGGCAGTGATTCGAGCCAGCCGCGGGTCGGGATGTTGTCGTGGGTGCCGGTGTAGGCCACGCTGCCGGGCTGATAAAGGTGGGGCAGGTTGGCGTTGTTGGCGTCGTGCCCGAAGCTGAACTGGAGGATCTTCATCCCGGGCAGGCCGGCGGCGCACCGGAGCGCCACGACATCGGGCCCGATGTAGCCGAGGTCCTCCGCGATGATGCGCGCATCGGGCAGCGCCTGTTGCACCGCCTGGAAAAACGCGAGCCCGGGTCCGCGTTGCCAGCGTCCGGTGCGAGCGTCCGGCGCCCCGGCGGGAATCTCCCAGAATGTGTCAAACCCGCGGAAGTGGTCGAGCCGGACGATGTCGTAGAGCTCGAAGGCGCTTTGGAACCGGTCGATCCACCAGGCGTAACGGGTGCGGGCCAGGTGTTCCCAGTTGTAGAGCGGGTTGCCCCACAGCTGGCCGAGGGCCGAGAAATAATCCGGCGGCACGCCCGCCACGACGGCCGGCTCACCCGTGGCGCTGAGCTGGAAGACGTCGCGGTGCTGCCAGGTGTCGGCGCTGTCCATCGCGACAAAGATCGGCACGTCGCCGATGACGCCCACGCCCTTGGCGCGCGCATAATCCCGCAGGCGGCGCCACTGGGCAAAAAACAGATACTGGTAGAAGACATGCCGGTCGGCCTCGACGCGGGCGGCCGCCGGCATCGTGTCGCGCAGGGCGGGGGACCAGGCGCGGAATTCGAGCGGCCACTGGGTCCAGGCCCGGCCGCCGAACTGATCCTTTAACGCCATGAACTCGCCGTAGGGCCGCAGCCATTCTTCGTGCCGGCGGCGGAATTCCGCCAGCGACCCGAGCCCCGCCACCTCGGCCGCGCCGGAGGCGGCAAAGCGCTGGTGGGCCTGCCGGAGGACGGGGCCGAACGCGTGGTAGAGCGCGCCGTAATCGACGCGCTCCGCCGGCAGCCGGCCCAGGGGCGCCACCTCGGCCGCGGTCAGGAGGCCGGCGGCGACCAGCTCGCCGAGGTCGATGAAGTAGGGATTGCCCGCGCAGGAAGAAAACGACTGGTAGGGGGAATCACCGTAGCCCGTGGGCCCGAGCGGGCAGATCTGCCACCAATGCACGCCGGATTCGGCCAGAAAATCCACAAAGGCGCGCGCGCCCGGCCCGAGGTTGCCGATGCCATAGGCCCCGGGCAGCGATGAGACATGGGCCAGCACCCCGGCGGTGCGGGTGTCGAGCCAACTGGGCAGGGGGTTTTGCATGGTCAGCGGAATTCGAGCGTGTGGGCGCGGCCGTCGTCATCGAGCCGCAAGGTCAGCCGGCCGTCGGTCTCGTGCGACCATTGCGGGGCCGCCAGGGGCCGCCCGTCGAGCCACACCGCAACCTCGCGGGGGGCGGCGTGCAGCACGATTTCAAACCGGCGCGTGGGCGGCTGGAATTTTCCCTCCGGCGTGATCGTGAGCCGGCCGGCGTCCAGCGCGAATGTCGTGCGCCGGAAAGCCCCCTGCAGGTGGGCCGGGCTGGTGCCGTCATCCTCGTAGAGCGAACCCCGGGCCGCGCCCGCGTCGTCGGGATAGACGTCCAGGCGGAGGGGGCTCCATGGTTTTTCCCCGGTGTGGCTCATGGCGATCGTGGAGGGGATGATGGACCCGCCGCGGACGTAGAGCGGGAGGTGGTCGAGCGGAACGCGGACGGTAAGCACGCGTCCGCCGCTCACGGCGGCACCGGTCCAATGGTCGAACCACGGGCCGGCGGGGAGGTAAAGTTCGCGCTCGCGCTGGGCGGCGCGGGTGACCGGGGCGGCGAGGAGGGCGTCGCCGACCATGAACTGGTCGTCGATGGTGGCGGTGTTTTCGTCCGCCTGGAAATTAAGCACGAGCGGGCGGAACAGCGGCACGCCGGTGCGGTGGGCTTCCTCGATCGTGGTGTAGAGGAACGGGAGGAGGGTGTAGCGGAGCTTGATGAACTTGCGGACGATGTCCTCGTAGTAGGCGCCGAAGCGCCAGGGTTCCTTGTCGTAGGTGTCGATGGCCGAGTGGTTGCGGAAGAAGGGCGAGAAGGCGGCGATCTGGTAGGAGCGCGCCAGCAGCTCGCCATCGCCGCGGCCGATGAAGCCGGGGATGTCGGCGCCGACAAACGTTTCGCCGCTCAGGCCGAGGGAAGCGAACATCGGCACGTTGAGCGCGAGGGAGGCGAAGGTGGCGTTGTTGTCGCCGGTCCATTTGACGGCGTAGCGCTGGATGCCCGCGTAACCGGCGCGGGTGATGACGAAGGGCCGGCGGTCGGGCTGGAGGCGCTGGAGGCCCTCGTAGGTGGCGCGCGCCATGTTCAGCGCGAAGGTGTTGCGCAGGCCGTTGTAGGGTGTCTGCTGACCGAGGTCGTCAAAGCGGATGTTTTCGTGCAGCTTGCCGGTGGGATCGCGGAAATCGGCCGGCTCGTTCATGTCGGTCCAGATGCCGGCGACCCCGGCGTCGGTGAGCGAGCGGTGCAGGCCACCCCACCAGCGGCGCGCCTCTTCCTTCGTGTAATCGACGAAGGTGGACTTGCCGGGCCAAACCTCGCCGACGTAGACCGAGCCGTCGGTTTGCCGGAGGAAGTAATCCTGCTTCGCCCCTTCGTCGTAGACCGGATAACCGCCCGCGGGCTGGAATTTCACGCCGGGGTCGACGATGGTGATGAGGCGGATGCCCTTGGCGCCCAGATCGCGGGCGAGGCGGGCGGGGTCGGGAAAGCGGGCCTGGTCCCAGGTGAAGACCCGGTAGCCGTCCATGTAGTGAATATCGAGATGGAGGACGTCGAGGGGCAGATCATGCGCGCGGTATTTGTCCGCGATGTGCTCGACGAGTTTGTCCGGGTAGTAGCTGTAGCGGCTCTGCTGGTGGCCGAGGGACCAGAGCGGCGGCAACGGCATGCGGCCGGTCAGCTCGGTGTAGCGGGACACCACTTTCTTCAGGGCGGGTCCGGCGATGAAATAGTAGTTCAGCTCGCCGCCGTCGGCGGTGTAGTCGGCGGATTCCTGGGTGAGGTGCCCGAACTCGAAGGTGGAGCGCCAGGCATTGTCGTAGAAGAGACCGTAGGCCGTGCCGTTTTCCAGCCCGAGGTAGAAGGGGATGCTCTGGTAGAGCGGGTCGGTGCCCTCGACGTAGCCCGGGGTGTCGGAGGTCCAGAGGACGAACTTGCCGCGCCGGCGGTCGAGGCGCGCGGCCTTTTCGCCGAGGCCGTAGAAATGCTCGTCGTAGCCGAGTTTCTTGGCGGCGGTGACGACGCCGGTCTGCGCGTCACGGGCGGGCGGGCGGTGGTCCGCATTGATCAGGCGGCCGGTGACCGCATCCCGAAACTCGACCAGCAGCGGGTCGCGGTTGATGACAACCCTGAGCTCGGCCGTGCTCAGGGTGACCCGGGAGGGGGTCTCGGCGAGTTGCCACGCGACCAGGGGCCAGTCGGGCTTGGCGATGGCCCAGGAATGGTCGAGCGGCAGGATCTGCCCGGGGAATTTGGCGCGGACCCGGACGAGATCCGGCGCGAGCACGCTGACGGTGAGGGTTCCGCCCTGCGCACAGGAAAGCTCAACCCCGCGTTCGGTGCGGGCCACCTGGCTGACCGGGCCGAGCGGCCGCGAGCCGTCCTCGACGGCAAGGGCGGGGGCGCTAATCAGCGCGCTGGCAAGCAGGCACATGGGCAGGCGCATGGGAGAGGGGACAGGGGGAAGGGTCGGGCAAACCCACCGGGACCACCGGGCGGTTTACGCGAGCCTCCGGGGTGGGAGGCGGAGAAAAAGCGGCCACCAGTGGTTGGCTGGTGGCCGCCGGAAGGACGGGCGTCTGACGGACGCCGCTTAGAACTTGTAGGACGCGCCGAACGAGAACGAGGCGCCGTAGGTCTGGTAGTTGATGACGCGGCGCGGATCGTTGTTGTCGTAGGTGATCAGCGGCTCGTTGTTCAGGTTGTAGGCCTGCAGCAGGACCGAGAGGCCCTTGAACCGGCCCTTCTCGAAGGCGTAGCCGACCTGGGCGTCGATGACGTTTTCCGGCTGGGCGACGGAGAAGCCGCCGTTGGGGTTCACGTCGCCGCTCGGGCTCGGGACGCCGAACGTGGTGATGTATTGGCGGTTCTCGGAGCGGTAGCGGTCGCTGACGCGGACCGAGAAGCCGTGGCGCTCGTAGTAGGCCGTGATGTTGGCGACGTGGCGCGAGAGGCCGGAGATCGGCGCGCTGGCGTTGGTCGGGCCCCAGGGCTTGATGCCGCTGTCGGTGTAGGCGCCGCCCATCACGAGGCCGAAGCCCTTGATGTCGCGGTTGAACAGCTCGGAGGAGAGCGAGAGCGAGACCTCGACGCCGCTGAGGCTGCCGCCCGAGCCGTTGACCGGCTGGGAGACGATGCCCTGGCGGAGGACGGGCGCCGGGCCGGCCGAGACCGGGTAGCCGGTGAAGTCAGCGACGGACTGCGCCTCGTAGATGTAGTTCGTGAGCTTCTTGGCGAAGCCGGCGACGGCGAAGTAACCGCGCTTCTGGGCGAAGTAGTGCTCGATCGAAAGGTCGACCGAGTTTGAGGCCCACGGGCGGAGCCGGGAGTTGCCGCCGCCGCCGCTCCAGGGGCTCTGGGCGAGGCTGGTGGCGGCCGCGTTGGCCGGGTTGTAGCCCCAGGTGCGGGAAGCGCGCAGGTCATACATGCGCGGCCGAGCCATCTGGCGGGCGACGCTGAAGCGGACGATGGTGTCGTCGGTGGCCTTGAAGTTCAGGTTCAGGTTCGGCGCGAATTCCCAGTATTTGTCGCCGTCGCTGACCGCGGTGAGCGTGCTGCCGTTGGCCGAGAAGCCCTTGGAAGCCTGGTCGGTGTAGATGCCACGGACGCCGACATTGCCGGAGACCGGCAGGCCGCCGAGCTTGGTGTCAATGTTGAACAGGGCGTAGAGCTGGGTGACCTTCTCGCGAATCTCGTAGCGGTTGGCGACGATGCCGGCGTCGGTGTTCGGCGTGTAGGCCCAGATGCCGGAGTTGTAGGCGGCCAGCGGGTCGTAGGCGTAGATGCGGCCGAGGCCGAGGAAGCCCATGTTGGTCGTGCCGACGCTGGCCGGCAGGGCGAGGGTGTTGGCGTTGTTGGCGGGCGAGATGAAGCCGGAGGGGCCCTCGCCGTCACGCTTGTAGCGGTCGGTGTAGCTGGTGCCGAGCTCGACGCTCGAGAACCACTTGCCGAGGTCATGCTTCGTGAAGGCCTTGAACTGGCCCATCTCGTCCTTGGCGCGGAAATACTTCAGGTAGCCATGCATGCCGCCGCCGGGCAGGGAGGTCGGGCCCCAGCCCTGGGGATCGCTGAGGCGGAGGACGGAACCGTCCACGTAGCTCTTGGCCGAGGTGATGGTCGGGACGGCACCGGGGGTGAGCTTGACCTGCATCGTGTCGGCCGTGGTGAACGGCGTGCCGCGGAAGCTGACGCCGGACCAGGACTCGAGGTTCTGGTCGGTGCGCTTGATCGTCGAGAAGCCGAAGTCGACGTTGACGGGCCAGGCGGACTTCTCGCCGATGACGAGGTTCAGGCCGAGCGCCAGCGGGCTGTCGGTGCGGACGAAGACGTCATTGCGGACGACCGGCATGACGTTGGTGAACGTGGAGTTGGTCACCAGGCCGCCGGAGGTGGTGTAGCCGGACTGGATCGCGGCGCCGGACCACCAGAGGGGGATCTCCATGCCGCGGAGGAGCTGCTTCTCCTCGAAGTCGGCGCTGTAGAGGTCGAACTTCGCGTGGATCATGTCGTTCGGCTTGAACTCAAGCACGAGCATGTAGGCCTCGCGGTCCAGGTTGCTGTTGCGCACGTAGGACTTGGTGCCGCCGAGGACATAGGCGCCGCCGTTCTCGGTGGGGTAGCCCCACGCCTGGAACTGCTCGCCGGCCCACGGGGTGCTGGCGACGGAGACGCCGAGCGCGATGCCGACCTTGCCGTCGGCGAACTGGTCGATGTAGGCGAGGCCGACGCGGTGGCCGTTCTCGCTGACGCCGGGGGTGAGCTGGCCGAGGTCATTCCACTGGTAGTAGCCGTTGACCGCGATCTGGCGGCGGCTCTTGCTGAGCGGGCTGACCGTCTGCATGTCGATCGTGCCGGCGATGCCCTGGCTGGGCAGGTTGGCGGAGGCGGTCTTGTAGACCGTGACGGTCTCGAGGAGGTCGGCCGGGTATTGGTCGAACTCGACGGCGCGGTTGAGGTTGGTGGAGACCTGCTCGCGGCCGTTGAGGGTCGCGGTGCTGAAGTCGCCGTTCAGGCCGCGGACGCTGATCTGCTGGGCGCGACCGTTGGTGCGCTGGGCCGCGAGGCCGGGCAGGCGGGTGAGGGCGTCGGCAATGCTGATGTCAGGCAGCTTGCCGAGATCCTCCGAGGCGATGACCTCGGTGATGCTCACGGCGTTCTGCTTCTTCTCGGCGGCGGCCGCGAGGCTGCCGCTGAAGCCGGCGCGGACGGTGAAGGTGTCGAGAATGACGACCTTCTCCTTCTCGGGTTCCTTCTCGGTGGTGGCGGCCTGCTGGGCGTGGGCCAGGGCGGCGGAAAACGCCATAGCGGCGGCCAGGGCCGCGCTACGCGTGAATCGACTGTTGGGGTTCAATGCTTGCATGGTGTGTCTCTCGGGTTCGGGGCTGAACAAGGGGCTGGGGTGCTCCGTGTGTGAGCCGAGATTCATCACCGGCGGGTCGCGGCGCCACGCGCAAACCTCCCATAAAACCGCGATGGGGGTGAAAAGTCTTAGGTCTCAGGCGGGAGGTGGCGCCCGCGCCATCCGACCGCGCCGGAACGGCGAAACGCGTCTTTTCCGAGGGAAACCCGTAGCGCGGGCGCTTCCGCAAACCCGCGGCCGGCGATGACGCCGGACGGAACCTAGGTTTTTTCCGGGCCATGCAAGACTTCTCCCCCGGGGGCCGGTTGACCGGCCACGCCCCCGTTCCATCTTCAATCCACCCCATGACCCCCCGGATCCGCCTTGTCCTCTGTCTGCTGGCCGGCCTGACCGGCCTCCCCGCGGCCCGCGCCACCGAGCCGGGCCCCGTGCCCCGCTTCACCCACCCGGGCGCCGGCCAGACGTTTTATTTCGTCCTCACCGACCGCTTCGCCAACGGCAACCCGGCCAACGACACCGGCGGCTTCCCGGGCGGCACCGAGGACCATGGTTTCGATCCGACACGCATCGGTTACTTCCACGGCGGCGACTTCGCCGGCCTGACCGCGAAGCTCGATTACCTGAAGGCCCTCGGCACCACGGCCGTTTGGGTCACGCCCCCCTTCCAGAACAAACCCGTCCAGTCCGGCTCCGCGGGATACCATGGCTACTGGGTGACCGACTTCCTGAAGATCGACCCGCACCTCGGCACCAACGAGGAATTCCGCGCGTTCGTCGAGCAGGCCCACGCCCGCGGCCTGAAGGTCTATATGGACATCATCGTCAACCACACGGCCGACGTGATCCATTTCCCGGACAACCGCGTCGACTACCTCGAGGCAAAGACCCACCCGCTGCGCGACGCCGCCACCGGCGCGCCACTCACCGAGCGCAGCTTCGCCTACAACGGTCTCGGCGACACGGCGCGGCCGCCGTTGTCCGCCGAGCGCAGCTTCCCCCACCGGCCCATCGTGCCGGCGGCGGAAAAGACGGTGAAGAACCCGGCGTGGCTCAACGATCCCACCCTCTACCACAACCGCGGCAACTCCACCTTCCGCGACGAGAGTTCCGTGCACGGCGACTTTGTCGGCCTCGATGACGTCTTCACCGAGCACCCGCGCGTGGTTCAGGGCATGATCGAGGTCTTCAGCTCCTGGGTGAAGGATTACGGCGTCGACGGTTTCCGCATCGACACGGCGCGGCACGTCAACGGCGAGTTCTGGCAGGCCTTCGGCCCCGCCATCCGCGCGGCGGCCCGCGCCGCCGGCCGGCCCGCCTTCATCCAGTTCGGCGAGGTGGCGGTCGACGACAACGTCGACGTGCTCAGCGAGTTCTCCACCCAGATGCCGTTGGACACCACGCTCGACTTCGGCTTTTTCACCGCCGCGCGCCGCTTCGTGGCCAAGGGCGGCACCGCCGCCGCCCTCACCGACCTCTTCCAGCGCGACGACCTCTATACCGACCACGACAGCAACATCCACTCGACCACCACCTTCATCGGCAACCATGACGCCGGGCGGTTTGGCTATTTCCTCCAGCAGGACAACCCGGGCGCCACCCCGGCCCTGCTGGCCGATCTCGTGAAGCTCGGCCACGGACTCCTCTATCTCTCGCGCGGCCAGCCCGTGGTCTATTATGGCGACGAGCAGGGCATGGTCGGCCGCGGCGGCAACGACATGCAGGCCCGCGAGGACATGTTTCCGTCGCAGGCCCCGGATTTCCGCGACGCCCCGCTTCTGGCCACCACGCGCACCGGTGCGGATGACAAATTCGACCCCGCCCATCCCTTCTACCAGTTCTTCGCCAAGCTCGCCGCCCTGCGCGCCGCCCACCCGGCGCTGCGCACCGGCGCCATGCTACTCCACGACAGCGGCCAGCCGGGGCTCTTCGCCTTTTCCCGCATCGAACGCGGCGAAAAGGTCGAATACCTCGTTGCCCTCAACAATTCCCGCCGCGAGAAACTCGCCGCCGCGCTCCCGACCAGCCAGCCGGCCGGCGCCACCTTCAAGCTGCTCTTCGACTCGCGCACCGGCGCCGGCGCAGACACCACCGTCACCGCTGATCCCGCCGGCCGCGTGGCCGTTGCGCTGGATCCCCTGCAATTCGCCGTCTGGCGGGCGGCCGCCCCGCTCGCAGCTCAATCCGGCCCGCTCCGCGTCGCGCTCGTCAATCCGGCGGAGAACGCCACGCTAACCTTCAGCCAGCGCGAGTATGACGGCCACCTGTTTCCATCCCGCCAGGAGCTCCGCGCGGAAGTCGGGGGCAACGACGGCTTCGCCGAGGTCACCTTTGTGCTGCAGCGCGCCTCGCGCCCCGGCCAATATGAACTGCTCGGCACCGATGACGCCGCGCCTTACCGGGTGTTCTGGCGCCCTCCGCCCGACCTCACCCCGGGCGAACAACTCACCTTCACCGCCACGGTCACCGACCTGCGCGGCCGCACGGCCGCGGCCAGCGTGGCCGGCGTCAAGGTTGCCCTGGCAAAGTTCCCGTTCGGGATCGCCGGCGCCACGGTGCCGGTCATCAAGTCCGCGCCACCCGCCACGGCCGCCCTGGCCGCCGGCAACCTGCTGACGCTCCGCGTCGCCGCCGGGGGCACCGACCCGCTGGAATACCAGTGGATTCGCGACGGGGCCGAGATCCCCGGGGGCACCGACGCGGAGCTCAGCGTCACCGCGCCCGGCCGTTATGTCGCCCTGGTGCGCAACCGCGCCGGCACCGTCTTTGCGCCCGCGACGGTCGTGACGGCCGACCCGGTGGCCGCCCTGCCCGGAGCCCGCGTCGAGACGCACGCGGCCCTGCCATCCAAGTTTGTCCCGTCCCGCCGCGTCGATGTCTGGCTCCCGCCGGGCTACGACACCAACACGACGGAGCGCTACCCGGTGGTCTATATGCACGACGGCCAGAACCTCTTCGATCCCGCGACCAGCTACGGCAACGTCCCATGGTCGGCGGACACGGCCATGGCCCGGCTCATGGCCGCCGGCCGCACGCGCGGCGCCATCATCGTCGGCATCTGGAATACGTCGGCGCGTTTCGCCGAATACCTGCCGCAGAAGGCCGTGCCGGACGCGGCCTATGCCGCCCTGGTCAGGCAGTTCAACCTCTCGGCCGTCCCGCCCCGGGGTGACGACTACCTGAAATACCTGGTCACCGAGCTGAAGCCCTTCATCGACCGCACCTACCGCACCCGCCCGGCGCGCGAACACACCTCCACGATGGGCTCGAGCATGGGCGGCCTCATCTCCGCCTACGCGATCTGCGAATACCCGGAGGTTTTCGGCGGAGCCGGCTGCGTGTCGATCCACTGGCCATTGGGTGACGGCGTGATCATCGACTGGTTCGCGCGCCACCTGCCCAAGCCCGGCGCGCACCGGATCTACTTCGATTTCGGCACCGAGACGCTCGACGCGACCTACGAACCCTACCAGCGACGCGTCGATGCCGTGATGCGGGCCGCCGGGTATCGCGAGGGTCGCGACTGGCTCACCGGCAAGTTCCACGGTGCCATCCACTCCGAACGAAGCTGGCGCGAGCGGGTGGACATCCCGCTCAGTTTCCTGCTCGCGCGCTGATTTGCGCCAGCTGGAACCGCGTGTCCTCCAGCTCCTCCGTGATGCGGTTGACCATGTCGTAGTCCCAGTTCTTCGCCTTCGCCTGGCGCAACCGCTCCTCGTGCCAGGCCAGCGACTCGTGCAGCCGCGCGATCTCCGCCACGGGATCCTTCCGGGCATTCTGCGCCATCAGGCGCGCGCCGATGAAAAGCGAACCGGCGAGCACAATCACAAACAGGATGACACTGGCTTCAATCATGCCCGCCAAGTTGTGCCCGTCGGCACCCCGCGCAACCCCCGCGGCGGGAACCGCGCAAGGATTAAGCCCGGCGCAGGCATCCTATAAGCCGGGCTCGCCGACCCCGGTTCATGGCGTCGGCGTCGGCTCGGTCTTGCCGGCGACATGCGCGCGGGCGAGGGCCGAGAGCTCGGCCACCACGGCGGCGTGGCGCGGGTCGTTCACGAGGTTGGTCAGCTCGTGCGGGTCGTTGATGGGGTCGGTCAGGAAGGCGCCGGCGCCGGGCCCGAAAAATTCCGCATAGCGCCAGCGCTCGGTGCGCACGACGACGCCGGTGATGCCGCGATTGCGCTCGCTCCAGACGGTGTAGGCGGGGTGGTTCCACTCGGCCGTGGGCCGGTCCAGCAGCGGGGCGAGGTTGTGCCCCTCGAGACCGGCGGGCACGGGCAGGCCCGCAAGGTTCACCAGGGTCGGATAGAGGTCGAGCAGCTCGACGACGCGCGGCGAGGCCGAGCCGTTGCCCTTGGTGCGCGGATCATAAATGGCCAGCGGGACGCGGGCGCCCTGTTCCCAGAGCGAGCCGGCCTTGGACCATTTGCCCTTCTCCCCGAGCTGGTAGCCGTGGTCGCTCCAGAAGACGACGATGGTGTTGTCGTGCAGGCCGGCCTCCTCGAGCGCGGCAAGCACGCGGCCGACATTCCAGTCCATGTAGGAAACGCAGGCGAGGTAGGCGCGGATCATTTCCTTCGCCTGTTCCGGGGTGGCGTCGCGCTTGATGAAGAGGTCGGCGTTGATCGGGCGGATCGAGGCCTTGGGAAAACCCGCCGGCACCGTCGGCCGCGGGGCGAAATCCACCGGCAGTTCGATCTTGGCGAGGTCGTATTGGTCGAAAAATTCCTTGGGCGCGACCAGCGGGCTGTGCGGCTTGACGGGGCCGAACCCGATGAAGAACGGCGCATCGCCCTTTTTCCACCGCTTCAGGTAGGCGATCGTCTTGTCGGCGTTGACGGTGTCCCCAAGCGCGGCGAGTTCGGCGGGATCCGTCACGGCCTTCCAGCGGTCGGAGCCCGCCGCCTGGCGGACATCGCCGGCGATGGCGCGCTCGATGCGGGCGGCCTCCTGCGCCTCCGTGATGGCGGTGGTCGCCACCAGGTTCGCGGGTTTGGGCCCGGTGAAGTTGTGCGGCACGCCGCCGATCGTCCAGGCCGCGGCGTCATCGATGGTGTCGCCGTGGAATATCTTCCCGTAGCGGACCGTCGTGTAGCCCTGTTGCCTGAAATACTTCGGCAGGCTCACGAGGTCCGGATACCAGCCGTTGAACCAGTCGCGGTTGCCGTAGAGCTCGAGGGTCTTCGGGTAGCGGCCGGTGAGGATCGAGGCGCGCGAGGGGTTGCAGAGCGGATACTGGCAGTAGGCGCGGTCGAACTTCACGCCACGCGCGGCAAACCGGTCGATGTTTGGCGTCAGCGCCCGGGCGCTGCCGAAGGCGCCGACCTCGGCCCGAAGGTCGTCGATGGAGATGAACAGGACGTTCATCGGGGCCGCGGCCTGCGCCGCGAGGGCACCGGCCAGGAAGAGCAGGGTAAACAGACGGGGGCGGGGGATCACGATCCCAGACTGGGTTTGCGCAGGGTGGTGGCAACCCCGGGCTCTTCGGCCAGTAAGAGCCTGCGGTCAGGGCCGGCCGCCGGTTTTCCGGTATTCGTCGCTCTTGCGCAGGGCGTCGCGCACGTCGCCCTCCGTCCAGTTTTTCTCCAGCACCCTTCCGCGGTAAAACCTCAGCCCATCGGAATCGGCCTCGCGGCCCAAGACATCGAGGTAGGCGCGGCGGACGATGCGCTCGGCACCCTCGCGGCGGAACTCGTCCCCGCGCCGGATGTTGTCGCGCACCATCGTCTCGGTCCACCCCTGGTCGATGATCAGCGAGCGATAATCACGGAAGCCTGCCTGGTCCGGTTCGCGGCCCAGCAGGTCAAGAAAGGCCCGCTTGATGATGATGTCCGGGTCCGCCTTCGGCTCGTCGCGCCGGCGCACCTCGACGCGCAGCGAGGAAATCCGGTCATTCCAGCTGGTGGACACACTGCCGGGCAGCAGGCGGCCGGTGAGGTCGCGGGCGTTTTCGGTGAGCCGCATCACCGCGCCGCGGAAGCGGGCGTCGGCATGCACATAGACCTCGGCGCCGCCTTCGACCCGGATGGAGGAGATGCGGTCGTTGAGCCGGCCCCCGTCCCCAAAGGTCATGCCGGAAAGGTTTTCAAGTAAGTCGCCCGGATAAAGCACCAGTCGGTCGCCGCGGTATTCCGCATCCTCATAAACGATGACCCGCGGGCCGCGCTCGCGGTCCCGACCGCGATCCTGATCACGGTCGCGAGGTTGGGCCTGCATCGCCGAGGTGGCAGACATCAAGCCGAGTAACAGGAGAAGGCGTCCGGGGTTCATGCTGGTGAGACGACCCCGGCGGCCCGGTTATTCAATAATTCCGCGGGTTTCCCGCCCAACGCCTCAGGCGTTGAGCTGCGGGCGGGTGGGCTCGGGCCAGTCGACGTGGAAGAACTTGCCGCGGGGCTGGTCGACGCGCTCGTAGGTGTGCGCGCCGAAGTAGTCGCGCTGCGCCTGGAGCAGGTTGGCCGGGAGGCGGGCCGAGCGGTAGCTGTCGTAGTAGCTCAGCGCCGAGAAGAACGTCGGGGCCGGCACGCCGCACTCGGCGGCGAGGGACACGACCTTGCGCCAGTTGGCCTGCGCCTTCTTCACCGTCTTGTTGAAATACGGGTCGAGGAGCAGGTTCGCCAGGTTCGGGTTCCGGGCGTAGGCCTCGGTGATCTTCTGGAGGAAGGCCGCGCGGATGATGCAGCCGCCGCGGAAGATCTGGGCGATCTCGCCGAAATTGAGCTTCCAGCCGTATTCCTGCTGGGCCGTGCGCATGAGCTGGAAGCCCTGCGCGTAGGAGCAGATCTTCGAGCAGTAGAGGGCGTCGTGGATGGCCTGGATGAGCGCCTTCTTCGAGCCGCGGTATTTTTTGCCCGGGCCCTTGAGGATCTTCGAGGCGGACACGCGCTCCTCCTTGATGGCGGAGATGCAACGGGCGAACACAGCCTCGGCGATCGTCGGGGCGGGGACGCCCATGTCGAGGGCGTTGGTCGAGGTCCACTTGCCCGTGCCCTTCTGGCCGGCGGTGTCGAGGACGATGTCGACGAAGGCCTTTTTCTTCGTGGCCGGGTCCTTCTGCTTGAGGATGTCGGCGGTGATCTCGATCAGGAAGCTGTCGAGCGCGCCGGCGTTCCACTCGGAGAAGATCGCGCCCATGTCGGCGGGCTTGAGGCCGAGGAGGCCGGACATCAGGGCATAGGCCTCGCAGATCATCTGCATGTCGCCATACTCGATGCCGTTGTGGACCATCTTCACGTAGTGGCCCGCGCCGTTCTCGCCGATGTAGGTCGTGCAGGGCACGCCGCCGGAAACGGGCTGGCCGGGCTTGGCGCCGGGGATCGGCTTGCCGGTCTTGGCGTCGACCTTCGCGGCAACGGCCTCCCAGATGGGCTTCAGTTCCTGCCACGCGGCGAACTCGCCGCCGGGCATGAGGGACGGGCCGAAGCGCGCGCCTTCCTCGCCGCCGGAGACGCCGGAGCCGATGAAGCGCAGGCCTTTTTCGCGGAGCGCCTTCTCGCGACGGATCGTGTCAGTCCAGAGCGCGTTGCCGCCATCGATGATGATGTCACCCTGCTCGAACACGGCGGCGAGGCCGTCGATGACCGCATCGGTCGGCTTGCCGGCCTGGACGAGGATGATGGCCTTGCGGGGCCTGGCCAGGGAGGCGGCGAATTCCTGGAGCGTCTTGGTGCCAACGAGGCCGCCGGGGGTGTTCGGGTTCTCGGCGACGAACTTGTCGGTCTTCTCGGTGGTGCGGTTGTAGACCGAAATCTGGAAGCCGTGGTCGGCGATATTAAGGGCGAGATTCTGACCCATCACGGCGAGGCCGATGAGTCCGATATCAGAATGGGATTTGGCCATAAGAGCCATCAGAGCTAGCGGCCGACCCGCGAAAGACCAACCCGTTTTTCACGCCAAAGCGTGTAATAACCCAGCCCGTTGACAGCTCAGGGCTTGGGCGGGGTCGCCTGCTTGGACTGGTAGGAACCCGCGCTCGGGAAAAACGGCGCGATGCGCTGGACGATCGGGGTCATGAACGGCGGCTCGTTGCGGTTGTAGACCCAGGAGAAGAACACGACGGTGAAGACCACGAAGACAATCACGGCCGCGATGATCTTGTTCATCTTCATCACCCGGCGGAACAGGAAAATGGTCAGGATGAACGCACCGATCGCGATGGCGATCTTGGTCCAGATGGCCGGCGGCAGCGTCTTGATCTTCTCGAGGGCGGTGACGGCAAGCAGTAGCATGGCTTACGGGTTATCCGGAAAGGGCCGGGAGACGAGTCATTTTTACCCCGCCGCCGGGTTTAACCGGGCTTTGACCGCTGGAACCTATTGGTAGCGGCCGGCGATGCCCAGGTAGTCGAGCAGCCAGGCCTCTTTCCAGATGCGGAAGCGGCCCTCGGGCGTGATCTTGCCGTATTCCTCGCGCTCGGCGTGGGGCAACAGGTAGCCGAGCTCGGTGTTGATCATCTCCATCTGCTGCTGCTGCTGGTTGATGTCGTCGATCGGACTGACGTCCCAGGCCAGTGTCGCGTCGCCATCCTGGCGCACGCGCTCCTGGTGGCGGGCCACGAGCTTGGCCAGGCTGCGCCGCCAGGGGCTGCGCTCGACGTGCCAGCTCTCAGGGTAGAACCCGCCGAAAGGAATATAGAGGTTGTCGGTGACGTAACGGCGGCCGCGCTCGGTGCGCGTGGCGAGGCTGAAGCAGACCGTGATGGCGCCGTTCTCCTGCGGCACGAAGAGCACATGCAGGCGCAGCGTGCCGTCGTGGTTGTGGTAGACCGAGGTGCGCAGCCAGATGCCGCCGCCCAGCTCGGCCTTGAGCGCCTGCACGGGCGTGAAGCGGTTGTCGCGCAGCCAGTCGCGGACCTTGAGCAGGCGCTGCTGCGTGGGCCACTCGTCGCCGCTGCTGTTCACCACGTAGCGCGGGAACAGCGGCATCGGGCTGAGGCTGATGGCGCTCACCTTCAGCCAGTTGAAGCCGGACTCGAGCAGGAACCAGAGCAGGAAAACCGCCGCCGCCACGGCCCAGAACGGCCGGTCGATCCACGCGAACTGCTCGCTGGTTTGCGCCGCGAACAGCGCAAACAGGATCCAGCGCAGCCAGCGGATCGGGATCGCGAGCACGGGTGACGCCACGCGGAGGTTGATGTAGAACAGCAACAGCAGCACCGCGACGGACGGGGCGAGAAACAGGGACAGTGTTTCCGGCATGGTGAAATGGGGGGCGGGCGGACCCGCGGAGGGGCGGTCAGCTCAGCCGCACGGGCATGATGACGCACACGAAGCTCTCGAGCGTCTTGAAGACGCCGGGGCTGACCTCGTCCTTCAGCTCGAAGAACACCTCGTCCTTGGTGAGGGCGCGGAGCGGATCCATGACAAACTGGGGGTTGAACGCCACCTGGAGGTCGGGGCCGCTGTAGGAAATCGCCATCGACTCGTGCGACTCGCCGAAGTCCGGCGACGACGCGGTGATCTCGAGCAGGTTGGCCGAGAGCTTGATCTTGACCGAGTTGGATTTCTCGGAGGTGACCAGCGCGGCGCGGTGCACGCATTGCAGGAACAGCTCGCGCTCGAGCTTGATGCGCTGGTGCGTCTCCTTCGGGATGACCTGTTGGTAGTTCGGGTAGTTGCCCTCGACGACCTTGGAGAACAGGAAAATGCTGTCGGTGAGGCCGCTCGAGTCCTTGCCGGTGTCGATCTGGAACGCGGCGCGGCGCTCGTTGAAGGCGATCTTGAGCTTCTCGCCCTTGCCGAGGAGACGGAGCAGCTCGGCCACGGTCTTGGCGGGCAGGATGATCGCGCCTGCGCTGGTGGCGGGCACGGTCATTTCCTTGCTGACGAGCGCGAGGCGGCGGCCGTCGGTGGCGACGAGCGCAAGCTTGCCGTCCTTGAAGTTAAAATAGACGCCGTTGAGGATGTAGCGCGTCTCGTCGGTGGACTGGGCGTAGGAGACGTTGCTCAGCATCGTGGCCAGCTCGCCCTGCTCGAGGGTGTAGGCCTTGTCGTCGCCGGAATCCGGCAGCTTCGGGAACTCCTCGGCGCCGATGCCCATGATGCGGAAGTTGGAGCCGCCGGACGCGATCTTCACCTGGTGGCTGGCGCTGGAGTCAAAGGAGACGTCGACGTTGGGCAGCTCGCGGACAATGGTGGCGAGGCGCTTGACCGGGAGGGTGACGGAGCCGCCTTCCTTGACCTCGGCCTTGATCTTGCAGCGGATGCCGAGGTCGAGATTGGTCGTGGTCAGCGAGATGTGGTCCTTCTCCGCCTCGATCAGCACATTGCTCAGGATGGGCATGGCCGCCTTGGAGCCCACGACGTTGAGGACCTGGGCCAGGCCGTTGCTAAAGTGGTCGCGGTTGATCTTGAATTTCATCAGTCGATTGGCGGGGTGGGTGCGCTAACTAACAAAGGGTGATTAGAGAGAGATACAATAATGAAAAGTATCCGTATTATTATAGGGTCCGATTATGCCGATAACCCGGGGTTTCCCGAGTGAAACTGGCCGGGCCGGCGACTGTGAGGCTTGCCTGAATAACCGCGAATAACCCCCGGTTTGTTCACAGGGGAAAGTTATTCGGAAGTTTCCTGCTTCATCTTCACAACCTTCCGGCGCAGCGCGCGCATCTGGGCGTGGCGGACGCCGCGCTGGTAATGGGCGAACAAGCCGTAGGCGATGTAGCCGAGGAAAAGGAAGAACAGGGCGACCTCCTGGAGGCGGACGACCAGGACGATGCCCACGAAGGCGATGACGAACGTCTGGAACCGGGTCCGCGTCTCCCAGTTGACCTGCTTGAAGCTGGGATAGCGGATGGTGCTGACCATCAGGAACGAGACCAGGATGAGGATCAGCGGCAGGGCGATGGTCAGCTGGCGCAGCTCCCGGGCGTTGGCCGACATGTTGAGCAGCAGCAGGACGAGCGAGGCCACGGTGCCGGCCGCGGCCGGGATGGGCAGGCCGACGAAGTCCTTGCTCGAATCCGCCTGGTCGCGGTGGAGCAAGGGGTTGGTGATGACGTTGAAGCGCGCCAAGCGCACGGCGCCGCACAGCAGGTAGATGAAGGCGACGATCCAGCCGAGCTCGCGGAACCACTGGTAGTCCTCGCGGGGCGCCAGGATCAGGAAGAACACCATCAGCGCGGGCGTCATGCCGAAGGAGACGACGTCCGCCAGCGAGTCGAACTCCGCGCCGAAGAGAGAAGTGCGGCCGCCCATGCGGGCGAGGCGGCCGTCGAGCGAATCAAAGATGACCGCCGCGAGGATGAGCCACACCGCTTGGGTGTAGAGCGTCATCCACGACTGGTTCGGGTGCAGCGCGAGGTATTCGCCGCCGTCCGTGAGCAGCCGCGCCTGGATGCACTTGATGACCGCCGCGAAGCCGCAGAACAGGTTCCCCGCCGTCATCAGGTTCGGCAGGAAATAAATCCGGCTGGCCTGGGTGACGTTGTAGGGGTTGTTGCGCTGGTCGAGGTCCGACATGGCGGGCTTACTTGGTCAGGCTCTCGAGGTATTTCCAGAACTTCGAGTCCTGCTCGAACAGCTGCTTTTCGCTCACCGGCAGCTTCATGCGGAAAAGGGCGTCCTCCAGCGAGTCCTTGTGCAGGATGTAGTGGGTGTGGAGGGTCTCGCCCTGCACCTCGAAATAGAACCGGAAGTCGCCGGCCCGCAGCCGGTAGAAGTCCTTGCCGCCGCGGTGGAACTTGCCCAGCGGCTCTCGCGGGTGCGCCAGGTCGGCCGGGCGGACCTTGCTGATGGGCTCGATGACGTCCAGCTGTGCCAGTTTATCGAGCTTGTTCAGCTCGCGCATGCTTTGTTCGGAGAAGGTGACCTGATACATGGAGGGAGGGGACGGAGCCGTAACCGTGGAGGGGACGACGCGTCTTGTCTAGGCAACGTCACCCCTATATCTCCCCGGACATGAAAACCAGCTCTGTTTCGCTCATGCTTTTGACCGCGGCGCTGCTCGCGGTTCCCGCCTCCGCCCAGAATGAAATTAACGAGACCGGCGCCAGGCCCGAGGGCGGCGGCCGGATGAAGAAAAACCACGAGGAACTGATCAGGCTTTACGACAAGAACGGCGACGGCCGCCTGGATGAGGACGAGAAGGCCGCGGCGCACAAGGCCATGCGCATGGAGGGTGGCGGCGGCGAAAAGGACCGGCGCAAGCAGATCATCAAGCGCTTTGACAAGGACGGGGACGGACAGCTCAACGACGCCGAGCGGGCCGAGGCGGAGAAGGCCCGCGAGATGCTCGAGAAGAACGGCGGGGCCGGAAAATTCCGCGACCAGGCGCTGAAGCGGTTCGACAAGGATGGCGACGGCCAGCTCAACGAGACCGAGCGCGCCGCCGCGGAAAAATTCCGCGCCGAGCAGGTGAAGAAATTTGACGCGGACGGCGACGGGCAGCTCAACGACGCCGAGAAGGAAGCCGCGCTCAAGGCCTTCATGGACGGCCAGCCGGCCGGCAAGCGGAAGAAGGAAAAGTAAGGGCCCGCATCTTTGTTGCACGGGGTCCGGCGGGCGCTAGAACGGCGCCATTAAAACCACCCCGTCCGTTACCCTCGCAGACATCCGCGCCGCCCGCCGGCGCATTGCCGGTGGCGTGATCGTTTCCCCCTGCCCGGAATCGATCCCGCTGTCCGAGATCACCGGCGCCCGCGTCTTCTGCAAACTCGACAACTTCCAGCGCACCGGCTCGTTCAAGGAGCGCGGCGCCCGCAACGCGCTGCTCCAGCTGGAGCCCGCGCAGAAAAAACGCGGCGTCATCGCGGCCTCCGCCGGCAACCACGCGCTCGGCCTCGCCTACCATGGCCGGCTGCTGCGGATCCCGGTTACCGTGGTCATGCCCGACTACGCGCCGCTCATCAAGGTCAGCACCTGCAAGCGGCTCGGCGCGCGCGTCATCGTGGCGGGCCGGGATTTTGCCGAGGCCCGCGCCCACGCCGACACGCTCGTGGACCGCGAGGGCCTCGCCTACATCCACGGCTTCGACAACCCGGCCATCATCGCCGGCCAGGGCACGATGGCGCTCGAGATTTTGGAGCAGGTGAAGGACATCGACGCGATCGTGTGCCCGATCGGCGGCGCCGGGCTCATTGCGGGCCTCGCGGTCGCCATCAAGGCGCTCAAGCCGCGCATCAGGATCATCGGCGTCGAGTCCGTCGCCACCGCCAGTTTTACCGCCGCGCTCAAGGCCCGGCGGCCGGTCACGATCCCGCGGCGCGCCACGCTGGCGGACGGTCTCGCGGTTCTCCGGGTCGGGGCCAATGCCTTTGACCTGGCGCGGCCGCGCGTCGACCAGGTCGTGCGCGTGTCCGAGGATTGGATCGCCCTCGCCATCCTGCGCATGGTCGAGCTCGAAAAGACCGTCGTCGAGGGCGCGGCCGCGGCCCCGCTCGCCGCGCTGATGGCCGGCCTGCTGCCCGGCCTGCGCGGCAAGAAGGTCGTGCTCACCGTCTGCGGCGGCAACATCGACCCCGCCATTCTCAGCCGCGTCATCGAGAAGGGACTGGTGCACGACGGCCGCCTGACGCGCTTCACCGCCGTCATCAGCGACCGGCCGGGCGGCCTCGCCGAGCTCACGCGCGTCGTGGCCGGCAGCGGCGCCAGCATCAAGGACATCGAGCATGACCGCGCCTTCAGCGGGCCGGACGTCTCGGCGGTCAACGCCGTGTGCACGGTCGAAACGCGCGACCACGCGCATATCCGCGAGCTGCACCGCGCGCTGCGCAAGCACGGCTTCCCGATCCTGGTCTCCAAGTAATCCGTGGCGACTCGCGTTCTTGGTTCGCGAGGATTTAGTTCCTGCCGTCGGATGTGACGGTCACGGTTTCCGTCCGCGTGGAGGTCGTGCCGTCGGGATTCGTGACCTGGATGGTGCGGGTGAAGGTGCCGTCGGGGTTCTTCCTTGTCGCGACGATCCGCTCGACGGTCTTGCCGTCCTGCCCGGTGAGAGTGGTGGTTTTGTTCGCCTCGCCGTCGCCGTGCGTGGCCGTGGTGTTCACCGCGGCGGTCTTGCCGTCGGGGCCGGTTATCGTCCCGGTGGCGGTGCGACCCTCCTCGGTCTTGGCGACGGTGCCGGCGTAGGTGCTGGTCTCGCCGTTGAAGCCGGTGCGTGTGCCGGTCGTGCTGGCGGTGCCCTCGCCCGTCCTGGTCGCGGTGCTGTTCGTCGTCGCCGTCTTTCCACCCGGGCCGGTGGTCGTGCTGGAGAAGGAACTGGTGCCCGCGTCCCGGTCGGTGACGCGCTCGGACTTGTGGGTGACGGTCTCGCCGTCCTGGTTCGTGGCGGAGCCCTCGCGGGTTTTCCTGCCCTTGCCCTTGGTCACCGTGGTTTCCGCGGTGCCGGACTTGCCCCCGCTGGTGCTGTAGGTGCCGGAATGCTTCTTGGTGCGCTCCTTGCCCTCGGCGGCGTGGGCGGGTTCGGCGATGGCGAGGAAGACGCCGGCGAGGATCGCGGCGGCGAGATACTTGAAGGTGCGGTCTTGTTTCATGAGGAGAGGATGGTTACGGGCCGAGACGCAGCCATTCTCCGGGTGTTTCAGTTTCATGGGTAAAAAGGAGGGCAAAATTTTCGGTGGCGCTGTAACCGGATTTTCCGCGGCGCGTCTGGCGGCCTAGATCCAGTCCGGCTGCGCGACGGTCCGGTCGCCGCCGGCGGTGCCGGTGTTCACGGCCGACGCGGGCTCGAAGAGCATAATCTCCACCTCCTCGTCCGCCACGGGCCGGTGCTCGGTGCCGCGCGGCACGACGATCAGGTCGCCGGCCTGCAGGGCCACGGTGCGGTCGCGGAACTCCATGTTGAACGAACCGCGCACGACGTAGAACAGCTCGTCCTCGTGCTCATGCGAGTGCCAGACGAACGGGCCCTGGAACTTGACGAGCTTCACGTGCTGGCCGTTGAGCTCGGCGACGATCTTCGGGCTCCAGTGCTTCGAAAACAGGGAAAACTTCTGCGGGAGGCTGATCTTGTCCATGGCCACGCCACCAAGAGAGCGCAAAAAAGGGGCCGGCACAAGCCGGCCCCGATGATGGAGACAAAAGGCGGGCCTTAGCGCGCCAGCAGCGCATCCACCGACCACTTGCCGGCGCCGGTGATCACCAGGGCCCCCGCGATGCCGACCGCGAGGATGAAGAACTCGAGGCCTTCGCCCTTCTGGTTGCCAAACCAGTTCATGAAAAACCCGTTGCCGCGCAGCTGCCAGGCGGCGCCGAGCATGATCAGCACGAGGCTCGCTGCGGCGAACCGAGTGCCGAAGCCCGTGATCAGCATCACGCTGCCGAAAAACTCGCCGAGGATGACCAGTAGGCCGACCACCCAGGGGGTGCCGACGGTGCCGGTGAAATAACCCATGGAGCCGGTGAAGCCGTAGCCGCCGAACCAGCCGAGCAGCTTCTGGGCGCCGTGGGGAAACATCATGAAACCAAGCGCCAGCCGCAGGAAGGTCGGCGCGAAAGAGTCGCCGGTGGCGACGAGGGATTGGAGGAGAGAAGATGGTTGCATACACAACCAATCTCGTTAATTTGATTGCGTATGCAACAAAAATCTTCAGGAATCTTCCCCATGAAGCCCAACCTGCCCGAGGGGCACCTCCACGCCTGGCGGAAATACTACCCCTCTTTCTGGCGCATCATGGCCGCCATCGAGGCGGACCTGGACGCGGCCGGCCTGCCGTCGCTCAGCTGGTATGACGCCCTTTACGAGCTTTACCTCGCGCCCGGCCGCCACTTGCGCATGAACGAGCTGGCCCGCAGCGCCCTGCTCAGCCGCAGCGGCCTGACCCGGCTGGTGGACAAGCTGGAGAAGGAAAAGCTCATCGAGCGCCGGTCCTGTCCCTCCGACGGCCGCGTGCAGCACGCCGTGCTGACCGAGAAGGGGATCGATATGCTCCGCAAGATGTGGCCCGTCTACCGGGCGGGCATCGCCAAATATTTTGCGGCGCATCTCACCGACGCCGAGGCCGCCCAGATTGAAAAGTCCCTGGGCAAGGTCGCCCTGGCGATGGAACCGCCGGCCGCCGGGACCAAGACTGAGCCGGCTTAATTGCCCTTCTTCCTGGCGGGTTTCTTCTCCGCCGCTTCGGCAAAGGCCTTGTCATCATCGTCAGCCGCCGTCGCGGCCGGCTTCTCGAGGGAAGCGGGGTCCGACGCACCGGCCGCCGGGCCCGGCTTTGCCGCGGGAGCCGTGGCGGATTCGGCCGGCAGGCGCCTGATGCGCTCGGAGAGCGGCGGGTGGGTGGAGAAGATCTTCTGCGGCCCGGCCGGGATCTGCTGAAGCCGGGCCAGCACGGCGCGCAAGCCGCCAGGGGCGTAGCCGGTGACGACGGCCAGCTGGCGGCCCTCCTGGTCCGCGGCGTATTCCGTCTGCGGATCAAAGCCCTTTTCGAAGAGCGTCTTCGTGATCTCGGTCACGCCGAGGTTGAACTGCTGGAGCTGGGCCTCCACCTCGCGGGTGTTGCCGCTGCGCTTGACGACCTGGCTGCCGAGGCCGGAGAGCAACTCGCCGCGCTGCACGATCTTCAGCGCGTGCTTGCCCGTGATATGGGCGATCTCGTGGCCGAGGATGGCGGCGAGGATGTCGTCGGTTTCCGCCAGCGCATACAGGCCGCGGGTGATGAACACGTAGCCGTCCGGCGCGGAAAACGCGTTGACCGTGTCCGAGTCGAGCACGCCGAAGCGCCACTCAAGCCCGGGCCGGTCGGAGTAGCGGGCCAGCGCCCGGCCGACGAGGTTGACGCGGCGCATGGTGGCCTCGTCGCGCACGAGGCCGCCGTATTTGCCGACGATTTCCAGGGAGACGGAGTCGCCGATCAGGCGCTCCTCCTCGGGGCCGATGCCGGCGAGGCCCTTCATGACCTTCGAGGCGTCATTGGCGGTATCGAGGCCCTTCTTGAGCTTGTCGGCATTGCCGAGAGCCTTGCTCAGGCCGCCGAGATCGAGCGCGAATGCGGACAGCGGAAATAGCAGGAGGAACAGGGTGTAGGTGGCGCGCTTGCGCGCCACGTTGTGCGCAAGCGCACAACCTACAAAAGAAACCAGCGGATGCGGGTTCATTGGTATTCCCCCTTCCTTTGTTCCTTCAGGAACGACTCCACCTCGGCGGGCGAGAGCGCGTGGCACTGCGCCAGCAGCCAGTTGAGATCGTCGCGGGCGTTGGTGAGATTGTGCCGGGCCGCGTAATCGTCGGCCGCAGGCGTGAGCGGGCGGGCGGCGGCCGTGGCGGAGGTCGAACTCGCGGCCAGGCCCAGCCCGTCGAGCCCCTTGCCCTCGGCGGGCTTGGTCTCGCTGAGGTTGCCGGCGAAGACCCAGCCGGCGGCCGGGCCGTCGCTGACGCGGAGCCACGCGCCTTTCGCCTCCTCGACCTTCAGCTTGCGGCCGAAGGCGACCTTGCCCTTCACGGCCGCGAGCGGCGCGGGATCGGCGAGCAGGTTGGTTTCAACGCGCTTGGTGTAGGCGGTGCCGCCGGCGGAGAGTGCCGCGGCCAGCGGCACGCCGGCCGCCAGCAGAAAGGCGACCGGCCACAAACGGGAAATAGCGTGAGGCGTCATTTTGATTCCAGGATTAAGATGGGTTCCCAGTCCGCCGGCGGCGGCTGGGCGGCGTAAAGCTGCGCCTGCCGGAGCAACTCGCCGGTCACAGCATCGTCGGGCCGCAGCGCGAGCGCACGGCCAAAATCACCGGCGGCCGCGGCGAACCGCCGGGCGGCAAAATGGGCGTAACCGGGATTGTAGGCGGCGAGGAAATCCCTTTCTGGCGCGGTGAGGTCTTCCGGCACCCCGACCAGCTCGTGCACCTCGACGGCCACGAGCTTGCCCTTGACGCGCAGCCGCGTGAGCGGGCGGGTCGCCATGCGGCCGGCGACGGCGCGCGCGGTGGTCTCGCCGAGCAGGATGTTGGTGCCGAACTCCTTGTTCGCCCCCTCGAGGCGCGAGGCGAGGTTCACGGCGTCGCCCATGACGGTGTAATTTTTCTTCCGGCTGGAACCGAGGTTGCCGACGATCATTTCGCCGGTGTTGAGGCCGATGCGCACCTCGAGCTCGACGCCGATCACGGCGTAGCGGGTGTTGATGCGCGCGAGCGCCTGGCGGGCCTCGAGCGCGGCGCGGCACGCCGCCAGCGCGTGGTCGGGCAGGGCCGCCGGCACACCGAACACCGCCATCACCGCGTCGCCGATGTATTTGTCCACGTAGGCGCCGTGGTTGTGCAGGCACTCGCTGGTCTCCTCGAGGTAGGCGTTGACCACCTCGACCATGCACTCGGGCTCGTCGCGGAGCTTTTCCGAGAGGTCGGTGAAGCCGGCGAGGTCGGAGAAAAACACCGTGGCCTCGCGGCGCTCGCCGCCGAGGCGGATGGCGTCGGGGTTGCGCACGAGCGTCGCGACAACCGCCGGGTCCACGTAGGCGCCGAACATCGCTTGGATCTCGCGCTTGCGCGCCTGCTCGCGCCAGAAGCTCTCCGCCACGACGCCGAGCAGCGTCAGCAGGCACGCCGCGACCGGTGTCGCCGGCGGCAGGAACCAGCCGGCGGACAACAGCGCGTAGGCGCCGCCCAGCAGCACGAGCACGAGACCGCCGGTCATGAGCAGCGGACCCTGCAGCGCGATCTGCCGGCGCCCGGCCCAGATGATCGCGGCCATGGCTAGAAAGGCGACGGGCCACACGACGGGGCGGGGGGCGGCGGTGATGAAACCATTCGTCGAGAGGTTGGCCCAGGCCGTCCAATGGAGCAGGATGCCGGGCTCGACCTTGCCCACGGGCAGCGGCTTCAGGTCGAAGGTGCCGCTGGCATTCGCGCCGACGAACACGACCTTGCCGCGCACGAGGTCAAAAACCCCGCCGGTCAGCGCCGGCTCGGCCTGCAGGCCCTTGGCGAATCCCGCGGGGGAGAAATCCGGCGCCTGTTCGGCGAGCCGGGTCTCGGTGTGCAGGCCCTGGAGGATGAAGTCGCCGGCGGGCACGACCGGCACGCCCAGTGCCCGGAGACGATCGAGGCCGCCATACCAGCGCAGCAGGCCGTCGGTCGTGGCCGTGGGTTTGGCCAGGCCGCCGGCCGCGAGTGATCCGGGTGCGTGATAGCGCCGCGCGACACCGTCGCTGTCCTCGACGAAGGTCGTGTTGCCGGTGCGGCCGGTGCGGAAGAAATCCGCATGCTCCCGCATGTATTCATCGGTCCAGAAAACCGGGCCCCGCTGTGCGGTGCGGCCGAGCACCGTGGAACGGGCGGCCGCCGCCGTGGCGGCGAGCATCAGGTCCTGCTCGAGCGCGTCGGACGATTCGAGGAAGGTGAAATCCACCAGGATCCGCTCGGCGCCGGCACGGTGGAGCGCGGCGATCAGTCCGGCGAAGGCCGCCCGTTGAAAAGGCCAGCGCAGGCCCTGTTCGTGCATGGCGGACAGGGTGGCGTCGTCCACCAGCACGAGCGCGGAATTTTCGGGCAGCGGCGGGGCCGAGAGCGGGCGCCGGCTGGCCGCGTCAAAGAAAGACCGGTCGAGGGTGGCGCCAAACGGCGAGAAATGGAAAACCAACAGCAGCGCGACCGCCGGCAAAAGCCAGTTCCAGCGCGAGGCAGGGAAGGTGCGGGCGGCGTCGGACAAGCGCCGGGATGCAACCGGCGAATCCGCCGCGTGGCAAGCGTCAGGCGGGGCCGACGGCCTCGCGCACCAGCGCGCCGATGGCAGGCGGCAGGGCCAGCCCGAGCGTGGCCGACTGGGCGCCGGGGCTCATCTTGCGCCAGGTCTTCCGCAGGATATCGATGAATTTTTCCCGCGGGTAGTCGGCGTGCTGCGCCGCGAAGTCGGCGATCTCGTTCTCCAAAAAAACCAGGCACGCTGCGTCCTCAAGGGCCTGCGTGCCGGGATTGGTCTTGAGCGCGGTCTTGGAAATCCACATGGCGGCCTCGTCGGCCTCGGTCGCGGCCACGCCGGCCGCGAGCAGCAGTTCCTTCGCACGGTCGGCCTGTTTCTTGTAGAGCGACTGCCGCCACTTGAGGTAACCGGCCTTGCCCTCCGGGAATGTCGTGCGCGGCACGTTCCAGCGCTCGAGATGCTGGCAGCGGGCGGCGAGGAGCAGGATGGGCGCGGCTGTGGGCACCAGGCGCGCCACCAAGGCTTCCATCCGGTCGGCATACACCAGCTCGGCGGCGCGACCGTCGGGCGCCCGCTTGGGATCGGCGTGGTGCGCGGCATCAATCAGACCGCGGGCTTTCGCATGGGCGTCCATGGCAGGGCAGCTTGCCGGGCGCCGCGGGTGAGGCAAGCCATGGCCGGTTTTGGACAAGATCGGCGCAACCGGCGGCCGGGGGCTCTGCTAAAGTAGCGGCGGCCCGCCATGAACATCACCCTCACCCAGCTGGTTCCCACCCTGCAGCTCGCCGTCGGACCCGTGATCCTGATTTCAGGTGTGGGCCTGCTGCTTCTCTCGTTCACCAACCGCCTGGGACGTCTGATCGACCGGGCGCGACTCCTGCATCGCGAACGGCTGTCCGGGCCGACGCCGGAGCGCCAGGTGCTGTTGCGGGAGCAGATCGGCCTGATCGACCGGCGGGCCGGCATCCTGCGCTGGGCGATCACGCTGGCGGCGCTGACCGTGCTGTTCGTCAGCATCATGATCCTCGTCCTCTTTCTCGCCGCCCTGCTCGGGCTGGAGCTCGGCGTGCCGATCGTCCTCCTCTTTGCCCTCGGGCAGCTCTCTCTCATCGGGGCGGTGGTGGGATTCCTGCGCGAAATCGCGCTTTCACTGGAGGCCGTCCGGCTGGAGACCCAGGGCGGAGCCTGAAGCCGGTCTTGAAAAACGCGGCGCCCGTGCGATGATGCCGGTGCAATGAACCGGCGCGGCTTCCTACGGGCCGTGGGCGCGACCGGGCTGTGGTTGATGGTGACCCGCCCGGCGTTTTTGTCGGCTGCGCCGAACAAGACCGCCGCAGAACTGATCCGACAGGCACTCCTCGAGCGGCGCGTGTTGCAGTTCAAGTATCATGGATATTCCCGCCGCGTGGAACCCCACGCGCTCGGCCGTGTGAGCGGCGACCGGCCCGCGCTGCTCGGCTGGCAGGTGTCGGGTGGCAGCGCGAGCGAGCCGCCGCCCGGCTGGCGGACCTTCGTGCTCGCCGACATCAAGTCGCTGAAGCTGATGCACCCGACCTTCGTTCCGCGCCCGGACTACCGGCCGGAAACGACGAAGCTCAAACCGATCGAGGCGGAGGTGGCTGCCGAACGCTGAGGTCGGCGCGGCTCAGTCGTTAAGGTCCCGGTCCTTCCAATACTTGGTGCCCTGCAGCGTGGCCTGGAGGGCAAGGCCGTTCTTGGTCAGCTGGTAGAGCTCGACGCCGTCGACCACGTTGCCGGCGGCGGCGATCTGGCCGCCCTTGTTGTCCGACTTGGCCGCGGCATCGGCCTGGCCGCTGAAGTCCCAGCCCTTGTCGATGAATTTCTGCAGCTTGTCCTTGTCGTAGAAGATGAACACCCCGCGAAAATCCTTCACGCCGAGCCCGATGCCGATGCCGGCCGAGCCCATCTTCATGAAGGTCTCGTGGCCCTTCTTGTCGACGACCACGCCGGAGCCGCCGGCAAAACTGGCCAGGACGAGATTCACGCCCACGTTGGAAAAGACGGCGTAGCCCGCGGCCTTCTTGATCCGCGCCTTGACCTCGGGCTTCTGCTGGTAGAGGTCGGCCAGCACCTTGTCGCGCATCGCGCGGGTCTTGGTCTTTTTGTCTTCCAGCGAGTCCTTGGCGGCGGCGAAGGGGACGGCAAACAAAAGGGCGAGGGCGAAGAAGAACGGCAGGCGGCGCGGGGTGTTCATGGCCGGATTCAACCGCGCACGCCACCGGCGCGCAAAGGCAAAACCTTGTGAATACAGTGAGTTCTGGCGCGGTCCCGGTCCTTCAAATCCTAGTATCCCGGAAACGGCAGAAGTAAGTGCTTGGAGGAAAGCCCTATTTCGCTTCATTCTGCGACCAATTCTATCGGTGGGGGCCACGCCGATAGCTGCATAACAACTATGAGCGATAACAATAATGGCCTTGACGAGATCGGCGACTGGTCGGTCGACAAGCTCCGCATCCTGAAAGAATACTCGGCGGCCTATGCGATCATCCTGCAACACCAGCGCAACGAGCGCACAGGCAAGAAACAATTCACGACCGGATATATCGACGCGTTCGCCGGTGCAGGAGAACACATTCATAAAGGCACCGGGCAAGTGGTAAAAGGAAGCCCACTCAATGCGCTCGAACTGGCCACGCAATTCGATCACTACGAGTTCATCGATCTTGATCCCGAGCGCGTGCAGCGCCTCAAAAAACTCGCCGAGAAGCGGGGTAACGTTTCCGTTCACCACGGCGACTGCAATGAGATCCTGCTCAAGACTGTTCTGCCAAAATACCCCCGCGATAAATATCGAAGGGCATTATGTTTCCTCGATCCATACAGCCTGCAGCTAGACTGGAACGTTTTGAGGACCGCAGGACAGATGAAGTCGGTCGACATATTCCTCAACTTTCCGATTCATGATATGAACCGCAACGCGAAGAGAAAGAATATCGATGATGTCGACCAGACCAGTCGCGCGCGGATGACGAAATTCTGGGGCGATGAGAGCTGGCACGCCGCGATGTTCGCACCCAGCAAGCAGACCTCCTTGCCTGGTTTGTTCGGTGACGATGCGGCTCCCGAACTCGAAAAGGTCGATCAGCTGTCGTTTGTGTCGGCTTTCCGCGACCGGCTGAAAAAGGTAGCCGGTTTTGAATTTGTGCCTGAGCCTGTTGCCATGAAAATACCACAAGGTGCTGTCGTGTATTTCCTTTTCTTCGCTTCAAACAACCAAACAGGAGCGAGGGTTGCAAACGACATCATGAATAAATATCGTTGAACCATGTATTCGGGGACAAAAGAGCCTATCGGTCTGTGGACGCATCCGGCGGTGATCACCGCGAACAATTTCGTGCACAAAAGCCTCTCGAATTGGTCGCTGAACATCGCCATCGGTTGCGGCCATGCGTGCCGTTTCTGCTATGTGCCCAGCTCGTCGACGAACAAGCAAGCCGACCGACTCGCCGAGTTCGGTGTAGAAGATCCTGATGCCGAGTGGGGTAGTTATGTGCTGCTGCGCCCGTGGGATGAGGTGAAGTTCCTCACCTCGCTCGAGGCCGCCGAACGCACACCGCGGCGCGAACTGAATCCAGACGGTAACCGCGCCGTCATGCTATGCACGACGACGGACCCTTATCAGGTGTTTAAACACCGCGATCCCGCGCGCGCCAAGGAGCTGACGCAACAAGCTCTTAATATGGTGCATCGCGCACTCGAACTGATCCGCGATCGCTCGACGCTGAACGTGCGGATCATGACGCGAAGCCCGCTCGCGCGGCAACACTTCGATCTTTTCAAGTCTTTCGGCAGCCGGCTCGTATTTGGTATGAGCTTGCCGACGCTCCGTAACGACCTTGCGCGCGTCTACGAGCCGGCGGCACCTGCGCCCTCGCAGCGCCTCTCTGCCCTACAAGCGGCCAGCGCCGCAGGCCTGAACGTCTATGTCGCGATGGCACCAACCTATCCCGAGTGTGATGATGCAGACCTGACAGCGACGTTACAGGCGATCAAGGCCGTGAAACCTATCACAATCTTTCACGAGCCGATCAACATCCGAGCCGACAACGTCGAGCGCATTGCCGCTCAGGGCAAGGCCCTTGGGATCAAGCTGCGCACAGAGGTGTTCGCAACACGGGAAAGCTGGCGTGATTATTCCCTCTCGGCGTTGAAGGCTGTCGTGCGCATCACGCGCGAGCAGGGTATTGGTGACCGATTACACCTTTGGCCCGACAAAAAACTCGGCGCGGCTTGGGTGATCGAGTCTATGCCGAAGCCGGCGCAATACCGGCAATGGCTCGAGAAGAGGTGGAACCGTATCAGCGAGTGGCCGAAGGTGACGGCGGCCTAAGACACGGCTGATTAGTAGACCTGTTCTTCGAGGAGCTGAAACAGTTCTGCTTCCGTGATCCGCTTCTGCGCCATCGAGTCGCGCTCGCGGAGCGTGAAGGTGTCGCCGGGCTTCTCGATCGTGTCGAAGTCGATGGTCACGCACCAGGGCGTGCCGGCCTCGTCCTGGCGGCGGTAGCGTTTGCCGATAGCGCCGCCGTCGTCGTATTGCACGGCGTAGCGGCGCTGCAGCTTGGCGTGGAGCGCGCGGGCGCGGTTCGTGAGCTGCTCCTTGTTCTTGAGCAGCGGCAGCACGGCGACCTTCACCGGCGCGATGCGCGGCGAGAACCGCAGCACGGTGCGCTTCTCAACGTTACCCTTCTCATCCTTGACGTCCTCCTCCGCGTAGCCGGCGCAGAGCACCGCGAGCAGGATGCGGTCGACGCCAACGGCGGGCTCGATGACGTGCGGCACGAACTTCTTCTTCGACGCCTCGTCGAAAAGATCCTGCGGCTTGCCGCTGGCGGTGGCGTGCTGCGTGAGGTCGTAGTTGCCGCGGGCGGCGATGCCCCACAGCTCCTGCACGCCGAAGGGATACTTGAACATGATGTCCACCGTGCCCTTGGAGTAGAACGCGAGCTTCTCCTTCGGGTGGGCGTAACGCGAGAGGTGCGACGCGGGCAGGCCGATGCTCTTCAGCCAGTTCTCGCACCAGGTGATCCACTCCTCGTGGCACTTGGCCCAGGCGGCGTCCTCGTGGATGAAGTATTCCATCTCCATCTGCTCGAACTCGCGCGAGCGGAAGATGAAGTTGCGCGGCGTGATCTCGTTGCGGAATGATTTGCCGATCTGGGCGATGCCGAAGGGCAGCTTCACGCGGGTGGTGTCGACCACGTTTTTGAAGTCGACGAACATGCCCTGCGCCGTCTCGGGGCGGAGGTAGGCGACGGACGAGGCGTCGGTCATGGCGCCGACGTTCGTCTGGAACATCATGTTGAAGGCGCGCGGCGCCGTCAGGCTGCCGGCCTCGCCGGTGGCGGGCGAGGGGATGAACGGGATCTCGGCCTCGGCGGCCTCCGTGAAATCCTTCGGCGTGACCGGGGCGAGCGCGCCGGTGATGGCCTTCTTGCGCTTGAACAGCTCGGCGGCGGCCTGGAGGTCTTCGGCGGTTTTCTCGCTTTCGAGCGCGGAGACGTAGCCGACGGTCTTACCGTCCACCACGACCGGCGACCAGAACAGCTGGTCGGCGCGGTAGCGCTGTTTGCTGGCCTTGCAGTCCACGAGCGGGTCGCTGAAGCCGGCGACGTGGCCGGAGGCCTCCCAGACCTTCGGGTGCATGATGATGGAGGACTCGAGGCCGACGATGTCGTCGCGGCGGCGGACCATGTCGTTCCACCAGCAGTCGCGGATGTTCTTCTTCAGCTCGGAGCCGAGCGGGCCGTAGTCGAAGAAACCGTTGAGGCCGCCGTAGATTTCGGAGGACGGGTAGATGAAGCCGCGGCGCTTCGCGAGCGACACAAGGGCTTCCATGAGGTTGGCGGGTTCGGCGGCGTTGGACATGGTGGGAAGGATCGCCCCCAACTGGATGTGGGGAGCAGCTGGCGAGCAAAGGGAGCCGCCGGGGGGCGGTCAAGGCTGGGTCTTGTCATGGCAAAGATGTGACGGTGCTTGCTGTAGCGGCGCTCTATGAGCGCCAGGCCTCAGGGCCGGCCGAATAAACCGCGGCGACAGGCTCAGGCACTTGGCGCTTGCAGGGTAGAGGCTGGCTTGCAGTTTTTTCCCGGCGGGCCGCCAACCTTCAACTACCCTACAATGACCCGATTTGCTTGGTCCGCGTTTGCAGCCCTTTGTTTTTTCGGCGCGGTCGCGCCAGTGTGCGCGCAGCCGGAGCCCGCTGAAGCGGCGACCCGCACAAAGCCGGGTAAGGAGGACACGAAACCCAAGCCCATCCAGATGGATCCGCCGCAGTATCCCGAAGGCATGTCGCGGGCCGGTTTGGTCGGCGCGGTCGCGGTGGAGTTCATCATTGATCGCGACGGACGGGTGGTGAATCCCGTGATCGTGGAGTCCAACAACCCGTGGTTCGAACGCCCGGCCCTCGACGCGGTGTTGCACTGGAAATTTCATCCCGGTGTGAAGGACGGGCGGCCGGTGGCCACGCGCGTGACCCAAAGGATCGAATTTCAACTGGAGCGGGGCGGCGCGACGCTGTGGCGGATCTCCAAGACCCGGAACCACGACCAGCTGCCCTTGGAAATGCAGTGGCACCACGCGCCAACCGTGAGCCATTCGGTGTTTCCGGTTTACCCGTTCGTCGCGCTGCAAGCTAAGACCAAGGGCAAGACCAAGCTCTCGTTCATCATCGGTCCCGACGGCAAGACCCATCATGTGCGACTGGAGGAGGCGACAGCGCCCGAAATGGGGCTGGCGGTGCGCGCGATGCTCGACGCCTGGCGGTTTAATCCCGGTCGGATGAGGGATTACACCCCGGCCTACGCCATGGTGGCCATCGAGCACGAATTCACGCCTTCGGGCGCGGGCGATGTGCCCGTGCCTCCCGCGGCCCGCGCCATCCTCCGCCTGCTCGAGAAAAGACCGGCGGAGATCGCAACCATGGCGGAACTGGACCGTCCGCTCAAATCCATCTCCCGTCGTCCACCGGTTTATCCGACTGCGTTGTTGGATGCCAGGCAACCCGGCGCGGCAACGATCGAGTTTTTCGTGGACAAAAACGGTGACGCGCAGCTTCCCCGCATCGTCACGAGCACAGCGCCCGAGTTCGGCTACGCCGCCGCGCAAGCCATCGCCACCTGGCGTTTCGAGCCGCCGATGAAGGCCGGCAAGGCCGTCGTCGTGCGTGCGCAGATTCCTTTGGACTTCACGCCGCGCGATGATGGGCCGAAAGGCAAATAGCCCCTACTTCGCGCTTGCGGGAAGGGGCGGCCGGGCAAGGGTGGGCTCTCATGAAAGCCCCGTTCACCGCCAAGGAATACCGCCAGCTCCTCGAACTCGTGCACCTCGGCATGTGGACCGTCACCGGCTACCAGGGCGAGGACACCGCCGCCGCCAAGCGCTACTACGCCCTCGACCAGAAACTGATGGAACTGGCGACCGACGCCGGTTGCGCGGACTTGGTGGAATCAATGGACGACGGCAGCCTGCAGCCGGCGCCGAAACTGTCCGAGGACGAGCGCGTCCGCGAAATTCAGAGCGAGTTTCAGAACGACGTCTTCTGGCACGAGCTGGTCACGCGGCTGGCGGACCGCGATATCGACGGCGACCAGGTGAAGCGGGCGATGGACACCCCCGGCGTCGAGCCGGCGCCGTCCCGCGACGACCGCCTCAAGAAGGTCGAGGACCGCTACTGGGCCGAGTTCGAGAAGAATGACCTCGCCAACATCGTGCTGCTGCGCGGCGGGCGGGGGTGAGGTTGGGGTAGGGGCGCTTGCCCTCAAGCGCCCGGGCCGTTGAGGGCAACGGCCCCTACCGGCAAATCAGTAGGCGATATCCAGCTTCTTATAGATGAAGTGCATCAGCCACGCCGGGCCGATGAGGAGGAAGACCACGTCCTTGAAGAAGGAGGGTTTCTTGCCCTCGATCTTGTGGCCGATGAACTGGCCGATCCACGCCAGCACGAACAGCCCGAGGCAGGTCTGCCAGACCGGGAGCCAGCCCATGATCGCCTGCCACTCGATCAGAAAATAACAGGCGGAAACAAACCCGAGCAGCCCGAACGCCAGCGGCACCGACAGCCGGAAATAAAAGCCGAGCGCAGCCAAGATGATCGGGTGCAGCCAGTTGAACCAGGGCAGCGCCCCCTTGATGGCGTCCGGCACCGGGATCGACCACAGCAGGCCCATGACGCTGAAAAAGATGACCGGCACGCAGATCCAGTGGATCGTCTCGTTGGTGCCGTCCTGATGACTCTCGCCATACTCGGCGAACCATTGGTCGGCAGACTTCCGCGGGATGGCCATGGGGTATCTGCCGGGCAGATTGCCGCGTCTACCCCGACAGCGCAAGCCTGCCGATGGGGCCGACAAGGTGGGGCCCGCGCTCCGCGCGGGCTTATCCTGCGCGGAGCGCAGGATCCACCAAGCGAACCGCCCGATGGCACCCAAACCCGGGTTTGCGGTCTGAAGCCGGATCATCACACTCTTCCCTGACATGAAAGTCCTCCGCCTGCTCGCCCCGCTCTTTCTCCTGCCTCTGCTCGCCGCCGCCGCGGAACGCCCGCTCAAGATCGACCGCGGCCGCTCCTTCGTGGACGTGGACGTCGATGCGACGAAGAACTTCACCGCCCACCTCGACGCCTACGACGCCAAGGTGACGGAGGACGCCGGGAAAATCAAAAGCGCGGTGTTCACCTTCAAGTTCGCCGACCTCAAGTCCGGCAACACCACCCGCGACGCCGACATGATCGAGTGGCTCGGCGGCGGCTCGCCCGAGGGCCGCTTCGAGCTGGGCAACCTCGCCGTCACGCCTAACGGCATCGGCCAGGCCTCCGGCCGGCTGATCTTCCACGGCGCGACCGAGCGCATCGAGTTTCCCGTCACGGTCACGCGCGAGGACGGCGTCTTCGTCATCACCGGCGAGACCACGATCGACTACCGCAACTGGAAGCTGAAGGTCATCCGCAAGGCCTTCCTGTTCACCGTGGATCCCGAGGTGCGGATCCGCTTCAAGTTCACCGGCTCGCCGGTGGAAGAGCCCAAGGCCTGAGTTTAAGGTGGAACCCGGCCTCCGGACGGGTTGATTGGGGGCGTCATGCGCTTCCTCGTGCTCGTCTTCGTCAACCTGCGGCGGCACAAGCTGCGCGCCCTCATTGGCGTCGCGGGCATCGGCTTCGGCGTGGCGGCGATGCTGACCATCCTCTCCATCGTCAACGGCGCCATCGGCATGTTCGAGCGCATCCTCGCCGTCGACTCGCACTACCTCGTGTTTGAGAAGAACGTCTCGGACCTCTTCTTCAGCAGCGTGCCCGACGACCGGACCGCGGCGCTGCGCGCGCTGGACAATGTCGCGTCGGCCGAGCCGCTGCTCTTCGGCCTCGTGACGTCGGGCGACCGGCCGATCATAACCTGCTTCGGCCTCGAGGCCACCAACCCGCGGCTCGCCAAGGCCAAGTGGCTGGCCGGCCGGCCCGGGGATTTCGGCCGCGATAAGGACGGCATCTGGCTCGGCGCGCGCGCGGCGGAATTCCTGGACGCGAAGGCCGGCCAGAAGATCGCGATCGGCAAGGGCGAGTTCACGGTCGCCGGCATTTTCTCGACGGAGAACGGCTTCGAGGATGGTGGCGTCTTCCTGCCGCTGAAGGAGGCCCAGGAGTTCTTCAGCCGCGCCGGCGTCTCCTCGGTCGTGGCCATCAAGCTGCACGACCAGGCGCGCGGGGCGGAATTCAAGCGCGCGGTCGAGGCGGCGAACCCCGGGCTGATCGCGCTCGAGAACCGCGAGTTTAACCAGAGCTACACCCAGTTCCAGATCCTGAATTTCACCGCGTGGGCCGTGGGGCTCTGCGCCTTCCTGCTCGGCGGGCTCGGCGTCGCGAACACGATGCTGCTGTCGGTGTTCAGCCGCATCCGCGAGATCGCCGTGCTGCGCGTCTGCGGCTTTTCCAAGGGGCAGGTGGCCGGCCTGATCCTCGGCGAGGCGGTCGTCATCGCCGCCGCCGGCCTGGCCCTCGGGCTGGCGCTGGGCTACGGCACCCTGTTCGCGCTGGAGCACACCCCGCAGTTCAACGGCTACATCCAGGCGGTCGTGAAACCCGGCATGCTGGCCGGCATCGTCGCCACGGCGATCGTGACCGCGGTGGCCGGTTCGCTCT
Organism: Lacunisphaera sp.; assembly: GCA_965249855.1. Classification (GTDB taxonomy): domain Bacteria; phylum Verrucomicrobiota; class Verrucomicrobiia; order Opitutales; family Opitutaceae; genus Lacunisphaera. The sequence continues at coordinate 199,706 of CBDFNB010000016.1, forward strand.
GGCCGGCGCGGTTCGCCTCGAAAATCCAGCCCGCGGAGGCGTTGCGTTATGAGTGAGGTGCTTGTCCAGGCGCGCGACCTGCGCAAAACCTACGACGCCGGCCGCGTCCGCGTGCTCGACGGCGTGAGCGTCGAGGTGCGCGCCGGCGAGATGGTCGCGCTGTGGGGCGCCTCCGGCTCGGGCAAGAGCACGCTGCTCCACCTGCTCGGCGGGCTCGATGTGCCGGATTCCGGCGAACTCACCGTCTGCGGGCTCGATCCGCGGAGCGAGGACCACCGCCTCGAGTTGCGGCGCCGGCACCTGGGCTTTGTCTTCCAGCTACACAACCTCATCCCCGACCTGACGGTGGCGGAAAACCTCCGCGTGCCCGCGCTCGCCGGCGGCGCTGCGGCGGCCGCGACGCGGACGCGCGTGGGCGAGCTGGCCGAGTCGGTCGGCATCGCGCACCGGCTGGGTCATCGCATCCAGGACATCTCCGGCGGCGAGCGCCAGCGCACGGCCATCTGCCGCGCCCTCATGAACTCGCCGCGCCTGCTGCTGGCGGACGAGCCGACCGGATCCCTCGACGAGGAGACCGCCGACACGGTTTTCGCCCTCCTGAAGCACCTGGTGCAAACCCGGGGCATCGCGGTGGTGCTAGCGACGCACGAGCGGCGCTTCGCCGAGCAGTGCGACCGGGTGCTGAAGGTGCGCTCCGGCCGGATTGAGGCTCGCTGACCGGCCCCCCGGGGAAGGGAAAGCAATACCCCGGCGCCGGGCTCCTTGCGGCTTGCAAAATTTTTCGGTCAAGATGGAGTCCACGCAATGAAAGCGACTAAATACACCACGCTCAGTTTTCTTTCGTGCTCTCTTTTGCTGGCCGGTTTGATCGCCGCCGACGCCCCGAAGGCGGCGGTGACCGGCAAGGTCACTTACATTTCCAGTGAAACCGCGGCCACCGGCCCCCGCGCCGACGGCGCCGTCTACACGTTCGTCGACAGTGCCGACCCGGCCATCGCCGACATCGTCTCCCTCGGTTACAAGACCATCGACCGCGTCGGCGGCATGCTGGTTTCCGAGGTCAACCGGGAGCTCGCCGCCAAGGAGACGAGCCTCGTCGTCAGCATCATGCACACCAAGGATCTGCAGCTGCCCAAGGCGGCCCCGGGCCAGCCGAAGATCACCGCGATCAAGCGCACCAGCCTCCTGATCCGCAATCCCCTCAACGCCCCCGATGGCGCCGACCAGGCCGCCCTCGACCGCATCCACAAGCAGCTCATGGCCGACGAGTCGCCGGACAAGGTGGTCGTGCAGAAGATCGAGCAGCCCGGCCACCCGCTCGAGTGGCGCGTTTACCGCCCGATCGCCTCCTCCCAATCCTGCCTCGCCTGCCACGGCGACCCGAAGACCTTCAAGCCCGGCGTCAAGGAAGCCCTCGATGCGCAGTATCCCGAGGACAAGGCGATTGATTACGCCGCCCAGGAATGGCGCGGCATGCTCCGCGTCTCGATCACCCCGGCGGCCAAGTAACCCGGGGGTAAACGGGTTCCACCTGCGGCCGGCGCCACCAGCGCCGGCCTTTTTGTTGCCGTGGTGGAGCCCGCGCTCCGCGCGGGCTTAACCTGCGCGGAGCGCAGGTTCCACCCGGGATCAAGCGTCGAGCACAACATCGCCCTTCGGCTGGGCGATGCAGGTCAGGCAGGTGCGTGCCTCCGGCGGGCTGCCCGGCGGCTGGATGTAGCTGACCTCGCCCGACTGCATGGCGAGAACGCACGTGCCGCAGTTGCCGGCGCGGCAGCCCGAGGCGATGCCGATGCCGAGATGCTCGGCCAGGTCCAGCAGGGTCTCGTGCTCGCCGTCCCAGGGCACCGCGGTGCCGGTCTTGCGGAAGGTGACGAGCGGGCGCGTGGCCGCCGGCGCCGCGGCGACGGCCGTCGTGGCATGGCTGACGCGCTTCACGCTCAGCGGGCCGAAGGCCTCGAAGTGCAGGTGCGTGTCCGGCACGCCCCAGTTTTTCAGGCCGTTGGTCATCTCCTCCATCATCGCGCCGGGGCCGCAGTAGTAGAAACGGAAATTGTTCGACGGCAGCTCCCGCTTCAACAGCTCGACCGTCACGCGGCCGGCGACGTGGTAGTCCTCGCCGGGGCGGTCGTCCGGTCCCGGCTGCGAATAACAGACGCGCAGGGTGAGCTGCGGGTTGGCGCGGGCAAAGGCGGCGAACTCCGACTTGAAGAGGTGCTCCTGCCTGTTGCGCACGCCGTGGAAGAACCAGACCGGGCGCCGGCTCTTCTGGTGGGCGAGCGTCGCCAGCATGCTGAAGACCGGCGTGATGCCGATGCCGCAGCCGATGAGCACGATCGGCTCCGGGTCCGCCGGCTCGAGGGTGAAGTTGCCGAGCGGCGCGCGCAGGTCGAGGATGTCGCCCTCGCGCACCTGGTCATGGAGTATCGTGGAGCAGACGCCGGCGGTCGTCGCGCCGCCCGTGGCGCCGGCGCGCTTGATCGTGACACGGTAGTGCGGCTGGTGCGGATGGTCGCTCAGGCTGTAACAGCGGATCAGCTGGCTGCCCGGGCGTGCGCCGGGCAGGCGGAAGGTCAGATACTGGCCCGGCCGGAAGGCCGGCAGGGGCTTGCCGTCGTGCGGCGTCAGGTAGAGCGAGGTGACCTGTGCGCCCTCCGTCACCTTGCGGCTGACGACAAACTTCCGAAATCCGTTCCACGGGAGCGGCTCCTGGGCGACCTTGCGGCGCCGCTCGCGCAGGATGGCGAGTTCCTCCTCGAAGCGCGCGAGGTCCAGCGCGTTTTGCTCGGCCTCGACCCGCATGCGCCGGATGGCGGTGAACAGGTTCAGCCCCAGCAGGCCGATGGCCAGCAGCAACAGGGCGGCGCCGAGATAAGTCCAGAGCATGGGCAGGAATCCGGGAGAAAGTTGTGTGTGCGACACGCGCCGCGCCCGGGTTATCGGGCATCGGCCCGCGCCTGACAAACGGAATGTGGAGGAGATTCGGCTTGCGCTGGATTTTACGGCCACAATCTTCGCGCGCAGCGGCGCCGCCAACCCGCGCGATGCACTCGATGAGAACAAGTCCCGGGCCCCTGCCTCCCGGCCCGGAAAGCCACCGCGGCGAACCCCTCGGGGTCGTCGGCGCCACCTGACCCCGCCATGGCAAAATCGGCCAGCCGCCCCGCGATCCTTCCCGGCTCCAGCGCGCCTTTTTCCCAGGCCACGCGCCAGGCCGAGCCCGAGCGCTGGGACACGCCTTTCAGCAAGGAGATGACCGAGGCGGACGTGAACCTCGTGCTGGCGCACCCACTTTTCATCACGACCCGGCCCGAGCGCTTCCCGCCGTCGATCCCGCTGCGCGGCATCCTGAAGAATGACGCGCGCATCCGCCGGTTCATGCCGGGCGAGATCATCGTGCGCCGGGGGGACTACGGTCACTCCGCCTTTGTCATTCTGGCGGGCTCCGTGCGCGTCCTCGTCAAGGATCCGCCCGCCGAGCAGCTCGGCCGCCGCCAGCAGCTGCGCCCCTCGGTCTGGGGCAGCCTGAAGCGCTGGTGGCAGCAGCCGCGGTTCGCCGAGCAGGCGAAGACCGGGGGCACGCCGCCGGGCCTGCGGGTGGGCGAGGGCGGCGAGGCGCGGTTGTTTTTGCAGGATGTGCCCGGGGTGCTCGATCCCGACCGCTCCATCCTGCTGCAGTCCGGCGAGCTCTTCGGCGAGATCGCCGCCCTCGGCCGCACGCCGCGCACCACGACGGTGGTGGCGGTGGACGAGGCGCTGCTGCTGGAGATCCGCTGGCAGGGCCTGCGCGAGATCCGCAACTACGCGCCGGAATGGAAGAAGGAGATCGACCGCCGCTATCGCGAGCGCAGCCTCCTGCGCCACCTGGCCGAGACGCCGCTGCTGTGGAACCTGCCCGAGGCCACCCTGCAGCTGATCGCCGACGCGACCCGGTTCGAGACCTTCGGCGAGTTCGACTGGCACAGCGCCTACCACCGCGGCCACAAGGACGACGAGCGCCAGCGCCTCGAGCAGGAGCCGGTGATCGCCCGCGAGGGCGACTACCCCAACGGCCTGCTGCTCGTGCGCAGCGGCTTCGCCCGCGTGAGCAGCCGCTACAACCACGGCGAGCGCACCGACAGCTACCTCGGCAAGGGCCAGACCTTCGGCCTGCGCGAGATCGTCACCGGCTGGCGCGCCGCGCACGTGCCCCTGCGCAGCAGCCTGCGCGCCCTGGGCTACGTCGACATGCTTTTCATCCCCACCGCCGTGCTCGAGGAGCACGTGCTGCCCCGGCTGTCCCGGGAGCAGATCGACGCGCTCCGGCTGCCGCCGGAACCGGCGGCCACCGCGGCGCTGCACGAGCCGGGCGGCGACAGCTTCCTCGAGTTCATCGTCGCGCAGCGCTTCATCAACGGCCGCGCGACCATGCTGATCGACCTGGACCGCTGCACGCGCTGCGATGACTGCGTCCGCGCCTGCGCGGCCACACACGACAACAACCCCCGCTTCATCCGGCAGGGGCCCGAGGCCAGCGGCGTGATGGTGGCCAGCGCCTGCATGCACTGCGTCGACCCGGTCTGCATGATCGGCTGCCCGACCGGCGCCATCTACCGCGAGAGTGCCGACGGCCAGGTGGGTATCAACCCCGACACCTGCATCGGCTGCAGCGTCTGCGCGCAAAGCTGCCCCTACGGCACGATCCAGATGGTCGCGCTGCACGACGAGGAAGGCCTGCCCATCGTGACGGAGGAAACCGGCGCGCCCGTGCGCCGCGCGACCAAGTGCGACCTGTGCATCGACCAGCCGGGCGGCCCGGCCTGCGTGAGCGCGTGCCCGCACGACGCCCTGCTCCGGGCGGACATGCGGCAGATGGACACCCTGACGGCCTGGCTGCACCGATGACCTCGTTTTTCACCCGCCGCCTCGTGCTTTCCCTCGTCACCGCCGCCGTGGCCGGCGGGCTGGTGGCCGCGTGGCTGCTGGGCCGCGTCGCGCTGCGGCCGGTGGCGATGTATACCGGCTGGCTGCTGCTGGTCCTGCTGCTGGGGCTGACCTTTTTCAACGCGCGGAAGAAGCTGCCGTTCATCCCGCTGTTCAGCGCGAGCACCTGGCTGCAGGGGCACATCTACGCGGGCTGGCTCGCGTGCTTCGTCTTCCTGCTGCACACCGGCGGCCGGGTGCCGTCCGGGGCGGTGGAGATCATGCTGGCGGCCGCCTTCGGGCTGGTCGCGGCCAGCGGCGCGTTCGGGCTCTGGCTCAGCCGGTGGCTCCCGCCGCGGCTCACGCGCTCCGGCGAGAGCCTGGTCTATGAACGGATCCCCATGCTGCGCCACCGGCTTGTGACCGAGGCGGAGGACATCGTGCGGGCGGCGGAGGCCGAGACGCAGTCCACCACGCTGGGCGATTTCCACGTGCGGGTGCTGGCCGGTTATTTTGCCCACCAGCCGGCGTGGCTGGCCCCGCTGGCGGGCGGCGACGCCGAGCACCACCGCGTCAAGCTGGAGCTGGAGGCGTTGCGCCGCTTCCTGAGCGTCCGCGAGATCCAGATCGCCGACCAGCTCGCGGACCTGGTCGAGGCCAAGCGCAACCTCGACCACCAGTTTGCCGGCCAGCGCCTGCTCAAGCTCTGGCTGTTCGCCCACATCCCGCTGACGTTCGTGCTGCTCGTGTTCACGGCCGCGCACGTCTGGCTCATCCTGCAGTATTCGCACCGGTAGCCCCCGATCCCCATGCGCCGCCTGCTGCAGAGCATCATCTACAACCGCAAGCTATACGACCGGCCGCAGGACGAGTGGACCTGCGGGCGCGCGGCGGAGTGCCAGGCCTGCGTGTTCGGCCCCGGCCCCAAGGGCGAGTGCCGCGCCACCGGCCAGTGCCTGCCGGCCAAGAAGGGCGACCGCTGGATCTGCACGCGGCCGATCTCGCTCGGCGCCGCATGCGAGCCGGGGCCGATGCCCGACGGTTCCTGCGGCTGCCCGGTGCCGCCCTGCCGGCCGCAACGCAGCCTGCGCGCCCAGCGCGGCCGGGTGACCTGGCTGTTGTTCGCGTTCGCCCTCGGCCTGGTGGTCCTCGGCATCCTCGGCCGGCCGGCCGGCGAGTGGTCCAATCCCGGACCGCTGAGTTCCCATCATGCGATGTCGGCGCAGCGCTGCGCCGACTGCCACCTCGAGACCGGAAGCCTGGCCATCACCGCCACGGCGCGCGCCGCCCGGCACGAGGCGCACGACCAGCTTTGCCTGCAATGCCATGACCTCGGCCCGCAGCCCCGCTCGCCGCACGGCGTGACCGGCGCGCAACTCGCCGCCCTGGCGCGCCAGGAGCCGGCGGACCACGGCGCGCGCCCGCTCGCGCTGGCCGCGGTGCATGCGCTGCAGCCCGGCGGGCCCAAGGACCTCGCCTGTGCCTCCTGCCACATGGAGCACCAGGGCCGCGACTTCGACCTGAAGCGCATGAGCGACCAGCAGTGCCAGGTTTGCCACCAGACACAGTTCGCGGGCTTTGAGCGCGGCCACCCCGAGTTCAAGGACTATCCCTATGCGCGCCGCACCCGGCAGCGCTTCGACCATGTGACGCACTGGCAGCGGTATTTCCCCGACGCCAAGCTGACCGGTGCCGGCGCCCCGACCTCGTGCGCCTCGTGTCATGAGCCCGCGCTGGACGGCCGGCAGATGATGGTGAAAAATTACGAGCAGACCTGCGCCTCGTGCCACGACGGACAGATCAAGGGCGACGGCCGCACGGAGGCCAAGGGCTTCGCGTTTCTCCGCCTGCCCGGTTTCGACCGTGCGGCCCTTGAGGCGGCCGGCGAGGCGGTCGGCGAATGGCCTGACCGCGCGGCCCTCGGGCTCACGCCATTCATGCGCCGGCTGCTGGAAGGCGACCCGGCGGCCCGCGCCGCGTTGCAGGACCTCGGGCCGGCGAACATCACCGATCTGGCCAAGGCCACCCCGGCGCAGAAAGCCGCGGCGGGCCGTCTCCTGTGGAGCGTGAAGGGCCTGATCGCGGACCTGACCACCGAAGGCCAGACGGCGATCCTTCGCCGCCTCGGCCCGCGGCCGGCGGGCGCCGCGGCCATCAACCGCACGGGGCAGTTTTCCGCCGAGAGTTTGCAGGCGGCACAGCGGGCCTGGCTGCCCAACCTGCTGGCCGAGGTCGCGGCCTACCGCCGCGGCGAGAAACCGCCCGCACCGGCCGGCGCGGCTGCACCCGCGCCGGCGTTTTCGCTCGCCGCGCTTGAATTTGATGACGCCGAGGCGCGCGTGGCCGAGGGCGGCTGGTATCGTCGCGACCAGAACTACACCCTCTATTACAAGCCCGGTGGCCACGCGGATCCGTTTCTCACCGCCTGGCTCGACGCCACGGCCGACGATGCGACGCCGACAGCCAAGGCGATCTTCAACCAGCTGTCGGCCGAGACGGCGCCCGGAGTCTGCATGAAGTGCCACACCATTGACCGTGTCGGCGGCCGGCAGACGGTCCAGTGGGACACCGCCCAGCCGCAGCCGGACCGGCGGCCGTTCACCACCTTCAAGCACACGGCGCATTTCAGCCTGATGGGCGACCAGGGTTGCGCCACCTGCCATGCGCTCGACGTGGAGGCGGACCACGCCCGTGGCTTCGGGCTCAACCGCGACCCGGCGGTCTTCCAGAGCAACTTTACGCCGATGAACAAGGCCACCTGCGCGACCTGCCACCAGCCGGCGAAGGCGGGCGACAGCTGCCAGCAGTGCCACAACTACCACACCGGCGACATGAAGACGCTGCGCCTAAACCCGGGCACCGCGCCCGTCCTGGCCAGACCGACGGCCTGGTCCGGCGATCCCTCGGAAACGAGGCTCTATTCGCTGGTCGCGAAGAACACGCGACCCTGACGCGGCTCAGGGCTTGGGCGCGTGGCGCTTCTGCAGGACGGCGAGGGCGTCGCTGAGCGACATCTTTTTCACGCGGAGCAGGACGATCAGGTGGTAGAGCAGGTCGGCGGCCTCGCCGGCGAACTCGGGCTTGTTGTTCTTCAGCGCCGCCAGCGCCGTCTCGACGCCTTCCTCGCCGACCTTCTGGGCGACACGGGCGACGCCTTCCTTGGCAAGTCGCACTGTGTAGCTCTTTTTGTCACCACTCTTGATGCGGCCCACGATGGTCTGCTCGAGCTGGGCGAGGAAACCAACGCCGCTGGCGCCGGCATCGCCGAAACAGCTGACCGTGCCGCGGTGGCAGGTCGGGCCGTCGGGCCGGGCGGTCACGAGCAGGGTGTCGTTGTCGCAGTCGACCTTCACGTCCACGAGGTGCAGGAAGTTCCTCGACGACTCGCCCTTGGTCCAGAGCCGCTGCTTGCTCCGGCTGAAGAAGGTGACCTTTTTGGAGCGCAGGGTCTTCTTGAGCGCGGCGGCGTCCATGTAGCCGAGCATGAGCACCTGCAGGGTGGCGGCGTCCTGCACGATGGCAGGGACGAGGCCGGAGTTTTTCTTCCAGTCGATTTTCGGGAGTTTCATTTGATCTTTGATTGTCATCGCGAGCCCGGCGTAGCCGGGCGTGGCGATCCAGCTAGATGGATTGCTTCGTCGCTTCGCTCCTCGCAATGACGAACAGGTTCATGGGCGGATGGAGATGCCGTCGGCGATAAGCTGTTCTTTCAGGGCGGGAATCTTGATGGTGCCCTTGTGAAAAACGGACGCGGCGAGCGCGCCGTCCACGCCGGCGAGGCGGAAGGCATCGTTGAAATGGGCGATGGTGCCGGCGCCGCCCGAGGCGACGAGCGGGATGTGCAGCACGGCGCGCACGAGCTTCAGCTGGGCGAGGTCGTAACCCTGGCGCATGCCGTCCTGGTTCATGCAGTTGAGGACGACCTCGCCGGCGCCGAGCCGCTGGGCCTCGCGGGCCCAGTCGATCGTCCGCCAGCGGGTGGACTGGGTCTTGTTCGGGTCGCCGGTGTATTGCTTGACGAAGTAGTCGCCTGCCTCCTGCCGGCTGTCGATGCCGACGACCACGCACTGCGAGCCGAACTCGGTGGCCAGTTCGGTGATGAGCGCGGGGTTCTCGAGCGCCGGGGAGTTGATGGAGATCTTGTCGGCGCCGCCGTGCAGGATGGCGCGCGCGCCATCGAGCGAGCGGATGCCGCCGGCCACGCAGAAGGGGATGTCGAGCACACGGGCGACGCGGGTCACCCACTCGGTCGAAACCGTGCGGCCGTCGCTGCTGGCCGTGATGTCGTAAAACACCAGCTCGTCGGCGCCCTCGTCGCGGTAGCGCTGGGCCAGCTCAATGATGTCGCCCACGACCTCGTGGTCGCGGAACTGCGTGCCCTTGACGACCTGGCCATCGCGGACATCGAGGCAGGGAATGATGCGGCGGGCTAGCATGCGAGGGCCTCCTTGAGCGTGAACTTCTTCTCGTAGAGCGCCCGGCCGACGATGGCGCCGGCGCTGCCCGTGGTCTTCAGGACGCGCAGGTCATCGAGCGATGACACGCCGCCGGAGGCCTGGATCTGCAACGTGGGGAATTGCTTCACGAGTCGGGCGTAAAGGGCCGAGTTTGGACCGGTCAGTTTGCCGTCGCGGCTGATGTCGGTGCACAGGATATGGACCAGGCCGGCGGCGAGGAAACCGTTGAGGAAATCATCGAGCGCCACGCCCGTGCTTTCCTGCCAGCCGGCCGCGGCGACCCGCGGGGTGCCGGCCACATCGAGGCGGACGTCAGGGGACAGGATGATCTTTTCGGCACCGAACTGTTTCAGCCAGCCGCGGACCAACTCGGGCTGCTTGGCGGCGAGGCTGCCGACGATGACGCGCTGGGCGCCGGCGGCGAGGAGCGCGGCGATCTGGGATTCATCACGGATGCCGCCGCCGGTCTGCATGCGCAGGCCGCTTTCCCGGGCGAGCTTTTGCACGAGAGCGGTCTGGCGCTTGGCCGGATCCTTGGCGCCGTCGAGATCGACGACATGGAGCCAGGTGGCGCCGGAAGCGGCGAAGTCCTTGGCCACGGCGAGCGGGTCGTCACCGTAGGTTTTTTCCTGGTCGAATTTGCCCTCGGTCAGGCGCACGACGCGGCCGCCGCGGAGGTCGATGGCGGGATAGATGATCATGAGGGCAGCCTCCCTGGCAGTTGGTAGTCTAATAGACTACTAATGATCGGACGGCTCATACGCGGCCCTCCACGAAGTTCTGCAGCAGGCGGGCGCCGGCGACGCCGGAACGCTCGGGGTGGAACTGGCAGCCGGAGAAATTGGCGCGCTGCACGATGGCGGCGAAAGGCGTGCCGTGCTGGCAGCTGGCCTGCGTGAAGGCGTTCACCGGGGCGGCGTAGCTGTGCACGAAATAGAAACGGGACTCCGGCTCGATGCCGTCGAGCAGGCCGACCTCGCGGCCGGTGGTCAGGGTGTTCCAGCCCATGTGCGGGACGGTGATGCCGGGCGAATCAGGCAACAGGGCGACCTTGCCGGGGATGATACCGAGGGTGGGCGTGTTGCCTTCCTCGGATTGCTCGAACAGCAGCTGCATGCCGAGGCAGACGCCGAGGACGGGCTGGGTGAGGCCGCGCACGCAGTCGACGAGGCCCTTGGCCTGCAGGCGCTTCATGCCCTCGGCGGCGGAGCCGACGCCGGGCAGGATGACGCGCTCGGCCGAGCGGATGACGGCGGGGTCCGCGGTCAGTTCGCTGTGGATGCCGAGCCGCTCCAGCGCAAAGCGCACGGAGGCGATGTTGGCGCCGCCACTGTCGACGATGGCCAGCATCAGAGGACTCCCTTGGTGCTGGGGATCTCGCTGCCGGCGCCGCGCGCGATGGCGGGGCGCAGGGCGCGGCCGAAGCCCTTGAAGAGCGTCTCGACCATGTGGTGCGTGTTGTCGCCCTTCACGCTCATCTGCAGCGTGGCGAGGAGAGAGTCGCTGACGGAACGGAAGAAGTGGGCGACGAGCTCCGTGGGCATCTCGCCGACGAACTCGCGGTCAAACTTGCCGTCGAAGGTGAAGTAGGCGCGGCCGCTCAGGTCGATTGCGACCTGCGCCTGCGCCTCGTCCATCGGCAGCACGAAGCCGTAGCGGCCGACGCCGCGTTTGTCGCCGAGCGCCTGCTTGATGGCCAGACCGAGCGCGATGCCGACATCCTCGATGGTGTGGTGCTCGTCGATCTCGAGGTCACCGTCGCACTTGATCGTGAGGCCGATGCCGGCGTTTTTCGCGATCTGCTCCAACATGTGGTCGAAGAAACCGAGGCCGGTCGCCAGCTGCGCCGGCGCGGCCTGGTCGAGGTCGAGGGAAACGGTGATCTTCGTCTCCTTGGTGTTGCGGACAATGGTGGCGCGGCGCGGGGCGTCGACGAACTGGCGGGCGATTTCCGTCCAGCCGAGCGTCTTGCGGTCGTAGCGCAGACCGCGGATGCCGAGGTTCTGCGCCAGCGTCACGTCGGTCTCGCGGTCGCCGATGACGGCGGACTGCTCGCGCGACCAGGACACGTCCTTCACGTAGTCGGTGAGCAGGCCGAGCTTGGGCTTGCGGCAGTCGCACTTGTCGGCGGCGGTGTGCGGGCACACGCGCACGGCCTCAAAGGCGATGCCCTGGGAGGAAAGGATGTCGAGCAGCAGCTTCTGCAGCGGGCGGAATTCCTCCTCGCGGAAGCTCGGCGTGCCGAGGCCGTCCTGATTGGTCACCATGACGAAGGTCCAGCCGGCGTCGCGCAGGCGGAGCAGCGCGGGGACGCAGTCGGGTTCGAGCGCGAACTTGTCGAAGCGGTCGATCTGCTGGTCGAACGGCTCGGTGATAAGCGTGCCGTCGCGGTCGATGAACAGGATTTTTTTAGACACGGGACAAAACCTCCAGGGTGGCGTTGTTTTCCTCGGCGGTGCCGACGGTGATGCGGATGTGATTGGGGACGTCCTTGCTGCGGTCGCGCCAGACCACGCCCGCGGCGCGGCCGGCAGCCATGGTCTTGTCGGAGTCGGCCACCTCGGCGAGCAGGTAGTTGGCGTCGCTCGGCCAGATGCGCTTGACCGCGGGCAACTTGGGCAGCGCGGCCGCAAGGCGCGCACGCTCGGCAACCAGGGTGGCGACGGAATTCTTGGCGGCGACCAGACCTGCCGGGGTGAGGGCGGCAAGGGCGGCGACCAGCACGGGGGCCGGGATCGGGTAGGGGGCGATGACCTTCTGGAGCACGGCGATGACGGCCGGGTCGGCGATGGTCGTGCCGACGCGCGCGCCGGCGAGACCGTAGGCCTTCGAGAGCGTGCGCAGGACAACCAAGTTGGGATTCGCCGGAATCTCGGCTGCGAGGCTTGGCTGGCCGGAGAAATCCACATAGGCCTCGTCCACCACGACGACGGCGCGGCCGGCGAGGGATTTGACGAGCGACATCACCGCGGTGCGGTCGAGCAGGCCGCCGGTCGGGTTGTTCGGCGAGCAGAGGAAGACGAGCTTAACGTCGGGCGTGACCGCCTTGAGCACGGCGTCGGCATCGAGGGCGAAGTTCTTCTCGCGGATGAGCGGCACGGTGACGGTGCGTGCGCCTTGGATGCCGGCGGCGACGACATACATGCCGTAGGTCGGCGGCGTGATGAGGATGGCATCCTGTCCAGCCCGGCAGAAGGTGCGGAGCAAAAGATCGATGCCCTCGTCGGAACCGCGCGTGACGAGCACCTGCGCGGGGGTGACGCCGTAAAGCGTGGCGAGCTGCGCGACGAGGTCGGCCGGCTGCGGCTCGGGATAGCGGTTGAGCAGCGGTTTGGCCGCAGAAGGAGTCTGCGGGTTCTCGTTCGCATCGAGCCAGACACGACCGCCCTTCGACTCTTTGCGGGCGGAGCTGTAGGCCGTCAGCGCGAGGATATCGGGGCGGACGAGTTTGAGGACGTTGTCGACGGAGCTCATCGGGCAAGTTTTTGGAGGCGGATGGTCACGGCCCGCCGGTGGGCGATCAGATTCTCCGCGGTGGCGAGGCGGGCGACGACCTGGCCGAGACGGCACAGGCCGAGCGGGGAGGCTTCCTGCACCGTCATGGTGCGCTGAAAATCGGAGAGACCAAGGCCGGAGCAGGCGCGCGCCCAGCCGTAGGTCGGAAGGACATGGTTGGTCCCGCTGGCGTAGTCGCCAAGCGACTCGGGCGTCCAGAGGCCGAGGAAAACCGAGCCCGCGGTCGTAATCTTCGACAGCAGCGCGCGCGGTTTCCTCACCTGGAGGATGAGGTGCTCGGGGGCATAGGCGTTGGCAATCTCGACCGCCTCGGCGGGCGAGGCGGCGAGAATCACACGGCTCTTCGCCAGCGCGCGCCGGGCGATGGCGCGGCGCGGCAGGAGGGCGAGCTGCCGCTTGATTTCGAGAGCGACCTGGGCGGCAAAGGATTTGGCGAAAGTGACGAGCACCACCTGCGAATCGGGGCCGTGTTCGGCCTGTGAGAGCAGGTCGGCAGCCACAAAGGAGGCGTCGGCCGTTCCGTCAGCGATCACCATCACCTCGGAAGGCCCGGCCGGCAGGTCGATGGCGGCGCCGGCGGCATCGCGGGCAACCTGCTGCTTGGCCTCGGTGACGAACGCGTTGCCCGGGCCGAAGAGCTTGTCGCATTTCGGGATGCTGACCGTGCCGTAGGCCATGGCGGCGATGGCCTGGGCGCCGCCGACCTTGTAGATCTCGGTGATGCCACAGAGGCGCGCGGCGCAGAGGATCCACGGATTGATGCGGCCGTTCTTGTCCGGCGGCGTGCAGAGGACGCGCACGGGGTTGCCGGCGAGCTGGGACGGCACGCCGAGCATGAGGGCGGTCGAGGGCAGAGGCGCGCTGCCGCCCGGCACATAGAGGCCGACGCGGCCGATGGGACGCACGGTCTTTTCGCAGACGATGCCCGGCTGGGTCTCGACGCGCAGGTCCTTCGACCGCTGCGCGGCGTGGAAGCGGCGGATGTTCCGGCAGGCGGTGTGGAGTGCGGCGAGATCGGCGCGCGACAGGGATTTTTCGGCGGCGGCGAACTCGGCCTCCGTCACCCGCAGCGTGCGCAGGGTCACCCGGTCGAACTTCTCCGTGAAGCGGCGCAGTGCCGCATCACCGTCGCGGCGCACGGCCGCGACGATCGCCCGCACGGCGGCGGCGATGGCCGGCTGCGCCGACTGGGCCGGGCGGCGGAGGGCGGCGGCGCGGCGGGACGCGGGGAGATTTTTCCAGGCGAGGAGGTCCATGGCGCGAATCAGAGCATCATCTTCTCGATGGGCAGCACGAGGATGCTGCTGGCGCCGGCCTTCTTGAGGGACTCCATGGTCTCCCAGAAGACGGCCTCGGAACAGACGGCGTGCAGGGCGACCTTCGTGTCGTCGCCGGCGAGCGGCAGGATGGTCGGGTTCTCCGAGCCCGGCAGGAGTCGCTTGATCTGCTCGAGCGCGGCCTTGGGGGCGTGGAGCATGATGTATTTGGTGTCGGCGGCCTTCTGCACGCCGTCGAGCCGGCGGAGCATGATCTCCAGCGCGTGGGACTTCTCGGCGTTGAGCTCGCGGGCGTTGCGGAGCAGGACGGCGGTGCTCTTGAAGATGGTCTCGACGGCGCGGAGCTTGTTGGCCTCGAGGGTGGAGCCGCTGGACACAAGGTCGCAGATGATGTCCGCGAGGCCGAGGCGCGGGGCGATCTCGACGGAGCCGCTGAGGGTCACGACCTCGGCCTTGATCTTCTGCTCCTCAAGGTAGCGTTTGGTCAGGTAAGGGTAGGAGGTGGCGATGCGCGTGCCCTGCAGGTCCTTCGGGCCGGCGTAGGGCTTCTCCTCGGGCAGCGCGATGGCGAGGCGGCAGCCGCCGAAGTCGAGCGGGCGCTCGACGAAGTAGCCGCCGGCCAGGCCCTCGGTGCGGCGCTGGAGCGCGGCTTCCTCGAGCACGTTGGTGCCGACGATGCCGAGGTCGCACACGCCGTCCATGACGAGCTGCGGGATGTCGTCGTCGCGGACGAAGAGGATATCGAGGGGGAAATTCTCGGAGTGGAGGAGGAGCTTCTCCTTGGGGGACTTCACGCGGATGCCGCAGCTCTTGAGCAGGTCGAGCGAGTCGGTGGAAAGGCGGCCGCTCTTCTGGATGGCGAGGCGGAGGCGGTCTTTGGGAATGGTGATGGGAGGCATGGCGGGCGGAGGATTGAGTGAGAGGGAAAGTGGCGAGGTTGGCGAGGCGTGGAGTGGGTCGGCCGGGTCACCGGGAGGCCTGGAACCGGGGCAAAGAAAAACCCCGGCGGTTTGCACCTGCCGGGGTTTAGGAAAATCGGGTTCCATCTGCCACGGGCAAGGCGCTCCAGGCCTTCCCGAGGAGGGAAGGCTAGCTCACGTGGTGATGGTGGTGGTTGAGAGCCATGGATGAAGGGCCGCTTTGATGCCCCCGGCCCGGCGGTGGCGCAAGTATTTTCCTGTCGCGACGGGCCGCCGGCTGCGCAACTTGGTGCGTCATAAGCGACAAGCATGGCGCCCCAAACCTACCGGCCGGACGGAAAAACCCTCCTGGCTGCCGTGACCACGGTGGCGGCGGTCTATGTGTATTTCCTGATCTTCGCCCAGTTCGGCTTCCTCAAGGCGGTGCTGGCTGCACTGGGTGAAGACGCCCGTGTGATCCGGCCGGTCATGGCCGTCATGGGTTTTGCCGGGATCACAGGCAGCGTGGCGGCGTGGATGTTGGCGCGCCCGGCCGGCCGGCGTCAGCTGATGATTGGCCTGGTGATCTGTGCAGGCGCCGCGGCCTGGGCGCCGGCGGCGAAAGGCGCGTGGGCGTTTTACGCCATCGCGTTGCTGACCGGTGCGGGCACCGGCCTGGCGACCGTGACCCTGGCCGGGCTCCTGCGCCGGGCGGTGGGAGACGGTCGCCTCGGATTGATCGTCGGCCTGGGCACCGGCCTGGCATATGCGCTTTGCAACCTGCCCGTGGTCTTTGAAGCCGGCGCAACCACCCAGGCGCGAATCGCGCTGCTGGCGGTGGCGGCGGGAATGTTGGGTGGCGGTGCGCTCGGGCCGCGGATGGCGGTGGAGTTGCGGCTGGAGCGGGATTACTCCCGCTCCGGGGTCGCGTCGTGGGTGATGATTTTCCTGGTGCTCGTCTGCCTCGACAGCGCGGCGTTCTTCATCATCCAGCACACCCCGGCGCTGAAGGAGACCATGTGGGCGGGAGGCGGCCGGCTGTGGCTGAATGCCGGCGTGCACCTGGGTGCCGCCGTGCTCGCGGGGTGGGCTTTTGACCGGCGCTGGCTGGGGCGGATCGTCGGACTCGGCGCCGCGTCCCTGTTTCTGGCCTGCCTGATGATCAGCGGCACGTTTTCAAGCGCGGCCGCAGCCGGGTTGTTTTATGTCGCGGGAGTGTCGGTCTACTCGACCGCGCTGGTGTTTTATCCGGCATGCGGCGGGCGAACGGGTCTGGCCGCTTTGGTCTATGCGGTGGCGGGCTGGACCGGCTCGGGGTTGGGCATCGGTCTGGCGGAGGGGCGCGACCACCTGCCCGCGGGCCTGATAGTGGGCGCGACCGCGGTGTTGGCCATCGCCCTCTGGGGTCGGGGTTTAGCCTCGCGTCGGGAGTGAACAATGAACGAAAACAGTTGGAACTCAGTCTTACCCTATCCACGGCACCCGCCACCCCTTCCCCCTCTTGAACGATTCCACAGGTCCGGTTACACGATTTTTTTCCCAGCAGCTCAAACGTCGTCATGGCGGCTTGGTCATCTTCTTCACGGTATTCCTGGGGATCTCATTCCTCACCCGCGGGGCGCTGCTGATCAAGGCCGCGCACGATGTCACTTGGACCCTCAGCCTCGTAGCCGCCTTTGGCTGGGGGCTGGTCTATGATCTCGGGGCGGCCGCGTTCGCCTCGCTCCCGCTCGCAGTGCTGCTCACCCTGCTCCCCGCCGGCTGGTTTCAGCGCCGCTGGCAGCAGGCCTTGGCGCACCTCTTCGGCTTCGTGGTCATTTACCTCCTGCTCTTCGGCTTGGTTTCCGAGTGGACGTTCTGGGACGAGTTTGGCGTGCGGTTCAACTTCATCGCGGTGGACTACCTCGTCTACACGACCGAGGTCATCGGCAACATCCGCGAGTCCTACAACCTGCCGTTGATCATCGGCGGGGTGCTGGCGGGCGCCGCGGTGCTGCACGCCGCAGTGTGGCGCCTGGGTCTCCCCGCGCGCTGGTTCGCCGCGCCGGCGGAGCCGTTCAGGTCGCGGCTGAAGGCTGGCGCGCTCTGGTTCGTGCTGCCGCTGGGGTTCGCTTCGGCGCTGAACGGCGACTGGCTGCCGAACTTCAAGAACAACTTCAACCGCGAGCTCGGCAAGAACGGGCTTTGGTCGCTCTTCGCCGCCTTCAAGAACAACGAGCTCGAATATGACCAGTTCTACTCGACACTCCCGGTGGACGAGGCGTTCGCCACCGTGCGGCGGGAGATCGCCCGTGATCCCGCAGTGACCCTGTTGGATGGTCCGCACGACACGCTGCGCCTGGTGCGGAAGGACGGCCCCGAACTGCGGCCGAACGTCATCCAGATCACCGTCGAGAGCCTCAGCGCGGACTTCCTGAGCATCTTCAACCACGCTTCCAATCTCACGCCCAACCTCGCGGAGATCGCGGCGCAGGGCCTGGTGTTCGACAACTTCTACGCGACGGGCACCCGCACCGACCGCGGCATGGAGGCACTCACGCTCTCCGTGCCGCCCACGCCCGGCCGTTCGCTGGTCAAGCGCCCGCACAACGAGAACATGTTCACGCTCGGCTCCGTCTTCCGCGCGAAAGGCTACGACACGGCGTTCATCTACGGCGGCTTCGGCTACTTCGACAACATGAACTACTTTTTCGGCCACAACGGCTACCGCGTCATCGACCGGACCGGCGTGCCGAAGGAGGACATCACCTTCGCCAATGTCTGGGGCGTGTGCGACGAGGATCTCTTCCGCTGGACCATCCGGGAGGCCGACGCCAGCCACGCCACCGGCAAGCCGTTCCATTATTTCGTGATGACGACGTCGAACCACCGGCCCTACACCTTTCCCGAGGGCCGCATCGACCTGCCGTCGAAAATATCCGGCCGGGCCGGCGCGGTGAAATACACGGACTACGCCATCGGCAAGCTGATCCGGGACGCGTCAACGAAGCCGTGGTTCAAGAACACGATCTTCGTGATCGTGGCGGACCATTGTGCCTCGAGCGCCGGCAAGACGGCCCTGCCGGTCCAGAACTACCACATTCCGCTCATCGTCTACGCGCCCGGTGGCCAGATCGCCCCCGGCCACGTCCGTGCCCTGACCAGCCAGGTAGATTACGCCCCGACCCTGCTCGGTCTGCTCAACTGGAGCTACCCGAGCCGCTTCTTCGGCCGGGATGTCCGCACCACCGACCCGAAAGAGGCGCGGGCGCTCGTCGGCACCTACCAGAAACTCGGCCTGCTCAAGGGTGAGGACTTCCTCGTGCTCACCCCGGTGCGCCGCCAGAACCAGTATAGCTACAACCGCACCAGCTTTGCGCTCACCGAGCAGCCGCTGAAACAAGCCTTCGCGAACGAGGCGGTCAGTTACTACCAGACGGCGAGCCATCTCTTCCAGCAGCAGCTTTACCGTGAGCTCAGCCCGGGGGATTTTGCCCGCTACCTGGAGACGCCGGCCGCCACATCCTCCAAACCGTGATCGCCCTCCGCATTTCCCGCTGGCGCAGCCGTTGCAGCCTGGCCCTGCTCCTTGTCACCGGATTGGCGGCGGCCGAGCCCGCGGCGAATTCCGCGCCCCCGGCCACTCCCGCCGGGCAGGGCCAGCCTTCGGATGATGACCTGCGGGTGCGCGGCGTGTTCAACAGCGTGCTGCCGCGCACCGAGAAAAAGCACTCCCTGCGGCTGATCGTGCACCCGCACGTGGGGGACCTGACGAGGAAGGACAATCTCCGGACCGCGATCGGGTTCCGCTACGGCATCACCACTCGCTGGGAAGCCACACTGGAGGCGGACGCCTATTTTTCCCACGGGCTGAAGGCCAAGGCATTTTTCGAGGAGAGCGGATTCTCCACCCTGCATCTCGGCACAAAATACCGGCTGGGGGAGATTTTTGTGCCGGGGTGGGACACCTCCGTCGGCGTGGACTACGCCACCCCGATTGGCAGCCCGCCGATCGATGTGACGGACGGCTTGAGGCACATCGCGCCTTACATCACCGCGTCACACCCGCTCGCGCGCGCCCCGGGGTGGATGATGTGACCCCGGTGGCCGCGCGGGGCGAACTGGAGAAAAATGAACTCGGGGACGACTCGGTCAATTTTTCCACCGGCGTCCTCTGGGAGCGGGGCACGACCACCCATGCGCTGGAAGCCACCTATGCCACGACCCGGCTCACCTCCGCCGCGAATCGCGACGTCTTCGCCCTCCGGCCGAGCGTGCTGTGGGTGCTGCCGGCGAAGTATACCTTCAATTCCAAGGGCAAATGGCTGTTCGGCGTCGGGCTGCGCCTTTCCCATGGGCCCGACGGGAATGACATCGGACTCAACGCCAAGCTCCGGGTGAATTTCGATTTCAAACGCTTGCTCGGCTTGAAGAAGGCGCCAGCCTCGCCGCAATGAACCCCGGTCACGCCGTTTCCTCCCGCACCCTCTGGATCACCCTCGGCCTGCTGGCCGCAGTGCTGGCCTTGTTTGAGCTGACCGACCTGGACCTGAAGCTGCAGGACAAGTTCTACAACTTCGAGACCCGGCGCTGGGTGGTGGACGAGAAGGAGCCCGTCGGCCGGCTAATCTTCTACAACGGCCCGAAGGCCCTGGTCTGGGTGTTCGCGCTCACCACGCTGGCGCTCGCCGCCGGCCCGGCCCGCTGGCGCGAAAAATTCCGGGTCAACCGCCGCGGCCTCTGGCTCGGCGTGCTCGTCATCGCGACCGTGCCCGCCCTCGCCGGGCTGGGGAAAAAATACACCAACATCTTCTGCCCCTCGGAAATCCGGCGTTACGGGGGCGACGTGGCCTACGCGAAGCTCTGCGAACCCTATCCGGACGACGAGCGGCCGCCGCGCCGCGGCGGCTGTTTCCCGGCGGGCCACGCCAGCGGCGGGTTTGCGCTGATGGGGTTGCTTGCCGTGCGCGGCACGCGGCGCTGGCGGAACGGCATCCTCGCGTTCGGCCTCGGGCTGGGCTGGTGGATGGGCGGCTACCAGATGCTGAAGGGCGCGCACTACCTCAGCCACACGCTCACGACGATGCTCGTGGCGTGGCTGGTGGTGTGGCTCTGGCGGCGGGTGCTGAAAATCGAACCCGCGGCCTGAAAATGACAAGGCCGCCCCCCGCTGACGCGGGGGACGGCCTTGGTTGTTTGCTTTGTTATTACTTCATCGCGACGGCGGACTTGTCGAAGCTGTCGACAATGTTCACCGGCAGGACGACTTTCTTGGCCACGGGCAGACCGTTCACCAGCGCAGGGGAGAATTTCCACTGCGAGACGGCATCCACCACGGCGGCCACCAGCTCGGCGTCCACGCCGGGCGCGGCCGGCGCGAAGAGCGTCGGCTTGCCCGTCGCATCAACGACGAACTCGAGTGTTACCTGCTGCCCGGCAAACCGGGACTCCAGCGCGGGCGTGACGACCGCGAGGGGAGCCGGGATGTCCGTGCGGCCACGGTAGGACTCGACATAGGCCTTCTCGGGCGATTTCGCCATGAGGGCGAGGGGCGCCACGAGCAGACCGAGGCTGAGGGCTAGTTTGGACTTTGTGTTCATGTTTTAATCTCCGCGGTGAGGCGGAGGTTTTTTTCTGTTCAGGACAGGACGCGACCACCGGCCGGAATGACCGCAGATCTGCGTCCCGTTTCGCCATCGCCGGGTTAAATGGACCCGGCGGCGGCAAAAGTCTGCTTTGGGGCGATCCGGGCGCGCAAAAGCGGCGCGACCGGCAACCCGACAGAAAACATTATACAATTGTCCTGGTTGAATTTTCCGCGGCCTCGCGCGGGATCCAACCAAAGTCAAAGAACGTCCTTGGGGAGGGTCCTTTGAAAGCAAAGTCTTGCGACTGCCCCTACCATAGCACCTCCGGTGCCAGCTGGCACGTTGCAATCCGGTTACAAGACGAGGTGGCAGGCTTATGAATCCTGCTGCATCTCAGCATAAGATATGGCGTAAAGCCTTGAACGATCAGGCGGAGCCCGTGTCGTAGGTCCATGCGAATTTTCCTCAAAACCCTCCTGCTGACCGCCGCCTTGCTGGCCGTGCTGCCCGTGGGAGCCGCCGAGGCGCCGGCCCGCGCCGAGACCATGGCGGAAAAAACCCTCAGGGACATTGTCGCCCGCCAGCGCGACCTGCTCGGCCGCGCGGACAAGGAGGGCGACCACCTCGACGTGGCCTGGCTGCGCGGCGAGCTGCAGAGCGTCATCAACAGCTACGACATCCTCATCCAGAAGAGCCCGGATTTCGCCCCCGCCTACGTCGCCTACGGCATGCTGCTCGGCCAGGTCGGCATGACGAAGGAGGCTGTCGGCATTCTGCTCAAGGCCAACCAGCTCGACAAAGAAATCCCCGTCGTGAAAAACGAGATCGGCCGCTTCCTCGCCGAGGATGGCAAGCTGGTCGAGGCGCTGCCGTGGATCATGGCGGCGATCGACCTCGAGCCATCGCAGCCGCTCTACCATTACCACCTCGGCAAGCTGCTCACCGAGGGTCGCGATGATTTCATCAAGACCGGCCAGTTCACGCGCGCCTCGCTCGACAAGGCGATGCTGCAGGCCTTTGCCCGCGCCGCCGAGCTGGCGCCCGCGAATTTCGCGTATGCCTACCGCCACGTCGAGGCCTACTACGACCTCGAGACCCCGCCGTGGGATGACGCGCTGGCGCTGTGGCGCAAGCTCGACGCCGGCGTCGAGACCCCGCTCGAGCACCAGACGCTCTGGCTCCACCAGGCCAACGTGCTCATCAAGCAGGGCAAGGCGGACGAGGCCCGCGCACTCGTCGGCAAGGTGACCGAGCTGACGCTGGCGAAGCAGAAGCAAACTTTGCTCGACCAGCTCGGCAAAGCGGACGAGAAATAGGCGACCATGGATCCCCTCGTCCTGCGCAATGGGCTGATTTATTTCATCATTCTGGCCGCCAGCCTGTGCCTTCGCGCCTACGCCCAGGCCTGGATGGCGAACCGCCTCGGGGACCGCACGCCGGCCATGGAGGGCCGCCTGACGGCCAACCCGCTGCCCCATGTCGACATCCTCGGCACCGTGGCGCTGCCGCTGATCTTCATCTTTTATCTCCAGCCGTCGCTGGATCGGGCGGACCTGCGGATGTTCCTCGGCTGGGCCAAGCCCGTGCCCATCAACCCGCATAACTTCAGGAATCCGCGCGGCGGTGCCGTGCTCGTGAGCTTCTCCGGGCTTATCATGAGCCTGATCCTGCTGTTCGTCGCGGCCGTCGCCGGCGGGCTGCTCTACCGTGCGGATCCCCAGATCGTCGGGATCTTCGGCGCGCTGATCGCCATCAACAGCTGCCTCGTGGTGTTCGACTGCCTGCCGCTGCCGCCGCTGCCAGCCGGCGGCCTGCTGCGGCACCTCGGCTACATTTCCGAGGAGGCCTACCTGAACATCGCGCGCTGGAGCGGGCTCGTGATCATCATCCTGATCAACCTCAAGCCGGTCGCCATGGTCTTCGGCATCCTGCAGGGCCTGGTGGCGCTGCCGTTTTACCTGATCATGGAGCAGATCGCGCTCTGACCACACCATGGCGGCCACCCCGACAACCCTGGGCGAGTGGCTCGAGCGCGCGCAGCGCGCCTACGCCCGGCACAACGTGGCGCTCGGGCAGGTGGCGACGAATGCCCATGACGAGGCGCTCTACCTGTTGCTCCGCACCCTCGACCTGCCGCTCGACAGCAAGCCCGCCGTCCTGCGCCGCAAGCTGACGGCGGACGAACGGGCCCGTGTGACCGAGGTGATCCGCCGCCGCACCGAGGACCATGTTCCCGCCGCCTACCTGACGCGCGAGGCCTTCCTCGGCGAACACCGCTTCTACGTCGACGAGCGCGTCATCATCCCGCGCTCCTATTTCCTCGAGCTGCTGCCGGAGCAGATCCCGCAGTGGCTCCCGCCGGGCAAGCCGGTGAAGCGCGCCGTGGACGTCTGCACCGGCACCGGCTGCCTCGCCATTTTGCTGGCGCACCAGTTTGCGGACGCGAAGGTCGACGCCATCGAGCTGTCGCCCGACGCGATGGCTGTGGCGAAGTTCAACGTGGCCATGCACGGCCTGGGGAAACGCGTGCAGCTGTTCCATTCCGACGTCTTCGACGCCGTGCCGCCGGTGAAATACGACCTGATCCTGAGCAACCCGCCCTATGTGCCGACGCGCGAGCTCCGCGGCCTGCCCGAGGAATTCAAGCAGGAGCCGGCCATGGCGCTCGACGGCGGCAAGGACGGGCTCGACATCATCCGCAAGCTCCTGCGCCAGGCGCGCGAGCGCCTGCAGCCGCACGGCATCGTGGTGCTGGAGGTTGGCGGCTTGCGCGCCGCGATGGACGCGGCCTTCCCCGAGCTCGACCTGCACTGGCTGCACACCGAGGACGGCGAGGACTGCGTGTGCCTCGTGCAGGCGGTGCGGTTGAAAAACTGGCGCGGGTGACCGGCGTTCAGCCGGCGCCGGGATGGCGCGGCGGCGGGTCCGTCCGGTAGCGCGGACATTCGCGACCGGTGCGCACCACGGAGCCGTGGAAAGGCGACGCGGGGTTGCGGCACAGCCCGAAGTCCGGCCAGCGGCCGTCCGGCAGCGGCCGGAAACAGGTGCAGGCCTCCGAGCACGGCTGGATGATCCGGATCGGATCGGGCGGGGCGGGTGGCTCGGCGGCGTTCATGGCGGACGCAGCACGGCGGGATGCTGCGGGAAAAGGTAGCACCAACGGGGCCCGGTTCGCTGCGCATGGGTTGCCAATCTCAGGGCGCGGGCTGCGGCCGGCCCGGGGTAATCGGCGTTGCCACTGGCGTGGCGGTTGCTTGCATGGCCCGCACCGAACATGGACGCGCACTACCTGGAGTTCCTGAGCATGCTGGTGCGGTGGCTGCACATCATCGCCGGCGTGGCGTGGATCGGGTCGTCGTTCTACTTCATCTGGCTCGACAACAGCCTCGACGCGCCGCCCCCGGGCTCCGACGCAGCGAAGAAGGGCGTGGGCGGCGAGCTCTGGGCCGTGCACGGCGGCGGCTTCTACAACCCGCAGAAATACCTGGTGGCCCCGGCGGCGCGGCCGGAGAAACTGCACTGGTTCAAGTGGGAGGCCTACACGACCTGGCTCTCGGGCACCGCGCTGCTAGTGCTGGTTTACTGGCTGAAGGCGGGGACCATGATGATCGACGGCAACGTCATGCCCCTCACCCCGCTTCAGGCCGTGGGCATCGGCGCCGCCAGCATGGCGGGCTCCTGGCTCGTCTATGACCTGCTCTGCCGCTCGCCGCTGGGCAAACGCGAGGGGCTGCTCGGCCTCGTGGTTTTTGTCCTGATCGGCGTGCTGGCCTGGGGGCTGTCGCACCTGCTCGGCGGCCGCGCGATGTTCATCCACGTCGGCACCGCCATCGGCACGATCATGGCGGCCAACGTGTTTTTCATCATCATCCCCGGCCAGAAGCGGATGGTGGCGGCGATGCGCGCGGGCCAGTCGCCGAACCCTGAGGACGGCAAGCGCGCCAAGCAGCGCAGCGTCCACAACAACTACTTCACGCTCCCGGTGCTGTTCATCATGATCAGCAACCACTACGCCTCGACCTATTCGCACGCTTACAACTGGGCGATCCTCGTGCTGATGATGGCGGCGGGCGCGGCGATCCGGCATTTCTTCAACCGCAAGCACAAGGGCGTCTATGCGTGGGGTTATCCCGCGCTCGGCGCCGCGCTCCTGGCGGTCGTCGCGTGGTGGACGCAGCCGCGGGTGGTCGAGCTGCCGCCGGTCGAGGGCGAGGTCACCTTCAACCGTGTGCGCGCGATCGTCGGCTCGCGCTGCATCATGTGCCATTCGCCGCAGCCGACCTATCCCGGCTACACGCAGCCGCAGGCGGGCGTGCTGCTGCACACGCCGGCGGATCTCGTGCAGAACGCCCCGCGCCTTTACCAGCAGGTGATCGTCACGCGCATCATGCCGCTCGGCAACGTCACGCAGATCACCGAGCAGGAGCGCGCGGTGCTCGCCGCGTGGGTGAAGGCCGGCGCGAAGATGGAACCCTGAGGCGGGCCGCTTACGGCTTGGCTTCGCGGACCGGCAAGCCCGCGGCGACCCAGTCCTTCATGCCGCCGGCATTGGCGACGGACCGGCCCTCGGCGGCGAGCGTTTGGCCGACGGCGTCGGCGCGCCGGCCGGAACGGCAGTAGAGGATGATCTGTTTGTCGCCGACCTTGGTCAGGAAGTCCTTCCACTGCTTCCTGTCGCTGTCGAAATCGCTCTTCGGCAGCAGCACGGCGGGCGCGGCCACGCCGGCCTCGGCCCACTCGGCGGGCTCGCGGATGTCGACGAGCACGGCCTTGCCGTCGGCGACGAGCTGCGCGGCGGCGGCCGGGGCGATCTTCGCGACCTCGGCGGCGAAGGCGGTGGAAAAACCAAGGGTGAGAAGCAGGAGGAGGCGGCGCATGGGATCAGGGGGTTTTCTTGGGGGCGGGTTCGTCGGGCGCCACGATGGAGACGCGGATGACGCCGCGCCATTCATTTGCGGCGTATTCCGTCGCCTTGTCCCCGGGATAAAGCCGCTCGAGCTTCGCCTTCACGCCCGGCGTGAGCGTGTCGACCGGGCCGTGGCAGGCGAGGCAGGCCGCGGTGGTGATCATGGGACGGTAAACGCGCCACTCGGCGGGCAGGCCGCCGGTGGCCTCAAGCCGCTGCACGAGCACACCGGGGGGCGTGTTGCCATCCGCCATCGCGGTCTGGATGGAGAGCAGCGCGGCGAGGTCGGCGTTGTCGGGCAGGCTGGCGGGATTGCGGACGCGCAGGCTGGTGCGCCTGACCGCGGTGACCCGGGGCTGGCCGGGGGCGGCGACCGGGGGCTTCCATTCCTTCAGGTGGAGGTCGTCGATGCCGGCCTCCGCGCCCTTCTTGGCGAGCACGCGGTTGACCTCGCTGAGCATGCGACTGCCGGCCTGCTGGATCACGGGATCGGCGACGCGGCGGATTTCGGCGGCGGCCGGATCGGCGGCATCCATCCAGATGAACTTGCGCTGGAGCTCCGGATTATCCGGCGTGGCGGCCAGCAGGCCGGCCCACAGCAACGGGGCCAGCCAGGGGGTAAGGGCGGTTTTCATCCCCCTAGTATATACCCCGGCGGCCGTTCCGTCACCGGGACCAGCAAATGCCAATCCATGCGCAGCCCGGTGGCACTCCGCATGCTGGTTTATCGCCGGTAGCCGCCCGGCTTAATCCTTCTTGAGCCCGCAGGTATTCAGTCTGATCGGCAGGTAGGCCGGACAGAAGCGGAAGATGGCGGTGGAAAGCGGCACGAGGCCGACGAGGCCCCACCAGCTTTTGAAGTATAAGCCGGCACCGAGGAGGGACAGGCCGACAAGGGCCCGGAGAACGCGGTCGAAACCGCCGACATTGGCTTTCATGGGATTCAGGGGTTGGGGGTTGAGCTGGCGGGGAGAGGGGCGGCGCCTTGATTGATCATGAAATAAAGCACCGGCACGGCGAAGCGGCTGATGAGCAGCGAGGCAACTTCGCCGGCCATGAGCGAGAGCGCCAGGCCCTGGAAGATCGGGTCGGCGAGGATGACCGACGCCCCGACGATGACCGCCAGGGCCGTGAGGAGCATCGGGCGGAAGCGCACGGCCCCGGCCTCGACGACCGCCTCGGCCAGCGGCAGGCCGTGGCTGCGGCGCAGCTCGATGAAATCGACGAGGATGATCGAGTTGCGGACGACGATGCCGGCGCCGGCCATGAAGCCGATCATCGAGGTGGCGGTAAAGAACGCCCCCATCAGCGCGTGGGCCGGGAGGATGCCGATGAGCGACAGCGGGATCACGACCATGATGATGAAGGGCGTGACGTAGCTTTTGAACCAGCCGACCATCAGCATGTAGATCAGGATGCACACGGCGGCGAAGGCCAGGCCGAGGTCGCGGAAGACCTCCAGCGTCACGTGCCACTCGCCATCCCACTTGATCGCCGGCTCGAGTTCGCTGTCGGGCTGGCTGGCATTGTAGAGCTCGACCGCCGGCCGTGTGCCGCCGAAGTCGCGGCCGTCGAGTTTCGCGAGCTCGCGGTTCATGGCGAAGAGCGCGTAAGCCGGGCTGGCCACCGCGCCGGCGACGTCGCCGGTCACATAGACGACCGGGCGGAGGTTCTTGCGGTAGAGGTTCCGTTCACCGGCGGTGCGCTCGAGCGTGACGAGTTCGCCGAGCGGGATGAGCGGGCGCTCGCCGGCGCGGATGATGTCGTCGTGGTCGGAGCGCAGTTGGAGCGCGAGCAAATCCTCGGGCCGGCTGCGGAGCGGGCGGGGCAATTCGAGGCGGATGTCCACGTCCTCGCGTTCGAGCGGCTGGTGGAGCAGGTCGACCCGGGCGCCGGTGACGGCGGTGCGGATGGTGCGGGCGATGGTGTCGACACTGATGCCGTGCAACGCGGCCTTGGTGCGGTCGACCCGGAGATGGACGGTCGGCTGCTGTTCCTCGACATACCAGTCGACATCCACCACGCCCTTGGTCCCCTCGAAGATCTGTTTGACGCGGCCGGCGAGGGCGAGGCGGGTGTCCTCGGTCGGGCCGTAGATCTCGGCCACCAGGGTCTGGAGCACCGGCGGGCCGGGCGGCACCTCGGCGATGGCGATGGCGCCGCCGTGTTTCGCCGCGATGGCCGCGAGGCGCGGGCGGACGCGCACGGCGATGTCGTGGCTCTGGGCGGAGCGCTCGTGCTTCGGGCGGAGATTGACCTGCAGGTCGGCGACATTGGCGCCGCGGCGCTGGAAGTAGTGGCGGACCAGGCCGTTGAAATTGAAGGGCGAGGCCGTGCCGGCGTAGATCTGGTAGTCGCGCACCTCGGGCTCGGGGCGGAGGGCGGCGGCGAGTTCGCGGGCCACGCGGGTCGTCTCCTCGAGCGTCGTGCCCTCGGGCATGTCCAGGATGACCTGGAACTCGGACTTGTTGTCGAAGGGCAGCATCTTGACCTGCACGATGCCGAGCCCGACGAGACCCATGGCGGCAAGGAGCAGCCCGGCCACGATCGCGAGGAAGGTCCAGCGCCAGCGGGCACGGGCGATCATCGGGTCCATGATGCGATGGTAGAGCCGCGTGAAGAAGTCCGCCGGGGCGTGGTCGTCGTCAGGGCCTGCACCCGCGGCGTCTCCGGGCAGGTGGCGGCGGAGGACGCGAAGCGCGGCCCAGGGTGTCACCGTAAACGCGACGACGAGCGAGAACAGCATGGCCGCGCTGGCGCCGACCGGGATCGGGCGCATGTAGGGACCCATCAGGCCGCCGACAAAGGCCATCGGCAGCACGGCCGCGATGACGGCCCAGGTGGCCAGCACAGTCGGGTTGCCGACCTCGCCCACGGCCTCGACGGCGATCGCCTGGAGCGAACGGCCGCGGGACGAGGGCAGGCGCTGGTGGCGCACGATGTTCTCGACGACGACGATCGCGTCGTCCACCAGGATACCGATGGAGAAGATCAGCGCAAAGAGGGTGATGCGGTTCAGCGTGTAGCCGTAGAGATAGAAAACCAGCAGCGTCAGCCCGAGCGTCACCGGGATCGCCAGCAGCACGACCAGCGACTCGCGCCAGCCGAGGAAGAACAGGATGAGCAGGGCCACGCCGAAGACGGCGATGCCCATGTGGAGGAGGAGTTCGTTGGACTTCTCGCTCGCGGTGGCGCCGTAGTCTCGGGTGAAGGTGACCTCGACGTCCGCCGGCAGGAGCACCCCGCGGAGGCGCGCGACGGTGTCCTGCAGGGCGCGGACGATGGTGACGGCGTTGGCCCCGGGCCGCTTGGCGACACTGAGGGTGACGGCGGCCTCCTCCTCTTCGCCGCCGGGACGGCCAAATAGCACGTAGTCGGTCGGCTCGGCCGGGCCGTCGGTCACGGTGGCGACATCGCGAAGGAAGATCGGGCGGGAGTCCCAGGTGCCGAGCACCAGGCCGGCCGCGTCGTCGGCGTCGCGGAAATAGGCGCCGGTTTCGATGAGCAGGTCGCGGTTGGCGGTGGCGAGCGTGCCGTCCTGGCTGCGCGCGTTGGCGGCGCGAAGGGCGGCGGCGAGGTCGTCGAGGGTGAGCTGGCGCGAGGCGAGCTTCACGGGGTCCGCCTGCACCCGCAACTGCCGGCGGACGCCGCCGATGAGCGTGGTCTCGGCCACGTCGGGCAGCGCCTTGACCGCGTCGTCGAGCTGGGCCGCCAGGCGGCGGAGGGTGAGATGGTCGTGGGTGCGGCTGTGCAGGGTGAGGGCGGCGACGGGGACGTCGTCGATCGTGCGCGGCTTGATGAGCGGGGCGCTGACCCCCGGCGGGATGCGGTCGTAATTGGCCTGCAGCTTCTGGTTGAGGCGCACGAGGCTCTGCTCGAGGTCGGAACCGACCTTGAAGCGGACGATGACCAGCGAGCGGCCGGGGCTGGAGGTGGAGTAAAGGTATTCGACGCCGGGAATCTCCCAGAGAAGCTTCTCCATCGGGCGGGTGACGCGGTTCTCGACCTCGTGGGCGGTCACGCCGGGCATGGCGACGAGAACGTCAACCATCGGGACCTTGATCTGCGGCTCCTCCTCGCGCGGGAGCATGATCACGGCGAAAACGCCCAGCAGCAGCGAGGCCAGCACCAGCAGCGGGGTGAGGCGCGAATCGATGAACATCGCGGCCAGCCGGGCGGCGAAGCCGGGCGGGGGATTGGCGCCGGGCTGGCTCATGGCTGGACGATGACCGGCTGGCTGTCGCGCAGCGCGGCGGGAGGCGCGATGACGACAAGCTCGCCGGTGTTCAGGCCGGCAAGGATTTCGACGCGGCCGCCGGTGGTGCGGCCGGTCTTCACGAGCCGGAGGATCGCGCGGTTTTGTTGGATGACGAAGACCCGTTCCATCTGGCCGAAGCGGGTGACCGCGTCGGCCGGCACGAACAAAGCCTCCGCGGTGCCGCTCGCGACCTGCAGGCGCACAAACTGGCCGGAGCGCACCGTGCCGGCGGGCAGGGAAACCTTGACGAGCACACTGCGGCTGACGGCATCGGCGGCGGCGGAAATTTCATCAAGACGTCCCGCCACGGGCGCGGCCGCATCATCGGGCAGCACGCTGACCACGGCGCCGGGACGCAGGGTGGCGGCGGCCTTCTCCGGGATCGTGCCCTCGGCGCGGAGATGCTGCGTCGATTCGAGGACCAATAGGGGCAGGCCGGGGGTGGCGAGGTCGCCGGGCAGGACATGCTTCTCGGTGATGACCCCGGCAAAGGGCGCCCGGACGGTGGCGTAGGCCAGCAGGGCCTCGACCTCGGCAGCGGCGGCCTGGGCGTAGCGCAGGCGGTCCTCGGCGTCGCGCAGGGAGTCGGCCGGATTCACGCCGGTGGAAACCAGGGTGCGCTGGCGGGTCGCGTTGCGCTCGGCCTCGGCCAGCTGGGCCTGGGCCTGGCGGACGCGGGCCTCGGTCTCGGGGGCGCTGAGCGTGATGAGGACATCACCGGCGGCCACGGCGGTGCCGAGACCGTGGGGGAAGGAGGCGACGGAGCCGGTCAGCTTGGCGGCGATGCTGGCGCGCTCGGCCGGTCGCACGGTCGCGGGCGACTCGACCAGCACCGGCACCGACTCGGCGGCCACGTTGGCGACACGGACCGTCACCGGCGGGGCCTCGGCCGCGGTGGTGCCGGTCGCCTGGCGGCTGCAGGCGGTGATCGCCGGCAGGGCCAGCAGGAGAAACCAGGAACGGGCGGGCATGGCGGGGATCATTTGCCCTGGCCGCCCCAGTGGATGACGTCGTTGGCGTCGACCCAGCCGAGCTTGCGGAGGACGAGGGTCGGCGGGCAGAAGCCGGTGAAGGCGGACTGGATGAGGTTCAGGCCGACGAAGCAGGCCAGGAGCAGCCACCAGGGGCTCACGAAATGCGCCAGCGCCACGCTGAGGAGCGTCATGGAGCCGGCGAGGACGCGGATGAGGTTCTCGGTTTTCATACTAGTATATGAGCAAATACGTATATAGTTGCCAAAAGGTCAAGCCGGCTTTTGCTGTCGGTCATGTCCCGCCATCCCGTGCTCAACGACCAAGCCCTGGAGATCGTCGCCCGCCGCTTCGCCGTGCTGGCGGAGCCCATGCGGCTGCGGCTCATCCAGGCCCTGTTCGACGGGGAGAAGAACGTGACGGATCTCGTCGAGGCCACGGGCGGCACGCAGGCCAACATCTCGCGTCACCTGCAGACACTGATCGCGGCGCACGTGCTCGACCGGCGCAAGGAGGGGCTCCAGGTCTTTTACCGGATCAGCGACCCGACCATCCCGAAGCTGTGCGAGCTCGTCTGCGGCAGCCTCGAGAAGACGCTGACCAAGCAAGCGGCCCATTTCAGCGCGGGCCGGTGAAACAAGGTGGAACCCGGCCTCCGGCCGGGTTGGTTCAAGCCTGCGCAGGCGGCCTGGGCTTCATGCGTGCACCCTGAAAACCCGTCCGGAGGCCGGGTTCCACCTTGATGAGCGGGCATAAAAAAGCCCGGCGAGCGCCGGGCTTTGGGTTCACTTTTTCTTCTTGGGCGGCGTGACGTTCTTCATGCCGCCGCCGGCCGCGGGCTTGGCGCCGCCGTTGTTGATCGGCAGGTCGGGCTCGGGCATCCGGTTGATGACCATCTGCTGTCCGATGGTGAAGAGGCCGTTGATCGTCGAGTAGAGCGCAAGGCCGGAGGCGAAGGTGTAGCAGAACAGCGTGAAGATCCACGGCATGATCTTGAACATCATCTGCTGCGCCGGGTCGGTGGTCGGCGTCGGGGTGAGCTTCATCTGGTAGATCATCGTCGCGCCCATGAGCACGGGCATGATGTTGATGTTGAGATGGGTCAGGCCGAGCAGCGGCAGGGTGACGGTGCCGAAGCTGTAGATGGTGTCCGGCGCGGCCAGGTCATTCACCCACAGGAACGAGGCGAAACGCAGCTCGGACGCGCTCTGCAGCATCGTGAAGAAGCCGATGAAGAACGGGATCGTGATCAGGATCGGGATGCAGCCGCCGACCGGGTTGACCTTGTTCTCTTTGAACAGGCGCAGCGTCTCCGTCTGCATCTTCTGGGGATTGTCCTTATATTTCTCGCGCATGGCGGCCATGTGCGGCTGGAGCTTCGACATGCGCTTGGCGGAGCGAGAGGCGGCCAGCGTGAGCGGGAGGAAGACGATCTTCAGGAGGAGGGTGGTGATGACGATGGCCCAGCCCCAGCTCGGCACGATCGAGTGCACCCACGTCATGATGGTGAGGAGCAGGGGCGCGAAGACGCCGGAGAAGAAGATTTTGCCGATGCCGCTGCTGAACTGCATGACCTTTTCCTCGTGGTGCTTGAAGATGTCGGCGTTGGCGAAGCGCTTGTATTCCTTCGGCCCGGCGTAGTAGCTGGCGCCGAAGGTCGTGCTGGCGCCGGCCGCGAGGGGCTTGAGGTCGAACTGCGCGTAGGCGGTGACGCCGTAGGCCGAGCGATTCTCGGCGGGCAGGAGCGGGTTGACCTTCACGCGCTCGATGCGCACGCCGTTGCCCGGCTGGTCGGGCGTGAGGATCATCGCGAAGAACTGGTTCTTCACGGAGGCCCAGCGGATGGCGGCGGGTTTGTCGAGGTGGGTCGGCGGCGGGGCCGAGCTGAAGAAGCCGGCGCTGGCCAGCTCGTCGCGCTGGACGAACGAGGCGTCCTCGCCGTCAAAGTAACCGACGTTGAGGTAGATGCCGGTGTCGACCTCGCTGAGCGGCGTGGCGGTGCCGAGGTTGAAGACGGCGCGCGGCAGGGCGAGCGGGGCGGCCGTCAGGTTGCGGAAGGTGGTCTCGTGGCGGAGCTGGTAGTCGTCGAGGCCGGGGGCCCTGGCCAGCGAGTAGCGGCGGGTGACCTCGAGGCTCGGGGTGACGGCGCGGTAGACGACCTCGGTGGCGGTCTGCGAGACGAGGGTGTAGGCGATGCCGCGGTCGGCGCCGGGGAAGTCGGCGAGGCTCAGCGCGGGGGCGGCCTGGCTGGCGTTGAGGGTGTAGCGCTCGGCGGTCGTCTTGCCCTTGGCGTCGAGGTGCGCGGCCTTCTTGAGCAGGGCGATGGAGTCGATGGCGCCGCCGTGGTTGGTGAACTTCACCGCGATGAACTCGTTGGCGAGCGTGACAAACTCGGCCGGGGCCAGGGAGGAGGCGACCGAGGCCGTGAGGGTGGCGTCGCTCGGCGAGCTGGCCGGGCCGGTGGCGGGCGCCTCGTTGGCCGCCAGCGGGCTGCCGCTGGTGGTGGCCGGGGCGGCCGGGCGCACCGGCTGCTGGGGCGCGTAACGCGCGCTGAAGTAGAAGCTCGCCATGGCGGCGACGAGGAGGAGCACCCCGATGACTGTGTTCTTTTTATCCATGAAAAAGGGAATTAATGGGCGGAAACCTTGGTGCAGACGGGCCGGGCCCGCGCCGGCACCGGGTCCTCGCCGCCCGGGTGCCACGGGCCGCACTTGGCGAGCCGGCGCAGCGTAAGGGCGGTGCCGAAGATCAGTCCGTGCTCGGCCAGCGCCCCGCGGGCGTAGTGCGAGCAGGTCGGCGCGAAGCGGCAGCCGCCGGTCGGGTCGAGCACGACCAGCGCCGGCGAGACCGTCTTCTGGTAGACCCAGACCAGCCCGCTCGCGGCGCGGGCGGGGAGATCGACGAGGGTCGGGCGGTGAACGGACATCAGGCGGGTTTCGGCGCGAGCTTCAGGCAGGCGGCGGTGAATCTTTGTTCCACCTCGGCGAACTCCATCCGGAGGAGCGCGGCGCGGGCGGTGAGGACGAGGTCGAGGCCCGGCGGGACGAGGGCCTGGTGCTTGCGAAAAATGGCGCGGAGGCGGCGTTTGGCGCGGTTGCGGTGGACGGCGTTGCCCACCGAGGCCCGGGAGGCGACGACCCCGACGCGGGCGGGAGCGGACGGCTCGGCACCCGGGCGCGGGGCCCAGGTCAGGAGGAAGGCGCCGCAATCGAGGCGGCGGCCCCGCTCGCGGACGGCGCCAAAGTCGGCGTTACGCCGCAGGCGCTGTCCGGCGCGGAGGTGCATCCTCAGACGACCGTGAGACGCTTGCGACCCTTGCGGCGGCGGGCGGCGAGGACCTTGCGGCCACCGCGGGTGGCCTTGCGGGCGCGAAAACCGATCTTGCGGGCGCGTTTCTTGCGATGCGGGCGGAATGTAGGCTTCATAGATTTATGGCAAAAAGAGGGTCAGATTCGCGGGAGGGGGCGGGGGGTGTCAAGCGAGAGGTTTTCGGCTAATTTGGCCCTCCGCAAGCTTGCGGACGTTACAAACCCTTGGGTCATTGCGAGGAGCTTGGCGACGACCGTGTCCGCCGTAGCCTTGGCGAAGGCGGAAGCAATCCAACTGGATCGCCACGGACCGCAGACGGGCCTCGCGATGACAACGCATTGCGGACTCGCCAGCCCTTTCCGCTGTGAACACCCTGCGTATAAATAGTTTTTGCGTTCGGGCGCGGCCGTCGCGACCTTGGGCGCGTGACCGACAAATGCAGCCCCCAGACCCCTTCACCGGACGAGAAACCTTCCTCGAAGGCCCCCTCCTCCCCGGCCCGGAAGGATGGACCGCTGTTCTGGACGGTCACAGGCAACGACTTCGGGCGCTCGATCAGTTGGGCGAAAAAGCAGCCCAATGCTCTATCGCAACAGATAAAGACCGCACTCTCGTCCTCGCCGAGGAAGACGAAGTAGGGCTTTTGGAGATGACCGGCGGCGAATGGGCCGCCCTGGGCCAGGCCATCCGGGACTTCCGGGCCACCCTGCCGCTGGTGCGGCTGGAGGACTTTGGCTTCAGCGCGGAGGTCGAGGACCCCTTCGAGGCCAACACGGTGCAGCTGCGTCGCATCGGCGGCGGCGTGGAGGCATTGGCGTTCGTCGACGCCCGGCAGTCGGTCTACAAGTTTTTCCTGTTCCGCGAGGGCGGTGATGTCGGGGCGACCTTCGCCTTCAGCCGCGGCGAGGGCGACCTGCTGACGGCCACCGCCGTGCCGGGCAGCTACCACATGCTGTTCGAGAAGCTGCGGCTTATCCATGAATTTGGCATGCCCACGGAGATCGCGGGCATCACGCCCGAGGGCATCCTCGTGGCGAAACAAACCCTCGGGCGCGCGCTGCCGGAGCAGACGAATGTCTCCGGCCTCGACCCGGAGCGGCTGATCCCGATCCCCTCGCGGTTTCTCCGTGCCGACCGCGACCACCCGCGGCTGGCGTTCCTCGACGGCGTGCCCTGGCTCGTGGCCGACACGCATGACCGCAACGTCGTCACCGACGAGAAGGGTGACTGGCGCGTCATCGACCTGGTGGCGGCGCCGCTGCCGCCGGAGTGGCTCGGGCAGATGCGGCTGTTCCATGACTGGATCGAGCGCGCGCGGCACGACCCGCGGGCGGAGGTGCTGGCTCCGGTGGATGACGCGGATTTGTAGGGGCCTTTAATGTAGGGCCGTCGCTCGTCGACGTGCCGTCGCGCTTTCGACCTACGCCAACTTCGAATCAATGCCTTCCGGACAGGCGGTAGATTCCGTGCCGGTGAGCGGGGCCGGCGGGGAGTGTTTTGCTGTGGCACGGCACGTCGACGAGCGACAGCCCTGCATTCCGAACCGAAAAAAGGCGGGGTCAGCGGCCCCGCCCTACAATTTGATGCTGCGCAGATCGCTCAGCTCTTCTTGTCGCTGGCGAGGAAGGCCAGGACGTTGTCGGCCTGCTTGTCGGTGACGCCGGTGTCCTTGTAGACGATCTTCCCGCCCTTGATGACGTAGCACTCGCGCGAGGCGAACATCATGGCCGACTGGCCGAAGGCCTTGACGACCTTCTTGTCGGTGTCGGCGAGCAGCGGGAACGGGAAGTGGTTCGTGTCCTTGAACTCCTTCTGCTTCTCGACGGTGTCGGTGCTGACGCCGACGACCGCGGCACCGTGCTTGGTGAGCTCGGCACTGGCGTCGCGCAGCGAGCAGCCCTGCTTGGTGCAGCCGCCGGTGAGGGCCTTCGGGTAGAACCAGACGACGGTGTAGGCGTTGGCCTTGTAGACGTCGCCGAGGTTGAGGGTGGCGCCGGTGTCGGTGACGGCGGAAATGACCGGGGCGTCATCGCCGACCTTGAGCGGCTCGGCGAAAAGTTTCGTGAAGGAGAACATGGCAAGGAGGGGGAGGAGGTAACGGAGGGCTTTCATGGGAGACAGAGCCTAGCCAGGACCGCCCCATAGGCAAGTAGTGGAAAATCCCCGGAAAGGCGCCGGGCGGACAGCGTGCGCCGGGGCCGGTTCCGAAAAAATATGTTTAACCCGGCGAAGTTTTTCCGGCGCGGAACACTGTCGCCCCGCCGGGTTCTCTGTGGGCGTTGCCGCGTGCTTTGTGCGCGGTGGCGCCAACAAACCAAATACTATGAAACAGAACCACATTCTGAAGAATCTCCTCATCTCCGCCGCGGCGGCCCTCAGCCTCGCGACGTTCGCGCGGGCCGACGTGCCGCTCGCCGACCAAAAGCCCCTGGAGTCGACCACTGCGGTCGGCCAGGGCCTGCTGGGCCAGCAATACGCCAGCCTGACCTACAGCTACATCGACCTCGATGCGCCGGTTCATGCCGACAACTTCAGCTTCGGCTTCAACCAGCCGCTCAACGCCGGCCTCGACGCCGTGTTCAGCTATGACTGGACGCAGACGGGCCTCTTCGCGGGCGACCGCCTGAACCAGCAGAGCCTCACGGCCGGCCTGCGCGCCTTCAGCAACGTCTTCGCGTGGGGCAAGCCCTACGTCGAGGCGGGCGGCGGCTTTGCGTGGCAGCGCGGCTATGGCTCCTCCGACAACTCCTTTGTCTGGGGCGTCGGCGTGGGCGCCGAGTTCCAGCTGGCCCCGGCCGTCACGGTGACGCCGTTCATCAAGTATGCCGACGCCCCGGACTTCGCCGGCAGCGGCGCGGTCTCCTACGGCGTGAAGGCCAACTACTGGGTGGACAGCCAGTGGTCCGTCACGGGCGGCATCGACCGCGACGACGACCAGAATACGTCGTTCACGATCGGAACAAACTTCCGCTTCTAAGCCTCCAACCAGCTTCTGTCGCAAGGCAGAGTGTGTGCATATGAGCCGCGGTGCAGGGGTGCACCGCGGCTCTTTTCTTTGTCCACTTTGGTGGAGGCGGGACCATCAGTCCCGCGAGGCATGGGTTTCGAACGCGTTAACCTGCGGGGCTGATGGCCCCGCCTCCAATTTGTAGGTGGCGCGCTTGCGCGCCACGTTGCCCGCGAGCGGGCAACCTACATGAATAAACACCAACTCACACCGGCGCGTGGAAGCCCGCGCTCGCGCCGACCCAGGTGCGGCCCTTGTTGAAATCCACGCCGTGCATCGCACCCTTGGTCAGGCGCACGAGCTGGTTGACGAGTTTCGGCATGCCGGTGCCGTCGCCGGCGTAGATGAGCCGCACCTCTGCCTTGGCCGGGCCGTCGGGCGTCTCCATCACGGGCGCGTAGGTCACCTTGCG
Source organism: Lacunisphaera sp. (assembly GCA_965249855.1). GTDB lineage: Bacteria > Verrucomicrobiota > Verrucomicrobiia > Opitutales > Opitutaceae > Lacunisphaera. The sequence goes on from CBDFNB010000016.1 coordinate 237,187, forward strand.
TTGCAGGAGCCACTCGGCCGGTTTCTCGATCGCGGCGATCTTCTCGCGCGTTGGTGCGATGTCCACGCCGAGACCGGCGAAGGAGTAGAGCGGCTTGCAGACGTAGTTTTCCAGGTCGGCCGGCAAAGAGTCGGGGTGTAAAACCCCTCCCACCATGAAGTCGGAGACGAAGCGGCAGTCGGGCACATACGGACTCTTGAGGTAGGGCAGGGTGTGCTTGCTGATGCGGAAATACCAGTTGGGGTGGCCGGCCCACTGCACGTCGAGGTCGTCGAAGAAGCTGAACTTCATCGGCGGGTTCTTGCGCAGCAACTCGTCGAAGATGACGCGGTTGAAGATGCGCTCGATGCGCACCTCGCGGCCGCCGGAAGGATAAAACAGCTGCCGGCCGCGCTTGAGGACCTTGGTGACGCACAACGGCTTGATGCCGAGAAAAGCGTGGGTGCAGGCGAAATCCACGCGCGTCTTCTGCTGGTCCGGCGTGATCTCGAGCAACACCGTGTTCTCCGGCAGGCAGCCGCCGACCATCGCGTGGCGGAGGTCGGCGAGGTATTGTTCTTCCTGCTCTTCGTAGGTGGAACCCGCGCTCCGCGCGGGTTGACTTGGGTCGCTGGCCGCCAAAAACCCGCGCGGAGCGCGGGCTCCACCAAAGTAGGGCGTGAATTCGGCCGGGATCTCGGGGAAATGCTTCTTGTAGGTGCCGGTCAGCAGGGCCTGCCAGCAGGCGACGGTCGGGAAACCCTGCAGCTCGATGAGCTGGGGCAACACCTGGCCGGAGGCGTCATGGCACAGCGCGAAATCTACGGCGAGGAAGTGCGGCCACTCGGTTTCGTTGGGCACCGCCAGGCCATGGGGGATGGCGGTCTTTGCGTGGACCCGGAAGGCCGGCTTGGCCAGCTGGCCGATGATGTCATCCGAGGCGCGGATCAGCGCGCGCGTGGTGGCCTCGTCGAGGAACAGCGGCGATTCCGCCACGCGGAAATCAACCGGCCAGTAAACCGCCTTGTTCAGTTCCGCCGTGAACGCCGTGTAGCGCGCTTCGGTGAACGCGGCATTGTAGCGCTGGCGGAGGGAGGAGATCATGGCGGCCGGTCGGGGAAAACAAGCGGGACATCCCGCGGGACGCAACCCTGCGAAAAGGCGGTTCGGATTTCTAAGAGGGCGTCTAAAAAGGTTCGTCATTCTGAGCCGTGCGAAGAATCCATCGCGATTAGGGGAACTCTTGAGAGCAGTGTATCTCCTGATGGATTCTTCGCTACGCTCAGAATGACAAGCAAAGGGGACTTTTTAGACGCCCTCTAAGGTAGGGTCGCCGCTGGTCGGCGGACCTCGATGCGCTTCGGGGCATCGCTTCCGTCCGCGGCCCGGCGACTAGCGCCGGCCCTACATTTTCAAGGCTGTCATTCTGAGCGGAGCGAAGAATCCAGTTGGATTATCGCGGCCGGATAGAAAGGGTGCAGGTCCCGCTGGATCCTTCGCTCCGCTCAGGATGACTAAGCGGTATGAACCACCCCTGCACGAAAACGAATCGCCAAGCGGGTTTTTCCGGGCAGGCTGCGGGTTGATTTCCCATGCCCCTGATCGATCTCCCCCTGGCCGAACTCCGGCGCTATGCCGGCAAAAATCCCCGTCCCGCGGATTTTGATGATTACTGGAAACGCGCTTTGGCCGAGCTGGCCGCCGTCGACCCCAAGCCCGAGCTGAAGCCGGCGGCGTTCTCCGCGCCGGGCATGGCCTGCTTTGATCTCTGGTTCACGAGCGTCGGCGGGGCGCGCATCTACGCCAAATACCTGCGGCCGCTGGCAAAAGGCCCGCATCCGGCCGTGCTGCAATTCCACGGCTACTCGGGAAACAGCGGCGATTGGTTCGACAAGCTGGGTTGGCCGGCGTCGGGGCACGTCCTCGCGGCGATGGATGTCCGGGGCCAGGGCGGCAAATCCGAGGACCCGGGCGGCGTGCTGGGCACGACCCTGCGCGGGCACATCATCCGCGGCCTGGATGATCCCAATCCCGACAACCTCGCCTACCGGCAGATTTTTTTGGACACCGCGCAGCTCGCGCGGGTGGTGATGAATTTTGCGGAGGTCGATCCGGCCCGGGTCGGCTGCTACGGGCAGTCACAGGGTGGCGCGCTGGCGCTGGCCTGTGCCGCGCTCGAGCCGCGCATCCGGCGCTGCGCCCCGGTGTTTCCCTTCCTGTGCGACTACCGTCGTGTCTGGGAAATGGACCAGGCGAAGGAGGCCTATTTCGAGCTCACGTATTATTTCCGGATGTTCGACCCACGCCACGAGCGTGAGGAGGAGGTTTTCCAGAAACTCGGCTACATCGACTGCCAGCACCTGGCGCCGCGCATCAAGGCCGAGGTCCTGATGTTCACGAGCCTGATGGACCCCATCTGCCCGCCGAGCACGCAATTCGCCGCCTACAACAAGATCACGGCAAAGAAGGACGTGGTGCTCTATCCCGACTTCGCCCACGAAAACCTGCCGGGCATGATCGACCGGGTGTTTGCTTTCATGGCCCGCTGATAGAATTCTGCGACGACAGAAAATCCATCGGCCAGTAAATCACCTTGTTCAATTCCGCTGTGAACGCGGCATCACGGCGGTGGCAAAGAAATGGGACCATAGGCCCAAGAAATTACGCAACCGATGCAAAGCATGGCAGAAGGATACACAAATATAAGACCGCCAGGCACAGGACTCAATCATCCGAACTAGGGATATTGTATTTTATCGAGGATTCTTTTTTTGCAGCACCATTGGGCCGAGTATTGCGTGCCGCGTCCGCGGTATTATCCCGAATTTCTCGGAGGAGCTTAATAATTTGGCTAAGCTTTGACCAGACGACGACCGGGAAGAATACCCAAAAAACCGCGACGACCAGAAAAACTATCGCGACAGGAACCAGAGGCACGCCAGAGTAGTTTTCCATAAGGCAATAGGCCAAGCTCTTCCCATCCCCTCAAGTGGATTCTTCGCGTTGCTCAGAATGACACGATGCGTGAATTATCCGTTTTCGTTTAATACGCGGCATCACTCAGATCAAAAACTTCCCCTTCGCCATCACCTGTTCGTCGTCGAGCCAGATGTCGAAGAAGCGTCCGACGCAGTCGATGTGCGTCGTGCTCTTCCAGGTCTGGCCGGTGTGCTCGGAATAGGGGTGGCCGAAGGCGATGTGGATGCCGGGGAGCTTCTCGTCCTGCAGGATGTGGCCGATGATGCGCGTGCAGGCGAGGTTCGTGCCGATGGCGAATTCGCCGACGCGGTTCGAGTTCTCGTCCGTGTGGCAATACTTGTCGAATTCCTCGAGCAGCTCCTTGTTCGCGCAGCTCAGGCCGGCGATGCGGTTGTCCTTGATGTCGATCGTCAGCGGCGTGGCGCCGATGTCGCCGTATTTCTGGCAGAGGTAGTCGCCGACGACGCCGTCCACGACGAAGCGGCCGTTGGAGTTGTAGGGCGAGGTGAAGATCTCGCCGCCGGGCAGGTTGCCCCACTTGGCGGGGGAGATGAGGCCGGAGGTCTTGACCCAGTTGAGCTTCGGCGAGAGCTCGGCGACGTAGTCGGTGCCGGCGTCGGTCTTGCAGGTCACGCGCGTGGCGCGGCGGCATTTCTCGATGAGTTTCTGGGAGAGGCGGTCGACCTCGAGGAAATCGGCGCGCATGCCCTCGACCATGATCTGCTTGTTGATGTTCACCATGTGCCCGTGGCGGATGTGGCGCGGGTTGATGACGTCCATCATCTGCATGCGGGTGCGGAGCTCGCCGGTCTGTGTGATGCAGGCGTAGATGGAGACCTGGGACTTCGCGAGGTCGGTGAGGACGGCGGCGGGCATGTCGCGGTGCGGGCGGGAGCCGTATTCCTCGAGCACGAAGACCTGGTAGTCAGCGCCGGTCTTCTCGATCTCGGTCACGAGGGCGGCGGCGATCTCGGCGCTGGCCTGGTCGGTGATGAGCGTCATGCGCTCGCCCGGCTTCAGCTGCAGGCAGACCTGGATGGCATTGTGCGCCCCGACCGCGAGCGCGGGGTCGAAAGTGGCGGGCAACGAGGACGTGTGGCGCATGGCGCCGGGCGGGAGCGGGTCAGAGATCAAGGGTGGATGTAAGTAATCAGCGCAGCGTCTGGTCATCGCGAGGGGCGCGAAGCGCGCCGTGGCGATCCAGCTAGATGGATTGCTTCGTCGCTTCGCTTCTCGCAATGACAGGAATCAGAGATCAAGGCCGTGGTGAGTTTCGGTGATGATGTAGTCCACCACGGCTTTGAGGTCTTTGGTGCGGTTGTAAACCTCAACCTGCCGGTCGGCGCCCGTGCCCTTGGCCAGGATCTCCTGCACATGGTTCACCTCGGCGCGGGAACCGAGTTCATCCACCACGTCATCAATGAATTCGAGCAGCTCGTTGATCAGGTCGCGGGTGGGGACCTCCTCCTGCTTGCCGAAGTCGATCATCTTGCCGTTGATGCCGTAGCGGGAGGCGCGCCAGCGGTTCTCGTTGATCAGGCGCGCGCGGTAGGTGCGGAAACCGAGGTTTTTGCGGTGCAGCTTGTAGAGCTTGGCGATGACCGCCTGCATGATCGCGGCCAGGCAGATGGTCTCGTCGACCCGCATCGGGATGTCGCATACGCGGAATTCCAGGGTGTGGAAAAGCGGGTGGAGGCGGATGTCCCACCAGATCTTTTTGGCGTTGTCGATGCATCCGGTCTTGATGAGCAGGTTGACGTAGCCGTCGAACTCCTCGACCGACTCGAACAGATCCGGGATGCCGGTGCGCGGGAAGCGCTGGAAGACCTGCAGGCGGTAGGAGGCGAAGCCGGTGTTGCGGCCGACCCAGAACGGCGAGTTGGTGGAGAGCGCGAAGATGTGCGGCAGGAAATAGCGCGCGGTGTTCTGCAGCTGGATGGCGGTCTCGCGGTCGGGCATGCCGACGTGCACGTGGAGGCCGAAGATGAGGTTGGCGCGGGCGATCTGCTGGAGGTCGTTCAGCACGCCCTGGTAGCGCTCGCCGGTGGAGATCTTCTGGTCGATCCAGTGGGAGAACGGGTGCGTGCCGGCGGCGGCGATGCGGAGGTTTGATTTTTTGGCGAGGCCCGCGAGGTCGCGGCGGAGGCCGGTGACGGACTTGCGCGCGGCGGCGATGTCCTCGCAGATGTCGGTGCCGACCTCGACGACCGACTGGTGCAGCTCGGGCCGGACGCGCTCCTTGAGGATGACCTTGCCGCCCTCGATGATCTCCTCGATGTGGGACTTCAGCTCGCGCGTGACCGGGTCGACGATCTGGAACTCCTCCTCGATGCCGAGGGTGAACTTGTGCTTTTTGCGCGTGGCCATGGGGTGATCGGGAAATCGCGGAAACGCGGAAGGGCCTATTTCTTTTTCGGCAGCGCGGCGGGCGCGCCGGTCTTGACGGCGCCCTGCACATAGGAGCCCCAGACGGTGTTGTTGCGGTCGGGCGAGTGCGCCTTGGCCTTGCGGACAAGCATCCTCGCGGCGGCCTCGACGACCCAGGCGAAGTTCTCCTCGCCGACGGACTTGCGGTCGGCGTCGGGCGCCGGGTTGCAGAAGTCGATCGCGTAGGGCACGCCGCCGCTCACGCCGAACTCCACGGTGTTGAATTCGTAGCCGAGCGCGTGGTTGAGCGTGAGCACGTCCTGCGTGATGCGGGCGAGCAGCTCGGGCGAGCCGGGCGGGCGGTCGACGACATAGCGCAGGTGGTGCGGGTTGCGCGGCTCATACTGCATGATGCGGACGTCGGTGCCGCCGATGCAGTAGCAGCGGTAGTAGTCGTCAAAGTGGACCTCGGACTGCAGCAGCATGACGAGCTGGCCGGTCTCGGCGTAGGCCTTGAAGAACTCGTCGGGGTTGCGGACCTTGTAGACGTTCTTCCAGCCGCCGCCGGAGTGCGGCTTGAAGTAGGCGGGCCAGCCGATGTATTCGAAGATGCCGTCCCAATCGAGGGGGAAGGCGAGGTTGGCGAACGACTCGGCGCTGCAGTCGGCCGGGTGGTCCTTCGACGGCAGGATGACGGTCTTCGGCACGGCGACGCCGAGCTTGGTGGCGAGGCAGTTGTTGAAGAACTTCTCGTCGGCCGACCACCAGAAGGGGTTGTTCACGACCGAGGTGCCGTTGAGCACGGCGTTCTTCAGGTAGGCGCGGTAGAAGGGGACGTCCTGCGAGATGCGGTCGAGGATGACGGCGTAGGGCGTGGGCTCGCCTTGGCGGACCTGGTTGATGAGGACCTCCTCGGCGGTGATGCC
>CBDFNB010000017.1:0-19062 GCA_965249855.1 Lacunisphaera sp.
GTCCGGCTGCAGGATGCGAACACCCTCAAAGGCTGACCATGACCCTGGCCGTCCAACATCTCTGGCTCATCCCCGCGCTGCCCCTGGCGGCCGCGGTGGTCGGGGCGCTGGTGCCGCGGAGCGGCCGGACGCTCGCCGCCGGCGCCGCGATCGGCGCCATGGCCGGCGCCTTCCTCTTGGCCTGCCTCGCCCTCGCCGGCGCGCTGGCCGACCCCGCCGCGCACCAGGTCTTCAACTTCAACTGGTTCGATCTCGGCCACGGCGCGCTGCGCCTCGGCTCCTGCTCGACCCGCTCACGACGTTCATGGCCGTGATGGTCACCTTCGTCAGCCTGCTGATCTTCATCTTCAGCACCGGCTACATGAAGGAGGACGCCAACGCCAAGCAGTTCTTCTGCTTCCTCAGCCTCTTCGCCGCCGCCATGCTCGGCCTGCTCGTCGCCAACAGCCTCCTCCTGCTCTTCGTGTGCTGGGAACTCGTCGGCCTCGCCTCGTATCTGCTCATCGGGTTCTGGTTCCACAAGCCCTCCGCCGCGGCCGCCGCCAAGAAGGCCTTCATCACGACGCGCATCGGCGACCTCGGCTTCCTCCTCGGCCTGCTCTGGCTGCAGGACGCCCAGGGCACGCTGCTCTTCTACGACGGCGGCGCCGGCTTCCTCGAGCCCGCCGCGCTCGCCAACCTCTCCGCCCTCCTGCCCTGCGGCCTCGCCGCCTCCACCGCCATCGGCCTGCTGGTCTTCTGCGGAGCCGTCGGCAAGTCCGGCCAGTTCCCGCTGCATGTCTGGCTGCCGGACGCGATGGAGGGCCCGACACCCGTCTCGGCCCTGATCCACGCGGCCACCATGGTCGCCGCCGGCGTCTTCCTCATCGCCCGCGTCTATCCGCTCATGGCCGCCGACCAGGCCCTGGCCAACGTGCCGATCCACGCGCTGACGGTCGTCGCCTTCATCGGCGCCATCACCGCCCTGCTGGGCGCGCTGATCGCCACGGCGCAGAACGACATCAAGCGCATCCTCGCCTTCTCCACCGTTTCGCAGCTGGGCTACATGATGCTCGCCCTCGGCGTCGGCTCGTGGGTCGCCGCCATCTTCCACCTGCTGACGCACGCCTTCTTCAAGGCCCTGCTCTTCCTCGGCGCCGGCTCCGTCATCCACGCCGCGCACCACGAGCAGGATATCCGCCGGCTCGGCGGGCTCTCGGGGAAGATGAAGGTCACCTTCATCACCTTCACCATCGGCACCATGGCGCTCGTCGGCGTGCCGCTCTTCTTCTCCGGCTTCTGGTCCAAGGAGGCCATCCTGCACGCCGCGCACGGCTGGCAGGTGTCGCAACTGCCGTTCTATGCCGCGGTGCTGGGCGTTGTCCTCACCGCCTTCTACAACACGCGCCTGATGGCCGAGACCTTCTTCGGTGCGCCCCGCTCGGAGAACGCCGGCCATGCGCACGAGAACGGCGTAGCCATGACGCTCCCGCTCGTGATCCTCGCCGCCGCCGCCATCCTGCTCAGCCTGGTCAACCTGCCCTCCTATCCGTGGCTGCAGGCCAAGTTGCTCGGCCAGCATGAGGTGCACGGTCACCCGATCTTCGAAGGCGCCGGCCTGATGGGACTTTCCGCCCTCCTCGTCGCGCTCGGTGTCGGCATCGGCTGGGCCCTCTACGGACGCAACCCGCGCGCCAAGGCCGAGTCGCCCGACCCGCTCGCCGCCCGCGCCCCCGGCCCGATGGCGGCGCTGGCCAACCGCCTCGGCTTCGACGAGCTCTACGCCGCCACCGTGGGCCGGCTCAACTCCGCCCTCGCCACACTTTCCGACCTGCTCGACTGCTTCGTGTGGGGCGGCGTGATCCGCTTCCTCGCCGGCCTCGGTCAGTTCACCGGGCTCGTGAGCCGCGAGACCGATGAGCGCACGCTCAACGGCGGCTTCGACGCCACGAGCAAGGGCCTGCGCGGAACCGGCCAGGCCTACTCCGACGCGCAGACCGGCGAGGCCCACGGCTACCTGCGGACGCTCGCCCTCGGTTTTGTGATCCTCCTGATCCTCGTCGTGCTGGGAGGTGCCCGATGAACGCGAAACCATTGACACCACCGGTCATCCTGAGCCGCGCGAAGGATCCATCAGGATTCACGCTGCGCAGCCACGCCGGCGATGACTCAACTGGATTCTTCGCTTCGCTCAGAATGACAGGTTTCGGGAGTAGGGGCGTGGCTCGTCCACGCCCACGGGCGCGCACAAGGCGCGCCCCTACCTTGCTGGGAGGTGCCCGATGAACTCCTGGCCCCTCCTCTCGTGGCTGGTCTTCACGCCGTGGGCCGGTGCGCTGCTGGTCTTCGTGCTGCGCAGCCGTCTGCCGGCCAACCTCGCCCGCGCGCTTGTCCTGCTGCTCAGCCTTTCCACGATCGCCCTCGGCGCCTGCGCCACCGCCCACTTCGACCCGGCGGTCACCGGGATGCAGCTGACCGAGAAACACGCGTGGATCTCGGCGCTGAACGTCAACTACCACCTCGGTCTCGACGGCCTGAGCCTCGTGCTGATCCTCCTCACCGGCTTCATCTCGCCCGTCGCCCTCTACGGCACGCTGCGCCATGTGCGCTGCCCGGCGATCTATGGCGCCCTGTTCCTCGTGCTGCAGGGCAGCGCCCTCGGGGTGTTTGTCGCCCTCGATTTCTTCCCGTGGTTTGTCTTCTGGGAGCTGAGCCTCATCCCGGCCTTCTTCCTCATGAAGCTCTGGGGCGGCCCCGGCGCCTCGCGCGCGGCCTACCAGTTCGTCATCTACACCATCGGCGGCAGCGCCTTCATGCTGCTGGGTTTCGCCGCCCTCTACGCCGCCGCCGGCACGTTTGACTTCGTCGAGCTGGCCGCCCTCGCCCGTGACGGCACCCTGGCCGCCAAGCTCGGCGGCCCCGGCGCCTTCTGGCCGCAGGCGGTCTTCCTCGGCGTGCTGCTCGGCCTCGCCGTCAAGGTGCCTCTCTTCCCCTTCCACACCTGGCTGCCGCCGGCGTATGCCGAGGCACCGGTGGGCGCGTCGATGTTCCTCACGGGCGTCATGTCCAAGATGGGTGTCTACGGCTTCCTCCGCATCCTGTGGCCGATCTTCCCGGCGCCGCTGCAGGCGGCCGCGACGCCCCTGCTCTGGCTCGCGCTGGGCGGCGTGGTGCTCGGCGCCTTCGCCGCGCTGAAGCAGACCGACCTCAAGCGGATGGTCGCCTACTCCTCGATCAACCACCTGAGCTACTGCCTGCTCGCCCTCTTCGCCGTCGCGGCGGCGGGCTCGACGAATCCCGCGGCCAGCGCCGCGGCGCTGAGCGGCACGGTCCTCCAGCTCTTCAACCACGGCCTATCCGCCGCCGCGCTCTTCTATTGCGTCGGCCTCATGGAGCAGCGCTCGGGCGGCAAACGCGGCCTCGCCGACTTCGGTGGCGTCCGCACCGCGGCGCCGCTCTTCGCCGGGCTCTGCGGCATCGCGATGTTCTCGTCCATCGGCCTGCCGGGACTCAACGGCTTCGTCGGCGAGTTCCTGATCTTCCGCGGCGTGTTCGGCCTCGCGCCGTGGGCCGCGTCCGTCGCCACCCTCGGGCTCCTGGCCACCGCGCTCTTCCTGCTGACCTTCTGGCAGCGCGTCTTCCACGGCCCGGCCGCCGGCGCCGGCGTGAACTTCCGCGACCTTGACCGCGGCGAGCTGCTCACGCTCCTGCCGCTCATCACCCTCATGTTCCTCCTCGGCCTCGTCCCGCAGCTGCTGGCCGGCCTCATCAACCCGCTCGTGACCACCTGGGCGGCCACCCTGCCATGAACGCCCTGCCCTGCACCATCTACGTGGCTTTCACCGGCGCCTTTCTCGCGCTGGTCGCCGGCGCGCGCTCGGCGCAGGCGGCGCGCGTCGTGGCCCTGCTGACCGCCCTGACCCTCTGGGGCCTCACCCTTTACGCCGCGTCCGGCTTTGTGCCGGCGGCGGGCCTGCAGGATCTCGTCAACCTCCCGTGGATTCCCCAGCTCGGCATCAACTACCACCTCGCGGCCGACGGCATCAGCCTGACGCTGATGGTGCTGACCGGGCTCGCGGCGACGACCGGCGTGCTGTTCTCCTGGAACATCGAGGAGCGCACCGGCGAGTTCTTCGCGCTCTACCTCGCGCTCATCGGCGGCGTGTGCGGCGTGTTCCTGAGCGCCGACGTCTTCGTGCTCTTCGTGTTCTACGAGATCGCGATCGTGCCGAAGTATTTCCTCATCGCGAAGTGGGGCTCCACCAACCGCGAATACGGCGCGATGAAGCTCGTGCTCTATTCCTTCGCCGGCAGCGCGCTGGTGCTGGCGGGCATGCTCTGGGCCTACGCCGCGTCCGGCGGCCAGGGCTTCGGCCTCGCGCAACTGGCCATGGCCGCAGCGGATTTCACGCGGACGCAGCAGCTCGGCATGTTCGCCCTCGTCTTCACCGGCTTCGCCGTGCTGGCGGGCATGTTCCCCTTCCACACCTGGGCCCCGACCGGCCACGTGGCCGCCCCGACGGGCGCCTCGATGCTGCTGGCGGGCGTCGTCATGAAGCTCGGCGCCTACGGCTGCCTGCGCGTGGCCATGCCCCTCTTCCCGGTGGGCTTCGAGTTCTTCCAGCCGGTCATCGCCTGGCTCGCCATCACCGGCATCCTCTACGCGGGCTTCGTCGCGCTGGTGCAGGAGGACTTCAAGTTCGTCATCGGCTACTCGAGCGTGAGCCATATGGGCTTCGTGCTGCTCGGCCTCGCCGCGGCCAACGCCACCGCCGTCAGCGGCGCGGTGCTCCAGATGTTCTCGCACGGCGTCATCGCCGGCCTGCTCTTCGCCGTCGTCGGCCGCATGGTCTACGAGCGCACCCACACGCGCCACCTCATGGACCTGAAGGCCATGCCGCTGCACCGGCTGATTCCGTTCGCCGCCGTGGTCTTCGTCCTCGCCGGCCTCGCCTCCATGGGCCTGCCGGGCTTCAGCGGCTTCCCCGCCGAGCTGACCATCCTGATCGGCACCTGGCAGACCAAGCCGCTCTGGGCGCTGGCCGCCGCGGGCGGCGTGCTGGTCGCCGCCGCGTTCACCCTCCGCGCGATCCAGGTGTCGTTCTTCGGCCGCACCGGCCCCGACGTCTGCACCGAGGCGCCGCACCCGCTGCCGCCGATCACCTGGCCGGAAAAGGCCGGCGCGCTCCTCCTGCTCGGCGCCACGATCTACCTCGGGCTCTGCCCGGATGTGCTGCTGGACTGGATCCGCCCGGCGCTGCACTCGCCCGTCTTCCAAGCCCTGCTCTCGGGAGGTCCCTCATGAAAATGGACTACGCCGGACTCCTCCATGCCCTCCAGCCCGAGGCGCACCTCGTGCTCGGCGCCCTGCTCGTCCTTGCCTTTGACATGGTCTGGGCGCGCCACCGGCCCGCCAACCGCCACCACGTCGCCCTCGCGATCGGCCTGCTCTCGCTCGCCCTCGCCGGCTGGAAGGCCGTCGCCACCGGCGGCACCGGCCCCGTCTTCGGCGGCGTGCTGATGCTCGACACCCTCGCCACGGCCACCCGCGTGGGCGTTGTGACCCTCGCGGCCCTCGCCGTGGCCCTCCTGCCCTCACCCGCCCGCCTGCGTCACCCGGCGGAGTTTGTCGCCATCCTGCTCTGCGCCACCACCGGCTTCACCCTGATGGCCGCAGCCAACCAGCTGCTCATCGTCTTCCTCGCGGTGGAACTGGCCAGCCTGTCGCTCTACGTGCTGGCCGGCTTCGACAAGACCCGCCCCGAGTCGGCCGAGGCCGCGCTGAAGTATTACCTGTTCGGCGGCATGGCGGCGGCGTTCCTCCTCTTCGGCTTCAGCCTGCTCTACGGCCTGACCGGCTCGCTCGACCTCGACACCATCGCCGCGCAGCTCTCGATGCAGGGCCCGTCGCCTCTCCTGTTGGTCGCCCTGGGCATGGTGCTCGTCGCCTTCGGCTTCAAGGCCGCCGCCGCGCCGTTCCACCTCTGGGCGCCCGATGTCTACCAGGGCGCGCCCGCCCCCGCCGCCGCGCTCATCGCCTCGGCCTCCAAGCTCGCCGGACTCGTGGTGTTCACCCGCCTGCTCTGGCCCGGGCTCGGTGCCGCCGCCGGCACCATCGCGCACGTGCCCATCAGCGTCGGCTGGGCCCCGGTCGTGGCGCTCATCGCCGCCGCCTCGCTCCTGCTCGGCAACATCGGCGCCCTCGCGCAGACCAATGTCCGCCGCCTGCTCGCCTACTCCGCCATCGCCCACGCCGGCGCCCTGCTGCTCGGCGTGATTGCCGCCGGCCGGGTCGGTCCGGGGCCGCTGTTCTATTACGCCGCCACCTACGGGCTCGCCGCCGTGGGCGCGTTCGGGGTGCTCTCGGTGCTCGAGGCCACCGGCCCGGCGCAGAAACTCACCGACCTCGCCGGCCTGTATAAGCGCTCGCCGCTGCTCGCCGGCTGCCTCGCGATCTTCGTGCTCTCGCTGGCGGGCATCCCGCCGCTGGCCGGTTTCTTCGGCAAGTTCGCCGTGTTCGCCGCCGTGCTCCGGCTCGGCGGCCTGGGCGGTCCGGTCGGCTGGCTGGCCATCGCCGCCATCGCCCTCAGCGCCGTGGGGCTCTACTATTACCTGCTGATCCTGAAACAGGCCCTGGTCGCGACACCGGCCGAGGATGCCCCCGCCGTGAAGATCCCGCTGCCGGCCGCGCTCGCGCTGCTGACCGCCGCCGCCCTGCTCGTGGTCCTCGGGGTGCTGCCCTCGCTGATCCTGGGGATCTTCTAAGGGCGGCGGTTGAGGGCTACCACTAATGGAATTTCGCCAACGGCGAAATTTTGGCAATGCGGCTCCGGCTGATCGCCTGCGCGGTGGGTTGCGGGGGCCCGCTAATCGCGGGCAGAAAGGGCTGCGATCAGCAGCCCCTTAACCTGACAGCGGAGGCGATCAGCCGAAGCGGTGAAAGTAGATTCCGCCGTTGGCGGAATCCTTTAGTGGTCACCTTCGGGGGTTTGAAAACACGCCGAGAGGTATGCCGCAAGCGGCAGCCCTACAATATCTGAAATCAACCCAGGGACAGTATCCGGTCCCTCAGATCCGCCAGCTCTGCAGTATCCGGATATAGTTCGCGCGCTCGTGCGCCTCCGGGTCGGGGCAGCGCTTCAGGTTCAGGGCGCCGCGCAATTCGGCGACATCGTGGTATTCGTGCTCGGCCATCCAGTGCCGGAGGCCGTCCCGCAGCAGGTGCATCATCCGGGGGCCGTGCTTCAGCAACACCGACACCAGCTGGACCGTGTCCGCCCCGGCGAGCAGAGCCTTGATCACATCCTCCTTGGTGTGCACGCCGCCCGTGCACGAAAGCGACCCCTTCACATGCGGCGAGAGCACCGCGAGCCAGCGCAGGCGCAACAGGAGCTCGGTCGAGTCCGACAGCTTCAGCTGCGGCTGCACATCGAGCTCATCGAGGTTGAAATCCGGCTGGTAGAAGCGGTTGAAAAGCACCACGCCCTTGGCGCCGGCGTGCTCGAGCGCCAGGGCGAACTGGGCGGGCGCCGTGTGGAAGGACGAGAGTTTCACCGCGACCGGGATCTTCACCGAGCCCGAGACCTCGCGGACCGTCTGCAGCATGTCGGCCTCGATCTCGTCGCCGCTCTGGCGCGGATCGGTGATCAGCTGGTAGAGGTTCAGTTCGATCGCGTCGGCGCCGGCCCGCTCCATCTTCACCGCATAGTCGGTCCAGCCGCCGGGCCGGTGGCCGTTGAGCGAGGCGATGACGGGGATGGGCAGCGTGCTCTTCAGCAGGGCGATCTGCTTCAGGTAATGGTCGGGCGTCAGCTGGTATTCCGAGTAGCCGGGAAAATACGACGTGGCCTCCGCGAAGCTTTCCGAAGGGGTCTCGAGCAGGAAGGACAGCGCCTTCTGCTCGTAGTCGATCTGCTCCTCGAAGAGCGAGCGCATGATGATCGCGCTGGCGCCGGCGTCGGCCAGCCGGCTGGCGGCGTCGATGTTGTCGCAGAAGGGCGAGGCGCCGACGATCAGCGGGCTGCTGAGCTTCAGGCCGAGGTAGTGGGTGGTGAGGTTCGGGGCATGCATGGCGTGGAGGGGTCAGTTTTTCGCGGCCGGGGGCACCGTTGCAGGCTGCTGCCCGCCCGGTGTTTGTCCGGCGGACTGCTTCGCATCCGCAGGCAAAGGGACCGCCGGCGCGGGGGGCGTGCCGTTGGCGGGAGCCGCCGGCGCGGCCAGTTGCTGGTAGTAGGCGTAGTGCGAGCGGACCTGCGCCTGGGCCTGGGCGGCGAGCTCGGTGGCGCGCTCGGGCGCGACGTTCTTGAGGATGCCGAAGCGCGTCTCGTTGGCCATGAACCGGGCGAGGTCGCCCTTCGGCGCGCCGGAGTCGAGCTTGAGGCCGGGCTCGCCCTTGGCGGCGACCGCGGGGTTGTAGCGGAAGAGCGGCCAGTAGCCGGTATCGACCGCGAGCTTCTGCTGCTCGAGGCCGAGGTGGAGCGGGAAGCCGTGCGCGATGCAGTGCGAGTAGGCGATGATCAGCGCCGGGCCCTGGTGGGCCTCGGCCTCGCGGAAGGCCGTGAGCGTCTGGCTGTCCTTGGCGCCGAAGGCGACCTTGGCGACATAGACGTGGCCGTATTGCATGGCCATGAGCGCAAGGTCCTTCTTGGCGGTGCCCTTGCCGCCGGAGGCGAACTTGGCCACGGCCGCCATCGGGGTGGACTTGGACGACTGGCCGCCGGTGTTCGAGTAAACCTCGGTGTCGAGCACAAGGACCTTCACGTTGGCGCCGGAGGCGAGCACGTGGTCGAGGCCACCGTAGCCGATGTCGTAGGCCCAGCCGTCGCCGCCGATGATCCAGACGGACTTCTTCACGAGGTCGTCGGCGTGCACCTCGAGCAGGCGGGCGGTCTCGCCGGTCAGCCCGGCGAGCACGGTGCGGAGCTCGGTCACGCGCTTGCGCTGCGCGGCGATGCCCGTCTCGTCACTCTGATTTCCGTCGCGCAGGAGGTTGGCGAGGTCAAACCCGACCTGCGGGGCGAGGTCGGCGAGCAGGCGCCGCGCGGTGCGGGTGCGCTGCTCGGTGGCGAGCAGCAGGCCGAGGCCGAATTCGGCGTTGTCCTCGAAGAGCGAGTTGGCCCAGGCCGGGCCGCGGCCTTCCTGGTTCGAACAATAGGGCGTGGTCGGCAGGTTGCCGCCGTAGATGGAGGAACAGCCGGTGGCGTTGGCGATGACCAGGCGGTCGCCGACGAGCTGCGTGAGGAGCTTGATGTAGGGCGTCTCGCCGCAGCCGGCGCAGGCGCCGGAGAACTCGATGAGCGGCGGCTGGAACTGCGAGCCCTTGATCGTCGTCATGTCCACCTTGGTCCGGTCGGGATCGGGCAGACCGAGGAAGAAGTCCCAGTTGACCTTCTCCTTCTCGAGCAGCGGCGGCTGCGCGACCATGTCGATGGCCTTGTGGCGGGGGTTGCTCTTGTCCTTGGCCGGGCAGACCTGGACGCAGAGCGAGCAGCCGGTGCAGTCCTCGGGCGCGACCTGGATGGTGTAGCGCAGGCCGGGTTGCTCCGTCGAGCGGAACGGCACGGACGCGAAACCCTCGGGGGCCGCCGTCAGCTCGCGCGGGTCGTAGAACTTGGCGCGGATCGCGGCGTGCGGGCAGACCATCGCGCACTTGTTGCACTGGATGCAGATGGACGCGTCCCACGCGGGGATCTCGAGGGCGATGTTGCGCTTCTCGAAGCGGGCGGTGCCCGTGGGCCAGCAGCCGTCGAGCGGGATGGCGCTGACCGGCATGAGGTCGCCCTGGTTGGCGAGGAGCCTGGCCGTCACCTGCTGGACGAACTCGGGCGCGGCGTCGAACGACGGCGGCACGGTGGTGACCGCGGCCTTGTCCGGCGCGGCGGGGAGCCTGACCTCGTGCAGGCCGGCGAGCGCGGCGTCCACGGCGGCGTAGTTCATCTTCACGACCTGTTCGCCCTTCTTGCCGTAGGTCTTCTCGATGGCCTTCTTGATCTGCTTGATCGCCTCCTCCTGCGGCAGCACGCCGGACAGGAAGAAGAAGCAGGTCTGCAGCACGGTGTTGGTGCGGCGGCCCATGCCGCTCGCCTGCGCCACCTGCGTGGCGTCGATGACATAGAATTTGATCTGCTTGGCGATGAGCTGCTCCTGCCACTCGCGCGGCAGCATGCGCCAGGTGTCCTCCGGCGTGTAGGGCGAGTTGAGCAGGACGGTGGCGCCGGGCGCCGCGTAGCCGAGCACGTCGGTGCGGCCGACAAAGTTGAACTGGCTGCAGGCCACGAAGCCGGCCTGCCGGATGAGGTAGGGTGCGCGGATCGGCTTCGGCCCGAACCGCAGGTGCGAGGTCGTCATCGAGCCGGACTTCTTCGAGTCGTAGACGAAGTAGCCCTGCGCGAAATTGTCGGTCTGCTCGCCGATGATCTTGATCGAGTTCTTGTTGGCGCCGACGGTGCCGTCGGCCCCGAGGCCGACGAAGACGCAGCGGCGGACGTCGGCCGTCTCGAGGTCAAAGTCCGCGTCGAACGGCAGCGACAGGCCGCTGACGTCGTCGAGGATGCCGACCGTGAACCGGGACTTGGGACTCGCGGCGGCGAGGTTCTCGAACACGGCCCGGACCATGCCGGGGGTGAATTCCTTCGAGCCGAGGCCGTAGCGGCCGCCGACGACGCGCGGCATCCGCGCCCCGGCCATGGCGGCCTCGGCGAGCATGCCGACGACGTTCTGGAAGAGGGGCTCGCCGGACGAGCCGGGTTCCTTGGTGCGGTCGAGCACGGCGATCGAGCGGACGCTCGCCGGCAGCGCCGCGCGGAAGGCCGCGGAATCGAAGGGCAGAAACAGGCGCACGGCGATGACGCCGACCTTGCCGCCGCGGGCGTTCAGCCAGTTGACGGTCTCGGCGATGGTCTCGATCGCGCTGCCCATGGCGACGATGACCTGCTCGGCCTGGGGGTCGCCATAGTAGTCAAACAGCCGGTATTGGCGGCCGGTGACCGCGGCAAACTTGTCCATCACCGCCTGCACGGTCTTGGGCAGGCCGGCGTAGAACGGGTTCACGGCCTCGCGGCCCTGGAAATAGACGTCGGGGTTCTGCGCCGTGCCGCGCAGCGTGGGCTTGTCGGGCGTCAGCGCCCGGGAGCGGAAGGCCGCGATGTCCTTCTCGTCGATGACGGCGCGGATGTCGTCGTCGGAAAGCGTGGCGAGCTTGGAGACCTCGTGCGAAGTGCGGAAACCGTCGAAGAAGTGGATGAACGGCACGCGCGCCCGGTAGCTCGCGGCGTGGGCGATCAGGGCGAGGTCGTGCGTCTCCTGGCCGTTGTTGCTGCACAGCAGCGCGCAGCCGGTGGCGCGGCAGGCCATGACGTCCTGGTGGTCACCGAAGATCGACAGCCCCTGCGCGGCCAGCGCGCGGGCGCTGACGTGCATGGTAAACGGCAGGAGCTCGCCGGCGATCTTGTAGAGGTTGGGAATCATCAGCAGGAGGCCCTGCGAGGCGGTGAAGGTCGTCGTCAGCGCGCCCCCGAGCAGGCCGCCGTGCACGGCACCGGCGACGCCGCCCTCGGACTGCATCTCGACCACACGCGGCACCTCGCCCCAGAGGTTGGGTTTGCCGGCGGCAGCCCACTCGTCGCACACCTCGGCCATGGTCGAGGAAGGCGTGATGGGATAGATGGCGATCAGCTCGTTGAGCCGGTAGGCGACGGAGGCGACAGCCTCGTTGGCGTCGCAGGTGACAAACCGCGGGGCGATTGGCGTGGTGGACATGGAGGGGCGGGAGGGCTGGGACCGGGTTATCACCGGGTATGCCCCATCATTGCAGAGCCGCGAAAAACCGGCTGCGCAGATATTGCCTTTAGCGCCGTAGGTATTGCCGGACCTTCTTTTACAAGCCCCGGACGGGGCCGACTCAGCCGGGCTCATGCATCGACCATGAGGTGGAACCTGCGCTCCGCGCAGGTTTTCCGGGCAGGCCTCAATCAGCCCGCGCGGAGCGCGGGCTCCACCTTTCAAGGCATCCAAGCCAAAGGGGGATTCGCTTCAATTGCGCGATCCCGGCTCATCCCGCCTTCGCCCGCCTCACCTCGACCTCCGGCAGGAACGCCGTGAGCAGGCCGAGCAGCGGGAAATACGCGCTGACTGTGAAGACCATCCCGATGCTGGTGTGGTCCGCCAGCCGGCCGAGCAGGGCCGAGCCGATCCCCGCCGCGCCGAAGGCCAGGCCGAAGAACAGCCCGGCGATCAGGCCCACGTTGCCCGGCACCAACTCCTGC
Organism: Lacunisphaera sp.; assembly: GCA_965249855.1. Taxonomy (GTDB): domain Bacteria; phylum Verrucomicrobiota; class Verrucomicrobiia; order Opitutales; family Opitutaceae; genus Lacunisphaera. Next base: position 12,243 of record CBDFNB010000017.1, read on the forward strand.
GCATAGACCAGGATCGCCGAGAACGCCGAGGCCAGGATCAACCCGATGAACACCGACAGCACCACGGTGCCGGTGAGCCCCAGGTGCGGCAGCAGCAGGGAGAACGGCGCCACGCCGAGGATCGAGATCCAGATGACCCGCTTGCGCCCTATGCGGTCGCCCACCGGTCCGCCGATGATCGTGCCCGCGGCCACCGCGAACAGGAACACGAACAGGTAGATCTGCGAGGCCTGCACCGACACCCCGAACTTATCCATCAGGTAGAACGTGTAGTAGTTCGTCAGGCTGATGAGGTAGAAATATTTCGAGAAGATCAGGACGACGAGGATCCCGAGCGCGAGGAGGACCTGGTTGCGCCCCAGCTTCACCGGCACGAAGTCACCGTGCGCCGCGGCCTTGGATTTCAACCGGTGCATGTTGCGCTGATACCAGCCGCTGATCTTCGTCAGCAGCAGGATGCCGACGAGGGCCAGCGCCGTGAACCAGAGGATGTGAGCCTGCCCGCGCGGGATGATGATCGCCGCCGCCAGCAGCGGCCCGAGCGAGGTGCCGAAGTTGCCGCCCACCTGGAACAGCGACTGGGCGAAACCATGGCGACCGCCCGAAGCCATCCGCGCCACGCGCGAGGCCTCGGGGTGAAATACCGACGACCCAATGCCCATCAGCCCCGCCGACAGGACCATCAGCAAAAACGTGTCCGCCTGCGAAAGCAGCGCCATGCCGCACAGCGTCGCGGTCATGCCCACCGGCAGCGAATAGGGCTTGGGCCGGCGGTCGGTGTAGTAGCCGACGACCGGCTGCAGCAGAGAGCCCGTGAGCTGGTAGGTCAGCGAGATAAGCCCGATCTGCGTGAACGTCAGGTGATACGAGCCCTTCAGGAGCGGATAGATGGCCGGCAGCGTCGCCTGGAAGATGTCGTTGAGCATGTGCGCCGCGCTCAGCGCCAGCAGCACCTTCAGCACGGCATCCTGCCCCAATGATTTGTCAGCTCCTTGACTCATTCCCTCCATCCCATGGGCCCCTGCCCTCCGGGTCAAGGGATGCCCCATTCGCCCGGAACTCATCAGCACCGTTTAAATCTCCCTAACTGTGCGCTTCCGGGGAGGATTGCTCGGGACAGGACTCGAACCTGCACGCCTTACGGCAAGGGCTTCTAAGACCCTCATGTCTGCCATTCCATCACCCGAGCGGAACGACCTGTGGATTGCCGATTTCCCGGGGTGCCGCAAGCGGGGAATCCAGTCCGACAGGTAGGGCGCACCGGCCCGGTGCGCCGAGAACGTGATGCCACCTTCGCGGCGGAGCGGGCCGCTCCGCCCTACCTCCCATCGCATCTCAATGATCCAGTCTAGCCGTCGGCAAATACTTCGGCTCGCGCCGGGCCTTGGTCACCGCCTCGAAATCCGCGGCCAGCGCCAGCAGCTTGGCGTCGCTCCAGGGCCTGCCGACGAAGGACAGGCCCACCGGCAGGCCGAAGAAAAACGCGGCCGGCACTGTCACGCTCGGGTAGCCCGCGACGGCGGCCATCGTCGAGCTGCCACCGCTGCCACCCTCGCCGTTGTAGGGGTCGATCAGCGTCGGCACGCCGCGCGTGAACATCACGAGCGCATCGAGCCGGTCCGTGTCGAGCGCCGGATCGAGCCCCTCCGTGCGCGACAGCCGCAGACAGGTGGCCTTGGCGTCGAGATAAGCCTGGTCGGTCAACGGCCCGCGGGCCTGCGCGGCGATAAAATCCTCCTGCCCGAAGAGCGCCATCTCCTGCTCCCGGTGCGCCTCGTTGAAGGCGATCAGGTCGGCGAGCGTCTTCATCGGCGTCACCCGGCCGGGCTCGGCGAGGTAGCGGTTCAGGCCATCCTTGAACTCATAGGAAAGCAGGTCGCCCGTGGCGGAGCCGAACTTGCCGAGCGAACTGATCTTCACCGGATCGATGACCTCCGCGCCGGCCGCGCGCAGCGCCGCGACGAGCGCGTCCAGCGCCGGCGTCATGCGGGCATGCAAACCGAAGGGCCCGCGCACGACGCCGATGCGGGCCCCGCGCAACGCACCGGACTTCAGCGGCGCCGCCAGCTCCGCCGCGAGGCGGGCCGGGATGGTGCTCGTCGCCGCGTCGCGATCGTCAGCGCCGGCGATGGCCGCCAGCACGAGGGCCGCGTCGCGCACGGTGCGCGTCATCGGCCCGGCCGTGTCCTGCGACGCGGCGATGGGAATGATGCCGTCGCGGCTGACCAGGCCGACCGTCGGCTTGAAACCGACGATGCCGTTCGCCGACGCGGGCGACACGATCGAACCGTTGGTCTCCGTGCCGATCGCAACGACGCAAAGATTGGCCGACACCGCCACGCCCGAGCCCGAACTGGAACCCGAGGGCGTGCGGTCGAGCGCATAGGGATTGCGGGTCTGCCCGCCGCGGCCGCTCCAGCCGCTGCTGGAGTTGTTGCCGCGAAAATTCGCCCACTCGGTGCAGTTCGTCTTGCCGAGGATCACGGCCCCGGCCGCGCGCAACCGGGCGGCGACGGCCGCGTCGCGGGGCACCTTCTGTCCGACGAGGGCCAGCGAGCCGGCGGTCGTCTGCATCTTGTCGGCGGTGTCGATGTTGTCCTTGAGGAGCACCGGGATGCCGTGCAACGGCCCGCGCACCTTGCCGGCCTTGCGCTCGGCGTCGAGCTGGTCCGCGATGGCCAGGGCGTCGGGATTCAGCTCGATGATGGAATTGAGTTTCGGCCCGGCCCGGTCGATCTCGGCGATGCGCTGCAGGTAGGCGGTGGTGAGGGCGTGTGAAGTCAGCTGCCCGGATTGCATCTGCCGCTGCAGTGTGTCGATGTCCGCAGTCAACTCGGGCAACGCGGCCCGGGCGAGGACCGCCAGCAGGCCAGACACCAGCAGGATTCGTGTTTTCATTGAATGGTGGCGGGTGCCAGTGGACCCGCAGGTTCAGGACGCAGGGGTGATCACTCCAGCCGGCGGGCCACCGCGGGGAGTTTCTCGCGGATCAGGCGGGCGCTCGACGCCGGCAGGTCGCCGATCTGCATGGGCACGTCCTTGGTGTCCTCGACGGTGAACTGTCCCGGGTTGCGCCCGTATTTGTAGGCCGTTTCGAGACCGCCGGCGGCGTCGAGCCTGACGCCCGGGCTCGCGGGATTCGCCACGGAGATATAAAAGGCGTCGCGGGCGAGCGTGGCGGTGGCGCCGGGGCGGAGCAGCCGCTTGGTCTCGACCAGTTGCTGGTAGAGTTCCTTCGCCGTCAGCTCGGCGGGGTTGACGAAATCCAGGTGCTCCGCGATCAGCGGCCGGTAGCGCTCGTCGCCCTGTCGCAAGTCGGCGAAGGCGCGGGCGATCTCGTCCTGCACGAGCGGATAATGCGTGCAGCCGAGCACGATGCTGCCGATGGGCGCGGTGGCGCCGCTTTGCCGGTGGGCCTCGACGAGCGTGGCAATCTCCTGGCGGATGATCCTGTTCACCGACTCGCGGGCGCTGAGGCCGGGCACCAGGCTGGCGGGATCACCCTCGATGGCGCCGGCGAGCACCGGGGAACCCTGCTGGATGACCGGGGCCGCCGGCCGGCCGGTCTCGCGCAAATGCGCCTCGATGGCGCGCGGGTAGGCCTGGCTCGCGCAGGTGCCGACCGTGGCGAAGACGGCGACGGCCTCCGTCGGCTTGCCGGCCGCGGGCGCCGTGACGCCGCGGGCGCCGGCCTCCACCACCCCGACGACAAAGACCGGCACACCCCAGCGCTGGATCGCGGCGCGGATGTCGGCCAGCCCGTAGGCGGTGGCGGTGTTGCAGGCGATGACGATGGCCTTGACGGGCGGTTTGTCGAAATGCGGCGCGGGCGCGCCCGTGGCCCAGGCGCGCTGGCCGAGGAGGAAGATGGCGTCCTTGATGGCCAGCTCGCGCAGGTATTCCGTCTTGCCGGAGGCGGGATAATTGCCGTAGGGCATGTTCGCCTGGTCGCCGAGATAGATGAAGTGCTCGCGCTCGAAATCCGGCCGGCCGTCGGCCCCCGGGGCGTGGGTCTCGTTGTTGAACGCGTCGAGCTGGTAGATCGCCTCCAGCACCGTGAGCCCGCCGATGCCGGAATCAAACACCCCGATCGGCAGCGAGCTCAGGTCACCCTGATACGCGGCGGCATTGAAGGTGAAGGCCGCGCGGCCGTCGGTGTGCTGCGCGACCTGCTCGACGATGGCCGGCGGGGTGGCGGCGGTCGCGACCAGCGCGCAGGAGGCGGCGAGCAGCAAACCCGGGGCGAGGCGGGGCAATTTCATTCCCGCATCATTGCGCGCCGCGGGCGAAAATAGCAATTCGGTCTTGGCCGGACTCAGCCGGCTTCAAACCCGGTTGTCATCCTGAGCAAAGCGAAGGATCCAGTGCGACGGATCCGCTAATACTAGCGAACAACTGGATTCTTCACTTCGTTCAGAATGACAGGAGGAGAGGATTTGATGGGATCTGAAACCAGTCCTACCCCGCCACACCCAGCGACTCGCCCATCTTGGCATAGACCTCGAGGCCGGCGGCACTTTGCTGCACGAGGTCGGCATCGAGCTTGATCCGGCCAGGCTGGAAAATTGTCACGACGCACGAGCCGCCGAACTTGAACAGGCCCTTCTCCTCGCCCTTGGGCACCGCGCGGCCGGGCACGTGCGTCTGCAGGATGCTGCCGACCATCGTTGCGCCAATCTCGCAGACTGCGACCTTCCCGAAGACTGGCGACTCGACGATCGTCACGACGCGCTTGTTCTCCCACAGGTAGGCCAGGTTCTGCCGCAGCGCGATGGGCGACACGGAATAAAGGAAGCCGTTGATCAGCCGCGGCTCGCCCGGCGTGCCGGCCACCGGGAAATGAAAGCGGTGATAATCCACCGGGCACAGCCGCGAGATAAGCAGCGAACCGCCCGGCGAACTCCCGGCCGAGTTCCTCGCTGCCGAGGAACGACTTCAGGTCGAATTTCTGGCCCTTCGCATAAAAGCCCTCGCTCGCGTCCACGTTCTGGAACGCCAGGTGCCGGCCGTCCGCCGGCAGCACCGCCACGCGGTCGCCCGCGGCGATCGGGCGCGCACCGGGCTTGAGGGCGCGGTAGAAGAACTCGTTGAAACTCTTGAAGGAATACGGCTTCTTCGCGAACTCATCCACGTCGAGGTTGTAGTCCACGATGAACGGCAGCACGCGGTAGGCGCTGGACCGCTGCGACATCTTCCAGCCGTAATAGCGCGAGGCGACGGCGCGCTTCACCAGGGCGTTGAGCGCGAACCGGCCGAGGCCGGTCCCGTAGGTCCAGCGCAGCCAGTCGCCCCCGTAGACCTGCTCGGTCTCGACGACCTGCTTCGTGCGGTGGAAATAGCGGATGGGCTCGGCGGACATGCGCGCTGAATCTCACGCAAAGCCGCCAAGACGCAAAGAAAGAAATCTTACCCCAGCACCAGCTCGTCGCCCTTCACCTTGAAGGTGACGGTCGAGTCCTCGCCCACCTCGCCGGCGATGAGGGCACGGGCGAGCCGGGTCTCGAGGTGGCGCTGCAGGAAGCGCTTGAGCGGACGGGCGCCAAAGACCGGGTCGTAACCCTTCTCGGCCACCCATTCCCTGGGCCTTCTTGTCCAGCGTGACCGTGACGCGCTTGTCGGCGAGCCGGCGGTTGATGTCGGCGATGAGCAGCGTGACGATCCGCTCGATCTCCTCGAGCGCAAGCGGCTTGAAGAGCACGGTTTCGTCGACGCGGTTGAGGAACTCGGGCCGGAACGACGAGCGCAGGTCAGCCATCACGCCCTCGCGGACGCTTTCCGGGATCTCGTCGCCCTTCACGCCCTCGAGCAGGTGGCGGCTGCCGATGTTCGAGGTCATGATAATGACGGTGTTCTTGAAGTCCACGGTGCGGCCCTGCGAGTCGGTGATGCGGCCGTCATCGAGCACCTGCAGCAGGACGTTGAACACGTCCGGGTGCGCCTTCTCGATCTCGTCGAAGAGGACGACGGAATACGGCTTGCGCCGCACGGCCTCGGTAAGCTGCCCGCCCTCGTCGTAGCCGACGTAGCCCGGGGGCGCGCCGATCATGCGGGCGACGCTGTGCTTCTCCATGTATTCGGACATGTCGAGGCGGATGAGGTTGGCCTCGGAATCGAAGAGCTGCTCCGCGAGCGTCTTGGCGAGCTCGGTCTTGCCAACGCCGGTAGGCCCGAGGAAGAGGAAACTGCCGATCGGCCGGCGCGGGTCCTTGATGCCGGCGCGGGCGCGCAGGATGGCCTCGCTGACGAGGCGCACGCCCTCGTCCTGGCCGATGACGCGCGTGTGCAGCTCGTCCTCGAGCTTCAGGAGCTTCTCCTTCTCGCCCTGGAGCAGCTTGGAGAGCGGGATGTGGGTCCACTTCGAGATGATCTCGGCGATTTCCTCGGACGAGACCTCCTCCTTCACGAGCGTGGTCTTTTCCCCGCCGGTCTTCTCGGCCTTGGCGAGTTCCTTCTCGAGCTGGGGAATGCGGCCGTGGCGGAGCTCGGCGATCTTGTTCAAGTCGTAGTTGCGCTCGGCCTTGGCCATCTCGAGACGGGCGGCCTCGAGTTCCTCGCGGACCTTCTGGACGCGGCCGAGGGATTCCTTCTCCTTCGACCAGACGGCGCGGAGGGCGGTGGCTTTCTCCCTGGCGTCGGCGAGCTCCTTGCGGAGCACCCCGAGCCGGCGCTTGGAGGCGTCGTCCTTCTCCTGCTTGAGGGCGGTCTCCTCGATCTCGAGCTGCATGACGCGGCGCTGGAGCTCGTCGAGCTCCGTGGGCAGCGAGTCAATCTCGGTGCGGATCATGGCGCAGGCCTCGTCCACGAGGTCGATGGCCTTGTC
>CBDFNB010000018.1:0-15015 GCA_965249855.1 Lacunisphaera sp.
AGCGGACCGGAGAAATCACCGTCGATGTTCAGCACCGTGCCGCCGGTGAGCTCGGCCGCGCGACGGTGGGAGACATTGGCCGGCGAGACCACCGCGTGCATCTCGATCTTTCCGCGCTTGTTGCCCTTCACGATGATGAAGGGTCGGAGCACCCAGTATTGGATGTAGCTCTCCAGGGTCTGACGCTGGCCCGGATTCCTTGAGTTAAATTCATCAAGCAAGACCGGGAGTTTTCCATTTTCGACCCATTCCGCCTTCTTGATCCCTCCTTTTTCCTGCCAAGTGGCCATGCGGGTCTCCTCCTCGTCCATGAAGAAGACCACGATCGTGGTGGCGTCGGGACGCAGCATGGCGTGCAGCTTGTTGGAGTAGTTTGAGACGAAGTTATACACGGCGGTGAAGGCCGTGCGGTTGCTGTCGCCGTTCGTGCCGACCTTTACCAGCTCGGCGAAGACGCTGTCGGGCGTCTGCGGCGTCACCCACGGCTGGGCCATCACCGGGAGGGTCACCAGCGTGCCGTTGCTCGCCACCTTCTTGGTGGTCTGCTTCGGACGCTGGCGACGGTCGAGCACCGGCTTGCCGGCTGCATCCAGTTGCCCGGAGCGAACCTCCTTGTAGAGACGCTGGTCCGCGTCCACGAAATCGGTCGTCAGCACACCGATGCGGTAGTCGAGCTGCTTCGCGTCGAAGAGCGAGCGGAAGCGCCGGAGGTTGTCGGCGATCCGGCCCTGATGCTGGGCCATGGACGGCGAATTGTTGATGACGAACACCAGGTCGACCTCGCGGCTTTTGGTGCGGTCCGCCGTGAGGTGCTTCAGGTCGCGGATCGGCTCCACGCTGACGACCACGACGTTCTCCACGCCCAAGGAGGGGTTGTTTTCGTCGGACGTGTAATAGGTGAACCGATCCTCGCCGATGAACCCCGGATTGGGCGCGTAGGTCAGCCGTCCGGTGGTGCGGTCGAGCCGGGCGGTGCCGTGCCGCGGCCCGGCCTTGTCGTCCAGGGCATAGATCACCTTGGCGTCGGTGATGCCGGCGCGGTCCGCCTCGGTCATGAAATCCTGGTGATTCGGGACCGTGTGGGTGACGGAAATGTTCGGACGGGTCAGCAGCGCGACCGGCTGCACGTTCATGGGGCGCTCGCGGTCCTTTTTGACCGTGAACTTGTCCAGTTCCAGCGGCGCCACTGGCGTCACCGTGATGATCACCGTGTTCCTGAAGACCAGGCCCGAATTCTCGTTGCGCACGGTGTAGGTGAAGGAGTCCTCGCCCACGTAGTCCGCCTGCGGCTGGTAGGCGAAATAGCCCACGCGGGAGGTCTTGTTGTTGTAGAAATTATCCTCATCCGCGCCCCCCGCCAGCCCCACCCGGCCGGACCGGGGTTCAACCGTGATCGTATAGACGAGGTCGCTGTGTGCCCCGGCGCCGACGATCTCCGGCCCCACCGCGAGCTGCCCGGACACCCCGGTGCCCGGTGCCTCGAGTTTCATCGGGATCGTGGAAACGATCTCGGTGTCCTCGGCGAAGGCCGGCGAACCCGCCAGCAGGGAAACGAAACAGAACGCGCGCAGCAAATCTGGGAGAATATTTTTGAAGTTCATAGAAGGGAACCGGTGAAAACTTAGTCTCTTACAAGAGTGACCAGTTCCACTCAGTATTGGCCATAAAAAGCACCTGGAACCAATAATTCGACGAACCTTTAACGCAAAGCCGCAAAGCCGCAAAGATGGGTGACCGCCATACCCCCAACCCCTTTGCGCCTTTGCGTTAAATGCCTTATTCCTCAGCTTTCTCCGCATGCGCGGCGACCCGCTGCCGCCACAGCATCATCAGCAGGAAGCCAATCGCCGCGCCGCCGAGATGGGCGAAGTGGGCCACGCCGGCGCCGAAGAGGGAGAAGCCGGTGACGCCGGACAGCAAGTCGAGCGCGAGCAGGGCCGGGATGAAGAACTTCGCGGCGACCGGCACCGGCACGAACATCAGGGCGAGCTTGGCGTTGGGATGCAGGAAGCCGAACGCCACGAGGAGGCCATAAATCGCACCCGAGGCGCCCACCATTGGCGCGACGTGAATCTGGTAGAGGTCGACGAGCGCGGCCTTGACTGCGGGGTCGGCCGGCAGCGTGCCGCGCCCGGTCGCCAGCAGGCTGCTGATGGCGGCGGGCGTCAGTCCCGCCGCGACGAGGCGCCCGTGCAGCACCCCGGCCTCGTGCCAGTTCACGCCCAGCTGGATCAGCGCGGCGCCGATGCCACAGAGAAAATAAAAGAGCAGGAACCGCGTTGCGCCCCATTCCCGCTCCAGGATTGTGCCAAAGGAGACAAGGGCGAACATGTTGAAGAAGATGTGGCCGAGGTCGGCGTGCAGGAACATGTAGGTCACCGCCTGCCACTCGCCGAAGTTGCCGTTGTCCGGGAACCAGAACGCGCCCGCAGCGAGGATCCGGGCATGCCAGCCCGGCACCAGCAGGCCGGCGGCAAAGACCGCGATGTTGACGCTCAACAAGGCGAGCACCGCCCGGGACATTCGATTCATGAGGCTACGGTTGGGAACCAGCGTGTTGAGGTCAACCCGCTCCACCTGCGTCCTGACAAATGTTCAATTTTCATTGTTCAATGTTCGATGTTCATCGGTTCGAGCCCATTGAATACTGAACATTGGAAGTTGAACGATGAACATTTCAGGGCCTCCCCCGCTCTCAACCCTCAGCTCTCAACTATCAACTGCGCGACGGTGGAGCGCCTCATACCGCAGCGCCACCGCTCCGGATTTGAACTCACGCCAGCCGACGAGCTTCAGGTCGACAAACTTCGAAAGGCCCGCGAACAGCGTCGGGCCGCGACCAGCCAGCCGGGGTTGCATGATGAACTCGTATTCATCGATCAAGCCCAGCTCGGCCAGCGCCAGCGGGAGCTTCACGCCGCCCACGTAGATGCCCTTGCCCGGTTGCTGTTTCAGCCGCCGGACGGCTGTCTCCAGATCTCCGCTAAGGAGCTCGGCGTTCCAGTCGACCTGGGCCAGGGTGCTGGAGACGACATATTTCTTCGCCGCATGGATCGTCCGGGCAAAGGGCATCATCCAGGGCTGCATCCAGTCAGGCATCACGCCGGTTTGTCCCGGTTCGCGGAAGGCCGACTCCATCATCTGGTAAATCACTCGCCCAAACAGGAGGGCGTCGGCCCCGGCAATGATCTCGGTGCAGTAACGATGGGTTTCCTCGTCCGGCATGCCGGCTGTATGGTCGCAGCAACCGTCGAGGGTGACATTGATGGAATACCGCAGAGGTCGCATGATTAGCTCTCCTCCATATCAACGAACGGCGCCTGGCCTGACGAACAAGCCAATTGTCCATTTTTCATCGGGTTCGGCCAAATGAACATTGGACAATGAACGATGAACAATCCCGTCTCCTCACACCGCATTTATGCCGCCGTGCTTCGCCCCTTCCTTCACGAGCGCCATGGCGGCAGCCAGGTTTAGGTCCTCGAGTTTCTTGAAATTGATGCAGCTGCGGCCGGTCTTCACCTTGCCGAGTTTCTTGGCGTTTTTCTCGACCAGGTAGCCGCCCTCGCCGCCGGCGCAGATGTGGAGGCTGTAGTAGGCCTTGCCCGCGGCCAGGCCGATGAGGAACCACTCCCCTTCCCGCCCGCTGGCCGAGCGGTAGCGATATTTACCGTAGCCAATCACTCCCAGCCCCATGCCCGCCGACACATACGGCTTGAGCTTCGGCACGGTCTTGCGGATGGCCTTGTGCATCGCCGCCATCGTGGCGCGGCGATCATCAGGGAGAGAGGCAAGGAATTCGGCAACGGTCGGAGGTGTCTTGGCCATACGGACATTCAGACAATTTAACGCAAAGGCGCAAGGGCGCTAAAGCCGGATTTTCTCACGCGAAGGCGCGAAGACGCGAAGGGCTGGAACCTGAAAGCAAGACTGAAGCAGAACAGATTGACGCAGAGACGCTAAGTTTCAGCTTTCACACTATCCCTTTTGCCCCGGGCACGCGCCGCAACAGTGCGGCGGCAAGCCAGCTGGCGGCGATGGCCAGCACGGTGACCAGCGCGGCCTTCACCCAGCCGGACAGCTCCACGCCGAGCAGCGTGAATTGCACCCATGTCACGATGACGTAATGCACCAGATACATGCCATAGGCGTTGCGCGCGAGGCTGGCGGCGATCGGGCTGTGCCCGTGCTCCTTGCGCGCAAACCAGGCGAGGAGCGCGAAGGTCGTCACCACGCCCGTGGTCGCAAACAGGACGTTGGTGACGAAATACACGAGGGGCGCGTCCTCCCCCTTGCCCATCTTGGTCAGCGCCATGATCAGCATCACGACAAAGCCGACGAACACCACGCCGGCCACCGCCAGCCAGGTCTTCCAACGCTGCGCCAGCGGGCCGGCGGGCGTCATCCAATTGCCCAGCACGGCCGGCGCGCCGGACCCGAGCGCACAGCCCAGGAAGAAGTAGAGGGCGTAAAGCGGCAGCCGGGCAGACTGCGCGGTAAAGGGCCCCCAGGAGGACCACCCAAACGGATTCACCACCTTGGTCGTGGCCACATAGGCCGCCGCGGCGACCGCGCTGAAAACGACACAGGTGCGCACGGGACTGACGAGCCCGCGGGCACCAAGCGCCGCCAGTTTTTCGAATGCGCGCGGGACCCAGGCGTGCAGCGCCGCCGCCAGCACGCTGAAGGCGAACAACACCCACAGGAACCACGCCGGGCCGGCCGGCCAGCTGCCGAGTGCTTGCCAGGCTGGCCAAAAGCCCGGGTTTCCCGTTTCCGCCGCCCTCGTCAGGTAGGCCGGCATATAGGCCAGCGGCGCCAGCACCATCGCGGACACGATGAACGGCACGCCGAGCCGCCACCCGCGGTCACACAGAAAGGTGCCCGCTCCCTTGCGCTGCAGGCTCGACGGCACGAAGAGACCCGCCAGCAGGAACATCATCGCCATGAAAAAGGAGTCGTTCCACAGCACGAGGGCGTCGATGCCCGGAGCGCGCGCGGTATCCACCACGGGGAACGCGCCCCAAACCATGTTGGCGCGCGTGAAGGCCCCGGCCGGCGGCGCGTAAGTGTGGTAGGCCAATACGGCATGGTGGGCTATCACGAGCAACGTGAGCGTCGCGCGGGTCAGGTCGAGCGCGGCATCGCGCGCGGGCACAGGGATGTTTTTAGTCATGGGAAGGATGGGCCCCGGGGGATCCGGGGAAATTCAAGTGGCGGATCCGGCGCGATCAGCCGTCGCGGCGGGTTGGCCCCAGGCGCCGTCGCACGGCGCGCATGTAGAGCGTCATCGGGATGAGCGTGAGCAACGCGACGACGGTGTAGAAAATCATCTGGTTCTGCTGCGCCTGGGGATTCACGGCGAGCGCGAGGGCCGCGGGATCGTTCACGTGGCGGGCAAAGGCCACCGGGGCGTTGGCCGCGAGGTGCGCGATGCCGAAACCGCCGCTTTGGGCCAGCTGCCAGCCGAGCGCGCTGAGCCACGCGAAAGCCTTCACGCCGACCGCGCTGGCCCCGATCGCGAGCAGGCCGGTGCCAAAGGTGCCGAGCCCGATCACCCCGACGCTGACCGCGCCGATCGACAGGAACCCGACCGCGAAGGCGCCGACGCTCACGGGCGCCACGGCAAACGCACCCCACGCAAAGAGCAGGCCATAAGCGCGGTCGCCGCCGGCGATCCAGCCGACCACCGGCTGGTCCCCTTCCTCCGGCGCCGCGAAGCGCAGGTGCACCAGCGGCACCCCGAAAAGCGAAGCGCGGCTGCGATAGACGCCCGCCTCCGCGCCGGGTCGGTCGCGCTCCGCCCCGAACAGTTCCGGATGGCGCCGACGCTCCTCCGTGCGCATCCGGCGAAACTGCCGCAACACCCGCGCGAGCAGAAACGGCCAGCCGATGATAAAACCCAGCACCATAACCTGGCAGGCAATCGCGCAGGCCGCGCGATATTCCTCCCAGCGGAAGGCGGCCTCGCGCAGGCCCCAGATCGCGGCGAGATACGCAAGCGATCCGAAGAAAAAGGCGATGGTCGCCACGACCGTGGCCCGGCGCTCGCGCGGGGTGCGCGACTGGTCGAGGCCCACGCGCAACTGCATCAACGCGCTGATCATGCCCGCCACCGAAGCCAGCAACGCGGCGAGGGTCGTCGTCTTGGCAATCGCCCCGCCGTGCGCCGCCACCGCGGCCCCGAGCCCGGCGGCCTGGGCCGGGGCCGGCGCCACCAAGGCCGGCAGGGCCGCGAGCACACCGAGCGTGAAGGCCCGGCCGGGAGTCGTGCGCGCCAGCGCGCCCTCGACGAAGGCGAGCGCCTGCTCCTGCAGCATCTTGCGGCCGCGCGCGAGGCGCTGCTTCACGGCATCCTCGGTCAGGTCGAGCGCGACGGCCACGTGCTCGATCGAACGGTTCTCCCGGTAATAAAGCACGAGCGGCTCGCGATAGAGCGGCGGCACTCGCTCCAGGGCGCGCCAGACAATGGCCTGCTCCTCGTTGTGCATGGCGGTGTCCGTGGCCAGCGGCTCGTCCGCGGCGATTTCCCCGGCCGCCTCGACCGGCTCGGCGCCGAGGACGGGGTTGCGGTCCCGGTGGCGACGGCTGACCTTATGCCGGAGAATGCCGCAGAGCCAGGGGCGGAGTTTCTCCGGTTCGCGCAGTTCGCCCAGCTGGCTCCAAGCGGCGATGAAGGTCTCCTGCGCGGCATCCTCGCTCTCCGCCACGTTCCCCGTCGACGCATACGCCAGCGAGCAAAGCAGGCGCTGATAGCGCTCGACGATCCGCGCAAACGCCCCCCGCTCCCCGGCCGCGCATGCGGTCACGAGGTCCGCATCGGTGGCGGTTTGGTCGAGGAGAGGCTGTTCGGGCATCGGCATAGTGGTCGTCTGCAAGATAGTGCCAGAATCCCCGGCGTCGGTGACAAAATCTTTTCGCCCAGGATCAGCCTCACGGAAACCCCACCGGATGAATTCTTTGCCGCAAAAAGGCGCAAGAAGCGCAAAAGACCAAGGCCCGGAGTTTGACCACGGGACAGCCGGTCGGGGTCAGGACAGCCGGTCGGGGTCGTCCTCATCCTCGAGGAAGAATGGTGAGATCGAGCCGAGGATCAGGTGCCGGGCATGCAACGCGCCGAGGTGCGCGTAGAGCGCGCCGAGGGAGAAACCCATCACGATCTTGCCCGATGTCTGGGCGTCGACCTGGGGAAAGAGTGTGGTCGAGCCGAAGGGCGGCTTCCGGCCGGTCATTTCCAGCCGGACGAATTCGGTCTCCCATCCACAGGTGTGCACGAAATCACAGAACGGCTTGAACCGGCGCTCGGCGCCAGGCATCGGCGGGACAATGGTCAGCAGGGGCGGCATGCGGGCAGAATGCCCGCGCGGCCAGAAACGTCAACCGGCCGCCCGGAAACCTGAAACTTGAAACCTGAGACCTGAGGGGTTGGCCACGAAAAGGGAACGTCCCAAAGACAAGGCGCGGATCGGAGTCCACGCCCTACCCTTCGCGACTTCGCGTGAGACCTGCCTTAGATCAGCTTCAGCTTCTTTCGGGCGACTGTCGCCAGTTCGTTGAAGCGGGCCGCATTCTCAGGCTTACGATAATCTGTTCCGTAGGTCGGGATGATGGCCTCGATGCGCTTCTTGCCCTCTTCGCCGGAGACGAGGTGCGGGAAGCTGGTTTTGAGGACTTCCATCGTGATGTTGACGCAGACCGACGCACCAGGGGACGCGCCGAGGAGCGCGGACATGGATTTGTCGGCGGAGGTCAGGACCTCCGTGCCAAAGTGCACGATGCCGGCCTCGCCGTCGGTCTTCTTGATGGCCTGGACGCGGATGCCGCCATCCACGAGCTTCCAGTCCTTGGCCTGAGCGTTGGGATAGAAGATGTGCATCACGCGCATGCGGTCGGCCATGCTCTGCGTGCCCTGCTGCAGCAGATACTTCACGAGCGGGAAGTTGGTCGCCGCGATCTTGAGCAGCGTCATCAGGTTGTGCGGCTTCACCGAGCACGGGAGGTCGGTCCAGCTGCCGGTGCGGTGCAGGAAACGGGTCGTCCACGCGGCGAAGGGCCCGAAGAGCAGCGTCTTCTTGCCGTCGAGGATGCGGGTGTCGAGATGCGGCACAGCCATCGTGGGCGCCTCGGGCAGGTTCTGCCCGTAGACCTTGGCCTGGTGGCGGGCGACGATCGCGGGGTCGTCGCATACGAGCCAGTGCCCGCCGATGGGGAAACCACCGAGGCCCTTCGCCTCGGGCAGGCCGGCCATCTGCAGCAGCGGCAGGCTGCCGCCGCCGGCGCCGACAAAGACAAACTTCGCGTTCACGGTGCGCTCCTGGCCGGTCGCGAGCTCGCGGGCGGTGACGGACCAGCCGGAGCCGGCCTTGGTGAGGCCGACAACCTTGTTGCCGGCGGCCACGGCGCAGCCGTCCTGGTTGGCGAGCCAGGTGAGGAGCTTGCGGCAAAGGGCGCCGAAGTTGATGTCGGTGCCGCCGTCCATCTTGGTGGCGGCGATAAGCTGCCCGGGGTCGCGCCCCTCGGTGAGCAGCGGGGCCCACGAGCCGACCTTCGCGTGGTCCGTGGTGAACTCCATCGAGGCGAAGAAGTGGTGCGCCTTCATGCCGTCGTAGCGCGACTTGAGGAACTTCACCTGGTCCTCGCCATCGACGAAGCTGATGTGCTGGACCGGATTGATGAACTCCTTCGGGTTGTCGATCATGCCGGTCTCGACGGCGTGGGCCCAGAACTGGAGCGTCTGCTCGAACTCCTGGAAGATATCGATGACCTTCTGGACCTTCACCGGGCTGCCGTCGGCGGGCTTCGGGGTGTAGCTGACCTCGCAGATGCCCGCGTGGCCGGTGCCGGCGTTGTTCCAGCCGTTCGAACTCTCGAAGGCCAGCTCCGGCGCCGCCTCATACACCTGGATGCGCAGCTTCGGGTCGAGGCGCTTGAGCAGCGCGCCGAGGTTGGCCGACATGACGCCGCTGCCGATGAGGACGACGTCGGGGTTCGCGATATGGGTGTTCATGGCGGAAGGAAGGAGACGATCTTACACGAAGAAGCCGGATGTTAGCGGAAGGTGATAGGGGCTACTGCGCATTATGTGGCATTTAGTGGCTGTAAATTCCCGGGATGATTTCACACGAAGAAGCCAAGAAACGAAGCAAGGCCCTTAGCTTCTTTGCTTCTTGGTGTTCAACTCCTCTTGGATTGGACGGTCTTTTCGTAGCGGGCGACATCGGCCAGCCACTTGGCGCCCGGGGGGACGCCATCGCGTTCGCACAGTTCGTCCCAGACGGCGCCCCACGGCAGGGCGCGGGCGTTTTCCATCAGGGCCAGGCGCTCGTGGCCGCGGCCGGCGTTCTCGGCGTCCTTCAGTTTCAGCGTCGGGTCGAGCAGGCCGCAGAGGATGGCCTGGCGCGTGGCGCGGGCGCCGATGACGTAGGCGGCGACACGGTTGATCGAGGCGTCGAAGAAATCGAGGGCCACGAACATGCGGTCCCAGGCGTCACCGCGGGCGATCTCGAGGAAGAGGTTGCGCACGGCGTCGTCGAAGATGACGACGTGGTCGCTGTCCCAGCGGATCGGGCGGCTGGTGTGAAGGAGCAGCTTCCGGTGGAACGCGAGGTGGGCGGAGACCTTGTCGGCGACCGATTCGGTCGGGTGGTAGTGGCCGAGGTCGAGGCAGAGCACGAGATCGCGGCTCAGGGCGTAGTTGGAATAGAACTCCTGCGAGCCGACGACGTATTCCTCGGAGCCGATGCCGAAGAGCTTGCCCTCGACGGCGTCGACGCAGAGCTTCCGGTTGACGGACTTGTCGGCGAAGATGGCGTCGTAGGAGGCGGCGAGGCGCTCGCGCGGGGCCCAGCGGTCGGCCGGGGCGTCCTTGGCGCCGTCCGGCACCCAGTGGTTGTTCACGCAAGCCGTGCCGAGGGTCCTGGCGAAGCTCTCCGCGATGTGGCGGCAGGCCTTGGCGTGGCGGATCCAGAACCTGCGGACGGCCGGGTCGGCGTCGGACAGGGTGAAGCCCGAGTTGGCCATCTCGTGGGCGAAGTAGGTTGGGTTGAAGTCGAGGCCGACGCGGCGGGACTTGGCCCAGCCCATCCAGCGGGCGAAGTGCTCGGGCTCGAGCTCGTCGCGGTCGACGACCTTGCTGCCGGTCTCGGCGTAGAAGGCGTGAAGGTTGAGGCGCTGCTTGCCGGGCAGCAGCTTCAGGGCGAGGTCGAGGTCGGCGCGCATCTCGTCGCCATTGCGGGCGCGGCCGGGATAACCACCGGTGGCCATGGTGCCGCTGCCCGTGAGGCCCTCTTTGGGCGTCTCGAGGCCGCGGACATCGTCGGCCTGCCAGCAGTGTAGGGAGATCGGGATGCGCAGGGCGTGACGGATGGCGGCTTCGGTATCGACGCCCTGAGCGGCGTAGGCGGCACGGGCGAGTTTGTAGGCGGGGGAACTCATGGAATTAGGAGGGATGAATTAAGAATGAAGAAATATCTCACGCAGAGATGCAAAGGCGCCAAGGATCGGAAAATTCAGAGAGTGGTTTCTTTACGACTTGGCGGCTTTGCGTGATAACTCAGGGATTGTAGATGGTAGGTTTAAGCTGCTTGGCGAAGTGTTCGCGGAAGGTCTTCAGGTTCTTCACGGCTTTGAGGCCGATCAGCTGGCTCGCGATGTTGCCGACGGCCGTGCCCTCGAGGGTGAAGGCATGCACCGGCAGCCCGCTGGCGTCGGCCGTGGCCTGGCAGAGGAGGCGGTTCTTGGAGCCGCCGCCGACGATGAGGATGCGCTGGAACTTGCGGCCGGCGAGACGCTCGAAGTTGCGCAGGGCATCGGCATGCCCCTGCCCCAGTGAGTCGCAGATCAGGCGGACATAGCCCGCGAGGTTCTTCGGCAAGGGGAGCTTCCGTTTCTTCAGCTGGGCGTCGATGGCGGCCTTCATGGAGGTCGGGTTGACGAAGGCGGCGTCAGAGCAATCAAGCAGCTTGGCGGGCGTCGGGAGCTTGCCGGCCGCCGTGATCAGCCTGGCCCATTCCGTATCGTTCTTCGGGCGGGCGGCGAATTCCTTGAGGGTGCCCTCAAGGAGCCACAGGCCGATGACGTTCGTCAGCGGGCGGTAGCGGCCGTCGCCGATGCGCTCGTTGGAGATGCGGGCGGCCAGCGCGCCATCACCGAGGACGGGCGAGTCGCTCTCGAAGCCGACCAGCGACCAGGTGCCGGAGCTGATGTAGAGGTCGCCGCCGGCCGGGTTGGCAGGCATGGCGTCGTAGGCCGCGGCGGTATCGTGGCCGGGGACGGCGACAACCTTCACTCCCTTCAGTTCGGGCAGGCCGGTGACCGGGCCGAGCA
Organism: Lacunisphaera sp.; assembly: GCA_965249855.1. Taxonomy (GTDB): domain Bacteria; phylum Verrucomicrobiota; class Verrucomicrobiia; order Opitutales; family Opitutaceae; genus Lacunisphaera. The sequence goes on from CBDFNB010000018.1 coordinate 11,326, forward strand.
CGGTGTTGGCGAGGACGGGCGTCGTGAACCAGTTGGCCGGGATGTGGAAATGGTCGAGCGTGGCACGCGACCAGTCCTTGCCGTGGACGTCCAGCAGCTGCGTGGTGCTCGCAAAGGAGATCTCGTTCTCCATGCGGCCCGAGAGCAGGTAGTTGAAGTAGTCCGGGAGGAAGAGGCAGCGCGTGGCGATGTCCGTCACCGCCGGGCAGCTCGCGACCGTCTCGGCCAGCTGGAGGCTGGAGTTGTAGAAGACGTTCGGGATGCCGGTGGCGGCGTAGATGCGCTCGAGAGCGGCGCGGGTGTTGGCGAGCTTCCGCAGGCCGGGCTGCGTGCGGGCGTCGCGGTAGGCATGGGTCGGGAAGACCATGCGGCCCGCGTCGTTGACCAGCACGTGGTCCACGCCCCAGGTGTCCACGCCGACGGAGGCGAGCGCCGGGAAGCGGCGCTTGGCCTCGCGCAGGCCGGTGGTGATCTCGGACCAGAGGCCCGGGATGTCCCAGTAATCATGGCCGCCGGCGGACTTGAACGCGTTCGGGAAGCGGTGCACCTCCGTCAGCGTGAGGCGGTTCTTCGCCCACGTGCCGACGATGACGCGACCGCTGGTCGCACCGAGGTCGACCGCCGCGCAGTGGATGGTTTTAGACGAAGCCATGTTTTGATTTAACCGCAAAGAACGCAGAGAGCGCTAAAATGAATTAAGAGGGGATTCACTCTGTGTCCTTTGTGCTCTTTGCGGTTAATTGCTCGGAACTCAGCGCAGGAAGGCCTCGTGGAGGCCGCCGTCAACCGTGACGACCTGGCCGGTCGTCTTGCTGAGGCGCTGGCTCACGAGGAGGAAGTAGGCCTCGGCCTGGTCGGCCGGGGTGATCGGGGCCTTGGTCAACGTGCGGTCGGCGTAGAACTGCGCCAGCTTCGTGACCAGCGACTCCGTCGCCTCGTCGTCCTTGTAGGGGATGTTGTATTTGGCGAGCGAGCCGATGACGCGGTCGCGGGGGAACATCGCGCTCCCCTGCACCACCGTGGCCGGGGCCACGCCGTTGACGCGGACCAGCGGCGCGAGCTCGATGGCCAGCTCGCGGACGAGGTGGTTGGCGGCGGCCTTGGAGGTGTCGTAGGCGACGGAACCCTTCTTCGCGACGGCGGCGTTGGCCGAGGTCGTGAGGACGAGGTTGCCGCGCAGGCCCTGTTCCTTCCAGGTCTTGAACGCCTCGTCGCCGACGATGTAGCTGCCGGTGACGTTGACGCCGAAGGTGAAGGCCCACTTGTCGTCGGGGATGTGGCCGGTGGTGTCGCTCGGCCAGAAGACGCCGGCGGTGACACAGATGGAGTCGAAGCCGCCGTAGGCCAGCGCGACCTGGTCGAGCATGGCGCGGACGCTGGCGCGGTCGGTGATGTTGCAGGCGAGGCCGACGGCCGGGCCGCAGCTGGAGATGCCGGTGCCGGCGACGCCGATGCCCTGGCCGAGCTTGGCGGTGATCTCGTTGGCGGTGGCCTGCGCGGTCTCGAGCTTCATGTCGACCGAGACGATGTGCGCGCCGTCCTTCACGAGGCGGTGGGCGGTCTCCTTGCCGATGCCGGAGCCGGCGCCGATCACGATGATGACCTGGCGGGCGAGTTCCTTCTCAGCCGGCATGCGCTTGAGCTTCGCCTCCTCCAGGAGCCAATACTCGATGTCGAAGGCCTCCTGCTGCGGCAGGGCGATGTATTTGTCGATCGCCTCGGCGCCACGCATGACCTCGACGGCGCAGTTGTAGAACTCGGCGGTGACGCGGGACTCGGACTTGTCCTTGCCCCAGGCGACCATGCCGACGCCCGGGATGAGGACGACGGTCGGGTTCGGGTCACGCATGGCCGGCGAGTTGGCGTGTTTGCACTTCGCGTAGTAGGAGGCGTAGTCCTTGCGGTAGGCCTCGAGCCCGGCGGCGAGCTTCTGCTTGAGCGCGGCGGCGTCCTCGGCCTGCGGGTTCCAGTCGACGTAGAGCGGCTTGATCTTGGTGCGGGAGGAAGTGGTCGGGGCAGCTCGTGCCGAGCTCGGCGAGGCGGGGCGGCGTCCTTCGAGTTGACGAAGCGCAGGATCTTCTCGTCGTCCTGCACGGTGCCGATGAAGCGCTTCTGCTGGGAAACCTGGCCGCGGAGCCAGGGCAGGATGGCGGCGAAGACCTCGTTGCGCTTGGCGGCGTCGAGCGTCTGGTATTTGGCGCCGCCGAAGGCCGTGGCGTCGCCGCCCTTGGCCTGGTATTTCGCCTCGATGTAGCCGCGGCCTTCTCGATGCAGTCGAGCGTCCACGTGTAGCACTTCTTCTCGTCGTCGTCCCACGAGATGAAGCCGTGCTGGCCCATCATGATGGCCTTCATCTTCGGGTTCTTCCTCGAGATCTCCTGCATGGCGAGGCCGAGCTCGAAGCCCGGGCGCATCCACGGCACGTAGGCCATCTCGCCGCCGAAGATCTCCTGGGTCAGCTTCTCGCAGTTCTGTGAGGCCGCGATGGCGATGATCGCGTTCGGGTGCATGTGGTCGACGTGCTTGCCCGGCAGGAAGGAGTGCAGTGGGGTGTCGATCGAGGACGGGCGCGGGTTCAGGTTGAAGGTGGTGTGGTTATACATGCCCACCATGTCGTCCTCGGCCGGGGCCTTGAGGCCCTTGTCGGTGCGGGCGGCGTAGAGGCTTCTGGAGGTCGAGCAGCTTCTGCTGGTAGAGGGACGAGAAAGTTCTCGCGCGTGCTGGTGCGCAGGTCGCCGCCCGAGCCCTTGACCCAGAGGACCTCGGTGGGTGCGCCGTTGAGCGGGTCCTTCTCGGTGATCTTCGACGACGTGTTGCCGCCGCCGGTGTTGGTGATGCGCTGGTCGCTGCCGAGCAGGTTCGAGCGGTAGATGAGGCGACCGACGGGATCGAGCGAGGCGGCCTTGGCGTCGTCCCAGGCGAAGTTGACGTATTTGTAGGAGGGCATGTGAGTTTTGAGTTGGGAGTTTAGAGTTGAGAGGAGGAAACCTGAAACTTGAAACCTGAGCCCTGAAAGTTTGGGTCACCACTAATGCACACTAATTGGGCACTAATTGAATACTTGGGTTTGGGTTGCTGAGAGTTGGGCGTTAAAAGTTAAACGTTGAACGTTTGGTCAAAGACCAAGAGCCTGCTGGCGGTAGTGTTCGTCCGGGCGGCCGGCAATGCGGACGGCGACGGCAGAGGAGAGGAAACGCGGGGACCCGAGCGCCATGGCGCCGTTGAAGATCTCGGCGGCCTTGTTGGCCATCAGGGTGGCGGCGAGGACGGCCTCGGGCGTGGCGCCGAGCGCAATCAGGCCGTGGTTCTCAAGGAGGATGACCCGCGGCGGGAGGGACAGGCGCTTGATGTAGGCCTTCACGGCGGCGCGGATGCCCTGCGCGAGCTTCAGGCCGGGGTCGATGTAGGGCACCAGCACGAACTCTGCGCCGCAGCACACGATCTCGTCGGGACAGAGGCGCTTGGTCGCGAAGGTCCTCGCGTGTTTCGTGGCGAGGATCTTGTTCACCTCGACCGCGTGCGTGTGGCCGACGAAGTTCACGCCCGGCAGCGTCAGCAGCCACGCATGGAACATCGCCTCGACGGAAGGCTTGCGGGACGACGGATCGACGCGCGACGCGAACAGCGCCTCGTCGATGGCGGCATCGGTCATCGCCTTGCGATCGAGCAACGGCAGCAGGGCGTCGAAGC
>CBDFNB010000019.1:0-417950 GCA_965249855.1 Lacunisphaera sp.
CCTCGCGGTCATCCTGTTTCCCTACATGATCTTTGTGTGCCTCGCGGCGGCGTTCAGCGCGGCGTGCCAGGTGCTCGGGCGCTTCAGCGAGCCGGCGCTGTCCCCGGTGTGGCTGAACCTCACCATCATCGGCGCGCTCGGGCTCGGGGCCTGGTGGGCCTGGGGTGACAGCGCCCGGATGAACCTGCTTTGCATCGGCGTGCTGTTGGGCGGCTTCCTGCAGATGGCGGTGCCCGCCGGCGTGCTGTGGGCCGAGGGCTGGCGGCCGCGATTCGACCTCAAGGCCGACGACCGCGTGCGCGAGATCACGCGTCTCATGGCCCCGACCGTCATCGGCTCGGCCATCTACCTCATCAACATCTCCGTTTCCCGGTTCATCGGCCTCTCGCTCAACGACAGCGCCGCGCAGGTGTTGAACCTCGCCACCCGCGTCATGGAGCTGCCCATCGGCGTGTTCGCCGCGGCCATTGCCACGGTGGTGTTCCCGCTGATCGCCCGGCACGCGGCCAAGCAGGACTGGAAGGCGCTGGCCGACGATTATCACAAGGGCCTGCGGCTGGTGCTGATCATCAATGTGCCGGCCGCCGTGGGCCTCGCGCTGCTGAGCGAGCCGATCACGCGGCTGCTGTTCCAGCGCGGGGCGTTCACGGCTGCCGACACGACGCTGATGACGCCGATCCTCGCGGTCTATGCGCTCGGGCTGCCGTTCCTGTCGTTCACCACGGTGGCGCTGCGCGGGTTCTATTCGCTGAAGGACACGGCCACGCCGGTGCGGGCGGCCGCGCTGAGCTTTGTGGTGAACTTGGGACTGAGCATCGTGTTGATGGACTGGCTGTCCACCGTCGGCCTGGCGCTGGCCAGCAACCTCGCGGTGCTGGCCCAGGCGTGGTTCCTGCAGACGCGCCTGTCGCGGCGCATGGCCGGGCTCGGCTTCGCGCCGTTGCTGCCGAACCTGGGCAAGATCCTCGCCGCCAGCGCGCTGATGGGACTGGTGGTGTGGGGTGGGGTGAAGGTGCTGGCGCTGCTGCCGCTGGCCGGCAAGGCGCGGGACCTGGTCGCGGTGGCCGGGCTGATCCCGGCGGCCTGCGCCTTGTATGGCGGGCTTCTGTGGATTTTGAAGATTGAAGGCCGTGAGGAACTGGGCGCACTCTGGGCCCGCTTCCGGAGTCGTGGAGGCGCGACCTGATGGATGCCCCGGTTCAAGTCACCCACAATGCCGCCGCCCACCGCTATGAGGCGGTGGTGGACGGTCTCCTGTCGATTTGTGAATACGAGCTGACGGACGCGCGCATGATTTTCACCCACACGGTTGTGCCGGGGGAATTGCGGGGTCGCGGCATCGCCGAGAAACTTGTGCGGGCGGCGCTGGCCGATGCGCGGGCGGCCGGCAGCAAGGTGGTTCCGGCCTGTTCCTATGTCGCCAAGTTCATCGAGCGGCACAAGGAGTTCGCCGATCTGCTGGCCCAATAAAAAACCCGCAGCTTGCGGCTGCGGGTCGAAAGGAGGGGGAGGAGGACCGTCAGGCCTTCTGCACGAGGCCGGCCTTGATGGCCTTGACCGAGACCCACATGCGCTTGGTGCCGCCGTTGGGGAGCTTGACCTTGATCCACTGCAGGTTCGGGCGGAACAGGCGGGTCGTCATGCTGGTGACGTGCGTGCCGATGCCGCCGCTCTTCTTGGACTGACCCTTGCGGTTGATGATCTTGCCCTTGGTCGGGCGTTTACCGGTGATTGCGCAAATTCGTGCCATGGTGTTTCTTGAGTTAAAGGTTGAGGAGTAAAGGTCCGCTTTTCGCCTTAGCAAGGGAATTTTGGAAAAGCCAAAAATATTGCCTCACTTGCGTAAAGCATACAGGGCCTGAAACTTCTGGCCCATGTTGGCAGGGTGCAGGAGTTGCATGACCATTCTTTTCCGCGGGCTGAAAGAGCCGGCCTCGGCCTTGGTGATGGCGGCAAGCGCTTCCTCGGCATGGCGCATGAAGAAGCCCTCCTGCGAGTCCACCGTGGCCTGGCCGAAGCCGGCCCGGACGAGTCCGTCCTCAAGCCAGTCCCAGCAGATGTGGCCGGTGATGTCCTGCTTGCCCGGGCGGGCCAGCAGGTCGTTGCCCATTTTCTGGCGGTGATAGGTGCGGATGGTGCCGGCGGGCGTGTGCTCGGCGAGCGCGGCCCAGAACTTGCCGTAGTCAAAGGCTAGGAACAGGCCGGACCACTTCGGCCCGGTGATGCGCTCCAGCACCGGCACCGTCCCGATCGGCAGGTCGATATGGTAGTTTTCCTCGGAGGCCTTGGGCAGGCGGTCGGCGTAGGCGGCCAGCTCGGGGGAGAAGGCCGGCATCTCCACCTCGCGCAGGTGGCGGCCGTGCAGGGCCACGCCCAGCTCGCGCCAGCGGCCCTCGCGCCAGACGACCCGGGAGAAGGGCTGGGCGTCGAACAGCTCGTTGGAGAAGACCACGCTTTTCTCCGGGAAAACGAACGGCTGCCCGTAGGAGATGGTCTGGTAGGCCGCGAAGGGGTGCTTGGCGACATCGCGCAGGATGCCGGCGCCGGGCTCGGCGGCGACCTCCACGAAGGTGTAGTCGGCCGGATTGGCCGGCGCCAGCAGCTTGGCCGCGGCGGCGACGACCAGCTCGCCGAAGACCGGGCTGAAGCTCGTGGCCGTGAAGAAGTCGGCCTTCTCGTCCCGGCCGACCCGCTTGAAGTCCCTCGTGTAATAGCCCGCCGTCGGGTGATACATCGCCAGCTCCATGTAGCGGGCAAAGGTCACCCCCGTGGCCGCATTGGGCTCGGTGGCGAAGATTTCGAAAAAGTCGGACGAGGAAGCCATTTTTAAAGTTGTGCAGGAGGATCGGCACGCCGCTGGTTTGTCGGGGACAAGGCGACGCGCATATCACTATTTGCCAAGACAATCATTTGTGGCCACCTAAAGTCATGCTTAAACGCTTCCTGCTCATCGCGCTCGCCGTCGCCGCCGGCTACGGCGCGGCCCAGTTTGCCGCCCGCAGCGGGGCGCCGAGCTGGTGGCCGGACCGGGAGCGCGACAAGAATGTGAAGTATTTCCGCGAAGTGCTTCAGCTGGTGAAGGAAAACTACGTGGGCGACGCCCCGGCCGGCTACGACGACCTCACCCGGGCGGCCCTCGACGGCCTCGTGAGCCAACTCGACCCCCATTCCCAGTTCCTCCGGGCCGCGGAATACCGTGAGACGGAGGAGGAGATGAGCAACGCCTTCGGCGGCGTCGGCATCCAGGTGGAGCTGCGCGAGGGCCACATCGTCATCATCACGCCCATCACCGGCACCCCGGCCGAGCGGGCCGGCCTCCGCCGGGGCGACCGGCTGGTCAAGATCGATGGCAAACCCATCGAGAACCCGTCGATCGAGAAGACCGTGAAGCTGGTGCGCGGCGAGCCCGACACGCTGGTGACGGTCACGGTCTTCCGCCCCGCGACGAAGCAGACCCTCGATTTTCCGCTCAAGCGCGCGCGCATCCGCCTGGAAAGCGTCCGCAACGCGACGATGCGCCCCGGTGGCCTCGGCTACCTCCAGGTCACCCAATTCAGCGAGCGCACGGGCAAGGAGTTCCGCGCGGCGCTCACGGGCCTGGAAAAGCAGGGGATGCGCGGCCTCGTCATCGACCTGCGCAACAATCCCGGCGGCCTGCTCGATGCGGCGATCGACGTGTGCAACGAGTTCTTCGAGGACGGCGAGCTCATCGTCTACACCCAGGGCCGCACACCGGAGTCGCGCGAGAATTTCAACGCGGACAACGGGCACCCGCGCCGCACCTATCCGGTCGCGATCCTGGTCAACGGCGGCACCGCGAGCGCAGCGGAGATCGTTTCCGGCGCGATGAAGGACACGAAGCGCGCCGTCATCGTCGGTGAAAAGACCTTCGGCAAGGGCTCCGTGCAGAGTATCATCGAACTCGAGAATGGCGAGGGCCTGCGCCTGACGACGGCGCGCTATTACACGCCCAGCGGCATCACCATCCACGAGAAGGGCATCCAGCCGCAGGTGGAGCTGGAGATCTCGGCCGACGACGAGGGCAAGCTCCGGTTGCAGCAGTCGCGTCCCGACCTGACGGAACCGGTGGAGTTCAACGAGCGTTTCGGCTTCCAGCGCATCGAGGACCTGCAGTTGAACGCCGCGGAGGAAGTCCTCCAAGGCGTGCTGGCGGCGAGGTCAAAATGATCCTCGCGCTCGAAAGTTCCTGCGACGAGACCGCCGTGGCGGTCTTCGACCCGGCGCGCGGCCTGGCCGGCGAGTGGGTGCACAGCCAGATCGCCCTGCACGAGGCCTACGGTGGCGTCGTGCCCGACCTGGCCAGCCGCGAGCACCTTTCGCACTTCGGCCCCTTGCTGGCGCGCGCCCTCGGCGCCGTGCCCGCGGACAAATTCTCGAAGATCGCCGTGACCAACGGCCCCGGCTTGGCCGCGTGCCTGGCCATGGGCCTGTCCACGGCGAAGAGCCTCGCCCTGGCGTGGCACCTGCCGGTGGTCGGGGTGAATCACCTCCGCGCTCACGCCTTCTCGCCGTTCATCGCCCTGCACGCGGCGAATCCGGCCGCCTTCGACGCGGAGTTCGCCAAGCTCCTGCCGCATCTCGGGCTGCTGGTGTCGGGCGGCAACACGGCGCTGTTCAGCATCGACGAGTCGCGGCGCATCCGGCTGCTGGCCTCGACGATGGACGACGCCGCCGGCGAGGCGCTCGACAAGGGCGCCAAGCTGATGGGGTTGGGTTATCCGGGCGGACCCCAGGTGGAGAAGCTGGCGGCGACGGGCAATGCGGCGGCCTTCGAGTTTCCCAAGGCGGTCGCGCAGCGCTCGTCGCTGGAGTTCAGCTTCTCCGGCCTGAAGACCAGCCTGCGCTACCAGCTGGAGAAGATGGCCCCGGCGGACATCGAGCGCCGCAAGGCCGACCTTTGCGCCAGCTACCAGGCGGCGGTGTTCAATGCGCTCGTCCGCAAGTCGGGCCTGGCGCTGGAGCGGGCGGTGTATCGCAGCTTCGGCCTGTCCGGTGGCGTGGCCAACAACAAGACCCTGCAGGCCGAGCTGGCGAAGGTCGCGCAGGGGCAGAATATCCCCTTCTTCCGCGCCCAGCCGCAGCACACCGGCGACAACGCCGGCATGATCGCCTTCGCCGCCTGGGCCGAGCGCGAGGCGGGCGGGGTCAACGAAGGCGGACTGGGACTCGGCATCGCGCCGAGCCTGCCGCTGGCGCAGACCAGTTGAATGATGAAAGTTGAAAGGTGAAAGATAGGAGCGCTTTGCTGCCAGCAGCTCGCTTCTTTCAACTTTCAGCTTTCACCTTTCAACTTGGCCTTCAGATACGGTGCCGTCGGGCTTTTCTTCGCCTTCAACAGGCCGGCGAGCGGGCCCTGATACATGATCTGGCCGCCAGTGGGACCGCCGTTCGGTCCGAGTTCGACGATGTAGTCGGCCTCGGCGAGCAGGTCGAGGTGGTGTTCGATGACGACCACGGTGTGGCCCTGGTCCACCAGGCTGTGCAGCACGTGGATGAGTTTCTCGCAGTCGCTCAGGTGCAGGCCGATGGTCGGCTCCTCGAGCAGGTAGAGGTTTTTGACCGCGATGTTGTGCGAGCGCTCCTTGTAGGTCTGCAGGCCCTTGGTCAGCTCGGTGACGAGCTTGAGGCGTTGCGCCTCGCCGCCGGAGAGCGACGGGCTGCTCTGGCCGAGGGTCAGGTAGCCGAGGCCGCAATCGACCATGAGCTTGCAGACCTGCGAGAGCTGCGAGTGAAAGTCGAAGAACCCCGCCGCCTCGTCGAACGACAGCTTTAGCACTTCGCCGATGGTCTTGCCCTTCCACGCGATGTCGGCGAGTTCCGGACCGAAGCGCGAGCCGCCGCAGGTGTCGCAGGGCAGGTAGGAATCGGGCATGAACGCCATCTCAAGCTTGATGCGGCCGGCGCCGGAGCAGGTCTCGCAGCGGCCGCCGGCGACGTTGAAGGAGAAGCGGCTGGCGCTGTAACCGCGCATCTTGGCCTCGGGCAGCGAGGCGAAGAACTGGCGGATGAGATCGAAGATGCCGAGGTAGGTCGCGGGCGTGGAGCGGGGCGTTTTGCCGATGGGCGACTGGTCGACCTCGACGACGGTGCGGAAGCCGTTTGCTCCCACCAGCTCCGCGAAAGGCGAGACCTGAGACCTGAAACCTGAAACCTGAGGATTTTCGGACTCGAACTTGGTGAGTTTGACGAAGTCTTTGCCAGACAGCTTGGGCTTCCGGGCCTTGATGGCTGTGGAAACCGCGGGATGAAGAATGTCACGGAACAGGGTCGATTTGCCTGCGCCGCTGGGTCCGCAGACCATCGTGAGGCGGCCCAACGGGACCTTGAGAGTCTGATCGCTAAGGTTCCGGAAATTAATGCGGCTCAGGGTCAACCAGTCCGTTGTTTTCCCAATCCGCAATCCGCGATCCGCCATCGCCAATTCCCGATACGCTCCGCGGATCGGGTGGTTGATGCCCTTGGCGAGAAACAGGCCGGTCAGGGACGCCGCGTTCTTCTTCAGCTCAAGCGGCGTGTCGTTGGCGAGAATCGTGCCGCCGTGGATGCCGGCGCCGGGGCCGAGGTCGATGATGCGGTCGGCGCGTTCCATGACGACATCGTCGTGCTCGACGACGAGCACCGTGTTGCCCTTGTCGCGGAGCGAGAGGAGCGTCTCGATCAGCCGGTCGTTGTCGCGGGCGTGCAGGCCGATGGACGGCTCATCGAGGACGTAGAGGACGCCGGAGAGATTCGAGCCGAGCTGGGCCGCCAGCCGGATGCGCTGGGCCTCGCCACCGGAGAGGGTCTCAGTGGGGCGGTCGAGCTGCAGGTAGTCGAGGCCGACCTGGCCGAGGAAACGCAGGCGCTCCTCGATCTGCGGGACGATGTCCTGCGTGATGAGCTTGCCGCGGGCCTCGAGCTGGAGGTTGCGGAGCGTGGCCAGCAGGTCGTCGGGAGTCAGCTGTGTCAGCTCGGGCAGCGAGATGGGCTCGGCTTTCTTGACGGGCAGCCGCACGGCGCGGGCGATGCGGTTGAGGCGCTCGCCGTGGCAGGTGGGGCAGGCCTTGCCATGGGACGTGACGTCATCGGGATCGAAGGTGCGCAGGGCGTCGGCGACCTCGTCGGAGCGTTCGTCGTCCTCGTCGGGCGACAGCATCCAGTCGTAGATCCGGCCGTGGCCGCGGCAGGTCGGGCACCAGCCCTTGGGCGAGTTGAAGGAGAAATGCTTCGGGTCGAGCTCGGGGAAGGACTCGCCGCTGAGAATGTCGGTGCGGGTGGTCGAAAACCAGGAGAGCACTTCGCCGGCGGGCGTGAGCAGGAAGCACGCGCCTTTGCCGACCTTGAGGGCCAGCGCGAGGCCCGAGCCGACAGTTGCCCGGCTGGGGTTGCCCTTGAGATCGGCGACGACGACCTCAATGTCATGTTCCTTGTAGCGGTCGAGCTTCTGAAAGGTGTCGACGCGCAGCAACCGGCCGTCGGTGCGCATCAGCTCGTAACCCTGCTTCCCGATCCACTTGGCAATGGGCTCGTGATGGCCCTTGCGGCCGCGGATGAGCGGGGCGCAGAGGTAGAGGTGTTTGGCTTTTTTCGCCTTGGGGCTGTCGAGGATCTTGGCGAGCAGCAGGCGGAGCTGGCTGGGCGTGAGCGGCGTGACGGCCCGGCCGGTCTCAGGGTGGTGCTGGACGCCGAGGCGGGCGTAGAGGAGGCGGAGGTATTGGGCGACCTCGGTGATGGTGGCGACGGTGGACTTGCGCGAGCCGCGGGTGACGCGCTGCTCGATGGCGACGGTCGGCGGGATGCCGCTGAGGCGGTCGATGTCGGGGCGCGGCAGCTGCTCGACAAACTGGCGGGCGTAGGGCGACATGGACTCCATGAAGCGCCGCTGGCCCTCGGCAAAGATGATGTCGAAGGCGAGGGTGGACTTGCCCGAGCCGGACACGCCGGTGACAACCGACAGCTGCCGGTGCGGGATGGTGACGGAGATGTTCTTGAGGTTGTTCTCACGGGCGCCGAGCACGGTCAGCTCGCCCGGGTTCATTGTCAGGGCGGCTTGGTAAGGTGCGGCGTCCTCGGCGGCGGCCAGCATCGGCTCGGTCGAGGCAAGGGCATGGCGCAGGAAGACGGAGGTGGCGGTGTCGGCGCGGGCGAGGTCCGCTGGAGATCCCTCGGCGATGATGCGGCCGCCCTGGGCGCCGGCCTCGGGGCCGACCTCGAGGATCCAGTCGGCGGACTTCAGGACGTCGAGGTTGTGCTCGATGACGACGATGCTGTGGCCGCGGTCCACGATGCGCTGGAGCACGGCGAGCAGGCGCTTCACGTCGTGGCGGTGGAGACCGGTCGTCGGTTCATCCAGGAGCAGCAAGGCGCCTTGAACGGTGGTCGTCGCCTCATCGGTGAAATCGCTGAGATAGCGGACGAGCTTGAGGCGCTGGGATTCGCCGCCGGAGAGGGTGTTGAGCGGCTGGCCGAGCGGCAGGTAACCGAGGCCGACCTCGTCGAGCGCGGCGAGCCGGCGGTGGATCTCGGGGTGCGCAGCAAAAACGGCGAGCGAGTCGCCGACATTGGTCGCGAGGATGTCGGCGACGGAATGGCCGTTCCAGGTGATGGCCAGCACCTCGGGCTTGAAGCGACGGCCCTCGCAGATCGGGCAAGGCACGAAAACATCGGAGAGGAACTGCATCTCGACGCGTTCGCTGCCGAGGCCCTGGCAGTTGTCACAGCGGCCTTCGCCGCTGTTGAAAGAGAAGCTGGAGGCGTTGAAGCCGGCCTCTTGGGCGGCGGGCACGGTGGCGTAGAGCTCGCGGATGAGTTCCCAGGCCTCGCAGTAGAGCGCGGGATTGGAGCGTGGGGTGCGGCTCAGCGGCGACTGGTCGACCAGCACGACCTCGGAGAAGGCCAGGTCGGACTTCACGGCCTCGATCTCAGCCGGGTCCTCGGTCATCAGGCTGCGCTGCGTGAGCAGGCCCTGGCAGATGACGTTGTCGAGTAGCGTGGACTTGCCGGAGCCGGACACGCCCGAGAGACACACCAGGCGCTGCAGGGGCAGGCGGAAGGAAAGGTTGCGGACGTTGTGCTTGGAGGCGTTGGTGAACTTCAGCCAGCTCTGGGGTGCCGGGCGGCGCTGGGCCGGGGCGTCGATCCGCTGGCGACCGGAAAAATAAGCACCGGTGATGCTTTTCGGCGAGGCGAGCATGCCGCCGACGGAGCCCTGGAACACGATATGGCCGCCGCGGGCTCCCGGCTCGGGACCGACCTCAATGACATGGTCGGCGGCGCGGATCATGGCCTCGTCGTGCTCGACCACGACCACCGTGTTGCCGGCGTCGGTCAGGGTGCGGATGATGCCGAGCAGGCGGTCGATGTCGCGCGGGTGCAGGCCGACGGACGGCTCGTCGAGGACGAAGAGCGTGTCGACCAGCGAGGTGCCGAGGCAGGACGTGAGGTTGACGCGCTGGACCTCGCCACCGGAGAGCGTGCGCGAGGTGCGGTCGAGCGTCAGGTAGCCGAGGCCGACCTGGGCGAGGTAGCGCAGGCGGGTGACGATGGAGTCGTGGGTGATCGAAGCGCTGTGCGCTTCGTGTGACGAGTGATGAGTGACGAGTGATGAGTCGGACTCGACCGCGGCGAGGAGTTCGCTGATGGGCAGCTGGTAGAGCTGGGGCAGGGTGTAGCCGCGCCATTTCCAGCAGAGGGCCTCGGGTTGGAGCCGGGAGCCGTGGCACTCGGGGCACTGGTTGTAGGCCCGGTAGCGCGAGAGGAAGACCCGCACGTGCATCTTGTAGGTCGTCTTCTCGAGGTAACGGAAGAAACCCTTCAACCCATACCAGTATTTCGGCCAGTGGTTGGTCTCGCCATCGTAGCCCGGCGAGCCGTCGAGGACGAAGGTCTTCTGCTCCGGCGTGAGCGCGGCGAAGGGCACGTTGACCGGCAGGCCGACCTTTTTGGCGAATTGGATGAGGTCCTTCTTGGACTCGCCGTAGATCTCGCCTTCCCACGGACGAATGGCGCCGTCGGCGATCGACACGGAGTGGTCGGGAATGGCGAGGCGGTAGTCGATGTCGATGACGCGGCCGAAGCCCCGGCACTTCGGGCAGGCGCCGAGCGGGGAGTTGAAGGAGAACAGGCCCGGCGACGCGGGGCGGAAGGTGCGGCCGGTCTTCGGCGAGTGCAGGCCGCGCGAGTAGTGGCCGGCGGCAGGGAATTGCGGATTGCTGAGGGCGGATTGCGGAGCGCCGAACAGGAACACCTCTCCCTTGCCGAAATGCATGGCGGATTCGCAGGCCTCGAGGAAGCGGGACTTGTTGTCGGCTACGATGGCGAGGCGGTCCTGGATGACGTAAACGAACGCCCAACGCTCAACGTTTAACTTTGAACGCTCAACTTTCGAACCGGCCAAGCCTGCCAGCACATCCTCGATCTTATGCAATTCGACCGGCGCATCGTTGGGCGTTAAACGTTGAGCGTTCGACGTTGAGCGTTCAGCCAGGATCCGCGTGTAACCCTGGCCCTTGATGCTGGTGAGGACCTCCGACCATTTCAGGTTGTCCGGTTTCGCGATGCGAAAACAGAGCAGTAGCGTCGCCGCCGGGTGGTTGGCGTGGGTCTTGGCCCAGATGGTCGCGGGGTTGTCGTCCTCGACCTTCTCGCCGGTGGCGGGGTCGTAGCACTCGGCGACGTGGCTGAACCAGACTTTCGCGAAGTCGGTCAGCTCGGTCATGGTGCCGACGGTGGAGCGCGAGGTCTTGACGGTGTTGGACTGCTCGATGGCGATGGACGGCCGGATGTTCTCGATGCGGTCGACCTTGGGCTTGTCGAGCAGGTCGAGGAACTGGCGGGTGTAGGCGCTGAAGGTCTCGACGTAGCGCCGCTGGCCCTCGGCGTGCAGGGTGTCGAACACCAGGGAGGACTTGCCGGCGCCGCTCAGGCCGGTGACGACGACGAACTTGCCCAGCGGGAGGTCGAGGTCGAAGCCCTTGAGGTTGTTCTGGCGGACGCCGCGCAGGCGGATGGACTCGGGGGCGGAGGTGGTCGGCACAGGAGGCACAGAAAGGTGACGAATCAGCGGAACGCAAACCCGGGCGGGTTTCAACCCATGCCTGCTGACATAACGCTGTCAGGAGGGCCCGCCACACACAAAGAAGCTAAGAAGCAAAGGGCCCGCTCGCGGGTGGCTGTGGTATGCTTGATTTCTTGGTTTCTTTGTGTTCACCAGGCTTGGTCAGCTCCCGGAACAGGCCCAGGTGCGCCTGCATCTGGCGCTCGGGCACGAAATTCGCGGCGGCGTGCTCGCGGCCATGGTGGGCGAAGCGCCGGCGGTCGGCCGGCTGGCGGATGAGCCGGTCCAGGGCGGCGACGAAGGCGGTTTGGTCGTGGTTGGCGATGAGGCAGCCGGACTTGTCCGGCACGAAGCACTCACCGACGCCGACGATGTCGTAGGCCACGGCGGGCAGGCCGTGCAGCTGGGCCTCGATGAGGAAGTTCGAGAGCGACTCGCTTTGCGAGGCCAGCACGGCCAGGTCGGAGGCGAGGTAGAGCTGGGTGGGGTCGGACTGGTAGCCGAGGAACTTCACGCGCGAGCCGAGGCCGAGGTCGTGGGCGAGGCGCTCGCATTTCTTCCGGGCCGGGCCGTCGCCGGCCAGCCAGAGCTGCCAGTCGAGGTAGCCCGGGAGCTTGGCGCAGAGCTCGATGAGCTCGCGCTGGTTCTTCTCCGGGCGGAACATGGCGACGTTGAGCAGCACCACGGTCGTCGGGTTGGCGCCGTGGTAGCGGCGCAGGGCGTTGTTGCGCGGCGCGGTCTCGTCGGTGAACCGGAGGACCGAGTTGTGGATGACCGTGACCTTGTGCGAGGGGATGTCGTGGTCGTCGGTCAGCACGCGCTTGGCGACGTGGCTGTTGGCGATGATGTGCCGGCAGAGCTTCAGCGAGCGGACGAAGAGGAAGGGCAGGAGCTTGCCCGTGCGCATGGTGCAGATGACCGCGGCCCGGGGCAGGCGGCGCTGGATGAAGCCCGCGTAGCAGTTCGCCATGCGGCCCATGCAAAGGACGAGGTCGGGGGCGGCCTCCTCGGCGGCGTTGAGCAGGCCGGGGGCGAACCAGTCGAGCCGGGTGTCAAAGGGCTGCAGCGACCGGAAGGCGAAGGGCTGCTGCTCGGCGTCGAGATCGAGAACGCCGCGCGGGCGGAAGGTGAGAAGGGTGACCTCGTGCCCGGCCTTGGCGAAAGCCGTGGCCATGAAGACGGATTGGCGCTCGGTGCCGCCGCTGCGAAGGTAGTCCTGGACGATGAGAATTTTCATTGCTCCGCGGGGAGCCGCGGCAAAGGTTTGCGGTCCATCATTCAATGAACCAACCGTTCGTCAACCTGCTGGTGCGGTGGCTGGTGCTGGCCCTCGGGGTCGTGCTCAGCACCAAGATCGTGCCCGGCATCAGCTACGATACCGGCACGACGTTGTTTGTCGTCGTGCTGCTGCTCAGCCTGTTCAACGCCGTGCTGAAGCCCCTGCTGCTGCTCTTCACGCTGCCGTTCATCGTCCTGACCCTCGGGGTCGGCATCTGGCTGATCAACGCCCTCCTTTTCTACTTCGTGGGGCGGCTGGTGGACGGCTTTCATGTGGCTGGCTTCGGGTCGGCCCTGCTGGGTGCGCTGATCGTCAGCGTGACCAACCTGGTCCTGAACCGCCTGCTCACGCCGCCCCGTCTCCCGGGCGGCCCCGGCCGCTCCGGCACGCCGGCCAAGCGGGATGATGTGATCGACATTTAAGGCCGAAACCGGAGGGGTGGGAACTGTGGGGCGGGGCGGACTTTCCGTTTGACGGCACCGGCCGGCGGGGCGACTTTGCCCGCCCACAAACTCCCACTATGGCAGACGACATTTACGACTTGGTGATCATTGGCGGCGGCCCCGCCGGCTACGTCGGCGCGATCCGCGCCGGGCAGCTCGGCAAGAAGGTGGCCGTCATCGAGATGGAGCGCGCCGGCGGCACCTGCCTCAACTGGGGCTGCATCCCGACCAAGGCCCTGCTCAAGAGCGCCGAGCTCTTCCGCACCATCCAGAAGGCCGACAGTTACGGCCTCAGCGTCACCGGTGCGTCGTTCGATTTCGCCAAGGTCGTCGAACGTTCGCGCGGCGTCGCGGCCCAGATGGCCAAGGGCGTCGAGTTCCTCTTCAAGAAGAACAAGGTCGACTACCTGGTCGGCAAGGGCTCCGTCACCGTCCCCGGCATGGTCGAGATCACCGAGGGCGAGCATAAGGGGAAATTCCTCCGCACGAAAAACATCCTCCTCTGCACCGGCCAGAAGCCGCGCCCGCTGCCGGGCCTGCCGGTCGACGGCACGCGCGTGATGACCTCCCGCGAGGCCCTCGCCGCCAAGACCGCCCCGAAGACGATGGCCATCATCGGCGCCGGCGCCATCGGCGTGGAGTTCGCGTATTTCTTCAACGCCTTCGGCACGAAGGTCACGCTCATCGAGATGCTGCCGCAGGTCCTGCCGGTCGAGGACGAGGAGGTCAGCAAGGTCCTCGAGCGCAGCTTCACCAAGCAGGGCATCACCGTCCACACCGGCACCAAGAGCGAGAACATCCGCGTCGGCGCCAAGAGCGTGAAGCTCGACCTCGTGAAGGACGGCGCCAAGACCGAGCTCGAGGTCGAGACCGTGCTCGTCGCCATCGGCATCACGTCCGCCCTCGACGGCCTGACGTCGGCCAAGGTGAAGCTCGAGCTCGACCGCGGGTTCGTGAAGGTCGACAACAATTACCAGACCAGCACGCCCGGCATCTACGCCGCCGGCGACATCCAGGGCCCGCCGTGGCTCGCGCACGTCGCCTCCTTCCGCGCCATCCAGGCGGTCGAGGGCATGTTCGGCCACGCCAAGCCGAAGCAGGTCGGCATCTTCCCGGGCTGCACCTACTGCCAGCCGCAGGTGGCCAGCACGGGCCTGACGGAGAAGCAGGCCAAGGAAAAGAAACTCGACTACAAGGTCGGCAAGTTCCCGTTCACCGCGGTCGGCAAGGCCGTCGCGGCCGGCGACACCGAGGGTTTCGTCAAGGTCATCGCCGATGCGAAGACGGGGGAGATCCACGGCGTGCACATCATCGGCAACGAGGCCACCGAGCTCATCGCCGAGTATGGCCTGGCGATGAACCTCGAGGCCACGGTCGACGAGATCCATCACACGATCCACGCCCACCCGACGCTGTCCGAGGCCCTCGGCGAGGCCGCCCTAGCCACGCTGGGCAAGGCGATCCATACCTGAGTGGTGAATTAACCACGAAGGCACGAAGCGCACGAAGGCCGGCTATGAGCCGGCTTTTTTATTCACGCTTGTTGCGGTAGCGACAACAGAAGGGGCTTTCCCGTAGTCTTTCTTTGGGCTCCAGTTCTTAGGCAGCCTTTTGCCAAAGGGCGGTTTGATTTTCCCTTTCTCAAGGCCTACGGCGAACAGGTGTTCAATAACCAGCCAGAATTCATCTTCGCTAAGATGCGACTTCATATCGTTGAAGACGCGTGCTTCGACCACGGCATCAGTATGATTGTTGGGGTCAACCAGATGTTCAAAGGACGGATACATGGAACGATGCGGCTCCAGCTCAGGGTGAAGCACAATATCGCTGAAGTAGCCCCACACCTGGCCGCTCTTCAGGCATTTCCTGACGGCATTTTCCTTTCTGGCACCGACGCCATGTTTTCCAGTTTTGCACCATTTCTGCCAAGGTTTAGGGATTTTTTGAGCGGTTGTCATGGGTAGATGATCGATGGCGAAGGCCGTCTATGCGGCTTTAGATATCCGAGACCAATTCGATAGGCACGCCGGATTTACACAGCGTGCACTCGTCCGGCTTCCACATGCCGAAGGACATGCGGGCGACGGCCTGGAGCTTCAGGTTATTCTCGGTGGCGAATTTGTCTGCGGCGTTGCTGAAGACGATGAGCGCGCCACAGGCGACGGGCTTTGCGCCGCAGGCGAGCAGGTCGGCGTGGGTGCCTTTGACCGCAGAGCCCGCGCTGATGGCGTCGTCCACGATGCCGACAGTCTTGCCGCGGAGACGATCGCGCTGCGCGGTGGGAACAAGGTAGCGGACGGGGAAGAGGCCGGTGGCGTTGGTTGTTTCGAGACGTTCGGCGCGAAAACTTTTAATGTTAAGTTTGGCGCCGATCATGTCGGCCAGCTTCGCTCCGCCGGTCATCGGGCCGCAGACGGCTTCAATGTGATGCGCGGTGAGGCGGCCGGCGAGTTCGTCGACGAAGGGCTGCAGGCGGGCCGGGTCCTCGAAGAGTTTATCGAGGTTGAACCACAGTTCGCAGTGGTAGCCGGACTCCATGCGGAAGTGACCGCGGCGGCCGGCGAGCAGGGCCAGCAAGTCGGACGGCATGGGTTCGCCGGGTTTATTTTCCACGGACTGGTTTCGATTTCACGGTATACGCAGCCTGAGTCTCAGCGACTCTGCTGGTTTCAGGCTCCAGTGTGACCCGGACCCGGGCCTTCAAGACATGCGCGATCCGCCGGAGCATGCTTAAGGAGTGGCCCTCGTAGTCGGGTGATTCCAAGCGGCTGATCTGTTGCTGCGAGGTTTTGAGCTTCCGGGCGAGTTCCTGTTGCGAAAGACCGGCCTGCTCGCGGAGGGCGGCGAGCTGAAGCGCGACATCCCACGCCGCTCCCGCCTGCTTGAAACGGGCGGCGAAGGCATCGTCCTTGAGTTGCTCCGTCAGGTAGCGGTCAAAGTTGGTGGGTTTCATAAGGCGTGTTGTTTGTGCCAGTCCTGCATGCGAGCGGAGGCAGTTGCGAGGTCCCGGGTGGCGATGGCCTGGCCTTTGTTACGGATGCCATGCACCGCGATGATCCGCCGGCCTTTCTGGAAAAACCATAGGATGCGGGTGTTGAGTTTGCCGACATGCCGCAGTTCCAGCAGGCCGGCACCCAGCGACTTTGACAGGGGCGGCCGGTGATTCTGGCGCTGGCGGAGTTTGGCCAAGCCGGAGACGACCGCGGCGAAATCACCGGGGTCGGAAGCCTTCAGATCGTCTAGAAATTCACGCACAGGGCACCGTCCTTCCTTTGTTTCATAAAACTCTACGGTGAATTCCATGACCAGCAACATCAATATTGATGTGATGTAAATCTGTGCCCCGCCAATGGACAGACGATAACGGGTGCGATGGCGGTAACAGACATGAGCAGATGCTTTTCGCGCCGCAGACGGCGGCGCACGCTGGCCCGTTGCCGGCACGGTAACATCGACCAACGGTGTGCCAAGAGCAGATTCTGCCGAAAACCCGGTTTGGTCCGACATGGGCGCAGCAAGACTGCGCCCCTGCTGTTGCATAAAGCCGGACTACTCCGGCAGCGGCCGGCCCTTGGTCTCGGGGGCGAACCAGATGAGGATCAGGCCGGCGGCGTAGACGAGCGTGATGACCGCACCGGCCTGGGCGTAGCTGCCGTGGAAGGTCTGCATCAGCGCGCCCATCTGGAGCGCACCGACGGCGGCGAGGATGCGTCCGGTGTTGAAGGCCAGGCCCTGGGCCGTCGCGCGCACGCGGGTGGGGAACAGCTCCGGCAGGTAGAGCGGCAGCCAGCCGAAGAAGGACGCGGTGATCGCGCCGACGAGGAAGGTGAGGGCCAGGAACGGCACGCCGTAGCTGTCGATGCCGCGGAAGAGCCACGCGCAGCTGAGGAGCGAGCCGAGGCAGAGCAGGAAGTAGGCGGCCCGGCGGCCGAAGCGCCCGCCCATCCAGGCGCCGATCAGGCACCCGAAGATCGAGCCGACGGCCGAGAGCGCCTGCGTGTAGGCCTTGGCCTTGGGCAGGTCGGGGCCGGCCATCTTGTCGGCCCAGAGCGGCAGCCATTGCACGGAACCCCAGGTGCCGATGAGCACGACCGCCGTGAGCAGCATGCCGATGACAGTGGGACGGAGGAGGGCTGAGTTGGTGAAGATCTCCTTCAACGGCTGCGTGGGCTTGGCGGCCGCGGCGTGCTGCCATTTCTCGGATTCCGGCACGAAGAGCCGCACGAAGAAGGTCAGGGCGGCCGGCAGGGCGCCGACCACGACGACATAGCGCCAGGTTTCCTGCGTCACCGCGTAAAACATGCCGACGCAGGCGATGAGCGTGAAGCCGACGTTGGCGGCGGCGCCGATGATGCCCGCGAGCATCGGGCGGTTTTTCTCGGGCCAGACCTCCATGACGAGGGCGACGCCCAAGGCCCATTCACCGCCCATGCCGAGCGCGGCGACGAAACGCAGTGCCGCGAGGTGCCAGGGCTCCACCGCGAAATAGACCAGCCCGGTGAACACCGAGTAGCACAGGATGGCCAGGCTCATGGCGCGGACGCGGCC
Organism: Lacunisphaera sp.; assembly: GCA_965249855.1. GTDB lineage: Bacteria > Verrucomicrobiota > Verrucomicrobiia > Opitutales > Opitutaceae > Lacunisphaera. Next base: position 17,327 of record CBDFNB010000019.1, read on the forward strand.
GATCTTGTCGCCGAGCCAGCCGAAGACGAGGCCGCCGCCGGCCGCGCCGAGGAGGAAGGCGGCCGTCACGATCCCCATCCAGTGGCCGACAAACTTGTCGTCCACGATCCCGTAGGCCGCCTGCATCTGCTGCAGTGCCGGGCGGGCGACGAGCGGGAAAATGCCCATCTCGAGTCCGTCGAACATCCAGCCCAGGAAGGCGGCGAGCAGCACGAGTTTCGGACGCGAGGCCGGGGCTGGGGTGGATTCCATGAATTGGGGTCGCGGGGAGGGGGTATCGAACGGGGTCCTGCTTCGCCAAGGCTTCGCAGGACAATTTTCAATCCGAAGCGGATTGAAAATTGGTGCGAGTGCCGGGAGTCGAACCCGGATCAGCAGCTTCGGAGGCGGCTACACTATCCATTGTGCTACACTCGCAGGGAACCGAGCGGGTAGCTTTCCCGGGTAGCGCGGGTTTTCAAGCAGTTTGTGGGGTGGTGGAGGGTCGGTCAGAAGACCGGCCCTCCAAAGCAAAAGGCGGGCCAGTGACCCCGCCCTTGTTACAGCCAAGCCGGCCCAGCTGGAGCTGGGCCCTCCAGAAAAACAATCAGTGCTTCACGTGCACCGTCGCCGTCATCGGCTGGCCGATCTCCTTGAGCAGGTCCTTGAACCACGGCTGGGTGGTGTCGAAGGCCTTGCCGCCCTTGATGCGCGGAAATTCGATGGCGCGCAGCTCGTTGCCGCGTTCCTCGTCGTGGCCGATGAGGCCCGTGACCCCGGCCTGGGCGCACTCGACGGCCTTGAGGACGCAGGTGTCGATGAGCTTGAAGTCCTCGTCGTTGGCCGGGGCGGAGCGGGCGAAATAGCCGCTCTTCTGGACGAGGGTCTTCTCGGCGCCGATGAGCTTGGCGAACTGCTCGGCGAACCACTTGCCGGGGTTGATAGTGTCGAGGCGGACATGGCCGAAAGCGTCGCGGTCGATCGCGGCGCCGCGGGTGGTCATCTCGGCGATGATGCTGTCGAGGCCGGCACCCTCGCTGACGAACAGGTTGATGTTGCCCTGCTTGTCCATGAGCGCACGGAGGCGCTTGGCCTCGGCCTCGATGTCGAGGGCGAGTTCGGGCAGATAGATGGCGTGGACGCCGTAGCGCTCCTTCGCCAGGCCGATGCCGGGGACCCACGGCTTCGCGGCGAGACTCTTCTGGTATTCGCGGGCGGTCGCGGCGGTGAGCCAGCCACAGTTTCGGCCCATGACCTCGTGAACGATGAGCATGCGCGCGCTGGCACCGAGCTCGGTGACGACGTTGGAGAAGAAGCGCGCGCCCTGCTCGGCGGCGGTGACGGCGCCGAGGCTCTGGCGGATCGGGATGATGTCGTTGTCGATCGTCTTGGGCAGGCCGATGACGTTGAGCTTGTAGTTGTTCTTCTGGAGGTGGGCGGCGAGGTCGGCGGCCGTGGTGTTGGTGTCGTCGCCGCCGACGGTATGGAGGATGTCGACACCGTCCTTCGTGAGCTGCTCGGCCGCGACGTTGAGGGGGAGCTGGCCTTCCTTCACGAGGCCGCGCTTCACGGCGTCCTTGACGTTGGTGAGCTTGACGCGGCTGTTGCCGATGACGCTGCCGCCGTATTGGCGGAGGACGGCGGCCTGGGCGCGGATCTCAGGCGTTACCTTGATGCTGTCGCCGAGGAGGAGGCCCTTGTAGCCGGAGCGGTAGCAGATGATCTCCCAGTCGGGGCACTGCTGCGTGTAGTGCAGGATGAGCTGGCCGACGGCGGCGCTGAGGCAGGGGGCGTGGCCGCCCGCGGTGAGGATCGCGACTTTCTTCTTCGAGGTGCTCATGGTGAAAATATGAGCCGGGAAGGTGCCACGGCCGGTCGGGCGGAGGCAATCGCGATTAGTGTCATCGCAGCCAGAGACCTGAAACTTGAAACCTGAGACCTGAAATCAAACGCCGAGCAGGCGCGAGCAGGCTCGCTGGCTCACAAAACGGCAATCAGGCGGCCGTGGCCTTCCGCGACTTCCGCCACTCGCGGAAGAATTCCACGACGATGGGCAGCACGGACAGGATGATGATGGCCAGGATCACGAGCTTGAAGTTCTTCTGCACGAAGGGCTGATTGCCGAACATGAAGCCCGCGTAGGTGAAGAAATAGATCCAGGCGAAGCCGCCGATCAGGTTGTAGGCCATGAAGCGCGGGTAGGTCATGGAACCGACGCCGGCGATGAAGGGCACGAAGGTGCGCACGATCGGCACGAAGCGGGCGAGGATGACGGCGCGGCCGCCGTATTTCTCGAAGAAGGCGTGGGCCTTATCGAGGTGCTTTTTGCGGAGCCAGATGGAGTCTTCGCGCTTGAAGACCGCGGGACCGACCTTGCGGCCGACCCAGTAGTTGAGCGTGTCACCGAGGAAGGCCGCGACGAAAAGCAGGCCGGCCATCAGGTGGACGTTGAGGCCGGTCTCGGGCTTGGCGCAAAAGGCGCCGGCGGCGAAGAGCAGCGAGTCGCCCGGCAGGAGCGGCATGACGACGAGGCCGGTCTCGGCGAAGATGATCAGGAACAGGACGCCGTAGGTCCACAGGCCGTAGCTGGCGATGATCTCGGCCAGGTGGCGGTCGATGTGGATGATGAAATCGACGAGTTTCTTCAGGAGGTCGAACATGGCGCGTGGGTAAAGAAAAAGGGCAGGTCGCGTGCGAGCCTGCCCTGGGGAGAGATGAGGGACGGATTAGACGTCGGCTTTGGTCTTGCGGAGACCCTGGACGCGGTCGCCGGCCTTCCACTGGCCGCGCTTCTTGAGCAGGGCCACGCGCTCGAAGCGCTTGAGGACATTGCGTTTGACGACGAGACCGCCGCCGGAGGCCTTGAGACTGGGATGTTGGGACATAAAAGTGGTTTGGTTAACGTGGTTTCTGGCTTGGGAAGGGTGCGGATGTAGAGTTCGCGATAGCCCATGACAAGTATTTTTCTCCCACGTGCTCGGCGTTCACCTCGATCCACTGCGGGGTGGCGAAAGGATGGTGGTTGTGCACCCAGCCGCTGAGGGCCGAGGCGTTGGCGGGCAGGCATTTAAACCACACCCGGAATTCCTCGGCCGACTCCAGTTTCCCCTCCCAGTGGTAATACGTAGTGACGGGTCCGTCGACTTGGGCGCAGGCGGCGAGGCGGGCCTCGACCGCGCCGCGGGCCAGCCGGTCGGCGTCGGCGCGTTTGGCGGTGGTTGTCCAAGCCACGAACATGCAGGGAGTTTCGCACGCCGCCGGCCCGCGGCAAAGCCAAAAGAAAAGGCCGGCCGGCCTCAAATTGCCCCTTGACGCTCCTCCGTTCCGCCGTAGGTCTATCCGTTCACAAAATTTCCTGCCGCCACCCATGAGAGACGAATACATCCGCGACGCCCAGAAAGTCATCCAGGACCCGAACGTCCTGATCAACGTGGTTTCCCGCCGCGTGAAGCAGCTCCGTCGCGGCAGCCGCCCGCTCGTGGAGTCGCTCGAGAAGCTGAGCCCCGAGGACATCGCCCTGCGCGAGGTCATCGAGGGCAAGATCAGCTACGAGCTGCACACGGCCTGAGCCGGTCCTCCCGGCCAACTCCCAGTTCCCGCGAAGCGAGGCCCCGGCCTCGCTTCTTTTGTTTGCCGCCCCCGCGCCCTCCGCGCATCACTGGACCCTGCCCATGGCCAAGTCGAAAGATCCCACCCGCTACACCGAGATGCGCAATGCCAAGGCGCTGCGGGATTATTTCATCCACGACAAGTTCGAGGCGGGCATCAAGCTGGCCGGCACCGAGGTGAAGTCCATCCGCGCCGGCAAGGCGCAGATCACCGACGCCTTCGCCCGGATCGAGAAGGGCGGCGTGTGGCTCTACGGCGCCTACATCCAGGAATACTCGCACGGCGGCCTCTCCCAGCACGCCCCGCGGCGCGTCCGCGCCCTGCTGCTCAACGCGAACGAGATCCGCAAGCTGACCCAGGCCGTCGAGACCGGCGGCAAGACCATCGTGGCGCTGCGCATGTATTTCAAGGAGGCCCTCGTGAAGGTCGAGATCGCCACCGCGTCCGGCAAAAAGCAGTTCGACAAGCGCGCCGACGTCAAAAAACGTGAGGAGAACCTCGAGGCCCGCAAGGCCCTCAAACACCGCGCATGAGCAAGAAACTTCCCAACCGCGTCACCGTCCGCGTGCCCGGCAGCACCTCGAACTGCGGCTCCGGCTTCGACAGCCTCGGCCTGGCGCTGTCCGTCTACAACGACATCACGCTGACCCGCGGCGACTGGAGCGGCGCCCGGCCGCTGACCGACCGCGACACCGCGGGCCTCGGCATGGCGGACGAGGCGGCGGCGCTGTTCTTCGTGCGCGCCGGGGTGGAGGAGTTCGGCTACGAGTTGAGCATCACCGGCGAGGTCCCGATGTCCCGCGGCCTCGGCTCGAGCGTGACGCTCCGCGCCGGCGTGGTCGCCGCGCTCAACGAGATGTCCGGGGCGAAACTTTCCAAGGATGACCTCTGCAGCCTCGTGACCCAGCTCGAGGGGCACCCGGACAATGCGACGCCGGCCGTCATCGGCGGCTTCTGCGTGGCGCGCTGCGACCCGCACACCGGCGAACTGCTCGGCGTGCTGCGCAAGCCGATCGGCAAGGACCTGTGCTTCGTCGTCGTCTCGCCTGACCAGGAACTCGAAACCAAGAAGGCCCGCGGCATTTTGCCGAAGGAGCTGCCGTATTTCGACGCGATCAAGAGCGTGAACAGCGCTGTCTATGTGACGGCCGCGATCCTCTCCGGCGAATACGACCGGCTGCGCGACGCCGTGCGCGACTTTTTGCACGAGCCCTACCGGCTGCCGCTGATCCCCGGCGCCAAGAACGCGATCGAGGCCGGCGTGAATGCCGGTGCCTTGACCGGCTGGCTGAGCGGCAGCGGCTCAAGCGTGCTCTGCGTGGCGCGTCCGGCGAAGGCCGCGAAGGTGGCGCGGGCCATGGTGGCGGCCTTTGCCGCGCACAAGCTGTCGGCGACCCCGCACCTGCTCTTCGCCGACAACAACGGCCTGCGCGTGGTGAAGCGCGGCGCCTGATCAGGCGGCCGGGAACGGCGCGCCGGAGCGGATGACCTTGGGCGGATTCGCATCCGGCCAGTATTTGACCAGCTCGGCGGCGAGCGCGGTCCACTTGAAGGGTTTCCGGACGATGGCCTTGAGCGACGGCACGGCGGCCATCTCGCGGTCGCTGAAGGTCATGTTGTAGGCCGTGATCATCACCACCGGGATGTCCGGGTTGATCTTCTGCACGGCGGCGATGAACTGCAGGCCGTTGATGTCCGGCATCTGGTAATCCGTGATGATGATGCCGACGTTGAGCGCGGGCAACGCGCGCAAGGCATCGGCCGGTTTCGTGAAACCGTGCACCGGGCGGTCGAGGTGCTCACCGAGCAGTTGCTGCAGGAGGTCAATGTAGGAGAACTCGTCGTCCACGAGCACGACGATCTTTTCTCCCGGTTTGGGCGAGGAATTGGACATGGCTTGGGTAGGGCCGCGGCCCTTGCGGCGGAGGGGTTTCTAGGGGAAAACAGCTTGCCGTAAAGCGGATTAAGTCGTCCAACCTCGGCCATGCTTCATGTGGTGCTGTTTCAGCCGCAAATCCCGCAAAACACCGGCAATATCGGCCGCATGTGCGCGGTCACGCGGAGCCGGCTGCACCTGGTCCACCCGCTGGGCTTCGAGGTCACCGACAAGAACCTGAAGCGCGCGGGCATGGATTACTGGCACTCGCTGGATGTGCACCACCACGCGGACTGGACGGCCTTCAAGGCCAGCGCCGCCGCCCCGCGCCGGCTGTGGCTGTTCACGACGCACGCGACGCGGACGTTCTGGGACGTGGCTTATGCCGACGGCGACGGTCTGGTTTTCGGCAACGAGGAGGCCGGTGCGCCCGACTGGCTGCACGCGGAGCTGACGGATCCGCAGCGCGTGAAGATCCCGCATGCGAACGGCGAACTGCGTTCGCTCAACCTCTCGACGGCGGCTGGCATCGCCACTTACGAGGCGCTGCGGCAGGTCGGCCTGCCCCAGCCGGGCTGATGGGTTCCGGAGTCCTTACTGTTCGCAGCGGCAAGTTTTGCACGGACCGGTTACCTCCGGCAGCCTCATGACGTCTCAACGGCACATGATGAAATCACCCCTACGCCTGTTGGTGCCCTGTCTGCTGCTGGTCATGGGCGGAGCAGCCGCGGCACAGGAGGCCTCGATTGCGGCCAGCGCCACCGCGGGATCGGACTATCAGCGCCCGCGGGACGCCACAGGGGCCCTGCGGCCCGAGACCTATGTCTTTGCCGAGGGGCAGTTCCTGGGCGGTGGCACCGTGGACCGCGGCCTGGAACAGACCACCTTCACGCAGATCACCCGCACCCTGGCGGTCAATCTGGCCCGGCAGAACTACCTGCCGGCCCCCGACCTGAATTCCGCCCAGCTGGTCATCATGGTGCATTGGGGCATGACGATGGTCTCCGAGGACCCGATGAAGGACATCAATCTCCAGCGGGCACAGGAGGCCCTGGCGACCTTCAGTGCGGCGCAGGAGGCCAACGGCCTGGCCGACCCGACCGCCCTCAACTCGGCGACCAGCGCGCTGGGCATGGCCCGGCAGGGCGTGCAGGACGCCGTGAACCGCAACGCCGTTTTGCTCGGCTTCGCCCGCAGCCTGGAGCGCGAACGCTCGCAAATGATGACCTCAACCGCCGAGATCACGATGAGCAACGAGTTGAACGAGGAGCGTTATTTCGTCATCCTGATGGCCTACGACAACCAGACGCGGCTGAAGGAACGCAAGTCGCGGCTCATGTGGGTCACGCGGCTCAGCGTGCGTTCGCCGGGCAATAATTTCACCGAGGCGCTGCCGGCGCTGGCGCGGGTCGGCGCCGATGTCTTCGGCCGGCAGGTGGACGGCTTGGTGCGGGTGAAGGCCCCGTTGGGCCGCGGCACGGTGACGATCGGCGAACTAGAAGTCCTTGGCCAGGCCGGGGAAAAGGCCCCGCCGGCCAAGCCGGAGAAGTGAGGCACGGCCTGGTGGCCGGGCCGGCTACGGGGCGATCCGCGGAATCGCGCTGATCAGGGTGCGGGTGTAGGGATGCTGCGGGCGCTCCATGACGTCGACGGCGTCGCCCAGCTCGACGATCTGGCCCTGATACATGACCGCGATGCGGTCGGAGATGTGCTTCACCACGGACAGGTCGTGGGCGATGAAGATCATCGTGAGGTCCATCGAGCGCACGAGGCCGGCCAGCAGGTTGAGGATCTGGGCCTGGATGGACACGTCGAGCGCCGACACGGGCTCGTCGGCGATGATGACCTTGGGCTCCAGCGCGAGCGCCCGGGCAATGGCGATGCGCTGTCGCTGGCCGCCGGAGAACTCGTGCGGGTATTTCTGCAGGAAGCGCGCGGGGAGTCCGACCTGCTCCATCAACCGGGCGACGCGCGCCGGCACCTCGGCGGGCGGGACGACCCCGTGCACGAGCAGCGGCTCGGCGAGCGCGGCATAAACGGTCAGGCGGGGATTCAGCGAGGCGAAGGGATCCTGGAAAACCATCTGCAGGTCGCGGCGGGCGGCCTTGATCTCCGCGGCGGAAGCGGCGGTGAGATCGTGGCCGCTGACCAGGACGGTGCCCGATGTGACCGGGGCCAGCTGCATGATGGCGCGGGAGAGGGTGGACTTGCCGCTGCCGGACTCGCCGACGAGGCCGAGCACCTCGCCGCGCCGAACCTCGAAGCTGACGCCGTCCACGGCCTTCACGGTGCCGGTCTGCTTCTTGAACAGGAAACCCGATTCGACCGGGAAGTGGGTCTTGAGATCACGGACGGTGATGGTGGCCTCGCTGCCGATGACATGGTCCGGGGCGGAAGCGGCGGCGGGTTGTTCCGCCGGGAGATCAAAGCGCTTGAGCAGCTCGGCCTCGGTGAACGGTTTTGACAGGTCGGGCGGCATCCCGGGGATGCTGAAAAGCTCGCGGCCCTTGTCCTGCAGGGCGGGGATGCAACGCTGGAGCGCCTTGGTGTAGGGGTGCTGCGGCGACCGGAAGATTGAGCGGGTGTCAGCCGACTCGACAATGCGGCCGGCATACATGACCTGCACGCGGTCGCACAGGCCGGACACGACGGCGAGGTCGTGCGTGATGAAGAGGACGGCCATGCCGAGCTCGCGCTGCAGCTTCTTGAGCAACTCGAGGATCTGCGCCTGCACGGTGACGTCGAGCGCGGTGGTCGGCTCGTCGGCGATGAGCAGGTCGGGCTTGGTGATCAGTGCCATGGCGATCATCACGCGCTGGCGCATGCCACCGGAGAACTCGTGCGGGTAGCTGTGGAGCCGTTTTGCGGCGTCGGGGATGCCGACGGCCTCGAGCATGGCCAGACCGCGCGCGAGGGCGTCGGTCTTGGAGATCTTCTCGTGGATGAGCAGGGGCTCGATGAGCTGTTCCGAGATGCGCAGGTAGGGGTTCAGCGACGTCATCGGATCCTGGAAGATCATCGCGATGCGCCGGCCGCGGATGGCGCGGAGCTCGGCGGGCGGGCAGTGCAGCAGGTCGGTGCCGTCGAACAGCGCCTTGCCGCTCTCGATCCGGCCGGGGGGCTGCGGGATCAGGCCCAGCAGGGACGAGCAGGTCACGGACTTGCCCGAGCCGGACTCGCCGACGATGCCGAGGGTCTCACCCTTCTCGACGGAGAAGCTGACCCCATCCACGGCGCGATACACGCCGCGGCGCGTGTGGAAGTAGGTGCGGAGGTCCGTGACTTCGAGCAAGGGCACAGGGGGAAAGAGTGAACGTGAGAGTGAAAGTGGGTGGAGAAGCCGCAATGCAAATTGTAGGTTGCGAGCTTGCTCGCAACGTGGCGCGCCAGCGCGCCACCTACAGCAACTCCGCGAAGAGCGCCTCGTAGCGATCAAGCTGCTTCTGCAGCGAGAACCGCCCCGGGGCGTCAGCCTGGCCGCGGGCCACGATGGCCTCGACCGCCGGGCCACCGGCCAGCACCTCGGTGAGAGCGGCGGCGAGCGCGGCATCGTCGCCGCGGGGAAATTTCCAGCCGTTGACGCCGGCTTCGATGACGTCGTTCACCCCGGCGGTATCGCTGCCGATGGCGGCGCAGCCCGCGGCCATGTAGTCGACGAGCACCAGCGGCAGGCCCTCGTAATGGGTCGACAACACGGCGGCGCGGCAACGGTGGTAGAGTTCGGCCGCATTGGACACCCGGCCGAGAAACTCGACGCGGCCGGTCAGGCCGAGCGAACTGACGAGCTGCTCGCAGGCGCGGCGATGCGAGGCCTTGCCGTCGCCGCCAAGGAGGAGCCGGCCGGTCCAGCCGGAGTCGACGAGTCGCTTGGCGGCGCGGATCAGGGTTGGCTGGTCCTTCTGCCGGGCGAAGCGTGCGACCATGACGATATCCTGGCTGCGGGCAGCGAAGGGCGGGGCGCCGACCAAGTAGCGGGCCGCCTCGACCCCGTTGTGGATGACCTCCAGGCGCGGGCCGGCGAGGCCGAGCTGGCGGACGTGGTCGGCGACGCCGTGGGAGACGCAGACGGTCACCGTGGTGCGGGCTGCGAGCCTTTGCGCGGACCAGCGGCGCCAGAAAGGATAACGCTCGCAGTTCATCTCCACGTGCAGGACGACCGGCACCTTGGCAGCGAAGGCGGCCTGCCGGCCCCAGATGTGCTCGCTGTTGCCGTGGGCGGCGAAGACCTGCGGCTTGAAGTCGGCGATGATAGCGGCGAGCTGGCGGAGGGTCGTCCATTTCCAGCTGCTTTCCACCCAGGCCGTGCGCAGGCCGGTGGCGGCGATCTGGTTTTGCATGGTCACCGGCAGGGCGGCCTTCTTGCGTCGCAGGACGAGCAAGGGCTCGTAGTTGCCAGAGCGGAGGTGACCGCAGGCGAGTTCAAGGGCGACCTTGGTGGCGCCGGAACCGCCGCCCGTGACGAAATGGATGACCCGCGGCTTGGCGCTCATGGCTTGGGCAGGTAGGGCTCGAGGGCGTCCTGCGCCTCGGCGACCGTGATGCGTAGCAGGGGTCGCGGGCCGCTCACATCGGCGGGACGGAGAATCGTGTGCCTAGTGTCCCATGGATGCCAGCGCCACGGCTCGAGCGGACCGTAGAGACCGACGACCGCCACGTGGAAGGAGGCGGCGATATGGATGAAGCCCGTGTCGATGCCGAAGGTCAGCTGCATGCGGCGCATGAGCGAGCCGGCCTCGCGGATACCGAGCTTCGTGCTCCAGTCGTGACAGTGCCCGCGCAGTTCCGCCGGCATCGCGGCGAGGATGGACGCATAATAGCCGGCATTGCCCGGCGAGTCGCAGAAGTGGATCTCGCAGTTCCGGTCGCGCACGAGCCACGCGAGCACCTCGGCGAAACGCTCCGGCGCCCAGTCCTTTAGGTCGAAGACGGATTTCGCGCAGACGAAGACGCGGGTGCGGTGGCCGGCGGGCAGTTCGCGGTCCACGCGCTGGTCGGTGGCCGGGTCGGTCCAGTTCTCGTTGTGCGTGTCGGCGACGGGGATGCCGTCGGCGCGGAGGACGTCCAGGAAGCACTCCACCTCGTGCTTGTCGGCGTAGGGCGTGCTGCGCTGGAGCAGCCAGGCGCGGCCGTCGGTCGCGAAGCCGACGCGGTGCGGGATGCCGGCGAGCAGCGGCAGGATGGCGCTGGAGAAGGAGCGGCGCAGGATGTAGCAGCGGTCGTATTTCCGGGCGCGAAGGAAGCTAGCGGCCCCGAGCAGGCTCGTGGGGAATTTTGCAGCGCGCTTCTTTTCGCCCTTCAGGCGCGGGGCGAAGTAGAGCAGCTCGTCCTTGTGGGGACAGAGGGCGAGGGTGTCGCCGGAGGCGGGCTCGCTCAGGACGTCGATCTTCGCGCGCGGGAAGGCGCGGCGCAGGTTGCGCAGGGTGGGGATGGCCAGGATGGTGTCGCCGATGAAGCGGTAGCGGATCACCAGGATGCGCAGCGGGCGCGGGTCGGGCCAGGCCATGGTTCAGTAGACCTCGGGGTAGCCTTCGCCGCGAGCCTTGAAGCGCTTGTGCACCCAGAAGTATTGCTCGGGCGCGAGGCGCACGTGGTGCTCGATGAGCTGGTTGATGCGCACGGCGTCGGCCGCGGCGTCCTTTGTCGGGAAATTTTCCAGCGCCGGCAGGATGGTCAGGGTGTAGGAGTGGTCGGCCTCGCGCTTGGCGAAGAATGGCACGACGGCGCAACCGGTCATCTCGGCGATCTTGCTGGTGGCGGTGTTGGTGATGGCCGGCACGCCGAAGAAGGGCAGGATCTGGGAGGACTTGCTGCGTTTGCCCTGGTCGGGCGCATACCAGATGGCCGCGTTGCCGCGCAGGCCGCGGACGAGGCCGCGCAGATCGTCGAAATGCACCGCCGGGCGCATGTGCTTGGCGCGTTGGATGCGCATGAAATGGGCGAAGACCGGATGGTTGGGGTCACGATAAAGCCCGCCCATCTCATGCTGTTCGGAAATGAGCCGTCCCGCGATCTCCAGCGTGGTGAAGTGGGCTGACAGGAACACCGCCCCCTGGCCGCGGGCGAGGGCCTGCCGCAGGTGCTCCAGCCCGATGACGCGATGCGCCGGCAGATCCTTGGGTTTGGCCCACCAGCCGGCGCAGACCTCGAATAGGCCGAGGGCCAGCGCGTCATAGTGGGCGCGGGCGAGGGCGGTGATCTCGCGGAGGGATTTTTCCGGGAAGCAGAGCTTCAGGTTGGTGAAGACCACGCGGCGGCGGATGCCGACGACATTAAACACCAGCCAGCCGATGCCGCGGGCGAGGAGGCGCTTTTCGGCCCAGGGGAGCTTGTCCACCAGCCACATGAAGCCGATGGCCAGCCAGGCCGGCCAGTATTGCGGCAGCCACAGGCGCGGGTGCTCGCCGGCGCGGCTCATGCGCGGCCGGACTTGGGCGCGTTGCGGTAGAGCTGCGGGTTCAGCGCCGGGTCGTTATACATCTTGAACTGGAAGTAGGCGGAGAAGGTGCGGCGTTTCGCGATGACATCGGCGAGCAGGTCGGCGAGGCAGTCGGTGAGGTCGGCGCGCTGCTGGCGGATGCGGGCGAGCTTCTCGGCGCACTTCGCCTTGTGCTCGGCGGAGGCCTCGGGGCGCACGGTCTCCTCGTGCATGTGGAATTCCTTCAGCGCGAGGATGGAGAGGCGGTCGATCATCATGCCCGGCGTCTCGGAGTTGCGCGGGAGGCCGGTCTGCGGCGGGTTGAGCGCGGCGACGACGGCCTTGTCCATCTCCTCGGCGAAGTTGTTCCGCTCCTGGTTGAAGCGGTCGATGTTGCGCTTGGCCTGGTAGACGCGCTCGAAGCCGAGGTCGTCGCGGCGGGCGACGTCCTCCTCGTGCCAGAGCGAGAAATTGCGGAGGTGGTTTTCCTCGAGGAGCCGGAAGAAACCATCGCCGGCGGCGGCGGGCGTTACTTGGTGCCAGCGGGCGGTGAGCTCGGTCTGGCGGGCGGCGATTTCCTGGGCGTCGAATTTCATGCGTGCGGCAAATTGAGTTGGACAAAACAGGCCCGGACACAAGCCTGCGAATGCCGCGCGATGCAAAGCCTCCTCGTCATCAAGCCGTCGTCCCTCGGCGACATCGTGCACGCGCTGCAGGTGCTGCAGGTGCTGGCCAAGGAGCGGCCGGAGTGCCGGATCAGCTGGGTGGTGCGGGAGCGGTTCGCCGGGCTGGTGCAGGCGGCGCCGTTCGTGCACGAAGCCATCATTTTCCGCCGGCGCGACGGCTGGCGGGCGTTCCTGCGGCTGCTCCGGCAGCTCCGCGGGCGGCAGTTCGACGCCGTGTGGGACATGCAGGGATTGCTGCGCTCCGGGTTGATGACCGCGGCGGCGCGCGCGCCGGTGAAATGGGGCCGGCCCGATGCGCGAGAGGGCGCGGGCATTTTCTACAACCGGCGCGTGGCCCGGCCGGAAGGTCCGGGACCGCACCATGCATTGGAGATATTGCAGCCGTTCCTGCGGGCGGACGGTGTCGCGCCGCGGCTGGATTTTCCGCTGAACCTGCGGGCGGGCGCGACCCATCCCTGGCAGGGATTCTTCGCCGGCGACCCGCGCAGCACTTTCGTGATCTTCACGGACAGCCGCGGGGCGGAGAAGGAGTGGCCGCAGTTCAACGAACTGACGGCGCTCATTTTCCGCTCAATTCCGGACAGCAGGATCGCGTGGTGTGCCGGCAAGCCCGCGAAGCCCGAGGTCGCGGTGCCGGGCGACCGTTTCCTGAACCTGACCGGCTGCCCGATGGACCAGATGATCGCGCTGGTGCGGCAGCCGGCGACGTTCATCGGCAACGACAGCGGGCCAATGCACCTGTCGGCCGCGTCGGGCAACCGGGTGCTGGCCATCTTCGGGCCGACCTCACCGCGGCGTTTCGGTCCTTTCCCCTTGGACAACCCCAAGCACCGGGCCGTCGAGGCGCCGGGCGGGCGGCTGGCCGGCCTCGAGCCGGCGGCTGTTTTGGCGGCGCTGGAGGAACTGCGGGCGCGGGTGTTTTGATGCCGGCTGCGAAACGCCGGTAAATCCGGCAAAAATCGCGGACGCGCCGGGTTCGCATTTGCGTTTCTTTGCGCCGCAACAACATTGGGAACGCCGCGCGGAAAGCGTGGTCCATCCCATCCGCCATGCCGGAAATGCTCATCATCAAGCCCTCCGCGCTCCGGGACATTGTCCACGGGCTGCAGGTTGCCGCGTCGATCAAGGCGCAGCGGCCCGAGTGGCGCATTTCCTGGATCGTGCGCGACATCTTCTCGCCGCTGGTGCGCTCCTGCGCGGCGGTGGACCAGGTCTATGTGTTTCGCCGCCACGAGGGCGCGCGCGGTTTTCTCACGACCATGCGCGAGGTGCGGAAAAAGGAATTCGACCTCGTGCTGGATTTCCAGGGGCTGCTGCGCACCGGGCTCATGACCAAGTGGGCCCGCGGCAAGCGCAAGGTCGGCCGCGCCGATGCGCGCGAGGGCGCCGGGATTTTCTACGACGCCAGGATCCCGCTGCCGCCGGCCGGCAGCTCGAGCCATGTCCTGGACATCCTCCTGCAATTTTGCACGACGGTCGGCGCCGAGCCGCGGCTGGCCGGCCCCTTGCGTTTCCGCGAACTCGAACGGCTCAACCTGAGCTTTATGGAGCCGCGGAAGGGCCATCGCCCGGTGCTGGTCTTTCCCGACAGCGGCCAGACCAACAAGAAGTGGAACGGCTACGCCCAGCTCACCGCCCAGCTCATCCGCGAGGGCGGCCGCAAGGTGGTGTGGGCGGGCAACAATTACCTGCCCTGCAAGGAGTCTTTTCCGGACGGCACCTTCCTTAACCTCACGGGCAACACCAGCCTGACCTCGCTGCCGGCGCTGCTGGCGAAGGCCGACTGGGTGATCTCGAACGACAGCGGCCCGATGCACCTGGCCGCGGCCATGGGCCTCAAGACGATCGGGCTCTTCGGCCCGACCGACCCGCGCCAATACGGGCCGTATCCGCTCAAGGCGCCGACGAATTACGCCATCCAGGCGCCGGTCGGCGACCTGAAGCTGCTCTCGGCCAAGGAAGTGTTCTACCTCTTCAACCGGATCGAGGCCTCGCTGCACAAGGCGCAGGCCAAGGCGGCGCTGGCGCACGCCTGAGGCCGGGCCGATCAGGGTGCGGAAAAGGGTTGTTCCCCCGGCGGGATATCCCTTGAACCTAGCCAGCCATGCTCGATCCCAAGCTCCTCCGTGAATCGCCCGAAACCGTGCGCACCGCCATCGCCCGGAAGCACCTCGACGTCGACCTCGACGCCGTGCTGGCGCTCGACACCGCCTGGCGCGCGCAGCTCGTCGAGGTCGAGGCCCTCCGCGGCAAACAGAAGGCCGCGAACAACGAGATGGTCGCGCTGAAGAAGGGTTCGCTCGAATTCATCGCCAAGGTCGCCGAGATGAAGGGCGTCTCCGCGCAGGCCAAGGCCGCCGAGGAGGCGCTGAAGCCGCTCGAGGAAAAATTGCACGCCGCCATGCTCACGCTGCCCAACATCCCGCACGCCACCGTGCCGGACGGCAAGACGCCCGAGCAGAACGTCGTCCACGCGACCAACGGCTCCATCGAGGCCGCGTCGCCGCACGCCGTCCCGCACTGGGAGATCGGCGGCTTCGGCAACCTGATCGACTTCCCGCGCGGGGCGAAGGTCACCGGCGCCGGTTTCCCGTTCTTCATCGGCGAGGGCGCGAAGCTGTCGCGCGCGCTGCTGCAGTTCTTTTTGGACGAGGACGTGAAGGCCGGCTACACCGAGGTCAGCCCGCCGATCTTCGTCAACGCCGCCAGCGCCACGGCCACCGGCCAGCTGCCCGACAAGGAAGGGCAGATGTATGTGACGGCCGACCTGCTCTACGCCGTGCCGACGGCCGAGGTGCCGCTGACCAATTTCTTCCGCGACGAGATCCTCGAGGAGTCGGCGCTGCCGGTCTGCCGCTGCGCCTACACGCCCTGCTTCCGCCGCGAGGCCGGCAGCTACGGCAAGGACGTGCGCGGCCTGAACCGCGTGCACCAGTTCGACAAGGTCGAGCTGCTCAAGTGGGTCCATCCGTCGTCCAGCTATGACGAGCTCGAGAAACTCCGCGCCGACGCCGAGCGCCTGCTGCAGAAACTCGAGCTGCCTTACCGCGTGCTGCTGATGTGCGGTGGCGACCTGGGTTTCGCCCAGTCGAAGAAATACGACCTCGAGGTCTGGGCCGCCGGCCAGAAGCGCTGGCTGGAGGTGTCGAGCTGCTCGAACTTCGAGTCCTTCCAGGCGCGCCGCGCGCAGATCCGTTTCCGCAACCAGGCCGGCAAGCCCGAGCTGGTGCACACCCTGAACGGCTCCGGCCTCGCCGTGCCGCGCGTGCTGGCGGCGCTGCTCGAGAACAACCTGCAGGCCGACGGGCGCGTGAAGCTGCCGGCGGCGCTTGTGCCGTATTTCGGCAAGGAGTTCGTGAGCTTCAAGTGAGGTCGGGCCGGTCCCGGACCGGTCCCACGCCGTCATGCCGACCAAAAAACGCATCGACTGGCCCGCCGTGGCCGCGGCTTTCGCGGCGCAGATCCCGCACACCGGTCTGCACCCGGCCGCGATGCTGCGCGCGCGCGCCGAGCATCTGCGCGAGCAACGGCAGGGTGGGCGGCCCTCCCGCTGGGCCCTGGCTTTTTCCGGCGGGGCGGACTCGCTCGCGCTGTTGCTGCTCCTCTGGGCGGAAGGTCCGGGCCGCTGGGGTCGTGATTTCGTGGTGCTGCACTTCAACCACCGGCTGCGCGGCCGGGCGGCGGATGCCGACGAGAAGTTCTGCCGCGAGGTATGTGCCGCACTCGGCGTGACCTTTGTCTCCGGCCGCTGGCGCGCGGCGCGCAAGGGCGCCAGCGAGGCCGAGGCACGCGCGGCGCGTTTTGAGTTCTTTCGGCGCGAAATGAGCCGGCGGAAGATGCGCCTGCTCTGGCTCGCGCACCAGCAGGACGACATTGCCGAGAGTCTGCTCATGCGGCTGGCGCGCGGCAGCGGCACCGGCGGCCTGGCCGCGCCCCGGCCGGCGCAGGCGATGGGCGAGGGGCGGCTGAATCTGCGGCCCCTGCTCACGCTGAAAAAATCGGAACTCGTGTCGGCGCTGAAAAAAGCCGGCGCCGGGTGGCGTGAGGACGCCTCGAACGCGGGCGACGATCATTTCCGCAACCGCATCCGCGCGCGCGTGCTGCCGGCCTGGGCCAAGGCGGCCGGTCGCGACGCCCTCGCCGGCGCGGCCTTGTCCCGCGAACTTTTGGATGAGGACGATGCGGCGCTCGAGGCCTGGCTGGACGACCTGAAGCCGCTCGACCGTCGCGGCCGGCTGGATCTGGTGCGGCTGGCGGGCAAACCCCGGGCGTTGATGCGGAGGGCGATGCACCGCTGGCTGCTCGCGGTCCGGCCCGATACCGACCTGTCACGGCAGGGTTTCAACCAGTTGCTGGCGGCCGTGCAACGCGGTCAGGACACGCGTTTCAGTCTCGGGGCCAAGGGCTTTGCGGTCGTGCGGCGGGGCGGGCTGGTTTTGCAGAAAGGCTGAGCCGGCCGGCCTGGTGCAGCGAAATATCCACGTCCGAACGTGGAAAATGCCTCAATATTTCCGCCAGTCGTTCGTTTGACTTATCCAGAGGGAACCTACACGTTCCCCGACCACTCTCATCCTCATGGCCGATAACGACGATAACAAGAAGCGCAGTCCCCTCAAGAGCCTCCCGCCGGACGGTTTTCCCCTCAAGACCGGCCTGATCTGGGTCGCGATCATCGGGGCCATCGTTGCGCTCTTCATGCTGAACCCGGGCAAGGCCCCGCAGCCGGCCACCCTCAAGATCCAGCAGGTCGTCGAGCTCGCCGAGCAGGGCCAGATCGCCTCCGGCTTCATCCAGCCCGACGGCACGGGCGGCCGCGACTGGTCCCAGGTGACCGGTGAGACCAAGGAAGCCATCCTCAAGAACGAGACCGGCGCGACCAAGGCCTTCGTGGCCACCGGCCGCCTGACCGACAGCAATCTCGAGCTCCTCCAGAAGTCCAAGATCTTCGTCGAGAAACCCGCGACGACCGCGATGACGCAGCTGCTGCTCAACATCCTGCCGTTCATCATCGTCATCGGCCTGCTTTATTTCCTGTTCGTCCGCCAGCTCCGCCAGGCGGGCAAGGGCGCCCTCAGCTTCGGCAAGAGCCGCGCCAAGATGCTCACCCGCGACAAGGACCGCGCGACCTTCGCCGACGTGGCCGGTTGCGACGAGGCCAAGGAGGAGGTCAGCGAGGTCGTCGAGTTCCTTCGCGACCCGAAGAAATTCCAGAAGATCGGCGGCCGCATCCCGAAGGGCATCCTGATGGTCGGTCCCCCGGGCACCGGCAAGACCCTCCTCGCCAAGGCCATCGCCGGCGAGGCCGACGTGCCGTTCTTCTCCATCAGCGGCTCGGATTTCGTCGAGATGTTCGTCGGTGTCGGCGCCAGCCGCGTGCGCGACATGTTCGAGCAGGGCCGCAAGAACGCCCCGTGCCTCATCTTCATCGACGAGATCGACGCAGTCGGCCGCCAGCGCGGCGCCGGCCTCGGCGGCGGCAACGACGAGCGTGAACAGACGCTCAACTCGCTGCTCGTCGAGATGGACGGCTTCGACACCCAGGAGGGCGTCATCATCATCGCCGCCACGAACCGCCCCGACGTGCTCGACAGCGCCCTGCTGCGCCCGGGCCGTTTCGACCGCCAGGTCTACATCGACCTGCCCGACATCATCGGCCGCGAGCAGATCCTCCGCGTCCACGCCCGCCGGATCACGCTCTCCGAGGACGTCAACCTCGCCCTCATTGCCCGCGGCACGCCCGGTCTCTCCGGCGCCGAACTGGCCAACCTGCTCAACGAGTCGGCCCTGCTGGCCGCCCGCCGCAACAAGAAGAAGGTCGAGATGGTCGACATCGACGACGCGCGTGACAAGGTCCTCTGGGGCCGCGAGCGCCGCCGCGTGATGGACGACAACGAGAAGAAGTCCCTCGCCTGGCACGAGGCCGGCCACGCCGTCGTGCAGGCCGTGCTCGATGACGGCACCATGCCCGTCCACAAGGCCACCATCATTCCCCGCGGCCAGAGCCTCGGCAGCGTCACCTACCTGCCGACCAAGGACATCCTTTCCAGCTCCAAGAAGAAGCTGCTCGACCGCATCGCGGTCGCGATGGCCGGCCGCATCGGCGAGAAGCTTGTCACGAACGACATCAGCAATGGCGCCGCCAGCGACATCAAGCAGGCCACCAACACGGCCCGCGCGATGGTGTGCGACTACGGCATGAGCGACCTCGGTCCGATCGCCCTCGGTGACAACCAGGACACCGTCTTCCTCGGCCGCGACATCACCCGTTCCCAGCATCTCAGCGAGGACACCGCGCGCCAGATCGATCAGGCCATCTCCGAGCTCATCAACGGCCAGTATGCCCGCGCCGAGCAGATCATCAACGAGCACCGCACGGCGCTCGACAAGGTCGCCCAGGCGCTGCTTGAGCACGAGACCATCGAGGGCCGCCACGTGCTCGAGATCCTCAAGGACGGCGAGATCAAGTCGCCGATCGTCATGGTCCGCCAGCCGCCCCGGCAACCGCCGGAGATTGGCAAGCCGGCGCCCAAGGTTTCCCCTGATGCCGCGAGCGGGGGTTCCCCGGCCCCGAGCCCGGCCTGAGTGTAAAATCGTCCTTGGTTTTCTTTCCTGAGGCCGGCATCCTGCCGGCCTCTTTCATTATGAACATCTGCTGCATTGGCGCCGGTTATGTGGGTGGGCCGACCATGGCCATGATCGCCCTGAAATGTCCCGACATCACCGTCACGGTGGTCGACATGAACGCCGCGCGCATCGCCGCCTGGAACAGCGGCACGCTGCCGATCTTCGAGCCGGGCCTCGACGACGTCGTGAAGCAGGCCCGTGGCAAAAACCTCTTCTTCTCCACCGACGTGGCCGGCCAGATCAAGAAGGCCGACATTATTTTCGTGGCGGTGAACACCCCCACCAAGACCTACGGCGTCGGCGCCGGCCGCGCGGCCGACCTGCGCTACATCGAGTCCGTCGCCCGCACCATCGCCGAGCACGCCGAGACCGGAAAGATCATCGTCGAGAAGTCCACCATCCCGGTGAAGACCGCCGATGCCATCAAGACCATCGTCGCTTCCAATTCCAAGGGCCTGAAGTTTGCCGTGCTGTCCAACCCCGAGTTCCTTGCCGAGGGCACGGCGGTCAAGGACCTGCTGAATCCGGACCGCGTCCTGATCGGCGGCGAGCGCACGCCCGAGGGCGAGAAGGCCATGGAAACTCTCGCCGGTGTCTACGGTCGCTGGGTGCCGCGCGATCGCATCATCACGACCAATCTCTGGTCGTCCGAGCTCTCCAAGCTGGTCGCCAACGCCTTCCTCGCGCAGCGCATTTCCTCCATCAATTCCATCTCCGCCCTCTGCGAGGCGACTGGCGCCGACGTGGACGAGGTGGCCAACGCCATCGGCAAGGACAGCCGCATCGGCCCGAAATTCCTCAAGAGCTCCGTCGGCTTTGGCGGCTCCTGCTTCCAGAAGGACATCCTCAACCTGACCTACCTTTGCGAGAGCTTCGGCCTGCCCGAGGTGGCCGCCTACTGGACCAGCGTCGTGGGCATCAATGACTGGCAGAAGAAGCGCTTCGCCGGCCGCATCGTGAAGGAGCTCTTCAACACGGTCGCCGACAAGAAGATCGCCGTGCTGGGCTTCGCCTTCAAGAAGGACACCAACGACACGCGCGAATCCGCCGCGATCAACGTCGTGCGCGACCTGCTCTCCGAGCACGCCAAGGTCTCCGTCTACGACCCGAAGGTGCCGGCCGACGAGATCAAGGCCGATACGCTCGGCAAGGGCGTCGAGAACCCGCGCCTGACCATCGCCAAGGACGCCTACGAGGCCTGCGCCGGCGCGCACGCCATCGCCATCGTGACCGAGTGGGACGAGTTCAAAACCCTCGACTATGCGAGGATTTACGCGGGCATGCCGAAGCCGGCTTTCCTCTTTGACGGCCGCAACATCGTGGATCTCGCCGCGCTGCGGAAGATCGGCTTCAAGGCCTCCGGCATCGGCAAGCCGGACTGAGCCGCACGGCTCAGATAAACCCGAGCGGTTTGTAGTTCTGACCGAGGATCGCGCTGGATTTGCAGCCGAGCCACTGGTCGAGCACGGTCGAATAGACGGCGCGGAAATCGGTCGAGTAGGTCAGGTCCTGGTTGCGCGCTACGTCGAGACTGGGGGCCGTGCCGTGCACGCCGGGCTTGAGCTTGGAGCCGAGCACGAAGAGCGGGGCGGCCGTGCCGTGGTCGGTGCCGCGGCTCTCGTTCTCGCTCGGGCGGCGGCCGAATTCGGAGAACGTCATCGTCAGCACCTGGCTGTCGAGTTTCTTGGCCTCAAGGTCCGTCTGGAAGGCGGCGAGACCCTCGGAGAGCGTCTTGAGGAGGTTGGCGTGTGCGTTCAGCTGGTTGTTGTGCGTGTCGAAGCCGCCGAGCGAGACGTAATAGACGCGCGTCGCGGTGCCGGCGGCGATGAGGGCGGCGACGTTGCGCAACGAACCGGCGAAGGGTGTGCCCGGGTAGACGGCCTTGGTCTGGTAGTTGGCGAGGACCTTCTGGAATTTCTTCTCGGTGACGAGCGCGTCCATCATCGTGTGGCGCAGGTAGCCGGCGTTGTCATGGTCGTCGTGCCCGGCGGGCGTCTGCACCATCTGCTCGAGCAGGGCGAGGTTCTCGGACTGCTGGCGGCGGTTGCGGCCGGCGGCGAGGCTGAAGGTCGGGTGCTGGTGCTCGCTGAGGAAGGACTGCGGCACCTCGTTGCTGATGTTGACGCCGCACGGATCGCCGCCCTTCGGCGTGCCGTTGCAGGCGTTGTCGAAGAAGCGGCCGAGCCAGCCGGTGGGCAGGAACTCGTTGCTGCCGCTGCCGGTCTCCCAGATCTCGGTGGAGCGGAAGTGGCTGCGGTTGGGGTTCGGGTAACCGACGTTTTGCACGATGCCGAGTTTGCCGTCCTTGAACAGCTGGTGCATCGCCGCGCAGCCGGCGTTGAGGGCGAGCGTGTCGTTGAGCTTGAGCAGCTGGTCCTCGGGCAGGCCGAGCGTGGGGCGGAGGCGGCGGTAGTTGGGATCGGCGTAGGGCACCACGGTGTTGAGGCCGTCGTTGCCACCGGCGAGCTGCACGAGGACCAGGATGGAGCGGTCCTTCTCGGGGGCGGGAGCCTGCGCGTAGGCGGACTCGACGAGGAACCCCGGGGCGAAGCGGCTGAACGCGAGCAGGCCGATGCCGCGGGCGCCATACTGGAGGAATTCGCGGCGCGTGGAGGGCAGGAGGTGGGCGGGGTTTTTCATGCTCAGCAGAGTTGGTAGTTCGGGGATTCGAGCAGGGTGGCCAGGGCGGCGCGGGTGGCCGCGGCGGCCTGGCTGTGCTGCGCGCTGCGTTCGAGAAAGGTGGCGACCTGGCGCTCAAGTTCGGTGCCGGCGAGGTCCGGGACGTAGCGTTTCACCAATTCGCGGGCCCGGTCGGCGGCGGGGAGCTTCGCCCACTCGGCAAGCCGCGCCTGGTCGAGGGTAAAGTTGCTGATGCCGTCGGCGTAGGCCGCGGCGATCTCGATCTGCTCGTCGCCGTTGAGGTTGTCCTCGTTGAGCGGGGAGAGGAGGGCC
Source organism: Lacunisphaera sp. (assembly GCA_965249855.1). Taxonomy (GTDB): domain Bacteria; phylum Verrucomicrobiota; class Verrucomicrobiia; order Opitutales; family Opitutaceae; genus Lacunisphaera. The sequence goes on from CBDFNB010000019.1 coordinate 39,468, forward strand.
TGGATCAGCTGCCGGCGGGCGGAGAGGGTGGCGGAGTTGATCCAGCTGCGGCCGCCGACCCAGCCGCGGACATTCGGCGGATCGAAGGGCATCTGGCCCATTGAGCGCAGGCTGCCGATGAGCTGGCGCGGCAGCGGGGCGACGCTGAGGCCGAGGTCCTGCACCAAACCGAGATAGAACTGGATCGGGCTCTTGATGTAGCCGTCCCGGTAAGCCGGCGCGAAGAAGACGCGGCTGGTGAAGAATTTCATGGCGAGCTTGCGCAGGTCGTAATTTTCGCCGGCCCACCACGCGCCCAGGGCGTCGGTCTGTTCCGTGGGCAGCGGTTCCTCGCTCAGGTAGAAGCTGACCATCTGTTTCGGCAGGAAGGTGCCGGCGGCCTTTTGTTTGAAGACGAGGCCGATGATGTCGTCGCCGGTGAAGTTCCCGCTCTGACCGAAGACGGTCTTGCGGCCGTTGTCGTGCTGGCGCTGGACAAAGGCGAACTCGCCCTGGCGCTGCCGGTAGCCGGTAAAGGCGCGGGCGGCCTGCTTGATGTCGTTCTCGGTGTAGTTGCCCTCGCCGAGGGTGAAGAGTTCGAAAAGCTCGCGCGCGAAATTTTCGTTGGGCGCCTCCGGTTTACTCTGTTGCAGGTCGAGATAGACTATCATCGCCGGCGAGCGGGACATCAGCTTCGCGAGATTCGGCGCGGTCCCGAGGGCGAACTTCCGGACATAGTCCTGGTGCTGGTAGATGAGGGCGGAATTCTTGACCTTGTCGACGCCGACGACCCACACGTCGGAGAGGAAAAGCAGCCATTTCTCCGCCGGGGAATTCTCGGGGCGGCTGGCGAGCTGCAGCCACTTGATGGTCAGGTCGAACAATGCCTCGCGCGAGCGCTCCCGGGCGTCCTGCTGCGCCATGCGCCGCGCCTCGGGGCTGCCGCCGGCCATGTTGCGATAAAGCTCCGGGCCATCGGTCTCGAGGTCGGCGATCTGCCGCGGCTTCGGCAGGGCGGGCATTCTTGCAAAGTAGCGTTCGACGGACTTGACCGGGCCGTCTGCCAGCACGCGGGCGAGTTCGGCCGGCGTGGCGCTGAAGCCGATGCGTTGGAGCAGGTGGCGGGCGGCGGCTTCGTTCCACTCGGTGGCGGGCAGCGGTTGCCAGGCTTCGGCCGGGCTCAGGGTAATGGCGGATTGGGGCATGATCGTTGGGTAGATGACGAAGGCTGCAGGCTGCGGTTTCAGGCGTCGGCTAGATTCCCCGCGGCGTCCGGTAAAGCCGGGGCAAGCGCTTGGTTACGGAGCACAATCTCCATCCGGCAACGGGGCGCAGCTGGGCGAAGGCAGTCACTTCGCGGGTGCGGTCGCGGCGCTGTGCACCTGCGCGGACCACTTCTTGTATTCGGGCGCCTCGTGCTGGAAGGCGTCGGGGGCATCGGTCGCCCGAAAATAATCACCGCCGGCGAGGGTGGGGAAGATTTTCGCCAGATCGTAGCTGCATGCGGTGGCCGGGCGGGGCGGTTGCGCCCAAGCGCGGAAATTCTCCGGGGTCAGCAGTTCGCCCGCCGGCAGTTCGCCGACGGACACGCGTTGCAAGGTCGCGAGGCGGCCGTCGGCGGCCACCGCCTGCACGTGCCAGGTGTCGCGCCGGGCATCCGCGATGACGGCAAAGGCGCGGGCCTGCTGCGTCCAGACGCCGCGGGCGGCGACGGCCAGGCTCTGATAGGCGTAGATCGGGCGGGGCTGGAGCACCTGCCAGGTGCGCAGCGCCATAGCGACCGTGCGGGTGCCGAGCATCGAGCCGGGGCCTTCGCAAAAAATGTATGCGCCGATTTCATCGAGCTTCGTGCCGGCTTCCTCCAGCAGGCCCTCAGTGGCCGTGAAGAGCCCGGTGCCGGCTTCGTCCTCCACAGTGCGCCAGTGGGCCGGGACGTCATTCCGGATGAGTCCGACCTGCACGCGAGTGGAGGCGGCATCGAGGACGAGCAGGCGGCCGTGGCTGGCAAAAAGCTGTGTGAGCGAGGACATTACGCGAGACGCAGCATGGACCGAGGCCGGTAAAAGTCCATGTCGGTTTAAGGAGGGGCGCCGGACCCAATCTGGCATTGACCGGAGGGGTTCGTGACCTACGTTGGCCGGTTCATCGACTGAAATCCGCCTAAATTTAAACACCGTGAACGTTCAAATCACCGACATCAACGAGACCCGCAAAACGCTGACCGTCACCCTCGACAAGGGTGAGGTCGATGGCGAATACAACACCATCCTGGGCGAATTCACCAAGCAGGTCAGCCTGCCCGGCTTCCGTCCCGGCAAGGCTCCGGCCGCCATGGTCGCCAAGCGCTTCGGCAAGGAGCTGAAGGACGAGTTCAAGCAGAAGGTCATCGGCAAGGCCTACCGCGACGGTCTCGACCAGTCGAAGCTCGAGGTCCTCTCGCTCGTCGACGTCGAGGAGGGCGCCATCGAGCCAGGTCTCTCCGCTGCCATCAAGCTGACCGTGGACGTCCGTCCCGAGATCAAGCTGCCCGACTACACCGGCCTGAACACCGAGATCGTCCCGGTCGAGCCCACCGACGCCGAGGTTGACACCGTGATCGAGGGCCTGCGCGCCGAGCGCGCTGATTTCAAAGTCGCCGATCGCGCCGCCGCCAAGGGTGACTATGTGCGCTTCGGTTACACCGGCACGCTCGACGGCAAGCCGCTGACCGAGACTGTCGGCGACAAGGCCATCTATGCCGCCGCCCCGCAGACGTGGGAGGAAGTCGAGGGCGCCAACGAGGGCCTGCTCCCGGGCATGTCCAAGCAGCTCGCCGGCCTGAAGGCGGGCGACAAGAAGGACACCACCGTCACCTTCCCGGCGGAGTTCGCCGCCGTCCCGGCCCTGGCCGGCAAGACCGTCGCCTACGCCATCGAGGTGCAGGAAGTCCGCGAGCGCGTGCTGCCCCCGCTGGACGAGGCCTTCTTCAAGGCCAACCAGGCCGACGACCTCGCCGGCCTCAAGTCGCAGGTCGCGACGAACCTGAAAATGCGCAAGGAATACGAGAACCGTGCCGCCCAGCGCCGCCAGGTGACCGACGCCCTTGTCGCCCAGGCCAACTTCCCGGTGCCGGACAGCCTGATCGCCTCCGAGCGCGACGGCGTGCTCCGCCAGTTCATCGAGGAGAACATGCGCCGCGGCATCCCGCAGGAGCAGTTCGAGCAGAACAAGAAGGAGCTCTACGACAGCGCCACCAAGGCCGCCGTCTCCCGCGTCAAGGTGCAGCTCATGCTCGCCAAGATCGCCGACGCCGAGAAGCTCAAGGTCGAGGAGAAGGATTTCAACAACTGGATCATGCGCGAGGCCATGCGCTCCAGCCAGAAGCCGGACAAGATCGCGAAGGAGCTCGGCAAGGACCGCGACCAGCTCCGCGCCATCCAGCAGCAGCTGCTGTTCGACAAGGCCCTTGATTTTCTCGTCTCCAAGGCTACCGTGAAGACGGCAACAGCCAAAGCATGAGCTACTACGTTCCTATCGTCCTCGAAAACACCGGCCGCGGCGAGCGGTCGATGGATATCTACAGCCGCCTCCTCAAGGATCGCATCATCTTCATCGGCACGCCGATCGACGACGGCGTGGCCAACGTGGTCATCGCCCAGATGCTGTTCCTCCAGATGGAGGACCCGAAGAAGGACATCCAGATCTACATCAACTCGCCCGGTGGCAGCGTGACGGCCGGCATGGCCATTTACGACACGATGAATTTCCTGCAGTGTGACTTTGTCACCTACTGCATCGGCATGGCGGCCAGCATGAGCACCGTGCTTCTCGCGGCCGGCACCAAGGGCAAGCGTTTCGCGCTCCCCAACAGCCGCGTCATGATCCACCAGCCCTCGGGCGGCGCGGGCGGCCAGGCGGCCGATATCGCCATCCAGGCCAAGGAGATCCTCCGCTGGCGCAAGACCCTCAACGAGACCATCGCCAAGCACACCGGCAAGACCGCGGTGCAGGTCGAGACTGATTCCGATCGCGACTACTACCTGAGTGCCGAGGAAGCCAAGACCTACGGTATCGTCGATCACGTGGTCACCTCGACCCGCGACGCCCAGAAGATCGCCCAGACCGTTGCGGCCTGATTTGCCTGCAGGGGCGCCGACAAGGGACGCCCCTACATTCGACCCCGGTTTAGGGCCTGAAAATCCCTCGACTAACGGCTCCCAAGTGCCGATATACCTTATTTATGGCCAAATCCTCTCGCATGACGCTCTGTTCCTTCTGCGGCAAGTCGCAGGCGGAAGTCCGCAAGATCATTGCGGGCCCGGGCGTTTACATCTGCGACTCCTGCGTCAACGTCTGCAAGACGATCATTGACCGCGAGGTGAAGGCCCCGACCGCCGAGGGCGCCAAGCCGGCCTTCCGCCTCGTCAAGCCGTCCGAGATCAAGAAGGTCCTCGACGACCATGTCATCGGCCAGGACCACGCCAAGAAGGTTCTCTCGGTCGCCGTCTATAATCATTACAAGCGCCTCAATTTCGACGCCGGCCAGGGCAACAACCGCGAGGCCGCGTCCATGCCCGCCGAGTTCAACGACGTCGAGGTCGAGAAGAGCAACATCCTGCTCGTCGGTCCGACCGGCTCCGGCAAGACCCTGCTGGCCCGCTCGCTGGCGCGCATCCTCGATGTGCCGTTCGCCATTTCCGACGCCACCACGCTGACCGAGGCCGGCTACGTCGGCGAGGACGTGGAGAACGTCGTCCTGCGCCTCCTGCAGTCCGCCAACTACGACGTGAAGAAGGCCGAGTGCGGCATCATCTACATCGACGAGATCGACAAGATCCGCCGCACGACGGAGAACGTCTCGATCACCCGCGACGTGTCCGGCGAGGGTGTGCAGCAGGCGCTGCTCAAGATCCTCGAGGGCACGACTTGCAACGTCCCTCCCCAGGGCGGCCGCAAGCACCCGAACCAGGAATACATCCAGGTCAACACCTCGAACATCCTCTTCATCTGCGGCGGCGCCTTTGTCGGCCTCGACGAGGTCATCAAGAAGCGCCTCGGCCAGCGCTCGCTCGGCTTCAGCGTCAACGCGCAGGACCACGATCTCACGCCCGACGAGATGATGCGCGGTGTCGCCCCGGAGGACCTGATCCGCTTCGGCATGATCCCCGAGTTCATCGGCCGCCTGCCGGTCGTCTCGGTGCTCGACCAGCTGCGGGTGGAGGACCTCGAGAAGGTGCTGCTCCGCACCAAGAACGCGATGGTGAAGCAGTATTCCAAGCTTTTCGCGATGGACGGCGTGCAACTCAGGTTCACGCGCGACGCCATCGTGGCCATCGCCAAGCGGGCCATCGAGCTCAAGACCGGCGCCCGCGCGCTCCGCGCCATTCTCGAGAAGATCATGCTCGAGGTCATGTATGACCTCCCGCAGCGCGACGACATCGTCGAGGTCGTCATCGACCAGGCCGTCGTCGAGGGCCGCAAGAAGCCGACGCTCAAGAAGCCCGGCCGCGGCGCCGCTTCCAGCAAGGACGCAGCCTGAGGCGTCTGACCCTTTCCAAGCAAAAGGCGCGGCCATACGGTCGCGCCTTTTTGTTGAAACGATTTCCGGGCTACCAGTTGAAGCTTTCGCCCTTGCCCAGCGACTTGGCGAACGCGGCGAAGAGTTTCACGCAGTTCTCCACGTCCTCCAGGTCCACGATTTCGCTGGGCGTGTGCATGTAGCGGAGGGGGATGGAAACCAGGCCGCAGGCCACGCCGCCGCGGGCCATCTGGATGGCGCGGGCGTCCGTGCCGGTCGGCCGGGGGTCGGCCTCGAGTTGGTAGGGGATCTTGAGCTTCTTCGCGGTGGCGACGAGCCGCTCGTAGACCTTCGGGTTGATGTTCGGGCCGCGGCAGATGATCGGGCCGCCGCCGAGCTTGGTCTCGCCGAACTTGCGCGGGTCGCAGTCGGGATGGTCGGTGGCGTGGCCGACATCGACGATGAGCGCGACGTGCGGGTCGACGGCGAAGGCCGAGGTCTGTGCGCCGCGGGTGCCGATCTCCTCCTGCGTGGTGGCGACAGAGACGACCTTGGCGGCGAGCTTCGCCTTTTCCTTCGCGAGCCGGATGAGGGCTTCGCCGACGATGTAGGCGCCGACCTTGTTGTCGAAGGCGCGGGCGGTGCCGATGCTGCCGTTGATCAGCTCGAATTCATGGTCGTAGGTCGCCACGTCGCCGATGGCGATGCGGGTGAGGGCCTCGGCCTTGGTCTTGGCGCCGATATCAATCCAGATCTCATGCTTCTTCGGGACCTTCTTGCGGTCCTCGTCGTCCATCAGGTGGATGGCGCGCTTGCCGGTGACGCCCTTCACCGGGCCGTTGGCCGTCTGGATGATGACGCGTCGGCCCGAGATGATGCTCAGGTCGTGCCCACCGATGGTGTCGAAGTAGAGGAAGCCGTCCTTGTTGACGTAGATGATGATGAGGCCGAGTTCGTCCATGTGGCCGGCCATCATGAGGGTGGGGGTGCCCTTGGGGTTGAGGCTGGCCAGGCGGTTGCCGAGGGCGTCGTTGGCGTAGGCGGCGGCGTGCGGCCTGACGTATTTGTCGTAGACGGCCTGGGCCTGCGCCTCGGCGCCGGAGGGGGATTTGGCCTTGAGCAGGTCGGTCAGGAACACGGGGGCTTGGTAGGCGGACATGGCTTGGATTCAGCTCAAACACCGCCCCGCCGCAATGGGGAAATCGTCCGGCGCCCCGCCGTCCCCCGCCAATCCGGCTCGTGGCGGAAAATTCCACTTGAAGCTCGGCGGTTCCTGCGCGCATCTTGCTGGTGATGAGCTACGCCGCCTATCTGCCGTTTCTGGTCCAAATCGCCCTCGCCGCCGGGATTACGATCGGCGTGATCGCCGCGAGCCAGTTCCTGGGCCAGCGCGCGTTGCACACCAAGATCAAGGACGCGGCCTACGAGTGCGGCATCCTCTCCGACGGCAGCACGCACACGCGCTTCTCGGTGAAGTTCTACGTCACCGCGATGCTCTTCATCCTCTTCGACATCGAGGTCGTGTTTCTCATCCCCTGGACCTTCGTTTACCGCGACTTCCTCGCCAACAACATCGCGATCCTGTCGCCCATGCTTTTCTTCCTCTTCGTGCTCGTGCTCGGTCTCCTCTATGAGGTGAAGAAGGGCGCGTTGGAGTGGGAGAAGTAATGCCGCGAGAAAAGTGAAAGTGAGGGTGAAAGTGGACGAACCTATCACGCGCCATCCGATCTTCAGCCTCCGGCACTTTCACTCTCACCTTCACTCTCACTCCTGACCCATGCGGCTAGACAAATACATCTCCCGCAGCCGCGTCGTTGACCTGGGCAGCGCCGACATGGAAGGCGCGCTCGTCGAGCTGCTCAACCTCACGGTCGAGCGCTTCCCCGACCTGAACAAGGACGCGCTGCTCAAGGGCCTCCTGCGCCGCGAGAACACGATGACGACCTACCTCGGTCTCGGCGTGGCGATGCCGCACGTGCGCGTGAAGATGGGCCGGCGCTACATCCTGGCGGTGGGCCGCAGTCATTACGGCATCCGCTATGACGGTGCCATGGAGAACGAACCGGTGCGGCTCGTCTTCATGCTCATCGCCGACGAGAAGACGCGCGATTACCTGCAGTTGCTCGCCGCGCTGGCCCGGCTGATGAAGGAGCAGGATTTCGTGGACAGCCTCGTGCAGGCGCCCGATCTCGACACCCTCTACGACCGGCTCTTCACCGGCTTCGGCGGCATGGCGGCCAAGCCCATCTCGGCGCCGCAGACCCGCGTCAACCGCGTCGTCCTGCGCGAGTCGGAGAAGATCGCCGTCGGCAGCGGCTGCACCGGCCTGATGGTGTTTGGCGACACGTTCGCCGGCAGTTTCAAGGCGCCGAAGTGGGCCAGCCCGCTCAAGACCATCCTGGTGACCCGCAACCTGTCGGAGAACGAGGACCGCCCCGGACGCTTTGACGACAGCATCCAGGTCCGCTCCTTCTCCAACCAGCGCATGGCGCAGCTGCGCAGCGCCGTGCTCGTCGGCATCACGCGCGGCCTGATCACCTTCAACGACCGTATCTGCTGTGTCGGTGGCCTTGCGGGCAGCAACCAGTTCGACTCGATCGTGATCGTGGACGTGGAGAAGGAATTCTCGACCCTGCTCACCGGCCACGCCGACCTGCTGCCGCCGGATGTGAAACCCGAGGTGCTCGAGCGTGTGATCGCCGTGGCCACGGAGCTCGCGGTCGAGGGACGCGAAGGCCGCCCGGTCGGCTGCTTGTTCGTCGTGGGCGACAGCGAGAAGCTGGCCACGCTGACCAAGCCGCTCGTGCTCAATCCGTTTTACGGCTACAAGGAGGAGGACCGGAATATCCTCAATCCCTTCATGGACGAGACCATCAAGGAATTCTCATCCATCGACGGCGCGTTTGTCATCCGCGGCGACGGGGTGGTGGAGGCGGCCGGTTCGCTCATCCAGGCCTCGGACTACAACCACGCCCTGCCCAGCGGGCTGGGAGCCCGGCATGCGGCCGCGGCAGCCATCTCCGTGGCGGCCGACTGTATCGCGCTGGTCGTTTCCTCGAGTTCGGGCCAGGTTACTCTTTTCCGTCGTGGCGTCATGATGCCGCTGACGGAAAAGAAGGTAAGTGCCTGATCCAGAGCAAGGAACAGGAAGCGCGGAGAGGTGAGTTGGCGAAAACGCAGCGAGACAAACTTTTAGGTTGCAGGCGGGGGATGCGCGGCCTTTCTTCGGCCCTTCCAACCCATTTAAGCCATGCAAGAAACCGTAACACTGGAGTGCACTGAAGCCCGCAAAGAGGGCAAACCCGCTTCGCGCTATCTCACCAAGCGCAACAAGAAGACCGTAACCGAGCGCATCGAGAAGAAGAAATACAATCCCTTCCTCAAGCGCCACACGCTCCACAAGGAGATCAAGTAAGTCCTCCCGGACGCTTGTCCTCTAAATTTTTAAGGCCGGTTCCTCGCGGGACCGGCCTTTTGCTTTTCAGGATTTCTTGGCCTCGGCCGGGGCGGGGGCCCCGGCGGCGAGTTGGGCGCGGCGCGCGGCTCGCCAGCTGTCCCGGTGCTTCCGGATCCAGTCGAGCAGGGCGCGTTCAAAGCCGATGTCATAACCCAGCCGCTCCGACTCGATCCACTTGTGCTTCAGGATCTCCTCCCGCTCCGCCAGGAACTCCTGGTAGAGGCTCGACTGCTTGACGAAGTCGCGACTGCCGGTGGTTTCTGTGGGGGAGGGCGTCATGGCAGGCACGGTGAGGCTCAGCGACAAACGGTAAAACAACCGATTTTCATCATCGGCAGATGTTGGCGGCCCGGCTGCAGTGTCATGCGAGAAACACCCTAGATGTCCCGCGGCGCCCGTGTCAACCCGCGTGCGGGGTGGGCGTGTCTTATTGAGACTCGCCTAATAGACTGACGCTAAAGGCAAGCTCAGATTGAACCCAGCAGGCCCGGATGATCCGCGGCCGGCGGCGCATGCGGCGCAGAGCCCGTGTCGCGTGGAGGCTCAACTCCCAGCCGTGTTCGACGAGCAGGTTGGCGATCTCGTGCTCCTTGAGGTGCGCCCACAGATATTCGACCGGGTTGAGTTCGGGCGCGTAGGCCGGCAGCCGCTCCAGCCACAGCCGGCCCCGGCTTTCCGTGAGCACGGCCTTGACCGGCTTGCTGCGATGGATGGCCGCGCCGTCCCAGATGACCAGCAGCCGACCGCGGAGGTGCCGCCGCAAGGCCCGCAAGAACTCGGCGGCCCGCTCGCCGTTGATGCTGCCCTCGTAGATCCGGAAGTAAAATCGGCGCAGCGTCAGCCCCGCGATCACCGAGAGCTTCTCCCAGTTGAACGTTTCCCGGAGCACGGGCGTCTGGCCCCGCCGAGCCCAGGTGCGCACGCGGTGCGGCCGGGTGCTCAGCCCGCTCTCGTCGATGAAGACGATGGTGCGGCGTTCCCGCCGGGCTTTTTTTTAAGGCGCGGCCACTCCACCTTTTGCCAGCGGGCGATGGCGGCCTCGTCCCGCTCAATGGCCCGACGGGTGGGTTGCTGGCAACTGAAGCCCAGACCCCGCAGCAGCTTCCAGACGTGCCCCGGATGATAACGCTGGCCGGTGCGTTCTGCGATCAGCTTGGCCACGCGAGGCAGCGTCCACACCGCGGTAACGTGGCCGCAGGCCTGCGGTCCTTCCACCAAGGCCGTGGCAATCGCGTCGCGCTGGGCGGCATTGAGTTTGGCCTTCGGCCCGGCGGCACCCCGGCTGCGCAACGCCGCCACGCCGCCCTTCTGCCAACGCTTTTGCCAGTCGTGAGCCGACTGCCGCCGCACTCGCAGCCGGCGGGCCACCTCGCTGGGGCCCTTGCCCTGCTCGAACAGTCGGCCGGCTTTCAACCGGCGTTTTTCCATCGCGGCATGATCTCGTTGTTTGGCCATGCCTGACCAAAGCACACGTCAGGCTATTAGGCGAGTCTTAATAAGTGGGTGAAAACGGGGCGAAGAGCGCGCCCGGCCTCAAACCTTCAGCTTCGCGAGCAGTCCGGCGGCGATCTCGCGGAAAACCCTCGCCGGCTTGCCGTCGGGGTTGTTGACCGTGACAGGGTGGCCGGTGTCGCCGCCCGCGCGGATCTCCGCAAAGAGCGGCACCTGGCCGAGCAACGCCGTGCCGAGCAGCTCGGCCGTGATGGCACCGCCGCCCTCGCCGAAGAGCGACTGTTTGTTGCCGTTGGCGTCCTCGAACCAGCTCATGTTCTCGGCGACGCCGAGGAGCGGCACGTTGACCTTCTGGAACATCAGGCCGCCCTTGCGGGCGATATTGGTGGCGGCCGTCTGGGGCGTCGTCACCAAAATGGCACCGTCGAGCGGGAGGGTCTGGACCAGCGAAAGCTGCGCATCGCCCGTGCCGGGCGGGAGATCGACCAGCAGGACGTCCAGCTCGCCCCAGGAGACGTTTTGGACGAATTGCTGGATGGTCTTCATGATCATCGGGCCGCGCCAGACCACCGGTGTGTTGTCATCCACCAGGAAACCCATGGACATCACCTTCACGCCATAACGCTCCAGCGGCACGAGCGACTCGCCGTCGATGGCCGGCCGGCCCTGCAGGCCCATCATCAGGGGCACGGACGGGCCGTAGATGTCGCAATCCATCAGGCCGACGCGACCCGGGCGGCCGCGGGCCTCGAGGAGCTGGGCGAGGGCGCAGGCGAGGTTGACGGCGAAGGTGGACTTGCCGACGCCGCCCTTGCCGGAGGCGATGGCGACGGAGTGCTTGAGGCCCTTGGGCGCGGTGCCGCCACCCGGGGTGGTGCCCTGACCGGGCTGGGGCGCGGCCTTGGCGGCGGAGACGGCGAGCTCGATGATCACGTCCTTCACGCCGGGTTGGGCGCGCAGGCATTTCTCGATCTCGGCCTTGAGCATCGTGGGCACCTTCGGGTCCGAGGTGGTGATGGCCACCGAGACCTTGGCCGTGCCGTCGGCGAACGCCGCCGAGCGCACGAGCCCGAAAGAGACGATATCACGGCTGAATCCGGGATACTTTACCTGCTTGAGGGCTTCCTTGATGGTGTCGGCGGTCACAATGGGTCGTGAAAATGGCTTGGAAAACGGTTGGCTTTGACCTTGTGAGTAGGTTGCCGGGAGTAAAACAAAAACCGGCTTCGAACTTTCATCATTAATTCCTGACCAACCCCCATGCAGAACGCTTTTCGCTTCCTCCTCGGGCTCGCGCTCGCCGCGCCCCTCTTCGCCCAGCGCGACATCGGCACCGTCAACGTCGACGCCGACACCCAGACCACGGCGATTTCCATCAGCTCCTCGTCGCCCGAGCTCCAGAACCTCGCCCTGAAGGCCTTCGGCGCCCATGGCCGCTACCGCACCGTCGCCAGCGGCGGCGCGTTCACCATCACCTTCGCCCCCGCGGGCGCCACCCAGGTGAGCGTCACCATCACCAAGGGCAGCGCCGGCACGCCGGTGCACAGCGAGACCGTTTCCGGCACCAGCCTGCGCAATGCGCTGCTCCGCGCCGCCGACGTCGCCGTCACCAAGACCAGCGGGCTCCGTGGTTTCTTCGCGGGCCGCCTGGCCTTCGTGGGCGAGTCGACCGGCAAGACCGAGATCTACACCTCCGACCTTTTCTTCGGCGAGGCCCAGCGCTGGACCTCCGATGGCAAGCAGATCATGAGCCCGCGCTGGGTGCCGGGCGGGTCGAAGATCGTCTTCACCAGCTACCGCACCAGCTTCCCCGACATCTATGTGCTCGAGCTGAACAACCGCCGCATCTCCCTGCTCGCGAGTTTCAAGGGCACGAACAGCGGCGGCAGCTTCAGCCCCGACGGCTCGCGCGTCGCGATGGTGTTGTCCGGCGAAGGCAACCCCGAGGTCTACGTCGGCAACGCCCAGGGCCGGCAGATTCGCCGCCTGACCAACACGCCCGCGGTCGAGGCCTCGCCCACCTGGTCGCCTGACGGCTCGCGCATCCTCTTCGTGTCCGACAGCGCCGGCGGCCCGCAGCTCTACGTGATGCCCGCTGGCGGCGGCGCGCCGATGCGCCTCGCCACGAACATTTCGGGTTACTGCGCCGAGCCCGACTGGAGTGACGCCAACCCCAACAAGATCGTCTTCACCGCCAAGATGGGTGGCGGCTACCAGACCGCCGTGTTCGACATGGCGGCCCGCGCCAGCAAGATCGTGACGAAGGCCCCGACCGACGCGCTCGAGCCCGTGTGGATGGCCGACGGACGCCATATCATCTGCACCTATCGCGCCGCTAACACCCGCAGCCTCTGGCTGGTGGACACCGAGTCCGGCCGCGCCACGCGCTTCAGCCCGACGTCGCTGGGCAACGCCTCCGGCGCCGCCTACCTGACGCCGTAGTTCATGAAGCTCCTCTTCATCGGCGACATCGTCGGCAAGCCGGGGCGCGAGATCGTCAGTGCGCTGGTGCCGAAGGCTCGTGCCGAGCGGGGCATCGATTTTGTCATCGCCAACGGCGAGAACGCCGCGGCTGGCGCCGGCATCACCGGCAGCCTTTGCAAGTCGATCCTCGAGGCGGGGGTGGACGTCATCACGCTCGGGGACCACGTCTGGGATCAGAAGGGTTTTGAGCACGAGATCACCACGCTCGACCGCGTTTGCCGCCCGGCCAATCTGCCGGCGGGGAATCCTGGCCGCGACCATGTCATCGTGGAGAAAAACGGGTTTCGACTGCTGGTTTTCACGGTGCTGGGCCGCAGCTTCATGGGTCTCAAGGCCGAGTGCCCGTTTCTCGGCGCTGATGCGTTGCTCAAGCGGCTGGCCGGCCAGTTCGACGGCGCCTTGGCCGAGATCCATGCCGAGGCGACCTCGGAGAAACAGGCGATGGGCTGGCATCTCGACGGCCGCGTGACCGCCGTGCTGGGCACGCACACACACGTGGCCACGGCCGACGGCTCGCTCTTGCGGAAGCAGACGGCTTTCATGTGCGACGTCGGCATGACCGGCCCGCACGAGTCGGTGCTCGGCCGCGAGATCGAGCCGGTGGTCGGCCGCTTTCTCGACGGCCTGCCGCGCCGCTTCGAGGTGGCTACGGGCGACAACCGCCTGTCCGCCGCCTTGGTGGAGTTCGAGAAATCAGGTCGCGCCGCGCGCCTCGAGTGGCTTAGCCTGAAAATGTCCTGATGAGATTCTCCTCGCCCGCCGCCGACGCCTATGTGCCGGACAAACGTCCGCTGGCGGCGGCCTTGGCCCGCACGACGCACCTGTGCATCGCGGCGCACCAGGATGATATCGAGATCATGGCCCATTCGGGCATCGCCGAGTGTTACGGCCGCAAGGACCGCTGGTTCACCGGGGTGGTGGTGAGCGATGGCGGCGGCAGCCCGCGGGCCGGCCGGTTCTCCGAGTTTACCAACGAGCAGATGAAGCTCGTCCGCCGGGACGAGCAGCGTCGCGCGGCCCGCCTCGGCAAATACGCGGCCGCCCTCCAGCTGGCGCACCCGAGCACGGTCGTGAAGAGCGCCCAGGCGACGGTGGTCCGCTCCGACCTGGTTGCTGTCCTGAAGGCGACCGCCCCGGAAACCCTCTATCTCCACAACCCGGCGGACAAGCACGACACGCACATTGCCGTTTTCCTGCGCTGTCTGGAGGCGCTGCGCAGCCTGCCCAAGGCGAAGCGGCCCAAGCAGGTCTACGGTTGCGAGGTCTGGCGCAGCCTCGACTGGCTGCTCGACACCGACAAACACGTGCTCGACGACTCGGCCAGGCCCGCGCTCGCCGCGAAACTCATCGGGGCGTTCGAGTCGCAGATCGCCGGCGGCAAGCGCTACGACCTCGCCATCGCCGGACGCCGGCTGGCCAACGCCACCTTCCACACCTCGCACGCCACCGATCGCGCCACCGCGCTGACCTGGGCGATGGATCTGACGCCGCTTGTGCAGGACGACACGCTGCCAGTCGAGAAATTCACCCTGGGCTACATCGACCGGCTCCGTTCCGATGTTGCCGCCCGCCTGCGGAAATTCAAATAACCCCTCTCATGGTCAAAAGCACCGGCACCTACCAAGGCGAACTCAACTGCCAGCTCACGCACGGCCCCTCCGGCCAGCTCGTCGAGACCGATGCGCCGAAGGACAATCACGGCCGCGGCCTCGCGTTCTCGCCGACCGACCTGACGACCGCGTCCTTCGCCTCGTGCATGGTCACGACCATGGCCATCGCGGCCCGCACCAAGCTCGGCTTCGACATTCCCGGCGTGAAGTGGGAGGTGACGAAGGAGATGTCCACCGACGCCCCGCGCCGCATCATGCGCATCGCGACGCAAATCTGGCTGCCGTTCCCGAAAACCAAGGATCCGGCCGGCGTGCTGGAGAAGGCGGCGCTCAACTGCCCGGTGCATCACAGCCTGCACCCGGCGATCGAGCGGCCCGTCACTTTCCACTGGGCGGAGTAGGCGTCGCCTCGGCGGCCGGCTGGCCGGCGAGCAGCTGATAGGTGCCGTTGAAGATCAGCTCGATGCCGTCGGCCATGATGCGGACCTTGATCTTGCCGGAGGTCGGGCCGACCGGCTGGGCGCGGCCGGTGACGGTGCGGGGTTTGTTTTTGTGATTCGCGGCCTCGCCGGTGAACTCGACGGTCTGGCCGAGGGCCAGCCGGGTCAGGTCGGTGACGGGCAGCTTGATGGTGATGTGGCCCGTCTCACCCCAGAAGAACCAGGGCCGGACCTTGGCCTCATAGGTGGCCTTGAAGCTCTCGTCCTGCTGCAGGAAATCCGTGGTGGTGAGCGTCACGCTGCCGACGTAGATCGAGGTCTTCATCGGTGCGACCGTCACGCGCGGCGAGGCGAGGAGGGCGAGGTCTGCCCGCAGGGGCGCCACAGCGCCCAACAGGAGGAGCAAATACAGTCTCAGTCGCATCATTGATACTTCACCATGGGCGGACGAAGGTTGCAGGCAAACCGGATTTGCCCCGGGAATTTACGCGTTGCCAAGGCCGGCGGCGGGCCGTTGCTTGGCCCCCTATGGCAAAGAAGGCGCAAGCCACCTGGGGTGGACGTTTCTCGGCGGGTCCCGCCGAGCTGATGCTGCGTTTCAGCGAATCGGTCTCCTTTGACCGCCGGCTCGCCCCGTTTGACATCGCCGGCAGCAAGGCCCACTCGGCCATGCTCGCGAAGGTCGGCCTCATCACAAAAAAGGAGCGCGACGCCATCCACCGGGGCCTAGACGCCGTGGGCCGCGACATCGCCGCCGGCAGGTTCAAGTGGCAGACGAAGCTCGAGGACGTGCACATGAACATCGAGCAGGCGCTGACGCAGCGCGTGCCCGCCGCCGCCAAGCTGCACACCGCCCGCAGCCGCAACGACCAGGTCGCGACCGACATGCGGCTCTACTTCAAGGCCGCCTGCGCCGAGATCATCGGGAAGATCACCGCCGCCCAGCGCGCCATCCTCAAGGTCGCCGCGAAGAACCGCGACGTGCTCATTCCGGGCTACACCCACCTCCAGCGCGCGCAGCCGGTGTTCCTCGCACATCATCTTTTCACCTACCTGGAGATGCTGCAGCGCGATGCCCAGCGTTTCGCCGTGGTCGCCGACCACGCCAACTGGTGCCCGCTCGGCTCCGGCGCCATCGCCGGCACGACGCTGCCCATCGACCGCGAGTTCACGGCCAAGGTGCTTGGCTTCGTCGACACCGCCGGCCGGCCGCGGGTCACGCAGAACAGCATGGACGCCGTGAGCGACCGAGACGTGTTCATCGAGTTTGCCTCGGCCTGCGCGCTGACCGGCGTGCACTTCTCGCGCATGGCGGAGGACCTCATCCTCTGGGCCAGCCAGGAATTCAAGTTCGTCGAGCTGCCCGACGCCTTCTGCACCGGCTCCAGCCTGATGCCGCAGAAAAAGAACCCGGATTCGGCCGAGCTGCTGCGCGGCAAGTCGGCGCGGCTGCAGGGCAACCTGCACACGCTGCTCGTCCTCGCGAAGGGCCTGCCGCTGACCTACAACCGCGACCTCCAGGAGGACAAGCCGCCGGTGTTCGACAGCCACGACCAGACCGCGCTGTGCCTCGAGGTGCTCGCCGGCACCTTTGCCGGCATGGTGATCGAGAAGAGCAAGTGCGCCACCGCCGTGGCCGACCCGGCGCTGCTGGCGACGGACCTGGCGGACTATCTCGTGCGCAAGGGCGTGGCGTTCCGCGCCGCGCACCACGCCGTCGGCGCGGTCGTGAAGCTCGCCGAGGGCAGGCGTGTGCCGCTCGACCGGCTGACGCACGCCGAGGTGAAGACGGTCCATCCGGCCTTTGGCCGCGACTGGGTCACGTCGTTCCATCTGGCCAAGGCCATGGCCCGCCGCACCGGCACGGGCATGCCCGGCCCGGCGCAGGTCGCGCGGCAGTTCAAGCGCTGGGAAAAGCTGCTCGGCTGAGGCCCGGGCCATGCCCTTCTTCTCTCCGCAGCGGGATCCGGAGCTGTATCCCTACCGGCAGGGGCTCTACTTCGCGTTCTACAATGCGCTGAACTGGCAGATCGCCACGGCTACGCCGACGGTGCTGTTCATGGCCTACCTCGGGGCGGATTCGTTCCAGACCGGGCTGGTCTACGGCTGGCCGTTGCTGCTCACGCCGGTGCAGGTGTTCGCGACGGTGCTCTTGCCCAGGCTGGGCTTCAAGCGGCTCACACTTGCCGGGTGGGGCGCGCGCAGTTGGTTCCTGCTGGTGCCGCTCGGGCTCACGCTGTTCATCCACGACGGCACGGCGCCATGGATGATCTTCGCGATGGTGGCGGCGATGTTCTGCTACTCGCTCAGCCGCTCGGTGGGGGCGGCCGCCATCACGACCTGGCTGCAGGGGCTGGTGCCGGAGTCGGTGCGCGGGCGCTACTGGTCCACCGACCAGATCATGGGCGGCACGGCGTCGGTCGGCACGCTGATGCTGTGCGCCGGGTGCTTCGCCTGGCTGCCGCAGTCGTGGGCTTTTTCCGTGCTCTACGCCTTCAGCATCGCGGGTGCGTGGCTGGCGCTGCGCTGCCTGAAGACACTGCCCGACATCGAGCGGCCGACGGTGATGAGCCTCGCGACCATCCGCGCGGACACCCCGCGCCACGTGTTCGGCCCCGGGCCGTTCCGGCCGTATCTCTGGCTGGCGGTGCTTTATTTCGTCGTCTCCACGCCGCTCGTGCCGTTCGGCGCCTACTACCTCACCGCCGTGGCGGGGATCGCGCCCGCGAGCATCATGGGCTACACCATCCTGCAATACGGCGGGGTGATCGGCGGCAACTGGTTCATGCGGTCGCGCATCGACCGGACGGGGGCCAAGCCGTTTTTCCGGCTCACCTTCATGCTGTTCGCCCTCATTGCCGCCGGCTGGCTGGCCTGCCTGCGCTGGACGCCGGTCACGCCCTGGCTGATGCCGGTGCTGTATGTGTTGCTCGGGGCCGCGACGGGCATGTTCACGGCGGCCAATGTCAGCTACCTCGCCAAAATCCTGCCGGTGGCGGAGCGGGCGCTGCCGGTGTCACTGCACGGGGCGATCAGCTATTTCATCGGCGGACTCGCGCCCGTGGCCTGGGGTCTGGTGCTGAAGGGCGGGGGAGCCGTGCCTTCGGTGAGCCTGCCGGCTTTCCAGTGGTTCTTCATCGTCACGCTGGCCGGGGCGCTGGCGCTGGTCCTGCTGGTCAACCGGCTCGAGGAAAAGGCCGGCCATGTCGATCCCCTCCTCGAGGGCGGTTGGCTGTTGCGGCCGTTCCGGACGGTGAGCTCGCTCATCAAGCTGGCCGAGCCCGGCCGGCCGCCGGAGCGGCCCCGGGATTGAGGCAACGATAGGCTCGCCCCGCGCCGCGGTTTTCTGCACGTTCCGGTTCCGTTCCCCATGCCGACCATCCGCATCCTCTCCGACCGGGTCGCCAACCAGATCGCCGCCGGCGAGGTCATCGAGCGCCCGGCCGCGGTAGTGAAGGAGCTGGTCGAGAACAGCCTCGACGCCGGCGCCACGCGCATCGAGGTCGAGTTCCGCCACGGCGGGCGCAGCTACATCCGCGTCGAGGACAACGGCAGCGGCATGACCAAGGACGACGCGTTGCTCTCACTCGAGCGGCACGCGACCAGCAAGCTCGTGGAGACGGTCGACCTTGACCGGTTGGGGACCTTCGGCTTCCGCGGCGAGGCGGTGCCGTCCATCGCCAGCGTGTCGCATTTCGAACTGCAGACGCGCCCCGCCACCGGCCCGGGCACCGAGGTCGTCATCAACGGCGGCAAACTCGTGCACGTGCGCGAAGCCGGTCTGGCCCCCGGCACGCGCACGACCGTCACGCATCTCTTCAACTCGGTGCCGGCGCGCCGGAAGTTCCTCAAGAGCGATGCCACCGAGTCGGCGCACATCATCCAGACCGTGCGACTCTACGCACTGGCCTGTCCGGCGACGGCCTTCACCCTCGTCGAGGATGGCCGCGTGCTGTTTCAGTCGCCCAGTTGCAGCACCCTGGCCGAGAGAGTCGCCGAGATTTTCGGCCGGCAGCTGGCGGCTGATCTTCTCCCGGTGGAGATGGCCGAGACCGGCCTCAAGCTGAGCGGCCTCATCGGCAAGCCCGGTGTCAGCCGGGCCACGCGCCATGAGATGCTGATGTTCGTCAAGCGCCGGCCGGTGGACAGCCGCACGCTCAACTACGCGCTGATCGAGTCGTATGCGACGTCGCTCGCCAAGGGGCGTTATCCCGTCGCCGTGCTGTTCCTCGACCTCGATCCCGCCGCGGTGGACGTGAACGTGCACCCGGCGAAGCGCGAGGTGCGCTTCCGCAGCGAGGGCGCCGTGCGCGGTTTTGTGATCCGGGCGGTGCTGCAGGCGCTGCGGGAGTGGGGCGCGCCGGCGCCCCAGATTGCGGATCGCGGATCGGGGATAGCGGATTTCCGGGCCACGCCAGTGGAGCATTTGCCGGGGGATCCTGCGCCGGTTCCGTCCAGCGTGATGTCTCAGCCCTTCCGACCGTTTACGCAGCTGCCGGCTCCGGCTCACCCGATGATATCACGCGGGACTGATGGTCCCGCCTCCACCAAGCCGGCCTCGCCGTCCAATCCCCAATCGCCGATCCGCAATCCGCAATCCAGCGCGTCCGCGCTCATGGGCTGGCGCTTTCTCGGCACGGCGCACGGCGATTACGCGCTGTTCGAGGCGCCGGGTGGCGTCGTGGTGCTCGATCGGCGCGCGGCGCACGAGCGCGTGTGGTTCGAGCGGTTGCAGACCGAGTTTGCGAAAGGCGAGATCGCCAGCCAGCGGCTGCTGTTCGCGCTGCCCGTCGAACTGGACGCCATTGCCAGCGCGTTGCTGACGGACCGGATGAAGTTTTTGCAGGCGCACGGGCTGGAGGTGACCGAGTTCGGCCGGAATTTCTTCCGGATCGAGGCGGTGCCGGTCTGGCTGGAGCCGGCGGACGCGGAGATCTTCCTGCGCGACCTCATCGGACTGATGCGGGAGGGCCGGTTGGACGAAAAAAAGGCCGAGCTGGCCAACGAGGAACTGGCCCGGCTGGCGGCGCAGAAAGCCGTGCGGCTGCCGGCGGCGGTCACCGAGGCCGAGGCGCTGGCCCTGGTGGCCCGGCTTTTCGCCTGCAACCAGCCCCACACCAGCCCGGCCGGCCGGCCGACGCATTTCGAGCTGAGCAAGGGTGAGTTGGGGCGGCGGTTCCAGCGGTAGCGTTTTGACCAAGGTTCCGATCGGGTGAACTAGGTTTTATCCGGCTAATCCCGCCTTGCCTGTCGCGTTGGCACGACTTGTGATTCAACTCCTCCCATGCCTTCGAAAGCCACCGCCGCCAAGACGGCTCCCAGCGCGGGCCGCCCGCACACCGACAGTCCCGAAGCTATCTTCCGCTCGCTGATCAAGCGGCACCTCATCTCGACGCTCGCGCGCCACGAGGGCTCGGCCACGCCGCGGGACTGGTGGGTGGCCACGGCGCTCGCGGTGCGCGACACCATCCACGAGCGCATGATCGCCACGCAAGGGGTGCATAACGCCAACAACGTCCGCCGC
Organism: Lacunisphaera sp.; assembly: GCA_965249855.1. Lineage (GTDB taxonomy): Bacteria > Verrucomicrobiota > Verrucomicrobiia > Opitutales > Opitutaceae > Lacunisphaera. The sequence continues at coordinate 59,911 of CBDFNB010000019.1, forward strand.
ATCTACTATTTCTCGCTGGAATACCTCATGGGCCGGCTTTTCGGCAACAACCTGCTCGCCACCGGCCTCATGGACACCGCCAAGGCGGCGCTGAAGTCGCTGGGCCAGGATTTCGACCAGATCCGCGAGACGGAGATGGACATGGGCCTCGGCAACGGCGGCCTCGGCCGCCTCGCGGCCTGCTTCCTCGATTCGCTGGCGACGCAGGACTACCCGGCGCTGGGCTACGGCATCTACTACGAATTCGGCCTGTTCCGCCAGGCCTTCGCCGCCAACGGCGGCCAGGTCGAGCACCCCGACAACTGGATGCTCTTCGGCGACCCGTGGGAGGTCGCCCGCCCGGAATACACCCAGGAAGTGCGATTCTACGGTCGCATCGAGAACGTCTTCGACGACCACGGCAACTACCGCTCGCGCTGGGTGGACACCAAGACCATCCTCGGCGTGCCGCACGACATCCCGACCGCGGGCTATGGCACCGAGACGGTGAACCTGCTCCGCCTCTGGGCCTCGAAATCCTCCGAGGACTTCGACCTCGCGGCCTTCAACCGCGGCGGTTACGTGGAGGCCGTCCGCGAGAAGGCCATCGGCGAGACCGTCTCGAAGGTGCTTTACCCGAACGACAAGACCGAAACCGGCAAGGAGCTGCGCCTGATGCAGCAGTATTTCTTCGTCGCCTGCTCGCTGCGCGACATCATCCGCCGCCACCTTCGCAATCCGGCCAACAGCTGGAAGAACTTCGCGGACAAGGTCGCCGTGCAGCTCAACGACACGCATCCCGCCATCGCGGTCGTGGAGCTCACCCGCATCCTCGTCGACGAGGAGAACATGACGCTGCCCGCCGCGCTCGAGATCGTGCGCGCCACCTTCGCCTACACCAACCACACGCTGCTGCCCGAGGCGCTCGAGAAATGGGGCGTGGGCCTGTTCGAGCGCGTGCTGCCGCGCCATCTCCAGCTCATCTACGACATCAACACCGTCCTGATGCAGGCGGTGGAGGCGAAGTGGCCCGGCGACAACGAGAAGAAGCGCATCTGCTCCCTCATCGAGGAAAACGGGCACAAGCAGGTCCGCATGGCCAACCTCGCCGTCGCCGGCTCGCACGCCGTCAACGGCGTGGCCGCCCTGCACACCGACCTCCTGAAGAAGAATCTCTTTCCGGAGTTCGACGCGCTCTACCCGGGCAAATTCCAGAACAAGACCAACGGCATCACGCCCCGCCGCTGGCTGCACAAGGCCAACCCGCGCCTGTCCGCGCTGATCACGAAGCGGCTCGGCTCCGACGCCTGGGTGCGCGACCTCGACCTGCTGCGCGGCCTGGAGAAGGCCGCCGGCGACGCCGCGTTCCAGAAGGAGTTCATGGCCATCAAGCGCGCCAACAAGGTGGACCTCGCGGCCGTAATCAAGGCCGAGTGCGGCATCGACGTCTCGCCCGACGCGCTCTTCGACGTGCAGATCAAGCGCCTCCACGAATACAAGCGCCAGCACCTGAACCTGCTCCACATCCTCGCGCTTTACCGCCGGCTGCTCCAGAACCCCGGGCTCGATCTTGTGCCGCGTGTCTTCGTCTTCGGCGCCAAGGCCGCGCCCGGCTACGACCTCGCGAAGAACATCATCCGCGCCATCAACGTGGTCGGCGCGCGCATCAATTCCGACCCCCGCATCGGCGGCAAGCTGAAGGTCGTCTTCCTGCCGAACTACCGCGTGTCGCTCGCCGAGAAGATCATCCCGGCGGCCGACCTCTCCGAACAGATCTCCACCGCCGGCAAGGAGGCTTCGGGCACCGGCAACATGAAGCTTTCGCTCAACGGCGCGCTCACCATCGGCACGCTCGACGGCGCCAACGTCGAGATCAAGGAGGAGGTCGGCGACGAGAACATCTTCATCTTCGGCCTCAACGTCGACGAGGTCGCCGCGCTCTGGGCGAAGGGTTACAAGCCTTGGGACCAATACCAGGCCGACGAGGAGCTGCGCGCCGTCCTGGACTGGCTCGGCAGCGACTTCTTCACGCCCGGTGAGCACGGTGCGTTCTCGCTGGTGCATGACAGCCTGCTGCAGGGCGGCGACCCCTACCTGGTGCTGGCGGACTTCCGCAAATACAGCGACTGCCAGGCGCGGGTGGACGCTGCCTACCGCGACAAGGCGAAGTGGGCGAAGATGGCCATCCTCAACACCGCCCGCATGGGCAAGTTCTCCAGCGACCGCACCATCCGCGAATACGCGAAGGAAATCTGGAAGCTCAAGCCGGTGAAGGTCTGACCGCCGGCCGCGGGGCCCGGCGGCGTGATCGTTCCCCTCCCATGCAGCATCACCCCGTCCGCCTCGCTTTTGCCTCCGCCGTGTGCTGCGTTGCGGCCGCCGTCCCGGCGGCTGTGCGGCCCTCGGACGAGGGTGTGCCGCTCGACATCGACGTGCGCTCGACGGTCGACCCGAAGTGGGTGGGATTCCGCAAGCTGGCGACCGTGGCCCACGGAAAGATTTATTTGCTGGCTTCCGTGACCGAGGTGCCTTCGGTCGAGAAAATGATCAAGCCGGTGGACCGGGGCGCCTTGGCGACGCACCTGCGCCGGGAGATGTCGCGCCATGGTTTTCGCGAGATCACGGCGCAGGAGATCCCGGAGGTGGTGCTGACGGTCACCTATGGCCGCGGCTTTTTGCGCAATCCCTACCTGGCGGACGCGATGGTCGATGAGACCACGCCCGGGATTCCCACCGCGACGATCACCTCGCCGAAACAGGCGATGCGGATGCGCGAGTTCGACGCGGAAGGAAAACTGCAGAAGGCGCAGTTCGAGAAACTCTATGTCGCCGTCACCGCCTGGCAGTATCCCGCCAAAGCCGGAGACAAGCCCGTCCTGCTCTGGCGGACCGTCATGCTCACCGACAATCCTGACGGTCGCGACCTGAACCTGGCGCTGCCGGCGATGTTTGCCGCCGGGGCAGGCTGGTTCGACCGGGATATCAAGGAAGGCGAGGTGACGGTGAAGTCCACTATGCCGGCCGGCACCGTGAAGCTCGGCCCGCTCGAGGTCATCGAGGAAGCCAAGCCCGGCAAGTGACGTCGCCGGCCGGTCAGCGCTTGTTTTCGGTGCGGTAACTCCACGGCGGCACGGGATCCTTGTCCTGCCAGATGCCGATCCGCTGCTCGCGGGCGCGGCGCTCGAGGCCCTGCACGACCGCGTCCTTCGGGTAGAGCCGCTTATACCACCAGGCCCAGCCGGCGGCCACGATGTCCTCGTTGAGCGAGCGGCCGCCGCGGTAGGTGACGTCGCCGATGAAGCGGCCGTATTGGTCGATTGTCTTGGCGCGGACAATGACGGTGTGGCCGTCGGCCTTGATGCGCGTGAAGTCCCGGGCCTGCTCGCCGCGCGGCTGGTGCAGCTCGGGTGCGTCGATGCGGGCCAGGCGCACCTCGTAGATGTCCTCGCCCTTCTGCACCTCGAGCGAGTCGCCGTCCTTCACCCTGATGACGCGGCCGGTGAACTCGCGGAGCTTGGCCGGAACCTTCCGCGTGCGGGCCTCGAGCCCGGCCGGCAGGCCGGCGATGAGCACGGCGCCGACCAACGCCGCGCGCAGCAGAAGCATGCCCCGCGGGCGCATGGGCGGCTATTTCGCCTTCTTCGCGACGCCGTAGAACTGCTCGGGCTCCTCCTCCTGGCCGGTGTCGATGACCTTCTTCAGGTGGGGGGCGAGCTTGGACTTCATTTTGACCAGCTGGTCGTAATCCGCCCTGGCGAGCCCGGCCTGGCCGCTCAGGGCGTGCAGGGCGCCGCGATACATGTAGGCCTCGGCCAGCTTGGGCTTGAGCTCGATGGCGCGGTTGTAGTGCTCGAGCGACTTCGCGTAGTTCGCGGCCCCCTGCTTGCGCAGCACGTAGGCGAGGTTGTTGTGCGCCTCGGCCATCTTCTCGTTGATGGCCAGCGCGGCCTCGAGCTGCTGCTGGGCGGCGTTCCACTCCTTCTTGAAGAGCAGCAGCGTGCCGTCGTTGTAGAATGAGACCTCGATGGCGTCGCGCTTGGACGGCTTTTCGACCCCGCCGCTGCCGCCCGACGGCGGGGGCGGCGGCGTGCTGGGCGCCGCGGAGGCGAGCGTGGCGGTCAGGAAGGACAGCGCGAACAACGACTTTTTCATGGCGAAACGGGATTCGGGTTGTAGGAATTGGCCCATCAAGAAACTAGCAACCCAATCCCGGATGCCGAGTCTTTTAACGGCATGACCCTCACCCTGAACAAACGCAGCCTGTTCCTCGGCGCCGGGGTGCTCGCGCTGGTGACCCTGCTCGCCTTGCTGCTGGCCCGGCTGACGCTCACGGGCATGGCCGTCAACGCCTTGCTCCAGCTGGCCGGGGCCTCCGAGATCAAATTCAACGTCGCCCGGGCCTCGCCGTGGCACGTCGTGGTGGAGGACATCGGGTTCCAGGTGCGGATGCAGCCCTTTGCCGCCAAGCGCGTGACCTTCGCCCGGAGCCACTGGTGGACGCCTTCGCTCGGGGCCGTGCGGGTGGAGCAGGCGCGTGTGCCGCTTACCATCGACGGGTCGGACACCAATCCGTGGTCCTGGGCCACCTACAAGAGCACCAAGGCCTCGGTCCAGCCCTGGCAGGTGCCGCTGGAGGAGCTTTCCGTGGACGGGAAACTCGTCGTGCAGGCCGCGGCGCTGCCTGCGCAGGAACTGGCCGTGCAGATCGACGTGCGCCTGACCTCGCAGAAAACCTGGGAGGGCCGCGTGCAGGCCGCCGGCCCGGGCCTGGCGCTGCAGGGCGAACTCAACTATGACATGGCGAAGGACACCGTTGTTTTCCAGCTGCCGGCCGTCTCGCTCGACCTGAAGGACTGGCAGGCCTTTGTGCAGCGGTTGGTGCTGCTCCCCGGCGGGACGTGGGACATGGCCGGCAAGTTCACCGGCAGCGCCGAGGGCCGCCTGGCCGGCAAGGTGCTGACCACGAGTGGCAAGGTGCAGCTGCGCGAGGGGCGGGCGGCCAACCCGCAGGGGTCGATCACCGCCGAGGGCATCGAGGCTGACCTGGAGTTCACCGATTTTGCGGAAGTGTTCACCAAGCCCGGCGCCCTGCGCATCCGCGAGGTGCGGACCGGCCAGCTGGCCCTGCATGACCTTGATGCCGAGATCGCCCTGCGCGGCACCAACAAGATCGCGGTGAGCCGCGTCTCGTTCGCGGCCCTAGGCGGCACCGTGTCGGCCGAGCCCTTCAATTATTTCCCGAGCCTGCGCGAGCTGGAGACGGTGGTGTTGGTCGACGGTATCAACGTCGAGGAGGTCATGGCGCTGACCCGCGACCTGCCGGCCAAGGCCGTGGGGCGGGTGAACGGGTGCTTCCCGCTCCGGCTCGACGACAGCGGCGTGCGGCTGGGCACCGGCTGGCTCCAGCTCAAGCCCGGCGTCTATGCCGAGATCCAGTTCAACGCCACCGGCCTGCTCACGGGCGGCGCCTCGCCCAGCAGCCCCGGCTTTGCCGTCCTCAAGAAGGTCGAGTCCGGCCTGCTCAAGCTGAAGATCAGCGAGCTGCGGCTCGATATCCGGCCGCCCAACGCCCCGGCAGGCCGCTCCGCCCAGCTGCACATCGCCGGCGAGCCCGTCGACCCGGACGTCAAGGCCCCGGTGATCCTCGACCTCAACGTCAACGGCCCGCTGGAGAAGCTGATCAACCTCGGGCTCGACTCGCGCCTGAGTTTCGGGTCCAAGCCCTGAGTGTTAGTGTAGGGCCGGCGCTTGTCGCCGTGCCTGGTTCGAGGCCCGCCGACGAGCGGCGGTCCTAGAGGGTGGAATCCGCGCTGCGTTGCCAATGAACTCCTTTGTTTGTCATTCTGAACGAAGTGAAGAATCCATCGGCACAACCGCCGGCGTCCATGGTGATGGATGCTTCGCTTCGCTCAGCATGACAATGCGTTGGGTTGTTCATTGGCGAGCCCACGCTAGCCCCACTGCTTGCTGTCCAGTCTCAGAATGACAGAAAAATGCATTTTTATCCGTGCCGATTCGTGAAATCCGTGGTCAAACAATGACCCGCATGAACCGCCGCCTTTTTCTCGCCGCCACCGCCCTCGGGCCGCTCCTGCTGGGCGGCTGTCTCAACGTCAAGACCGCCCCCATCGAGGTGAAGCCCATCCACATCACCGTCGACGTGAACGTGAAGGTGGAGCGCGCGCTGGAGGATTTCTTCGGCGACCTCGACAAGAAGTCCGCCACCATCGCCCACGAGGAGACCAAATGACCATGAAAGCCCGCATCTTCACCCTGTTTGCCGCCCTCTGCCTGCTGACTGTCACGGCCTTCGCCGAGAGCGCCGCCGACATCCGCCGCCGCATGGAGCAGCGCCTGCCCCAGATCGACGCCCTCAAGGCCCAGGAAGTCCTCGGCGAGAACAACCGCGGCTTCCTCGAGGAGCGCAAGAGCGGCACCGCCGGCGCCGCGGGCGTGGTGTCCGACGAGAACCGCGACCGCGCGGCGGTCTATGCCCTCATCGCCAGGGAAACGGGCGCCTCGGCCGACTCGGTCGGCCGCGCCCGCGCCAAGCAGATCGCGTCCAACAGCCGCTCCGGCGTCTGGGTGCAGGACGAGGCCGGCGCCTGGAAGAAGAAGTAGGCGGCCTCAGCCGCCCGTCGTCAGCTTGCCCAGGCCGGTGCGCCTGGGTGGCGTGACCCTTTCGCCGGTCACAAGGTCGACGATCCAGAACTCGCAGAAGGTGTGTTCGCCGTAGACCTGCGCGTCACTCGCGTGACGCAGCTCGTAGGCCGCGCCCGGTTTCGCCTCCAGCGTGAGCTCGGTGCGGGCGGTAAAGGCGCCGCGGATGAACTCGACCGCGAACCGGCGTTTGCCCGGCACGAAGGTGATGGGTTGGTTCCAGCCCTTCCGGCCGGACCCGATCGGCTGGCCGTCGAGCGCGGTGATGAACACCGTGAAGTTGTCGAGCAGCGTGCTGGTCTCTTCGGAGCCCTGAATCGTGGCCGGACGCGTGTTGGTCACGACCGCGGTCGCCGGCGGGGTCGGGGCCGTTCCGGTGGCCGCGGCGATGGGACCAACGGCGGTTGAACCGGTGGGCGCCGGGGTCGTGCAGGCCGTCAGCAGCAGGGCGAGGACGGCGGGTGCGGGGAGCGGACGCAGGGACATCACGGGGACTAAAGCGCTCCGACCGGGCCGGTTTCAATCCCGGAGTTGATGGAGGTGGAGCGCGGCCTCCGGACGCGCTTTCAGGACCGGCGAATGAATCTAGGATGGTCTACGCACATTCCAGCCAACCCGTCCGGAGGCCGGGTTCCACCCTCCTGAAGGGAGTTGAACTCAAGGGCAGCCTCGCGCAGTGTCCGCGCAACCCACACCCAAACTTCCCTATGGACCGTCTTCATGGCCTGCTCGGCATCGCGCTCATCCTCGGCATCGCCTTCGCCTTCTCGAACAACCGCTCCCGGATCAACTGGCGCCTCGTGGCCACCGGCATCGCGCTGCAGGTGGTGATCGCGCTCCTCATCTTCAAGGTCGGGCCGGTCGCGAGTTTCTTCCAGTGGCTCGGGCACGGCATGGAGAAGATCGAGCAGTTTGCCCGGCAGGGCGCGGCCTTCGTCTGGGGCGGCCTCGGGGTGGCGATGCCCGAGGGCCGGTCGATGGATTTCCGCGGCGGCGGCTTCGTCTTCGCCTTCAACGTGACGGCCACGATCATCCTGGTCTGCGCGCTCGTCGCGATCTTCTATCATTTCGGCATCATGCAGCGCATCGTCGCGGTCATTGCCAAGGCGATGAATTTCGTGATGCGCGTCAGCGGCGCGGAGTCGCTGAGCAACGTGGCCAGTGCCTTTGTCGGCCAGGTCGAGGCGCAGGTCATGATCCGGCCCTACCTCGCGGGCATGACCAACAGCGAACTGCTCGCCTCGATGAGCGGCAGCCTCGCCTGCATCGCCGGCGGCATTCTCGTCGTCTACGCCAACATGGGCGCCGCCGCGGGCATGGATCTCGCCCCGAAGCTCATCACCGCCTCCCTCATGGCCGCGCCGGGCGCGCTTGTCATCGCCAAGATCGTCTTCCCCGAGACCCAGGAGAGCCAGACCATGGGCACCGTGAAGCTCGAGGTGAAGAGCGACTACAGCAACGTCATCGACGCCGTGTCCCACGGCGCGGCGGACGGCTTCAAGATCGCGATGAACGTCATCGCGATGCTCATCGGCTTCATCGCCGTCATCGCCTGCATCGACTGGCTGCTCACCATCACCGGTCACCTCTTCAACCCGAACTTTGATCTCACGCTGAACTGGCTCTTCGGGAAGCTGTTCTACCCGATGGCCTGGGCCATGGGCGTGCCCAGCCAGGACATCAACAACGTCGCGACCCTCCTCGGCCAGAAGCTCACGATCAACGAATTCGTGGCGTTCCAGAACCTGACCACCAAGGCCGTGCCGCTCGTCACGGAGAAGGGCCTGCTCATCCTCAGCATCGCCATCTGCGGTTTCGCCAACTTCAGCAGCGTCGGCATGCAAATCGGCGGCATCGGCGCCCTGGTGCCGGAGCGCCGCACTGATCTCGCCAAGCTGGGCCTCAAGGCGCTGCTCTGCGGCACGCTTGCCTCGTATCTGTCCGCGACCATCGCGGGCATCGTCATCTGAGTGCTCCATGACGGTGGTATGACCGTTGGGTGACGGACAGGTAAAAGCCCTATCAAAGCGGGGGAGTGTTGCCAGTTTGCCATGGCCTCGTAACCCGCGGGGTGGATAACCGTCAGTGCATCGGGCCACCCAATATGCACCTTATCGATCTCATCCTTATGCTAGGCGGTTTGCTGGCCGCCCTCGCCGTGAGTGCCGTTTGCGGCCTGGGCTTGGTGGTCTGGCTCGCCGGCGGCAATCCGCTCCCGCCCAAGACCGGGCACTGACTGCAGGCTTGGCGCGCGCCGGCGCCGGGTTAGGGTCTGCACATGGATCTCAAGCAGCGCCTTGCCCGTCACCTCGGCAAAAACCCCGACACCACGAAGGCGGCGTTCGTTGCCGCCAACGCGACGGTGCTGGGTGACGTGACCCTCGGGGCGCACAGCAGCGTCTGGTATGGCTGCGTGCTGCGCGGCGACATCAACTCGATCGAGATCGGCGAGGGGACGAACATCCAGGACCTGGCCATGGTGCACCTGGCCGACGACTATGGCGTGAAGATCGGCCGCTACTGCACCATCGGCCACAGCGCCATCATCCACGCCTGCGAGATCGGCGATGAGTGCCTCATCGGCATGGGCGCCACCATCCTCGACGGGGCGAAGATCGGCGACCATTGCATCGTCGGCGCCAATTCCCTCGTCACGCAGCGCTTCGTCGCGCCGCCGGGCTCGATGATCCTCGGCTCGCCGGCGAAGGTCGTGCGGGCCCTGACCGAGAAGGAACTGCTCGGCCTGCGCGCCTGGGCGGAAAAATATGTCGTCGTGGCCCAGGCCCACACGGGCCTCAAGCGGTAGGGCGGGGACGGTTGCGCGGGATTTGGCAAGAAGTGCGCAGCCGGGCGGTGACCCGAGAAGTATTATCCAGGCAACCCCCGGAATACCCATGAAAGCAAATGTTGGCTCCTACGATGTCGCCGTCCGCTTCACGGCGGGCTGCCTGATCCTCTGCCTCGGCACGCATTTCGAAAACTGGTGGGGACTGGTCGGCCTGGTGCCGCTGCTCACCGCCCTGACCGGGTTCTGCCCGCTCTACCTGCTCCTGCACATTGACACGACCTACACCGACCGGCCTCACTGCTGACGGTCCAGCTGCAGGAAGGTGTAACGGTAGTTCGCGTCGCGACCCTCCTGGCGCCACGTCTCGCGCCAGGGGAGGTGCCGCCATTCCGGGAAGAATGTGTCACCCGGCACCTCGGCGTGGACCAGCGTGAGCAGGAGCCGGTCGGCAAGGGGCAGGGTCTCCTCGTAGATGCGCTGGCCGCCGCAGATCATGATCTCGCCGGGCAGGGTTTGCGCGATGGCGAGGGCGCCAGCGACGTTCGGGGCGGCGCGCACCCGGCCGGAGGCCAGGCCCCGGTTGCTTGTGATGACCACCGGCTGGCGGCCATCGGCGAGCACCTTGGGCCAGGTTTCAAAGCAGATGCGGCCGAGCACGACGGTCTGGCCGGCGGTCTTGTCATGAAACCATGCCTTGTCCTCGGGGATGTCGAACGGGAGCCGGCCGTTGCGGCCGATGACGCGGTTCTCGGCGCAGGCAACGATGAGAGTGAGTGGCTTGGACATCAGCAAGTTAGGAAGCGCAGCTTGCGCGAATTGTCGAGCCCCGTAGCAAGCCAAAGCCGGGCTTGAACGTCGCCGCAAATGCTCCTTTTGGCTGACCGCTACAGGATTGCATGGCCGCGGCCAATACCGTGTCATAGCCGCCCTATGATTATCGGAGTTCCCCGCGAAATTAAGATTGGTGAAACCCGCGTCTCAATGACCCCCAGCCTCTGCCGGCGCGTGACCGCGCTGGGTGGCAAGGTCCTGATCGAGAAGGGTGCCGGCATCACGGCCGGATTCACCGACGATGAATACAAGGCCGCCGGCGCCACCTTCGCCCCGAATGCCGCGAAGGTCTGGAAATCCGCCGACATGATCCTGAAGGTCAAGGAGCCGCTCGAGGCGGAATACGACCTCATGCAGCAAGGTCAGACCATCTTCACCTACCTGCACCTCGCCGCCGGCCCCGCGCTGGCGAAGGAACTCTGCCGCAAGGGCATCCTCGGCATCGCCTACGAGACGGTCGAGGGCGTGGACGGCCAGTTCCCGCTGCTCAAGCCCATGTCCCAGATCGCGGGCCGTCTCTCGATTCAGATCGGCGCGTATTTCCTCCAGTCCCAGCTCGGCGGCTCCGGCATGCTGCTCGGCGGCATCCCCGGCACGATGCCCGGCCATGTGGTCGTGGTCGGCGCTGGCAACTCCGGTGCGCACGCCGTGCAGATGGCCGCCGGCATGGGCGCTCGCGTGACCGTGCTCGACCTCGACACCCGCAAGCTCGAGGCCCTCGACAACGAATACCGCGGCCGCGTCGTCACCCTCATGTCCAACCCCGCCAACATCGAGCACGAGGTCGCCGACGCCGACCTGCTCATCGGCGCGGTGCTCATCCCGGCCGCCAAGGCCCCGATCGTCGTCACCGAGAAGATGGTCGCTCAGATGCGGCCTGGCAGCGTGATTTGCGACATCGCCATCGACCAGGGCGGCTGCATCGAAACCATCAAGCCCACCTCCCACACCAAGCCGACCTACAAGGAGCACGGCGTCATCCATTACGCGGTGCCCAACATGCCGGCGCTGGTCGGCCGCACCTCCACGATGGGCCTGACGCAGGCCACCGAGCCGTTCGTCGCCATGATGGTCCAGAAGGGCGTCGAGCGCGCGCTGAGCGAACACAAGGGCCTCGCCAAGGGCGTGAACACCCGCAACGGCCGCATCACCTACGATGCCGTCGCCAAGGCGGTCGGCTTCGACTCCTGAGCCGCCTGTCTTTGTAGGGTCGCCGCTCGTCGGCGGACCTTTCTCGGCCCGGCGACAAGCGCCGGCCCTGCATTGCTGAAGGCGAAAATCCGCCGCCAGCCGTTCGCCGGGATGCGACATCGCAGCCCGGATCGCTCCGGCTTACGGCGATTCCGCCAGGTGCCGCAGCGCCTCGCGGATCGCCGGGACAAGCCCGGGCAGGCATTCGCCGATGGCGCGGGGGTTGCCCGGCAGATTGACGATCAGTGTCCGTCCGCGCACCCCGGCGGTCGCGCGGGACAGGATCGCCGTCGGCACGGTGGCAAAGCTCCGCATCCGCATCGCCTCGCCGAAGCCGGGCAGTTCCTTTTCGAGCACTTCCTTGGTCGCCTCGGGCGTGACGTCGCGCGGCGTCGGACCGGTGCCGCCGGTGGTGATCACCAGCGCGCAAGCCTCCCGATCGCACAGGTCGCGCAGCGCCGCGGCGATCGCCGGGTGCTCGTCCGGCAGCAGGCGCACGAGGAATTCGCATTCGCCGTCCCACGCCTGCCGGAACACGCGCTCGATCTCCGGCCCGCTCAGGTCCTGGTAGATGCCCGCGCTGGCGCGGTCGCTGAGGGTGACGCGCCCGACCTTCATCGTTTCTCCTTCAGGAGGAGCGTGACGCCCTCGAGACGCATGGCCTTGTCCACGGCCTTCAGCATGTCGTAGAGGGTGAGCGCCGCCACGGTGACCGCGGTGAGCGCCTCCATCTCGACGCCGGTCTTGCCCTCGGTGACGGCCGCCGCGCGGATTTCGATCCGGTCGGCCTTCACGGTGAAGTCCACGGTCACCTGGTGCAGCGGCAAGGGGTGGCACAGCGGGATCAGTTCGGCGGTGCGCTTGGCCGCCTGGATGCCGGCGATGCGCGCCACCGCCAGCACGTCGCCCTTGGGCAGCGCCGCCGCCCGGAGGGTGCGGATCGTGCGCCGGGCGCACACCAGCGTGCCGGCGGCCACCGCACGCCGGTGTTGCACGGGCTTGGCCGCGACATTGACCATGCGCGCCGCGCCGCGCTCATCGAGGTGGGAAAAGGATTTCTTCATGGCAGGATCAAGTCAGGCGGGTTCGGGGCAGACGACAACCTCCACTTCGTCGCCGGCCGCCGGAACGTGGCCGGCCGGCAGCCGGATGAGGGCGTTGACCCCGGCCAGTGCCGCCAGATCGCCGGAGTCGAGCCAGGGGCGCGGGCAAACGACGGCCGGGTTGGCCGCCCGATCGAGCCGCGCCGGCCAGAAGGTTTCCCGGCTCGAGGGAGACAACGTTGCCCCTGCACCCAGCCGGACCCGCGGCAACGCATCGGCTGGCAGGCCGCGCATCCGCCGGATCGCCCGGGCGACGAAAACATGGAACGCCGCAAAATGAGACACAGGATTACCCGGCAAGCCGAACGCCCATTGCTCGCCGCGCCGGGCGACGAGCAGCGGTTTGCCGGGCCGGACGTTCACGCGCCGCACGAGCAGTTTGAATCCAAGGGCGACCAGCGCCTGCGGCGTGCGGTCATGCTCGCCCACGCTCGATCCTCCCGAAACCAGCAGCAAGTCGAAGTCACCCGCCGCCTGCACGGCTTTCACCAAGGCCTCGGCGCTTTCGTCCACATGGCGCGAGGGGAGCGGCCCGGCACCGGCGGCCTGGAGCAGCGCCTGGACCAGCGGGCCGTTGGTATCGCGGATCTGGCCCGGTGCCGGCGTCGCATCAGCGGGCACCACCTCGCGACCGGTGGTGAGGTGCAGGACCCGCGGAGCCGGGATCACCCGCGGTCGCACGATGCCGGCCGAGGCCAGCACCGCAATCTCGCCGGTTCTGATCCGGTCACCTGCGGCGAGCAGGCGCGCTCCGGCCCGCACCGAACTGCCTTGGTAGCGGATCAAATCAGTCGTCGCGGCCCGTTTGAGCGTCACGCGGTCACTTTGCACCGTCGCGTCCTCTTGCATCACCAGGCCACAATCCCGGGGCAGGGCGGACCCGGTGAAAATCCGCAATGCCATGCCGGCGGCCGGGGAGGCCGGGGCGGGATCGCCCGGCAGGATGTCCCGGCCCAGAACGAAGTCTCCCGCCGGGGTGCCTGCCTTCACCGCAAAACCGTCGATCGCCGAGCGGTCGAAAGCCGGTTGGGCGCTTTCCGCGAGCACATCGTCAGCCAGCACGCAGCCCAACGCTTCCGCCAATGGCACAGGCTTCGCTGCTCGCGGCGCCACCTCCGAATCGAGCCGGGCGAGCACGTCGTCCACCGAGATGAGCGGGTTGTCGGGCATGGGCGGAGTGTCTCAGGTCAGGACGAGTTTCACCGAAGCGACGAGCAAGACCAGCGCCAGGGCCGGGCGGAGCTGGGCGGGGCGGGCCATGTGGCTGCCCCAGCGGGAGCCGAGCAGTCCGCCGGCCGCCGCGGCGACAGCCAGCCACGGCCAGGCGGCGGGCAAATTGTGCAGCGAGCCGGCATGGCCGAGCAGGCCCGCCGCGGAATTGACAAAAATGAACGGCGCCGAAACCGCCGCGGCGGTCTTCGTGTCCGACCAGCGGCAGAAGAGAATGAGCGGGGTCAGGAAAATACCCCCGCCCACGCCAATCAGGCCCGAGACAAATCCGATCATCGTCCCCGCGACCACCACCGCCCAGAGGGATGGGGGGCGCAGTTCGGTCTGTTGCGGTGCGGGGAGGAAGAGCCGGATGGCGGCGAAGGCCAGCGCGCCTGCGACCAACCCATGGAAAGTCGCCGCGCTCAAATTCCAGCCGCCGCCGAGATAAGCGAATGGTGCCGCGACGGCCACGAACGGCCAGAACAGGCGCCAGGAGAAATGCCCGGCGCGGACAAACGCCACCGTGCCGATGAGCGACACGATCAGGTTGAGCACGAGCGCCGTCGGTTTCATTGCCACCGGCTCGAATCCGGCGAGCGCCATCACCGCCAGGTAGCCCGATGCCCCGCCGTGTCCGACGGCGGCATAGAGCGCGGCGACGATCAGGAAAATAGCGGGCATCATGTCTGGGCCCTCCCGTCACCGACCGGGCGCGTCCGGGGCAGGCCGCCGGCCAGGGCAAACACGTCGTTGCGGCCGGAGGCTCGCAGCCCCCGGACCATCGCGGCGCTGCGCAGGCCGAACGGACACGCCAGCACCAGCGCACCGTCGTTTTCATCGGCCAGGCGATTCAAAGCGGGTGTGTCGGTCGGATCCACCGCGCGGGCCGATTCCGGGGCCTCGAATTCCCGGCGCTCTTCCGCCGTGACCAACACCACCAGTCGCGGTGCGCTCAGGCGTGTCAACTCGGTCCGCTCGATCCACAAGGAGCCGCCTGCGCCGCCGCTCACGGCAGCTTGTGGCAGGGCGCGGCCGCGGCAATAGGGGCAATTCGCGCGCACCGGACGCTCCAGGCGCGTGAGCTCCGTCGTCAGGGTGTCGACCAGCAGGGTATGGCGGGCCGCGATCTCGGCGTGCGGCCGGTCCAGGGCGACCTTGATCGCCTCCGCGGCTTGCAGCACGCCGAGCAGACCGACGGCGGGACCGAAGACCGGTGCCCCGGCGCAGTTGCCGGTGGCATCGAGTTCGCCCGGCCGCGGTGGCAGTCCGGTGCAGTAAAGGCATCCGCCTTCGCCCCGCCGGAAAACGTTGAGCACGCCCTCCCAGCGGTGGACCGCCGCTTGCACGAGGGGCACGCCGAGTTCCAGGCAGAGGTCGTGCAACAGCAGGCGGGTCGTGAAATTGTCCGTGCAATCCAGCACCACGGCGCGGCCGGTTACCAGCGCGCGAGCGTTGGCGCCGGTCACATCGGTGGCGAGGGCTTCGATCGCGATGTGGGGATTGCGTGCGCGCAGCGCCAGTGCGGCGCGCGAGGCCTTGGGCGCGCCCACATCACCCGCTTCAAAAAGAATCTGGCGATGCAGGTTCGAGCGCTCGACCTTGCCGCCGTCGGCCAGGGTGAGCCGTCCGATGCCCGCCCCGGCGAGATAGAGGGCCGCGGGGCAGCCCAATCCGCCCAGGCCGACGACGAGCACGCTGGCGCGGGCCAGCCGCTGCCGGCCGGTCTCGCCGACTTCCGGCAGGGCCGTCTGCCGGCTGCTGAATTCCGTGGCGTCCTGCGCGTCACCCGTGTCCAGCGTGCAGTTCACCCACACAGGCGCGGCGCCGGGGTAGTGTTCCTTCTTCCACACCGGCAGGCGGCGTTTCACCTCCTCGATCATGAGGCGGGCGGCCCGAAAGGCGTCGTCGCGGTGCGCGCTCGCGGCGCCGATCCACACGGCGACGTCGCCCGGCGCGAGATCGCCGCAGCGGTGCACGCACACGAGCTTCACGCCGGGAAATTCCCGTTCCAGTTCCGCGAGGAGGGTTTCGCCCTCGCTTTGCGCCATCTCGGCGAACGCCTCGTATTCGAGCCGCGTGACGGCCCGGCCGCCGTGGTGGTTGCGCACCCAGCCCTCAAAAACCACAAGCGCCCCGGCCTCGGGCCGCCGGAGGCGGGCCCGCAGCGCGGCGGCATCGATCGGCTGTTCCGTAAGGGCAAACATGGTTCAGCCTCCGGCGACCGGCGGAATGAAGGTGACACGGTCTCCGGTCGCGAGCGGGGCGTCGGCCGGCACATAGCGCTCGTTCACCGCGAAGGTCAGGATGGCCGGTGGAACCGCCAGGCCGCGGGTCTGCATCAGTTCGGCATAAAGCGCGGCCGGCGTGGACGCCGCCGTGTCGAGCATCAGCTCGCGGCAGCCCGCCTGCTCCCGCAGGAGGGCAAAGAAGCGGACGGTGAGGCGGCGGGTGGGAGACATCGGGCGGATGAAGGTGGCCGGATCGGGCCGGGGCTCAACCACCGATCTCGGACATGCCGCGACCGACGGGGATCAGGTCGCGCGCGAGGTCGTGGCCCCAGGGTTTGCGATAGATCGCCGCGCCGATGGTTGTTTCCAGCTCCTGATCGGTGGCGCCGCCCCGCAGCAGTTCGCGCAGGTCGCCTTCGTCATCGCGCAACAGGCACAGCCGCAGCCGCCCGTCCGCCGTGAGGCGCACCCGGTTGCAGGCGGCGCAGAACGGGCTGGAAACCGGACTGATGAAACCGATGGCGCCGGGGGCGCCGGGCACCCGGAACATCCGGGCCTCGCCGTCGAGCCGGCCTGCGTGAAGCGGCTCAAGCGGACCCAGCGCCTCCTCCAGCCGTGCGCGCAGCTCGGCTTCGCGCACGATGTGGCCGGTCTGGAAGCCGGCGTTGTTGGCAAAGGGCATCACCTCGATGAAACGCACCTGCCAGTCGTGCTCCAGCGTGAGCCGGGCGAGGGCGACGGCGCCGTCGGTGTCGTTCACGCCGCGGATCGGCACGGCGTTGAGCTTGAGGCGCAGGCCGGCGGTCTGGGCGGCCTTGATGCCCGCGAGCACGTCGCGCACATTGCCCCAGCGGGTAAGTTCGCGAAATTTGGCCGGGTCGAGGGTGTCCAGCGAGACGTTGACGGAGGAGAGGCCGGCGTCGGCCAGTGGTTGCGCGAGCTGGTCGAGCATCAGGCCGTTGGTGGTCAGGCTGACCTGCCGGATGCCGGGCTGGCGGACGGTGTGCCGCACGAGCTCGACCAGGCCGCGGCGCAACGTGGGCTCGCCGCCCGTGAAGCGGATCTTGCGGAAACCGAGCCGCGCAAAGAGCGTGATGAGCCGGAACAGCTCTGCATCCGTGAGCAGCTCCGCCGGCCGGCGGAACGCCATGTGCTCGGGCATGCAATAGACGCAGCGGAGGTTGCAGACGTCCGTAAGGGAGATGCGCAGGTAATCGATGTCGCGCTTGTATTGGTCAACCGGCATGAAACTCAGGTTGCGGCGCGATCATCCCCGAGGCGAGCCACAGTTACGGCGCAGGCCTTGTAGCTGGGCTGGCGCGAGTGCGGGTCGTAGGCGGGGAAGGTGAGCTTGTTCACGTCGGCGAAGTGCATCGGCAGGAACACCTGGCCCGGCTGCACCACGGCGGTGACAAACGCGACCGCCTCCGCCGTGCCGCGGCGGGAGCGGACGGCCACGCGGGCGCCATCGGCGATGCCGAGGCGGGCGGCGTCGGCCGGGTTGATTTCAACGTGCAGGACGGTCGGTGCGAGTTTGCGGAGGATGGCGCTCTTGTTGGTGCGCGAGCCGGTGTGCCACTGGGCCGAGCTGCCGCGCCCGGTGAGGAGGATGAAGGGATAGTCGGCATCCGGCGGCTCGGGCATCGGACGCGGCGGGTCGAAATGGAACCGGGCCCGCCCGTCGAGGGTGTAGAATTTTCCGTCGGCAAAGAGACGGCGCTCACGTATTGCGGATTTCGGATTGGAGATTGCGGATTGGCCAATCCCCAATCCGCGATCCGCAATCTGCAATTGCGCGGCGTCAGCCGCGCTGAACGGCCACTGGATGCCGCCCTGGGATTCGATGTGCTCGTAATCCCTGATGCCGGAGAAATCGCACGGCTGACCGCGCGAGAGCTGCTGGAGGATCCTGAAGGCCGCCTCGGGTGAGCGCCACGCACGGAACATCTCCCCGCAACCCCAGGCCTCGGCGACGAGCTTGAAGATGGCGAAGTCGCTCAGCGCCTGGCCCGGGGCCTTGGCTACCTTGCGGGTCACACCGAGGCGGCGCTCGCTGTTGATGAAGATGCCGTCCTTCTCGCCCCAGCCGGCGGCGGGCAGCACGAGGTCGGCCATCCTGGCCGTCTCGGTGGTGGCATACATGTCCTGCACGACGAGGAAATCGAGTTTCGCCCGGATGGCGGCGAAACGCCCCTGGTTGATCCACGAGTGGGCCGTGTTGGTGGCGATGACCCACAGGCCGCGAATGTCGCCGCGCTCGATGCCGTCGATGATCTCGTCGTAGGCCCAGCTCTTCTCGGCCGGGATGCGGGCCGGGTCGATCCCGAGGATGCCGGCGACGTGCGCGCGGTGGGCGGAATTGGTGAAATCGTAGCCGCCGAGCAGGGAGGTGGCGTTGCCAAACAAACGCGAGCCCATGGCGTTGCACTGGCCGGTGATGGAGTTGGCTCCCGTGCCGGGCCGCCCAATGTTCCCGGTCATCAGCGCGAGGTTGATGATGGCCTGGGCGGTGCGCGTGGCCTCGTGGCTCTGGTTGACGCCCATCGTCCACCAGAACGACACACGATCACCCCGGGCGATGCTTTCCGCGCAGCCGATGAGCTCGGCCGCCGGCACACCGCTCTCCGCGGCGGTGCGCTCCAGGGTGAATCCGGCCACGAACGCCTCGAAGTTCGCGAAACCGGTGGTGTGCGCGGCGAGGAAGTCTCGTTTCACCGCGCCGATGGCGATCAGCTGCCGGGCGAGACCGTAGAGCAGGGTGAGGTCGCTCTTCGGTCGCAAGGCGACGTGCTGGGCGGCCAGCATCGCGGTCTCGGTCTTGCGCGGGTCGATGACGATGATCTTCGGGTTGCGCATATTCATCATCACCCGCTGCCACATGATGGGGTGGGCGATGCAGGGGTTGGCGCCGATGAAGACCAGCACGTCGCTCTCCTCGAAGTCCGCGTAGGTGAAGGGCGGGGCGTCGAACCCGAACGACTGCTTGTAGGCGACGTGCGAGGTGGCCATGCACTGCCGCGTGTTGGAATCCACGTGCAGCATGCCGAGGCCGAACTTCGCGAGCGCGCCGAGCAGGGCCATCTCCTCCATGACGATCTGGCCGGTGCTGAGGAAGGCGAGGGCGTGCTTGCCGTGTCTCTGCTGCGCGCCTTGGAAATTCTCCACGAACGCCGCCAGGGCGCGCTCCCACGTCACCGACTCGAGCCGGCCGGTCGCCTTGTTGCGCAGCAAGGGGGAGGTCACGCGGTCCGAGGCGCCCAATGGGGTGAGCGCTTCCCAGCCCTTGGGGCAGGCCATGCCGAGGTTGACGGGATAGTCGGGGTCGGCGGTGAGGTTGATGGCCTCGCCCGCGGCGTTGAGGTGGACCTCGAGCGAGCAGCCGGTGCTGCAGAAGCCGCAGATGGACTTGGCGGTGCCGGCGGGCTTGAGCCGGGCCGGCACATGGCCGAGGCCGAAGTCACCGGGCCGCAGCACCAGTTCGCTGGTCATCGGACCGGAGCGGGCGTGAAGCAGCTGTTCGACCTTCGCCTTCATGAGCGCACGGTTCCCGGCATTTTCGGCGCGTCAACGGCCCGGAAGAACAGGTAGCGCTCGGCCAGTTCGCCTAGCAGCGCGAGTCCGAGGGCTGGCCAGGCCGCCAACGCCGGGGCCGCGCCGGCCGCCACCGCGAATGGTAGCAGAATTCCGCCGAGGAACGCGGCGAGGACCCGCAGCTCGTTCGCCGGGCGCAGCGGGCCGGTCAGCAGCCGGGCGGTCTGCCGGGCGGATGAATGCAGGCCGTCATCGTCGTCCTTGATCGGCGAGAGCGCGCGGGCTTCGAACACGAGCTTCAGCAGCGTGGCGAGCGGCAGGATGTAGCCGAGCGCAGGCGGAGCGTCGGGTGCAGTGAGGGCGCCGGCCAGGCCGAGCACCACCGCGGTGCCGAAGAAGCGCGGCGCAGTGTTGGCGAACCGCCAGAACACCCGCTGCGTGTCGGCGTAGATCATCACGGAGCAAATCAAGCCGACCAAGCCGGTCAGCGCAGTGGCGGCGAGCACAGGTATGATCGGGGTTGGAAGCGGCGACCAACCGTTCGCCACGAGGGTCGCCGCCGTGGCCGCACCGAACCAGCCGCCGAAGACCATGGCCTCGCGACTGAGCCAGCTCTTGCGCCAGCCGAGAAAAATGCGCCAAGCCCGCAACGGCTGTCCAAGATGGAAAACGCTCGCGGCGAGCCCAGCCGCCCCGGCGAGCCAGCCGATATTTGTAATATAATACGTTACAAATTTATCGGGACCGGTGAGCGCCAGGCCGCCGGCGACACTGTAGCAGCCGACGGCCATCGGGATCAGCGTCAGCATGAGGACAAGTGGCCAGTGGGGCGCTTGGGGGCGGAGCGCGGCGGCGTCGGCGGCCAGGGCGTTCTCCGGCAACGGCTGCTTGCTGATATAGCGGGTGGTCGGCTGGGTGTAGGAAGGGTCGGGCGCGGCGGGAAGGAAGGCGGAGGTGTCTACGCGTCGGGCGGACCCGACGTGGATCTCGACCTTGATTATCTTGATGGCCTCGGTGGGACAGGCCTGCACGCAGGCGGGGGCCTCACCCTCGGCGAGGCGGTTGTGGCACATGTCGCACTTGCGGACGATGCCGAGACGCTCGCTGTATTTGGGCACGTCGTAGGGGCACTTCAGCACGCAATACTGGCAGCCGATGCACTGGTCATCGAGATGTCGCACGATGCCGGTGACGGGATCCTTCTCATAGGCGAGCACCGGGCAGCCGTTGAGGCAGCCGGGGTCGGCGCAATGGTGGCAGGCGGTCGTGATCGTCTGCTGGAAGGGCGATGCGCGCGAGCCGCCGTGCACGAGACCGACGTCGCGCCAGGATTCGTTTTCCTCGAGGCCGTTGAGCGCGTGGCAGGCGACGACGCAGGCCTTGCAGCCGCTGCAGGAGTCTAAATCGACCTCGAAGGCATACTGTTCGCCCGGGCCTGGCTTGGTGAGGGGGATCAGGTCACGGTAGGTCGGTTCACGCTTCGGTGTCGCGGAAAACCGTGCGACGGGCGTCTGCAGCTGGCCTTGCTCGGTGAGGAGCTCGGCCAAAAAATCCTGCAGTGGCTGGCGGGGAGCGACCATGATTAAGAATAGGACCTATAGGACATATTGGTCCTATATGGCGTGATCCTAGTAGACATCCCGGGCGTAGCGTTTAGCGGCCTTGAGAGCACTCACGTAGCTGGCGGCGTCAGCGGCGGATTTTCCGCCGGCGGTCTCGATGACCCGGTGCAACGCGGCGTCGACGTCCTTGGCCATGCGGGAGGCGTCACCGCAGACGTAGAAATGCGCGCCTTGCTCGAGCCAGGCCCAGAGCTCGGCGGCGTTCTCCAGCATGCGCTGCTGGACGTAGATTTTCTCCGCCTGGTCGCGGGAGAAGGCGAGGTCGAGGCGGGTGAGCAGGCCGGACTCCTCCATGCCGAGCAGTTCCTCCCGGTAGAGGAAATCGCTCGCCGCCTTCTGGTCGCCGAAGAAGAGCCAGTTTTTTCCCTTTGCCCCGATGGCGCGGCGTTCCTCCAGGAAGGCGCGGAACGGCGCGATGCCCGTGCCGGGGCCGACCATGATCATCGGCGTGTCGCCGCCGGCTGGCGGACGGAAGGCGGGGTTCGAGTGCACGAAGACACCGGCCTTGCCGACGGTCAGGGCCCGCTCCGCCAAGAAGGCGGAACAGGCGCCCTTGCGCGGACGGCCGTCCTTCTCGTAGCGCACGGCGCCGACGGTGAGGTGGACCTGGCCGGGGTGGGCCTTGGGTGAGGAGGAGATGGAGTAGAGTCGCGGCTGGATTTTCTTCAGCGTGCGAATGAAGTCGGCGGGCGCGGGCTTGGCCGGGATGGCGTGCAACGCATCGATCACGTGGAAAGGTCCGGGTGTGGCATTCGCCGCCCCGGCGAGGGCGGGGACCAGGGCGAGCAGCTCGGGCGACGGCTTGCCGAGGTCGAAGCATTCGGTGAGGGCGCGCCACAACGGGAGCTCGTCGGCTGGCGTCGGCACGGCTTCCTCGCCGTCACAGCCAAGAATGGCAAGCAGCTCGGCCACCAGGGAGGGACAGTTTCGCGGGTAAACCCCGAGGGCGTCGCCGGCCTCGTAGGCCAGGCCGGAACCCTCGAGCGAGAACTCGACATGGTTCACCTCCTTGGCGGAGCCGGCTCCGTTGAGGTTGCGGACGGCGAGGACGGTGGCCGGGAAAGGGTTCTTGCGGGAGTGGGTGGAGGTCCCGGTTGGCGCATCCTCGGAGGGTGCGGCGGCCGGAGCGGATCCGCTGCCGAACGCGGAGAGCGCCGCGTCGAGCCACTTGGTGAAAGCCTCCTCGTAATCAAGATCGCAGTCGACGCGCGGCGAGACGCGCGTGGCGCCGAGGCGTTCGAGCCAGGCGTCGAGGTCCTTGCCGCATTGGCAGAACTGGACGTAGTTGGTGTCGCCGAGGGCACAGATCGAGAAGCGCACGGCGGTCAGCGGCCGGTCGCCGGCGGCCTTGAGCGCGGCGTGCAGGGCCTTGGCGTTGTCGGGCGGCTCGCCGTCGCCGTAGGTGCTGGTGATGATCAGGACGTTCTTCTCGGCGGCCAGCCTGGCGACGTCGGTTTGCGCCATGTCGAGGATGGTGGCGGCGAAGCCGCGCTTGCCGGCCTCCTTGGCGGCCTTCTTGGCCAGGCCCTCGGCGGTGCCGGTCTGGGAGCCGAAGAGGATGGTCAGGGGCTGCAAGGCAGCCGGCTGAGAGTTGAGGGTTGAGAGTTGAGAGCCGGCCGGGGCGCGCGAGAAGACGCCGGCGAGGAAGCCGTTGAGCCAGGCGCGCTGTTCGGGCGTGAAGGGCGCGGTGTCGGGAATGAGCGGGGCGGAAGCCATGGTCAGGAAAGGAGTTCCTGCAGTTCCTTGACGGAGTGGCGGCGGGACCACTGGACGAAGGTCTCGCCGGTGCTGCAGCGACCCTGGTAGGTTGCGAGGATTTTCTCGACGAGCGGGGTTGACCTCGGCGGCGCGCACGCCGCGGAAGATCTCGCGGGCGATGCCCTGCTCGTGGTCCATGCCGCCGCCGAGGACGACATGGTAGCCCTCGGCGCCGTCGGCGAGCTTCGTGGCGACGAAGCCGAGGTCGCCGCAGTAATGCTGGGCGCAGGCGTGCGGGCAGCCGGTGAAGTGGATGTTGAGCGGCGGGGCGTCGCCCGGGAGCGCGGCGAGGCGCTTCTGCAGGGCGACGGCGTGGGCCTTGGTGTCGGCCGACGAATACTTGCAACCCTTGTTGCCGGTGCAGGCGATGATGCCGCCGGCCAGGCTGTGCGGCTCCGTGAAGAAGCCCAGGCGCTGGGCGGAGCGGCGGGCGGTGGCGACGAAGGCGTCGGAGAGGTGCGGGATAATGACGCTCTGCCACACGGTCAGCCGCAGCTCGCCCTTGCCGTAATTCGTGGCGAGGTCGGCGAGGGCGTGGAGGTGCTTTGCGCTGAGACGGCCGACGGGGACGCCGATGCCGAGGGAGTTGAGGCCGCGCTGGGTCTGCCGGTGGACGCCCAGCCAGCCCTGCTTGAGGACGGGGCGGCGCGGTTCGCAGGCGGTCAAGGGCAGGCGGACAAGCGGGAAGGCGAGTTTCTTCTGCGTTTCCGCGAGGAATTTCTCCACGCCCCATTTCTCGAGCAGGTATTTCAGGCGGGCCTTCTTGCGGTTGGTGCGGTCGCCGTTCTCGGCGAACACCCGGATCATCGCGGCGGACACGGCGACGGCCTGGGCCGGGGTGATGAGCAGGCCGGTGTCGCGGGCGAAATCGAGGTGGCCGGTGATTCCGCCGAGTTGAACCCGGAAGTAGATTCCGGGTTCAACAGTTGAGGGTTGAGAGTTGAGGGTTGAGAGTGATCGGTCCGTGACGCGGCAGGCGATGAAGCCGATGTCGTTGGTGTCGGCGGCGACGGAGATGCTGCCGCCGTTGTCGAACGCGACGTTGAACTTGCGCGGCAGGCCGTAGAGGTCGCGCTGGTTGAGGATGTAGTGGTGCAGGCCCTTGGCGAAGGGCCGGACGTCAAGCAGCTCGCCGGGATCGAAGCCGCTGTTGGGCGAAGCGGTGACGTTGCGAATGTTGTCGGCGCCGGCGCCGCGGGAAGTGAGGCCGAGTTCCTGGATGCGGGTCAGGACCTTGACGAGATCGCGCGGCTTGAACTCGCGGATCTGGAGGTTGCCGCGGGTGGTGATGTGCAGGTAGCCGCCGCCGAGTTCGTCCGCAAGGTCGGCCAGGCCGTGGCACTGTCCGGACGTGATTTCGCAGGCCGGGACGCGCAGGCGGAGCATGAAGCTGTCCTGGGCGGGGGCGACGTAGAAGAGCCCGTGGAACTTGAAACGGTAGGTGTTCTCCGGGTCGGGAAACTTGTCCTCGTCGGCGTGGCGCAGCAGCCGCTCCCAGGCGTCGAGCGGGTTCTCGTCGTATTTCCACCGCTCCTCCTTGCAGAGGTCGCCGAGCGGCGCGCCGTGGAAGGCGGCTTCGGGGGCGGCGAGGTTGCCGCCGGTGGCGGCCGCGGCGTCGGCCGTCAGCTGGCCGGTCGCGTTGGTGCCGACGAAGGCGCCGCTGGCCAGGACACCCGCCATGAAGCCCTGCAAATACTCCTTCTGCTCGGGCGAGAAGGGTTCCGGTGCGGCGGGAATCTGGGCGGCGGGCATGGCGCCCAAGACAGAGCGGGCGACATGCCAGAGGGGGTGTTTTTACGGATTACCAATCCCGAAATATTTCATGACTGGGATGAATCCGGTTCATGGGAGGAGGTGGAGCCCGCGCTCCGCGCGGGCTTCCGAACAACCTGCGCGGAGCGCAGGTTCCACCTTTCGGTTCACAGATTCAGCGTCAGCTGGACGTAGTAGTAGCTGGAGTCCTTGGAGCCGGCGGTGGCGAGGGACTGCTTGATGTAGTCGCCGCGGAAGTAGTGGCTCACGGCGGCCTCGATCTGGGCGTAGGGCTTGAAGGTCCACGCGGCGACCAGGTCGACCTCGGTGCCGAGCTGGCGGCTGTAGGTCGGGTTGATGCGGTAGCCGCCCCCGCTGCCGGCGGCGGCGCCGGTGAAATTGCGCGGGACGCCGGCGACGTTATACCAGAAGTCGGTCGTGCGGCTGAGGAACTGGAAGTGCACCTCGGCGGCGAGACTGATGTTGGCCTTCGGCTTCACGGCGTAGGCGAAGCGGATGTCGTGGAGGTTTTGCAGGCTGTTGAGGTCCATGTAGCCGTAGTGCAGGTGGGTCGTGGCGAAAAGATTCTGGAAGGTCTGGCTCTTGCCGTCGGTGGAGTTCTTGTCACCGGTGGCGAAGCTGTAGAGCAGCGAGAGGCGCGGCTGCCAGGCGTGCTCGGTCCAGGTGTAGCCGCCCTGCAGGACGGTGGCCCAGGCATCCTGCTCGAGGCGCGGCGCGGCCAGCGCGACGGCCACGGTGGCGGCGGGCGCGACGGTCGTGCGGTTGCCGAACTGATACATCAGCTCGACGCCGTAGTCCCACGCGTCGTAGGCGAGTGGCTTCGAACGGATGCGGAAGCCGGCGGTGTAGAGATCCTGCGCGCCGGGAAAGCGGAACGGGGCGGAGACGCCGGTCCAGTTGTCGGTGGCGATGCCGCGCTCGACGTTGCGGGCGAGCAGGTAGGCCTCGACGACCTCGTTCTTCGCCAGCGTGGGAAAGTTGAAGTAGGCGCCGGAGAAGTGGTCCTGGGAGTTGGCCTTGTTCAGGTTCTGGTGGTCGTTGTAGACGAGGCCGCCGGTGAAGACGTCGACGCCGAACAGCGCGTTCTGCCAGCGGACCTTGGCGGCGTCGAAGGTGCGGGCGTTGTTGTTCCAGCGCAGGTGACCGACGAGACGCTGGTCGCCGTAGGCCAGCTCCTGGCGGCCGAGCTTCAGCGAGACGGGGAACTCCTTGTGATTGCCGATGAAGACGAAGGCCTGGTGCAGGTCCATCGGGCCGTCGCGCTCGGCGAGGCCCTTGCCGGGGGCGGCGGCGCCGAAGCGCTCGTCGTCGACCGAGTAACTGGAGCGGCCCTCGACGAGGAAGGCCCAGGCCTTGGCCGTGTAGCCGACACGCGGCATGATGCGGGAGAGCAGGTAATGGTTGTTGTTGTCGTCCACGGCGCGCCGGGAGAAGTCCCAGTTGGAGCCCGCGTCGGTGAAGCCCGCGTCGTCCTTGCCCTCGGCGCGGAGGCGGACGTTCACGCCGATGTCCCAGGCGCTGAGGTAGACGTCCTTGGCGCGGATCTTCTCGTTGATGATGCCCGGGAACGGCCGGGCGGGGGGCGGCGGCACGTATTGGGCGACGGCGGTGGAGGCGGCGAGGGCAAGCGCGGTGAGCGCGGCGAGGCGGTGCAGTGGGTTCATGGTGTGCAAGGGCGGTCGGTGGGTGGAGAATCAGGCCGGGGTGACTGCACTAAGAAAGCGGTTGAACGCGGAACGCTTCGCGGGTGGGGCCGCGGGCGGCGGGGGCGGGGAACCGGCGGGGCGGGCCGGGCGGTGATGCGAGCGCTCCTCGAGGAAGCCGATGAGCTCCTCGCGGAGGCGGTAATACTCGGGGTCCTCGAGCAGCTGCTTGCGCGAGCGCGGGCGGGGAAACTTCACCTCGAGGATCTCGCCGACGGTGGCGGCGGGGCCGCTGGTCATCATGACGACGCGGTCGGAGAGGAAGAGCGCCTCGTCCACGTCATGCGTGACCATGAGGGCGGTCTTCTGATCCTTCTGCCACAGGTCGAGCAGCACCTGCTGCAGCTCGGCGCGGGTGAGCGAGTCGAGCATGCCGAACGGCTCGTCGAGGAGCAGCATCTTGGGCGAGAGGGCGAAGGCCCGCGCGATGCCGCAGCGCTGGCGCATGCCCTGCGAGAGCTCTGCCGGCTTCTTGTGCATGGCGTCGCCCAGGCCGACGACGGTGAGGTAATACTCGACGATCTGCCGGCGTTCCTCGGGGGCGGCGGTGTAATAGACCTGCTCGACGCCGAGCATGACATTCTCGAAGGCGGTCAGCCACGGCAGCAGGCAGGGCGCCTGGAAGACGACGCCGCGGTCGGGGCCGGCGCCGGTGACTTCCTTGCCCGCGAGAATGATGCCGCCGTTGCTGACGTCGGTCAGGCCGGCGATCATCGAGAGGACGGTGGACTTGCCGCACCCGGAGTGGCCGATGAGCGTGATGAACTCGCCCCTGCGGACGCGGAGGTCGAAGTTCTCGACGATGACGGCCGGGCCCTTGGGGGTGTCGTAGACCTTGCCGAGCCGGGAGATTTCGAGAAAGGAGCTCACGAAGAATTTATGATTTACGATTGATGATTTACGATTGGCTGACCGAACCGGGACTCACGCGAAGGGCGCAGAGGACGCGAAGGTTCGGAATCCCGTGGCGATCTTGGCGGACTTGGCGTGAGCCATTCATGAGGCGAGGGGGATTTTCTCCTCGCGAATCTCGCTCGGGCGGAGCGGGCGGCGGCGGTCGGTGCGGGGCAGGTCGAGGTTCTCGGGCAGGATGTCGGGCAGGATGAGCTTCTGGCGGACGGTGGAGCCCTTGCGGCGCTCACCATAGCCGAGGAGTTCGTTGGTCACCAGGGCGCGCAGGCGCTTGAACTCCGGGTCGTGGTTGAGGGCCTTGCGGTCGCGCGGGCGGGCGAGCGTGACCGGGAAGGACGGCCCGAGCGTGGCGCCGGGCCCCGGGGTGAGCGGGATGATGCGGTCGGCGAGCAGGAGCGCCTCGTCCACGTCGTTGGTGATGAGGACGACGGTCTTCTTGTCCTTCTCCCAGATGCGCTCGAACTCGTTCTGCAGCGTGGCGCGGGTGAGGGCGTCGAGGGCGGAGAGCGGCTCGTCGAGCAGGAGGATCTGCGGGTCCATCGCAAGGGCGCGGGCGACGGACACGCGCTGGCGCTGGCCGCCGGAGAGCTCGCGCGGGAGCTTGGCGGCGTGCGGCGTGAGGTTGACGGTGGCGATGGCGGTTTCGGCGATCTGCCGGCGCTTCTCGGCCGAGTGGTTCGGGAACACCTGGTCCACGGCGAGGGCGATGTTCTCCGTCACCGTGAGCCAGGGCAGCAGCGAGTAGTTCTGGAAGACGACGCCGCGATCCGGCCCGGGGGCGGTGACCTCGAGGTCGTTCAGCTTGACGGTGCCGGTGTCGGGGCGGGTGAGGCCGGCGATCATCGAGATGAGCGTGGTCTTGCCCGAGCCGGAGTAACCGACGATGGCGACGAACTCGCCGCGGCCGATGCTGAGGTTGATATCGGTCAAAACCGGAGTTCCGGATCCAAAGGATTTGCTGACGTTGGAGAGCTCGAGGAAGGGCATCGGCACTGATGATTTACGACTGATGATTTATGATTTGAGACAGCGGGATCCCCATGGGAGA
Organism: Lacunisphaera sp.; assembly: GCA_965249855.1. Taxonomy (GTDB): domain Bacteria; phylum Verrucomicrobiota; class Verrucomicrobiia; order Opitutales; family Opitutaceae; genus Lacunisphaera. Next base: position 88,250 of record CBDFNB010000019.1, read on the forward strand.
AGGCGGGGCATCATGACCAACGACGAACTCAAGGAGAGGACGGTTCAATTCGCGGTTCGGGTAATGAAACTGGCCGATTCGTTGCCGCGGTCCGCTTCGGGAAGAGCCATAGCCAACCAAGTGGCGCGTAGCGGGGGATCGGTCGCCGCCAACTATCGCGCGGCGCTGCGTGGCAAATCGCGGGCCGACTTTATCAACAAGATTACGATTGTGCTGGAGGAGGCGGATGAGACCGATCTCTGGATTGAAATTGCCAAGCGTTGCGGGCATCTGCCGGCCAGACGGGTCGCCACGCTCCAGACGGAGGCGGTTGAACTCACGAAAATATTCAACGCCACACGCACGAGCGCGCTCAGTCGTAAATCGTAAGTCGTAAATCATAAATTGATCCGCCGGTAGTCTAAGGGTTGGTGGGTGCTGCCGCCTTGATCTGGCTCAAACACTTTTAAAGCGCCTCTCCAGGACACCCATCAGGCGGTCGAGGCCGAAGCCGACGAGGCCGATGGTGATGATGGAGAGGATGATGTGCTCGTAGATGAGCGCGTTGTATTCCTGCCAGAGGAAGCCGCCGGCACCCGGCCGGCCGGTGAGCATCTCGGCGGCGACGATCGCCAGCCACGCGATGCCGAGCGAGATGCGGAAGCCGGTGAACATGTAGGGCAGCGTCGCCGGGATGAGGATCTTCGTGAGCGTCTTCCAGCGCGAGAGCTTGAGGACACGGCCGACGTTGAGGAAATCCTGCGGCACGGCGCGCACGCCGACGGCGGTGTTGAGGACGGTCGGCCACATGGCGCAGATGGCGATGGTGAAGAGGGCGCCGTAGGTGCCGGCCTCTTTGCCCGCGTTCATGAAGAGCACGAGGCCGAGTGGCAGCCACGCGAGCGGCGAGACCGGCCGGAGGATCTGGATGATCGGGTCGAAGATCTTGGTGAAGGTCTTCGAAAGCCCGAGGCAGAAGCCGATCGGCGTGCCGACGACCAGCGCGATGCCGTAGCCCTGCGCGACGAGGATCAGGGAATACCAGGTGAAGCGCAGGATGCCCTGGTCCATCTCGCCGCGCTTGGCGAAGGGATCGAGCACGTAGTCGCGGCTGGCGATCCAGGTCTGCGCGGGCGAGGGGAGGTTGGTCGCCCACGTGGAGCTGGAGACCGCCCAGAGGGCGAGCACGATGCCGAAACCGACAAAGGGCAGGATGAGCCAGTCGAGTTTGAATTTTTTCATGCGGGTCAGCCCTTCAGGTTCTTGACCGCGAAGCCGGTGGCGTAGGCCTCGGGGTTGGCGGGATCGAAGGTGATGCCGTCGAAGAGCGTCTCGGGGGAGGAGTCGGCGCCGCCGTGGGCGTAACCGATTTCCTTCATGGCCTCCTCGTAGAGGTCGGCGCGCATGACGCGCTTGGCGACGCCCTCGTAGTCGGGCGCGCCGGTCACCATGCCCCAGCGGCGGTATTGTGAGAGGAACCACTTGGCATACTTGGCCTGCGGGTAGTTGCAGTTCCGCTTGCTGAAGCGCATGTAGGTCTCGTCCTGTCGGGTGCGGCCGTCACCGTAGTCCAGCTTGCCCTGCAGGCGGCCGAGGATGATGTCCTTGTTGCAGTTGATGTAGGTGGCCTTGGAGACGATGTCGCACTGCTCGACGCGGTTTTCCATGACGTCGAGCCAGACGCTGGCCTCGTGCAGGGCCTTGAGGACGGCCTTGACGGTCTTCGGGTTTTTCTCCGCGAACTCCTCGGTGAAGGCGCAGACCTTCTCGGGGTGGTCCTTCCACATGTCCTGCGTGGTGACGGCGGTGTAGCCGATGCCGTCGGCGATGGCGCGGGCGTTCCAGGGCTCGCCGACGCAGTAGCCGTCCATCTTGCCGATCTTCATGTTGGCGACCATCTGCGGCGGCGGGACGGTGATGAGGCTGATGTCCTTGTCGGGGTTGATGCCGCCGGCGGCCAGGTAGTAGCGGATCCACATGGCGTGGGTGCCGGGCGGGAAGGTCTGGGCGAAGGTGAGGGGCTCGCCGAGCTTGTTGGCCTGGTCGACAAAGGGCTTGAGGGCCTTCGGGTCGGCGCCGACCTTGCCCTTCCACTCGGCCTTGAGGGTGATGGCCTGGCCGTTGCGGTTGAGGATCCACGGGATGACCATCGGCTTCTTGGGCGAGCCGGCCAGGCCCATGGTCGAGGCGAGCGGCATGCCGATGAGCATGTGCGTGGCCTGGATGGAACCGGTGGAGAGGTTGTCGCGGATGGCGGCCCAGTTGGCGCCCTTCGTGACCTTGGAGTTGATGCCGTATTTTTTGAAGAAGCCCTTCTCGTGCGCGATGACGATGGGCGAGCAGTCGGTCAGAGCGATCATGCCGAAGTTGATCTCCGGCGTCTCGGGGGCGTCCGAGGCGGTGCCGGCGGTGGCGGCCCAGCTTTTGTTGCCGAGGGCGGCCCAGAGGGCGGCGGTGCCGGCCAGGGTGGCACCGCGGGTGAGGAACTGGCGGCGGCTAAGCGGGGACGAGTGTCCCGCCGGGGAGCTTGGTGTGGTGTGCATGGTAGTCGAGGTTGACGGTGGCTTCGCGATAGAGGTCCTCGCGAAAGAGGCGGCGGGGTAAACTGGCAGGGGCGAGCCCGCGCGGCACGAGGCCGGCCGCGACGAGCTCGGACTGCAAAGCCGCGGCGCGCGCCGGGGTAGGGGCGCTGGCATCGCCGCGGCTGAAGACGTGGAAATCGGGGATGTTCTCATTCCGCCCGTGGCCGCCGGCGAAGCGGCCGAGCAGGGCGGGGGCGATGACCTTGGCCGGCAGGTTCAGGTAACGCGGCGAGGCCAGCATCCCGGCGAGCTGTGCGCGGTGGTGGGGCTCGTCGCACCAGGCCGCGGCCGACGCGAGGGCGGCGATCAGGGCGGCGTGCTCGGCGGCGCGCTGCTTGGCGAAGGCGGTGCGGACCATCAGCACCTTTTCGACGTGGCCCGGCGAGAGCTGCGCGCTCCAGGCGGGGCACCAACCCTCGCCTTCCTGCACGGCGAGCGTGTTCCAGGGTTCACCGGCGCAGTAACCGTCGAGCGTGCCGGCCGCGAGGTTGCGGAACATCTGGGCCGGCGGCACGACGGCGATGCGCACATCGCGCTCCGGGTCGAGGCGCGCGGCCTGCAGCCACTGGCGCAGCTGCAAGTGGTGGCTGGAGAACGGGAAAACGACGCCGAAGGTGAGCTTGGTCTCGCCGCGGCGGGCGAGGGCCGCGGTGCGCAGCGTCTCGGCGTCGCGCACGCCGGCCGCCCACAGGCGGTTCGAAATCGTGATGGCGTTGCCGTGCAGGTTGAGCACGAGGCCGGTGCAGACCTCGGCGGGGGCGCAGCCGAGCCCGAGCTGCGCGGCCCAGAGCATCGGCGCGGGCGCGTGGGCGGCGTCGAGTTCGCCGTAGCTGACCTTGTCGCGGATCGTGGCCCAGCCGACCTCGCGGCATAGCTGCACGCGCAGGCCGTGGTGCGCGAAGAGCCCCAGTTCCAGCGCCGCGACCAGCGGGGCGGCATCCGTCAGCGCGAGAAAACCCAGGCGCAGCGGGCGCGGCGCGAGGGTGGTCTTGGGCTGGGCGAGGGTCTGCATGACGCGTTCCAATCTAGCCCGTGACATGCCAGCCGGCCGGGTTGGCCTGATTACTGCTCTTCAAAGAATTCATGGCTGGCATGAGTCGCGTTCATGCGCGGGTCAACCAGCCGGGACACCATGAAAGCCAACGTCTTCGACACCCGCCACCTGCTGGCCTTCGCCGCGCTCGCGCGGCTGGGCAGCTTCACGCAGGCGGCGCAGGAGCTGTTCCTCACGCAGAGCGCCATCAGCCACGCCATCAAGGCCCTGGAGGAGCAGGCCGGCTGCCGGCTGTTCGAGCGGGCCGGGCGGCGCGTGAGCCTGACGCAGGCCGGTGAGCAGCTGCTGCGGCACGTGGACAAGATCCTCGCGGAGATGAAATCGGCGCGCACCGGCTTGGAGGAACTCTCGCGCTGGGGCCACGGCCGGCTGCGGATCGGCGCGAGCACGACGGCGTGCCAATACATCCTGCCCACCGTGCTGCGCGAGTTTAAGCAGAGTTTCCCGAAGTGCGTCATCTCGATCGATCCCGGCGACCACGCTCGGCAGGTCGAACTGCTGCAGCAGAACCGGATCGACCTCGCCCTGATGCTCGAGCCGGAGGGGCACAAGGAGCTGGCGTTTGTGCCGCTGTTCACGGACGAGATGCGCTACCTGCTGGCCCCGGCGCACCCGTGGGCGCGCGCCGGCAAGGTGCAGCGCGAGACGCTCGAGCACGAGACGCTGATCCTCTACAACCAGACCAGCTACACCTTCCGCCTCGTGAAGGAGTATTTCCAGGCCGAGGGGATCCCGCTCTCCAACTTCCTCGAGCTCGGCAGCATGGAGGCGATCAAGGAGCTGGTGAAGATCGGCTTGGGGGTCGGCGTGCTTGCTCCATGGGTGGCGCGGACGGAGCTCGCGGCCGGCGCGCTCGTGTCGCTCCCGCTCGGCAAGCGCAAGCTGCGCCGCCGCTGGGGCGTGGCCTACCTGCGCGGCCGGCGGCTGACGTTGGGCGAGGAGACCTTCGTCGGCCTCTGCCAGAGCGTGACGGCCGAGTTCACCGGCCCGGACAGCGCGGCGGCGTAGCAATATCGCCGGCGATTTTTGTTTGCGACTCTCGGTATCGCTCGCGCACGCTGCAGCACGGGCCGTAATTCGATAAACTACCAGTGATGCGTTCGTTATTATTCTTAGGCGGTCTGTGTTTGGCGACAGTTAGGGCGGATGCCGCAGCTTGGCTCTGGCTGGCTTCGCCGCATTTTGACATGCTCAGCAATGCGAGTGAGAAATCGGCCCGCTCTTACTTGGCGGAGCTGGAGCAATTTCGGGCGACTTTTCTCCAATTCACCGGTGTCATGCCTGAGGTTCCTCTGCGCACCACGGTGGTGCTTTTCTCCAGCCAGGAGGAATTTAAACCCTATCTGCCACTTTACCAGAATCGGGCCAAGAAGGTCGCTGGATTCTTCAACGGAAACAAAGTCAATGCCTTCATGGCGTTGGCTCTCGGGCGGGATCAAGCAGCGACCAAGAGCACCATTTATCACGAATATGTTCATTCGCTTTATCATGAGATCGAGTGGGAGCCGCCGTTGTGGTTCAACGAAGGGTCGGCCGAGGTGTTTTCAACTTTCGATGTCAAGAAAGGGGTCGCCTCCATAGGCCGGGCTCCAGTTTGGCATGCGGCCCTGCTCCGGCAGCAGCAACTCATGTCTTTGCCTCAACTATTCTCCATCAATACGGGTTCACCGGATTACAACGAGGGTATGCAGCAAGGTATATTTTACGCACAGTCCTGGGCGCTCGCGCACTTTCTGATCTGCAATCAAGATTCTGCCTGGCGACAGCGATTGGGCCAGTTCCTTGGCGCAGTGAGTGCAGGCAAGAAGCCGACGGTTACCGATTTTGAAGCCGCAATGGGCGTGGATTCACAGACAATGCAGCAGCTGCTCGGCGACCACGTCTATGGCGGCGGATATGTCATTTTTAGGTCCAAGGTTGAGGATGCGGCGATTGCTGGGGGGATTACCTGCCGGCCGGCCACGGCGGTCGAGCAAGAGTGCGTGCTGACCGTCTTGCAGGTGCTCTCCCAGGATTCTCCAACCGCGGCGTATCAGCTGATAAAATTGCAGGAACAGCATCCCGGGGCTGCTCTACCGCATGAAGCGCGTGCGTTGATGGCCCTCCGGAATGATAACCCGCAGCGCGCGCGCGAGGAGTTTCAGCGGGCGACGGAACTAAACACGTCCAACATCAGGACCTATTGGTATCTCGCCCGCGAAATGGTTCAGAACTGGCTGACTGCCGATATCTCAGTCCACAAGCGTATCGGGCAGGAGACTGCCGGGCGGTTGCGCGGTTTACTGCAGCGGGTTCTGGCGGACAATCCCCAGGCGCTTGAAGCGTGGGAGGCACTGGCCCGAACCGAGGCATTTTCTCCGGAGCCAGATCCCTTGACTGTGGACAAGCTTGAGCAGCAAGCACGCCTGCATGCACAGGAACCCCAAGCAGTGCAGATGTTGGTGCTAGTCGGATTCGCCCGCAAGCGAGCAGGCGATGAGGCCGCTGCTCGGCTTATAGCCCGAACGGTCGCCGCATCACCGTTCGCTGCAAAAAGCACACTTGGCCTAAACCGGATTTTGTTAGGCGAGCTGCTGTTGGATGCGCCCTAATCGTTGGGCATGCTTGGTCTATGGGCATAAAAAAGCCCGCGCGGTCGGCGCGGGCTGAAAAACGAAGAGGCGGAAGCCTTAGGCCTGCGCCACGATCGTCACGCTCTCGAGCGCGACGCGGTCGATCGGCGTGCTCTTCTCGCCGCCGCCGCCCGACTTGGTCGGGACGTTGGCGAGCTGCTCGAGGACCTCGTCGCCCTTGATGACCGAGCCGAAGGCCGTGTATTGGCGGTCGAGGAACTTGGCGTCGCCGTGGCAGATGAAGAACTGCGAGCCGGCCGAGTCGGGGTGGGCGGAGCGGGCCATGGAGACGACGCCGCGGACGTGGGACTTGGCGTTGAACTCGGCCTTCAGCTTGTAGCCGGGGCCGCCGGTGCCGGGCATGCCGGTCTCGCCGGCCTTGGTGTTCGGGCAGCCGCCCTGGATCATGAAACCCTTGATGATGCGGTGGAAGGCCGTGCCATCATAGAAACCCTCGCGGGCGAGCTTCTTGAAATTCTCGACGGTTTTCGGGGCCACGTCGGACCAGAAACCGATGGTGATCTCGCCATAGCTGGTCTTCAGCACGGCGACTTCGTTGGTGGAGGCATTGCTCATAAAGGCGCACAAAAAGCATTTGCGGAGGCCTTTCCGCAAGAACCAAATGGAGTATATCCAATCCCCAATCCTGGAGGTGTTTAACCACTAATGGATTCATCTACCGATGACTCCTTTAAAGTGAGCTCCGACTAATCGTCTCCGCGCTGGGTTTCGGGGGGCCGGCTAATCGCCGGCTTTTTCCCAGCCTGCGATCAGCAGGCTCCCAGATCGCGAACCGGAGCCGATGAGGCAAAGGGGACAACCTAAGTTTCGCCGTTGGCGAAACTCATTAGTGGTTTAAAGACCTCCTGTTGGTTTCTCGTTCTGGCCTCATGCGCGAAGAACCCAATGGACAGATGTCGGACGGGTTGACTCACTGGCCGGGTGCGTTTCTCAAGGGTTGCCCTGCAAGGGTTTCGGAATCTGCCGCTCGCCGACGTGGCGCTGGCGGGGAAGCGCACGTTCCTGTGCGGGGCCAACGCGCAGGGCAAAACCAACTTCCTCGAGGCGCTGGGCTATGTGACGGCCCTGCGCTCGTTCCGCGGCGCGGAGTCGCGGGCGCTGCTGGGCCTCGGCTCGCCGCAGGCCGGGCTGGGCTTCACCGTGGAGCATGAGACCTTCGGCGAGAGCCGGCTCACGATCACGCTGACCCCGCAGGACCGGCTCGTGGAGTGGGAACACGGCAAGGTGACGCGGCTGGCGGACTTCATCGGCAAATTCCCGACCGTCGTGTTCTCAGCGCAGGACAACCAGTTTTTGCGCGGGTCGCCGTCGCTCCGCCGCCGTTGGCTGGATCTCACGCTGGCGGCGATGGACGGCGCCTACCTGGCGGCGCTCCAGCGCTACACCCGCGCGGTGGCCGAGCGGAACATGCTGCTCAAGCAGGGCGGACGCGATGCCGGGGCGCTCGAGGCCTTTGAACATGAGCTGGCGGCGCACGCGGTGACGCTCGTCGCAAAACGCACGGCCGGGGTCGCCGAGCTCGGGGAATTTTTCCGCACGGCCCACGCCCGCCTGGTGCCGGAGGGCGACCCCTCGACCGGGCTCGGGGCGGAGCAGGTGGGGCTGGTCTATGCGCCGGACTCGGTGGTGGCGTCGGCGGAGGAGTTTGCCGCGCTGCTCGTGAAATGCCGGCCGCGCGACACGTTGTTGAAATCCACCGAGCGCGGGCCGCATCGCGACGACCTCGAGCTGGTGCTCAACGGCCGCCCCGCGAAACAATTCGCCTCGGAAGGGCAGCAGCGCTGCCTGGTCATCGCTTTGCGGCTGGCGCAGGCGGCTTATTTCCGCGCCAAGGGCGGCGTCACGCCGGTCCTGCTGTGCGACGACGTGCTCGGCGAGCTCGACCCGGGACGCCGGGAGAAATTCTGGGCTTCGCTCGAGGGCGAGCCGCAGGTCATCGCGACCGGCACAAGCCTGCCGGCGGACGCGGCCGGCTGGCAGGTTTTATCGGTGGCCAACGGAGAGATCCTTCCGTGATCTTTGAACCGTGGCAATGGGTGCTGCTCGTGCTGGGTGCGGTCGCTGCGGGATTCTCCAAGACTGGCATCCCGGGCACCTCGATCTTCTTCGTGGCGATCTTCGCCAATATCATGCCGGCGCGCCAGGCGACCGGCCTCGTGCTGCCGCTGCTGATCTTCGCGGATCTGTTCGCCTTCGTGGTCTATCGGAAAAACCTGCAATGGGCGCGCGTCGGCCGGCTGCTGCCTTGGGCGGTGGGCGGCGTGGTGCTCGGCTGGGCCGTGCTGGGCCGGGTCAACGATGGCCAGACCGCCCGCATCGTGGGCCTGGTCATCGTGGCCATGCTCGGGCTCCATCTTTGGCGCAAGTGGCGGACGCCGGAGGACGCCTTGGCGCACGCCCCGGCTTGGTTCGGGCCGTTCGCCGGCGTGATGGCCGGCTTCGCCACGATGGTGGCCAATGCCGCCGGACCGGTCATGACGCTCTACCTGCTGGCGATGCGCCTGACCAAGCTCGAGTTTCTCGGCACCAGCGCGGCGTTTTTCCTGCTCATCAACTGGATCAAGGTCCCGTTCGGCCTCCAGCTCGGGCTGCTCAACGGGCCGAGCCTGATGCTCAACCTGTGGCTGCTGCCGGCCGTGGCGGCGGGGGCACTGGCCGGGCCGTGGGTGGTTAAACGCGTGAACCAGGCGGTATTCGAGAACACGGCGCTGGCGCTGACGACGGCGGCGGTCGTTAAGCTGCTGTTTTTCTGAGAAGGAAATTAACCACTAATGGCCACTAAAGAACACTAATCAGGAGAACAAAGGGCTTGGGTTTCGGGAATCGGATTAGTGTCAATTAGTGTGGATTAGTGGTTAGGAAGTTTGGGGATTATTAGGATGGCAGTCTATCCTAAGCTGATTCGCGGTTTTCATTCCGTGTATTCTGTGTATTCCGTGGTTTCACCAATGGCACGCACCTCAGTCAGGCAGATGTGGAAGGACAAGCTCGAGGGCAAACTCGCGCCCAAGTCCTGGCCGGACGCGCCGTCGCTGTCCCGGCCGCCGTTTGCGGGCCGCGTGCTCGGTGTCGATCCCAGCCTGCGCGGCACGGGCCTGGCGCTCATCGAGTTCGCCCCCGGGCGCACGCCGGTGCTGCTGCGCTGCCAGACGGTGAAGGTGGCGGCGCGGTCATCCATGGCGTTCTGTCTCGGGGAGATCCACCGGGCGGTGACGGCGTTCGTGGCGGACTTCGATCCGCGGCACGTGGCGCTGGAGCAGACGATCTACGTGCAGAATTTCCAGACGGCGCAGATCCTCGGCGCGGCGCGCGGCGCGGCCATCGCTGCGGCGGCGCTGCGGCAGAAGGAGATCTTCGAATATGCCCCGCTGCGCGTGAAGCTGGCGGTGGTGGGGCAGGGGCGCGCCAGCAAGGACCAGATGGCGCGGACGGTGATGGCGCTGCTCGGCCACGGCCGGGCGATGGTCTTCGACGAGGCCGACGCTGCTGGCGTGGCGCTGTGCCACGCCTTCACTTGGCGCGGGTGATCAGGTCCCGGCCGGACCGGGCGGCGCATGGTGGCGGCGCTCGTAATGCTTGTAGGCGGTGTAGCCCACGCCGGTCACGCCGCTGAGGATCGCGGGAATCAGGAGCGTGTCGTAGCCGAAGCGGCCGTAACCGAGCGCGCCGACCACGCCGCCGGCGAAGAAGCCGAGCAGCAGGACGCCGTAGAGCCGGAAGCGGAACCAGTCCACCACCGCCCCGCGCAGGAAGTGGCCGCAGGCGATACCGAGGTCGGTCACCATGCCCGTCATGTGCGTGGTGCGCATCGTCGAGCCGCTGTAGCTGGAGACCATCGCGTTCTGCAGGCCGCAGGCGAGGGCGGCGAGGTAGTCGCCGGCGTTGGCGCCGCGGCGCAGGAAATAAACCGCGAGGAACAGCGCCGCCGACTCCAGCGACAGCGCCACCCCGTAGCGACGGCCGAGGCGCAGCCGGCCCTGCTGGATGACCATGCCGCTGAGCAGGCAACCGACAAAAAACGCCGCGAGGATGGCCAGCGCGTGCAGGGCCACGGGATAGTTGGCGCGGCCCAACTCCATGCCGAGCACCGTGACGGTGCCGGTCAGGTGGCTGAGGGCCTGGTGATGGACCCCGAGGAAACCCACGGCGTTGATGACCCCGGCGGTGACGGTGAGGGCGAGGCCGCCCAGGTAAACCCAGGCGGGAGTGGTATGTTCACGGAGCATGGTCAGGAGGAGGGACGGTCCCCGGCCAGCACTTCCCGGGCCCGTTTGAGGGCGTCGTCAAAGTGGGCGCAGATATTGGGCCGGCCGAGTCGCTTGATAAAACCCGCCTTCACCATCATGTCGAGGGGCTGCCGGTGCGGGCCGCTGAGAATCACCGTGCCCCCGGCGGCCTGCATGCGCTCGACGATGCTCTCGAGCGCGTTGAGGGCGGTGGCGTCCATCGCGGGAACCAGCTGCATGCGGAGAATAAGCACCTTGGGCAGGGTGCCGGCGCGGAGCAGGGCGTCCTCCATCTTCTCGGCGGCGCCGAAGAAGAACGGCCCGAAGATGCGGTAGACCACGACGCCCTCGGGGATGTCCTTGCCGTGCGCGAGCTGCTCGGGTGTCTCCAGCTCGTCGCTGGCGGTGACGCGGGCGATCTCGGTGGTCTCGGCCATGCGCTTGATGAAGAGGACGGCGGCCAGCATCATGCCCACCTCGACGGCCACCACGAGGTCGAAGAGCACGGTGAGGCTGAAGGTGGCGACCAGCACGACCGCGTCGCTGCGCGGCATCTTGCCGAGGCGGGTCAGCTCGTGCCACTCGCCCATGCGGAAGGCGACCACGATGAGCACCGCCGCGATGGCGCCCATCGGCACGAACCGGGCGTAGGGGGAGAAGAACAGCACGATCAGCAGCAGGGTCAGGGCGTGCACCATGCCCGCGACGGGCGTGCGGCCGCCGGCCTTGACGTTGGCCGAGGTGCGGGCGATCGCGCCGGTCACCGGCATGCCGCAGAAGAACGGGCAGACGATGTTCGCGACCCCCTGCGCGATCAGCTCGGTGTTGGAGTCATGGCGGTCGTTGACCAGGCCGTCGGCCACCACGGCGGACAGGAGCGACTCGATGGCGCCCAGCATGGCGATCGTGAAGGCCGGCCCGAGAAGCTCGCGGATGCGCTCGAAGGAAACTTCCGGCCAGACGAGTGGCGGCAGGCCGTGCGGAATGGCGTCCGGCCCGAAGAGCGAGCCCACCGTCGCGACGCCGAGGGACTTGTCCCAGCCTAACCAGGCAACCAGCCCGGCAGAGGCGACCATGGCGATGATCGCGCCGGGGACGCGCTCGGCCCTCAGCCGGGCGCGATACTTCGGCCAGAGGAGGATGAAGGCGGCGGACGCCGTCGCGATGAGCAGCGTGGGCAGGTTGAGGTGCGGCAGGTGGGTCACCAGCCAGGGGAGCTTGTCCACGAACTCGCGCGGGGCCGGCGTGGCGGCGTGGATGCCGGCGAAGTCGGCGGCCTGGCCGGCGACGATGGCCACGGCGATGCCGGTGGTGAAGCCGCTCGTGACCGGGTAGGGGATGAACTTGATCAGGGTGCCGAGACCACTGAAGCCCATGACGACAAGCATCACCCCGGCCATGACCGTGGCGAGCAGGAGCCCGTCAAAGCCGTGTTTTTCCACGATCAGCAGGATGACGGTGACAAAGGCGGCGGTCGGGCCGGCGATTTGGACGCGGCTGCCACCGAGCAGCGAGACAATGAAGCCGCCGATGATGGCGGTGAAGATGCCGATGGCCGGGGCCGGGAACGGGGTGACCGTGCCCGCGGGGATGCTGGCGACGCCCAGCGCGAGCGCGAGCGGCAGGGCGATCAGGCCGACGGTGATGCCGGACAGGACATCCGTTGTGGCCTGCTTCCGGGTGTAGGGCTGGCGCCACAGGGCGAGGGCCCGCGGCTGGAACCGCGACGGCGGCAGCGGCCAGTATCCCGGTCGGTCGGAGGATTGTTTGGGATCTGAGGCCATGGTCGCGGTTGAGGCGACAGTCTGCAGCCGGAAAGCCCGGCACGCAATCACGGGTTAACCGGGCTGCGCGGCGCAACTGCCTACCCGCCGCGGACGGTGCGGATGATGCGGCCGAGTTCGCCGACGCGGTAGGGCTTGGTCAGGTAGCCGTAGAAGCCCATGTCGAGGAACTGCCGGCGCATCTCTTCGTTGTCGTAGCCGCTCGCGATGATGGCGCACACCTCGGGGTGCAGCTCGCGCAGCATCTTGAAGGTCTGCTCGCCGCCCATGCCGCCGATGATCGTCAGGTCCATGATGACGATGTCGTAGGGGCGGCCGATGTTGAGGTAGCGCTTGTAGAGCTGGACGGCCTCCTCGCCGTCCTTGGCGAGGTCACACTTGTATTCGAGGCTCTCGAGCATGCCCTTGGTGAGCGTGCGGATCTGCTCGTCGTCATCCATGAAGAGGATGCGGCCGGTCTTCGTGGCGAAGCGCAGGCTCGGGGCGCGGCGGGCCTCGACCTCCTCGGGCTTGTCGGCCAGCGGGAGGAAGACGGTGAACGCCGTGCCGCGGCCGATCTCGGAATCGACGCCCATCTGGCCGCCGTGGCGCTTGACGATGGAGACGACGGTGGCGAGGCCGAGCCCGGTGCCGGTTTTCTTCGTCGTGAAGAAGGGCACGAAGATCTTCTCGAGGTGCTCGGGCTTGATGCCGCTGCCGTTGTCCTGCACCTCGATCTGCACGTAGCTGCCGGCGGGCAGCGGGGCGACCTGGTTCTCGGCGAGCGTGGCGTTGGCGGCGGTGAGCCAGATCTGACCCTGCCCGGTGGGCATGGCCTGGATGGCGTTGATGACGAGGTTCTGGAAAACCTGGAGGATCTGGGCGCGGTCGACGCAGATTGTGCCGGTGTCGGGCGCGACGTTGAACTCGATCTTCACGGTCGAGCCGGCGGCGGCGAGACGCACGGCCTCACCGAGGATGTCGGCGGGCTTGACCACCTGCCGCACGCCGGAGCCGCCCCGGGAGAACGTGAGCAGCTGTCGGCTCAGGCTCTTCGCGGCCTCGCAGGCGTCCTCGCTGTTCTTTAGGCCCGACAGGTCGTGGGCGTCCTTGGCCATCGAGACGCCGCCGAGGATGGTCGTGAGCAGGTTGTTGAAATCGTGGGCGATGCCGCCGGCGAGCTGGCCGAGGGTCTCGAAGCGGTTGGAGCGGATGAGCTCTTCCGGCGTCAGGCTCATCTCGCCGGGGTGGCGGAACACGAGCACCGCGCCTGCCGGACGGCCGGTGGCGTCGATCACCGCGCGGCTGCTGAACGCCACGGGCTGCGGGGTGCCGGTGCCGTTATCGAGGGCGAACTCGGTGTTGAGGGCCGTCGCCTCGCCGGTGCCGATGGCCTTGGCCACGGGGCTCTCGCCGGGCTGACCGCTCTCGCTGTGGACGATCCGGAAGAGTTCCCACGCGGGCAGGCCGATGCTGTCCTCGCAGGAGCGGCCGAGCAACTGCTCGGCCTTGGCGTTGAGATGGATGATCTGGCCGCTGGCGTCGGCGAGCAGCACGGCCTCCGCCAGATCGGCGAGCAGCACGGCGAGGTGCGCGGCGGGCAGGCCCGGGCCGGCCTCGAGGGCGCTGGCCTCGGCCAGCGGCACGGCGAAACCGAGGACGCGCTGCAGTTCCTTGCGCCGGGAGATGTGCCGCACGATGCCGGCGTGCACGAGCACCTCGCGGTCCTCGCGGTGGCGCAGGCGGAGCGTGTCGAAGTAGGAGACCTGGTTCGGGTGCTGGGCGAGGAAGTAGGCCTGCAGGCCGCCGGCGGTCTCGTCCATCGGCAGCGCGCGGAGGACGGACTCGATCGTGTCCGGGAACTCGGCGTCGCTGTAGCCGAGCAGGGACTTGAAGCCCGGCGAAAGCCAGTAGAGGCCGGTGGTGAAATCGAGGTCGAACAGGCCGACGCGCCCGCGGTCGCCGAGCTGCGTCAGCCGGTCCTCGGCGCGGAGTGTGGCCTCCTCAAACTCCTTGCGGTCGGCGATGTCGAGGTGCGCGCCCATGACGCGCTGCAGGGCGCCGTTCGGGCCGTAGACCTGGAGGCCAACGCTCTGCACCCACACGAAATGGCCCTGCGCGTGCCGCAGGCGGAACTCGAGGGAGAACTGCCGGGTGCCGGTCGCCCCGGCGCGGCCCTGCCGGTCGGGTGCGGCGGAGGAGTCGTCGGGATGGATGAGGTTCAGCCAGGTCTCGTAGGTGTTGGGCAGCGCCGCCTCGGCATAACCGAGCATGCGTTTCCAGGTCGGCGAGTAATAGACCTCGTTCTTCTGGAAGTTGAGGTCGAAGAACCCGAGCGGGCTGCGCTCGTGGAGCTGCGTGAGGAAATTGTCCGCCGGCGTGCCGGCCGCGGCGACGGGGGCGGCGGGTGGCAGCGTGATGAAAGCGAGGTAGCGGGCGGGGTTGTCGCCGGCCTTCTCGAGGCGGACGTTCACGTCGAACGCGGCGGCCTCCTTCGGTTGGAGGCGGAGCGAGATGGGATGGCCTTGGGCGGCGGCGAGCAGCACCTCCCACTGCGACTGCACCCAGTCGGTGTCGCGCGACACGACGTCGAAGGTGAAGAGGTTGGGGAACTGGTCGCCCACTAGCTCGGCGTTGCCAGCCTGCCAGATCGCGCAGGCCGCGGCGCTCGCCACCTGGACGCGTCCGTCCGTGTCCAGCACGAGGACCGTGCTGTTACCGGTGCCCGGCAGTTTGCCGGCAGGGTGTTGGGTGGAATGCGCGCTCAAACGGAGCGAAGTTTGTAATTATCAACAGCAGTCGCGAGTCCAGACAGGTGAACCTTTTCGCAGGTTGCCCACTTTATGAGGCTTTTTACGAGCCGACCGGATCATTCGCTACGAGAAAAGTAAAGTGGCGGACCGGGCCGGTCCGCCCTACCTGCCGCGGGCGGGAGGCCGGAAATCATGAGGCCGCCTGCCACGCGCGCATCAGCCGCCGCCAAGGCTATGGCTGACAAGCGCGTCTTCATGTTCTTCACGCCGAGACCAAGGTCTTTTGCCATGCCTGAACACGTTTCTCCAGGAAGTCGATCCAGACCGGCTGGTCGTTCAGGCACGGGATGTGGGTGAATTCCGCGCCGCCGGCCTCCTTGAACTGCTCGGCGCCCTCGACGCGGATCTCCTCGAGGGTCTCAAGGCAGTCGGTGACAAAGGCCGGGGTGATGACGAGCAGGCGTTTCTTGCCCTGCTTGGGCAGCTCCTCGAAGAGATGGTCGGTGTAGGGGGCGATCCACGGCTCACCGGCGATGCGGGACTGGAAGGAGATCGACCACTTGGCCGGATCCAGGCCGGCGGCCTTGGCGAACTCATGCGTGGTGCGGGTGACCTGCGCCTTGTAGCAGGTGGCGTGGGAAGGAGAGAAGGTGTTGCAGCAGTCGGCCACGGCCTGGCAGTGGGCGTGCGAAGTGTCGGCCTTGGTCAGGTGGCGCACCGGGATGCCGTGATAGCTGAAGAGGAGATGGTCGTGCGGTTGGCTCAGGTAGGGCTTCGCGCTGGCGACGAGCGCCGCGATGTAGTCGGCGTCGGCGAAGTAGGGCTGCACGCACTCGATCTTCATGTCGGGGGCGATCTTCGCGGCCTCGCGGTGGACCTTCGCGACGACGGTCTCCCAGCTCGACATGGCGTAGTGCGGGTATTGCGGGAAGAGGAGCAGGCGGTCGATGCCCTGCTTGGCGATCCGGTGCAGGACGTCGGGGATGGACGGGTTGCCGTAGTTCATCGCCAGCTCGACCGGCAGCGCGGTGCGGGCCTGGAGTTTGGCCTGCGTGTGCTTGCTGGTGACGATCAGCGGCGAGCCCTCGGGGGTCCAGACGCTCTCGTAGGCGTGGGCGGATTTTTTGGCGCGAAAAGGGATGATGATGCCGTTGACCAGGATCCAGCGCAGGAAGCCGTTGTCCGGCTTGTCGATCACGCGCTCGTCGCCGAGGAATTCGCGCAGGTAACGCTTCACGTCGGGGACGGAAGTGGAGTCGGGGGAGCCGAGGTTTAGGAGAAGGACGGCGGACGAGGACATGAAGCAAGTAGGGGTGGCGTTTTGGTTCGGAAAGTCAACCGGGGGAACGGGAGGAACGAGGTGTTTTAACCACTAATGCATCGCCTAACGGCTCTGCTACTTGATGAGCTCTGCCTAATCGGCTCCGCAGTGGGCTACGGGGGTCGGCTAATCGCCGACAGAGAAGACTGCCAAGCTGGGGGAATCGCGGCGATTAGCCGCGCCTCGGAACCCAAACCGGAGCCGATTAGGCGAAGGGCTGTTCCAAGCGAAGCCGGTAGGCGGAGCATCCGTGGTTAAACTCTCAGAATTGAACGGGTTTTTGGTTGCCGGGTCCCGGCGGAAGCCGGACAACAGCGGCATGACTGCCAAGACCGCTCCCGTGCTGCTCGTCATTCGCGATGGTTGGGGTGCCAACCCGCATCCCGAGCAGAACAAGTTCAATGCCGTCCACCTGGCGAAGAAGCCGGCGGATGACATGCTGCACGCGAAATACCCGGTCACGCTGGTCAGGGCCAGCGGGCTCGACGTCGGCCTGCCCGACGGCCAGATGGGCAACAGCGAGGTCGGCCACGAGAACATCGGCGCCGGCCGCATTGTGGACCAGGAGCTGGTGCGCCTGAACAAGCTTTTCTCCGAGAAGCAGCTCGCCCGCAATCCGGTGTGGCACGCCATCGTCGCGCGCCTGAAGGCCAATCCCGCCGCCAAGCTCCACCTGATGGGCATCGTCTCCGACGGCGGCGTGCACGGCATGCTCGAGCATTTGTATGGGATTTTGCGCCAGGCGAAGGAGGACGGCCTCGCCGGCCGCGTGTTCATCCACGCCTTCACCGATGGCCGCGACACGCCGCCGCAGAGCGGGCTCGGCTACATCCAGCAGGTCGAGGCGCAGCTGAAGCAGATCGGCGTGGGGAAGATCGCCACGGTCTGCGGCCGTTTCTGGGCCATGGACCGCGACAACCGCTGGGAGCGCGTGCAGAAGGCCTACGACATGCTCACCGGCAAAAAGGCCCTCGCCACCGCGGCCAGCGCCGAGGCGGCGATCGCCAGCTATTACGAGAAGCCGCTTAGCCCGACGCAGAACGGCGACGAGTTCGTCCCGGCCACGTGGATCACTGGCGCGGACGGCAAGCCCGTCGCGACCTTCGCCAACGGCGACGCCGTGCTCTTCTACAACTACCGAGGCGACCGCCCGCGCGAGATCACGAAGGCCTTCGTGATCGACGGCTTCAAGGAGTTCGACCGCGGCGCGAAACTCGATCTCTACTACGCCACGATGACCGAGTATGAGGCCGGCCTGCCGGTGCACGTGATCTCGGGCAAGCCCGAGGCCTTGAAGAACATCCTTGGCGAGGTCGTCAGCAAGGCCGGCATCGGCCAGTTCCGCTGCGCCGAGACGGAGAAGAACCCGCACGTGACTTTCTTCTTCAATAATTATCGCAGCACGCCGTTCCCCGGCGAGGACCGCGCGTGCCCGGCGAGCCCGAAGGTGCCGACCTACGACATGCAGCCCGAGATGTCGGCCGCGCAGGTGACCGCCGAGGCCAAGGCCGCGATCCTTTCCGGCAAATACGGCCTCGTGGTCGTCAATTACGCGAATCCCGACATGGTCGGCCACACCGGCTCGCTGCCGGCGGCCATCAAGGCCTGCGAGGCGACTGACGCCGGGCTGGGGGAGTTGCTCGCCGCGTTGGCGACGAGGAACGGCAAGGCTGTCATCCTCGCCGATCACGGCAACGCCGAGCAGATGTGGGACCCGGTCAACAACGGCCCGCATACCGCGCACACGCTGAACCTCGTCGAGGTTTTCGCCGTCGGCGAAGGCCTCGTCGCGGGGAAGACGAAGATGCGCAACGGCGGCCGGCTGGCGGACATCGCCCCGACCGTGTTGCATCTCATGGGCTTGCCCAAGCCGGTGGAGATGACGGGCGAGAGCCTCATAGTGTCATAGAGGGTCAAAATCTGGTTGCCCCGGGGTGGGGCGGGCCGTTTGGTTGAGCGTTCCGCTCCTATGAAACGCACCCATCATTGCGCCCAACTCACCAAGGCCAACCTCGGCGCGACCGTGTCGCTTGCCGGCTGGGTTGATTCCATCCGCGACCATGGCGGCATCATTTTCGTCGATCTTCGCGACCGCGAGGGCGTCACCCAGGTGAAGTTCGACTCCAACCTCCGCGCCGAGGCCGCGCTGCTCAAGGACGAGTCAGTGATCGCCGTCACCGGCAAGGTCGAGAACCGCCCGGACGCGATGGTGAACAAGAACCTGCCCACCGGTGAGATCGAGATCGATGCCACCGAACTCGTGGTGCACAACCTTTCCGACACGCCGCCGTTCCCGCTGACCGACGCCGGCGGTGACAAGGTCAACGAGGACCTGCGCCTCACCTACCGCTACCTGGACCTGCGCCGCCCGAAGATGCGCAAGAACCTCGCCGTGCGCCACCGCGCGACGAAGTCCGTGCGCGACTATTTCGACTCCCAGGGTTTCTACGAGGTCGAGACGCCGGCGCTGTTCAAGAGCACGCCCGAGGGCGCCCGCGAATACCTCGTGCCGTCGCGCATCCACGCCGGCCAGTTCTACGCGCTCTCGCAGTCGCCCCAGCAGTTCAAGCAGATCCTGATGGTCGCGGGCGTGGAGAAGTATTTCCAGATCGCCCGCTGTTTCCGCGACGAGGACCTGCGCGCCGACCGCCAGATGGAGTTCACGCAGATCGACGTCGAGGTGTCGTTCATCGACCGCGAGGGCATCTACGCGCTCTTCGAGGGCATGCTGAAGAAGGTCTGGAAGGACGTGCTCAACCACGACCTGCCCACGCCGTTCCCGCGCCTCGCCTACAAGGACGCCATGAATCGCTACGGCGTCGACAAGCCCGACACGCGCTTCGCCATGGAGCTCGTCGACTTCTCGGAGACCTTCAAGACCTCCGGCTTCAAGGTGTTCGCCTCGACCGTCGCCGCGCACGGCTCGGTGAAGGCGTTCAACGCCAAGGGCCTCGCCGACATCACGCAGGGCGAGATCACCGCCCTCGAGGAGGTCGCGAAGTCGCTCGGCGCGAAGGGCCTTGCCTTCATCAAGGTCGAGAACGGCGAGTGGAAGTCGCCGATCGTGAAGTTCTTCAGCGACGCCGAGAAGGCCGAGCTCACCAAGCGCCTCAACATCGAGAACGGCGACATCATTTTCTTCGCCGCCGCCCCGTGGGAGCGCGCCTGCGCCATTCTCGGCCGGGCCCGGCTCGATTGCGCCCAGCTGCTCGTGAAGCGCGGCAAGCTGGCGCTGCGCGCCGACCAGTGGAATTTCCTGTGGGTCGTCGATTTCCCGCTCATGTCCTACGACGAGGAGAAGGGCAGCTACGCGGCCACGCACCACCCGTTCACGGCGCCGGTCGTGGAGGACACGGGCCTGCTCGACACCGACCCGAAGGCTGTCCGCGGCCAGCATTACGATGTCGTGCTCAACGGCATGGAACTCGGCGGCGGCTCGATCCGCATCCACCAGCCCACGGTGCAGAAGAAGGTGTTCGAGGACGTGCTCAAGATCCCGGCCGACGTGGTCGAGAGCCGCTTCGGCTACATGCTCAAGGCCTTCACCTATGGCGCCCCGCCGCACGGCGGCATCGCCTTCGGCCTGGACCGCATGTGCGCGCTGCTCTGCGGCACGACCAGCATCCGCGACGTCATCGCCTTCCCGAAGACGCAGAAGGCGCAGGACCTCATGGCCCAGAGCCCGACGCCGGTCACGGCCAAGCAGCTCAAGGAGCTGCACATCCAGACGGTCATCCCGCAGCAGTAAGCCGGCCCGCCCGCGGGAATCTTACTTTTGCCATTAGCCGGTTGAATCCCGCCACAGCAGGCTTGCGCCCAGCGGGTTAACCGCGGAAACTCCCGGCATCCTCTTTACCCCATGAAACTTATCACCGCCATCATCAAGCCGTTCAAACTCGAGGCCGTTAAAGAAGCGCTCACCGCCGTCGGCGTCGAGGGCATGACGGTCTCCGAGGTCAAGGGCTTCGGCCGCCAGAAGGGCCACACCGAGGTTTACCGCGGCAGCGAATACACCGTGGACTTCCTGCCCAAGGTGAAACTCGAGGTCGTCGTCGCCGACGAGATCAAGGACAAGGTGGTCGGCGCCATCGTGAACGCCGCCAAGACCGGCAAGATCGGCGACGGCAAGGTGTTCATCTCGCCGGTGGACGATGTCATCCGCATCCGCACGGACGAACACGGCGACGCGGCGATCTGAGTCGCGATCGGCCGAAATCCGGAGCCGGTCCCAAGAGGGCCGGCTTTTTCTTTGGCCCTGCAGTGATGCAGCCTAACCCGGCCTCTGGGCGGGTTTTGCCCGACGCGCTGCCTTCGGGAGCGTGATCCCGGGCCAGCTATGACACGGTCTTCTTCCCGGCTTTGTTGGGGTGAATTACGTTCATGGCATTGGAATTGCTTTGGGGGTGTGGCCCATGAACCACACTCCACTACAGAAAACCCTTCGTCTGCTCACCCTCGTCGGGGCCATGCTTGCCCTGGCGTTTGGGTTGTCCGCCCGCGCTGAAGATGCCCCTGCCGCGCCCACCGCGGACGAGCGCATCGCCGCGCTGGAGGCTTACGTCAACAATACCGATCCCGGCAAGTCCCTGGCCGCCACCCCGGGCCCCGGCCACAACGCCTGGATGATGACGAGCACCGCGCTCGTGCTCTTCATGACGCTGCCCGGCCTCGCGCTCTTCTACGGCGGCCTGGTGCGCAAGAAAAACGTCCTCTCGGTGCTGGCCCAGTGTCTGGGCATCACCGGCCTGGTGACGATCCTCTGGTGGGCCTTCGGTTACAGCCTCGTGTTCGGCACGAGCTACGGCAGCCCGTTCATCGGCGGCACCGAGTTCCTCTTCCTGAAGGGCGTCACGTCCGCCCCGAACACCAACTACGCCTACTGGGTTTCCCAGAACGTGTTTGCGATGTTCCAGATGATGTTCGCCATCATCACGCCGGCCCTGATCGTCGGCGCCATCGCCGAGCGCATGAAGTTCAGCGCCATCCTGCTGTTCGTCACGCTCTGGATGGTCCTCATCTACTTCCCGCTGGCCCACATGGTCTGGGGCGCCACCGGCTTCATGAACGGCGTCTGGAACGCCGATGCGGCCATCCCGGCCATCGACTTCGCGGGCGGCACCGTCGTCCACATGTCCTCCGGCTGGTCCGCGCTGATCCTCTGCCTTATCCTCGGGCCGCGCCTCGGCTTCGGTAAGGAGAAGATGGCCCCGCACAGCCTCGTGCTCTGTATGGTCGGCACCGGCATGCTCTACGTGGGCTGGTATGGCTTCAACGCCGGCTCGGCCGTCGCCTCCGACGGTGTCGCCGCCAACGCCTTCATGACCACCACGCTCGCCGCCGCCATCGCCGGCTTCACCTGGGGCATGATCGAGAAGATCACCCGCGGCCACGCCTCGGTCCTCGGCTTCTGCTCCGGCATCGTGGCCGGCCTGGTCGTCATCACGCCCGCCGCGGGCTTCGTCGACGCCACCGGCTCGGTCATCATCGGTGTCTTCGCCGGCGTCGTTCCCTTCTTCGCCTGCACCAAGCTCAAGGCCATCTTCAAGTATGACGATGCGCTCGACACCTTCGGCGTCCACGCTGTCGGCGGCACCCTTGGCGCCCTCATGACCGGCTTCCTCGCGACGACCGACGTGAACGCCAACCTCATCAGCGCCGGTTACGCCGAGAAGAACGGCCTCGCCGCGCTGGTCAAGGACGGCGGCCTCTGGCTCGCCCAGCTGAAGGCCATCGGCATCACGCTGGCGCTGTCCATCGTCGGCACCATCGTCATCGCCTACATCGTGAAGGCGGTTGTCGGCCTGCGCCCGACCACGGAGGCCGAACAGCAGGGCCTCGATATCACCGACCACGGCGAGGAAGGTTACATCCTCTAACTCTTAACACTTACCCAACATGAAACTCATCATCGCCATCATCAAACCGTTCAAGCTCGACGAGGTTAAGGAGGCGCTCGGCGCCGTGGGCATCGAGGGCATGACGGTCACCGAGGTCAAGGGGTTCGGCCGCCAGAAGGGCCACACCGAGATCTACCGCGGCAGTGAATACACCGTGGACTTCCTGCCGAAGGTGAAGATCGAGATCGCCGTGGCCGACGACATCGTCGCCAAGGTGATCACGGCCGTCACCGGCGCCGCCAAGACCGGCAAGATCGGCGACGGCAAGATCTTCGTGCTCCCGCTGGAGGATGTCATCCGCATCCGCACCGACGAGCACGGCGACAGCGCCGTCTGAGACCAGACCGACGTTCTTTTCAAAGCCGGCTTCCGCAAGGAGGCCGGCTTTTTCATGAGATGGAACCCGGCCTCTGGACGGGTTGGCTGGCATGGGCACAGGCTACTCCGGTTTCATTCGCACATTCTGAAAACCCGGCCGGAGGCCGGGTTCCACCTTCCGATCCCGGCTTTTTGCTTTTCTCCGGCCGCGCGCCGGGTGATGGTGCTGGCTCTCCGCATGCCCGCCCTGTCCAAGATCAAGATCCTCGACACCCACACGGGTGGTGAACCCACCCGTCTCGTGCTGGAAGGCGGCCCGGACCTCGGCCGCGGGCCCATGGCCGACCGGGTGAAGGTCTTCCAGGCCCAGCATGACCGGTTCCGCAGCGCCATCGTGGGCGAGCCGCGCGGGTCCGACGTCTTTGTCGGCGCGCTGCTGCTCGAGCCGCACGACAAGACCTGCCACTTCGGCCTGATTTTCTTCAACAACGTCGGCTATCTCGGCATGTGCGGCCACGGCCTGATCGGGGCGATCGTGGCGCTGGCGCACGCCGGCATGGTCAAGCCGGGCCTGGTGCGCATCGACACCCCCGCCGGCTACATCGCCGCCGTGCTGGGGGCGGACGGCGAGGTCACGTTCGACAACGTGCCGAGCTACCGCAAACACCACGAACTCGAGCTCTACCTGCCGGGTATCGGCAACGTCCCGTGCGACATCGCCTGGGGCGGCAACTGGTTCTGCCTGATCGAGCAGCACGAGCAGAAACTCGAGCTGGCGAACGTCGCGCAGCTGACCGGCTACTGCCTGCGCATCCGGCAGGCGGTCGGCGATTCCGGTTTCCCCGAGGTGGACCACGTCGAACTCTTCGGCCCGTCGGCCAAGCCGGGCGTGAACAGTAAGAGCTTCGTCCTGTGCCCCGGCGGGGCCTACGACCGCTCGCCCTGCGGCACCGGCACCAGCGCCAAGCTCGCGTGCCTCGCGGCCGACAACAAGCTGGCCCCGGGCGCCGAGTGGGTGCAGGAGAGCATCGTCGGCAGCACATTCCGGGCGAAATACCGCCGGCAGGGCGACAAGATCGTCCCGACGATCGCGGGCACGGCCCACGTGACCGCCGAGTCGACGCTGCTGCTGGATCCGGCCGATCCGTTTGTCTGGGGTATCCGCTGAGCTCATGCGCCAGAACCGGTCGGTTATCATCTGCGGCGGCGGCATCATCGGCCTGAGCTGTGCCTATTACCTGGCCCGCGAGGGCTGGCGCGTGACGGTTGTCGAGCGCAACGCCGAGGGGGCCGACTCCTGCGCCCACGGCAGCGCGGGCTACATCTCGCCGAGCCACGTCGTTCCGCTGGCGGCGCCGGGCATGGTCTGGAACGGGCTCAAGTGGATGCTGAGCTCGCGCAGTCCGTTCTACATCAAGCCGCGGCTCGACAGCGACCTCATGCGTTGGGGCTGGCTTTTCGCCCGTGCCTGCACCCAGGCCCACACCCGCCGCGCCGCGCCGGTGTTGCGCGACCTCTGCCTCGGCGGCCGCAAACTTTTCGTCGAGCTGGCCGACATCACCGGCAACGCCTTCGAGCTGAAGACGGAGGGACTGCTCAATTTGTGCCAGACGCAGGAGGGGCTGGACCACGAGGCGCACGGGCTGGCGGCCATCGCCAACGAGCTCGGCGTAGAGGCGCAGGTGCTCAACGCGCGGCAGACCGCGGCGATGGAGCCGGGCGCAAAGCTCGCGGTCGCCGGCTCGGTTTATTTTCCCATCGACGCCCACGTCACCCCGCGGCGGCTGATGCCGGCGCTGACGGGGCTGCTCAAGGAGATGGGCGTGAAGTTCTCTTGGAACACCAGCGTCTACGGCTGGCGGGCCGAGGGCGGGCGGATCGCGGGCGTCTCGACCACCTCGGGCGACCTGATCGCCGATGAATATGTGCTCACCGGCGGCTCGTGGTCGCCGTCCATGGTGGCGGGTCTCGGCGTGCGGCTGCCGATGCAGGCGGGCAAGGGTTACAGCCTGACCATGGAGCAGCCGCGTTTCCAGCTGACCAAGTCGCTCATCCTCACCGAGCGCCGCGTGGCGGTGACGCCGATGGGCGGGCAGCTGCGTTTCGGCGGCACCATGGAAATCAGCGGCCACAACGACACTGTGCGGCCCGAGCGCGTCGAGCAGATCATCGCCGGGGCGCAGGCTTTCTTCCCGGAGATGACCGCGGCCGATTTCGCCGGCATCAAGCCGTGGTTCGGCTACCGCCCGGTCTCGCCCGACGGTTTGCCCTACATCGGCCGGATGGGGCGTTACGCCAATCTTTCCACGGCCAGTGGTCACGCCATGCTCGGCCTCACGTTGGCCCCCATCTCCGGCCTGCTGATTTCCGAGGTCCTCAGTGGCCGCAAGCCGTCGGTGGTCCTTTCGCTGCTCAATCCCAACCGATTCGCGTAAATGTAGGTTGCGCGCTCGCGCGCAACGTTGCCCGCAAGCGGGCAACCTACAAAAATCACCCCCCATACCCCATGAACTGGAAAGGCGTCATCCCGGCCATCACCACCAACCTGAAGGCCGATCTGTCGGTCGATCACGATGCATTCGCGGCCCATTGCCGCTGGATGACCGACAGCGGCTGCACCGGCATCGTGTGCTGCGGTTCGCTGGGCGAGGCCCAGACGCTGACCTTTGACGAGAAGATCGCCGTGGTGCGCACCGCGGTCGCGGCCGTGGGTGCCCGTGTGCCGGTCGTGCTGGGCATCGCGTCGCTCAGCACGGTGGAGGCGGTGGCGATGGCCAGGGCGGCCGAGGCGGCCGGCGCGCGGGGCCTGATGGTGCTGCCGCCCTATGTCTACACCTCCGACTGGCGCGAGATGAAGGCCTACGTCGGCGCGGTCATCGCCGCGACCAAGCTCTCGTGCATGCTCTACAACAACCCGCCGGCCTACAAAACCGACTTCCTGCCGGCCCAGATCGCCGAGCTGGCGAACGAGCACGCGAACCTGCACGCCGTGAAGGAGTCGAGCGGGGATGTCCGCCGGGTGACCGCCATCCGCGCCGCCGTGGGTCGCCGGCTGGAAATTGCCGTCGGCATGGACGACGCGATCGTCGAGGGCATCTACGCCGGTGCCACGGGCTGGATTGCAGGACTGGTGAATGCCTTCCCGGAGGAATCAGTGGCTCTGTTCGACTATGCCAGCCGCGGTGACAAGGTTCGGGCGGCGGCCCTTTACGAGTGGTTCCTGCCGTTGCTGCGGCTCGATACGGTTCCGAAGTTCGTCCAGCACATCAAATGGATCCAGGCCGAGGTCGGGCGGGGGACGCCCTTTACCCGGCCGCCCCGGCTGCCCTTGGCCGGGGTTGACCTCGAATTGACACAGGCGGTGCTCGCCAAGGCCCGGCAGAATCCGCCAAAGTCCTGACCATGAAACCTGACGGCGGCTCTCTCATCGGCTTCGGTTCCAGCGGGCTCGGCGGCGCCACCTTCAAGGCCTTCGACCCCGCGAAGAACGTCCACCTCGAGCCGACCTTCCTGTCGGCCGCGCCCGAGGATGTGGACCGCGCCGTCCAGCTGGCCGTGGACGCGGCTCCGGCCTGGGCGAAACTGTCCGGCGCGGCGCGCGGCAAGTTTCTCGCGGCCATCGCGGAAAAACTCGAGACCCGCTCGGCCGAACTGGTCGTCCGCGCCATGCAAGAGACGGGTCTCCCCGAGGCGCGCCTCAAGGGTGAGCTCACCCGCACCGCCGGCCAGCTCCGGCTTTACGGCGAGACGGCGGCGCGCGGCGACTGGGTGGATGCGCGCATCGAGACGGCGTTGCCCGACCGCAAGCCGCTGCCCAAACCGGACCACCGCTCGATGCTCCGGGCGATCGGCCCGGTGGTGGTGTTCGGTTCGAGCAATTTCCCCTTTGCCTACTCGGTGGCGGGCGGCGATGTGGCGTCGGCTTTTGCGGCCGGCTGCCCGGTCATCGTGAAGGCCCACCCGGCGCACCCCGGCACGAGCGAGATGGTCGGGCGCCTGATCCTCCATGCCGTGCGCGAGTGCGGTCTGCCCGAGGGCACGTTCTCCCTGTTGTTTGATGTCGGCTTCGAGGTGGGTCTGGCATTGGTCAGGCATCCGGCGGTCAAGGCCGTCGGTTTCACGGGCTCGGTCAAGGGTGGCCGGGCGCTGACTGATCTCGCCGCGGCGCGGCCCGAGCCGATTCCGGTTTATGCCGAGATGGGCAGCGTCAACCCGGTGTTTATTTTGCCCGGCGCCATCGCCGAGCGCGCGGCGGGAATCGTCGAGGGGTTGTATGCCTCGTCCACCGTCGGCGTCGGCCAGTTTTGCACCAACCCAGGCCTGATCGTGCTGCAGCGTTCGCCCGCGGCCGAGCAGTTCGCCAAGGACATGGCCGCCCGCCTCGCGGCTACGCTGGAGGGCGTGATGCTCACGCCCGGCATCCGGAAGAATTTCGTGGCCAACACGACGGCCCGGGCCCACCAGCCAGGCGTGAAGGTGCTGGCGCAGGGCAATGCGACCTCGATGTGCAGCGCCGCGCCGGTGTGGTTCGAGACGGGGGCCAAGGAATTCCTGGGCAACCACGCGCTTTCCGAGGAAATCTTCGGACCGAGCTCGCTTATCGTCTGGTGCAAGGATGCGGCCGAGATGATGTCGGTCGCCCGCGAGCTCGAGGGCAGCCTGACCGCCACCGTGCACGCCGGCGCCGCCGAGGCAAAGGAGCAGGGGCCGCTGGTGGACGTGCTCGCCGGGAAGGCCGGCCGTCTGATCCTGAATGGTTATCCGACCGGCCTGGAAGTCAGTCACGCGCAGGTGCATGCCGGACCTTATCCCTCGACGAGCGACGGCGGCCGCAGCACGTCGGTCGGCACGCGGGCGCTGAACCGCTGGGCCCGGTTGATCTGCTACCAGAGCTTCGCCGATGAACTGCTTCCGGCCGAGTTGCAAAATGCCAATCCGCTTAAATTGAAGCGGCTGGTGAACGGCCAATGGTCGGACGGCGTAGTTGGGTAGGGGCCGTTGCCCCCAACGGCCCGGGCGCTTGAGGGCAAGCGCCCCTACCGGACTAAACCGGGATTCAGCCGGATGGCCTCGCGATAATGTTCGTTCGCGTCGGCCGTGCGCCCGAGGGCGCGCAGGGTCATGGCCAGGCGCAGATGGGCGTCGGCGGACTCCGGATCGAGTTCGAGCGCGGCTTCGAAATGAGGCAGCGCATCCGCATAGCGTGACTGCATCGCCAGAGCCGTGCCGAGCTGCAGCCGGGCGGCGCTGTTGCCGGGGTCGAGCTGGACGCCCTGCGCAAAATGAGGGGTGGCCTCTTTCACCCGGCCGGCCGTGGCCAGGGCCTGGCCCAGGTTGAGCTGGGCGGAAACGTAATCCGGCTGCAGCTGCACGGCCTGCTCGAAACGGGCCCGGCCCTCGTCGGGGCGTCCCAGCGCCATGAGCGCGGCTCCCAGGTTGTTGTGCGCCTCGGCATAGCGCGGTTGGAGCCGGACCGCCCGCTCGAGCGGCAGCAGGGCCTCGCCCGGGCGCCCGAGTTGGGTGAGCACATTGCCCAGCATGGCCAGGGCCTCCGGATAATCCGGCCGGAGCGCCAGGGTGCGCTCGATATGGGGCAGGGCCTCGGCGTAGCGGCCACCATCCGAATGCAGCGTGGCCAGATTGTGATGGGCCAGCCAGGCGTCGGGATTGCGCCGCAGGGTGGTTTCGTAGAGCGTGACATTGTCCCGATACTGGGCGGCCTGCTTCCAGGTCAGGATGCCGAACAGTCCGGCGAGCAGCACCGGCGCTATGATGGCGCCCGGCCTGGGCAGCCGGCTGAGGACCGCCCCGGCGAGGGCAAACACCGCCAGACTGGCCAGGTATTGGAAGTGGTCGGCGACGTAGGAAAAAACGAAGGGGTAGACGTTCACG
Organism: Lacunisphaera sp.; assembly: GCA_965249855.1. Lineage (GTDB taxonomy): Bacteria > Verrucomicrobiota > Verrucomicrobiia > Opitutales > Opitutaceae > Lacunisphaera. The sequence continues at coordinate 116,668 of CBDFNB010000019.1, forward strand.
AAGCCCAGCACCGGGAAAAGCGAACCCGCGAACAGGAGCGCGACGGCCAGCGGGGCCCGGGAGCGCCGGCTCCACCACACCAGGCCGCCGAGCAAGGCGAGGCCGGCCAGCGGGAACAGCCACTGCCACCAGGTCGCGGCATCGATGTGCCAGCGCGGGTAAACGAAGATCAGGTCGGCGGGCCAGGCGAGCTTGCCGAGGTAGAACCAGAACACGCGGCCGGAAAGAACCAGCCGGTCGGCGGCGCTGAGGGCGAAATCCGCGCCTTGGGCGCCGATGAGCACGCGCTCGAAGTGCGCCGTGAACAGGCCTCCGGCCGCCCCCAAGGCGAACCAAGGCAGCACGGGCAGCACATCCGACCGCCACGAGAGCTTTCCGCGGCGCCACCACGCCAGGACCAGCAGGGCCCCGGGGAGCGTCGCGGTCACCGTCTTGGTCAGGAGCGCCAGCACGAACAGGCCGGTCGCCAGGGCATAGGCCCGGCTCGAGCGCGTCCCGTCGAACCGCAGGTAGGCGAGGGCCGCGCCCAGGTAGAGCACGAGGGAGAGGGTGTTCTTTTGCTCGCAGATCCAGGCGACGGATTCCACGCCCACCGGGTGCAACAGGAAGAGAGCGGCGGCGATCCAGGCGCCCGGCACCGCGAGGCGGCGCAGCAGCAGGCCGAACAGCGAGGCGGCGGTCGCGTGCAGCAGGACGTTGACGAGGTGGTAGCCGGGCGTGGCGTCGCCCCAGAGCCGGTGCTCGAACCAGAAGGCCGAGTGCAGCAGCGGGTAATACTGCTGGGTCACCCCCGGCTCGAACCAGATGCGCAGGAGTCCCGACCACGATTGCAGGGCGGGGTGGGTGACGTGGCCCAGGTCGTCCCAGAGGAATTCGCCCTTGAGCGCCGGGGCATAGGCCGCCAGCGCGGCCAGCAGGAAGAGGCCGAAGAACGCCGCCACCGTCCAGCCGCCTGGCCCGGGCACGGCGGGACTTTCGGCGGGGCGTGGGCGGCGCGTCATGGCTGGTGACAAGGTGCGGGGCGCGGGGCGGCTCGGCAATGCGTTTTCGCCGCGACCGCGGCCGGGGCAAAAAAATCGCCGCCACCCGGGCGGATGGCGGCGATGAGGAAGGCTTCAGCCGGCTTGATCAGAACTCAAACGCGGCCGACAGGATGAACTGTCGCGGGTCGACAATGCGGTAGGTGGAGGCCCGGCCGTCGAAGAAGGCGCTGGTGGCCTGCAAGCGGCCGCCGCTTTCCTGCACGTTCTTCACGTTGAGCTGGAACGTCGCCCGGATCTTGTCGCGGTAGAGCTTGGTCTTGTAGCTCGCGAACAGGTCGACGTAGTATTCGGCCGGCGAGTAGATCGGGCGGTTCGGATCAAGCGCCAGGATCTTGTTCGCGGCGAGGGTGAGGTCCATGCCCTGGGTATACCCGAGGCCGTAGAAGCCGATGGACCCCTGGCTGGAGTAGCGCACCGAGCCACCGACGCTCATGTTCCGGAGGATCTTGTTGTCGCTGAGACCGGCCAGGTTGTAGCGGGTGCTGAACTTGGCGGAGTATTCGCGGACTTGGGGCCGGGGGCGGCCGATCAGGGCGCGGAACACGGCCATCGGCGCGTCGACGTTGCCGAGGAAGTTGATGGCGGGCGACTGCGTGCCGTTGTAGCCGGCGAGCGTGGTGAAGGGCGCGCCCACGATGTTCCACCAGAGCAGGTGGCCGGTGGCGCCGACCGGGAGGTTGACCGGCCCGGTCGCATAGGGCGTGAACACGCCGTTGAGGGTCGCCCCGGTCTGGGTGAAGCGCGGATCCTCGAGGGTGGTCCAGACGGGCATGCGCGCGGCGATGTATTCGTCGACGGCGGCGCCGGCCGCCGTGTTGACCGACTTGGTCTGGGTGACCGACGCGCTGACCGTCCAGTGCTTGGTCGGGTTGTAGTTGATTTCCAACTCGTGGCCCGTGGACCGCGCGTCATTGACGGCGGCATAGGTGGCGGCGGTGGCGATGGTCACCAGGCCGTTATACTGCTCGAGGGGCATCTTGATGGCCGCGGCGATCTGCGCATTGGTGGCGGTGGCGCCCGTGGTGCCGGAGCCGACCCCGTTCAGCCAGGCGGTGGACTGGGTCCGCAGGTTGTAGGAATCGTTCGCGACAAAGCCCTCATACCGCAGGATGCGCTGGGCCATCGTGGAGATGTCGCCGTTGCGCAGGTCGAGCTGCTTCGTGTCGAAGTGGTTGTAGCGGATGGAGAGCCGGCCATCCAGCATGGTCATCCACGCACCGTAGTTCTTGTCGGTGCCGGTCTGGTTGGGCAGTTGCGTCAGGAACAGGTCGTAGGCGGGACCCTGCGCAATGAAGTTGTCCGATTTGTTGTAGGTGAGGCTGAGGCTGCTGGCCGCCTCGGCCAGGAAGCGGGTGAGCCCGCTGCCATCATTGATCCTGCTCTTGAAGAACTTGAGATCCTGAAACGGGCGGCCCACCACCGACATGGACGTCGTCTTGCCCTGGGCCCGGCGCCAGATGCCGTTGATCCACCGGTTGGACTCGGCGAAGTCGTAGTCCCGGAGGTCGGCGGTCATCAGGGCGAGCGGGGCATTGCGGTCGTTCACGATGTCCTTGCGCGACCCGAAGGTGCCAACCAGCTTGCCTTCGAGGAAGGTGCTCTGGAGCACGCCACCCGAGGTCTTGATGACGGAATTAAGGTTGTTGAGACCGCCACCCTGGCCCGGGGCCCAGCCGACGGCGGAAGTGTCCCTGATCATCGCACCGGACGAGGGACCCCAGACATAGGGCAGGCTGACACCCTCCGGGAAATAGCTCGGGGCGTATTCGATGCCTCCGCTGGGAGTGTTGCCGACATAGTATTGCTCGTTGAGCCGGTCATAGTTGCCGGCAATGGCATTGCCATTGATCAGATACCTCGGATCGGTGTTGGTCACGGTCTGGAGGGCCAGCAGCGTGGTCGCATACTTTTGCTGCCAGCCCGCCGTGCGGTCCAGCGCGACATGCCGGTAAGTGTAGTTCCGGTTCTGCTGGTCCTTGTATTCATAGTAACCGAGGAGCTGCTGGGTGCCGAGCCACTTGGTCAGGCCCTTGTCCTGGGAGAAATCGACGCGATAGACGGCCTGGACGCGGCCGGTGTCCCACACCAGGGGCTTGTCGCGCTTGAAGGGTTCGCTGCTCCGCAGATAAGGACGGCCGAAGTAGGGGTTGGGGGTGCCATCCAGGCGGACCTGGTTCACGTCGACCTGCAGCTGGCCGACGTTGCTGTTCACGCTCGCCGGGCCCATGGGCTGGTTTTCCATGCGCTTGGCATCCTCGCGCAGGAAGGTGGCCTGGGCCGCGAGGGTCTGCTTGGGGGTGTTGAGGATGACCTGGTCGATCTGGGCGAGGTAGGTGTTGACGTCGTCCCAGGCCTTGCTGTTGCCCGCCAGGTTGATGCTGGTCCAGTCGTAGATGGACTGGTCATTGATGGGCCGGGCCACGGAATTGTAGAGCGGCTGCTGCGTGGCGGTGAAAGTCTCCGCCGGGCCGGTGGTCAGGAGGCCGGCGCCCGAGGCGGCGGCGCCAAAGGGATCGGAGGTGGCCAGGGCGCCCGAGGTATAGCGCGCCATCGTCCAGTAGGAGGCCTCACCCGGGGCGCCGATGAAGAAGGGCGAACGGCTCTCCGCGCCGCCGAAAACAAAGGTGATGGGCACACCCGCCACGCCCGTAAAGCTCGGCGCGGCCGTATAGGCCGTGCTGGAGCCGAGGACGTTGCCGTTGCCGTAGACCCGGCCGTCGGCGAAGGTGACCAGGCCGGTCACGGCGTTCCAAGCCGGTTTGCCGGCTTTGAACCAGTCCGTGTAGTAGTCGCGCGGGGTCGTGAAGTTGGGGCGCACCGCGGCATTCTTGTAGTTATACCAGGAAGCCGAGAGGGTGGTGTTCTTGAAGGGCTGGTATTTGGCCTGGAAGCTCAGGCGGCGGGAATCCTCCCCCGCCGGTTTGCGAATGAACCCGGTATGTTGGTAGGCATAGCTCGCGCGCACCGAGAGTTTGTTGGGGATGAGCATGCGGTTGATGTCGATCGAGCCGCGGTAGCCCTCGTAGCTGTCGGCGCGGACTTCCGCCTTGTTGAAGTCGCGGGTCAGGTTGGCGGTGGCCGGAACCTGGTTTACCGTGCCGGAGGCGTTGCCCAGGCCGAAGATGTTGGCGTTCGGGCCGCGACTCAGCTCGAGCGAGTCCAGCCAGAGGGGGTCGATGGGCACGCGGCCGGAAGTCGCGATGTTGTTGAACGCGATGTTGGCGTTGCCGATGCCGCGCACGCGGTTGGCGGTGTTCGGGCTGAGGCTGACGTTGTCAACCACGGCGCCGGTGCGGTCGGTGACGAACTCGGAGTAGGAATTGGTGCCCTCGGTGCTCGCCATGTGGTCGAACACGTCGTTGATATCGAGCATCGCGAAGTCGGACATCTGCTCCTTCGTCATCACGGTGATCGACTGGCCGAGGTCCTCGATCTTCGAGTTCAGACGCGTGCCCGACATCGTGTTGGATTGGAAGTAGCCCTTGTTGTTGGACACCACCGTGAAGGGGGAAAGCTCGATGGTGTCGCCGGCGGGCTTCTCGGCGGCCTCGACGGGGATCTTTTTGTCCGCGGCCGGATCGGCCGGTGCGGCGGCGTTGGGCTGGACCGTCTGGGCGAACGAGGGGACGGCGAGGATGGCGCACAAGAGGAGCGCGCCGAAACTCTGTCCGCGGGCATGGGTAAACCCGATGCGTGAGTTCATAGTGTGGGGGTGTGGGGTGCGACTGACTTGGTGTGGAACTGGCGGGGGACTCGTGCCCCGTTCAGTTTCAAACAAACCGACCCCGCATGAATCGCCCGGGAAGCAGCCTTATGGAAAGGTGCCGTGGGGGAGTCAGGTGGGGTAACCGATGTGCCTGATCGTGAGATTCTAGCAGCCGGCGCCGGTCGCTGCATGTCGTCAATATAGATGACAGGAGGGTTTTCGGTCTTTCATCCCGGGTGGGGAGGGGGCAAATTGCGGCTTTCCGCCCCACGCCATGCCCTTTCGCGCCCGTCATTTACAACCCCTTTTGTGGCTTTGCGCCATGCTGGCCGGGGGCCTGCCCGGCGGGGCGGCCGAGCCGTCGTGGGCCGGCCAATACTCGCTGCGCGAATGGCATGCGCAGGACGGCCTGCCCAGCGAGGATGTCACCCGCGTGCATCAGGACCGCGCCGGTTACCTGTGGCTGGTCACCGCGCGTGGCCTGGTGCGCTTCGACGGGACCTATTTCGAGGATTTCGGACCTGGCCTCAGGCAGGCAGGGGCGGCCGTCTATATCCGGGCCATCACCGAGACCCCGGAACTCGGCGTGGTCGTCGCCCCCACCTCGGGTGGCACGCTGGCCTTCAAGGACGGGGCCTTTCGCCGGCTGGATTTTGCCGCGGACAAGATAGTGAACTCCCTGTTCGCCGAGGCCGACGGGACGCTCTGGGCCAGTTGCGACGACCAGTCTCTGCTCCGCTGGCAGGGGGGCAAGAAGGAGGAATTCCGGCCCAATGAAGGCAGCCCGCACCGGCTGGTGGCGCACTTTGCCACGGAGCGACCGGGCAGGATGCTGGTCGCGGGCGGCACGATGATCGGGCGGTATGAGTCCGGCCGCGTGGAGGTGGTCAACCAAGAGTTCGGCGGGCCGGAGTTTCGCGTGACCGACAGCCGGAGGGGCGGGCCCTGGATCCTGACGATTGACCGTTTGCTGAAGATGGGTGAGGACGGCGTGAAGGAGATGGCCACCGGTATCCTGCCGCTGGTAGGGGCGCATTACGCCAGTGTCCTGCACGAGGACCGGCTCGGCACACTCTGGATCGGGACGCGCTCCCAGGGGCTCTACGCCGTGGTCGACGGCCGGTTTCACCTGGTGCCGACCTCAGGCGAAGCCATCACCGGGATCTGCGAAGATACCGAGGGCGGCATCTGGGTGAGCATCAACGGTGGCGGCCTGAACCGGCTGCGACGCCGTGATTTCAAGCTTTATGACCGGACCGCGGGACTGGGCGACAACTACAGTTTCACCGTCAGCGAGGACGCCGCGGGCGTCGTGTGGTTTGGCAACCGCGATGGCGGCCTGGCGTGGCTGCGCGACGGGAAAATCGAGACCGTCACGAACCGGCCGGCACCGACGAACGGCAGTGTCACGTCGGTGCTGCCCGACGGCCGGGGCCGGGTCTGGGTCACGACCGGCCTCGGCGTGCTGCGGTTTGACCCGGCCGGCGCGGGCCGGCTGGAGCCGGTCGCGGAGATCCCCGCGAAGCCCGCCATCGGCGTGGCCTACGTGGCGCGCAACGGCGACTACTGGGTCGGCCTGACTCCCGACCGGGTGGGGCGGTATCGCGAGGGGAGGTTCGAGACCTTCGGTGCGGCGGAGGGTTTTGCGGCCCAGGCTCCGCGGGTCATCACCGAGGACGAACAGGGCGGCATCCTCATCGGCACGCCCGACGGGAAGTTGATCCGCTTTGACGGGCGCCGGTTTGCGCCGATCCCGCTGGAGGTGAAGGAGGGCGAGGCCGAGCCGATCCAGGACATCTACAGCGAGCCCGGCACCGGGCTGACCTGGATCGCGACCGCGGGCAACGGCGTCTACGTGCTTGGCGGAGGGCGGCTCCGGCACATCCGCGCCGAGGACGGCCTGATCGCCGCCAACATCACCACGATCCTGCCGGATGACCAGGGTTACCTGTGGTTCGGCTCGCCGGTGGGCATCTTCAGCCTGCGCCGGCAGGAACTGGCCGACCTGCTGGCCGGCCGCGGCGCGCGCGTTCATCCGGTCATCGTCGGCCGGGATGATGGCATGCATGGCCTCACCTGCCTCGGCCTCTACAAACCCGCGGCGTGGAAAGGGCGCGACGGGCATCTCTGGTTCGCCACCCGCAAGGGGGTCGTGAACTTCAATCCCGCGCGGGCCATCACCGACACGGCCGCCCCGCCGGCCGTGGTGGCGGCGGTCAGCTGCGACGACGAGGCCCGCGCCTTTTCCGCCGGCGGGCTGGCGATCAGCGCCCGCGTGCGCAAGCTGGCGCTGCGGCTGTCCGTGCTCTGCCTCTCCACGCCCGACCGCGTCCAGATCAAATACCGGCTGGACGGGTTCGACAGCCAGTGGATCACGGCCGGCCCCGACCGGACCGCGGTTTATCCGCGGCTGCCGCCGGGCTCATACCACCTGCGGACGATGGCCAGCCTGGGCAACGGCGTCTGGAACGAGAGCAACTCCGCGCTGCTGATCACGGTGCAGCCCCTGTGGTGGCAGACGCTGTGGTTCCGGCTGCTGGTCGCCTGCGCGCTGGTGGTGCTGGTGATCGTGGTGGTGCGCACCGTGTCGCACCGCCGCCTGCGCGCCCGGCTGGAACGGTTGGAGCAGGAGAGCGCCATCGAGCGCGAACGCGCCCGCATCGCCCGCAACATCCACGACGACCTGGGCGCCAGCCTCACGCGCATCAGCCTGCTGACGCAGATGGGCCGGCGCGACGGTCCATCCGCGGCGAACCCCCAGCTCCACCAGATCTACGAGACGGTCCGGCAGATCACGCGCTCGATGGACGAGATCGTCTGGGCCGTGAACCCCAAGAACGACCACCTTGACGGGCTCGCATCCTATCTCGTCAGCTACGCGCAGAGCTTCCTGTCGGTCGCGGGCATCCGCTGCCGCCTCGACCTGCCGGACCACCTGCCGGCCGTGGCGCTCACCAGCCAGACGCGGCATAACCTCTATCTCTGCCTCAAGGAGGCCCTCAACAACGTGGTGAAACACTCCGGCGCCGACGAGGTGACCATCGCCATGCGGACGGAAGGCGACCGGTTCACGATGCTGATCACCGACAACGGCCGGCAGCCCGCGCGGGCCGGCGCGAACGGGACCGACGGCCACGGTGCCGACCACGGGTTGCGCGTCTCCTCGGGCCATGGCCTGCGCAACATCGCCCAGCGCGTCGCCGAGATGGGCGGCACGCATGAATTCACGCCGGCCGGCGACGGCCGGGGCGCCCGCCTGGCGATTAACATCGCCCTCGGCGCGGCGCGCGCCAAAAACTCCCCTCCATCCGGACTGGTCTGACCCCACCCCCATGAACATCCGCATCTCCATCGTCGAGGACGACGAACCCACCCGCCGCATCCTGGCCGACGTCATCCGCGCCTCGCCGGGCCTGGAACTGCTCAGCCACTATGGCGACACCCCGCAGGCGCTGGAGTCGCTGCCGCGGGACAAGCCCGACGTCGTGCTCATGGACATCAACCTCATCGCGTCGACGGGCGTTGAGTGCGTGCGGCACCTCAAGCCGCTGCTGCCGGCCACGCAGTTCCTCATGCTCACGGTCTATGAGGACTCGGACCACATCTTCGCCGCGCTGGCCGCGGGGGCGACCGGCTACCTGCTCAAGGACACGACGCGCGAGGAGCTGCTCGCCGCCATCCACCAGATCACCCAGGGCGGCTCGCCGATGAGCGGCAGCATCGCCCGCCGCGTCGTGTCGTCCTTCGGGCGGGTGCCGAACCCCGCGCCGGACACCGGGGGGCTGTCGCCGCGCGAGCAGTCCGTGCTGTCGCTGCTGACGAAGGGCTACCTCTACAAGGAGATCGCCGAGCAACTCGGCATCAGCGTGCCGACCGTCAACACCTACATCCGCCGCATCTACGAGAAACTGCAGGTCCACTCGCGCTCGCAGGCGATCGCGAAGTATCTCAAGCAGCCGGTGTGAGACGGAGCAGTTGAAGTGGGAAGTTCAAGTTCAGGCTCGCATATCCGATGCTGAGACTGAAGTAGTCTGCTCCTTGAACTTGAACTGAGGACTAGAACTTATCTTGCCGGATTCCATCCGTCGTTGCCGGCAAGAATATTCGCGACGGTATAAGCCTTCGCCTCGTTGTCGGTCAGCTGCTTCGCCCACTTGGCGCGCTTGTCGGGCTGCGCGCCCGGGCCGGTGCTGCCGTATTCGGCATAGCGGGCGGTCTGCTCGTTGGCGGGGTTGCGCCAGTTGTCCCAGCCCTCGGGGCGGACGTTGCCGGCCAGTTCCGTGCGGATGAAGGCCGTGGCGGAGAATTTTCGCCAGGGGCGGCCGAGGAAGGCGCCCTTTTGCACGAGCGAGCCGGTCGTGACCCTGCAGTCGAGGAAGACATACCCAAAGGCTGCGGCTTCCGGCGTGCTGGCGGCGGTGATGTAGCCGTCGGCGAGGCAGTGGATGTGGCAGCGGTCGAACACCGCGGTGCTGGCCGCATAGATGAAGTCCACGTGACCCTCGATGTAGCACTCGACGAAGTATTGGCGGGCGTTGCCCTCGGGACGCGGGACGTCGGGCTCGGTGCTGCCGCCGGGCCGCCGGGGCGAGTCGGCGCGCAGGGTGTCCTGCCACCCGAGGAAACGGCAGCGCCGGAACACGCCGCGGTCCCCGGTCATGTAGAGCGCCAGGGCCTGGATCTTCTGCTCGCGGGTCGTGGTGTTCTCGAAAGTGATGTTCTCCGCCGTGAAGTCGGTCGCCTGGATCAGGGCCGTTGCGCTGTCGGGCGTGGTGATCTTCGCGCCGTTGATTCCCGGCGAGTTGAAGTTGGTGTCGTTGGTGATGACAGTCGTGGCCGCGTCCTCGCCGCGGAAGGTGAGAAATGGTTTCGTCGCCGGCACGGTGACGTGCTCCTTGTAACGGCCGGGCTTGAGTGCGATGACCCAGGGCGCGCTGCGGCCGGCGGGGGCGGCGTCGACCGCCGCCTGCACGGTCGTGTGCGTGCCGGAGCCGTCGGCGGCGACGGTGGCGTCGGGCGCGGCGGCACGCAGCAGCGTGGCGAAGCCGAACAGCGGGAAGAGGCGGAGGAGGGGCATGGAATAAATGAGGGGCGGCGCCCCCAAGGCACCGCCCCATGGACTCGCTCCGCGCCTGAACGCGGAAGCGCGACCCTGACAAACCGACGGGTAACGCCACTCATCCTAGCAGCACCCCGCCGGGTGCGCATGTCGTCAATATTCAGGACAGCTTTGCCGCCGCGTGGCGGATGGCGCGCTGGTAGGCGGTCAGGCCGGGGTCGTCGGTCGTCTCGCAGAGGGTGGCGAGCGCGAGGCGCAGGGCGTCGGCGGCCTTGCCCTGCTGGTGCAGGGTCAGGCTGAGGAAGACGGCGAACTCGGGATTGTCGGGAAACTGCACCTGGCCCGAGCGCAGCACCTCGGCGGAGCGTTCGAGCTCGCCGAGCGAACGCAGGGTCGAGCCGAGGCCGATCAAGGCGCCGGAGAGCTCGTTGGGCGGCAGGCCGAGGGCGACGGCTTTCTCGTAATAGGGCAGGGCGTCCGCCGCGCGGTCCAGCACATCGCAGGACCACGCTAGCTGGTAGTTGATCTCGGCGACGTTCGGGTGCTTGGCATCGAGCTTCCGCAGCCGGGGGAGAATCTCCTCCGACTGGCCGTGGGCCCGCGCGCCGACGATGGCATCGAGTTCTTCCTTCCAGGCGGGGAGTTCGGTGGGTTCGCTCATGAAGAATGACTCACGCAAAGACGCAGAGGCGCAAAGAAGGATTCATCCTTAGCGGCTTGGCGTGAAACTCAGGCCTTCGGCGTGTTTGCAACCGGGGCTGCCACTTTCTTCTCGGGGAGCGCTCGCGTGGCGACCTCCTGCTTGAAGCGGGTGAGCAGGTCGGCGACCGGGTGGACGCCTTCGTCGCCCTTGGCGCGGGAGCGGACGGAGGCGCTGAGGGCCTCAGCCTCCTTCTGGCCGAGCACGAGCACATACGGCACCTTCTCCAACTCGGCGCGGCGGATCTTGGCGCCAAGCTTGTCGGAGTGGGTGTCGAGCGTGACGCGCAGGTCGGCGGCGAGAAACTGGTCGAGCGTGGCCTTGGCGTAGTCCATCACCTTGTCGGAGATGGGGAGGAGGCGGACCTGCTCGGGCGCGAGCCAGAGCGGGAAGTCACCGCCGAAGTGCTCGATGAGCACGCCGCAGAAGCGCTCCATCGAGCCGAAGGGGGCGCGGTGGATCATGACCGGGCGGTGCGCGGCGTTGTCGGCGCCGATGTAGGTCAGGTCGAAGCGGACGGGAAGGACGTAATCCACCTGCACGGTGCCGAGCTGCCACTCGCGGCCGATGACGTCCTTGATGACGAAGTCGATCTTCGGGCCGTAGAAGGCGGCCTCGCCGGGCTCCTCGGTGAAGGGCACGCCGAGGGTCTGGGCGGCGGCGCGGCAGGCGGCCTCGGCGACGTCCCACTTGGCGGGGTCGCCGGCGAACTTCTTGCCGTCGGGATCGCGTAGGCCGACGCGCACGCGGTAGTCGGACATGCCGAGCGTGGTGAGGACCGTCTTCACGAGCGAAAGGCAGCCGAGGACTTCCTGGGCGACCTGCTCCTCGGTGCAGAAGAGGTGGGCGTCGTCCTGGGTGAAGCCGCGGACGCGGGTCATGCCGTTGAGCTCGCCGGACTGTTCCCAGCGGTAGACGGTGCCGAACTCGGCGAGGCGCACGGGCAGGTCGCGGTAGGAATGCGGCTGCGAGGCGAAGATCTTGATGTGGTGCGGGCAGTTCATCGGCTTCAGCAGGAAGCCGTCGATGAGCTGGTCGTCGGGCAGGACGCGGTCCTTGGTGATCGTCTCCGTGCCGGTGAGCTTGTTGACCTTCTCGGCGAGGTGGGTGGAGACGGCCTCGATGCGGTTGGACATCTCGGCGCAGGAGCAGCCGGAGGAGACGAGCTGGTCGAGGTAGTCGCGCTCGACGACCGGCGGAAACTGCGAGTCCTTGTAATAGGGGAAGTGGCCGGAGGTCTTGTAGAGCGAGAGGCGGCCGATGTGCGGCGTGAAGACCTGCGAGTAGCCCTGCTTGCGGAGCTCGCCGGCGATGAAGGTCTGCAGTTCCTGGCGGAGGATGGAGCCGTTGGGCGTCCAGAGGATGAGGCCCTGGCCGACGTCCTCGTCGATGTGGAACAGCTTCAGTTCGCGGCCGAGCTTGCGGTGGTCGCGGAGCTTGGCCTGCTCGAGCTGGGTCAGGTAGTCGGCGAGTTCCTCCTTGGTCGGGAAGGCGGTGCCGTAGATGCGCTGGAGCTGCTTGTTGGTCTCGTCGCCGCGGTGGTAGGCGCCCGCGATGGAGAGGAGCTTGAAGGCCTTCAGCTTAGCCGTGTAGCGGATGTGCGTGCCGGCGCAGAGGTCGGCGAACTCGCCGTTGGTGTAGAAGGAGATCTTCTCGCCCTCCGGGATGTCGGCGAGACGGCCGAGCTTGTAGCGTTCCTGGCCGCGGGACTTGATGATCTCGACCGCCTCCTCGCGCGAGACCTCCTTGCGGTCGAAGCGCTGGTTCTCGTCGGCGATCTTCTTCATCTCGGCCTCGAGCTTAGTGAGGTCCTCGGCGGTCAGCTTGTGGTCGAGGTCGATGTCGTAGTAGAAACCGGAGTCCGTCGGCGGACCGATGTCGAGTTTGGCGTCCGGAAACAGACGGAGGACGGCGGTTGCCAGCACGTGCGAGGCCGAGTGGCGGAGTTCTTCGAGCGGAGTCATCGACATGGTATATGTTGGTTGTGGTCCTGCCTACGATTGCAGGGCCGAACGCGCAGATTGGCCGGGAGTTTCGGCGGGTGTCAATGCCGGGTTGGCCAAGGCGTTTTTGGCCACGAAAAGGCACCAAAAGGCGCAAAAATGGAGGGCCCGCGTCCCTGCGGGCTGCCTTTGGCGTCGATCTAAGGCTCGCAGGGACGCGAGCCCTCCAATCAATTCTGCAGCCGCTCCAGAATAGAGCCGTCTTTCCCGTCTTTCATAGACCAGCCAGCCTCAGCCAGTTTCTTGCGCAGGACGTCAGCTTCAGCCCAGTTCTTAGCCTGCTTCGCGACCCAGCGCTCAGTCGCCAACTTCTGAACTTTGTCTGGCGCCGTTCCGACGATAGTGATGGTCCCGATCGTTTTTGTTTCTAGCTTCGGCTCCGAAAGATTTAGACCAAAGGCAAACATGATCCGGTCAAACCCAGCGGCGTCCACGCTGGCTGGGCCGCGGTTGACGATGGTGAACAGGGCGCCAAGCGCAGCGGGGGTGTTCAAATCGTCGCGGATGGAGGCCAGCATGGGCTCGAGGGCGGCGGCATCGCCCGACTGCGTGCCGAGCTCGGCGCGGAAGGAGCGGAGCGTTTTCAGCGCGCTCTCCGCGGCGTGCAGCGAATCGAGCGTGAAGTTCTGCTGCTTGCGCGGGTGGCTGGCGAGCAGCGCGTAGCGCAGCGCCATCGGGCTGAAGCCCTTGGCCTTGAGGTCATCCAGCGTGTAGAGGTTGCCGAGCGACTTGGACATCTTCTTGCCGTCCACCAGCAGGTGCTCGCTGTGATACCAGTGGTGGGCGAAGAGCGTGCCGTTGCAGCACTGGCTCTGGGCGATTTCGTTCTCGTGGTGCGGGAAAAGCAGGTCCACGCCGCCGGTGTGGAGGTCGATGGTCTCGCCAAGGTGTTTCTTGCTCATCGCGCTGCATTCGATGTGCCAGCCGGGGCGGCCGCGGCCCCAGGGGCTGTCCCACGAGTTGTCGCCATCCTCGGTCTTGTGGGCCTTCCAGAGCGCGAAGTCGCTGACGTCTTCCTTCTCGTCGGCATCGGCCGCGGCGACCTTGAGCGTGGCGCCGACCTGCAGCTCGCGTTCCTTCACGCGGCTGAGTTTGCCGTAGTCGTCGAAGGACGAGACCTTGAAATAGACGGAGCCGTCGGCGGCGCGGTAGGCGTTACCCTTTTTCATGAGCACGTCGATCATGTCGACCTGCTCCCTGATGTGGCCGGTGGCGGTGGGCTCGACGTGGGGCGGCAGGCAGTTCAGCGCGGCGCAGTCGGCGTGGAATTTGTCAGTCCACTGCTTCGTGACCTCGGCGAGCGGGCGCTTCTCGTCCTGGGCGCGCTTGATGGTCTTGTCGTCGACGTCGGTCAGGTTGCGGACGTGCTTCACCTTACCTGCGCCGAACTCAAGCTCGAGGAGGCGGCGGATGACGTCGTTGACGACGAAGCTGCGGAAATTTCCGATGTGGGCCGGAGCGTAGACCGTCGGGCCGCAGTTGTAGAAACGGAAGACGCCGTCCGGCTGGGCGGGCTTGAGTTCGCGGAGGCTGCGGGAGAGGGATTCGTGGAGCCGGATGGGCATGGGCAGGGAAGAGGCCCCAAAAGGCGCAAAAAGGGCCGAACTTTCAACCACGGATTACAGCCACTGACGCCCAGAAATCCGCAATTTCTGCACAAAAGATTAGCGTGAACTGGCCCCGAATAGTGGTTTAATGCCGGTCTTTCCCCTCCCATGGCCAAGCCCACCAAGCTCGAACTGACCCACCGTCCCCGCCGCCTGCGCCGGCTGCCCAGCCGCCGCGCCCTCGTCGAGGAGACCGTCCTGCGGGCGGCCGACCTCATCGCGCCGCTGTTCGTGGTGGACGGCAAGGGCCGGCCCGAGCCGATCACGTCCATGCCGGGGGTCAGCCGCTTCAACATCACCGACTTGGTCCGTGAGTGCCGCGAGCTCCATAAGCTCGGCATCCCCGCCGTGGCCCTCTTTCCCAAGCTGGACGCCAAGTTCAAGGACGCCGAGGGCACCGAGGCCCTGAACCCCAAGACCCTCATCCTCCGCGCGGTCCGCGCCGTGAAGGCGGCGGTGCCGGAACTGTCCGTCATCACGGATGTCGCCCTCGATCCCTACACCAGCCACGGCCACGACGGCGTGTTGACGGCGTCCACGGACGACGTGGACAACGACCGCACGGTCGCGATCCTCTGCGAGATGGCCGTGCTGCAGGCCGAGGCGGGCGTGGATTTTGTCGCCCCGTCCGACATGATGGACGGCCGCGTCGGCGCCATCCGCAAGGCCCTCGACGCTGCCGGCCACACCGGCACGGGCATCCTGGCCTATTCGGCGAAATACAACTCGGCCTACTACGGCCCGTTTCGCGAGGCGGTCGGCAGCGCCAAGGCCGCCGGCACGCGCCTGCTCAGCAAGGCGACCTACCAGATGAACCCCGCCAACCGCCGCGAGGCGCTGCGCGAGGTGCAGCTCGATGTCGCCGAGGGCGCCGACATCGTCATGGTCAAGCCCGCCGGCCTCTACCTCGACATCATCCGCGAGGTCCGCAATTCGACCCGCACGCCCGTGGCCGCCTACCAGATTTCCGGCGAATACGCGCAGATTCACGCCGCCGCCAAGCTCGGCTGGCTCGACCTTGTGCGCTGCCGTGACGAGTCGCTGCTGGCAATCAAGCGCGCCGGCGCCGACATGATCCTGACGTATTTCGCCAAGGACGTGGCGCGGGCGCTGAAGGGGTGATAATTTCGCGGACTGGCGAGCGAACCCGCTGGCCGCCCAGAATCCCCGCTCCCGACTAGCCGTTCGGCCGGGCCAGCTTCGAGTGTTTCCGGCTGTAGCCGAAATAAACGGCGAAGCCGAGGGCGAGCCAGATGGTCAGGTTCAGCCAGGTGATGTTCGGCAGGGAAAACATCTGCGCGATGCAGATGAGGATGCCGAGGACCGGGATCAGCGGCACCCAGGGTGTGCGGAAGGGACGGGGCAGGTTGGGCTGGGTGCGGCGCAGGACGAGGACGCCGGCGCAGACGAGCGCGAAGGCCAGCAGGGTGCCGATGGAGATGAGTTCGCCGAGGAGGTTGAGAGGGAAGAGGCCGGCGATGATCGCGCAGGAGATGCCGGTGATCCAGGTGGTGATGTGCGGCGTGCCGTATTTCGGGTGGATCTTGGCGAAGGTGTCCGGCAGCAGGCCATCCTTGGCCATCGCGAAGAAGATGCGCGGCTGGCCGAGCAGCGAGACGAGGATGACGGAGGTCAGGCCGGCGAGCGTCGCCGCCTCGATGAGGTAGCGGAAGAAGGCGGGGGTCTGAACCTGCTGCAGGGCGAAGATGAAGGGGGCGTCGACGTTCAGCTTGGTGTAGTGCACCATGCCGGTGAGCACCAGGGAGACGGCGATGAACAGGAAGGAGACGGACGCCAGCGTGCCGAGCAGACCGATGGGCAGGTCGCGCTGCGGGTTCTTCGTTTCCTGCGCGGCGGACGACACGCAGTCGAAGCCGACATAGGCGAAGAAGATCGCCCCGGCGCCGCGGAAGATGCCGCTCCAGCCAAACTCGCCGAAGGCGCCGGAGTTCGCCGGGATGAACGGGCTGAGGTTCGCCATGACCTCGGCGCGGTGGCCGAAGAAGTAGTTGATGCCGTAGCCGATCAGGGCGAGCAGCACGCCAACCTTGATGATCACCATCAGGTTGTTGAAATTCGCCGACTCCTTGATGCCGATGTAGAGAATGTAGGTCAGCAGGAGCGAAATGAAGACCGCGGGGAAATTGATCAGGGCGCCGGTGCGGACCAGGTGTCCGTCCACGACGTCGAGGGGCGCGCGGGAAATGATGTCCGGCAGCGCGACGTTGAACTCGCGGAGGATGTCACGGGTCGCCCCGGACCAGCTGACCGCCACGGCTGCCCCCGAGAACAGGTATTCGAGGATGAGGCACCAGCCGACGACCCAGGCCAGGATCTCGCCCAGGCTGCCGTAGGTGTAGGTGTAGGCGCTGCCCGAGACGGGAATCATCGACGCGAGCTCGGCGTAGCACAGGCCGGCGAAGAGGCAGGCGATGCCGGAGACGATGAAGGAAATGGCGATGCCGGGACCGGCGTAGAGGGCGGCGGCCTGGCCGGTCTGCACGAAGATGCCGGCGCCGACGACGGACCCGATGCCCAGGCTGATCAGCGAGATCGGGCCCAGCGTGCGCTTGTAGCCGTGTTCCGCGGCGGCCTCGGCCTGAAGCGAGGCGATGGTCTTGGTGCGGAAGAGGCTCATGCTGGGCCCCGTTCGGTGGAAAACGCAGGAAACAGGCGGAGGGGTGACATGCGGTCCCGTAAGTGACGGCTGGCCCGCATGGTGGCAACAAGGCTTTTAGCCCCGGCCGCGCTTGCGGGTCGGCTTTTCGTCCTCGGCGTCGTCGGAATCCTTGTCTTCCTTCTCATCCTCGTCGTCATCGTCGTCGCCCTTGCCCTTGGCGCCGGGCTTGGCTTCGCCGTCTTCCTTGTCGCCGTCCTCGTCGTCCTCGTCCCACTTGAGGGAGGAGTCGTTCTTGAGCTTTTCCTCGTCCTCTTCCTCGACCTCGGGCAGGTCGTCATCCTCGTCCTCGGCGGCACCCTTGTCGCCGTCCTCGTCGTCCTCGCCGTGGCCGGCGGGCATGAAGTCGAGGATGGCGGTGATCTCGGAGAACAGGTGGACGGCCTTGCCCTCGATGAAGTCGTTGTTCTGCGCCTCGCGCAGCTGGTCCTCGACCTCGTCGACGGTCAGCTTCTCCTCGAGGTCGAGCAGCTCGTTGATGAGCTTCACGCGCAGGCGGGTGATGTGGTCGAGGAAGTCGGCGTAGGGCCCGTTTTCCTCGTCGATCACGTCCGGCAGGGCGAAGAGCTTCTCCTCGGACTCCAGCAGCGGCTGCTTGGTGCGGGCGAGGCGGACCTTGCCCTTGCCGAGATCCTTGGTGATGCGGAAGGGGATGAAGGCGCGCTCGAAGAGGTCGGAGTCGAAGCCGAACTCGCGCAGCGGCTCGATCAGCTCAATGATGTGGTCAACCTGGCGCGGGTCGATGATGCTGAGGCCGTCGACATCCCAGTGCACGGGATCGCTGATCTCGTCGACCCACCAGTTGTGGTCTTCGCCGAGTCGCACTACGCACCATTCAAGTTGTGGGGAACCTTTCGCCATAAGGGTGTTGCTGATTTCGCTGCACGAAATGGGCCACGTGGAGGCCTTGTCAAATCTTGAAACGCAGAAAGTTGGAAAATCTTTCGGCCCTCTCTGCCGGTGCCAAATTTCGCCGGCAGGGTGGGTCCGGGGGGCGAAATAACAAGACCAAAAACTTCGCCGGCTTCGGCCTGCGCGGTGCTTGAAAGTTGGCGGTCCGGTGCCATCGTCCGCGGCACATGGGTTGGCTATACGAACATGCGGTCAAACGGGCGTTCTTCCGCCTTGATCCGGAGCACGCGCACGAGATCGCCGTCAACGGGCTCGCGCGGCTCGGCGGGGTGCGGCCGCTGTGCGCGCTGCTGGAGCGCGTCCACCGGCTCGACCCGGCGCGGCACCGGCCCGTCGAGGCCTTCGGGCTTAAGTTTCCCAACGCCGTCGGCCTCGCCGCCGGCTTCGACAAGAACGGCCGGGCGTGGCCGGCCGCCGCGGCGCTGGGCTTCGGCCACGTCGAGATCGGCACGGTCACCTTCCACGCGCAGCCCGGCAACCCGCGGCCACGCGCCTTTCGTTATCCGGCCGAGCAGGCGGTGATCAACCGCATGGGTTTCAACAACGACGGCGCGGCTTCGCTCGCGGCGCACCTCTCGAAATTCTCCGGCCCCCGGTCCATTCCCCTCGGCATCAACCTCGGCAAGAGCAAGGTCACGTCGCTGGACAAGGCGACGGAGGACTACCTCGGCAGCTTCCGCCTGCTGGCGGACCACGGGGACTACATCGCGGTGAACGTCTCGAGCCCGAACACGCCCGGCCTGCGCGAGCTGCAGGACGCGTCATGGCTCAAGCCGCTGCTCGCCGCGCTCGTGGAGGAAAACAAGGTGCGGGTCGGGGCGGGCAAGCCGCGCCGGCCGCTGCTGCTGAAGATCGCGCCGGACCTTACCTTCCCGCAGATCGACGCGGCGCTGCAGGTGATCGCCGACCTGGGGCTCGACGGCATCATCGCCACCAACACGACGCTCGCGCGGCCGGGTTTCTTCGCGACGGTGAACGAGGCCGGCGGTTTGAGCGGCGCCCCGGTGCGCCGGCGCGCGACGGAGATCATCAATTACATCGCGCGGGCCACGAACGGCCGCCTGCCGATCATCGGCGTGGGCGGCATCATGGACGAGGAGGCGGCCGGCGAGAAGCTCGATGCCGGCGCCACGCTCGTGCAGCTCTACACCGGCCTGATCTATCGCGGACCGTTCTTCGCCGCCGAGGTGGCGCGCGCGCTCAGTCAGCGGCAGCGGATTTGAGGCTAGTTGAGAGCTGAGAGTTGAGGGTTGAGAGCAAGCCAAACCAACTCGGGTGACGCTCCACTCTCTCAACTCTCAGCTCTCAACTAATAACTGCCTCAGATCACCCAGTCGGCCGACTCGGCGACGAGCAGTTCCTTCTTGTGGCGCGGGCGGACGACGAGATCGTCGCCCTTGAAGTAGACGATGCTGCTGGCCGGCACGGACTCGAGCAGCCAGACGTTGCCGCCGATGACGCTGTGTTCGCCGATGTGCGTTTCGCCGCCGAGGATGGTGGCGTGGGCGTAGATGGTGACATGGTCGCCGATGTTGGGGTGGCGCTTCACCCCCTTCACCGGGTTGCCGGCGTTGTCGACCTCGAAGGATTTCGCCCCTAACGTCACGCCCTGGTAGAGCTTCACGTGGTTGCCGATCGTGGCCGTCTCGCCGATGACAACGCCGACGCAGTGGTCGATGAAGAAGTGCGAGCCGATCTTCGCGCCGGGATGAAGGTCCACGCCGGTGCGCTCGTGGCCATATTCGGTGAGCATGCGCGGCAGCAGCGGCACGCCGAGCTGATAAAGCTGGTGCGCGATGCGCTGGAGCGAGATGGCGAGCACGCACGGGTAGGCGAGGATGATCTCCTCGACGTTGCGCGCGGCCGGGTCGCCGGTGTAGGCGGCCTGCACGTCGGTCTGCACCACGCGGCGGATTTCCGGCAGCCGGCCGAGGAGTTCGGTGGCGATGCGGCGGGCGTTGGCGGCGGGGGCGGGGTCCTTGGCGAAAAGCAGGCTTTTCTCGATCTCGGTGAAAAGGCGGTCGTCGATCTTGGCCAGCACGCGGTCGAGCCAGGCCGGGACGTCATTCTTGGCGAGGCTGGTGCTCTCGAAATAACCCGGGAAAAGCACGTGCATGAAGTCGCGGGCCAGGTCGGCCACGCGGTCCTGCGAAGGGAGGTTGACGCCGTCGAGGTGGTTGATGCCACCGTCGCGGGCATAGGACTCGAGCAGGGCCTGCTTGATGGCTTCGGGTGTCATGGCGTCGGGCGGAAGCATCGCCAGAAACCCGCTGCGGTCAAATGCCTTGGGCGGGAAAGGGGGTCATATCGGCCTGACTCCGGCGGCTTCGTTCGGAGGAAGCGTTTTTTAAGAAATGCCTTACCGGAACCGCTCTTGAGATATTTTTCGAAGGCATAAGCGGTCTGTTCATCGGCGAATCCAACATAGGCGACCAAGTGCCAGGGTTTGAATTTACGGGTATGTGGTGATTTACCCTCATTGTGATCACTCAGGCGTTGTTTCAGGTCGTGGGTCACTCCGACATAGTGGTGCTGCCGTAGATTCACGCTCTCCAGGAGGTAAACGTAGATCATGCTGACAGTGTGAGTGAAAAGCCGTCCTACGCCAAGGCTTCGGACGGCAGCCTTCGCCGCCGCGCGGCGCCAGTCTCTCCACACTCCGGGAGCTGGCCTGCCAGCCGAAGCTCCGGAGGAGCGAAGGCTGGTGCTCCCTAAAGGACTATTTGCGAACCCACTTTGAGGCGCAGAATCAAAGCCAGCAGGGCCTCCCCACACCCCTCCCCGCACAGGGGATACCCTCTCGCTCGTTCCTGGCCTTTGGTGACAAGGGGTTGCCGTCTATTTGACCTCGCTCGGGCATCCCCGACTTCGGTCGGTTCTCGCTCTGCCAGCTCACGCTGTGCTCCGCTCGAACCTCCCTCATTCCGGCGCTCACGCGCCGGCCACGGGTTCACACACACGGACGGGTAAAGGACATCCTACGAGGTTATCTCGCAAATTCTCGGCGGTGCGCGCCGCGAATTTGCCGATAACCCGTTGCCTCACGGCGACGGGTCCGAGACCCGTCCAGTTCCCCAACTCTCACGGAGTTCTAGTTGGTGCTCGGGACAGGACTCGAACCTGCACGCCTTACGGCACACGCACCTCAAACGTGTGTGTCTACCAATTCCACCACCCGAGCGTTCCAACGATGAGAACGGCGACTTAGGTAAATCCGGGGAAGCTTGTAAAGCCCCGAAATGCGCTTGCGTCATCCTTTCTTCTCGGGGCAAGCTACCTCTTTACCGCGCGCCCGACCTGACGTAGCGGAACACCAAGCCCACCACCGACACTTACCGGGTAACCACGCCCGTTTTCCGCCCTTTCATGGACGACTCCAAGCCTGCCAACGAACCCAACGACCAGGGGTTGAACAAAATCGACCTCAGTCAGTTGCAGACCTTTAACTTCGGCACCCAATGGACCGAGGTGAAGCCGGTATCCCCCGGCGGCCGTCGCGAACGCGATTTCGACCGCGGCGACCGCCCCCCCCGTCGGGATGACGGCGGTGGCCACGGTGCGCCCGCGCGCGACCGTCGCGCCTTCCGCAAGCCGGCCGGTCCCGGTGGTCCGGGCGGCCCCGGCCAGGGTCAGGCTCCGGGCGCTCCCGCCCGCGAGGGCCAGCCGCCGATGGGCGACCGTCCCGATCGTGGTGGTGGCCGTTTCGATCACGGCCCCGGCGGCCCGCGCCGCGACTTCCGCGGCGGTGGCGAGCGCCATGAGGGCGGCGGCCAGCCGTTTGACCGCGCCCCGTATGTCAGCCCGTATTTCGTCGCGACCTGCTATCCCGAGGACACCGGCTTCGCCGCGATGGTGAAGGCCGTGCGCGCCTCGTGCCGCACCTACCAGCTGTTCGAGATCACCAAGGCCGTGCTGGAGAAGAACGACCGCTTCGTGATCGTCGTCCAGCGCGCCCGGCCCCAGCAGGCCGAGGGCGCCGCCCCGGCCAAGCCGGCGCCGGTGTTCATGTCGCTGCCCGACCACCTGCCGTTCGACACCGAGGACGCCGCCATCCAGCATGTGCTGGGCAACAACCTGGGCGCCTTCTTCGAGATGCAGGAAGTCGAGGTCGAGGCCCCGAAGGGGAATTTCCCGATCATCAACAAGTGCGGCATCACGGGCGAGCTGCTCGGGCCGCCGAACCACCACCGCTACCAGCAGATCCTGCAGCAGCATCATGCCGCCAAGCTGAGCCGCATGCCGTTCGAGCGCTTCCGCGAGAGCATCATCTCCGCCCGCGAGCCCGAGGTCATCGCCGCGTGGATGGAGAAGATGAAGAAGGCCACGCGCTACACCTGGAAACCGCCGGTCGCCAAGGTGGCCACCACACCTCCGATGGAAGCGGCTGCGCCTGTTGCCGCTCCCGCCGAAGCCGCTCCCGCGGCTGAAGCCCCGGCCCCGGCCCCCGAAGCTCCGGCTGTGGAAGTCATCAGCTTCGACAACATCGAGGACGCCCGCCTGCACCTGCTGGCCAACGCCCGCGACAAGGTTGTGCGCGCCGTCGACAGCGTCCGCTTCCACGGCAAGCTCATCGAGAAGCTGCCGCAGGGTGAAATCCGCCGCGCCCTCGAGGGCCACGTGGAGCGCCAGCGCCGGTTCCCGCTCGACACCGCCAACGCGCTCCGCGGCCGCCTGCGCCGCGAGGGCTTCACCATCTTCAAGAAGGGCTCGCGCGGCGTCTCGTATGTGTGCGCCGTCAAGCGCCGCTTCCGCGTCCCGGGCCAGGTGTTCTCCGAGACCATCTCGGCGCTCATCGACTTCATCGAGAAGAACCCGATGGTGCACGTGAAGGACCTGCCGAAGAATTTCCTCGGCGTGGAAATCCCCGTCGCTGCGCCTGCGGCCGCGCCCGCCGAGGGCACGACGCCGTCCGCGGCTCCGTTCGCCGCCCTGGCGCCCGAGCAGGCCGAGAAGCTCCGCAAGATGAGCAACGACCTGCGCTGGCTCGTCATGGAGGGTTACGTGACCGAGTTCTCCGACGGCAAGCTCTTCGCCCCGCCGCCGATGGCGCCGCAGCAGGCCAAGAAGGCCGAGTCCGGCGAGGAAGAACACGATCCCGTGGACTTCCCGGATGCCCCGGCGCCTGTGGTTGCCGAGGCCAAGCCCGCCGAGGCCCCTGTCGCCGAGACCGCTCCTACGGAACCGGAACCGGCTCCGGCTCCCGCCGAGGAGCCGAAGCCCGAAGCCCAGGCCTGACAATCTTCAAAGCCCGCTCGCGAGAGCGGGCTTTTTTATTGATAGGGGCGGTGAGGGCACCGACCCCTACCGCAGCACCAACCGGTGCTTGTCCCCGTCCATGATCGACAGCGTCAGGTGCCAGGCGTCCTTGGGCAACCACGCGCCGGTTTTCTCCGGCCACTCGACGGCGAGCACATAGGGGCTGACAAGAAATTCGTCGAGCAGCAGCGACTCGATCTGCGCCTCCTTCTCCAGCCGGTAGGCGTCGAGGTGTATGAGTTTATGCCTCGTGCCTTGATAAACTGAGTAGATGGCGAAAGTCGGACTGGTCACGTGCTCGTGCACGCCGAGGCCGTGGGCGAGGCCCTGCACGAAGGTCGTCTTGCCCACGCCCATGTCGCCGTGCAACGCCAGCGTGGTGTCGGGCGGCAGCGCGGCGGCCAACTCGGCCGCGAGGGTCCGCGTCTGCTCGGCGGAGTCAGTCGTGATGCCCGCTTTAATTTTTCCGAGGATGCTCATGGGTGGAGCGGCTTGCCCTCAAGCCGCTGGCTCGGAAAGTGCGTTGAGGGCAACACGCTCCACCTTTGTTTAGCGCAGGTGCTCATAGCCGTGGTAATCCGCCAGGCGCAGGGCGTCGGCGGGCAACTGGTTTTCCGGGACGAAGCGGCCGAGGCGGCTCAGCTTCAATTTCGGGAAGCGTTTGCGCCAGTCGCGCTCGAACTTGGCGGCTCCGGTCCGGACGACAATCAGCAGCTCGTAATCCTCACCGTCGCCCAGGGCGTGGGCCAGCGGGGTTTTCCTGGTGGTGCGGGCGCGACGCCGCGCCGCGGCGCTCACGGGGATAGCCTTGGCGTCGAGGGCGGGCACGAGTCCATCGGGGGTCAGGGAGTTGATATCCTTCGCAAGGCCGTCGCTCACGTCCATCATTGCGCACACCTCGGGCCGGCCCGCCAGCCATGCGCCCTCGGCGAGCCGCGGGATGAAGGAATAGTGATGCCCCAGCAGGCTGCCGCCGAGCGAGCCGGTGACGTAGATCGCATTGCCGGCTCGGGCGCCGCTGCGCGTGATCACGCGGCGGCCGGCGGATTCGCCGTGCAGCGTGAGGAAAGCGCCAAAAAATCCGGCCGGGCCCTGCGTAATGTCGCCGCCGACGATCTTGACGTCATGCTTGAGCGCGCAGGCCGCGAGGCCGCGGTAGAATTGCTCCAGCCAGCGGACGCTGGTTTGCGGGGCGAGCGCGAGGGACACGACGGCTGCCACCGGGCGTCCGCCCATCGCGGCGATATCGCTCAGGTTGCGCTTCAGCAGCTTGGCTCCGACTGCCCGGGCGGACACGGTCGCATCGAAATGCTGACCCCAGATCACCGGATCGGTGGTGACGAGCTGGTGGTGTCTGGTGGGCGGGATGACGGCGCAGTCGTCACCGATGCCAAACGGAGAGTCTGGTGATGCCCGGCCCAGCCACCGGCGGATGCCGGCAATAAGCCTTCGTTCGCCGTGGGCGGCGACCGAGTGGGCGCGGTTGGAGGTGAAGGGCGTCATTTTGCCAATTCCGGCAGGCCGGACAGCAGGACGAGCACGGTGTTCAGGTTGAACAGGCCGTGGGCGATGATCGGCACGCGGATGGAGCCGGTCGCCTCGTAGGCGACGGCGAGGCCCATGCCGAGGACCGCCAGCGGCAGGAAGCCGGCCCAGTTGCCGTGGAGCGCGCCGAAGCAGACGCCGCTGATGACGAGCGCCGCTCCGCGCCCGAGCCGTTGCCGGCAGAAGCGGTAGAGCCCGGCGCGGAAAAGCAGTTCCTCGTAGACCGGCGCGAGCACGCAGGCCACCAGCAGCATCGCCAGGCTGACGAGCGGCGAGCGAGTATTGGCGAAGATCGCGATGACATCCTGCGGCGTGGCCGGCAGGCCGAGTTGCTCGACGAGGAAGGTCCAGCCCAGGCTGACGAGGCTGAGCAGTGGCAGGGCGACCGCGAGCGTGCCGGCGGAATAACGCAGGGCCTTCGGCCAGGGCAGGGGCGGCGGGATCGCGGCCGGCGGGGTTTCCGGATCGACCGCCCAGCTGCGGCGCATGGACGGGAGCATCACCTTCCAGGCCACGAGGGCGCCGGTGTAGTTGGCCACGCTGTAGGAGAAGAGGGCGAGGCCCTGCTGGTCGGCGGCGTTGGCGATGATGGGGCCGAGCCAGAGCTGCGCGGCGGCCTGGAAGGCAAAGCCGGTCAGGAAGATCAGCACGGCGCTCAGGGCGAAATTGGAGAGTGATGCCGGCGTGACCGGCAGCGCGTTGGTGCCGAGCCAGCGGGCACGGGCGCCGGCATTGAAAGCCAGCCAAAGCACGAGGCCAACGCCGGACAACAACAGGCAGATTTCGAAGAGGACAATGGCTATCTGGGCGGGCTCGGTGGGCATGGAGTCGCAGACAGCCTTGGCGGGTGACTGTGCAAAACCAACCTGAAAGAAGGGAGGTATTGGGCAGGGACGGCTCCCCAACTTTCCGAGCCGTCAGGTCCGCGGCACGCAGGGCTTGTCGCGCAGCACGCGAACGGCCGAGGGCGGGTTCTTTGCCGGCTTGGCGGCGGGGCGGATCGGGCGGAGGATGAGATTGCCGCCGCAATTCGGGCAGACGTGCGTGAGCGTGTTCCTGGTGCAGTCGGGGCAGAACGTGCACTCGAAGGTGCAGATGTAGGCCTCGGCGGCCGGCGGCAGGTCACAGTCGCAGCATGCGCAGTTGGGGCGCAGTTCGAGGGCATGCGAAAATTTACTTTTGAACCGGCAAGCGAAGGCCTAGGTCGCGTCGTGCATGGTTTGCACCAGGATTTTCCAGCCGTCGGCCCCCTTGTAGAGGTTATAGGTGAAGGTCGATTCCCACAGCAGCTGGCCGGTCGCGTTCTTGTAAGCCCAAGTGATTGTGGCGGCGATCGAGTTGACCCCGAGGGGCACCCACTCAAAGCGGCGCATCTCACCTTGGGTGCTGCCTTGCGCGCGGTAATGTCGCAGCACTTGTGCGAAGAAGGCCTGAATTTCGGGGCGCGTCGTGCTGAGATGCACGGTGCTTTGGCGTGCTGTAATGCACGGCGCACTGTAGAACGCCGCAACCTCAGCCTCCGTTTGGAGGAATGAGGCGCCGTAGGCCGAGAAGAACGAGCGGAGTTCGGCTTCGGTCATTAAACCAATTTCCCGCCGGCAAACACCACGCGTCCGGCGACGATCGTCGTCTTCACGCGGCCGGTTAGCTTCTGGCCGGACCAAGGGGAGTTGAGGGACTTGCTGAAACCTTTCTTGGCGTCGTAGAGCCAGGTCTCGTTCCGGTCGAAGATACAGACATCGGCCGGGGCACCGCTGGCAAGGGTGCCGGCGGGGAGCTTGAGCAGATTGGCAGCCTTGCGGGTCATCAGGTCGATGACGAAGGGCAGCTTGAACTTGTTCTGCTTCACGAGGACTTCGAGGCACACGGGCAGGGCGGTCTCGAGGCCGGTGATGCCGTTGGGGGCGTAATCGAATTCCTTGTCCTTCTCGTCCGGCGCGTGCGGGGCGTGGTCGGTGCCGATACAGTCGAGCGCGCCGTCGCGCAGGCCGGCGATGATCGCCTTGCGGTCCTTTTCCGTGCGCAGCGGCGGGTTCATCTTGTAGTTGGTGTCGTAGGTGCCGAGCGATTCCTCGGTCAGCGCGATGTGGTGCGGCGTGGCCTCGGCGGTGACATTGATGCCGTCCTTCTTGGCGCGACGCACGAGCTCGACCGACATGGCCGAGCTGATGTGCTGCATGTGGATGTGCGCGCCGGAATAGGCGGAGAGGATGATGTTGCGCGCGACGATGATGTCCTCGGCGGCGTGCGGCCAGCCCTTGAGGCCGAGGCGGGTCGAGACCGTGCCCTCGTTCATGACGGCGCCCTTGGTCAGGGACTCGTCCTGGCAGTGGTCGAGCACGGGCAGGTCGAACATCTTGGCGTATTCGACGGCGTTACGCATGAGCTGGTTGCTCTCGACGCAGAGGCCGTCGTCGGTGATGGCCACGACGCCGGCCTTCTTGAGCGAGCCGTGGGGGGCAAGCTGCTGGCCCTTCATGCCGACAGTGATGCAACCCGTCGGGTAGACGTGGACGGCGGCCTTGCGGGCGGCGTTGTTGATCAGCTCGATGGTGCCCGCGTTGTCGGCGACCGGCGAGGTGTTGGGCATGCAGACGACGGTCGTGAAGCCGCCGGCGGCCGCGGCCTGCGAGCCGGTGAGAATGTTCTCCTTGTGCGTCTGGCCCGGCTCGCGGAAGTGGACGTGGATGTCGACGAGGCCCGGGCACACGACGAGACCCTTGGCATCGATCACCTTGGCCGACTTCTTCTGTGCGGCGGTAAGGCTGGCGGCGATCTTGCCGTCGGCGATGAAGATGTCGCCGACCTTGTCCCGCTTCGTGGCGGGATCGATGACGCGGCCGTTTTTGATCCAGAGGGTGTCGGACATGGCGTTACTCAAGGGGGGTGGTGACGTGCTCGGGCTGGCCGCCGGCGCAGAGGTAGAGGACGGCCATGCGGACGGCGATACCGTTGGTCACCTGTTGCAGGATGACACTGCGCGGGGAGTCGGCGAGGTCACTGTCGATCTCGACGCCGCGGTTGATCGGGCCCGGGTGCATGATGATGGCGTCGGGCTTGATCCACTCGGCGCGGGTCTTGTTCAGGCCGAACATGCTGGTGTATTCGCCGACGGACGGGAAGTGGCCGGCGGCCTGGCGCTCGTGCTGGATGCGAAGAAGCATGACGACATCGGCGTCGCCTAAGGCGGAGCGGAGGTTGTGCGAGACCTTCACGCCGAGCGACTCGAACCAGTGCGGCACGAGGGTGGACGGGCCGACGATGGTGACATCGGCGCCGAGCTTGGTCAGGGCGTGGATGTTGGAGCGGGCGACGCGGCTGAAGAGGATGTCGCCGAGGATGACGACCTTGCGGCCCTTCAGGCTGCCGAGTTTCTCGCGCATCGTGAAGACGTCGAGGAGCGCCTGGGTCGGGTGCTCGTGGGCGCCGTCGCCGGCGTTGACGACGGGGATGCCGAGGACGCGGCTGAGGTAGAGCGGGGAGCCGCTGGCCGAGTGGCGCAGGACGATCATGTCGGCGTTGAGCGCCTGGATGTTCTGCGCGGTGTCGCGGAGGGTTTCGCCCTTGGTTGTGCTGGATGAGGCGGCGTCGAAGGAGATGGTGTCGGCACTGAGGAGCTTGGCGGCCATCTCGAAGGAGATGCGGGTGCGCGTGCTCGGCTCGAGGAAGAGGTTGACGATGGTCTTGCCGCGGAGGGCGGGGACCTTCTTGACCTTGCGGTCGAGGATGCGGCGGAAGGCACCGGCGGTGGCGAGCACCTGCTCGATCTCGGCGCGGCTGAGCTCCTCGATGGTGAGAAAATGTTTACGATGCCAGGGCACGGGAAGGGTGGGTTTTGGCGGGCAGGACCGCGACGGAGTCGGCGGCGGGGAAGCTTGTCGTCAAGCGTGACCACGACCTTCTGGGCCTCGGTGGCGGTGATGGTCAGGCCACAATACTCAGCGGCGACGGGCAGCCGGCGGCCGCCGCGGTCGACGAGGACGGCCAGCTCGACGCGGGTGGGACGGCCGTGGTCGAAGAGCTCGTCGAGAGCGGCCTTCACGGTGCGGCCGGAGTAGAGGACGTCGTCCACGAGGATCACGGTCGCGCCATTGACGTCGTGGGGGATGATGGTCGGCGAGAATTCCTTCGGGATCGGGTTGCGGCCGATGTCGTCGCGGTGGAACGAGATGTCGATCGTGCCGGTGCCGGGCTTGAGGCCGGCCTTTTTCAGGCGGGCGGCGAGGCGGGCGGCGAGGACTATGCCGCCGTTGGCGATGCCGAGTAGCAGGAGGCGGTCGGTCTTGGCGTGCCGGGTGGCAATGGCGGAGGCAACACGCTCGATGGCTTGGTTTATCGCTTGGGCGTCGTGCTTCAGAGGTGTGGCCACGAGCCCAAGGTTTTGAGGGCGGGCATGGGGGCCGTCGAGCGCAAAGGTTAAATAGGCGCGATACAGTCCGTCGCCTCATACCGGACATTATTAACCTTCGGGTCGACGCGGTGGCCGGTCATCCGATCGGCCACGAAGGGACGGCAGACCTGGGCCAGCCGGGCGGGGGGCAGTGGCTCGTCGCCCAGCCAGGCCGGGCCGCTGTTGGGGCCGAGAATGACGGGCATCCGGTCGTGGATGGCGCCGAGCAGGGCGTTCGGCGCCGTGGTGACGATGGCGAAGGCGGCGGAGTGGTCGCGGTCTCGGGTTCCCAGAGTCCGGCGAAGAAGAACGCCGGGCTGCCCGGAAGCGTGAAATAGTGCGGCAGGCGGGTGGCGCCCTGTTTTTCCCATTCGTAGAAGCCATTCGCCGGCACCAGGCAGCGCCGGTGCTGCGCTGCGTCGAGGAAGGATTGCTTGGTCAGCAGGGTCTCGGCTCGAGCGTTGGGGAGGAGCATCGGCTTCCTGGCGGGTGGACGCGCGGGCAGCAGCAGGCCGAAGCTCATGGTCTCCAGCTTCGGTTTGGCTCGTTTTGTGATGACCGGCACGCGCTGCGTAAGGGCCACGTTGTGACGAGGGGCCGCGCCGTCCAGGTTCACATCGACGCCCAGACCCGCTGCCTCGACCAGCGCGGCGATGGCCTTGAGATCGGACAGGGTGTAACGGCAGCACATTGACAAAAATAAAGCCCTTCCGATGAAGGGCTTGCGCGGAAATGGTGGACCTTACTGGACTCGAACCAGTGACCTTTTCGATGTCAACGAAACGCTCTAACCAACTGAGCTAAAGGTCCGCAGGAAGCGAGGAGTGAACGATTCGCGCGGGGCGGTGCAAGGATAATTCCGACATCCTTAAAAAAGCTGTCAGGAGACTGCGACGCGGGGCGCGGCGGCGCTTGAACCCGCGCTAATTCGTGTCCATTCGTGCTTTCGAAATGCTGCAATCGCTCCGCATCCGCAACCTGGCCCTGCTCGATGAAGTCGAGCTGGACTTCGAGACTGGCTTCACGGCCGTGACGGGCGAGACCGGCGCGGGGCAAGAGCATCCTGCTCGGCGCGCTCTCCCTGCTGGCCGGGGCGCGGGCGGACAAGACCATCATCCGGCAGGGCGCGCCCGCCACGGAAGTCGAGGCGGCCCTTTTCTTTGCCGACAGCCGCAAGCTCGACGAGGCCCTCGCGCGGCTCGACCTGCCGCCGTGCGACGACGGCGTGCTCATCCTCAAGCGCAGCCTGCCGCGCGACAAGGCGCCGAAGATTTCCGTCAATGGCAGCATGGCCACGCTCAACGCCTTGCAGGAGCTCGGCGAACACTGGATCGATTTCCACGGCCCGGGCGAGCCGCGGCGCCTGCTCAAGGAAGGCTGCCAGCGCGAGCTGCTCGACCTGTTCGCCAAGAACGAGGCGGTGCTCGGGCAATACCAGAAGACCTACCATCACTGGCGCGAACTGGTGGACGAGCGCGAGCGCCTGCTCGGCGCGGAGAAACTGTCCGCCGACCAGATCGAATTCCTCAAGATCCAACTCGGCAAGATCGACGCCCTCGACCTGACCGAGGAAGCCATCGCGGAGCTCGAGCGTGACTTCCAGCGGCAGAACAGCGCGCAGGAAATCATCCAGCTCGCGTCGGGCCTCAGCCACGGGCTCAGCGGTGAGGACGGGCTGCTGGGCCGGTTGTCAGCCATCCTGCGCGAGGCCCGTCAGCTGGAATCGCTGGATGAGGCGAGCAAGCCACTGGCCGACCGCCTGCAATCGGCGGCAGTGGAACTGGGCGATCTCGATGCCGAGTTCTCGTCGTTGGCGTCGTCGCTGAATTTTGATCCGGAGCAGGCTGAGGCATTGCAGGGGAAGATGAATTCCTGGCTCGAGCTGAAGCGCAAGCACGGCGCCAAGGTCGAGGCCGTGATCGCCGCGCGCGACGAGATGCGCCGGAAGCTTGAGTTGCAAAGTGACGTCGAGGGTTCGCTCGCGAAACTGGAAAAGCAGGTGGCCGACGCCCTGAAGTCGGCGAAGAAGGCCGCGACCGAATTGCGCGCCACCCGCGAGAAGGCCGCGCTGCAACTGGCTAAGACCGCGAGCAAGGTCATCGTCCAGCTCGGGTTCAAGAAGGCGGATTTCCGCGTGTCGCTCACGCCGCTGGCGGAGCTGGGGCTCCATGGCGACTGTGGCGTCGAATTCCTCTTCTCACCGAACGTCGGCGAGGCGCCGCTGCCGCTGCATCGCATCGCCTCGAGCGGCGAGCTCGCGCGCGTGATGCTGGCGTTGAAGGCCGTGCTGGCCGAGATCGACGATGTGCCGCTGCTCGTGTTCGACGAGGTGGACGCCAACGTCGGCGGCGAGATCGGGCGGATCGTCGGCGAGAAGATGGCCGACATCGCCGAGCGGCACCAGGTGCTGTGCGTCACCCACCTGCCGCAGGTGGCGGCGCAGGCGGCGAATCATTTTGTGGTCACCAAGGACCAGAGCGGTGACCGGGCGTCGGTCGAGATCGAGCCGATCCACGGCAACCGCAAGGTGCGCGTGGGCGAGCTGGCCCGCATGCTCGGCGACCGCAACGCGAAGAGCGCGGTGGCGCACGCCGAGGAGTTGCTTAAGGGGTAGGGCGGTCACTCCGCTGACCCCCTGGCACGGACGGAGTCCGCGCCAGGCCTCAGGCCGCCTTGAAACTCCGCCACTTTTCGAGCGGCAGCTGGGCGAGGGCGATCACGGCGACTTGGGTCAGGACGAAGAAGAGCAGCCACCAGAAGGCGGCGTCCATGAAACCGTAGCTGTGCAGGCCGACGCCGAGCATGTTGGTGCCGAACCAGCTCCAGCTCGTGATGATGTTGCCGATGACGGCGAGGCACATGAGGCCGCGCTGTTTCACGAGGCCGCCCCAGCGGGCGTGAAGGATGATGGCGTTCCAGAGGACGATCATCAGCGCGCCGTTTTCCTTCGGATCCCAGCCCCAGAAGCGGCCCCACGACTGGTCGGCCCAGATGCCGCCGAGGACGGTGCCGGTCAGGCTGCAGAAGGTGGCGAAGCAGACGATGCCGTAGACCATGCGGGTCAGGGCGTCGGCGGTGGCCTTGTCGAGGGACCGCGTGAGCACGCCGCGGAAGATGTAGATCAGGGCGAGGAAGCCGGCGAGGAAGGTGGCGGCGTAGCCGATGGTCACGATGACGACGTGGGTCGCGAGCCAGAGGTTGGTGTCGAGCACGGCGCGCATCATCTCCAGGGTGTCGCCGCTGAGCGACAGGTGGTGGGCGATGAGCAGCGCGACGAAGCCGATCATACCGGCGGCGACGGAGCCGATGGCATTGCGGTAGATCTTCTCGAGGATCAGGCAGAGGCCGACCGAGCCCCAGCCCACGAAAAGGGCGGAGGAATAGAGGTTCGTGACCGGCGGGCGGTCCTCGAGCCACATGCGGGTGGCGATGCCGGCGGTGGTGGCGACGAAGGCGAGCAGGGTCAGGTAGAACGCGCTGCGCCCGAGCACCTCGGGCCACTTGAGCCAGGAGAGGATGGCCAGCAGGAACGCGACGGCGTAAAGTTGCATGCTCTTGTAGAACGGCTCGGCGGCGTTGAAGCGCGTCTCGATGTCGCTCTTGGCCAGCTGCGGGGCGAAGCGCTTGGTGAACTGGGCGCCGAAGAGGCGGACGATCTCGTTGAACTGGCCGGCCTTCCGCTCGCGCCAGGAGCTGCCAAGGGCGGCGTAGGCCATGACGTTGGGGTTGATGTCGCCGGTCTCGAAGGTCTCGAGCAGGGTGTGGCCGGCGGTCTGCCAGTGGGTCGGGTCGGTGTCGTTCGCGGCCGGCGGGATGGTGAGCAGGTAGCCCAGCTGGTCCATGGTGTCGTAGCGCTGGGCGGCGGCCAGCATGGCCTTGAAGGCGGCCTCGTCGTGCGGCTCGCCCTTCTGGCGGGCGCGGACGGCGGCGACGCCGGTGGCGAGGTTTTTCTGGAACTGGACGATCTCGCCCAGGAAGCCCGGCGAGTCGGGCATCTGCACGCTGTGCTTCAGGCGCTGGTAGAGCATGACCCGCTCGCGCAGCTGCATGACGGCCTTCTGGAACGGCGTGCGCAGCTGCGGATCGACCGGGCTGGCGAGCTGCGCCTGGCGGTCGAGCTCGGCCAGTTTCGGTGCGAGCTGGTTGAAGGAGAAACGCGTGCGCGTGCCGGGCACGAAGTCGGCGAGGGCGAGGGTGCGCAGGACGGCGCTCTCGTAGGTGATCTTGGTTTCCTTCTCCGTGATGCCCATGAGCGTGAGCAGCTCGGGCGAGTCGGTGGCGCTGAGGCGGAAGGTCGGGTAATCGTCGGCCTTGGCCGGATTGAACAGCACATCGGCCAGCCACTCGGACGGCGTGGCGACAAAGGGCTCGGAAACGGTCGGGTCGCTGACGCGCTGGCGGCCCTGCATCATCAGGAGCGAGGTGCGGGCGACGGTGTCGAGGGGTTTGATGCGGCCGTTGACGAGGACCGGCAGGCGGCCGAAGGCGACGAGGTCGAGTTCGCCGGTGTTCTTCTGCGGACGCAGCGCGGACGCCAGCCAGCCGGCGGCGAGGACGAGCACGAGGAGGGGGAGCCAGCGTTTCATGTGGCGGAGCGCTTGCGGACGAAGCCGAAGAGGTGGATGCCGAACTGCACCATCAGGCCGAGGCCCATCATCACGCAGGACACGTAGGGCAGCACCCAGCCGGGGTTGCGCACGACCTGCAGGATGCTGACGGTGTCGCCCTTCTCAAAGCTGGCCTGGTAGAAAGTCAGGCCGGCGTGGCGCAGCGGGTTGTTCATGTAGATGAGCACCTCGCGGTCGCCGCGGCCGTCGTCGGTCTTGAGGCGGATCCGGCTCGAGAAGTTCTTCGGGATGTCGGTGCCGGGGTATTTGTCGTGGGAGAAATCGAGCAGCGTGATGGCGAAGGGGTGGTAATAGCGCTTGAAGCGGAGCGTGAGCTCCCAGGTGCGGCCGGCGTAATCGAACTTCTGCGGGGCGCTGAGCAGCGGCGAGACCAGCCAGGTGCCGAGCGTGCCCTCGGGGCCGACGAACTCGATGTGCGCGGCGGGGGCGTTGCGCTCGTCCTGCTTGTAGGTGAGGCGGAGCGGGGTGACGGCGACGCGCGGGCCGATGCCGGCGGTGGCGGGGGACGGAGCGGCGCCCGGCACCTGGTCGCGCATCTGGAGCGCGGCGTTGGGGTAATAGTCGCGGATGCGGATCTGGAACGGGAGCTTGGGGTGCTGGATCGAGCCGCCGTCGGAGAGCACGGCCTCGGGGATGGCGACGACCTCGTTGAACTCCGGGCTGGTCGTGTCGAGGATCGCGAGCTCGTTGTTCCGGTAGCTCTCGGAGTAATGCATCGTGCCGCCCTCCTCGAGGCGCATGTTGCTCTCGACCTGCAGGAGGCTCGTGATGAGCTCGCCCACCAGCAGGAGGATGAGGCCGAGGTGGGTGAGCTGGATGCCGGCCTTCTTCCACTCGAGCTTGAACCGGTAGATGTGCGCGGCGACGAGGTTGAGCAGCAGCAGTCCGCCGAGGAGGTAACCGCCGGGGAACACCGGCACGGGGATCGCGGTGCCGGGGATGATCTCGAGGACAAAGAGGGTGTGGAAGAACTTCTCCTGCACGCCCCAGATGCCGAGCTTCACCTGGGCGAGCGTCGCCCAGAAGATCAGGATGATCGAGAGCCCGAGCAGCCAGACGGTCAGCTTGAGGGAGACGAAGAAGTCGCGGAACTGGCGGACGAGGGGCGTCATGGTTCAGCGCGGGCGGACGGTGCCAAGGAAGTCGCGGAAGGCGGCCTTCTCGCGGGCGACGAGGGCGTCGGGCCCCATGAGCTTGAAAAACCAGGTCTCACCCTCGAGCGGCACGACGGCGCCGATGATGCGGGCCGGGCCGCCGTTGGCGGTGCCGGCGAAGTCCACGACATCGACGTGCAGGGCACCGATGTCCACGTGCTCGCGGTTGGCGTTGAGCTGGTCCTGGGTGAGCGGGGGCAGCGAAATCTGGCCGCGCCAGCGGTTCAGATTGGCCAGCAGGCCGCCGGTGTCGCCGGGGAAGGCGGTGATGGACAGGTCGGCCTCGGCATCGCCGTCCTTGATGGCGAAGCTGCCCTTGCGCATGGCGCCGGCCGGCTTGGCGGTCCAGTGGGCGGGGGCGGTCCAGGTGAGGCTGTCGCCACCGGTGGGCACCGCAGTGTTGGCCATGGTGGCGTTGCCGCCGGCCTGGTTGCCGACGGGCGGGTGGTCGGCGGGCAGCGGGACGGAGGCGGCCGGGCCGAGCGCGGCGGCCACGGGATCCTTGGGGGCCCGGTAGGCCGTGATCTCGCGATCGCGGCAGCCGCTCGACAGGAGCAGGACCAACACGGCGCAGGCAAGGGGACGGGGAGGCATGGCTGACCCCCACATTAGCATTCTCCCGAGAACCGCAACCCTAACCGGCAGCTATCAGCCGGACGGTGCGAAGCAATTAGTTGCGAGATTTTGGCTGCCAAACAACGCCCAGCACTTAGGCAAGTAGGCATGCAGATCACGCCGCTGGGCGACAACGCGCTGGTGCTGGAGTTGGGGACCGTCATTGACGAGTCCACGCACCGGCGCGTGCAGTCGGCGTGGCAGGCGCTGGCGGCGGCGCCGTTGCCTGCGGTCAGCGAACTTGTGCCCGCCTACACGACGGTCACGGTCTTCTATGATCCGTGGGCGGCGGTGCAGGCCGGCGCGCCGGCGCTCGGCATCGCGGACTGGCTCGGCGGAGTCCTGCGCGAGCGGCTGAAGAACCCGCCGAAGGTGGAGAAGACGAAGCCGCGCGTGGTGGACGTGCCCGTGTGCTACGGCGGCGAGTTTGGTCCCGACATTGCGCGCGTGGCGGCCCAGGCAAAACTGTCGCCGGAGGAAGTCATCAAGCGCCACACCAAGGCCGAGTATCTCGTGCATCTCATCGGATTTGCGCCGGGCTTTCCCTATCTCGGCGGACTGCCGAAGGAACTGCACACGCCGCGGCACGCGAAGCCGCGCATGGTGGTGCCGCCGGGTTCGGTCGCCATCGGCGGCGAGCAGACCGGCATCTATCCGCTCGCGACCCCTGGCGGCTGGAACCTGATCGGGCGCACGCCGCTGCGGATCTTCCGGCCCGAACAAACCCCGCCCGTGCTGCTGGCTGCCGGCGACCGGGTGAAGTTCCGCGCGATCACGCCGGAGGAATTTTCCAAGCAGGAGGAACGGCCATGATGCGCGTGAGCAAACCCGGCCTGCTGACGACCGTGCAGGACCTCGGCCGGCCCGGCTACCAGCAATACGGCATCGTGGTCGGCGGCGCGCTCGACGGGTTCGCCGCGCGGGCGGTCAACCTGTGCGTCGGCAACGATGACAACGCCGCGCTGATCGAGATGGCTCAGACCGGCCCGGACCTGGTGTTCGAGCAGGACGTGCTGCTCGCGTGGGGCGGGGCGGACTTTGCCGCCACGGTGGGCGGACAGCCATTGCCGCGTGACCGCGCGGTGCGCATTGCGGCGGGCGAGGTCGTGAGTTTCGGCCTGGCGCGTGCCGGCTTGCGGGCCTGGCTGGCCATCGCCGGCGGCATCGACGTGCCGCTGGTCATGGGCAGCCGCACGACCTACCGGCGCGCCGGGATCGGCGGCCACCAGGGCCGGCCGCTGGTGGCGGGTGACGTGCTCAAACTTTTCGCGCCATCGCCGTGGGCGAGGCAGATCCTGGGTTCGCTGCAGTCCGGGCAGAAGCGCGCGGTGACCTGGACCGTGCGGCCCGAGACGATGGGCCAGCCGGCGAAACCCGGCGTGGTGCGGGCGTTGCGCGGTCCCGAGTGCGACTGGTTCGCCAAGGAGGCGCAGCGGGCGTTCTTCGCGGCCGAGTGGAACGCGACCAAGGAGGCCGACCGCATGGGGGTGCGCCTGAGCGGACCGGAGCTGCCCCTGCTGAAGCCGCGTGAGATGATTTCCTCCTCGGTCAACGCCGGCGTCGTGCAGGTGCCCGCGTCGGGCCAGCCGATCGTGCTGCTGCCCAGCCGGCAGTCGGTGGGCGGTTATCCGCGGCTGGCGGCGGTGGTGTCGGTGGACCTCGGGCGCTTCACGCAGATGCGGCCGGGCGACACGGTGCGCTTTGTGGAAACCACGCTCGCCGCGGCGCATGACATTTATCTGGCCCGGGAACGCGACCTGGCGCGGGTGCGCATGGGCCTGGCCCGGCTAGCCGGCTGAGTCATGTGGCGCGTCGACCTCAACTGCGACCTCGGGGAAGGCGCCGGCCACGATGCGGAGCTGATGCCGTTGATCACGTCGGCCAACATTGCGTGCGGCGCGCACGCTGGCGACGAGGCCACGATGCGCGAGACGGTGGCGCTGGCGCAAAAAAACGGCGTCGCCCTCGGCGCGCACCCGGGGTTTGCCGACCGGGCGAATTTTGGCCGGCGTGAGCTGCCGGTGACTCCGGACGAGGTGCACGAACTGGTCCTGAACCAGGTGCGCAGGCTGCAGAAGATCGGACCGGTGCGGCATGTGAAGCCCCATGGGGCGCTCTACAACATGGCGGCGCGGGATCTGGCGCTGGCCCGGGCGGTGGTGGACGCCATCTATGAAGCTGATCCGCGCCTGATCCTGTTCGGGCTGGCCGGGAGCCATCTGATTGCGGTGGCGGAAGCCTGCGGGCTGCCGGTCGTGAGCGAGGTTTTCGCCGACCGGACCTACCAGGAGGACGGTTCGCTGACGCCGCGCTCGCAACCCAATGCGCTGATCACGGATGAAAACGCCGCGGTGGCGCAGGTGTTGCGGATGGTGCGGGAAGGCAGGGTGCGGGCGACCGATGGCAGCGACGTGGCCATCAAGGCCGACACCGTCTGCCTGCATGGCGACGGCGCGCATCCGGTGGAGTTTGCCCGGCGGCTGCGGCAGGCACTTACGGCGGCCGGGATCGAAATCAAGGCCAGCGGCGCATGATCAAGCTCATCGGCATCCTGCTGGTCGCAGTCGGGTTCGGCTTCCGGGTGAACGCACTGGTGGTCGTGCTGGCGGCGGGGCTGGCGACAGGACTCGCGGCCGGTTTTTCGCTGCGCGAGGTCGTGGCGATGATGGGCAGGTTTTTCGTGGAGAATCGCGGACTGGTCCTGCCCATCGTGCTGATGCTGCCGGTGGTGGGCCTGCTCGAGAAACACGGCCTGCAGGAACGCATCGCGACGCTGATGCGCCGGGCCCGGGCGGCGACGGCGGGCAGGATCTACTGGCTTTACCAGGCGCTGCGCGGCGGCCTCAGCGTGCTGGGCATCAGCCTGGGCAGTCACGCCGGCATGGTGCGGCCGCTGATTGTCCCGATGGGTGAAGCGGCCGCGAAAGCGCGCGGCGAACTGACGGAGACGACGCGCGAGCGGGTGCGCGCCCACGGGGCGGCGTCGGAGAATGTGGGCAATTTCTTCTCCGATGACATCCTGGTCGCGGTGGGCGCGCTGTTGCTGGTGAAAAGCGTCTTCGACAACGCCGGTGTGCCGGTGACGCTGGAGCAGATCAAGCTGTGGAGTGTGCCGACCGCGCTGTGGGTGCTCGTCATCGGCTGGTGGCGATACCGGGCGCTGGACCGCTGGCTCGCCAAACGGAAGGATGGTGACAAATGAACCCGGGGCTGACCCTCGAGCATTTTTTCATGCTGACCGGCCTGTTCGTGGCCGCGGTCGCGCTCGGCATCGCGCGGAACCCGGGGCATCCCCGGCGCTGGGGCTCGACGGCCTTCTGGCTCGTGCTGGCGATGGTGATCGGCGCGGGCAAAAGCCTGCCGCACGAGCTGGTGGGCTGGCTGGTGCTGGCCATGGGGACGTTGGTGGCGACCAACCAGGTCGCGGTGCCGGAATTTTCCGCGAATGACGCGGAGCGGGAGGCGAAGGCGGCCCGGCTCGGCAACCGCGTGCTCTGGCCGATCCTGGTCGTGCCGGTGCTGGCCATCGCGGGCAGCTTCGTCGTCGGGTCACAGGTCGCGCTCGGGATCGGCTGCCTGGCCGGCCTGGCCGCCGCGTTGTGGGCGACCAAGGACACGCCGGCGGCGCCGGTGCGGGAAGGCGGCCGGTTGCTCGAGCTGCTGGGGTGGACGATCATTTTGCCGCAGTCGCTCGCGGGCCTCGGTGGCATTTTTGCGAAGGCCGGGGTCGGGGAGGAAGTGGCCAAGATCGTCGCCGCCACCCTGCCGGTGTCGCATCCGCTGGTGGCGGTGATCGCCTATTGTGGCGGCATGGTGATTTTCACCGTCATGATGGGCAACGCGTTCGCGGCATTCCCGATCATGACGCTCGGCGTCGGGCTGCCGTTCATTGTCAACGCCAACGGCGGCGACGCGGCCATCATGGGCGCGCTGGGCATGCTGTCGGGTTATTGCGGGACGGTGGTCACGCCGATGGCGGCGAATTTCAACCTCGTGCCGGTGCGGTTGCTCGAGCTGAAGGACGACTGGGCGGTGATCAAGGCGCAGGCGCCGTTCGCCGCGGCCATCTGGATTTTCAATGTGGTCGTCATGTATGCGTGCGTGTATCGCTTCTGACATGAAAACCGTCCTGCTCACCGGCTTCGAGCCCTTCGGTGGCGAGTCGATCAACCCGTCCGGCGAGATTGCGCGGCAGTTGCACGGCACGGTCATCGGCGGCCACCGGGTCACCGGGGCGCTGCTGCCATGCGTGTTCGGCGCGGCGATCACCGAGCTGAAAAAGCAGGTCCGCGCGACGAGGCCGGCGCTCATCATCTGCGTGGGGCAGGCGGGCGGCCGGGCGGAGATCACGCCGGAGCGCGTGGCCATCAATGTCGACGACGCGCGCATCCCGGACAACGCGGGCCGGCAGCCGGTGG
Source organism: Lacunisphaera sp. (assembly GCA_965249855.1). Classification (GTDB taxonomy): domain Bacteria; phylum Verrucomicrobiota; class Verrucomicrobiia; order Opitutales; family Opitutaceae; genus Lacunisphaera. Next base: position 156,381 of record CBDFNB010000019.1, read on the forward strand.
ACCGGCCGGTCGTGCGCGGCGGGCCGGCGGCCTACTGGTCGACGCTGCCGGTCAAGGCGATCGTCGCGGAATTACGGCGGCGGGAGATCCCGGCGGCGGTGTCGCAGACGGCGGGCACTTTTGTCTGCAATCATGTTTTCTACGGACTGATGCACGAGCTGCGAAAACAGAAGAAGGTGCGCGGCGGCTTCATCCACGTGCCGTTCCTGCCGGAACAGGCGAAGGCGGGACAACCCAGCCTGACCCTCGAGGCCATGACCGCCGCCATCGGCGCGGCCGTCATCGTGGCCCTCAAGACCCGGCGCGACACGCGCTCAGCGGGCGGGGCGACGCACTAGCCGGCGCCAGGCGAAGAAGCCGGCAAGTGCACCGAGGAGGAACGCGCCGTAAGTTGAGGGCTCAGGCACCGGGGTGACCTGGTTATCATAGCCCTGCCACTTGGTATCATTGCCAGTGAAACCGTTGAACGTGACTTGGTTCATGGGCGTGGCGCCGGTGGTGTCGATCACGGCGCCGCTCCAGTTCTGCGCGAAGAAATAGTCCACGGCATTCTGCCAATTGAGTATCGTCAGGGTGACGCCAGCGCTAATGGTCAGGTTTGTCACGCTGAGCGTGCTCGCCGTGCCGGCGAAATCGATGGTGGAGTTGCCGGTGATATTGAGGGTGTCAACGCTCAGACTGGCGTCGGATAGTCGCAGGGTGGTGCCGGCACCGATGGTCACCGCACCGGTGAAAGCGTTGGACACGTCGAACTGGAGCGTGCCGCCGGTCAAGTTGAGGTCGCCGCCGAAACCGAGGTCGCTGCCAATGGTCAGCGTGCCGCTGCCGGCCTTGGTCAGGCTGCCCGTGCCGCTGAGGGTGCCCGAGAAGGTGGTGTTAGCGTTGCCGGCGGTGGTGAGCGCTCCGGTCCCCAGACTGACAGCGCCCGCCCCGGCCAGGGAGGCGATGGACTCGGTCTGGCTGTTGACGTCGAAGGTGGCGCCACCCGCCACGGTGACGGCGGTGGAATCGGAAAGCACATTGGAGGCGCCAAGCTGGAGCGTGCCGGCGCTGACCGTGGTGGCTCCGGTGTAGGTATTGGCGCCGGACAGGGTGAAGATGCCGCTGCCCGTCTTGGTAAGGGAGAGGTTTCCGCCGGTGTTTTGGATGATGCCGGAGAAGGTGGTCGAGGCGTTGCTGCCACCAGTGGTGAGGGTGATCGCGGCGGCATTGGTGTTGTTGACCGTGCCACCGCCGGCCAAGGAGCCGATAGTCTCGCTGACACCGCCGGTGAATGTCAGGTTCGCCCCCGAGGCCACGGTGACGTTGGCGCTGTCGCCAATCGCGGTGTTGGCGACGGTTTTGGCAATCTGGAGCGTGCCGGCATTCACGTTGATGTCACCCGTGTGGGTGTTGGTCGTGGCGCCACCCAGGCTGAGGGTGCCGGTGCCGGATTTGTTGAGTGTGCCGGCGCCGGCGAGAATGCCGTTATAGGTGAGGGTGGTGGCGCTGTTGGTGCTGAAGGTGCCGGTGCCGGCGTTGACCGTAATGCCGCGATTGGCGTTAAGGGTGAACGTCGCGGTCGTATTCAGGGTGCCGCCGTTGAACACGACCTTGTTGGCGGTCGCGGCGCCGGGCACAGCCCCAAGGCCGCGATCACCGGCGATTACCAGGGTGCCACCGTTGAGGTTGACCGCCCCGGAGTAGGTGTTTGTGCCGGTGAGTGTCCAGGTGCCGGTGCCGTCCTTGGTGATTCCGCCCGTGCCGCTGATCGGCTCGGCAATCGCGTTGCTCGCGTTCGTGCTGCTGCCGTTAAGGGTCAGGGTGAAGGTGCTCAGCGCGAACGAAGCCAGGGTGCTGCCAAACGACAATGCGCCGGTGCTGTTCGAGGTGAAGGCGGCATTGGCTCCCAGCGCGATGCCAAGGTTTGCCTGGTTGAAGGTTTGGGTGGAGTCGTCATTGCTGACGATGCCACCAGAACCGATGGTGAGGACACGGGTGCCGGAATTGCCCGAAAATGTCCAAGCCCCGGTGCCGCTGGTAAACTCCAAGCCGTTAATGCTGCGGCTGCCAGTCAGCTGGGGATTAAAGCTGACGGTAGCTGCTTGAAATGAAGCGATGTCTGAGGTGAGGTTATTGGCGGGGGCGGTGCCGCCCACCCAATTGGCCCCGGTGCCGAACGCCGTGGCCGTATTCTCCCAGACAATGGTGGTAGCCTTCGCGACGGTGGAGCCCGCCACTAACAAGCCCGTGCACAAGGCCACCAACATGCACCGGGTGAGTGCATGTGTTGAACCTTGAATGCCGGTTGAAAGGCGCACGTTGTTGGCTATTTTTTCTACAAGGAAATATAGATTTTTCTTTCCTATTTAGCAATTACCAACGGATTAGGAGACTTCACCCCAGCAGGCAGGATGTTTGGATATCCTGCGTCTAATGTCTTGGCACTGCGTGACTCAGCAACCTCTGATGACCGGTCGCCCTGTGGGACTCCATGCTAAATTCGCGGAGCACCAATCGGAAGGGGGCGCTTGCCGGGAGTTTCAGGTGACGGGGCTGCCTGCCGCCGGCCCAGAAAGATGAATTGGCGTCTGAGCTTTATCGCCTCGCTAATTGTTAAACCTAAAAAGAGCCACGTCGCCATCGTGGAAGACGTATTCCTTGCCCTCGAGGCGGTATTTGCCGGCCTCACGGGCGGCGGCGACGGACCCAAGGCGGGTGAGGTCGTCGTAGGAAACAATCTCGGCCTTGATGAAGCCCTTCTCGAAATCGGTGTGGATGACGCCCGCGGCCTGCGGGGCCTTCCAGCCCTTCTTGATCGTCCAGGCGCGCACTTCCTTTTCGCCGGCGGTGAAGTAGGTCATCAGGCCGAGCAGGCCGTAGGTGCCCTTGATGAGCGAGGACACGCCGGAGTCGTCGACGCCGAGATCCTTGAGAAACGCCTTCGCTTCCTCGGGCGGCAGGTCGATGAGTTCGGCCTCGATGCGGGCGCTGATCGGCACGTAGGCGGCGTCATGATGGGTGCGGACATATTCCGCGACTTTCATGACAAAGGGATTCTGCTCGGCGGTCGCGAGGTCGGACTCGGCGACGTTGCAGGCAAAGAGCACGGGCTTCGCCGTGAGCAGCTGGAACAGCTTCATCAGCGCGACTTCCTCGGGTGTGGCGGCGAGAGTGTTGGCCGTCTTGCCGGCGTTGAGGTGCGGCTCGAGTTTGTTCAGCAGCGCCAGTTCGATGATCGCCTCCTTGTCGCCGGCCTTGGCGGCCTTCTGCGTCTTGGTCATGCGCTTGGCGACGGCGTCGAGGTCGGCGAGCACGAGTTCGGTCGTAATGACCTCGATGTCGCGAACCGGGTCGACGCTGCCCATCGTGTGGATGATGTCGCCATCCTCGAAGCAACGGACGACCTGCACGATGGCGTCGACCTCGCGGATGTTCGCGAGGAACTGGTTGCCCAGGCCTTCGCCCTTGCTGGCGCCGGCGACCAGGCCGGCGATGTCGACGAACTCGATGGCGGCGGGCACCACGACGTTGGTCTTGGCGATTTTTTGGAGGACGTAGGCGCGCTCATCCGGGACGATCACCACGCCCACGTTGGGGTCGATGGTGCAGAACGGGTAATTGGCCGCCTCGGCCTTGCGGCTGCGGGTCAGGGCGTTAAAGAGGGTGGACTTGCCCACGTTGGGGAGACCGACGATACCGGCTTTGAGCATAAAATTGGGTGCGTTAAGGGTCGGATGGAGGGGTGGCACTGGGGGCTTGACAAGGGCAAAGTTGTTCCGTCCATTCTGCCCCTTTTCCAACTGCAATTCCGCTTCCCGTTAAGTAACCAGATACATCAAATGGCACTCAAAATCCGTCTTTCCCGCGTCGGCACCAAGAACGAACCGCACTACCGTGTGGTCGTCGCCGAGGAGCGCTCCCGCCGCGATGGCGACGCCGTCGAGCAGATCGGCGCCTACAATCCCCGCGCCAAGGGCAACACGCTGACCATCAAGCTCGACCGCGTCGACTACTGGGTCTCGAAGGGCGCCAAGCCCACCGCGACCATGCACTCGATGATCAAGCGCGCCAAGCGCGCCGCGGCCGCCACGGCCTGAGCCGGAGCTTCCCTCCCTCGCTCGCAACCCTCCGAGGTTCGGCTCGCGCCGAACCTTTTTTATTGGCTGACTCCTCCCGTGCGCATCGACGTCCTGACGCTCTTTCCCGCCATGCTCGACGGCTTTCTGTCCGAGAGCATGATGGGGCGCGCGCAGGAGGCGAAGCTGCTCGAGATCAAGGTCCACAACCTCCGCGACTGGGCCAAGGACAAGCACAGCACGACCGACGACCGGCCCTTCGGCGGCGGCGCCGGCATGGTCCTCAAGTGCGAGCCGGTCTTTGACGCCATCGAGCAGGTCTCAACGCCCGGCTGCCGGCGCATCTACCTGACCCCCGACGGCACCCCGCTGTCGCCGGCCCTGGCCCTGGAATTGTCCCAGCAGAAGCACCTCGTGCTTTTGAGCGGCCATTACGAGGGAATCGACCAGCGGATCCGGGAAAAAGTCATCGATCAGGAGGTCAGTATCGGGGATTATGTGCTTACCAACGGCACACTTGCGGCGGCGGTCGTGATCGACGCGCTGGCCCGTTTCATCCCTGGTGTGCTCGGGGAAGAAAAGTCGTTGACGACGGAAAGCTTCACCAGCAAGTTGCTCGACTTTCCTCAATACACGCGTCCCGCCGTTTATCGCGGCATGTCCGTGCCGGAAGTGCTCCTTTCGGGCAACCACGGCGAAATCGAGAAGTGGCGGCACGCGCAGCAGGTGGAAAAAACGCAGAAAGTCAGACCAGATTTACTCAAATAACTCCCAGCCATGAATCCCATCATCCAAGAAATCACCGCCAACCAGGTGAAACACAAAATTGCGCCGTTCAAAGTCGGCGACGGTGTCCGCGTGCACACCAAGGTCCGCGAGGGTGACAAGGAGCGCGTGCAGGTTTTCGCCGGCGTCGTGATCGCCCACAAGGGCAGCGGCATCCACGAGACCTTCACCGTCCGCCGCATCAGCTACGGCGAGGGTGTCGAGCGCGTGTTCCCGGTGAACTCCCCGAACCTCGAGAAGATCGAGGTTGAGAAGGATTCCGAGCCGGGCAAGGCCCGCCTCTACTACCTCCGCGACCGCTCCGGCAAGGCCGCCATGGCCGTCAAGGAGAAGCGTTACGACGCCGAGGCCGCCAAGGCCTGAGCTTCGGGCAAAATGTTTTCGGAAGGGCGGGATCTTTGATCCCGCCCTTTTTATTTGGCCGCGTTCGGCGGACTCCGTTGCCGTGTGCTCACGGCCCGGAGTTCGTCCCGGTTTCTCGCTGCGCGAAAACCTGGCGAATCGTTTTTTTATGCCAAAAATTGGGCTTTGCACGTCCTCGGCGGGCGGCGTAAATGAACATTCACCCGCTTCGCACCCCCCTTTCCTTTCCATGAAACTCCAGACCGACATCCTCGCCCAAGCCGCCAACCAGGCCCGCGGCCTCGCCATCGACGCCGTCCACAAGTGCTCCTCCGGCCACCTCGGCCTGCCGCTCGGGGCCGCCGAGATCGGCGCCGTGCTCTACGGCCACGCGATGGTGCACAACCCCGACGAGCCGCGCTGGCTCAACCGCGACCGCTTTGTCCTCTCCGCCGGCCACGGCTCGATGTTCCTTTACAGCTGGCTCCACCTGAGCGGCTACGACCTGTCGCTCGACGAGGTGAAGAACTTCCGCGTCCTCCACAGCAAGACTCCCGGCCACCCCGAGTTCCACGAGACCCCCGGCGTTGAGTGCACCACCGGCCCGTTGGGGCAGGGCATCGGCAACTCCGTCGGCCTGGCCATGTCCGGCCAGATGGCGGCCGCGCGCTTCAACACGCCGGGCCACGAGATCTTCAACCACCACGTCATCTGCCTTGCGGGCGACGGCTGCATGCAGGAAGGCGTGGCGATGGAGGCCGTCGAGTTCGCCGGCCACCAGGGCCTCGACAACCTGATCCTCATCTACGACTCGAACGACGTCACCCTCGACGCCATGGCCGACAAGACGCAGAGCGAGAACACCGCGCTGCGTTTCAAGGCGATGAACTGGGATGTGCAGACGCTGGCCGACGGCCACGATCTCACCGCCATCCTCAAGGCCATCAACAAGGCCAAGAAGACCAAGAGCGGCAAACCGCAGCTCATCATTGCCAAGACGATCATCGGCAAGGGCATTCCCGAGGTCGCCGGCACCTCGAAGGGTCACGGCGAGGGTGGGGCGAAGTTCGCCGACACCGCCCGCAAGGGCCTCGGTCTTCCCGCCGACCACTTCTACGTCAGTGAGCAGGTCCGCGCCTACTTCGCCGACCACAAGAAGCGCCTCAAGCGAGCCTACGGCAAATGGAAGAAGGCCTTCGCCGCCTGGCGCGAGGCCAATCCCGACAAGGCGGCGCTCCTCGACAGCGCCGGCACGCCGCCCAGCGCCGCCGCGCTTCTTGAGAAGATCCCGGCGTTCGCCGCCGATGCGAAGCTCGCGACGCGCGCCGCCGGCAAGGACGTGCTCCAGCCTGTCGCCGCCGCGCTGCCGCTGCTGATCTCCGGCTCCGCCGACCTCCACGGCTCGACGCTCAACTACATCGCCGCCGACAAGGATTTCGACAAGGCCAACCGCGCCGGCCGCAACCTGCGCTACGGCATCCGTGAGCATGCCATGGCCGCCATCAGCAACGGCGTGGCCTACGACGGCATCTTCCGTCCGTCCTGCGCGACCTTCCTCGTGTTCGCCGACTATTCGCGTCCCTCGATGCGCCTCGCCGCGCTGTCGAAACTCCCGGTCATCTACATCTACACGCACGATTCCATCGGCGTGGGCGAAGACGGCCCGACGCACCAGCCGGTGGAAACCGTCTCCGGCCTGCGCGTGATCCCGAACCTCGACGTCATCCGCCCCGCGGACCCCGAGGAGACGGCCGGCGCCTTTGCCGCCGCGCTCGAGCGCACCGACGGCCCGACGCTGCTGGCGCTTACGCGCCAGGCCGTGCCGATGCTCAACGAGGCCTCGGTGCAGGACCGCCGCGCCGGCGTGTTGAAGGGCGGCTACGTTCTCATCAAGGAAACCGACCCCCTCACGCACATCCTGCTCGCCAGTGGCAGCGAGGTGCAGTGGGCCGTGGCTGCGGCCAAGCAGCTGGGTGGCGGCGCCCGTGTGGTGTCGGTCCCGTCCTTCCTCCGCTTCGACGCCCAGCCGAAGGATTATCGCGAGTCCGTCCTGCCGTCGTCGTGCCGCAAGCGCGTCGCGATCGAGGCGGGTGTTACCGCCCTCTGGAGCAAGTATGTCGGTCTCGACGGCAAGGTCGTCGGCATTGACCGTTTTGGCCTCAGCGCCCCCGGTAACATCGCCATGAGGGAGCTCGGTATCACCGCGGAGTCGGTGGTGGCCGCCGCTAAGTCGCTCTAAACGAGCAATTAGTTGAAATCTTTGCAGCCGGCCTTCGGGCCGGCTGCCTTGTTTTGCGCGGGATACTAGCCGTTCGGCGAATTTCACAAAACTCATCTTGCAAAAATCATTAGGAGGCTAACTTTCAGCCTCCTGATAATCTAGATTCCTTCGCAATGCCTCATCTCCTGCTCAAAGACCTGCCACGCTACGAATGCCTCCTCGAGGCGGCCAAAGAGTTTCCCGATCTCGATCCGTCGGCCGCCGAGGCGTTCCTGCACCTGCTGCACACCAGCGACGAGGTTTTCGCGATTTCCGACCGCAGCCTGGCCGGCCATAATATCTCCCACGGCCGTTTCGGCGTCCTGATGCTGCTCTGGCGCAGCGTGCAGCCGCGTGCGGCCGCCCTGATGGGCGCAGAGCCCTGTGTCGCCGGCCCCCGCACGCCCGCCGAGCTCGCGGACGCCGCCGGTGTCACCCGGGCAACCATGACCGGCCTCATCGACACGCTTGAACGCGACGGCTACGTGAAGCGCGAGCCAGATCCCGTAGACCGCCGCCAGATGTCCGTGCTCCTGACCCCGGCCGGAGAGAAGTTCCTGATGGAGTTCCTGCCCGGCCACTTCAAGGCCATCAACTTGATCATGAGCACCCTGACCGAGTCCGAACGAAAGACCCTCGTTCGCCTCCTCGTCAAGGTCCAGCAGCAGGCGGCGGCGCTCAACCCCCGGCGGGACACCGCCCCGGCTGCGTCCATCGGCTAATTTCCTTCCCTTTCAATCCAACCTATAATCCACGCTCCCATGTTTAAGAAGTTCCTCATCGCCATCGGCGGCTTCGCCGTCGTCGTTTTCACGCTCGGCGCGATCAAGGTCGCGCAGATCAAGCAGATGTCCTCCGTCAGCCACGTGCCGCCGCCGACCGCCGTCACCACGCTGGAAGCCCGCGCGGTGGACTGGCACACCTACCTGAAGGCCATCGGCACGCTCGCCCCGGTGCAGGGCGCGATGCTCAGCGCCGATGCTGACGGTATCATCGCCCGCATCGTGGCCGACAGCGGCACCGCGGTGCAGGCCGGTGACCTCCTGGTTGAGTTCGACACCAGCGTCGAGGCCTCCCAGCTGGCCGCCGCCCTGGCCCGCGCCGAGCTGGCCCGCGTGAATTTCGAGCGCGCCAAGGAGCTGTGGACCCGCCAGGCCACCTCCAAGTCCGAATACGACGTGGCCGAGGCCACGACCAAGCAGACCGTGGCCGAGGTGAACGCCCTGCAGTCCCAGATCGCCAAGAAGCAGATCCGCGCGCCCTTCGCTGGCCGCGTCGGCATCCGCCAGATCAACGTCGGCCAGTTCGTTGGCCGTGGCCAAGCGCTGCTCCCGCTGCAGAAGCTCGACCCGATCTATGTCAACTTCAGCATCCCGCAGCGCCAGCTGCCCGCGCTGACCCTCGGCCAGAAGGTCGACATCATCATCGACGCGTTCGAGACCCAGCCGTTCAAGGGCGAGATCACCGCCATCAACTCGGAGGTCGATCCCGCCACCCGCAACATCGCCGTGCAGGCGACCCTCGCCAACCCGCGGGAAATGCTCCGCGCCGGCATGTTCGCCCGCGTTGAGGTCGAGCTGACCCAGGCCGAGGCGGCCGTGGTCGTCCCGGCCACCGCCATCTCCTACGCCTCCTACGGCAATTCCGTCTTCATCGTCGAGAAGCTGAAGGACCACGAGGGCAAGGAATACCTCGGTGTCCGCCAGCAGTTTGTTAAGCTCGGCGCCACCCGCGGCGACCTTGTTTCCATCACCGAGGGCGTCAAGGCCGGCGAGACGGTCGTCAGCTCCGGGGTGTTCAAGCTCCGCAACGGCGTGCCCGTGCAGGTCAACAACATCGCCCAGCCCACCAGCAGCGCCGCGCCCAAGCCGGCCAACACCTGAGCCCCGCGCCCGCCGGAGGAACCACGCCATGCTATCCAAAAGTTTCACCGACCTGTTCATCCGCAAGCCAGTCATCGCGCTGGTGGTGAACATCGTCATTCTCGTCGTGGGAGTCGTCTCCTACTTCAAGCTCAACACCCGCCAGTATCCGCGCAGTGACAGCGCCGTCGTCAACGTCTCGACGGTCTACTTCGGCGCCAGCGCCGACACCGTGCGCGGCTACATCACCACGCAGCTCGAGCGCGTCATCGCCAGCGCCGACGGCATCGACTACATCGAGTCCGAGAGCCGCGCCGGCTTCAGCTCGATCAAGGTCTTCCTGCGGCTCAACTACGACACCAACGCCGCCCTCGCGCAGATCGGTTCCAAGATTGACCAGGTCCGCAGCCAGCTGCCGCCGGAGTCCGAGGCGCCCACCATCAACATCGAGACGAGCGACAGCCAGTTCGCCTCGATGTATCTGAGCTTCTACTCCGACAAGCTCGACCAGAACCAGATCACCGACTACCTGAACCGCATGGTGCAGCCGCGCCTCTCCGCCATCAAGGGCGTGCAGAAGGCCGACGTGCTCGGCGGCCGTGTCTTCGCGATGCGCGTCTGGCTGAAGCCCGAGGAACTGGCCGCCCACAACCTCAGCCCTGCGGAGGTCCGCGCCGCCCTGGCCGCCAACAACGCGCTCGCCGCCGTCGGCTCGACCAAGGGCTCGATGCTCAGCGTCTCGCTCGTCGCCAACACCGACCTGAAGAACGTCGACGAGTTCAAACAGCTCGTCGTCGCGGAGAAGAACGGCACCATCATCCGCTTGTCCGACGTCGCCGACGTCGTCCTCGGCGCCGAGAGCTACGACGAGGAGGTCAAGTTCGGCGGCAAGACCGCCACCTTCATGGGCATCTGGGTGCTGCCGACCGAGAGCACCGTCGAGGTCATCCAGCGCGTCCGCGCCGCGATGCCCGACATCCAGCGCTCGCTGCCGGCCGGCCTCGAGGGCCTCATCGCCTACGACGCCAGCAAATACATCGAGGACGCCCTCAGCGAGATCGTGAAGACCCTCACCGAGACGCTGCTCATCGTGATGGTCGTGATCTTCCTGTTCATGGGCTCCCTGCGCTCGGTCCTCATCCCGATCGTCGCGATGCCGCTGTCCCTCGTCGGCGCCATGGCGCTGATGCTGGCCTTCGGCTTCACCATCAACCTGCTGACCCTCCTCGCCATCGTGCTGGCGGTCGGCATCGTGGTCGACGACGCCATCGTCGTCGTCGAGAACATCGAGCGCCACATCCGCGAGGGCCAGACGCCCACCGACGCCGCCATCCTCGGCGCCCGCGAGCTCGTCGGCCCCGTCATCTCGATGACGATCACGCTGGCCGCGGTCTACGCACCCATCGCCTTCCAGGGCGGCCTGACCGGCGCGCTCTTCCGCGAGTTCGCCATGACGCTCGCCGGCGCCGTCGCCGTGTCCGGCTTCGTGGCACTCACGCTCTCGCCGATGATGAGCGCCCACCTGCTCAAGGACCACGAGCACGAGGACCAGGGCCTCAGCGGCACGATCAACCACTTCTTCGACCGCGTCCGCAACCGCTACGAGCGGATCGTCGGCGCCAGCCTCGGCTGGGTGCCCGTGACCATCACCGGCGCCGTGCTCTTCACGCTGCTGCTCGTGCCCTTCTTCTTCCTGGCCCAGCGCGAGCTCGCGCCCAAGGAGGACCAGGGCGTTGTGTTCAGCCTGCTGCTGCCGTCGCCGACCTCGACCATCGACCAGAACGTCATCTACGCGAAGGAAGTGCAGAAGATGTTCGAGGCCGTGCCCGAGTATGAGAACTCCTTCCAGCTCACGAGCACCAGCTTCGGCTTCTCCGGCATCATCCTCAAGCCGTGGTCGGACCGGAAACGCTCCGCGCTCGAGATCGAGCAGTCCCTCCAGGGCCCGGCTGCCGGCATCCCCGGCATGAACGTCGTCATCACGACGCCCGATCCGCTGCCTTCCGGCGGCTCGATGCCCATCGAGTTCGTCATCCGCTCCACCGCCGACCACAAGGAGATGCAGGAATACGCCCAGCAGCTGGCGCTCTACGCCAACACCGAGGCCAACGCCGGCGGCGGCGCGCCCACGTTCTACTTCGCGGACACCGACCTCAAGTTCGACGTCCCGCAGGTCGAGATCGAGATCGACAAGGACAAGGTTGCCTCGATGGGACTGAACCTCACGGACATCGCCCGCGACCTCGGCTCCATGCTGGGCGGCGGCTACGTCAACCGGTTCATCAACGGCGGCCGCAGCTACCGCGTCATCCCGCAGGTTGAGCGCGGCCAGCGCCTGAACGCCGCGCAGCTGCTCGACTACCATGTGCGCGGTCCCAACGGCCGCCTCGTCCCGCTCTCCACGATCGCGACGCTCAAGGAGACGGTGCAGCCCCGCACGCTGAACCGCTTCCAGCAGCTCAACTCGGTCAAGATCACCGGCGTCGGCCCGAGCATCGATGGCGCGCTGAAGAAGCTCGAGGCCAAGGCCGCCGAGATCCTGCCCGCCGGCTACACCATCGACTACGGCGGCCAGTCCCGCCAGCTGCGCAACGAGGGCAACGCCCTCTGGTCCGCGGCCGTCCTGGCGCTGGTGCTGATCTTCCTGGTGCTCGCCGCGCAGTTCAACAGCTTCCGCGATCCCTTCATCATCCTGCTCGGCTCGGTGCCGCTGGCGCTGGTCGGCGCGATGGTGCCCATCTTCCTCTGGAAGACCTCGCTGAACATCTACTCGCAGATCGGCCTCATCACGCTGGTCGGCCTCATCGCGAAGAACGGCATCCTCATCGTCGAGTTCGCCAACACCCTGCAGGAGCAGGGCGTGGCCAAGATCGACGCCATCCGCCGCGCCGCCGCCACCCGGTTGCGCCCGGTGCTGATGACCTCCGCCGCCACTGTGTTCGGCCACGTGATGCTGATCTTCGTGACCGGCCCCGGCGCCGCGGCCCGTAACTCGATCGGCTGGGTGCTCGTCATCGGCATGGCGGTCGGCACGGTCTTCACCCTCTACGTGGTGCCCGCCTTCTACATGCTCATCGCCAAGGATCACGCCAAGACCGCCCGGGCCCACGCCCCGGCTCCCGTGTCCGCCGGCGCCGAGCCCGCCCTTGCCAAGTAACCTTCCGTCCCTTCTCATGAAATCCCTTATGCGTCTGCCCAGCCTCTTCCTCGTGGGAGCCAGCCTCCTCGCGGTCCTGCCTGCCGTCGCCCAGATCAACGACGGCAAGCCCGATCCCGAGTTCGCCGTGCCCGAGGGCCTCGACCTGCCGTATTCCCTCGGCTTCGCTCTCGATAACAACTTCGCCATCCGCCAGGCGAAGGAGCGCATCCGCCAGCAGCAGGGCATCGTCCTCGAGGTCCGCTCCGCGCAGATCCCGAACGTCGGCGCCTCCGCCGGCTACTCCCGCAATGCCGACGAGATCAGCGGCAACGGCCGCGACCACAACTGGTCCGTCAACATCACCGCCCGCCAGGTGCTTTATTCCGGCGGCGGCGTGCGCGCCAGCGTGGAGGCCCAGAAGCTCGCGCTCGACGCGGCCGTGCTCACGCTGCGCGCCGTGATCAACGACGCGCTGCTGCAGGTCCGCACTCGCTTCTACACCGTCCTCGTCAACCGCGAGCGGATCAAGGTCCAGGAGCAGAACATCGAGCTCCTCCAGCGCCAGCTGCAGGACGTGAAGAACCGCTTCGAGGCCGGCACCGTGTCGAACTTCGAGGTCCTCCGTGCCGAGGTCGCCCTGGCCAACGCCCAGCCGGCCCTCATCACCGCCCGCAACGAGCACCGTCTCGCCATCGAGGAGCTCCGCCAGTCCCTCGGCTTCGTCAACACCAGCACCGAGAACGTGGCCAAGGTTCCCGAGTTCATCGGCACCCTCGAGTTTCACCCGGTTGATTATGACCTTCGCTCCGCGCTGGTGTCAGCCCGCGAGAAGCGGCCCGACCTGCAGCGCCTCTACAAGATCCAGGCCGCCGCCGAGCAGGGCATCACCGTCCAGCGTTCCAACTACCTGCCGACGGTCTCCGCCTACGGCGCCTACGACTGGCGGATGAATTCCACTGGTTCCAGCAGCCTGTCCAATGCCCGCGATGGCTGGACGGTCGGCCTGCAGTCCTCGTGGGATATCTTCGACGGCCGCGCCACGGCCGGCCGCGTCGCCCAGGCCCGCTCGCAGCTCGAGCTGGCCAAGCTCTCGGTCGCCGAGGCCCAGCTCAGCGTCGACGTCGACGTCCGCCGCGCCATCTCCACCTACCAGCAGGCCACCGAGCTCGCCGAGGCATCCCAGAAGGTCGTCGAGCAGGCCGAGGAGGCCGTCCGCCTCGCCAACGCCCGCTTCGGCGCCGGCACTGCGACGCAGCTCGACGTGCTGACCTCGCAGGTTGACCTGACCACGGCCCGCCTCAACCAGCTCCAGGCCTACTACAGCTACAACGTCGCGGTGGCCAATGTCCGCCGCGCGATGGGCCTGGGTGACGAGCTCACCCCGGCCGGCGAGCTGCCCTGGCCGGCCAGGTAAGCGGAGCCAGCGCGAGAGGCCGCCTGCGGGCGGCCTTTTGCGCTGGCGCCCATTTCAATGTCGCCCGGACCACGCAAGCTGCGTCACCATCCTGTGTCGTAACCTCACCTGTTCATGAAGCCGGCCCGCCTGCTGCTCATCTTCCTCGGCTTGTTTCTCGCGCTCAATCTCGGGCTCGGCGTCCTCGCGCTGACGCCGGCGGTGCAGCGCTGGGCGGTGTTGCGGGCCGTGCAGGGCGAACCGGGCCTCAAGTTCGAGGTGTCGACCGTTGCTGCGGGCCTGTCGCGGATCCGGCTCGCCGGGGTGCGGATGGAGAAAGGCGGCCTCGCCGTGCAGCTCGCGCAGCTCGAGGCTGATTATTCCCTGACGCAGCTCCTGTTCCGTCGCCGCCTCGTGATCAGCCGGCTGGCCGGCAGCGGCCTGGTGGTTGATGCCAGCCGTCTTTCGCGTGATAAAACCACGGCCGCCGCCGCGGGGGCGCCCGCAGCCGCGCCGGGCGTGATGACCCAGATCAAGCTGCCATTCGCGCTCGTCCTGGACGATTGCTTCATCGAGGGCCGCGCACTGCTGCCCGGCTCGGCCGGGGGGCCGCCGCTTACGGCTGAATACAAGATCACCGGTGGCAAGTTTTCGCCGGGGCAGGAGGGCACGCTTGTCCTAGCCGCCACGCTGAAGAATCCGGCCCCGTCCGCCCGCGTCGCCACGCTCCGCACCGCGGTGACCCTGCGCGCCCTGCAAACGGAGCAAAAAACCTTCAGCCGCGTCAGCCTGACTGCGGTCGTGGATGCGGAGGGTCGGAATCTCTCGGGCGAGGAGCAGCTGAAAATCGCGGCGGAACTCGGGATCACCACGGCGGGCGAAAATTACGGTCTTACCATCGACACGCTCATCCGCGGCACCGCGGAGAACGTCCTCTCCGTGCGCGCCACGCTGCCGGCCGGTGGCAAGGAGTATGCCGGCGACTGGAAGCTTCTCGCGCGCACGGCCCAGCTGGAACCGTTCTTCCTGGGTGCCGCGCTGCCGGATTTCAATGCGAGAGGCGACGGCCGCTTCACCTTCAATCCCACGAGCCTCGCGGCCAGCCTGCAGGGCGGCCTCACGGCCGAGGTCAGCCGGCTGGAATTGCTTGAGCCGGCCTGGCGGGCGATCGGGGCGGTCAAGGTCGCGGCGCAGTTCGACCTGGCCGAGGCCGACGGCGTGGCCCGGCTCAACCAGCTCAACCTCACGCTCGCGGGTGACCAGCCCGTGCTCGAGCTGTCGGCGGCACGTGCCGCCGAGATCAATTTCAAGGAGCGCCGCCTGCAGGTCGGCGGCTCCATCCCGGGCGAGGCCCTCACGCTCACGCTTCGCGGCCTGCCGCTGGCCTGGGTGCGGCCGTTTGTGTCGGCGGCCGATGTGTCCGGCGGCATGATCACGGGCCAGCTGGCCATCACGGGCGAGAGCGACCGCCTGCTGCTGCGCGCGGTCCAGCCGCTGCAAATCGGGCAGCTGAACATCGTGCAGGCCGGCGAACTGCTCCTGACGAAGGCCGATGTATCGCTGGCGTTTGAGGCGGTGCTGACGAGGCAGGAAATGCAGGCCACCGTCTCGGGCTTCACGCTGAAAACCCCGGCGGGAGACATGCTTTCCGCCCAAGCCAAGGTTACACTGCCGGTCGGACCCGATCCCTCCGTCACGATCGTGACCACCTACACGGCGGATCTGCCGACGCTGCTTGCGCCTTGGCTGCCACTCGGCCGGGTCAAGGCCGCGGGCGAGGCCGACTTCACCCTGGCCGGGCAGAAGATCGAGTTGCGGCGCCTCCAGGCCAGCGTGACGGATGCCGCGGGTCTCGACCTCTGCAAGGCGACCGCGCTGCGGCCGTTTGTGTTTGATCTCACCACGCGACACGCGGAGGCAACCGGGGCAACCGGCGCCGTCGAGCTCGTGCGCGTGGCACTCGGTCGCGTGCCTTTGTCTGCGCTCCCGCTGACAATGCCCGGTGCTAAACTCGGGGGCTTCGTCAGCGCGGGCGACCTGGTGCTCGCCGTGGACGGTGACAAGCTGACCGTGCGCGCCCCGGCCGCCTTCAGGCTGTCGGATGTTTCACTCACGGAGCAGGGCCAGCCGGCGCTCACCGGCCTGCAGATCGAGGCCCGGCCTGTGTTCGAGCTGGCCGGCAAGACCGGCGCCAAGCTGCAGAGCGGCGACGTCACGGTCCGCAGCTCTGGTGGGACGCTGCTGTTGGCCGCCAAGGGTGAGGCGACACAGTCCGCTGCGGCCGGGCTGCAGGGAGCGATGACTTTCACGCTGGAGGTGCCGGCGCTTGCCGCGCAGCCGATGTTTGCCGGCACGCAGGCGGTCTCCGCCGGGCGCGCCAGTGGCGAGGTGCGCGCAGCCCTTGGTCCGGTCAACCAGCTGGAGGCGCGGATGACGGTCAACGGCCTCGTGACCACGCTCACCAATGAGACCCTGCCGGTGGCGAACCTCAGTTTCCGCGCCGTGGCCCAGTCCGACGGGAAGATCTCCGTGCAGGCTCCGCTGTTGCTGGACCGCGCGGGCCAGCGCTCGGACCTTGGCTTCACGATGGATCTCACGCCGGCCGGACGCGGCTTCGCCGTCAACGGTAAGCTGGCGGGCGAACACATCGAGCTGGCGGATGCGCTTGCGGTGCTCGGGGTCTTTCTGGCACCCGCCGCAGGCGCGGGTGAAAAACCGGTGACGACAGCGACTCCGGCCAAGGTCGTGGCGGACACCACGCCGGCCTGGTCGCGTTTCACGGGGCGGCTCGCGCTCGACGTGAAGTCCGTCGAGCGCGGCACCGACTGGTCAATGACCGGCCTGACCGGCCTCGTGCTGATCGAGCCGGCCGATGTCACCCTGCAAAAACTGGAGGCCGCCTTCGGCGAGAAGGGCCGTTTGACGGCGAAGGCGCGGGTCGGCTTCACCCGCGGGGTGCAGCCGTATGACCTGACGGGGGATTTCTCGCTGACCGAGTTTGACGCGGGCAAGCTGTTCAAGGCGCTTGAACCGGCCAAGCCGGCGACGATCGAGGGCGTGTTCACGGTCAACGGGCGGTTCACGGCCAGCGGCGAGACACTGGCCCGCACGCTGGAGCGCAGCCACGGCACCTTCGACCTCACCAGCCGCGCGGGTGTCTTCCGCGGCCTGCAGCGCACCACCAACAAGATCTCCATGACATCCAAGGCCGTCGAGCTCGGCGCCTCGGTGCTCGGCTCCATCTTTGGCTCGGAGAAGGTGACCCGGACGGCCGAGAAGGTCGCGGGCCAGGCCTATTTCGTGGACCAGATGGCGCAAAGTATCGGCGAGCTGCCCTACGACCAGCTCAGCGTGAAGCTCGCGCGCGATGAATCGCTCAACGTGACCATGGAAGATATCAGTCTCGTGTCGCCCGACGTCCGGCTGATCGGCCGGGGCACGGTGACCTATGTAGCGGACAAGCCAATGTTGGAGCAGCCGCTCAACGCCTCGCTGACCATCGCCGGCCGGGGCAAGCTCGAGGAGCTGTTCGGCAAGCTGCGCCTGCTGAGCGGCGCCAAGGACGATCTCGGCTACGCCAGGACGAAGGAGACAATAACGCTCGGCGGCACGCTGCTCCGGCCCGACCCGACGGCCTTTTTCACTCGTATCGCGACGGCGAAGCTCGGCGACATGCTGGCACCGGAGAATTGAGGTAGGGCGCGGACTCCGTTCCGCGCCGCACGCGGAGGCGGTGAAGGGACTCACCGCCCTACCAGTGACAGCCAGGGCTTGTCGTCGACGCATGAGCAGGCAAGTGTGCCGGCGATGAATTCAAGCATCTTTGGCAAGACCGGCCGGCTGGTCGGTGAGATCGGTCTCGGCACCTGGCAACTCGGCGCGGGGTGGGGGATGTCACCGACGAGGCCGCCCTTGCCACGCTGCGCGCGGCCTACGAGTCGGGAACGACCTTCTTCGACACCGCCGACGTCTATGGCGACGGTCGTAGCGAGAAACTCATCGGGCAGTTCCTGAAGGAAGCGAAACTCAACGACCGGGTCTTTGTCGCCACCAAGCTAGGCCGCTTCTCCGACCCCGGCTGGCCGGCCAATTTCACTCGTGCGGCGGTGCGGCAGCACACCGAGGCCTCGCTCAAGCGGCTGGGCGTGGACGCGCTCGACCTGACCCAGTTCCACTGCGTGCCGCCCGAGGTGCTGATGCGCGGTGAATTGTTCGGCTGGCTGGCGGAGCTCCAGCATGAGGGCAAGATCAAGGCCTACGGCGCCAGCGTCGAGGCGATGGACGAGGCGCTCTGGTGCTGCGCCCAACCCGGCTGCGCGGCGCTCCAGATCATCTTCAATATTTTCCGCCAAAAGCCCATCCACACGCTCTTCGATGCCGCCCGGCGCAACGGCGTGGCGCTCATCGTCCGCCTGCCGCTCGCCAGCGGCCTGCTCGGTGGCAAGATGACGGCGCAAACGAAGTTCCCGGCGAACGACCACCGCAACTTCAACCGCGACGGCCAGTCGTTCAACGTCGGCGAGACCTTCGCGGGCCTGCCGTTCGAGAAGGGCGTCGCGCTGGCCGACGGCCTGAAGCCACTTGTGCCCGCCGGCATGACGATGGCCGAGATGGCGCTGCGCTGGTGCCTCGACTTCGAGGCGGTGAGCGTGCTCATCCCGGGAGCACGCAATGCGGCACAGGCCCAGGGCAACGCGCGGGCCTCTGTCCTTGCCCCGCTCGGTGCCGACCGCCACGTGAAGCTGGCGGCCTATTACGAGCGCGAGGTCGCCGTCCACATCCGCGGGCCGTATTGAGCCGGCGGAAGCGGCTTAGGGAGCGAGGCCAAGCTTGGCCAGTTTCTTGGCGGCGTCAGGCTCGCCTGCGGCCGCGGCCTTCTTCCACCAGTCGATGGCGGCCGCCTCGTCGCGCCCGATGCCGAGACCGCTGTCGTAGGCAAAGCCCAGCTTCGTCATCGCCCCGGCATGGCCGCGGAGGGCGGCCTGCCGATACCACTCGGTGGCCGCGGCATGGTCCTGGGTAGAGCCCTGCCCGAAGCGGCAGGCGCGGCCCAGCTCGAACATCGATTCCGCGTCACCCTGTTGCGCGCGTTGCGACCAGAGGGCGAATTTTCCCGTGGCATCGAGGCCCTCGGTGGCCGCTGGTGGCAGCGTCGGGGCGGTCATGGGCAGGGCGGCGGGCGTCACCTGTGGCGCGCTGGCCGGTTTGCTGGGTTCGGTCACGGCGACGGCAGGAGTGGCGGCAGGAGTCGATGCAGCAGGGGCGGGCGGAGCAGGCGGCGTGGCATCGCGGGCGATCTTTTGCTCGGGCGCCAAGGCCTTGGCGAAGGCGGCGTTCGCCACTAGCGAGCTCTCCGCGATCGGCTTGGACACGATGCGGGAACTGGCCAGACCGCGGGCGGGTCGGCCGGCCGGCTTGCCCTCCTCGTTCAGGGGCGTGATGGCGTAGAGGTAATCAAAACCGCCCTTCTCGGACCCGATGGCCGATCCTTCGTAGACCTCACCCGGCTCCAGCGCGAAGTTGACGGACGGGGGCCTCGCCTCGGTCGGCGCCTCCCATTGTTTGGTTCGCGGGTCCTTTGCGGCGAAGCCGAGGGCGACCTTCACTGTCGTGCGCTTGAGGTTGTTTTTCACCTCGATGAGCCAGCGGTGGCTGCCGTCGGCCCAGCCGCGGCCCTCGTTGTTGTCGTAGCTCGTGCGGATGCGGACGCCGGCGAGCTGTTCGTCGATCGGGCGCCAGGCCGACCACTTGCGCGTGTCCTGGGCGGCGAGCAAGCCGGTGAGGAACAGGTTGACCAGGCAGAGGGCGAGAACCGGGCGCGAAAAGGTGATCATCGGGCGGGAGAGGGGTGACGGAGCGGTAACGTAACGGGGCGGCGCGTTCTTCCAATCATTTTCAGCCCGCTTGCGCCGGGATCTGATTTAGCCACGGATCGCAGGGAAGGACACGGTTGGAGGCAGAACAAACCTGTTTGTCATCCTGAGCGCGGCGAAGGATCCAGTTGTGCGCCAGCGACTGGATTCTTCGCTGCGCTCAGAATGACAGGAAGTGAGAATCCATCCGTCAGAATCCGCGAAATCCGTAGTTAAAAAATTCCTCGGTTCCTGTCTGGATTTCAGTAGACCTCTTTCGTGATCGCCGCCGTCCACTTCAAGAACTTCAAGGCCCTGCGCTCGGCGGCAGTGCGGCTCGAGCCGTTCAACCTCGTCATCGGGCCGAACGGCAGTGGCAAGACCAGCCTCATCCAGGCGCTGCTGCGGCTGCGCACGCTCTCCGGCCTGCCGGTCACCCATGCCCACGAGCTCAAGGGTCAGCAACCCGACGGCCCGCAGATCGAGTTTCACTTCAACGCGCCGTTCCAGAACGTCCGCGTGACGCTGGGCTGCACCTCCGAGGAACTCGTCTGCAACCTGCTCGTGGTGGACCATGCGCCGGGCATCGGCGGGGAAGGGGAGTGGGCGGAACTGCGCACCCGGCTGCAGGGCATCCGCGCCTACCTGTTCGACCATTACGCGATGGCGGTGCCCGCGAAACGCACTGACGGAGCCGAGCTGGCGTCCAACGCCGGCAACCTGGCCGCCGTGCTGGCGGGTCGGCGCGAGCAGGCGCCGGCCGCGTGGAAGACGTTTGAGGAGGATTTCTGCCGGATCCTGCCGGAGTTCGCCGGGTTGGATTTTCGTGACGCCGGCGACGGCCGCGTGGAACTGGTCGCCCGGCTGGCCGGCGGCGACGAGCGCGTTGCGGCCGACAGCCTGTCGCAAGGCACGCTCTATCTGCTGGCCACGCTGGCCCTGGCGCACGCGCCGGTGCCGCCCACGGTGGTGTGCATCGAGGAGGCGGATCGCGGTGTGCATCCCCGGATGCTCCGCGAGGTGCGCGACGCGCTTTACCGGCTGAGTTATCCCCAGGACGCCGGCATGGAGCGCGCCGCGGTGCAGGTCATCACGACCACGCATTCGCCCTACCTGCTGGACCTCTTCAAGGACCATCCCGAGGAGGTCGTGCTCGCCAGCAAGGCGGGCAACGCCGCGACCTTCATGCGCCTGTCCGAGCGCACCGACCTGCTCGACCTGATGAAGGAGGCGCACCTCGGCGACCTCTGGTATAGCGGCATCCTGGGCGGGATACCGGGGGAATGACCGGATGGGTCACCACGGAATGCACGGAACACACGGAATAATGCATCAAACCCAATTTGCGTGTCATCCTGAGCGCAGCGAAGGATCCAGTTGTGCGCCTGCGACTGGATTCTTCGCTGTGCTCAGAATGACCGGTCGGGAAGTATTTCTTTCCGTGTATTCTGTGTGTTCCGTGGTTTCTCCTAAATGAACATCGCCCTGCTGAGTGAATCCCCGGTGGACGAGGCGGCGCTGCGCGTGCTGGTGGAATATGTGCTCGGGCAGAAGTTCAACCAAATCACGCCGTCCCTGCGGGCCCGCGGCTGGCCTTCGGTCGAGCTCGTGCTGCCGGCCATCCTCCGACACCTGCATTTCAACACGCGCGCCGACGGGCTCGTGGTCGTCGTCGACTCGGACGACACGCCCGTCCACACGGCGGAACACGAGGCGCCTGGCTATTATCATCCCTATTGCCGGATCTGCCGGCTGCGGGCGGTCTTCCGGCGCGCGCTGAAGAATCTGCCGTCACCGCGCCCGCGCTTCGGTCCGCCCGACCCGGCTCATCCTGTCCTGGGCCGGGAGCGGGTGCTGCGCGCGGTCGGCCTGTGTGTGCCCGCGCTGGAGGCGTGGCTGCTGTGCGGACGCGACACCTCGATCACGGAGGACGCGTGGATCACGGGGCAGCAGACCGGCCGTCCGCCCTACACCCGGCGCGATTTGAAATGGAAGGTCTACGGCACCGACCGGCCGTCGTTGCCGCACGGCATCCAGCGGGCGGTGCAGGAGGTCAGCCGGCATCACGGAGACCTTCGCCGGCTCGAGAATGATTTTCCCAACGGCTTCGGCGCGCTCGCGCGGGATCTGCGGAGTTGGAAGCCGACCGCCTGAGGGGCAGGGGCCGTTGCCCCCTACGGCCCTCGAAAGGCGCTTGAGGACAAGCGCCCCTGCCGATTGATCGCGAGTGTTCGATCAAGGAAGGTCTTGCCCAACGCCTTTGCCCTCGCACAGTCTGGGGTGTTCCCCCCGCATGAAATCCCCCCGTGCTTCGCTTGCGGCCTTGTTGACGGCGCAGGCCCAGGAAACCTTCAACGATTGTGCCGCCAAGATGATGCTGGGCGCGCTCGCGCAGCAGCTGGCCCGGGCCTCGGGTGAGGATTCGAAGCCCATCCTGGCGCTCATCGCGGCCCTGCTGGTCCTGCCGTATGTGGCCTTCGGTCCGATTTGCGGGTGGTTGTCCGACCGGTTTCCCAAGCGCACTGTGCTCAACGGAACGCTTATCGCCCAGATCGGCGTGATGCTCCTGCTCGCGGGAGCGCTGTGGATGAAATCCTTCTGGGGCGCCATGGCCTGCTTTTTTCTCCTGTCGGCCGAGACCGCCGTTCTGGCCCCGGCCAAGCGCGGCATCCTGCTCGAATACGTGGGCCCGCAGCGCCTGTCGCGCTGGGTCGGCTACATGGAGATGTTCAACATCACCGCGATCCTCGTGGGCTCATTCGCCGGCGGCGCGCTGTTTTCCCACTGGTTTTCAGCGGGCGGCGATCCGTGGACGGCCGCGCTGAACACCGCCTGGGTGCTGACGGCGCTGGCCGTGTTTGCCTGGGCGCTCTTCCAGGTCGCTGACCCGACAAAGTCCCACTCCACCGAGCCTTTCCGGTGGAGCCTGTGGGTGAGGCATTTCACCGATGTGGCCGAGGTCTGGCGGGCACGCCCCCTGTGGCGGGCGACGATGGGCATCTGCTTCTTTTATGGCGTGGGCGGTTACGCCACGGTGCTGATCCAGCAGGTTGGCTTTGAGCTGACGCACGGCGGACCCGACGCCGCGCTCACCTCGAGCAAGCTGCTGCTGATGGTCGGCGTGGGCACCATGATCGGCAACCTGCTCGCCGGCCTGCTCTCGCGCCGCGGCGTCGAGCTGGGGCTCGCGCCGCTCGGCGGGGCGATGCTGGCCGTGGCGCTCATCGCGCTGGGCTTCACGGTGCCGGGCACGACGCGGTTCACGCTGCTGATGATCGCCACGGGTTTCTCGACGGGCTTCTTCCTCGTGCCGCTCTATGCCTTCATCCAGGAGAAGGCCGGCGACCATCGGCGCGGCCGCATCCTGGCGGGCGTGAGCCTGCTCGACAGCCTTGCCGGCGTGGTGGCGAGCGGGGTCTATTGGTTTGTGGCCAGCGATGCGCAGCTGGCTCTCCCGGTCAGCACGCAGTTCTTCCTCATGGCGGCCGTCACGCTGGCCATGCTGGCCTACGCGCTCTACCACCTGCCGCACCAGACGGTGTGCACGGTGATGCGCCTCGTCGGGCGGATTTTCTACAAGGTAAGGCGGATCGGCACCGACAACATCCCGGAGGGCGGGGCGCTGGTGCTCTGCAACCACCTGTCCTATGTCGACGCCGTCGTATTGCAGATCGCCTCGCCGCGGCCGCTGCGTTTCGTGGCCTTCGCGGGTTTTGCAAAAAGCCCGGTGGTCCGTTTCCTCTTCCGCGCCGCCGGTGTCATCCCGGTCAATCCCAACAAGCCGCTCAAGGGCATCCGCCTGGCATGGGACGCCCTCAACGCCGGCGAACTGGTCTGCATATTCCCCGAGGGTGCCATCTCCCGCACCGGCCAGCTGATGGAGCTGCGCCGCGGCTTCGAGACGATCGTCAAGCATTCGCACGTCCCGGTGGTGCCCGCCGCCATCGACGGCCTGTGGGGCTCGATCTATTCCTTCGCGGGGAACCGCTATCTCTGGAAATCCCCGCGCCTGATGCCGACGCCGGTGTGTGTCGTGTTCGGTCCCGCGATTCCGAGCGCGCAGGCCGACGTCGCCCACATGCGCAAGGCCATGCTCGACGTGGGTGAGCTGGCCTTCCAGGAGCGCCCGATGCTCCGGCGCCACCTCGGCCGCGAGATCGCCCGGTCGCTGGCCAAGCGGCCGCGCCACGTCGAGATCGTGGACCGCACCGCCGACCGGCGGCCGGTCACGGCGGCCCAGTTGCTGGCCGTGGCGTCTGCCCTGTCCCGCCACCTGCGGAAGACCGTGCCGGAAAAACGCGTCGGCATCGTGCTCCCGCCGGGCGCGGGCGCGCACATCGCCAACCTGGCGGTCGCCTTCGCCGGCAAGGTGCCGGTCAACCTGAACTTCACCGCCGGCAAGGCCGCCGTCGAGGCCTCGCTCAAGCTGGGCGAGATCAACACCGTCATCACGGCCGACGCCATGCGGGCCAAGGTGCCGAATTTCCCGTTCCCGGAGAACACGCTCGACCTGAAGAAGGCCATCGAGGCCGCCGGCGGCAAGAAGGCCATCGTGCCGTGGCTGCTGGCGGCTTGGCTGCTGCCCAACCAGTGGGTGGCCGACCTGCTTGATCTGCCCCGGACGGGCGACCGCGAGGAGGCCGCGTTGCTCTTCACCAGCGGCAGCTCGGGCGAGCCGAAGGGCGTTGTGCTCACGCACCGCAACATCTTCGCGAACTGCGCGCAGATCTCCTCGCTATCCATCCTGCCCGACACCGCCGTGCTGATGGCGTGCCTGCCGGTGTTTCATTCCTTCGGCTTCACCGTGACGCTGTGGTATCCGATGTTGCGCGGTTGCAAGGTGATCACCGTGCCGAGCCCGCTCGACACCAAGAAGATCGTCGAGGCCATCCAGCAGGAGAAGGCAACCGTCATGCTCGGCGCCCCGACCTTTGTCCGGCCCTTCCTCAAGAAGGCCACCAAGGAGGAGCTGGCGTCGCTCAACCTCGTCGTCACCGGCGCGGAGAAGCTGACGATGGACCTTTACGAGTCCTTCCTCGGCCAGTTCGGGATCGAGATCCTGCAGGGTTACGGTCTCACCGAGACGACGCCCGCCACCAATATCAACCAGCACAACCCGCCGATCACGACGTCCACGGCGGAGGAGCAGCTCGGCAAGCGCACCGGGGCCGTCGGCCGCCTGATGCCCGGCATGACCGCGCGCATCGTCGACCCCGACACCGGCGCGGAGCTGCCCATGACCTCGACCGGCATGCTCTGGCTGCGCGGGGCGAACGTGTTTCCCGGCTACCTCAAGGACGCGGAGAAGACGGCGGCCGCGCTCAAGGACGGCTGGTTCGTCACGGGCGACCTCGGCCGCTTCGACAATGACGGCTTCCTCTTCATCGAGGGCCGGCTCTCGCGCTTCTCCAAGATCGGCGGCGAGATGGTGCCGCACGGCACGATCGAGCAGCGCTGCGTCGACCTGCTCGGCCTGGAACAGACCGACGGCCCGGCAGTGGCCATCACGGGCATTCCCGACGCCACGAAGGGCGAGGCGCTGGTCGTGCTCACGACGCAGGACATCACAATCGAGCAGCTGCGCACCAAGCTGCTCGATTCCGGCCTGCCCAATCTCTGGGTGCCGAAGATCCTGCGGAAGGTGGAGAAGATCCCGATGCTCGGCACCGGCAAGACCGACCTCAAGGGCGTGCGCACGCTGGCGCTGGAGCTGACCAAAGAGACGGAAACCTGAAACCTGAGACCTGAGGATGGCCGCAATTATTGGAACAGTTGTAATGTAGCTCGTGATCTTCGCGGCCATGCATGTCACCGACATTTCGGATTATTTCAAAAGACGTCGAAAACAGAAGATACGGGAGAAGTGGGACGGCAAGTAACGGCCCAGCTGGAGCTGGGCTCTCCAAAAGAAAGACCCGAAACCGAGTTTCCTCAGGTTTCAGGTCTCAAGTTTCAGGTCTCTGCCTCGTCAGATCGTCACCGTCTTGAACGACTCCGGTTTCCAAAGCGGCTGTCTGGCCTCGGTGGCGAGTTCGTTGAAGGCGGCGACCTCAGCGGCGCTGAAGAGCAGGCCGCCGGCCTTGGCGGTGTGGGCGGCCCAAGTCGCCTCGAGCTGGCCGGGGAGCATGGACTTCTCGTTGCCGTGGCCGAGGACGTCGTCGATGACGGCCTTGACGTTCTGCTGCTGGTTGCGGCCCTTGGCGAAGGCGCCGCTGCTGATGGCCTCCGGGTGGATGACCTGGAAGAAGAACACGCAGGTGCCCTTGTCGCCGGCGCCGACCTGGTCCCAGCGGTTGCGGATGGTCGGCAGCGAGCCGCCGATGAAGCCGCCGACGATCTCGTTGATGAGCGAGAGGCCGTAACCCTTGTGGGCACCGAAGGGGAGGAGCGACGTGGCGAGGTTCGGATCGGTCGTCGGGTTGCCGTCCTTGTCCACGGCGGCGAGCGGCGGAAGTTGCTTGCCCTCGCGCTTCAGCTGCTGGACGCGGCCCATGGCGACGACGGACGTGGCCCAGTCGATCACGATCGGGTAACCGACGGCGTCGGTGGTGGGAAAGCCCCAGGAATGCGGGTTGGTGCCGAGCGTCGGGAACTTGCCGCCGAAGGGCACGACCTCGGCGAGCGCCGCGGTGCAGTTGGTGTAGGCGATGTAGCCCTTCTTCGCGGCGTCCATCACGTAGCCGCCGCCCCAGAGGTAGTGGAAGGCGTTGTCCACGGACACGGTGCCGACGCCGTATTTGTCGGCGAGGCGCATGGCCTCGGCCATGGCGCGGTAGGCGGTGGACTGTCCGAGCTTCTTGTTGGCATCCCAGATCTTGGTGGCCTCGAACTTCGAAGGCTTCTCGACAATTTGCGCGCCCGGCACGCAGCCCTTCGAGCCGGAGCCGAAGAGGTGGTCGAGGTGGAGGGCCTTGATGCCGTTGTGCGTGCGGATGCCGTGGCGCGAGGCCTCGGCGCAGAAGCGCGCCCCCTCGGCGGCCTCATCGGCATGGAAACCGCGGTGCTGGTAGGCGGCCTGGATGAGCGCGTTGTGCTGGGACTCGGGGACGATGAAGAATTGTTCGGGCATGGGAGAAAGGTGTTCTATTTTTTGGCACAGAGGACACTGAGATGACACAGAGGGCACGGAGGAAACACGGGCTCAGTGATCTCTGTGAGGACTCTGTGGTCTCTGTGACAATTATTGGGATTTAAATCTCGTTGGCTTGAGCGATGGGTTTCCTGCCAGCCAGGAAGAGAGTCAGATTATCCACGGCGCAGCTCGCCTGGCGCTGGACGCTTTCGTGGGTGCGGGAACCGATGTGCGGGGTGAGCACGGTGCCGGGGAGGCCGAGCAGCGGGTGGTCGGCGGGCGGTGGCTCCTGGTCGAGCACGTCGGCGCCGTAGCGGATCTTGCCCGCCTTGATGGCCTCGACGAGCGGGGCGAGCTCGATCAGCTCGCCGCGGCCGGTGTTGACGATGACCGCGCCGGGCTTGAGCAGACCGATACGGCGGGCGTTGATCAGGCCCTTGGTCTTCTCGGTGAGCTTGGTGTGAAGGGAGACGAAGTCGGCCTGCTTGAGCGCGGCGTCGAGATCCTCGACCCGCTCGATGCCGTGCCAGCGGGCGAAGTCCTCCTCCCAGTAGTTGGCGAACACGATGACGCGGAGGCCGAAGGCGCGGGCGCGGATGGCGACCTCCTTGGAAATGCGACCGAGGCCGACGAGCAGGAGGGTCTTGCCGCAGAGTTCGTTGCCGGTGATGCGCGTCCAGCGGCCGGCGGCGACATGGTTGGCCTCGACGACGAGGTTGCGCACGACGGCAAGGAGGAGGGCGAAGGTGTGCTCGGCTACGGTGGTGTGGTTGACACCCGGGGTGAAGAGGACGGGGACTTTGAGGTCGGTGGCGGCCTTGACGTCGATCTTGTCGAGGCCGATGCCGTATTTGGAGATGACCTTGAGGCGGGGGAGGGATTTCTGGATGACGGCGCGCGTCAGGGCGTCGTCGCCGCAGAGGTAGGCGTCGAACTGGCCGGCCAGCTCGAGCATCTTGGCCTCGGGGAGCGGGCCGCGCTCGCGGACGATCTCGAAGCCGGCCTTGGCCAGCATGTCGTGGTGGATGCCGGGCGTGTCTTGGAAGGAGGTGGTCGTGAGGAGGACGCGGGTCATGGGAGGGCGCGCTGGGGCGCGCAGTTGAGAGATGAGGGTTGAGAGTTGAGAGTCATTGGCCGGCACATTCAAAGCGAAACTTGCGTCAGCTCTGTCATGCGAGGTTGCCCTTGGGCGTTGGCTGGGTTTGTTAGCTGTTTCGCTAATGAAATCCTTTGCGACCGCCACTGCCGCCCTGAAACGCCGTCTCGGTGCGTGCGTTGACACCTCCAAAGAGGGTCGCTGGGCGGCTTCCTTTGACAGCAGCAAGATCTCGTTTCTGCCGGATGCGGTTATCACGCCGCGGAAGGATAAGGACATCGGTCCCGTGCTGGAACTCGCGAACCGGCACCGTGTGCCGGTCACGGTGCGCGGACGCGGCACGACGTTGATGGGCTCGGCGGCGCCGGTGCGCGGCGGGTGGGTCATCGACATGCGGAAGCTGAAGGGCATCAGGATCGACGCCGACGCCGGCATGGCGCACGCCGGGGCCGGGGCCACGACCGGCGACATCCAGCGGGCCGCGGCGGCGCAGGGCTGGTTTTATCCGCCCGACCCGTCGTCGAAGGAATATTGCACGATCGGCGGCAACATCGCCTGCAACGCCGGCGGCATGCACGGCGGCAAATACGGCGTGACGCGTGACTTTGTCATCGCCCTGCGCGGCTTCCTGCCGACGGGCGAGTTCGTGGAGTGGGGGACGGCGACCAAGAAGTTCGCCGCGGGGTTCAACCTGCGCGACCTGTGGATCGGCAGCGAGGGCATGCTCGGCGTCGTGACCGGGGCGGTGCTCAAGCTCGTGCCGATGCCCGCGGCGCGCTGGACGCTGCTGACGGCGTTTGCGGACGAGACCGCGGCGCTGGCCGCCGCCAAGAAGCTTTTCCGGCAGCGCGTGCAGCCGGCCATCTGCGAGTTCCTCGACCGCGAGAGTGTGCTCTGCGCCGAGCGGGCCACGGGCAAAACCGTGTTTCCCGGCCAGGCCGGGCGGCCGGTCATCCTGCTGGAACTCGCGGGCTCGCTCGCCGAGGTGGACGATCTGAAACAGGACGTGCTCGCCTGGGCGCAGCAGAACACCGTGGCGTTCCGCGAGGCCACCAACCGGGCGGAGGTCGAGGAGCTGTGGGAAGTCCGCCGCAAGTGCTCGGGCGCGATGTTCGAGCTTGGCGATTCAAAGCTCAACGAGGACATCGTCGTTCCGATGCGCAACTACGAGAAATTCGCGCGCTTCATCACCCGACTGAAGAAGCAGTCCAGGCTGCCCATCCCGACCTTCGGGCACCTGGCCGACGGCAACCTGCACGTGAACATCATGTATCACCGCGAGAACCGGGCCGAGACCAGGGCCGCCGAGGCCGCGGTGCAGAAGCTCATGGAGACCGTGGTCAGCCTGGGCGGCGCCATCTCGGGCGAGCACGGCATCGGCCTGGCCAAGACGCCTTTCCTGCGCCTCCAGCACAACCCGGCCCAGGTCCGCGCCATGCAGGCCGTCAAGAAGGCGCTCGACCCCCGCGGCATACTGAACCCCGGGAAAATGTTCGGCGTCGTCCGCATCTGGAAATACCCGAAGCTGAAGCTCCGGCTGCCGTGGGACCACAAGTGAGCCGGACACGCCTCACGCCGCCTCGGCGGCTTCGGGCGAAGTCGGCGGGGTGCGGCGGTTGCTGACGTTGTTCCCGTCGTCGGCGCGCAGCCGCCAGAACATGAGCGAGGAGAGGATGGTGAGCGTGCCCATCGCGAGCAGCGAGTGGTGCAGCGCGCCGACAAAACCGGCCCGGTCCGATTGCGGCAGGCCGCCGAGGAAGAAGCCGGTCATGAGCGAGGCGACGGCGATGCCGAAGCTCCACGACATCATCTGCGCGGTGAGAGCGATGCTGTTGGCCATGCTGGCGTCGCGGTCCGGGATGTCGGCATAGAGCAGGGTGTTCATGCTCGTGAACTGCAGTGCCGAGAACAGGCCCTGCACGAAGCTGAGGCAGAGGATGAACCACACGGGCGTGCCGGGGCCGACGAGGGTGAAGACCATGAGCGTCGCGCCGAAGCAAACGGTGTTGGCGATGAGGATCTGGCGGTGGCCGAAGCGCGCGAGCAGGGACTTGCTCATGACCTTCATCAGGATGGCGGCGACGGCCTGCGGCATGGTCAGCAGGCCGGCCTGCCACGCCGGGTAGCCCATGCCCACCTGGTAGAGCAGGGGCAGCAGGAACGGCGTGCCGCCGACCCCGAGACGGGTGATGATGCCGCCGAGCACGCCGACGCTGAACGTCCGGGTGCGGAAGAGCGACAGCCGGATGACCGGCCGCTCCGTGCGGCGCTCGTGCCACACGTAGGCGGCAAACAGGCCCAGGGCGACGGCCAGCCAGGCGAGGACGGGGCTCGCGGGCAGCCGGTGCTCGCCGAAGATCTCCAGCACATAGGACAGCAGCCCAATGGATCCGCCCAGCAGCACAAAGCCCAGGAAGTCCAGCGGCGTCCTTTCCGCGCCGCGGTAATCCGGCATGTATTGCCGGATAAGCCAGAGCCCGAGCAGGCCCATGGGCAAGTTGACGAAAAAAATCATGCGCCACGGCAGCCAATGGACGATCAACCCGCCCGTGACCGGCCCGAGCAGCGGCCCGATGAGGGCGGGGATGACGACGTAATTCATCGCCACGAGCATCTCGGACCGGGGAAAGGTGCGGACGAGGGCCAGCCGGCCGATGGGCGTCATCATGGCGCCGCCGATGCCCTGAAGGACGCGGGCCGCGACCAGCATGGGGATGTTCAGGGCCAGGCCGCAGAACAGGGACCCGAGGGTGAAGAGGATCACCGCCCACCGGAACACCCGCCGCGTGCCAAACCGGTCGGCCATCCAGCCGCTGATGGGGATGAAGACCGCCAGGCACAGTGTGTAGCTGGTCAGCACGGCCTTCAGGCTCAGGGGTTCCACCTTCAGGCTGGCCGCCATGGTCGGCACCGCGGTGTTGACGATGGTGGAATCGAGGCCCTCCATGAACAGGGCGACCGCGACCAGCCAAGGCATGTAGCGCTTGGTCCGGGCGATGTGATCGGGGGAGCCGGTCATGCAACCGGGATAACCGGCGGGGGCGGGGACGCAAGAGGACCGGTAAACCAGTAGCCGGGTGCATGGGCCGACCCGCAAAAATATCACTTGGACTGCTGGGCGGAGGCGGCCGGCCCGCCCAGCGCGCCGGCCGTGCGTTGACCAGCCCAAAATCGCGTTTGGGAGCAACTTTTCAGAGGGGAAAACGGCGTTTTTTCCATTGCACGGCGCTGAGCCGCTGCCTCTAGTTTGCCCTTTAAGCTAAATGCATCTTAAGGCGCTAAAACTTCACGGCTTCAAAAGCTTCGCCGACAACACGACCCTCAGTTTTGAGCCCGGTGTGACCGCCATTGTCGGTCCCAACGGCTGCGGCAAGAGTAACATCGCCGACGCCATCCGCTGGGTGCTCGGCGAACAGAGCGCCAAGGCCCTCCGCGGCGGCAAGATGCAGGACGTCATCTTCGAGGGTGCCGACACCCGCAAGCCGGCCCAGTTCTCCGAGGTCGCCCTGGTCATGACCGAGTGCGAGAAGCAGCTCGGCAGCGAGTTCCACGAGATCGAGATCATGCGCCGGGTGGCCCGCGACGGCCAGGGCGAGTATTACTTCAACGGCCAGCCGTGCCGCCTGAAGGACATCCACAAGCTTTTCATGGACACCGGCGTCGGCCGGACCAGCTACTCGATCATGGCGCAGGGCCAGATCGACCAGATCCTGTCGTCCAAGCCCGAGGAACGCCGCGTGGTGTTCGAGGAGGCCGCCGGCATCACGAAATACAAGAGCCAGCGCCGCGAGGCGATGAACAAGCTCTCGCTCACCGAGCAGAACCTGGCGCGCGTGTCCGACGTCATCACCGAGGTCGCCCGCCAGATCGGTTCCCTGAAGCGCCAGGCCGCGAAGGCCATGCGTTACAAGCGCCTCAATTTCCGCCTGCGCCACCTGGCGTTGGCCCAGAGCGGCCACCAGTTCGGCCTGCTCAGCACGGCGCTCGCCGAGCTCGACGGCCGCGTGAACTCGCTCCGCGAGGCCGCCGACACCCGCCGCGCCACGCTCGAGGAGCGCAGCGTGAAGCTCAACGAGGGCCGCACCCTCCGCAATTTCCTCGGCCAGCGTGTGCAGGACGCCCAGCAGGCCGTCTTCGACCTCCGCTCGCAGAAGGAGGCTGCCGAGAACGCCGCCAACATGGCGCAGGTCAAGCGCACCGCCCTCGTCGAGCGCCTCGACGCCGGCAAGGACGACCTTTCCGAACTCGAGATGCAGCGCCGCGAGCTGGCCACCCAGGTGGACAGCAGCGCGCAGGACAAGGACGCCCAGCTCACGCTGCTCGGCAGCTCGGACGCCGTCTTCCAGGACCGCAACCGCGAGCTGGCCGTCACCGAGGGCGAGCTGACCAAGGCCGAGCAGCAGCTCAGCCAGGACAAGTTCCACCTCCTGCAGCTGGAGAGCGCCGTGGCGCGCCACCGCACCGAGAGCTCGGGCCTCGAGGTCGACGCCCGCACGAGCCAGAACAAGTTCGACTCCCTTTCGCAGGAACTCGCCGACCTTCGCGCCGCCGTCGAGGGTGCGGCCGCCGCCCTGTCCGAGGTCCGCGCCCGCGTCGAGGCCGCCCGCGTCGAGCAGAGCCGCTCGAACAACGAGGCGCAGGCGGCACAGGCCGCGCTGCAGGACATCACCCACAAGTTCCGTGACGCCCAGCGCAAGCTGCAGGAGATCGACCGCAATCTTGCCCAGAAGACCGCCCGCCTGAAACTCCTCCAGCAGCTGCAGGAGAAGTGGGAAGGCTTCGGCGAGGGCGCCAAGGCCATCCTCCAGGGCCGCTTCGCCTCCCTCTTCGGCGAGCAGAAATTTGTCCCGATCACCCAGGGCCTCGAGGTCCGGGCGGAATACGCCAAGGCCGTCGAGGCGCTCCTCGGCGCCTCGGTCGAGGCCATCTCCGTGTCCGATCTCGGCACCGCGCAGAAGATCCTCGCCCAGCTCGAGACCGACAAGATCGGCAGCGTCTGCCTTCAGATCCCGGCGGTCAGCGGCCAGCAGTCAGCGGCCGGCGATCTGCCGGCCGGCCTTAAGCCGGCCACGGACGCGGTGGCCAACCTTGAGGTGTCGCACCCGGCGGCCTCGATCCTTTCCGCGTGTTACCTCGCCGATGACCTGGGCGCTTTCCTGGAATTCTGGCAGGCGAATCCCGCGTTCAGCTTCCTGATGGTGGCGACCGCCAAGGGCGACCTGGTTGACCGGCGCGGCCTGATCTACGGCGGCCACCACAAGAAGCCGGCCAACAGCATCGTGCAGCGCGAGGTCGACATCCGCGAGACCGGCAAGGCCGTCGTGGCGGAGTCGCAGGCGCACGACGACCAGAAGGCCGTCATCGACCAGCTCAACACCGCCCTCGCCGAGGCCGAACAGACGCTGGAGCAGAAGCGCAAGGAAGTCCTGGCCACCTCCCAGCTCGCCGCGTCCATCCACACCGAGGAAAAGAACGCGCAGAAGGCGCACGACGATGCCGTCAACCGGCTCGCCCGGATGGAGAACGAGCTCAACAATCTCAAGCGCGACCACGACGAGGCCCTGTCCCGCCTGGCCAAGGCCCAGGCGTTGCTCGCCGAGGCCGAGGCCGGCGTCGCCGCGCAGAAGCAGGTCATCACCGCCACCGAGACCGTCATCGCCGACAAGCGCGCCGACCGGGACCAGAAGAAGGAAATCCTCGCGCAGGCCCGCCTCGAGCTGGCCGAGCGCCGCCAGAAGGTCGAGGTTCTCGACCGCGGCCTGACCGAGATGGAGCGCCGCGGCGAGCAGCTCGAAGAGCTGATCACCCAGCGGCAGATCGAACTCGAGACGTGGACCGAGCAGATCAACGTGCTCGAGGAACAGGGCACCGGCCAGAAGCGCCGGGCCGAGGAAATCACCACGACCCTCGCCGTCGCCCAGGAGAACGTGGAGAAGGTCCGCGTCGAGCTCTCGACCGTCGAGGCGGAGATCACCGCGGTGGAGGAGGGGCTTTCGTCCATCCGCGCCGAGGCCGAGTCCTCCCAGACCGAGCTGTCCAAGCACGAGGTCAAGGTCGCCGAGACCCGCGCCCGCGTGCAGTTCCTGACCGAGGAGGTCACCCGCGAATTCCAGGCCGACATCGCCCAGCAGGACTGGCGCAAGCTGATGTGGCACGCCGATGACGAGCCCGAGGGCATGAAGGATCTCGACCTCGACGAGGATGAGGAAGCTGTAGCCGGGGTCGCTGACCCCGGAGCGCTACCGTCCGGAACCGGGGTCAACGACCCCGGCTACAAGGCACCGAAGCGTCGCAAGAAGAAGGAAAACAAGGGCGAGCCGACCGAGGACGATCTCAAGTCCATGGAGTCGACCAACTGGGACGAGATGAAGGCCGAGGTGGACGCGCTCCGCCAGCGGCTCGGCGCCATGGGCGCCGTGAACCTCGTGGCCATCGAGGAATACTCCGAGCTGAAGCAGCGCTATGAGTTCCTCAAGACGCAGAGCGACGACCTGGCCAACGCAAAGGCGCAGCTGCTGAAGGCCATCGACGACATCAACCAGACCTCGCTCGAGCAGTTCAAGGTGACCTTCGAGCAGATCCGGAAGAACTTCGCCTACACGTTCAACATCCTGTTCGGCGGCGGCCGGGCCGAGATCGAGCTGGTGACGGCCGAGGATCCGCTCGAGAGCGGCATCGAGATCGTCGCGCAGCCCCCGGGCACGAAGCTCAAGGGCATCACGCTCCTCTCCGGCGGCCAGAAGACGCTCACCGCGGTGGCGCTGCTCTTCGCGCTCTACATGGTCAAGCCGTCGCCCTTCTGCTTGCTCGACGAGCTCGACGCGCCGCTCGACGAGTCGAACATCCACCGTTTCACGAACCTGCTGAAGCAGTTCGTGAAGGAGTCGCAGTTCATCATCATCACGCACAACAAGAGCACGATCGCCGCGGCGGACGCCATCTACGGCGTGACGATGCAGGAGCGCGGCGTGTCGAAGACGCTCTCGATGAAGTTCGACCAGCACAAGGGCGAGCCTGAGGTGCTGCCGACGACGATCGCGGACTCGGTGCGCGCGGCGCGGCCTTCGGCGCCGGTGGAGGGCTAAGGTAGGGCGCGGACTCCGTTCCGCGGCGACATACCCCGGCGCTGGGCGCTACCCCTTCTCTAGAGGGGATTTGGGATGTGGCGCGCCTTGATCCCCTCTAGAGAGGGGTGCCCGGCAGGGCGGGGTGTGTTCTTGAACGCATGCCTCAGAAATCATAGATTCCCGACATGTCGCTTCGCTACAACCCGGAGCTCAAAGCCCTCGCCCGCGAGCTGAGGAAGAAGAGCACGCTGTCCGAGGTGCTCCTGTGGCAATGCCTGAGCAAAAGGCAGCGTGGCGGGCATGACTTTCACCGCCAGAAACCGGTCGACGAGTATATCGTGGATTTCTTTGCACCTGAGCTGATGCTGGCCGTCGAGATTGATGGCAGCAGTCATAAGCTCAAAGGAGCAGCTGACGATGCGCGCCAACGCGACTTGGAGGAGTTGGGTATCCGGTTTCTTCGGTTTAAGGAAATGGAAGTAAGGAGAGACTTGGATGCGGTGGTTCAGGCGATTGATAACTGGATCGAGGTCAATGAACCCAAGCGGTGATGCCTTACACACCCCGACCTTCGGCCACCCCTCTCTAGAGGGGATCAAAGGCTAAGGCATTGCTGGTGTATCCGCCTTCGCCTCACTGAGGCTTCAGCCGTCGCCAAGGCTATGGCTGACAAGACGTCGGATGCCTTTTGGCTTCCGAAACACAAAGGCGCGACCCTTGCGGATCGCGCCTCTTTGCTTGCCCGTCCGGGGGGTAGTCCGGACGAGAATTATCAGTGGCCGTGCTTCTTGGCCTTGGGCTCGGCGGCTTCGCCGCCGCCGTCCATCGCGATCATGTCGGCCGGGACGTTCGAGAGGGCGTCCTCCATGGTGGTGAGGCCCATCTTGACCTTGAGCATGGAGTCCTGGTGCATGGTCTTCATGCCGGACTTCATGCAGACGCGCTTCAGGTCGGCGACCTCGACTTCCTTGTTGATGGCCTCGACGATTTCCTCGCAGTTGACCATGAGCTCGTGGATGCCGACGCGGCCCTTGTAGCCGTTGCCGCCGCAGATGTGGCAGCCGCCGGGGGCGGCCTTGAAGATCTCGGGGGCCTCCTTGAGGTCGAGCGCCTTCATGATGATGTCCGCCTCGCGGCCCTCGGGCTTGTATTTCACCTTGCAGTTCTTGCAGACGCGGCGGAGGAGGCGCTGGGCGCACACGCACACGAGCGCGGCGGAGATGTTGAAGGGCTCGATGCCCATTTCACCCATACGCGAGACCGTGGAGGGCGCGTCGTTGGTGTGGAGGGTGGAGACGAGCAAGTGACCGGTGAGCGCCGCTTCGCAGGCGATCTGGGCGGTTTCCTTGTCACGGATTTCGCCCACGAGGATGATGTCGGGGTCCATACGCAGGTAGCAGCGCAGCGCCCGTTGGAAATCGAGGCCGATCTGCTTGTTCATCTGCATCTGGTTCAGGCCGGGGAGGGTGTATTCGATCGGGTCCTCGGCGGTCTGGATGTTCACGTCGGGCGTGTTGATCTCGGCCAGCGCGGCGTAAAGGGTCATGGACTTGCCGGAGCCGGTCGGGCCGCAGTGCAGGATCATGCCGTAGGGCTGGCGGACGCAGTCGCGATACTTGGCCAGGTTCTCCTCCGAGAAACCGAGCTGGGGCAGGGGCAGGGTGGACTTCGCCTTGTCCAGGATACGCATGACCACCTTCTCGCCGTGGTTCATCGGGCCGGTGGCGACGCGCAAGTCGATATCGATGTTTTTCTTCGTGAACTTCTTGAACACGATGCGTCCGTCCTGCGGGAGACGGCGCTCGGAGATGTCCAGGTTGCACATGATCTTGAGGCGGGCGACCATGGCGAAGGCGACCTGCTTCGGGAGGCGCATCTTCTCGGCGCACATGCCGTCCACGCGGTAGCGGACCACGAGGTCCTTTTCCATGGGCTCGATGTGGATATCGGACGCGCCGGAGACGTAGGCGTCCTCGATGATGCGGTTGGTGAGCTGGATGATGGGGGCGGAGTCCTCGCTCTCGAGGTCGGCGGCCTTGACCTCGCCGCCGCCGCCACCCTCGGTGTAGGCGCCGGAGATGAGGTCCTTCACCTCGTCGATGTCGACCTCCTGCGCGGCCTCGCCGGTCTTGGCGGCGGCGCCGGCCTTCTCGCCGAAGCATTTCTTGAGCAGGGCGTCGAGCAGGCTGGCGGGGATGACCTTGACGTCGTCGATCGACATCTCGGTGGCCTGG
The DNA here is from genome assembly GCA_965249855.1 of Lacunisphaera sp. Lineage (GTDB taxonomy): Bacteria > Verrucomicrobiota > Verrucomicrobiia > Opitutales > Opitutaceae > Lacunisphaera. The sequence continues at coordinate 193,542 of CBDFNB010000019.1, forward strand.
GAGAAGGCCTCGCGCTTGGCGTAGTCCAGCGGGTTGGTCATCAGCACCGAGCAGGAGTTGGTGCCGGTCTTCTTGTAGGGGAAGATGCACTCGCGGCGGATGACGGCGTCACCCGTGATCTCGACGAGCTTGTCGTCGATGTCGACGTCCTCGATCTTGGTGACGAGCGGCAGCTCGGTGAACTTGGAGATGAACTTGGCGGTGTCCTCGGGGGTGAGCTGGAACTTCGGGTCCAGCATGCGCTGGATGAGCGTGGAGGAGTATTCGGCCACCTCCATGAGGACGCTGAGGTCCTTGGGGGTGAACGCGCCGCCGGTGCCGGCGGAGGGCTCCTTGTTGAGGACCTGAATGGCGCCGATGATGATGTTCGTCTTGAGCGGGACGGTGAGCATCGAGTTCACCTCGAAGCCGACGTCCATCTTCTTGAGGGTGGCGGCGTCGGCGCCCTTGCCGCTGAAGAAGAGGGGCTCGCCGGTCTGGATGACCTTGCCGACGTTGCCGGTGCCGGCGGGGAGCTTGAGCGTGAGGAGCTTCTTGGCGGTCTCGCGGAACTGGACCTCCTTGCCCTTGTCGGCGCCCCAGAGGGTGGGCGAGTAATACACCTGCTTGAACGCGATCTCGCCGCCCTCGACGAGATACATCGTCATGGACTGCGCCTGCAGCGACTCGACGACCTTGCTGGAGGTGAGCTCGATGACGGTGTTGACGTCCTCCTTGCTCGGGGCGGGCTTCGAGATAACCTTGATGAGCAGGGAGCGGCGCAGCGTGCCGGTGAGATTGCTGGAAGTAGCCATGAGGAAGGGGAGGTGGAGGAGGTCCGGCCGGCCGTCGCGTGCGTGAGCCACGACCGTAGATTGAAAAACGCGCTTGCTTGTAAGGGCAATTTTTCGCGTGGTCGAGGGCGAATTGCAAATGCTTGGCTGGCTCAAAGAGGTCTGGAGCAAGGTCGTGCGACGCGAGGCCCCCACGGCCCGCGCGGAGGCCGGGGCCCGGGGTGAGCAGGCCGCCGCGGATTACCTGCAGGCCCGCCACGGCTTCGCGATTGTGACCCGGAACTGGCGCAGTCCGCGCGACCGCCGTGACGAGATCGACCTCGTGTGCCGCGACGGCGACGTGCTGGTGTTTGTCGAGGTCAAGGCCCGCGCGGAGGGCGCGCTCGTGTCGGGTTTCCACGCGGTGGATGAGCGCAAGAAGCGCGCGCTGCAGCGGGCGGTGCACGCCTACCTCGGCGCGCTGGCGAGCCCGCCCCGCACCTTCCGTTTCGACGTCGCGGAGGTCACGCTCAGCGGCCGGCTTCCGCCCCAGGTGATGCACTTCGAGAACGTTCCGCTTTTCCCCAGGGGCTACCATGCCGCGCGGCAGAGCGGCTCGCTGGATGAGATGTGACGGATCGCCCGTCCGCCCGGCCCGCGGTTAGGACACAGGCCGGGAAGTATAGCCTTGCGGGAGTGTTCCATCGGGCCGATTTTTCCGGCGTATGGCCGAAGAAGCCCGTCACCCTTTCCTGCATGGCCTCAGCAAGCATCGCGGCTCCCCGCCGACGGTGATCGTCATTTTCGGCGCCTCGGGCGACCTGACCGCCCGCAAGCTCATCCCCGCCATCTACAACCTGGCGCACGACGGCCTGCTGCCCGCGGATTTCTACCTCATCGGCTTCGGCCGGAAGCCGATTCCCGACGCGGAATTCCAGAAGATCGCCGCCGGCGCCATCAAGGAATTCTCCCGCCGCGAGCCCAGCGCCGAGGTCTGGAACCGGCTCGCCCCCCGCACGCTCTACGTCAGTGGCGGCTACGACGAGAAACCGGCCTACGACCGGCTCGCCCAGCGCATCGCGGGCCTGGAGAAGGAAATCGGCCAGCAGCTGCAGTCACTGTTCTACATCTCCACGCCCCCGACGGTCTTCGCCCCGATCATCCAGAACCTTGGCGCCAGCGGCCTGGCCGCGCGCTACCTCGGCCAGGCGCACCAGTCGAAGGTCATCATCGAGAAACCCTTCGGCCGCGACCTCGCCAGCGCCCAGGCCCTGAACCGCGAGCTCACCTCCGTCTTCGAGGAGCCGCAGGTCTTCCGCATCGACCACTACCTCGGCAAGGAGACCGTGCAGGACCTGCTCGTGCAGCGTTTCGCCAACGCCATCTTCGAGCCGATCTGGAACCGGAATTTCATCGATCACGTGCAGATCACCGTGGCCGAGCAGGTGGGCGTCGAGGCCCGCGCCGGTTACTACGAGCAGAGCGGCTGCCTGCGCGACATGATCCAGAACCACACCATGCAGCTTCTCGCCCTCACGGCGATGGAGCCGCCCGTCTCGATGGACGCCGAGTCCGTCCGCAACGAGAAGGTGAAGGTGCTCAAGGCCATCCAGCCGCTCCGGCTCGACGGCGCGAATCCCGACGTGGCCCGCGCCCAATACGGCGACGGCGTCATCAGCGGCAAGCCCGTGAAGGGCTACCTGCAGGAGAAGGACGTGTCGCCGACATCCGGCACCGAGACCTTCGCCGCGCTCCGCCTCAGCATCAACAACTGGCGCTGGCAGGGTGTGCCGTTCTACCTCCGTTCCGGCAAGCACCTTGCCCGCCGCGTCAGCGAGATCGCCATCCGCTTCAAGCGCACGCCCGGCAGCCTCTTCGCCGAGACGGACCGCTCGATGCTCGCGGCCAACACGCTGGCCTTCCAGATCCAGCCGGACGAGGGCCTGAGCCTGATCCTCAACGCCAAGATCCCCGGCCTCGAGACGCGCACGCAGCCGGTGAAGATGAACTTCAAATACGCCACGACCTTCGGCTCGAACACGCCCGAGGCCTACGAGCGCCTCGTGCTCGACGCCATGATCGGGGACGGCACGCTCTTCATCCGCGGCGACGAGACCGAGCGCTCCTGGCAGCTCTGCACGCCGGTCCTCGAGCACTGGGCGAAGCAGGGCCGCACCGGCCTCGACACCTACGCCTCCGGCGCCTGGGGCCCGAAATCGGCCGGGGACCTGCTCGCCGCGAACGGCCACAGCTGGCGCGAACCCTGAGCCATGCCCGCGGTCTTTGACGCCCTGCCCGGCCAGGAGGTGCCCGTCGGCGGCATCGCGGCGGGTTTCAGCAAACTCTGGGCCGCCTCCCCGGCCAAGGAGAGCCGCGCCGTGCAGCTCAACCTCGTGCTGCACCTCGGCGCCAACACCACGCCGACGGACGCGGCCGAACAGTTCCAGGCCACGCTGCGCTTCGCCCAGCGCTACCCGGCCCGGGTCGTCGTGCTCTGCCCGGACTTTGATGAAAAGGCCGCACCCGAGATCCGCGCGAAGATCTATGGCGAGTGCTTCCTCGGGAAATCGAAAAACGACACGCGCTGCGTGGAGTTCGTCATCCTGCATTACACGATGGCGGTGCGGAGCCACCTCGAGAACCAGGTGTCGGTGTGCCTCTCGACGGACATGCCGCTTTATTACTGGGGGCACCGGTTCTCCGAGGCAAAAAAGCTCGCGGACTACGGCTACCTGCTGACGCGCTCCAAGCGCATCCTGTTCGACAGCGCGGTGGTGCCGGCCGACGCCTTCACCTATCCCTGGCCGAACATTTCCGCGGTGCGCGACCTGGCCTACACCCGCACCCTGCCGCTGCGGCAGAACCTCGGGCAGTTCCTCAGCCGCTACGCCCCGGCGCTCATCAACGAGGGGCTGAAGAAGGTGACGATCCGCCACCGCCAGGAATTCGCCGCCGAGGCCAGCTGCCTGCTCGGCTGGGTGAAGAAGGGCCTCGCCCGCAGCGGCGCCACCGGCGTGACCTTCGGGATGGGCGGGGTGGACTGCGCCGGCTGCTTCGCGATGGAGTTCACCTACGCGGACCCGGGGAAAATCTTCAAGTGGGAGGCGGACCTGGGAACGGACCACGCCGAGTTCACCGGCGACCTCGGCACCGGCCGGACCGCGCTCGTGGCCGGGGCGCATTTCCTCGCGCCAGAAATGGCTTTAAGCGAGGCGATGTTCTTCTAAGCCAGCACCCGCAGGCCGGCGAGGGCGGATTCCATCCGGTCGAAGACGGGCAGGCCCGCGCGCTGCAGGACCGAGCGGAACCCCGCGTATTCCACGCCCGCGTCCACGACGAGGGCGATGGGCTTGCGGTGGACATCCCGCAGGGCGGTGAGCATGCGCGCGAGTTTCGCCGCGCCGGCCTCGGTCGTGTCGAGCCGCTGGGTGAAGGGCACCAGGCCCACCACCACCACCTCGGCGCATTCAATCAGCAGGGAAGTCGCGGCGATGAAATCGGTCGGGCCGGCCATCGGGGTCAGGTCCAGGGGCAGGCGCGGCGCGACGAGGCCGTCCAACCCGTGCCGTTGCAGCAGCGAGGCCAGCGCCTGCACAAAAATCCCGTCGAGTGCCGCGGAGGGCAGGCCGTGCCGGTCGAGCAGGTCGCTGCCATTGACGCTTTCAAAGCCCGCGTTCGTGATGAGCGCCACCGGGCCGGCCTGCAGCTGCGGGTAGGCGGCGAGCCAGAGCAGGGCGGCGTCAAACCCGGCGATCGTGTCGGCGAAACGCGCGCCGGCCCGTTCCAGCAAGGCGCGCTCGAGGACCGTGTCGCCGGCCATCGCGCCGGTGTGGCTGGCCGCCGCGGCCTGGCCCGCGGCCGTGCGGCCGGCGCGGTGGAGCAACACGGTGCGGCCCCGGGCGCACAGGCGTTTGATCGCCTCGGCCGCGACCGGCAGCTGGCCGGGGCCGAAGCTCTCGACATAACACGCCACCGGCCCGGTGCCCGGCTCCGCGGCCAGGGCTGCGAGCACATCGCACAGCGCGACATCCAGCTGGTTCCCGAGGGCCACGCCGAGCCCGAAGCGCAGCGCGGGCAGGCGCGACTGCAGGCAAAGCAGGAAGGCGCCGCTCTGGCTGAGCAGGGTGAGTTCACCGCCCTGCGGGGAAGGCGCGGCGAGCTTGGCGGCGGGAATGAAGGACGTGTTGAGTCCGCGGGCCGGGACCCAGTGTCCGAGAAAATTCGGACCGAGCACGGCGGGCGTCCACTGGCCGGCGGAACGGGCGAGGTGCAGCGCGGCCGCGGTGCGCAGGCCGAGTTCCGCGTGATCCGCGCCATCACCGATCCCGCCCGCCACCAGCGCCACGCAACGGGCGCCGCCGCCCTGCTGGATGAGTTTTTCCAGGGGCTCGACCGCCGCGACGGCAGGGAGGGCGAGCAGCAGGAGGTCCACGGGCTGATCCTTCAAGGCCGCCACGTCGGGCAGGCAGGGGAGCCCGAGCAGTTCGTCATGGCTGGGCTTGATGATCAGGAGATCGCCGGCGGCGAGCGGGCGGCGGGTGAGGTTTTCCAGGATGGTGCGGCCGACGCCGCCCTCCTGCACGGAGACACCGGCGAGGGCGATGCGGCGGGGTTCGGTGAGGGCGGTCAGGAATCCCGGCGGCGGAGCGAGGCGGGGAGCCGGGCCTGGGCCGCGACTGCCGACGGCATCGAGCGGCCGGGGCATGCCCTCCACGTCGAGCGCCACCGGGTTCAATTCCAGCAGCGTGAGGCCATCCTTTTCCAGCACGCCGGCGAGCGTCCACAAGGCGCGGAGAAAAGCCTCGAGCGTGGCGCGGTCGGTCAGCTCCTTGGTGCCGCGGATGCGCCCGAGCCAGATGCGGCCGAGCAGATGGGTTTCCAGTTCACCCAGGGCCTGCGCAACGGAGGTGAGTGCCACCGGCCAGCGGCGGGGCGGGGCGAGCTCGGCGAGGGTGTCGGCCTGCAGTCCGCCGAAGCCGAAGACCACGGTCCAGCCGGCTTCGCCGCGGGTGAGCGAGACCAGCGCCTCCGAGGGCAGGTGGGGGCAGCGGGCGATGTCGATCTGCTCGCAGACGAGGCCGTCCATCCAGCGGTGGCCACCGGCCTCGAGGCGCTGGTGCATGCCCTTGAATTCGTTGAGCACGGTCTGCCGCTCGAAGGGCAGGAAGTGCACGGCGCCCAGCTCGGACTTGTGCCAGACATTTTCCCCGAGCCCCTTCACCACCACGGGCTCACCCGGTTCAAACGGCAGGGGGCCGCCCTCGCAACCATGGCGGGGCGGACGCAGGCCGGCGCGCTCGAGCAGGGCGTAGGCCTCGGTTTCGGGAACGAACAGCGAGGAGTTCATACGGGAGCGGGGGTCACGGCCTGCTGGCCGGCGGCAAAGGCGGCCTCGTTCAGCGGCAGGAGGGCGGCCTTGTCCTTGAGGACATGCCGCAGGGTTTCGAGCAGGGCGGAAGCCGGCAGCAGTTCGCTGGCGGCCTGGAGGGCGCCGAGGGCGACGATGTTTTTGACCACCGGGCGGCCGAGGTCGGAGGCCAGGCGGGAGAGCGGCACGGGCAGCACGCGGCGGCCGGCGGGCTGCGGACCCGGCTCAGGAATCAGCGTGCTGTCGTAGATGATGAGGCCGCCCTCGGCGACGGTGCCGGCGAACTTGGCGAGGCTGGGGGCGTTGAAGGCGATGAGGATGTCGGGCGCAGGCGAGGCGGGGTTGAGCACCTCGTGCGCCGCGAGGTGGACGTCCGCGTAGGAGGTGCCGCCGCGGCTTTCCGGGCCGTAGCTCGGGATGTGCGTGGCATCGAAGCCCTGGGCGATGGCGGCGCGGGTCAGGAGCAGCGCGGCGGTCTGGGCGCCGTCGCCGCCGGCGCCGGCGAGCTTGAGGCTGATGTCGCGTTTACCGAGATGCGCCGGCCAGACGGCCGCGGGGCGCGGGCCGGCGGCGGGATCGGCACCGCAGTAGCCCAGGATCTCCTCCGGTTCGAAACGCGGCGGGGCGGGGTTGAACCACGGCTCGCGAGTCAGGTCCTTCTTCACCCCGAGCGGATAAACGGGTTCCATCTTTTCGCGCACCCATTTTTTCGGCGTCGACCGGAGACAGCTTCAGGTGGGTGGGGCACTCGCTGAGGATCTCGATGAAGGCGTAGCCGCGACCCTCGGTCTGCAGCTGAATCGCCTTCTTGATCGCGCGGCGGGCCTTCACGCGGTTCTTCGCGTCGTAAAGGGCGACGCGTTCCACATAGACCGGGCCGTCGAGCGAGGCGATGAGCTCGGCCATCCGGAGCGGCTGGCCCATCGCCGCGGTGCGGCCGTCCGGGCTGGTGGCGGTGCGCTGGCCGATCAACGAGGTCGGCGCGAGCTGCCCGCCGGTCATGCCATAGACGGCGTTGTTCACGAAGATGACCGTGATCGGCAGGCCCATCTGGGCGACGGAGATGGTCTCGGCGAGGCCGATCGAGGCGAGGTCGCCGTCGCCCTGGTAGGAGATGACGACGGCCTCGGGGTTGGCCAGCTTGTGGCCCAGCGCGACCGCGGGGGCGCGGCCGTGGGCGGCCTGGGTGTTGCCGACATTGAAATAATAAAAGGCAAACACGGCGCAGCCCACCGGGCTGACGAGGATGGTGCGGTGCTGCAGGTTCAGTTGCTCGATGACCTCGGCGAGGTCGCGATGGATGACGCCATGGCCGCAGCCGGCGCAGTAGTGCGTGCTATGGCCCTTGAGGCCCTCACCGTGCGCGTGGCGCCGGAAGTTCTGGTAAAAGACTCCGCTCATGATTGCACCCCACGGGTTGCAAGGATGGCGCGCAGGATCTCGTCCTGCGACGGCAGCACGCCGCCGTAGTGCTGCACGGGCGTGATGGGCGGCGGCGCGATGCCGGCATGACTGAGGGCGAGGCGGAGCTCGTCCTCCAGCTGGCCCGGGCTGCCTTCGACGATGACGAGGTGCTTCACGGCGGGCAGGATCGTCCTGAGGCTGGTGATGGGGAAAGGCCACAGCGTCACCGGGCGGAACAGGCCGGCGCGGACGCCCAGCGTCCGGGCGGCCTCGACGGCGCCCTTGGCCATGCGGGCGGGCGTGTTGCAGGCGATGACGAGCACGTCGGCGTCCTCGCAGCGGAAGCTGTCGCTGCGCTGTTCCTCGGCGGAGATGAGGGCGTATTTCTCGTTGAGCCGGCGGTTGTGCGCCTCGAGGTCGGCCTCCGCGAGCTGGATGGAGCAGATGAGGTTGAGGTGGTGCGCGTAATCGCCGCAGACGGCCCAGGCCGGGCGGCCGGGCTTGCGCAGCGTGGCGGGCAGGCGGACCACGCCGGTCATCTGGCCGAGGAAACCGTCGCCGAGGACGATGACCGGGTTGCGGTAGGTGAAGCTCAGCTCGAAGGCGTGCATCGTCAGGTAGAGCATTTCCTCGGGGGTGCCGGGCGCGAGGACGATGGCGTGGGTGTTGCCGTGGCCGAGGCCGCGGCAGGCGAGCTTGATGTCGGCCTGCTCGGGGCCGAGGTTGCCGAGCCCCGGGCCACCGCGCATGATGTTGACGAAGACCCCGGGCACCTCGGCGCCGATCATGTAGCTGATGCCCTCGAGCATGAGGCTGAAGCCCGGGCCGCTGGTGAAGGTCATGCACGGCACGCCGGCGCCGCCGGCGCCATACATCATGTTGACGGCGGCGGTCTCGCTCACGGCCTGCACGAAGTGGCCGCCGACCTTGGGCAGGATCTTGGCCATGAGCTCCGAGCCCTCGGTGCTGGGCGTGATGGGGTAGCCGAAGAAATGCCGGCAGCCGGCGAGCAGTGCGCCGACGGCGGAGGCGTAGGTGCCCTTGAGGACGAGCGGTTCGCAGGCGGGCAGGGGCACGAACTCGTCGGGCTGGTCGGCCCGGGCGATCGGCGGCAGTTCCTTGCGGCCGAAGAGGTGGGCGGGGTCCTCAAGCTCGAAGTCGAAGGCGCCGGTCGGGTGTTCGGTCTGCGGGCGCAGGCCGAAGGGCTCGGGGCAGGCCTGCATGCACAGCGCGCAGCCGTTGCAGGCGTCGAGGTGGAGCTCGACAGGCACGACGCCCGTCTGCGGGTTGATGGCGGTGCCCGGCGTGATGCAATCGCGCGGGCAGGCGTCGATGCAGCGCAGGCAGCCTTTGCAATATTCCGGCTGGAGGAAGGGTTTGGGTCGGGCGGAAGCGATCATGGCGCGGGAGGCGCGGGCCGCCGGCCGGGCGGGCGGCCGGACCAACGCGGGGTTTTGGCCGAAGATAGCGGGGGCGTCCCCGGGGGACTGCGCATGACTTGGCGGACGCTGCGCGGATGTTGAACGGGAGGGGCGTTTACGCTGAAAGGACTAAGCGGGGCGTGCGGAAAATTAGCCGTGCCTCGCGGCGGGATCCGTGGCTTATGGGCGCATGTCCTGGATATGGTTGATCATCGCCGGTCTCCTCGAGATCGCCTGGGCCATTGGCCTGAAATACGCCGACGGCTTCACCAAGCTCAAGCCGAGCGTCATCACGGTGCTGCTGATGCTTGCGAGTTTCTGGTGTCTGGCGCAGGCGGTGCGCGGGCTGCCGCTCGGGACGAGCTACGCCATCTGGACCGGCATCGGCGCCGTGGGCACGGCGATCCTCGGCATGATCCTGTTCAAGGAACCCGCCACGGTGGCGCGGCTGCTGTGCATGCTGCTGATCGTGGCGGGCATCGTCGGGTTGAAGCTGACGACGAAGGGATGAGCGGCCGGAATTTATCCGTGATAATCCGGGCAATCCGTGGTTAATCCTCGGACATGAAACGGACTCTGCTCGGTCTCCTGCTGCTACCCTTGGGCTTGCTGGCAGCGGATCCCAGGCCGCCGGGCCAGGCGACGGCAGTCGTCGCCATCAACCAGCTCGCCTGGCTCGCGGGTCACTGGCGGATGGAGAAGGGCGGCCGCGTGGTGGATGAGCAATGGATGGCGCCCGCTGCCGGTGTGATGCTCGGCATGTCGCGGACGATCGCGCGCGGCAAGGTGGTCGAGCACGAGTTCATCCAGATCCGCGAGGGCCCGGGCGGGGCGCTTTATTTCATCGCGCTGCCGTCGGGCCAGAAGGAGGCGGCTTTCCAGATCGTGTCGCTGTCGGCCACCGAGGCGGTGTTCGAGAATCCGCAGCACGATTTTCCGCAGAGGATCAGCTACAGGCTGCAGTCCGACGGTTCCCTGCTCGCGGCGATCGAGGGTCCGGGCAAGGACGGGCAGACCCGGCGGGTGGAATTTCCCTACAAAAGGATCCAACCATGAAGACCAAACAACGCGTGACCGGACTGGGCGGTGTCTTCTTCAAGGCGAAGAATGCCACCAAGCTGGGCGCCTGGTATAAGAAACACCTGGGACTGCCCGTCGAAGCTTGGGGCGGATGTGCGTTTCCCTGGCGCGAGGTGAAGAACCCGAGGAAGAAAGGCTCGACCGTGTGGAGCCCGTTTCCGGCCGACACGAAATATTTCGGTTCAGGCAAGCAGGCCCACATGGTGAATTACCGTGTGGCTGATCTGAAGAAGGTCATCGCCGCGCTGAAAAAGGAAAAGGTGTGGATCGACCCGAAGGGCATCGAGCAGTCCGAATATGGCGCGTTCGCCTGGATCAAGGACGGCGAGGGTAATCGCATTGAGCTCTGGCAGCCACCGGAGGGGTGCTGAGGATGACACTGTAGGGACGAGATCGCCGATCCTCTCTCCCGCTTATTCGACGGGCTCAATCCGCACGATGCAGACTTCCTTCGCGGCATGGTCGGTCCACCAAGTGACGAGGGTCTCGTCTATCAGCTTTACCTCGTAGATGCGTTTGGAAGAGCCGGTTTCACGATAGTCGCCCTCTTGGTGCGGCAGACGGGCGAGACTGTCGAAAGTCCGCAACAAGCGAGCGCGTTGCCGCGCAGGAAGCTGGGCGAATGCGTGGACCGCCGCCTCGCCCAACGTGTAGGTGTAGCCTGCCATTACACCCCGGTGGCCCGGAGTGATTTGTGCAGGCGCTGCAATTGGGCGCGTGTCACTTTCTCTCCTCTGGCCATGCGACCGGCCGCTGCATCCAGCGAACGTTTGTTGGATTCGCTCTCGGCCCGGGAGAGATGCTTCAGGTAGGCGGAAAGGGCGAGCCGCTCGGAGCGGGGCCACGCCTTCACTTTGCGCTTAACCTGCAGCAATGTCATGGCGCGGAACCTAGCCAGGGCGCATGGCTTGGCAAGTCGGGTTTTGGGGCGACAAGATCGATCCGCCGGGCGCGGTTCAGCCACGGCTTCTTTTGATGTGCGCTTTTAGATATTCCTCGATTTGCAGGTATCGCAAAACCGGTGACTTCAACTCCTCACGTGTTGTAGAGGCACATTTCCTAAGTTCGTCCAAGCATTGGGAGAAGCGCTCATTGATGATAGCCTCAATCTCCACCTTGTATTTGCCTCGAATGGCTTGTTGGATTTCTACGATGCTCCTTACTTGATTTTCCTTAGAGGTTTCGCGGGCGGCTTTTACGATTGGCGACCAAATCATGTAATGCTTCCGGAATTTGGGATAGTATTTGTTCGCATACTCGATGTCCCGGGAGAATTTTTCTATCAGTTTCGGTGCTGTGTTCGGCCTCTTGTTTTTAACGTAGCGCAGCCCGCTTGTGAGGTGAACGGCAACTTCACAGACGTAGAGTGTCTGCTGTTTTAGGTTTAAGCCGATTACGTCTATTTCGCCTTGGGCGCCGGTGGTCTGCAGATTGTGTTGCGTGAACTCGCAGCCTTTTACAGCCCGCAAATAGGCTGATGTGATTTCCTCCCCAATGTTCATTGAGACCTCAGAACGGCGTAGGATTTCTTGCCTTTTCGCAGCAGAAGATATTTCCCGAAGAGCAGGTCGGCGGAGGTGACGCTACGCGTGTGGTCGGGGACGCGCACATTGTTCAGGTAGATGCCGCCGGCCTCGAGGGCCTTGCGGGCGGCGCCCTTGGAGTTTTCCAGGCCGGAATGGACGATCAGGTCGGCGATGGGGATGCCGGCACCTTCAAGCTTCGCTTTCTCAAGATCCTTGGTCGGGACTTCGCCAGCGACGTCGTTGAAGATATCCTCGGTGATGCCCTCGAGCGAGCCGCCGAAGAGGATCTCGCTGGCCTTGAGCGCGGCGGCGAGGGCGTCGGGGCCGTGGACGAGCACGGTCATTTCCCTGGCCAGGGCCTTCTGCGCGGCGCGGGCGCCGGGGCTGGCCTTCAGCTCGGCTTCGAGCGCGCCGATCTCGGGCTGCGTGAGGAAGGTCAGCGTCTTGAGCAGCTTGATGACATCGGCGTCGTCGGCGTTGACGAAGAACTGGTAGAAGCGGTAGGGGCTGGTCTTCTTCGGGTCGAGCCAGACGGTGCCGGTGGCGGTCTTGCCGTATTTCGAACCGTCGGACTTGGTGAGGAGAGGGAAGACGAGGCCCCAGACGGTGGCGCCGAGTTTCTTGCGCGTCAGCTCGGTGCCGACGGTGATGTTGCCCCACTGGTCGGTGGCGCCGACCTGCAGCTCGCAGTTGAAGGTTTTGCGGAGGTGCTGGAAATCGAAACCCTGGAGCAGCATGTAGCTGAACTCGGTGAAGCTGATGCCGGTGCTGCGGTCCTCCATGCGCGAGCGGACGGAGTCCTTCGCGATCATGGAGTTCACGGTGATGTGCTTGCCGGTGTCGCGGAGGAACTCGAGGAAGGTGACCGAGCCGGTCCAGTCGTAGTTGTTGACGAGGCGGGCCGGATTCTTGGCGCCCGTGAAATCGAGGAAGCGGGCGAGCTGGGGCTTGATGCAGTCGAGGTTGTGCTGGAGCTGGGCGGGCGTGAGCAGGTTGCGCTCGTCGGACTTGCCGGACGGGTCGCCGACCATGCCGGTGGCGCCGCCGGCGAGGGCGATGGGCAGGTGCCCGTATTGCTGGAAGCGGCGCAGGGCGAAAAGCGGCACGAGGTTGCCGACGTGGAGCGAATCGGCGGTGGGGTCGAAGCCGCAATAAAGCGTGGTTGGTCCCTCGGCGAGGCGCTTGGCCAGGGCTTCGCGGTCGGTGCAGTCGGCATACAGGCCGCGCCATTCGAGTTCTGCGAGGATGTCGCTCATGGGATGGGTGGTTATCAGGTGGGCGGGGCGGGGGAGGCAAGGGGAAGTTTCGGGGCGCCGACAGCTGGGCTAATGGGGCGCGATGCGAATTTAGTAAGCAGGGTCATACCTGCCTGAAATGGGTTGCCCGGGGAGCGGCGGCGGCTCTACTGGTTGGCTTCTGCGCGACGGTCTCCCGTCCGCCCAACCCAGCCCTCAACTCCTTCCGTTCATGCCCATCGCCGTTGGTTCCAAAGCCCCCGATTTCACCCTCAAGACCAAGACCGCGGACGGCCTCAAGGACGTCAAGCTGAGCGACAATTTCGGCAAGAAGCAGACCGTGCTGCTGTTCTTCCCGCTGGCCTATACCGGGGTGTGCACGGCCGAGATGTGCGACATCTCCAACGGGCTCTCTGGCTACGCCAACCTTGGCGCCGACGTGATCGCCATCAGCGTGGACAGCCCCTTCACCCAGGAAGCCTGGGCCAAGGCCAACAAGATCACTGTTACGCTGGCCAGCGATCTCAACAAGACCGTCACCAAGGCCTACGATGTCCTTTTCCCCATGCTCGCCGGCGTCGGCGACACCTCGGCCCGCGCGGCGTTCGTCATCGGCACCGACGGCGTCGTCAAATACGCCGAGCAGACCGCGACACCGAAGGACCTGCCGAACTTCGCCGCCGTCAAGGCCGCGCTGGCGAAGTAAGCCAGAAAACAGAGGACAGAGGTCAGAAGACAGTTCAAAACCTCCGCCAATCCCGGCGTTCCCTTAATTCCGCAATCCGCGATCCCCAATCCGCAATTTCCCATGAGCCTCCCGAATCCATTCAACACCCTCCAGACCTTCGAGGGCGGCAAGAAATTCTACTCGCTGCCCGAGCTGACCAAGCAGTTCCCGGGCGTCGCCCGCCTGCCGGTGAGCATCCGCCTCGTGCTCGAGGCCGTGCTGCGCAACTGCGACGGCAAGCGCGTCATGGAGTCCAACATCCGGGAACTGGCCGGCTGGAAGCCCACCGAGGCCCGCACCGCGGAGATCCCGTTCGTCGTCGCGCGCATCGTGCTGCAGGACTTCACCGGCGTGCCGCTGCTGGTCGACCTCGCCGCCATGCGCTCGGCCGTGGCCAAGCTGGGCAAGAACCCGAAGATCATCGAGCCGCTCGTGCCGGTTGACCTGGTGGTCGACCACTCCGTGCAGGTGGACTTCGCCGGCAACGCCGAGGCCCTCAGGAAGAACCTCGACCTCGAGTTCAGCCGCAACCGCGAGCGCTACCAGTTCCTCAAGTGGGGCATGCAGGCGTTCGACACCTTCAAGGTCGTCCCGCCGGGCATCGGCATCGTCCACCAGGTCAACCTCGAGTATCTCGCCAAGGGCGTGCTCAGCCAGGGTGACGTCTATTATCCCGACACCCTCGTCGGCACCGACTCGCACACGACGATGATCAACGGCATCGGCATCGTGGGCTGGGGCGTCGGCGGCATCGAGGCCGAGGCCGGCATGCTCGGCCAGCCCGTCTATTTCCTCACGCCCGACGTCGTCGGCGTGCACCTGACCGGTGCGCTGAAGGAAGGCGTCACCGCCACCGACCTCGCGCTCACTGTCACCCAGATGATGCGCAAGGCCAAGGTCGTCGGCAAGTTCGTCGAGTTCTTCGGCCCCGGCGCGGCCGCGCTGCCGGTCGTCGACCGCGCGACCATCGCCAACATGGCGCCGGAATACGGCGCGACCATGGGCTTCTTCCCGATCGACGCCGAGGCGACCAACTACCTCCGCGCCACCGGCCGCGACGAGAAGCACATCGCCACCTACGAGGCCTACTACAAGGCGCAGGGCCTCTGGGGCATCCCGCAGAAGGGCGCAATCGACTACTCGCAGGTCGTGGACCTCGACCTCGCGACCGTCGTCCCGAGCGTCGCCGGCCCGAAGCGCCCGCAGGACCGCATCGAGCTACCGAAGATGAAGGAAACCTTCGTCGGCGCGTTCTCGAAGCCGGTGACCGAAAATGGCTTTGGCAAGAACGCCGGGGAGTTCTCGACGGTCAGCGCCCAGGTCAACGGCACCAAGGTCGGCCACGGTTCCGTGCTGATCGCCGCCATCACCAGCTGCACCAACACCTCCAACCCGAGCGTCATGCTCGCGGCCGGCCTCCTGGCCAAGAAGGCCGTCGAGAAGGGCCTCAAGGTGAATCCGATCGTGAAGTCCTCGCTGGCCCCCGGCTCCCGCGTCGTCACCGACTACCTCGACAAGACCGGCCTGTCACCCTACCTCGACCAACTCGGCTTCCAGACCGTCGGCTACGGCTGCACGACCTGCATCGGCAACTCCGGCCCGCTCTCCGCGCCGATCGAGGAGGCTGTCGTGAAGAACGACCTCGTCGCCGCCTCCGTGCTCTCCGGCAACCGCAACTTCGAGGCCCGCGTCCACCAGAACATCAAGTCGAACTTCCTGATGTCGCCCCCGCTCGTCGTGGCCTTCGCGCTCGCCGGCCGCGTCGACATCGACATGTCCACCGACCCGATTGGCACCGGCAAGGATGGAAAGCCCGTCATGCTGAAAGACATCTGGCCGACGCTGAAGGAGGTCCGCGACCAGATGGCCGCGGCGCTCAAGCCCGAGGTGTTCCGCCGCCTCTATACCGACTTCGCCGCGCAGAACCCGAAGTGGAACGAGATCCCGTCCACCACGGGCAACGTCTACGCCTTCGACGCCAAGTCGACCTACATCCAGGAGCCGCCTTTCTTCACGAACTTCTCGCTCACGCCGGGCAGCATCCAGCCGATCAACGGCGCCCGTGCGCTCGGCATCTTCGGCGACTCCGTCACGACCGACCACATCTCCCCGGCCGGCGCCATCAAGAAGTCCTCGCCCGCGGGCAAATACCTGCTCGATAACGCGGTGACCTTCGAGGACTTCAACTCCTACGGCTCCCGCCGCGGCAACGACCGTGTCATGACCCGCGGCACCTTTGCCAACGTCCGCATCAAGAACCTGATGCTCGGCGGCAAGGAAGGCGGCAACACCCTCGGGCCGGACGGCGCCGAGACCTCGATCTACGACGCCTCGATGGCCTACCAGGCCAAGGGCGTGCCGCTGATCGTGCTGGCCGGCCAGGAATACGGGACCGGCTCGTCCCGCGACTGGGCCGCCAAGGGCACGAATCTCCTCGGCGTGAAGGTCGTCGTGGCGCAGAGCTTCGAGCGCATCCACCGTTCCAACCTCGTCGGCATGGGCGTGCTGCCCCTGCAGTTCAAGGAAGGCACGACGGCGCAGACACTGAAGCTCGACGGTTCCGAGACCTACGATGTCGTCGGCCTCACCGCCGCGATCAAGCCGCAGCAGGATCTGACGCTCAAGATCACCCGCAAGGACGGGTCGGTCGAGAACGTGCCGGTGCGCTGCCGCATCGATACGCCCATCGAGATCGATTACTACCAGCACGGCGGCATCCTGCCCTATGTGCTGCGCCAGATCGTGGCGGCGAACTGACCAAGGCAGAAACCTGAGACCTGAGACCTGAAACCTGAAGTTTCCGGGACCGGTTAATCCTTTTTCAGGTCTCAGGTTTCAAGTTTCAGGTTTCTGAATTTATGGCCGAAACCGCCAAGCCCACCTTCCTCGTCGACGCCTACGCCGATCCGGTGGTCGTGCGCATCGAGGGCCGGGCGTCGTTCGCCAACAGCGGCAGCCTGAGGGATTTCGTGGCCGAGATGATCCGGCAGGGCAAGACGCGCTTCATGATCGATTTCGCCGCCTGCACCAGCATGGACAGCACGTTCCTCGGCGTCCTCGCCGGGGCGGCGCTGGAGCTCCGCCGGCAGACGCCGGCCGGCACGCTGACGCTCGCGCGGGTGGGGGAGCGCAACTTGGAACTGATCCGCAACCTCGGGCTGCACCGGCTCGCGACGGTGGATGCCGGCGGCTTCCCGATGGATTTCAAGGGCGGCGCGCAGGCGCTGGACTCGAAGGCGAAGGACGAGATCGAAAGCGCCCGGCTGGTGCTGGAGGCGCATGAAAACCTGGTGAATGCGGACGCCGCCAACGCGGCCAAGTTCCAGGACGTGCTGGCCTTCTTGCGCAACCGGGTGGAAGGGCGCTAAGGTGCGGCCATGATGCCCTTCATCCTCGGCGGGTTTCTCGGCGCCCTCCTCGTCTACGCCCTCTACTGGCGTGCCCAGCACGAGGCGGCCCGGCTGGAGGAGGAGAAGCAGGCGCTGATGGAGGAGCGGCAGATCGTGCTCGATTACATGCACACCATGGTGGATGCGGTGGGCGAGCGGCTGCCGCGCGAGGAGTTGTTCCAGCGCATCGTGCACGCGGCCATCCTCAGCACCGGGGCGCTGAGCGCCTGCATCTTCGAGAAGGGCGCGGACAACATGATGCGCGGCGCGGCGGTCGAGGGCCTTTTCCCCCCGCACCGGCCGGTCCCCGACACGCAGAAGATGAAGCTCGGCTCGCGCGCCAAGTTCATCGAGCAGGTGCTCAAGTCCGAGTCGTTTCCCGTGGGCGAGGGCGTGGTCGGGCGGGTGGCCGCGACCGGACGCGGCGAACTCATCACCAATGCCGCGGCCGACCCGCGCATCGTGAAGCATGAGGACGAGGCGCTGACGGTGCGCTCGGTCATCGCCGCGCCCATCACGGTGCGCCAGCGGCTCACCGGCGTGCTGTGTGTCTGCAACGCCTCCGACGGCCTGCCGTTCACCGCGACCGACTACTCGCTGGTGGAGGCACTGGCGGAGCAGGCCGGCCTTGCGGTGCACAACGCCGACTTCCTCGCCCTGCTGGTGGACAAGCAGCGGCTCGACCTCGACCTCGCGCTCGCCAGCGACGTGCAGCAAATGCTGCTGCCGCGCAGCATGCCGGTGGTGCCGGGGCTCGATATTGATGCCCGCTACCTCGCCGCGCAGAAGGTCAGCGGCGACCTCTACGATGTCTTCCGGCTCGGCTTCGACCGCGTGGGCGTGGCGGTGGCCGACGTGTCGGGCAAGGGCGTGTCCGCCTCGCTGCTCATGGCCATCTGCCGGACGACCCTGCGGCAGATCGCGCCCTTGCACACCTCGCCCGCGCTAGTGCTGGCCGAGCTGAATCGCTCGCTGGCCGGTGACATGCGCGAGGGCATGTATATCACGATGACCTATGCGGTGGTGGATGCGGGGAAAAACCAGGTGACCGTGGCCCGCGCCGGCCATGAACTGACGCTGTTATCCCGGCGTGACGCTTCCATCGGGGCCTATATCAGCGAGTATATTGGCTCCGAAGGCATGCCGGTCGGGCTGGTTGATCCGGAGCTCTTTGACTCGGCGATCGAGGACAGGACGGTGGAATTTACCCCGGGCTCGACGCTCGTGCTTTACACGGATGGCCTCACCGAGGCGCCCAATCCCGAGGAGAAGGAATTCGGTGGGGCCCGTCTGGCCGATGCCCTGCGGGCCGGTCATGCCGGTTCGGCCAGGGAGATCAACGATTCCATACTCGCTGCGGTCGAACGTTTTGCCGGTCCCACGGGCCTGCGCGACGATTATACTCTGTTGACGGTCAAGCGGGCCTGAGGCCGCCCTCCATCACTCGACGTTTGCCACCTGCTCGCGGATGCGCTCGAGCTCGTTCTTGAACTCAATCACCCGTTGCGAAATCGCCAGGTCGTTGGCCTTGCTGCCGATGGTGTGAATCTCGCGGCCGATCTCCTGCAGGATGAATTCCGCCTTGCGGCCGATCTCGCCGTCGGCGCGGAGCAGCTCCTTGAGCTGGGACAGGTGGTGCCGCAGCCGGGTGATCTCCTCGGTGATGTCGGAGCGGTCCGCAAACAACGCCACTTCCTTCAGCACGCGCTCATCGGTGACGTCCAGCTCGAGGCCGGCCGTGCGGAGGCGTTGCAGCAGCAGGTCCTTGTAGGTGCCGCTGATCTGGGGCGCCCGGTGGGCGATGGCCTCGACCGCCGCATGCAGCTTCTCGATCCGGCCGAGAAAATCGACCAGGAGCGCCTCGCCTTCCTTCGCCCGCATCGCGCCCAGGCCGCGCAGGGCCTGGCCGAGGGTCTTGAGCAGCAGGGCGGAGGTCTCGTCGTCGGTGGGCAGCTTGGCCCCGGAGCGCTGGGCGCTGGCGATCTGCCAGAGCAGTTCGCCCGTCACCTCGAAATTGATGTGCTTGGCCCGGGCGAACTTCGTGAGCTGGTCCAGCGTCGCCGTCAGGGCGTCCTGGTCCCACTCGGTCGCCGCGTTGGCCTGGCCGGCCACCTCGACGGCCACGTGCACCTTGCCGCGCTGGACGAGCTTGCGCACGGCGTCGCCGACGGCCGGCTCGAAGGCCTGCCACTCATCCGGCAGCGACATCGACAGGTCGAGCCCGCGGCGGTTCACCGAGTTGACCTGCACGGTCAGCGTTTGGTTGCCGAGGGTCGCGGTTGCCCGCCCATAGCCGGTCATCGAGTTCATATTTGGGCGCCGAGAATCTTGGCCACGGTCTGGACATCCTTGTCGCCGCGGCCGGAGAGGTTGATGAGCACGATCTTGTCCTTGCCGAGCGCCTTCGCGCGTTTGAGCCCATGGACGATGGCATGGGTCGATTCGAGCGCCGGGATTATGCCCTCATGGCGCGAGCAGAGTTGGAAGGCCTCCATGACCTCGTCATCGGTCGCGTAGGCGAACTCGATGCGGCCGGTGTCGCGGTAATAGGCGTGCTCGGGCCCGATGGCGGCGTAGTCGAGGCCGGCGGACACGGAATGTGTCAGCTCGATCTGGCCGTCGGGATTCTGGAGAATGTAGGTCTTGCTGCCCTGCAGCACGCCGAGCTTGCCGCCCTCGAAGCGCGCCGCGTGTTCGCCGCGCTTGATGCCGCGGCCCCCGGCCTCGACCCCGATGAGCTTCACGGCCTTGTCGTTCAGGAATTCATAGAAGCAACCGATGGCGTTGCTGCCGCCGCCGACGCAGGCGACCATCTCGTCCGGCAGCCGGCCCTCGCGGGCCAGGATCTGCTCCCGCAGTTCCTGGCCGATGACGCGGTGAAAATCACGGACCATCATCGGATACGGGTGCGAACCGAGCGCCGACCCGAGGATATAGTGGGTGCCGCGGACATTCGTCACCCAGTCGCGCATCGCCTCGTTGACGGCGTCCTTGAGGGTCTTCTGGCCGGCCTCGACGGCCGTGACCTTGGCGCCCATGAGGCGCATGCGGAAGACGTTCAGGGCCTGCCGCTCCATGTCGACGGCGCCCATGTAGACGGTGCACTCGAGGCCGAACTTGGCGCAAACCGCCGCCGTGGCCACGCCATGCTGGCCGGCGCCGGTCTCGGCGATGATGCGCTTCTTGCCCATGCGCCTGGCCAGCAGGGCCTGGCCGAGGGCGTTGTTGATCTTGTGCGCCCCGGTGTGGAGCAGGTCCTCGCGCTTGAAATAGATCTTCGCCCCGCCGCAGTGCTGCGTCAGCCGCTCGGCGAAATACAGCTCCGTCGGCCGGCCGGCGAACTCCTTGAGGTGGTGCCGCAGCTCCGCCTGGAAGGCCGGGTCGGAACGCGCCTGCTCGTAGGCCGCGGTGAGCTCGGCCAGCGCCGTCATCAGCGTCTCGGGCACGAACACGCCGCCATAACGGCCGAAATGCCCCGTGGCATCGGGCAGTTGGTTCGGGGTGACGTGGGTGGGCTTCGCGGCGACGGACATGGTGCCAAAGCAGTAGATGCCGACTGGCCAAACGCAAAGGGATTTCGCGTCATCCGGCCGGCCCGCGCCCGGGAATCAGGCCGCGGGAGGAGCCGGCTGCTTCAGCGACCACAGCACATACCAGAAGACGCCGAGGCAGATGCCGATGTCGGCGACGTTGAAGGTCGGGTAGATGTAGTCGCCGAAGTGGAAATCGAGGAAGTCGATGACGTGGCCGTGCACCAGGCGGTCGACCAGGTTGCCGAGGATGCCGCCGCAGAGCAGGCCGAAGGCGGCCTGCGCGGACGGGGAGCGCAGGCCGAGCTGGCGGCGCCAGAAAAAGATAGCCGTCAGCGTGCAGAGACCGAGCAGGGCCAGCCAGACGCCGGCGCCGGCAAACATGCTCCACGCGGCCCCCGTGTTGCCGACGTGCACCAGGTAGAAGAAGTCCCGGAAGATCTCAATGCTCGCACCGGGACCGTAGGTGCCCAGCGGCATGCGGGCGTTGATCCAGGACTTGGTCAGCTGGTCGAGCCCGAAGACGATGACGGCCAGCACCCAGAGCCGCCGGTAGGCGAGGATACGGCTGATTGTGGATTGCGGATTGGCGATTGGGGATTGGCCCCTAGCCATGCCTTTCCCCGGTTCCGGCGCGGAATTGGCGGGGCCTGAGTTCAATCCGGAATCCACAATCTCAAATCCGCAATTGGATCACTCGTCGTCGCCGCCGTCGGAGATCTTGCCGCCTTCCTCCTCGGCGCCGTCGCCGAACAGGCCGCCGCGCTCGACGGAGCGGTGGGAGTGGCGCTCGACTTCCTTCTTGGCCTCGGTCGAGTAACGCGTGAAGGGGACGGCGAGCAGGCGCTCCTTGGCGATCGGCTTCTGCGTGGTCTCGCAGATGCCGTAGGTGCCGGCGTGGACGCGCTTGATGGCGGCCTCGATCTCGGCGAGGGCCTCCTGCTCGTTGGAGACGAGGCTGAGGGCGAAGTCGCGGTCGAAGGTGTCGGTGCCCGCGTCGGCCATGTGCTGGCCGTAGCCGGAGAGATCGCCGGAGTCGTCCTTGGCGGACTTGAGCAGGGTCTCCTCGGTGTGTTCGCCGAGCTGGACGAGCACGTGGTTGCGCAGTTCGAGGAGCAGGCGGTAGTAGCGGCGGTATTTCTCCGGGACCTCGGACTCGTCGATCATGGCGGCCGGGGCCTTCTTGCCCTTGGCCGGGTTGAAGCCGAGGATGTCGGCCAGCGAGGCGGTCTTGACGTGGTGCGGCTTGTGGGGCTTGGCCAGGTCGGCGGCGAGATGGGCGCTCTTGGAAGGAGTGCCGGGTTTGCCGTTCTTGCCGTTCTTCGTGGCGGACTCCACCTGCTTCTCGTTCTTCTTCGCGATCTCGCGGACCTCATCGAGGCTGAAGGCGATGGCCTTGGGGGCGGCCTTGCGCTCGAGGAGCAGGCGCTTCAGGTCGGCGACGGACGAGGCCTTGCCCTTGGCGGCCGGGGTGGGCTTGCCGGCGGGGGCGACGGCCTTCGCCGCGGGCTTGGCGGCCACGGGTTTGGCCGCGGCCTTCGCAGCCGGCTTGTGGGCCGGGGCTTTCTTGGCGGGGGCGGGCTTCTTCGCGTGGGTCTTTTTCTTCGTGGCCATAAAGGGTCGGGATCAGGAGTTAAGGGCTTCTTCGCACCGAGGGCAAACTTCTCCGTGCGGGGTGTGAACAACTTTCGGCACCCAGCGCCAGCAGCGCGGGCAGCGGGTATTACCGGCTTCCTTGGCGTGTTGAGCTGAGATTCGGAGTAGTTTGCCTTCCTTTAGCGCCGAAAGATCACGCGGGCTTTGCGCGTCAGATTCGGAGGCAAGAACGACACCGGACACAATAAAGAGTTCAGGCAGAAAGCTCGCGTGTTTCTGTAATACGGCGAATCCGTCGTCCGTATTGACGTTATTGAGCCCTGTTGGCCCGACTAGAGTGACAATGGCATCGAGCGATTTACCAATTGTTCCGGCTTGGCGCAGCGGTTCGAGCTTTTCGGTAACGTGGGCGCGCGTCTTGAACAGGTGCTCGAATTCTTTGGCAATGGCTTCGTTCTTCCAGCCAGCGGGCGCCACCGGCCAGTCCTGCAGGTGGATGGACTCGTTGGAGTATTCCTGACCGGTCTTCGCATAGCTCCAGGCCTCGTCGGCCGTGAAGGTGATGAAGGGCGCCAAGATCCTCACGAGCGCGTCGAAGATGGCGGAGATGGCGGTCTGCGACGAACGGCGGAGCGGGTGGGCGGCGCCGAGCGTGTAGAGGCGGTCCTTCAGGATGTCGTGGTAGGTGGCCGACAGCGTGACCGAGCAGAACTGGTTGCAGAGCTGGTAGACGCGGTGGAACTCGTAGGCGTCGTAGGCCTTCGTGCATTCCTCGATGAGCGTGTGGGTCTTGTGCAGCGCCCAGCGGTCGAGTGCGTCCATCTTCTCCACCGGCACGGCGTGCTTGGTCGCGTCGAAGTCGAACAGGGTGGAGAGCTGGAAGCGCAGGGTGTTGCGGAAGAGGCGGTAGGCTTCGCCGACATTCTTGAGGATCTCGTCGTCAACCGGGATGTCGTCGCGGAAATCCTGCGAGGCGATCCAGAGGCGGATGACGTCGGCGCCGTGCTGCGCGATGTAGGCGTCGGCCGTCTGGGGCTTCTGGTAGGTCGAGCTCTTGGAGATCTTCTGGCGGTTCTTGTCGACGATGAAGCCGTGGGTGAGGACGGCCTTGTAGGGTGCGGCGCCGAACGCGATGACGCTGTTCCAGAGGGAGGACTGGAACCAGCCGCGGTGCTGGTCGCTGCCCTCGAGGTAGAGGTCGGCCGGCCACGACGTGCCGCCCTGGCCGCGCTTGAGCACGGCGGCCTGGGTGGAGCCGGAGTCGATCCAGACGTCGAGCGTATCGCGGCCGCAATTGAGCGTGTCGGCAGCCGGCCAGTCGGCGGGGAGTTTCACGCCGGCCAGGATCTCGGCGGGCTTGGCGTCATACCAGAAATTGCTGCCCTTCGTCGCGACCTTGTCGGCCACGGCGCGGACGACGCCGGCGTCGAGGTAGGGCTTCTTGTCCGGGCCGTAGAAGGCGATGATCGGCACGCCCCACGAGCGCTGGCGGCTGATGCACCAGTCGGGGCGCGACTCAACGGCGCCGCGGATGCGGGCCTCGCCCCAGGCGGGGATCCAGCCCTGTGCCTCGGCGATCTTGGTGATCTCCTTGAGGGCGACCTGGCGGTGACCGGCCTTGTCGAGCGACACGAACCACTGGTCGACGGCGCGGAAGATGATCGGAGTCTTGGAGCGCCAGCAATGCGGGTAGCTGTGCGGATACTTGGCCTTGGCGAGCAGGGCGCCGGCGTCGGCGAGTTTCTTGAGCACGCCGAGATTGGCGGGGGCGGGTTTCTTGGTGGCGAGATCCTCGACCGTCTCGAGCGTGGTCAGGCCGACGAGGTCGGCGGGGACGCGGCCGTCGTTGAGGTATTTGCCGTCGTCGCCGACCGGGCAGTAGATCTCGAGGCCGTATTTGAGGCCGGTCTGATAATCCTCCGCGCCGTGGCCGGGCGCGGTGTGCACGGCGCCGGTGCCACTGTCGGTCGTGACGTAGTCGGCGAGGACGACCGGCGAGGCGCGGTCGATGAAGGGATGGCGGGCTTGCAGCTTCTCCAGCTTGGCGCCGGGCAGGGTCAGCACGACGGACGGTTGCGGCTCGATCTTCGCGGCGCTGGCGACCTGGCCGAGCAGGGCGGAGGCGACGATGAGGCGTTCGGCGCCGGTGTCGGCGACGGAGTATTCAACCTCGGGATGCAGCGCGATCGCGAGATTGGCGGGGATCGTCCAAGGCGTGGTCGTCCAGATGACGATATAGAGCGGCTTGTCGGTCGGCAGGCCAAACTTCTGGGCCTCGGCCACGGGCACGAGGAACTTCACCCAGATGGCGATGGAGACGTGGTCCTTGTATTCAATCTCCGCCTCGGCGAGCGCGGTCTCGAAGGGGATGGACCAGTAAACGGGCTTCTTGCTGCGGTAGACAAGGCCCTGCTCGACGAACGCGGCGAAGGTGCGGAGAATGTCGGCCTCGAAGGCCGGGGCCTTCGTCTTGTATTCGTTCTTCCAGTCGGCGAGGACGCCGACGCGTTTGAACTGCGCGGTCTGTTTGCCAATCCAGCTCTCGGAGAATTCGTCGCACTTGGCGCGCATCTGCGCCGTGGTCAGCGTGAGGTTCTGCTCCTTGATCTCCTTGCTGACCTTCTGCTCGATCGGCAGGCCGTGGCAGTCCCAGCCCGGCACATAGGGCGTGCGGAAGCCCTGCATGGACTTGTAGCGGTTGACGATGTCCTTGAGCGTCTTGTTCAGCGCGGTGCCGATGTGGACGTCGCCATTAGTGAATGGCGGGCCGTCATGGAGGACAAAGGCGCCCTTGGGGCTGTTGGCACGCTTGGCCTGGATCTGGTTGTAAAGATCGAGCTTCTCCCAGTGTGCCACCCGACCCGGTTCGCGCTGGGCCAGACCCGCCCGCATGGGGAAATCTGTCTTGGGCAGCAGGAGGGTGTCTTTGAGTTCGGTCGCCATCGGAAATAAGGGGCCGGAAACTACCCGGCGGAGGGGGGGAGTCAAGTGGCGAGAGGGGTATAATTTCCCTCTGTAGCGATGCGCGGTGCGCTCCGTCCGGCAGACGCTGGCCGGCGTTACAGTTTGGCCACAAATTCGCCCGTTTTCCGGGCCACTTCGGCGCCGGATTTGAGACAGTCCGGGAGCGAAATGCCGTCGCGGGCGTTGCTGCCGACGAAGAGCCCGGGGTGCTTGCCCTCGATGCGGGCCAACGGCTCCAGGAAACGCTCGTGGCCGAGGTTGTATTGCGGAATGGCCTTGGGCCAGAAGGTGTGGTGCGTGAACACGGGCTCGCCTGTCACGCCGAGCAGGTCGCGCAGGTCCGGCAGCACGCGGGCGAGCAGGGCCGGGGTCTCAAGGCGGCCGGTTTCCGGCTGGCGCATGCCGCCGGCGAACACGGTCAGCGCCACATGGCCGTCTGGCGCCCGGCCGGCGAAGAGCGACGACGAGAACAGCACGCCGAGGAGGCTGCGCTGCTCGCGGGCCGGCACGAGTGCGCCGAAGCCGTCGAGTGGGTGGGCCACCTGCTCGCGCTTGAAGCCGAGGAACAGCGAGCTGACCGGCGGCTGCGGCACGTGGTCGAGTGAGGCCAGGCTGCGTTCGCCGAGCGTGCTGAAGACAAGCGAAGCGAGGCCGGCGGCCGGCAGGGCCAGGACGACGGCGTCGAACTCGGTGGTCTGCACCGAGTCGGCGCGCGTCCAGATGAGTTTCCACGGTTTGCCCGGGATGAGGCTCGTGACGGTCGCGTCGGTCAGCACGGTGCCGGCGGGCAGGGCGGCGGCGAGGGCGAGGGGCAGGGTTTGCAGGCCGTGCTGGAACGAGATGATCGGCACGACCCCGCTCGCCTCGCCGCGGGCGCGGCGTTCGGCGGCCTGGGCGCGGAAGCCGCGCAGCAGCGAACCGTGGGAACGCTCGAGCTGCCAGAGGCTGGAGAAGGAGTAGCGGGCGGAGAGTTTCTCTGGATCGCCGGCATAGATGCCGCCCACGAGCGGGTTCAGGCCGTAGTCCACAATCTCGCGGCCGAAGTGGGAGGCGACGAAGGAGGCGAGGTTGACGTCGGTCGTGCGCACGCGCGGCCGGGTGAACAACTCGGCCAGCACGCGCAGCCGGGCGCCGACGGAGAAAAGCGGCGAGGTCAGCAAGCCGGCGGGGGAGAGCGGCACCATGATGGGCCGGCCGCCGCGGACAATGAAGCGCTTCTTGGCCGACGGACTCACGAGGGCCCGCTGTTCGCAGAGGCCGAGCTCGGTGATCAGCGCGGCGACCTCGGGGGTTTCCTGCAGGGAATTGGGACCGCCCTCGATCAGCCAGCCGTCACGGGCGAGGGAAACGATGGCGCCGCCGACCTGCGGGGCCTTTTCAAACACCGTGACCCGGTGCCCCGCGCGATGCAGCCGCCAGGCGGCGGTCAGGCCGGTGAGGCCGCCGCCGACGACCGCGATGGACTTGGGGCCGGCGGACGGCATTTCAATTTTTCCAGCGGGTGACGGTATCCACGAGGGCCTCGACGCATTCGATCTTGGCCTGCGGCATGATGCCGTGGCCTAGGTTGAAGATATGACCGTTGGCGCCGCGCATGGTTTCCAACAAACGTGTCACCTCGTGCCGGACGATCTCCGGCGTGGTGTTCATCAACACCGGGTCGAGGTTGCCCTGGAGGGCGATGTTGCCCGGCACGAGCTTGCGGACGACGCCGAGATCCACGGTCCAGTCCACGCCCAGCACGCTCGCGCCACTGAAGGCTTGGTCGGTGAACTGGGACGGCGTGTCCTTGGCGTAGAGGATGACGGGGAAACCCTTGGGCAGCGCGGCGATGATGTCGCGGATCCAGCGCAGTGACGCGGCCTCGTAGTCCTGCCCGGCTAGGATGCCGCCCCAGGAGTCGAAGATCTGGATGGCATCGGCCCCGGCGCGGATCTGCATCTGGAAATACTCGATGAGGGCCGCGGTGAGTTTTTCCATCAGCGCGTTTGAACAGCGGCCGATCGGAATAGAAGACGGCCTTGCTGCGCTGGAACTCGTCGGCGCTGCCGCCCTCGAGCATATAGGTGCCGAGGGTCCACGGCGAACCGCCGAAGCCGAGCAGGGCCTTCTCGCCCTTCAGCTCGGCCTTCACGCGCTCAAGGGCCTTGCCGACGTAGTCCAGGCGGGCGGCGACCCCCACGGGATTGAGGCGGTCGAGCTGGGCCTTCGTCTCCAGCCGGAAGTCCATCTCAATGCCGCCGGTGTCGCGAAACTTGTAGCCCTGGCCGAGGGCCTCGGGGATGACGAGGATGTCGGAGAAGATGATCGCCGCATCGAGGGCGAAGCGTCGCAGCGGCTGCAAGGTCACCTCGGCGGCGAGGTCCGGCGTCTTCACCATCTCAAGGAAGGAGGATTTGGCCTTCAGCGCGCGATACTCCGGCAGGTAGCGCCCGGCCTGGCGCATGATCCAGACCGGCGGGCGGTCGAGAGGCTGGCAGGAAGCGGCGGCAAGGAAACGTTCGCGGGAGGTCATGAGGAATGGTTGGCCCAGTCGCGGGGCTTGAGGAAGTGGTGGTAAAGCCGGGCCTCGGGGGTGCCGGGCTCCGGTTGCCAGTCGTAGCGCCAGGCGACGAGCGGCGGGAGGGACATGAGGATGGACTCGGTGCGGCCGCCACTCTGCAGGCCGAAGATCGTGCCGCGGTCCTGGACGAGGTTGAACTCCACGTAGCGGCCGCGCCGGTAGAGCTGGAAGTCGCGCTCGCGTTCGCCGAAGGGCGTGGCCTTGCGGCGTGCCACGATCGGCAGGTAGGCCGGCACGAACGCGTCGCCCACGCTGCGGAGGAACCTGAAGGCGTCGATGAAGCCCGGCGCATTGAAGTCGTCGAAGAAGAGGCCGCCGATGCCGCGCGGCTCGCCGCGATGCTTGATGAAGAAGTAGTCGTCGCACCACTTCTTGAATTTCGGGTAGAGTTCGGGGCCATGCGGGTCGCACGCCGCCTTCGCGGTGCGGTGCCAGTGGACGGCGTCCTCCTCGAAGCCGTAATACGGCGTCAGGTCGAAGCCGCCGCCGAACCACCAGACCGCCTTGTCGCCCTCGCCGGCGGTGAAGAACCGGACGTTGGCGTGGCTCGTCGGCACGTAGGGGTTGCGCGGGTGGATGACCAGCGAGACGCCCATGGCATGGAACGGCTTGCCGGCCAGGTCGGGGCGCGTGGCGGTGGCGGAAGGGGGGAGCGATTTGCCGGAAACATGGGAGAAACCGACGCCGGCCTTCTCGAACACGGCGCCGTTGGTCAGCACCCGGGAGCGTCCGCCGCCGCCTTCGGGGCGGGACCAGCGGTCCTCCTTGAATTCGCCGCCGTCGTCCTCGCGCGCCAGGGCGCCGCAGATGTCATCCTGCAGGGCGAGCAGGTAGGAGCTGACGGCGTTGAGATCGGGCGGCATGATGGAAGGCAGGGACGAGATAGTCACAAAGCTACAGATAAATACACGAAAAAGCTCGGTGCGGGTTGTCCGATTATCGCCGTTTATTGCGCTCCGTGGCGGGCTTATGCCCCTTGACGACTTTGGTAGTGTTCGAGGTCGACAGGGCCCGGAGCCCGGTCTTTTCTCGCCAACCCGCCATGAACTCCGCCGTGCTCACCACCGTCGCCGCCACCGGTTTCACCGTGGCGTTCTTCCATGCGGCGATCCCGACGCACTGGCTGCCGTTCGTGCTGGTGTCGCGGGCGCGGGGCTGGAGCCGGGCGAAAACCCTCGCCGTGGC
The DNA here is from genome assembly GCA_965249855.1 of Lacunisphaera sp. Lineage (GTDB taxonomy): Bacteria > Verrucomicrobiota > Verrucomicrobiia > Opitutales > Opitutaceae > Lacunisphaera. The sequence continues at coordinate 222,282 of CBDFNB010000019.1, forward strand.
CGCGCTGGCGGGGCTGGGGCATGTGGCGCTGACCGGCCTGCTTGGGCTCGGCATCGCGTGGTTCGGTTTCCAGCTCGACGAGAAGCTCGGCCGCCTGTTCCCGTGGATCGCGGGCGGGAGCCTGCTGGTGATCGGCCTGTATTATTTCTGGCGGCAGTGGCGCGGCGGCGTGGTGCATCACCACGTGCTCGGTGCGCACCATCATCCGAGCGAGCACTGCGGCCATGAACATGAGCACAGCCACTGGGACGAGGAACTGAAGGACAGCCAGCTGGTGGAAACCAAGGCCGGCGACTGGGCGGCGATCAGCGGGCTCTTCGTGATGCTGACCCTGTCACCCTGCGAGGGTTTCCTGCCGGTCTACCTGTCCGGCGTGCAGTTCGGCTGGCGCGGCTTCGTGGTGCTCAGCCTGATCCTCGCGGTGGCGACGCTGGCCGGCATGATGATCTTCACGTGGCTGACGCTGGTCGGGCTCGAGCGGTTCGAGGTGAAGAATTTCGAGCGCTACGAGGCCGGCCTGCTCGGCGCGCTGTTCACGCTGCTGGGCGGGCTACTGATCGTGCTCGGGCACTGAGGTGGAGCCTGCGCTCGGTGCAGATTCCACCAGTCGACGCTCACTCCATCCGGTCGGCCGGCTCGCTGCTCAGGGAGTTCTTCACGACCGTGCCGCCCTTCATGACAAAACCGACCTGCTCCAATACCGTGATGTCGGCGAGCGGGTCGCCGGACACGGCGATGATGTCGGCGAAATAACCGGGCGAGAGCTGGCCGACCTTGTCCTTCCAGCCGAGCAGGTCGGCGGCATGCACGGTGGCGGACTGGATCGCCTGCATGGGCGTCATGCCCCATTTGACCATGTGGAAGAACTGCTTGCCGTTCCAGCCGTGCGGATAGACGCCGGAGTCGGTGCCGTAGGCGATCTTCGCGCCGGCCTTGACGGCCTTCTGGAAATTCTCGCGCTGCGTGCGGCCGACGAGGCGTTCCTTTTCCAAGATCTTCTCCGGGTAGCCCATGCGGCCGTATTCGGCGAGAATGTAGTCGTCGTTGTAGATGTCCGGCACGAGGTAGGTGCCGTGCTCCTTGGCGAGGGCGATGCCCTCGTCGTCGATGAAGCTCGCGTGCTCGATGGAGGCGACGCCGGCGCGGATGGCCATCTTGATGCCGAGCGTGCCGTGGGCATGGGCGGCGACCTTGCGGCCCCACATGGCGGCCTCGTCGACCGCGGCCTTCATCTCCTCTAGAGAGTATTGTGGGGCACCCACGGACTCCTCCTCGGAGAGGACGCCGGCGGTGGCGAGGATCTTGATGACGTCGGCGCCATACTTGATGTTCTCGCGGACCTTCCGGCGGATCGCGTCGACGCCGTCGGCGATGCCGTTGATGTCGCCCTCGAAGCGGAGGTAGGGTGACATGCCGTTGAGGTCGCCGTGGCCGCCGGTGGCGCTGAGCGACGGCCCGCTCGCCTGCATGCGCGGCCCCGGGACGAGCCCCCTGTCGATCGCCCGCCGGAGGGCGAAGTCGACGTAGTTGCCTGCGCCGACGTTGCGAATGGTCGTGAAGCCGGCCTCCAGGGTGCGGCGGGCGTAGATGTGCGCCGTGATGGCCTCGTCGATCGGGCTCTTGCGGAAGATGTCCTCGTAGAAATCCTCGGACTGGCCGGTGACGTGGGTATGGCAGTCGATGAGTCCGGGCAACAGGGTCGCGTTGCCGAGGTCGATGACCCGCGCGCTCGTGCCGGCCGGCACCACCTGGGCGAGTTCGGCGACGGCAACGACGGCCTTGACGCGGTCGCCCTGGATCACGACCGCCTGGTCGGTCAAGACCCGGCCGGTGACCGGCTCGACAAGGCGCGCGGCCTTGATGACAACGAGCGGGAGGACCTTGGTTTCAATGGCGGCCGGCGGGGCGGCGAACAGGCCCGTAGCGAGAATCACGGGGAGGAAAAGGGCGGGGATACGGGAGAAGCGCATGCGGGCAGACTGCGGCCGGCGGCCGGCCAGACAAAGCTAAAGTCACGAGACGCGCGGCCGGCGGGGCAGAAGGCACTTGCGAGCCGGTGACAAGCGCCTAGATTCAGGGCAGCCGGTTCAACCCATCCCTTGGAGTTTACCCCATGAAGACCATCGTGCGTTATCTTTCGGCTGCGACTGTGCTGGGCGCGGCTTTTGTCTTTTCCGGTTGCGCCACCCAGACGGCCCGGGGGCCACGGGTGGAGCCGGTGGCGGAATTCACCGTGGTGGAGAGTTCCACCGAGAAGGAACTGACCCCGGCGCAGCTCGCCGAGCTGCGCGAGGCGGTAGTCAACTACCTGCACAGCCAGGGCCTCAAGAGCAACCAGCTGTATTACGTGAAGGTCACCTTCCCGACGGCAAATCCCGAGGACGAGCCCCAGTGGGCGGTCGTCCGCATCGGCAACTTCCCGTCGCAGACCTACACGGTGCTCGCCGCCTATCCCGGCCGCGACGACTACTATCCCTACGACTATTACCGTCACGGCTACTACAACCCGGCCTTCTCCGGTTTCTCGCGGTGGGGTTATTACGACCCCTTTGAATACAACTACGGCGGCTACTCGCGTCCGGTGCCGCCCCGGGACCATGGCCGGCCTGACAAGCCCGATCATCCGCCCGGCACGCGCACACGCTGGGACAACACGCCGCGCACCGATGCAGACCAATCTCGCTCCCACACCTATCCGCCGCGCACCGCAAACCCCGAACGCTGGGCGCGGGAGCGTTCCGATAATCGCGGCGGTTACACCCGCTCCGAGCCCGGCAACAGCAGCTCGCGCGACCGGTCCTACAGCCCGCCTCCCGAGCGGTCGTATTCGCCGCCGGCGCCTCGCTCCGAGCCCAGCCCTCGCGTAGAATCATCCAATTCGGGCATCCAGCAGGCGACCTCCACCGAGAAGGAGAAGTGACAGGCCCGGGGCCTATCTGGGCCGTTGCGCGGATTGTTTCCCGGCCGCTGCCGGCCGTGTGGGATTCTTTGTTGCCGGGCGGCGCTTTTTTGGCGACGGCACCACGCCGATGCGCGGATCGCGCTGGCGGGCGAGTGACACAAGGCGGCTGGCGATCCGCTCGAACCGGTCGGCGGTTTCCGGCAGGTAAAGCCACTTCGGCAGGATCGGGTGGGGCGTGAGTTCCGGGAACTCCGCCTGCAATGCGGCATGGCGCGCGCGGTCCGTGCTGACCAGCATCCCGCGCCACGGCTCCTCGCCGGCGCAGAAACAGCACATCAGCCTGCCGTCGAGGTAGACGGCCTTGGCCCCGAACATGGTGCGAAGCACGAAGCCCGGCTCGGCCTCAAGCGGTTCCCACAGCCACTGGTGGCGGTGCACAGGCCTGGCCCGGCCGAGGGATTTTTCAAAGCGCGGACGCATCGGCCGGGGTTAGCGGATGTCCAGGATGAGTTTGGCCAGCGCCTCGGGCTGGCGCCAGTTCACGACATGGTCGCCTGCCATGATGATGACCGGCCAGCCGCGGGCCCGGGCGCGTTCCGACGCGGCGAAGAAATCGTCGTCTGCCGGCTGCTTGCCTGGATCAACGGTAAGGATGTAGGTCGCGGGTATTTTCGCCGCCGCGGCCTGGTTCTTCAGCACGATGGGGTCAGTGGTGGTTTTGACCGGGTGCGGCACATCCTTGGGGAAGGGTTTGTCGGGCGCCACCCAGTTGGGGACCAGGAATCCATTCTTGGCCATCTGGTCGATTTTTGCGGCCAATCCCGGACCTCTCAGACTCACCAGGCTCTCGCCGTCGTTGGGCACGAAGGCGTCAAGGTAGACGAGCCGGGCGATGCGTTCCGGGATGCGGTCGGCGACGCCGGTGATGACCATACCGCCATAACTGTGGCCGAGCAGAATGACGTCGTGCAGGTCCTCGAAGAGAATCAGGTTAACGATGTCGGTGATGTGGTCTTCGAGCCCGATGTTGGGCGTCGCCAGATGGTAGTGTTCGCCCAGGCCAGGCAGTGACGGGCGGTAGACCTTCCAGCCCCGGGCCTCAAGGATCGGCGCGACCTTCTTCATCTGCCAGCCACCGGCCCAGGCGCCGTGCACGCTGACGAGGACGGGCGGTTTTGCCGCCGGCTCCGCCGCGGGCAGAATGGCGCCACAGAACAATCCGAACAGGACAATCAGCAGACGGGGTTTCATGCCTGACTAATGTCCCGGCCAGGCCGCCCGGTCAACACGGGCAATGTGGCATATGCAGCCGGCGGCGCCTACTTGGTTTGCTCCAGGGGCAGGGCGTGCAGCTTCAGTTCCGGGTTCTTCTCGGAGAAATATTTTATGCTCCATTCGTTCGGGAACAGAACAATCGGATTCTCGAACTTGTCGGCGCCGAAACCGACGCCGGTGGCGACGATGAGGCGGGAGAAGTCGAAGCCCTTGTTGGGCGTCCTCAGGGACTCGGGGATCTCGATCCAGCGCAGGACGGTCCACGGAGCCGGTGACAGGCGCGACTCGGCGCCGTATTCGCTCTGGAGGCGCCACTGCACGACTTCGAACTGCAGCGGGCCGACGGCGGCGAGCAGCGTGGCGCCGGACGGGGCGTTTTTGGCGGTGAAGGACTGCACGACCCCCTCCTGCAGGAGCTGCTCGAGGCCGGCGCGGTATTTCTTGGAGTCGCCGGTGTTCGGGTTGGTGATGTAGGTGAAAACCTCGGACGGGAAACGCGGGATCTCGTCGTAGCAAATGGTGCGGTCCTGCGTGAGCGTGTCGCCGATGCCGAACTCGCTGTGGCCGACGAGGCCGATGACATCGCCCGGCCAGGCTTCGTCGACCGTTTCGCGTTCGCGGCCGAAAAGCTTGTGGGAGGAGGAGAGGCGGACGGACTTGCCGGTGCGCTGGTGCGTGACGACCATGTCGCGGTCGAACTTGCCCGAGCAGACGCGGCAGAACGCGATGCGGTCCCGGTGCTTGGCGTCCATGTTGGCCTGGATCTTGAAGATGAAGCCCGAGAACTTCGGGTCGTCGACCGGCACCTCGCGGGCGGTGGTCGGCTGCGGGAAGCCCGGCACGGTGATGGTGACGGATTTGCGCGGGGCCGGCGGCACGGAGTCCTTCAGGAAGCCGTCGAGGAGGAGTTGGATCCCGAAATTGTTCACGGCGGAGCCGAAATACACGGGCGTCTGCTGGCCGGCCTGCACGGCCTTGAGGTCGAAGGGGTGGCCGGCGCCGTCGAGCATCGCGAGCTGGTCCTTCACGTCGTTGAAGGTGTAGTCGTCAAGTTTGCCGCGGACAGCGTCGTCATCCAGCGAGGTGACGTTGACCGGCGCCTGGAACTTGCCGCCCGGGACGCGCTCGAAGAGGTGGACCTCCTTGGAGCGGCGGTCGAACACGCCCTTGAAGGACGGGCCGTTGCCGAGGGGCCAGATGACGGGCGACGACTGCAGGCCGAGGACGTTCTCGAGTTCGTCGAGCAGGTCGATCGGGCTGCGCGTGGGCCGGTCGCACTTGTTCATGAACGTGAAGATCGGCACGCCGCGGCGGCGGCAGACCTCGAAGAGCTTGCGGGTCTGCGTCTCTACGCCCTTGGCGGCGTCGATGACCATGAGGGCGGCGTCCACGGCGGTGAGCACGCGGTAGGTGTCCTCGGAGAAATCCTTGTGGCCGGGGGTGTCGAGCAGGTTGACGGCGCAGCCGGCGTAATCGAACTGGAGGACGGTCGAGCTGATCGAGATGCCGCGCTGTTTCTCGAGCTCCATCCAATCGGAGGCGGTGGCGCGCTGGTTCTTGCGGTCCTTCACGGCGCCGGCGAGGTGGATGGCGTTGCCGTAGAGCAGGAACTTCTCGGTCAGGGTCGTCTTGCCCGCATCAGGGTGCGAGATGATCGCAAAGGTGCGACGGCGGGCGATTTCCTGGGCGGGCGACATGGCAGGGGACGGAAGACGGAGGGCGGAGGACGGAAAGGGATGCTGGGAGGAGAGTTGGGCAGGAAACGGGGCGGGGGTGCGGGTGGGAAGCCTATTTTGGGCAAAATCAGTGCCGGGCTGTGGGCGGCAGGGCTTTTTACACTACGGGGTTTCCGTAGGGCAGGTTACGGTGTTGGCCGGATAGGAGTGAAAGGGAAGTAAAGCTATAGTGAGCCAACCTCCTCCTCCCATGCTTCTCGTTTCCATCATCATTGTCTTTGCCGGCCTAGCCCTCGGTCTGCTTTCCCTTTTGGACCGTTACGAGACCGCCGTGGACAAATCCCACGTGGACCGCCGGGTCAACAAGGCGCCCAAGCAGATCTATTACGACGCCTTCACCGACCGTCGCAAGCAGCCCGTAGGCACACAGCCGCAAGACCAGCAGGACCGTCGCCAGGCCGTCGCCTGATTTTGAGCTTCTAAGCTCGGACAAACCCCCGGAGAGTCCGGGCATGTCTGCCAGCCTCAAGCTCAAGCCCAATGCCACCTCCCGCGTGCTCACCGGCCACCCGTGGGTGTTTGCCAACGAGTGCGAGGCGCTGCTGCCCGCCGAGCACGACGGCGAGGTGGTGGAATGCCGCGACCGCACCGGGCGGTTCCTCGGCACCGGCATCTACAACAGCAAGTCCCAGATCGTCTGGCGGCGGCTGAGCCGGGACCGCGTCGCGCTCGACGAGGCCTACCTGCGGGCGGCACTGGAGAAGGCACTGGCGCGGCGGACCGGGATGGGCGAATTCAAGCGCCTGGTCTGGTCCGAGTCCGATGACCTGCCCGGCGTGGTGGCGGACCAGTTCGGCGACACGCTGGTCGTGCAGATCCAGACGCTCGCGATGGAGAAGCGCAGCACGGTCATCAGCGACCTGCTGGCCGGCCTGACCGGGGCGAAGGAGATCATTTTTCGCAACGATGCGAACATCCGGAAGCTCGAGGGCCTGCCCGCCGCGGTGCACACGCGCTCGGGCTCGGCCTGGGAGCCGCGCTGGGTGAAGATCGACGGCCTCGACTACTGGCTCGACCTGCAGGGCGGACAGAAGACGGGGTTCTACCTCGACCAGCGCCAGCAGCATGCCGCCGTGGCGAAATACGCCGCCGGCCGGCGCGTGCTCGATGCGTTTTGCAACCAGGGCTCGTTCGCGCTGCACTGCGCCAAGGCCGGGGCCGCCGGCGTGCTGGGGCTCGACAGCGCGTTCGACGCGGTCGGGCAGGCGAAGAAGAACGCCGACCGCAACGGGCTGAAGGCGGAGTTCACCGGGGCGAATGTCTTCGACTGGTTCACCGCGCAGCGCGAGGCCGCGCCGGCGTGGGACCTGATCATCCTCGACCCGCCGCCCTTCGCGAAGTCGAAGTCGGCGCTCGAGGGCGCGCTGCGCGGCTACAAGGAGCTCAACCTGCGCGCGATGAAGTCACTCACCGCCGGCGGCGTGCTGGCGACCTACACCTGCTCGCACCACATGCAGGACGCGCAGCTGCGCGAGGTGCTGGCCGAGGCCGCGGCGGACGCGAAGAAGCGCGTGCACGTGCTGGAATACTGCCACCAGCCGGCCGACCATCCGGTGCTGGTGACGATGCCGGAGAGCGAATACCTGCGGGGGTATGTTCTGCGGGTGGAGTGAGCGCCCGCCGTGGAACCGCCTCACCGCTGCTTGGCGGCGTCGTCGAGGTTCCGGCGGGTGGTGCGGAGGCTGACCAGTTCCTTCTCGATCATGGCCTTGTCCTCCTCGGTGCGGGGAAACTTGAGGCGCTCGAGCAGGTTGCGCTCGCTCTCGAGCAGGTTCACCCGCGAGGCGGCGACGGCGACCATGTGCGAGGCGGAATTGCCGCCGAAGATGGCGGCGGCGGTCGAGACCTTGTCGCTGTTGAGCGACTTGTCGAGATCCGTGGACTTCAGCTTCTTCTTCTCGCGGGCAATCTGCTTCTCGACCTTCTTGATCTCGTTGTCGATTTGCTTGATCCGGGCCGAGGTGACCTCGACCTTGGGCAGGGCCAGCACTTCTTTGTCCGCCGGTGTGGTCTCGGCAGCCGGAGCGGGTTTGGCCGGCTCCGCCGGGGTTGCGGACTCCGCGGCAGACAGCGGGAGGGCGACGGCAAGAAGGACGATGAAGATGTGTTTCACAGGACCAAGGTGGCGCGAAACAAGGTCATGTCAAAGCCGTCATTCTGAGCGCAGCGAAGAATCCAGCGGCACGACCGCCGGCGCGCACCATACTGGATTCTTCACTCCGTTCAGAATGACAGGTTTCGAAGGCAGGGTTCTCGCCAATAGAAAAGGCCGGACCTTGCGGCCCGGCCTTTCCCGGTGTGTGTGTTGGCGAAGCTTGGTGTCAGGTCGGCTTCGTAGGCTGTGGTGATAGCAATCCGCGTGCCGCGGGCAAGCCTTAGATACGGCCGCCGTAGATGGCGTTGGCCCCCAGTTCCTCCTCGATCCGGAGGAGCTGGTTGTATTTGGCGACGCGGTCGGTGCGCGAGGCGGAGCCGGTCTTGATCTGGCCCGCGTTCGTGGCGACGGCGATGTCGGCGATGGTCACGTCCTCGGTCTCGCCCGAGCGGTGCGAGATGATGGTCGTGTATTTGTTCTTCTGCGCGAGCTCGATGGAGTCGAGGGTCTCGGTGAGGGAACCGATCTGGTTCACCTTGACGAGGATCGAGTTGGCGGTGCCGGTGGCGATGCCCTTCTTGAGGAACTCGACGTTGGTGACGAAGAGATCGTCGCCGACGAGCTGCACCTTGTCGCCAATGGCGTCGGTGAGCTTCTTCCAGGTCGCCCAGTCGTTCTCGGCGCAGCCGTCCTCGATCGAGACGATCGGGTATTTGGCGCAGAGGTCCTTGTAGTAGGACACGAACTGGTCGCCGGTGAAGGAACGCTTGTCGGACTTCTTGAAGACGTAGGTCTTGGACTCCTTGACGTAGAATTCGGAGGAGGCGACGTCGAGGGCGAGGAAGATGTCCTTGCCGAGCTTGTAGCCGGCGCCCTTCACGGCCTCGGCGATGGCGTCGAGGGCGTCGGTGGTGGAGGCGAGGTTCGGGGCGAAGCCGCCCTCGTCGCCGACGGCGGTCTGGAGACCCTTGGCCTTGAGGACCTTTTTCAGGGAGTGGAAGACCTCGGCGCCGGCGCGGAGGGCCTCGGCGAACGTGTCGAAGTTCTTCGGCACGATCATGAATTCCTGGAAGTCGATCGGGGCGTCGGAGTGCGCGCCGCCGTTCATGATGTTCATGAGCGGCACGGGCAGCACCTTGGCGTTGGGCCCGCCGAGGTATTTGTAGAGCGGGACGCCGGACGCGGCGGCGGCGGCCTTGGCCGTGGCGAGAGAGACGCCGAGGATGGCGTTGGCGCCGAGCTTCGATTTGGTGGCGGTGCCGTCGAGCTTGAGCATGGCGCGGTCGACGCCGAGCTGGTCGAAGGCGTCGAAGCCGAGGAGGGCGGGGGCGATCTTGCCCTTCACGTTGGCGACGGCCTTGAGGGTGCCCTTGCCGCCATAGCGGTTCTTGTCGCCGTCGCGGAGCTCGATGGCCTCGTGCTCGCCGGTGGAGGCGCCCGAGGGCACGGCGGCGCGGCCGAAGGCGCCGCTGGCGAGCTTGACGTCGACCTCGACGGTGGGGTTGCCGCGGGAGTCAATGATCTCGCGCGCGGTAATGGCGGTGATGGTGGTGTTCATGCGATAAAGGTGAGGAAGGGACAGCTGAGGCACCTTTCGTGCCAGAGACAACCCGGGGCTGTGTCACAACCCGCCGGGGTGGTCTAGCCGAAAGGCGGCCGGGAGACCCCGAGGCGGTAGAGCAGCTTGTCCAAGGCGCTGGGCGGCTTGGGGATGAATTCCTCGGGCAGCTGGTTGGCGTGACCGTAGCGGATGGCGGCGCCGATGGGCGTGCCGCCGTTGTAGTTGCGGATGAGCAGCGTGGCGCGGTTCAGGAACTCGCGCGGGATGTCCTTGAGGTGCCCCTCGACCGCGGCGGCGTGCAGCGGCGTGTCGCCAAAATCGTTGCGGCTGATTAGCAGGTCGACGGTCAGGCGGTCGCGGGGAATCTGGCCCAGGAAACCGGACTCGGCCGCGGCATGGATGGGCGTGTGGCCGGACTTGCTGGGGAGGACCAGGTTGTCGTGCGTGAGGACCTCGGCGGGGATCTGGTCGAGGTGGCCGGCGATGGCGGCGGCGTGGAGGCAGGTGTCGTGGTTCGAGGTCTTGGTCAGCAGGTTCTCGGCCGTGAGCAGGGCGCGCGGCACCTGGTCGAGGTGGCCGTTGAAGACGGCAACGTGCAGCACGGTCTCGCCGCTGATGTTGGCGATGGTGAGGGTTTCGCGGGTCAGAAAGGGCGCGGGAAAACGGTCGAGCGTGCCGTGCTCAGCGGCCTCGTGGAGCAAGGTGTTGCCGGTGTCGGTCTTGGTCAGGACCAGCTCGGTGGTGAGCAGGCCGGCGGGCAGCTGGTCGAGCGCGCCACCGCACGCCGCCTGGTGCAAAGGGGTGTAGCCGCTGTTAGAGCGGGCGAGGAGGTGCTCGCGGGTGAGGAGCGCGGCCGGGATCTGGTCGAGGTGACCGTGGCGGGCCGCAAGGTGAAGTGGGGTGTAACCCGCGTCGTTTTTGCGAAGCAGATTGTCCTGCGTGAGGATCGCCGGGGGCACCTGACCGAGGTGGCCGTATTTGGCGGCGATGTGCAGAGGGGTGTTGCCCGAGGCATTCGGCTTGGTCAGCGCGTCGGCCGTCAGCCCCGCCGGGGGCAGGGTGGAGAGGCTGCCATCACGGGCGGCGGCGTAGAAATCAGGATTGTCCATGCCAGTGCCTGCCAAAAAAATACGACGCCTCCGGGCACGCAAACCTAAACCGGGCCACGCGCAAGTCCCCTGCGATTTGGGTTTGCCAAGCCGGGGTCCTGAAGCACCCTCGGAGGCGTGTCGACCGCTCCCACCACCGAACCGACCGCGACCAAGCCCAAGCTGGGTGCCGTGCTGCTGATTGATGACGAAAAACCGCTGATCGAGCTCTTTGCCGAGGCGCTTTCGCCGCATTTCGAGTGCGTGCTGGCCACCAGCACCCGCGAGGCGGGTTACATCCTGCACAAGAAGCCTTTCAAGGTCGTCGTGTGCGACCACCTGATGCCCGGCGGCAACGGCCTGAGCTTCCTCGTCGACGCCCGGGAGGAGTATCCGGACATGCAGCGCGTGCTCGTGACCGGCTACATGAAGCCCGAGATGCTGCTGCGCAGCGTGAACGAGGCCGCGCTTTACCGCTACCTGCTCAAGCCGGTGTCGCTGCCCGAGCTCGTCAAGACGGTGATGGAAGCCGCCAAGCTCCACGACCAGACGGTCGCGGCGCGGACGGCCTAGTCGTAGCGCCGGCGCAGGTTGCTCGGCAACAGGCCGAGTTCCTCGCGGTATTTGGCGACGGTGCGGCGGGCGATCTTGAGGCCCTTGGCCTCCAGCAGCCCCACAATTTCCTGGTCGCTCAGCGGCTTGCCCGGGTCCTCGCCGGCGATGATGTCGGCGATCATCTCCTTCACGCTGGTGTTGGCGACCGACTCGCCGGCCTCCGACTGGTAGCCGGAGGTGAAGAAATACTTCATCTCGAAGACGCCGTGCGGGGTCTTGATGTATTTGTTCGCGAGTGCGCGGCTGACGGTCGTCTCGTGCACGCCGATGATGTCGGCGATCTGGGTCATCGTGAGCGGCTTCAGCTTGGAGACGCCCTCGGCGAAGAACTCGCCCTGGTGCTTGATGATCTCGCGGGTGATGCGCTCGATGGTGCGCTGGCGCTGCTCGATGGCATTGATGATGAACTTGCCCGAGCGCAGCTTCTCGCGGAGGTAGTCGCTCTCCTGCTTGCTCAGCCGGCCCTTCGCGATGAGGTCCTTGTAGGTGTTGCTCAGCCGCAGACGCGGGATGTAGTCACTGTTCAGGATTATCTTCCACTCGCCGCCGTCCTCCTCGACGGTGACGTCGGGCACGACGACGCGATTGGCGTCGTCGGCGAAGCGCCGGCCGGGTGCCGGGTCAAGCGTGCCGATCTCCTCGATGGCCTCCTGGATGACGTCGGGCGCGAGGCCGGTCTTGCGGGCGAGGTCGGGGATGCGGCGGCGGACGAGCAGCTCGAAATGGTCGCGGATGATGCGCGCCGCCACGGATTTCTCGCGGCCCTTCTGCGCGAGCTGGATGAGCAGGCAGTCGGAGAGTGTCTCGGCGCCGATGCCCGCGGGCTCGAAGGTCTTCAGGAGCTTCGCCGCCTCCTGCATGGTCGACAGGGGCAGGTTGGCCAACAGGGCGAGATCCGAGAGCGTGGACGTGAGGTAGCCGCGGTCGTCGAGGCTGCCGACGAGGAAACGCAGCGCGGTGAGCACGTCGGGCGGGCAGTCGGACTGCTCGGCTTGGCCCATGAGGTGCTCCTGCAGCGAGGTCTCGGTGGTGAGTGAGTCGAAGAAATGCTGGCGGCGCTCATCCTCCTCGCTCGAGGTCTGCCGCACGCCGCCGGCGTCCGAGAGGTGGTCCTTCCAGTCCTGGCCGATCTTCTCCAGCACCTGGAAATCCTTGGAAAAATCCATCTCCTCGCGCGGGTCGTCCGCGGGCGTGGCGTTGTCGTCGCCGTTGCGGGCCTCCTTCTCGAGGCTCACATCGTCCATCGGCAGCTCCTCGAGCGTCGGGTTGGACTGCAGTTCCTCCTGGACCGTGGCGCGGAGGTCGAGCGCGGCGACCTGCAGGATCTTCAGCGACTGCCGCATCTGCGGCGCCAGCACAAGCTGCTGCGTCTGCCTCTGGTGGAAGCCTTGGTTGAGTCCGGGGCCACTCATGCGCGAAAGGGATTACCTCTGGCTTTCGAGCGTGGACACGCGGGGTAGGGCGGAGGTCGGGACGGCGGGGGTTGAGCCGGATTTGGCGGGAGGGAAGACTTCGGCGAGGTAGACGGCCAGCTTCTCGTTGGTCGGGCCGTAACGGTCGCTGTAGAGATACATCTCGAGGTCGGTGAGCATCTCGAAGGCGGACTGGTAGCGCTTCTCGCGGTCGCGCTCGAGGGCCTTGTGCAGGATGATCTCGAGCTTGGGGTCTATGTCGGCGCGCAGCGTGCTGAACTGCGGGATCGGCAGGGTCAGGATGTTACGGCGGGACTCGACGCGCGTGGCACCGCGGAAGATGTTTTTGCCGAGCAGGATCTCGGTCAGGACGATGCCGAGCGGGAAAAGGTCGGAGCGGCCGTCGGTGACGGCGTAGCTGGCGCCCTCGGGCGAGAGATACTCATCCTTGCCCGGGATCACCTTGCCTTCCTCGTTATACATCAGGTCCAGCGCCTTCGCGATGCCGAAGTCCGTTAGCTTCACGTCACCCTCGATGGCGAGCATGACGTTCTTCGGGTTGACGTCGCGGTGGACGATGCCGAGGAGGCGGCCGTCGGCGTCGCGCTTGGTATGGGCGTAGCTGAGGCCGCGGCAGACGCGGGAGGCGATGAAGACAGCCATGTCGACCGGCACCTGCTTGCCCAGCTCGAGATGGCGGTCGATGAACTGCTCGAGGTTAACGCCGCGGACGAATTCCATCGTCATGAAATACTGCCCGCCGATCTGGCCGAGGTGGTAGGTCTGGACGATGTTGGTGTGGATCAGGTCGGCCACGAGGCGGGCCTCGCCGATAAAATTCTTCTGGAATTCCGGGATGCTGGAATACTCCTCGCGAATGAGCTTGATGGCGACGACCTTGCGGAAGTTGCCCGTGCCCTTCTGCACGGCCTCGTAAACGAGGCCCATGCCACCCTCGGCAAGCTTGTTGGTCAGCTCGTATTGGAGTTCGTTGAAGATGTGCTTGAGGGCTTGCGTGGCCACGAACTGACAAAAACCGCCGGCTTCATGCGTGGCAAGAACTCATCCGCTAAATTTGCATGGTTCCTGCTATGCACTTGCGCCGCCGCCGGAAGGGCCGGTTGACAGGCGGGGCGCGAGGCCTAGGTTGCGCGCATGATCACGCTCTCGAACCGCGCCGCCCGTCAGGTGCAGACCATGCGCGCCGCCCAGGCCGACCCGACGAAGCAGCTGCGCGTCTTCGTCGAGAGCGGCGGCTGCTCGGGCTTCGAATACGGCATGTCCTTCGATGTCGCCAAGGCCGAGGATCAGGTTTTCGAGAGCGAGGGCGTGCAGGTGCTGGTCGATCCGACGAGCCTGGCCTACCTCAGCGGCTGCAGCATCGACTTTGACGACGGTCTCCATGGCAAGGGTTTCGAGATCAAAAATCCCAACGCCCAGAGCACCTGCGGCTGCGGGAAGTCGTTCAACTAAACCCGCGCCTCGTGCAGCGCCACGATGCCGAGCGTCATCGGCGTGGCCTGCACTGAGCTGAAGCCCGCGCGCAGGATCTCCGCCGATATGCCGGCCCGGTCCGGGAACAGCTCGATCGAGCCGCACAGGTATTCGTAGGCGGACTTGTCCCCGGTCACGACGCCAGCGATCACCGGCAGCACGAACTTCAGGTAGGCGTAGTAGAACGGCCTGAACCAGAAAAAGGGCTGAGAGAACTCCAGAACGAACAACCGGCCGCCCGGCCGGAGCACGCGGTGCATCTCCGACAAGGCTTTATGCCGGTCGGCCATATTGCGCAGGCCAAAGGAAATCGTGACCGCATCGAAGGAGTGGTCGGGCAGGGGCAGGGCCATGCCGTCGCCTTGGCGGAACTCAATCTGGGTCCAACGGGGGCTACTGGAGCTTTTTTTTACAGCTTCATCGAGCATCGGCTGGCAGAAATCCATGCCGGTGATGGGGGTGCCGGCGGGCAGGCCGTCCGCCAAGGCAAAGGCCACGTCTCCGCTGCCCGTGGCGAGGTCCAGGACTGCCCTTGGCTGGGCGTCGTGGACGACCCGCACGAGGCGCTGGCGCCACCAAAAGTCCACCCCCCCGCTCAGGAGGTGGTTGGCCACGTCATAACGTCCCGCAATGCGGGCAAACATGCTGTTTACGGCCTTGGGATCGGGCATGGTTAAGCCCTAGGCTTTGCGCGGCTTTGCGGTTGACGCAAGCACAGGGTAGTGAATTATTTGCGGTTGTAAGAAACAAGGCATCCAAAATTTCAACCCACGCCCCGCCATGTCAACCAACCTGACCAAACGTGAGATCGTCCTGGAAATCTACGAGAAGACCGGCTTCCCGCAGAAACAAATCCAGGACACGGTGCAAATGACGCTCGATATTGTCATGGATGCACTTGCAGCCGGCCGTAACGTCGAGCTCCGCAACTTCGGCGTGCTCGAAGTGCAGGTTCGCAAGGCCCGCGTGGGCCGCAACCCGAACAAACCCGAGACCGAGGTCGTCATCCCGGAGCGTGCCGTGGTGAAGTTCAAGTCGGGCAAGATTCTCAAGCAGAAGATCAAGCAGCTCAGCCTCGAGAAATTGCGCAGCAACCCGCCGCCTCCGGCCTCGGCCTGAGCGCGCGTCCAGTCGCAGCGAGGCATGGCCGGCTTTCAGTCGCTTCCGGGCTTCCGGGATTTCTATCCGGAAGACTTTTCCCGCCGTCAGCACATCTTCCGTAACTGGCGTTCGGCGGCCACCCGCTTTGGCTTTCAGGAATACGACGCCCCTGTTCTGGAACCGCTCGAACTCTACAAGACCAAGTCAGGCGACGAGATAGAGGCCCAGCTCTTCAGTTTCACCGACAAGGGTGGTCGCGAGGTTTCCCTGCGGCCCGAGATGACCCCGACGGTCTGCCGGATGGTCGGCGAGAAGGCCGGAGCCCTGAAGCGGCCGATCAAGTGGTTCAGTATCGCCGAGTTCTACCGCTACGAGCGCGCCCAGAAGGGCCGGTTGCGGGCTTTCCACCAATTTAACGCCGATATCTTCGGCGAGGCCGGCCCCGAGGCTGAGATCGAACTCATCGCCCTGCTCATCCAGTGCCTGGCGGGCTTCGGCCTGACCAAGGACGATTTTTATGTGCGCCTGAGTGACCGCGATCTGTGGTTTTTCTACCTGGAGGCGCTCGGCTTCAGCGATGCGCAGGCGCGCAGCGTGCTGACGGCCATCGATCGCTACGAGAAGGCCGGCGATGATGCCTTCAAGGTCTATACCGAGGCGCACGGCGCCATGCCGGCGGACCGGAAGGACCGGGTGCTTGCTTTCCTGAAGATCAAGAGTCTCCCGGAACTTGAAACCACGCTCGCGGCCTTCAATTCGGAAAAACTCACGGCACGGCTCGCCGATTGGCGCAAGGTCCTGTCCGGCGTCTCCACCATGGGGCTGGCGGATTTCATCGCGGTCGACCTGAGCGTCGTCCGCGGCCTGGCCTATTACACGGGCTTTGTCTTCGAGGCTTTCGACCGGAAGGGTGACCTGCGTGCCCTGGCCGGCGGCGGGCGCTACAACGACCTGATCAAGAAGCTCGGCTACGCCGACCTGCCGGCGGTGGGTTTCGCCATCGGCGATGTGACCACCGGCTTGCTCATCGAGCAGCGCGGGCTGGCCCCGGCGCATGAAGCCGCACCCCAGGTCTACGTCGTCATCGGCGGCGAGGCGGAGCGCAAGGCGGCCTTTGCCGACATCCAGGCGCTGCGCGCGGCCGGCATCCGCGTCGAGTATCCCTTCAAGGACCTGGCCTTCGGCAAGCAGTTCAAGGCCGCCTCCGAGTCCGGCGCGAAGCTCGCCCTGATCTACGGCGGCGACGAGCTGGCCAAGGGCGTAGTCAAGCTCCGGGACCTCGCCGACCGGGCCGAGCGGGAGATCCCGCGCGACCAGGTGGTGAAGCTGATCACAGATCTGCTGTCCGGCCGGTAACATTTCCTGTCATTCTGAGCGAAGCGAAGAATCCAGTCGTCCGTTAATAATGTGAGCATCGCATGCCTGGATCCTTCACTTCGCTCAGGATGACATGCTGAAAATGTCAGAACTCGTCCTCAGTGCCGGTCGCGTAGCGCTGCTCTTTGCCATCGCCTACGTTTTGCTGGCGGTGGGGGCGCATTTTCTGTCGCTCGCGATGATTTTTCCGCGGCCGCCTGTGAAATACGATCTCGGGCCCGACTATATCCAGCTGACCGCGCCCGACGGCGTGAAGATCGCCGGCCGGCACTGGGCTAATCCGAAGGCGAAATACACGCTGCTTTACCTGCACGGCAATTACGAGGATCTCAACGGCCTGAATGACTACCTGCCGCGGTTTGTGGACGAGGGTTACGCGGTCTTTGCGATCGATTACCGCCGTTATGGTCGCAGCGAGGGCGTCCCGACCGAGGCGAATCTCACCGCGGACGCGGCGCTGGCCTACGATTACCTGCGCACCAAGCTGGGTGTGCCGGCGGACCGCATCATCATCTTCGGCTACTCGCTGGGCGGCGGCCCGGGGGTCGAGCTTGCCCGGCAACGGCCGGCCGCCGGGCTCGTGCTGCAGGGTGCGTTTGTCAGCGCCTACCGGGTCATGACGGTCGTCCCGGTTTTCCCCGGTGACAAGTTCGTGAACATTGCCAAGGTGCCGGAGCTGAAGCTGCCCGTGTTCGTCATCCACGGCACGGCCGACAGCACGGTGCCGTTCTGGCATGGCGAGAAGCTCTACGCGGCGATCACGGCCCCGAAGCAGAAGCTTTTCGTCGAGGGCGGCCCGCACACGGGGCTCGGTGACTTCACCGGTCAGCGCTACTGGGACGAGTTCCGGAAGTTCACGGATTCGTTGTAGGTGGCGTGCTCGCACGCCACGTTGCGCGCGAGCGCGCAACCTACAGCTGGTCAGGGTCCGTTCACCAGCGGTTGCGTCCAGGCGCATTCCACCTCGCCGGCCACGCTGGCGTTGGGTTTTTCCTTCGAAGAGATGATCTTGGCCCGCACGTAGATTTCGTCGCCGGTCAGGGTGTAGGACGCATGGGTGCCCTTGATCTCGGCCAGGATCGCGCCGACGTCCTTGCTGTAGCGGCGGTGCGGGAGGGTCTTGCTGCCGGGGTCGGACTCGATGAGCTGGCTGGCCGGGTCATAGTCGCGGCGCGTGCCAATAAACTGCGTGATGTAGGTAACGCCCGGCTCGGCCTGAATATGTAACGCCAGGGTCCGGCCCGTGCGGGTGACGTCGGTGAGCGTCACGCCGGAGCTGGAGTAGAAGTCGCCGGCTTCCATCGCCCGGATGACCGACTCCGGCGTGAGGTGGGTCGTGCGGACCATGATCCAGCCGCGGAACGGGTTGCTTTTGCCGAGGATCACCTGGTGGTAGTCGTGCGCGTCATCCGTGCCGATGCCATACATCACCCCGAGGTGCAGCTCGGCGAGGCGGCGGGTCAGGATCACGTCCCACATCGCGTCTGTGCCCAGGTGGGCATGGTCACCGCCGTTGTGCACTCCGGGATGGCCGTTGTAGACCTCGAAGAATTCCTCGCCGTGCACCCGCATCAATTCCTCGGCGGTGACGCCCCAGATGTAGTTGGGGTGGTTGAGGTGGATCAGCATCGGCTGACCCGTCCGGGCGCGTTGCTCAAGCACGGCCGCAACGGACTTTTGCATGATCTCGAGGGCATTGTCGGCGGTGACCGGGGCGACGAGGGCGACCGGATTGGTGTGATTCATATGCACCGGGCCGCTGCGCTCGGGCTCGGTGGCGGTCGCGGGGCGACTCCACTTGGCCGTAATCTCCGCACTGGGAATCAGGAGAAAGCGGCCGGGTTCCTCGAGGCGGACGCGATATTCGGCGAGGGGCTTGAGCCGCACTTCCTTTTTCCCGCCGGTTTCTCGCTGCTCGACCCAGGCCGGGCCGAAGCGCGCGATATAACGGTCCAGCACCTCGCCGCCACCCAACTGGACCACGGTGCCGGCCACGACGGCCGGAGCCTTCAGCTCCAGCCACCGCGTGCCCTCGGCGAGCACGTTGTGGTCGGAGAGGGCGAGGAAGTGATAGCCGGCCTCCTTGTAGCGGTCGGCGATCATCTCCGGGTAGTCGTTGCCGTCGCTCCAGAGCGAATGCGTGTGCAGGTTGCCCTTGAACCAGCGCGGGGCGGCGGAGTCGGCGGCGCTGAGCAGGGCGCAGAGGGAAAGACCCGCCGCAGTGGCCATGAGGTTTTTCATGGGGCGGAAGGGGCGGGCCGCCGTGCCGGTCAGGCGAGATCGGCGGGACCGAAGGCGCCGGGCAGGAGCGCGTCGATCGAGACATCTACTTCCTGGCGTCCGTCGCAGGTGGAGATCACGCGGGCGGTGGGTCCGAATTCGTAGATGACCTGGCGGCACGCGCCGCAAGGTGCGGTGGCGGTCTTGGTTGGGGTGTAGACGACGACGCAGGCCAGCTTGAGTTTCTTCTCGCCGGCGGCCACGGCGCTGAAGATTGCGGTGCGTTCGGCGCAATTGGTCAGTCCGTAGGAAGCGTTCTCGACGTTGCAGCCGGAGTAGATCCTGCCGGTCGACGTCAGGATGGCGGCGCCGACGGTGAACTTGGAGTAGGGTGCGTAAGCCCGGCTGGCCGCGGTCTTGGCGGCGGCCTTGAGCTTCCTGAGTTGGGTGGGAGTGGCCATCAGAGGCCGAATTCCTGCTTCACCTCGGCGAACTTCTCAATCGCAAAGGCGAGATCCTCCCGGCTGTGGGCGGCGGACACCTGTGTGCGGATGCGGGCCATGCCCTGCGGCACGACGGGATAAAAGAAGCCGATGACATAGACGCCCTTCTCGAGCATGCGGGCGGCGACCTTCTGTGACAGCGCGGCGTCGCCGAGCATGACGGGCACGATGGGATGGGTGCCGGGGCGGATCTTGAGGCCGGCCTTGGTCAGGCCCTCGCGGAAGAACTTCGTGTTGGCCTCGAGTTTGTCGCGCAGCTCGGTCGAGCGGCTGAGCATCTCGAGGCACTTGATCGACGCGGCGGCGACGCTCGGGGCGATGGTGTTGGAGAAAAGGTAGGGGCGCGAACGCTGGCGGAGGAGGTCGATGATCTCCTTCCGGCCGCTGGTGTAGCCGCCGGTGGCGCCGCCGAGGGCCTTGCCGAGCGTGCCGGTGAAGACGTCGACGCGACCCATGACGCCGCAGTGCTCGTGCGTGCCGCGGCCCGTCTTGCCCATGAAGCCGACGGAGTGGGAGTCGTCCACCATCACAAGGGCGCCGTATTTGTCGGCGAGGTCGCAGATGCCCTGCAGGTTGGCGATGTAGCCGTCCATCGAGAACACGCCGTCGGTGGCGATGAGCTTGAAGCGCGCCTTGGCGGCGTCGGCCTCCTTGAGCTTCGCCTCCAGGTCCTCGAGGTTGTTGTTCCTGTAGCGGTAGCGCTGGGCCTTGCAGAGGCGCACGCCATCGATGATCGAGGCGTGGTTGAGCTCGTCGGAAATGACGGCGTCCTCCGCGCCGAGCAGGGTCTCGAACAGGCCGCCGTTGGCGTCGAAGCAGGACGAGTAGAGGATGGTGTCGTCGGTGCCGAGGAACCGGGACATGGCCGCCTCGAGATCCTTGTGAATTTGTTGCGTGCCGCAGATGAAACGCACCGAGGCGAGGCCGTAGCCCCAGCGGTCGAGGGACTCGCGGGCGGCGGCGATGAGCTCGGGATTATCCGCGAGGCCGAGGTAATTGTTCGCGCAGAGGTTCAGCACCTTCTGCCCGGACGCCACGGCGATGTGGGCGGTCTGGTGCGTGGTGATGATGCGCTCGCGCTTGTAGAGCCCGGCGGCCTCGATTTCGCCGAGGGTCTTCTTCAGGTGGGCGGTGTAGGCGGAATTCATGGGGGATTACACAAAGAAGCTAAGAAGCAAAGTAAGACGGTAGGTTTGGGGCTTAGCTTCTTTGCTTCTTGGTGTGGAATTTATTCCCAGTTCAGCACGATCTTGCCCGACTTGCCGGCGCCCATGAGCTCGAAGCCTTCCTGGAAATTGTCGACGGGCATGCGGTGCGTGATGACCGGGGTGATGTCCATGCCGCCCTGCACGAGGGCGGTCATCTTATACCACGTCTCAAACATCTCGCGGCCGTAAATGCCCTTCAGGTGCAGCATCTTGAAGACAATCTTGTTCCAGTCCACCTGGGCCTCGCCGGGATGCACGCCCAGCAGGGCGATGCGGCCGCCCATGATCATGTTGTCGATCATCTGGTTCAGCGCGGCGGAGCTGCCGGACATCTCAAGGCCGACATCGAAGCCCTCGGTCATGCCGAGTTCCTTGTGCCAGACATCGCTCAGGTTTTCCCGGGCGACATTCACGGTGCGGGTGGGGCCGAATTTTTTAGCCAGCTCGAGGCGGCCGTCGTTGATGTCGGTGATGACGACCTTGCGCGCGCCGGCGTGCTTGGCGACGGCGATGGCCATGCAGCCGATGGGGCCGGCGCCGGTGATGAGGACGTCCTCGCCGACCATGTCGTAGGAAAGGGTCGTGTGCACGGCGTTGCCGAGCGGATCGAAGCAGGAGACAACGTCGAGGTCCATGCCGGCCGGCACCTTCCAGACGTTACTGGCCGGGATTGAGACATAATCGGCGAAGGCGCCGTCGCGATTCACGCCGACCCCGACCGTGTTGGGGCAGAGGTGGCGGCGGCCGGCGAGGCAGTTGCGGCAATGGCCGCAGACGATGTGGCCTTCGCCGGTCACGATCTGGCCCTTGGTGAAGCCGGTGACGCCGTTGCCGACGTCCTCGACGGTGCCGACGTATTCATGGCCGATGACGAGGGGCGGCTTGATGGTGCGGGCGGCCCACTTGTCCCACTTGTTGATGTGCACGTCGGTGCCGCAGATGGAGGTCTTCCTGATCTTGATCAGCACGTCGTTGACGCCCGGGCGGGGGATCGGGACCTTGGTCATGATGAGCCCGGGACCGGCGGTGGGCTTGACGATGGCGCGCATGGTGGTGGACATGGGAAAGGGGAAGTGAGGGTGAAAGTGAGAGTGAGGGCCGGACAATTCAACAGCAGATCGCCCGGCTGAGACAATCTTGCAGGCATACGCCTTTCAGCTTATTCGCGGTGCGATGCAGGGCTGACAGCGCCCCTTTCACCTTCACTCTCACTTTCCCTTCTGCTCACCCCAGCCACCACGTGGCCAGGCCGAGAAAAAGCCCCATGCTCGCCACGTCGGTCGCCGTGGTCAGGAAGATGCTCGAGGCTGTCGCCGGGTCGAACCCCAGCTTCTTCAAAGTGACGGGAACCAGCACGCCGGAGAGGCCGCTGAGAAAACAGCTGCCGATCATGGCGAGCAGGACGATCGTGCCCAGCATGAGGGGGGGCTCGGCAGTGTGCTTGATGCTGGCGTAAATGAACATGCCGACGCCCGCGCTCAGGCCGACCAGCGCGCCATTGGCCAGGCCCAGCATTCCCTCCTTGAAGACGTGCCGCCGTGCATCACCCGGCTTGAGTTCGCCCAGCGTGAGACCGCGGAGGGCCACGGCCATCGCCTGGCAGCCGGTGTTGCCCGACTGGCCTGCGAGCACGGGCAGAAACACCGCCAGCACGACGATCCGCTCGATCGTGTGTTCGAAAAACCCGACAACCGCGGCGGCGACAAAGGCGGTGAGCAGGTTGAACTGCAGCCACGGGTGGCGGAACATCAGGCTGCGGCGGAACGGCGTGCTCATCCGTTCCTCCTTCTCGACACCCACCATGGCGCCGGCCTGGGCGCTGATCTCGATCGCCTGCTGCTCGAAGATGCGCGAGCCGCGCACGATGCCGATGAGCACGCCCTTGCCGTCGCACACGGGATAGGAGGGGTAGTGCTTGTTCACCGTCAGGCGCATGGCTTCCATCAGGTCCATCTGCGGCCGGAGCGAGAAAGGCTGCCGCAGCATGAAGTCATCCAGCTTGTCGGTCTTCTGGTGGAGCAGCAGGTCGCGCATCGTCACCACGCCGAGCAGGACGCCGGTGGCGTCGGTGATGTAGCCGTAGGTGAAGAGGCGATTGGTGGCCAGCTCCCGGATCTGCTCGGTGGCCTCGCCGACGCTCAGGTGGGGCGGGAAGACCGCGATGGGTTGCTCCATCAACCGGCCGACACAGTCCTGCTCATAAGTCTCGGCCGGGGCAAAGGGGGCTGCGCTGGAGAGCATGCGGGAGGAGATTCCCGGTGGATTAAGCGGAATTCTCAGCCGCTGTCGAGCGAACGCCACAGATACCAGCTTGCGACCGAGCGGTAGGGTTGCCACCGGCGCGCATGTTTCACGATCGCCTCCGGGGTCGGGTCCTTGCGCTTGCGGTAGAGCCGCTTGAACCCCAGCCGGATGGCGAAATCCCCCGTCGGCATCACGTCGGGCCGGCCGAGGTAGAAGATCAGCAGCATGTGCACCGTCCAAGGCCCGATGCCGCGCACCTCGGTCAGGCGGGTCACGAGTTCCTCATCGGCGAGGCGACGGGCGTCCTTCAGGGAGGGCACCGTGCCCTCGCGGCATTTCAGGGACAGGTCGCGCACGGCGAGCAGCTTATTGCCGGACAGCCCGGCACCGCGCAGCGCGGCATCGGTGGCCTTCGTCAGCGCCTCGGGGGTCGGGCCGCCGTGCCGGTCCAGCTCGGCCAGCACGCGCCCGTGGATCGTGGCCGCGGCCTTGCCGTGCAGCTGCTGGTAGACGATGGAGCGCAGCATCGCCTCGAACAGGCTGTCGGCCGCCTTCATCTCCATGGCAAAGGGACCGATGCGGTCGATCAGCGCGCCGAGCTCGGCGTCGCTGGCGCGGAGGTGGGCGAGGGCGGCGGCAGGGTCGAACCCGTAGCGCGGTTTCATTCCGACAACAGCTCCGCGCCTTCGAGCGTGAGCAGGCGCGTCTTGGTGCGGACGCCGCCGGGGGCCGAGAAGCCGGTCATCTTGTCGCCGGCCGACACCACGCGGTGGCAGGGCACGATGAGCGGCCAGGGGTTGGTCGCAAGGGCCACGCCCACGGCGCGGGCCGCCTCGTTGCCGAGGGCCATCAGCTTGGCGATCTCGCCGTAGCTTTTCTTGTAGCCGGGCTTGATGGCCTGGGCCTGCAGGTAGACCGCCTGCTGGAAATCCGTCACGCGCGACCAGTCGAGCACCGTGCCGGCGAAGTCCTGCAACTTGCCGTCGAGGTGCTGCTGCACGCGGTCGATCACACTCTGCACCCAGCCGGGTGGCGGTTCGGTGGCGAGCAGGCTGCGGGCCTTGCGGGCGAGATGTTGTTCCGTGAGGGCGTCGGTTTCCTCGGGAAGCTGAAAGCCGGTCAGCCCGGTGTCATTCCAGGCGATGCCGCAGGTGCCAAATTTGGTCGGGAAGAGCACGTGGGGCATGGCGGGGACTATGGGAGGGATGGGTGTGACGGCAAGCATGGGTAGGGCGAGTCGTCCCGACGAGCCGCGTCTGAAGACGGCTCATCCGGAGGATTCGCCCTACCAATTGGCGCGGCGGCCGTGCCGGCCAAGGGCGTTAATCGGGCGGCTAATTCTCCCCGATGTAGCGGCGGAAGAACTCCTCGTAGCGCACGAGGGTGTCGAGGCGCTGCTTGGGTTCGCCGCTGCGGCTGAGTTCGTGGGTCGCGCGCGGGTAGCGGACATATTCCACGTCGCGGCCGAGCTGCTTCAGGCTCTTGTAGAGGACCTGGCTCTGGATGACGCCGGTGCGGAAATCCACGTCGCCGTGCTGGATGAGCAGAGGGGTCTTGATCTTGTCGACGTAAGTCAGGGGGGAGTCGAAGTTGAGCAGGGCGCGCACTTCGGGCTGCCAGGGGTAACCGCCCCAGTAGAGCGGCACCAGGAACCAGGCGTTGCCCTCGCCGTAGAAGGTGGCGAGGTCATAGACGCCGCGCTGGGCGACGGCGGCCTTGAAACGGTGGTCGTGGCCGACGATCCACGCCGTGAGGTAGCCGCCATAGGAACCGCCGGTCAGCACCTGGCGGTTTGCGTCGACGTAGGGCTCCTTGGCGATGAAAGACGCCGCGGCCAGCACATCGCTCGCCGGGCCGACGCCCCAGTCCTTGAAGTTGGCGCGCTGGAAATCCTTGCCGTAGCCACCCGAGCCGCGGGGGTTGGTGAACAGCACGACGTAGCCGCGCGCGGCGTAGAACTGAAACTCATGCCACATGCTCTGCTCGCCCGGACCCCACATCGCGGTCGGTCCGCCGTGGATCTGCACGAGCAGCGGATATTTCTTCGCGGGGTCGAAGTTCGCCGGCTTGATCGTCCAGTAGTCGACCGTGATGCCGTCGGCCTGCACCAGCCGGTGGCCTTCGTAGGGGCTGAGCTGCTTGTCCTTCAGCCAGGAAGAATTGTGGGTGGTGAGCGGCCGGGTGATCTTGCCGTCGCGCGAGCCAGTGTAGAGTTCCCACGGGTTGGCCGGGTTGGTCACGACCTGCACCAGCATGTCGTTGCCGATGGCGAAGTCGCGAACACCCCATTCGACTTGGTGGGTGAGCTTGTCCGCGCCCGGCTGTTCGGGGGACACGCGGTAGAGCGGGAAGCGGCCGCGATCAGGGGCGGTGAAAAGGACGAACTTGCCGTCGGGCGACCATTTCAGGCCGCCGGCGCTGCGGTCGAGGTCGGCCGTGAGCACCTTGGGCGTGCCGCCCGCGGCAGGCACCACGGCCACCATCACCTGCTCGAACGTGAACTCGCCGCCGGTCCGCACCGTATAGGCGATCCACTTGCCGTCAGGCGAGGGCAGCGGGCTGTCGTAATTGCAGCCCGGTTGCTCCAGCAGCACCTTCGCTTGGCCGGTCGCGAGATCGATCGTGTAGAGGCTGCTGAGCCGGTCGCGGTCGGGGTGGGCCTTCAGGTCGCGCGGGCCGGTGCACACGATGCCCTTGCCATCGGCCAGCCACTCGGCGCCGGCAAATCCCTCGTAGCCGAGGTTGATCGCCGCGGGCTCGGCGCCATCGATGGCGGCTGCGCTGTAGAAACGGTTGTAGGTCGGCTCCACCGCGAGATCACCCTCGGCGAGGAAATTGAGGCGGTTCATGACACGCGGGTTGCCGTCGGCCTCGTTCTTCGCGAGCCAGTCGCGGATTTTCTGGAGGGTGCCGTCGGTGTTGGCTTCCGCCTTCTTGGTGTCCTTGGTCTTGTCGTCTATGGCCGCCCAGTTCGCGGTGTCGTTCCAGGTGCGCTTGGGTTTTTCCTGGCTCCAGGCGGGGGCGGATTCCTTCTCCGCCTTGTCGAGCGCGGCGCGCACTTGGGCGTGGGAGAGGGAAGTGGTGAAGAGAATTTTCGTGCCGTCGGGCGACCAGCGGGGGCTGCCGGCGCCGGTATCGATCTTGGTCAGCGGCATGGCCTCGCCCCCGGCGAGGGACAGGACGTAGACCTGCGGCTTCTCCTTCTCCACGCTGCGCACGAACGCGATGCGGTCACCCGACGGCGACCAGACCGGACTGGAGTTGCGTGAGGAGCCGAAGGTAAGCGGGCGCGGCGAGGTCTTACCGTCGGTGGCGGCGAGCCAGAGCTGAGTCTGATAGGTCCAGTCGTCCTTGGCGCCCGGCTTGTCCTCGATGGAGCGGACGACATAAACGACCCACTGGCCGTCGGGGGAAAGTGCGGGAGTCTCCAGCTGCCGGATGTTCAGCAGGTCGGCGGCGGTGACGGGGGACTTGGCGGGGGCTTCAGCCTTCGCCGAGGCTACGGCTGACAGGGCCTCCGCGCTGTGGAGGACGGGGGCGCAAGCCAGGCAAAGGGCGGCCAGGAACACGAGGGGAAGGCGTGAGTTTCGCATGGGAAGGGATGGAGCCTGCCCTCCGTAGCCTTGGCGAAGGAGGGTGGCATAAGGCTGGCATCCTGTGAATTCACCTGCTTCTGTCGAAACGAATATGCCGCAGAATCGCTTCTACAACGCCTTCGACCTGCAGGAGTGGGGCACCGCCCGGAAGACCGACTACCGCAGCCCGTTCCAGATCGACCGCGACCGGATCATCCACGCGCACGCCTTCCGCAAGCTCCAGTCGAAGACGCAGGTGTTCCTCAGCGGCGAATACGACTTCTACCGCACCCGGCTCACGCACACGATGGAGGTCGCCCAGATCGGCCGGTCCATCTGCCACTACCTGCGCAGCCGCGGCGACCCGCTGACCGACGATTTCTACATCGATTCCGACCTCGTCGAGGCCAGCAGCCTGGCGCACGACATGGGACACCCGCCCTTCGGCCATTCCGGCGAGCGCACGCTGCAGGAGCTGATGAAGCGCCGCGGCGGCTTCGAGGGCAACGCGCAGACCCTGCACCTGCTCTGCGAGACGATCTACCAGAACGAGTCCGGTGTGAAGGGCATGCAGCCCACCCGCGCGCTGCTCGACGGCGTGCTCAAATACAAGAAGCTCTACACCGAGTTCGCCACGCCCCCGCTCAACCACTTCATCTACGACGGCCAGGCGCCGGTGCGCGAGTGGGTCTTCGGCGGCGCCAAGATCCCCGGCGCGCTGATGCGCGGCGACGCGCTCAACGACTTCAAGAGCGTCGAGTGCCAGATCATGGACTGGGCCGACGACGCGGCCTACTCGCTCAACGACATCGTGGACGGCGTGCGCGCCGGTTTCCTCACCGTCGAGCGCGTCGAGCGCTGGGCTGACGGCGAGACCATCGGCGCCGCCGAGCAGCGACACCTCGACAACCTGTTCGACGCCATCCGCCGCGACCGGCTCGAGAACACTTTCTCCAAGAAGATCGGCGCCTTCATCCAGGCCTGCCGACTCAAGCCGCGCGACAACTTCATGGCGGAGAAGACCAACCGCTACGCCTTTGACCTCGTCATCGACCCGGCGGCGCGCAGCGAGGCGGACTTCTTCAAGAAGATGGCCAACGACATCATCTTCGAGAGCCCGCAGCTTGAGCAGCTCGAATACAAGGCGCGCACGGTCATCAACGCCCTCTACAACGCGATCTGGGAAAACTACGCCGAGCGCAACGAGCGGGTCATCCGCATCCTGCCCGCCAACGTCAGCCGCCTGATCGAGGCCGAGAAGACGCAGGACGGGAAGGCCCGCCGCATCTGCGATTTCCTCGCCGGCCAGACGGACGGCATGGTCGTCCGCACCTACCGGCGGCTGTTCGACCCGGAGTTCGGTTCCTTCCGCGATTTGAGCTGAGCGGTCCGGTGCAGCGATGAACAGCGCGAGCAGCACCGGGATTTTCCGTCGCACGAATCCGGTCATCGCGGGGGTTGTCTTCCTGACGGCGATGGCCGTGTGGCTGAACCTGCCGTCCACAGTCATCGTCTTCAACGATGACTTCGGTTATCTGCGCTCGATCGTTGAGACACTGCAGCACGGCCGGCCGTGGACCGACGACTGGCTGGAGCCGTGGGCGGCATCCTTGTCGGTGCTGTCGGCCGGGGTCTTCAAGGTCACCGGCAGCTTCCGGCTCGCGACCTACGGGCTGCAGGCGCTGCTGGCGGGAGGCATCGTGGGCCTGGCCGCGATGCTGTTGCACCGCCGGCAGGTGCCGGTCGGGCTGGCGGTGGCGTGGAGCCTGGCCGGGCTGACCTTTCCCACGATGCTGTGGAAGGTCGCCGAATTCGGCGCCGTGCCGCTGTATGTCTTTTGCCTGCTCGCCGCGATCAAGGCAGCGGAGCGCGGGCGCTGGTGGTGTTTCACCGCGGCTTGGCTGGTGGCGCTGGCGAGCCGGCAGAGCGCGTTGCTCTGGCTGGCGCTGCCAGCGGGCCTGATGCTCGCCAACCGGGGAGCCGGGTGGGGCAGGACCCTTGGACGGCTGGCGCTGATCGCTGTTGGCGGGGGCCTGGTTTATTGGGCCATCGGGCAGGGTATGAACCGGACCAACGCGCAGGCCGTGATGCAGCCGGGGATTTTGACGCAGATCGAATGGTCGCGGGGCAGCGGGCATGTCGGCCTTGCGCTCGCGGTGGGTGCCACGGCCATGGGCCTCGCCGGGTTTGTCCTGCGGGTGACGACTCCGCCGACGACGGCAGGCTTCCGTCAGGTGGGCGGGGTGATCACGGCGAGCCTCGCCATCCTCGTGCTATGGATGAGCGACGTGCGCCAGTGGGTGGGGATGGAGCATGGCATGCTGCAGGGCATGCGCGGTTCGGGCTACCTGGCGCTGGTTTACGGGCTTGCGCTGGCCGGCTGGTGGTGGGGCGGGTTTCGCGTGCGGATGCCTTATCTGCTGGTGCTGGCGGCCATGGCGGGACTTTTGGCTCTGCGGCATGCCGTGTGGGACTACTATCTCCTCGATGTCGCGGTGTTGGGCTTTTTCAGCGTCAGTCCCGAAGCCGGTGAACCGGCGACCCGGCCCGGGCTGCGTTGGGTCGGTTGGCTCGCCCTGGCGGGGCTCTTCGCGTTTCACCAGTCGTTCGTGGTGACGACGAGGCACATGCTTGCCGACAACCACGGCCTGGTCCGGCTGCACGAGCAGGCGTTGCGCGCAGGCCGGCTGGCGCCGGCCGAACTGGAACTCGCGCCGTTCGGTTACCGCGGCTGGAACCTCTATTCCCATTCCATCCAGCACGAGGGACACGGGCGGTATATCGCGGACTTCGAGAAATATTTCGGCGGCCCGGTTTTGCGGCTGCACGTCGATAATGCGCGCGAGCCGGCGCCCACACTGGCAAACGGCAAGCTGTCGGCCGGCGAGACCCTGTTGGAGTCAGAGATTTTGTCGCGCGGTTGGTTCCAGTCACGCCGCTACAACCTGATCCGCACCGGTGCGCCCGGCGCCACGCCGGAATGGTCCCTCAGTTCCTACAGGCGGCCGGTTTTCCCCCTCACTGACGCCGAGTGGCGCGAATTGATCGGGAAGTGACCGTGACGGTCTGCCCCCTGATAGTAAAATCCCGCTTGCGGCGAGACGTGGTATCGTTTTGATACTGCCATGCCCAGAAAGCTCCGCGAACTGATGGCCGACCTCGAAAAGGCCGGTTTCGTCGACCGGGGCGGGAAGGGCAGTCACCGTAATTACATTCATCCACGCGGCTTCCGCGTCACGCTGTCCGGCCAGTCCGGCGCCGACGCGCTCCATTACCAGGAGAAAGAAGTCCGCCGGAAAATCGCACTCACCCGCTTATGAAAACCAGGGCCAAAAATATCGAATCCTCCGCCACGCTCGCGCGGCGCTACCTCAAACTGGTGGAATGGTCGGAGAAAGACGGCCGCTTTATCGGCAGCGCACCGCCGATCATCGGGCCCTGCTGCCATGGGGCCACCGAGGCCGAGGTCATGGTGCAGCTCACCCCGATCGTGGAGGAATGGATCGAGGTCATGCTGAAGGACGGTCATCCGCTGCCCGCCGGCACGGCCGGCAAGAAATACAGCGGGCAGTTCGTCGTGCGCGTCGCCCCGGAACTCCACAAGAAAGCCTCGCTCAAGGCACTGGCCCGCGGCGAGAGCCTCAATCAATTCGTGGCTGCGGCGCTGGCAGAGGTTTGATAAGCCTTCTGGGAGAAATCCCGCCGCATCTGCGATATGCTCGCCGGCTAGACGGGCGGCAGGTGGATTGCTAGCCATAGGCCTGGCGAAGACTGGTCAGCACCCACCAGCGGCATTTGAGTCGGAGTTTAGGCCTTTCGGGATTTGAGCTAGCCACTTTTTTGCGAGGATTGGTTCTATCAATTTTGTCCGTCTCGTTACCCGAGGGCGATATGACGGTCTGTGTGGCATATCCCATTTCCCGCAAAAATAGCGCGACCGATTTTCCGGTCGTTTTGGCTTTCTCAAAGGCTTCAATAAGTTTCTCCGAAGGAATTCCTTCAGGTGCTTCAATGATGCTTTGAAAGTGATAAACCGCTTTCTCGGGCTCTGGGGGTCGTTACTGCCTCTTCGAGTATAGTCTCAGCTGGGATGGAGAAAGCGTCACTCATGCCAGCTCCATAGAACCCGAAGGTTTGTTTTATTGGTGAGTTCGCGTCGCGATTGCATCGAAGATTAAAAGTATCTTCGTCGGTGAACCGGATATGAAGGTCGTTGAATTTTATGAATATCTGACCGTTCAATCGCATTTCGAAATGAAAGTGAGGGAAGTCGCTGTTGGTGTTGGCATGTCCTTGTAAATCGGACTCGGTGCACAAAAAAGTCCACTTGATGTGACGGTATGCCGCTGACCAATGGAAAACAGATTTCTCATTCTCGTCTTCGAGATCGTTCACACGGGTGAACTTTGACTCGGTGTTTGCCAGCCAACGAATGTAGGAGCCCGATCGAAAGTAGCCTTTGGCAGTCAGCAGTTCCGCTACGTGCTGCTTTTTCACGCCTTTTGGTCGAAGTAACCAGTGGAAGCACTGATTTCTCTCGGAAAATGTGGCAAGTGGCTTTCCGCAGCTGTCGCATTTATCCTGCTTTAACGCTGTTAGGAAGGCGGCGAAAAGCCGTTCTGTTTCATCGGCCTGCGCCGCATTTCTTTTTTGAATATCACTTGGAGAAAGGCTGCGAACATCATCCATGAACTTAGTCCAACGCGCATCGGGAGCAGGGAAGGCCATACTTTAGTATACTTTTAGTGTTAATCCACTCCCTGATTCGCATTGAAAGCCCTCGACCGCAGCGGGGCGTGGCGGATGAGGTCGGCGTTGGGCAGGTCGCGGACGGCTTCGGCGGCGGGCGGAGCGTATTCGATGCGGAAGCTGGCCGCCCAGCCTTCGGTCACTTTCTGCAACGGGATCGGATTGGAGCCGGGTTTGCGGGTGTCGATGATCCACCAGCGCGGCTGGGTGAGGTCGATGTGGATGGCGTGCTTGGCGCCGGGTTTGAGAATTAAAATGTCATTCGCCGTGGGGGCAGGCTGATCCGCGGATTTCTCGCCGGCCCAGGTGTAGTTGTTGCCGGCGAAGCGTGTGTTGGGCATCATGCGGAAGGACAGGGCGTCGGGCAGGTTCACGATGGCGACGTCCTTGTCGCCGTAGTTGTGCAGGGTGACGGTCAGGCCCGTGGTCGGCTGGGGCTGCCAGCGCTGCGGATCGTTGTTCTCGCGCCGGGGTGCACGGTCGAGGGCGAGGGTGATGCCGAGCGGTTCCCAGGAAAAATCCCTCAACACGGCGGTGCCAGAGGAACCGACGGCGACGCGCACGTTCATCGGGGCGCCGGCCTTTTCGTTGAGTGCCATGGCCTCGGTGCGGATCGCGGCCTTTTTGGAAGTGAAAAGAGCCTCGATGCCGTAGCGGACGCGGATGCCGGCGGGGTCCACACTCATGACGCGGCCTTTCACATACGGACCACTCGCGGGCGGCGTGTCGCTGAGCGAGGTCACACCGGCGATGCCATGCGGGTCGATCCCAAGGGCGGCGTAGACGACGCGGTCACGCCGGCCCTGCGTCTCGCGGTAGTCCGTGGATTTTGTCCATTTGACCGTCTCGCCGCGGCAGAGGGGGAGCGGCACATAGCTGATGTCGTAGTCGAGGCGCACATAGGCGCCGCGCATCGGGTCATTGGGATCGACCGGCGCGGTGCGCAGGACGAGCGGCGTCCCGGTGCGGGAGATCCATTCGCGCTGGCCGGCCATGAAGGCGAGGACAAGCACCTGCAGCACGGCGACGAGGAGGGCGAGTTTGAGCTTCATGCGTCACCTCCCCTGGTCTGCCGCATCTTCCGGTAGAACATCGCCTCGGCGACGAAGATGATGCCGAGGATGATGAAGGCCAGGCCGCGCGAGGCCAGGCTCTGGAAGAGGTCAAAGTAGCGCGCCAGCACGACGACGCCCAGCAGGAGCGAGCCCAGCACGGTCGGGCCCAGCCGGCTCAGCTGGCAGCCGCGCCACATCCACATGATGGCGAGGCCGAGCAGCATGAGGTTGAAGGACCACGAGACCAGCAGCGCCCAGTCGCTCGCGCCCAGGCCGCCGACGCCGAAGCAATAGACGAGCGCGATCGGCAGCAGCCATTCCTCGCGGCCGACTTCCATTTCCTTTTGCAGCAGGCTGCGGCGGGCGATTCATGCCCAGCCGGCGAGGCCGGCGGCGAAGAGGGTCCAGCCGAAGGCGGAGGCCAGCGCGGGCTGCGGTCCGTAACGGCGCGTCCAGTCGAGCAGCTCGCTGGCCGCGCCCTTGAACGAGAGCAGGTAGGCACAGACCAGGAAGGTGCCGAAACCGAAGAAGGTCATCACGCCGGCGCCATGGCCGTAGTCCGGCCGCTCCGACTGGGTCAGGCGGGCGGCGGCGACGAGCAGCACGCCCAGCGCGAGGCTGGCGGTGAACGCGTGGGCCCCGCTGCCCCAGTGGACGATGTTGACGGCGAGGAGGAACTGGATGGACGCCAGGGCGGCGGCCAGCAGGAGGGCGGACCGCTGTTGCCAGGCCAGCGGGACCAGGCCGCCGGCGATGAGGAGGATGGACCAGTATTGCGGGGCGCGGAAATCGAAGGCCTCGCAGCTGCCCCAGATGACCACCAACACGATGGCGAGCAGGCCGTTGGCGACGGAGCGCAGCGCCCAGGCCATGGCGAGCGCGCCGAGGGCCCAGAAGAGGAAGCCGTTGGGGTAGTGCTCGTCGATGTTGTAGATCTGCGCGACGAGCCAGATGCCGGCGCCGTAGAACATGGTGCCGAGGGCGGCGAGCGCCTCGCCGAGCTTGGGCTGCCAGCCTTCCTTGGCGAGGAGGCGGGCACCCGCCAGGTGGGCGGCGATGACGGCACCGAAGACCAACGCCAGTTTCCCGAATTTCGGGATCTCGTCCCAGTTGTAGGCGAAGAGCAGGATGACGCCGAGGCCGATGACGATGGCGCCCGCGGTGGCGAAGACGATAAGGCCCCAGGGCACGGACTCGGCGGCCGGGGCGGGCGGCTGCTCATAGCGCTGGCGGATTCGGTCGCCTTGTTCCGGCGACACGAGTCCCTCCGCTTTCCAGCGGTCGATCTCGGCCAGGAGC
The DNA here is from genome assembly GCA_965249855.1 of Lacunisphaera sp. Taxonomy (GTDB): domain Bacteria; phylum Verrucomicrobiota; class Verrucomicrobiia; order Opitutales; family Opitutaceae; genus Lacunisphaera. Next base: position 255,791 of record CBDFNB010000019.1, read on the forward strand.
CAGCGGATGTTTTTGTCCATGCGTGAGGGCAGCGCGTTCAGGCGGGACTCAAGCCGGAGGGCGTGCGGGCGGCAATGCTATTGATGGTAAACGCCGCGGGATAACCCGACACACCCCGGCGCGTTGCGCCACCCCTCTCAAGGGGGGATCAGATGCAGCGGCAGCGTAAGATCCCCTCTTGAGAGGGGTGCCCGCAGGGCGGGGTGTGTGGTTTGGCGCGAGCGAGCTCGCTGGCCCACAAGATGGACCTTACGCCCGGAACACCGCGTCGAGCTTGCCGGTGCTGTCGCCGATCTTCTCGGTGCGCACGCCGGCGTTGTCGAGCATGGCGCGGTAGAGGTTCGTCATCGGCGTGCGGTCGTCGACCTTGAGGTGCCGGCCGGTGGCGAGGCGTCCGCCGCCGCCGCCCGCGAGGAGGATCGGGAGGTCGTGCGGGTCATGCTCGTTGCCGTTGCTGAGCGCGCTGCCGTATTGGATGAGGCAGTTGTCGAGCAGGGTGCCGTCGCCCTCGGGGACGGACTTCAGGCGGTCGAGAAATTTGGCGAACTGCTCGACGTGGTAGCGGTTGATGCGGGCGAGCAGCTTCTTCTTTTCCTCGTCGTTGCGGTGGTGCGAGAGGTCATGGTGGCCGTCGCGGATGCCGATGGTGGGATACGGGCGGTTGCTGCCGTCGTGGGCGACGATGAAGGTGGCGATGCGGGTCGAGTCGGTCTGGAAGGCGAGGGCCATGACCTCATACATGAGCTGCATGTGCTGCTCGTAGGTCTCGAACATCTCGGGGGCCGCGACGCCGGCGGGCACGGCCGGGACGGGGAACTCCTCGGCGCGGGCGATGCGGCGCTCGAGGTCGCGGACGGAGGAGAGGTATTCGTCGAGCTTGCGGCGGTCGGTGGCGTCGAGTCGTTTCTCCAGGCGGTGGGCGTCGTCGAGGACGTAGTCGAGGAGGCTCTTCTGGTAGAGCTTGCGGCGGGCGGCGGCCTCGAGGGAGGCGGCGACGTCGCCGTTGCCGAAGAGGCGCTCGAAGGCGGCGCGCGGGTTGACCTCGGGCAGCATGGGCTGCGTCTCGGACTTCCAGGAGATGTTGAACTGGTAGATGCAGCTGTAGCCGGAGTCGCAGGAGCCGGCGCGCTGGCCGCCGTCGCAGCTCAGCTCGAGGGACCGGAGGCGGGTCTGGTCGCCGATCTGGTTGGCGGCGATCTGGTCGCAGGAGATGCCGGTCTTGATGTCGGCGCCGGCGGTCTTGCGCGGGTGGACGCCGGTGAGAAAACTGGCCGAGGCGCGGGCGTGCGCGCCGCCGCCGTCGCCGAGTTCGTCGCCCATCGGGTTGGCCATGCCGGTGAGGACGGAGAGGTTGTTTTTGTGGGCGGCGAGCGGCTCAAGGATCTTCGGGAGTTCGTAGCCGGTGCCGGTGGCGGCGGGCGTCCAGTCGGCCATGTTGGCGCCGTTCGGGACGTAGACCCAGGCGAGGCGCTTCGGGGCGGCTGTGCTCGCGCCCGCGGCCCGGGCGGTGGCCGGCAGCGCGGAGTTGAGCACCGGCAGGGCGATCATGGTGCCAAGGCCGCGGAGGAAGGTGCGGCGGGGAATGGGATTGGCGATGCTCATGGGGTGCGAAGCTGGGAGCTGAGTCTTGGGAGGTGGGGGAAGAAAGGCGAGATCACTGTTCGGCGGTGCGGGCGGCGGGCGGGGTGTCGCCGCGGCGGTGCTGGAAGGGGAAACTCTGCGTGACGGCCAGCATCAGGGCGGAGAATTTGTCGCCGCCGGCCTCGACGTCCCGGATGATCTGTTCAAGGGCGGGGCGGTCGTAATACTCGGTGCCGCGGCCGAGCGCGTAGGTGAGGGTGCGGTCGGCAAGGCAGCGCAGGAACTCGAAGCGCTTCTTCTCGGCGAGCAGCTTGGTGAGCTCGGCGGCGCCGTTGAACTTGTCGCCGCTGGCGAGTTCGCCGGTGCTGTCGACCGGGGCGCCGCCGTCCTGGTCGCGCCAGCCGCCGATGGCGTTGAAGTTCTCCAGGCCGAAGCCGATCGGGTCCATGCGGGTGTGGCACGAGGCGCAGGTGGTGTTGGTGCTGTGCTGCGACATCTGCTGGCGGAGCGTGCCGGTCAGCTTGCGGCTCTTGTCGTCGAGCTCGGGGATGTTGGGCGGCGGGGGCGGCGGCGGCGTGCCGAGCAGGTTGTCGAGGACCCACTTGCCGCGCTTGACCGGCGAGGTGCGCGTCGGGTTCGACGTGAGCGTGAGCACGCTGGCGTGGGTGAGCACGCCCCGGCGCGGCGTGCCGGCGAGGGAGACCTGCTGGAAGTCGTCGCCCGTGACGCCGGGCAGGCCGTAGAGCTTGGCGAGGCGGCCGTTGACGAAAGTGTAGTCGCCGGTGAGGAAATCGAAGAGGCTGCGGTCGGCGCGCATGACGTGCTCGAAGAACAGCTCCGTCTCGCGCTGCATGGCGGCGCGGAGCACGGGGTCGTAGTCGGGGAACAGCTGCTTGTCGGGCGCGAAGGTCTCGAGGCTGCGGATCTGCAGCCACTGGCCGGCGAAGTTCTCGACGAGGGCGCGTGACTTGGGCGAGGCGAGCATCCGTTTCACCTGCGCCGGCAGCTGGGCGCGGAGCTGGCCGCGCTCCGCGAGGCCGAGCAGCTCGTCGTCGGGCATCGAACTCCAGAGGAAATAGGACAACCGCGACGCCAGGGCGAACTCGTCGAGCGGTCGCGGGCCGGGGGCCTTCACCCCGGCGGTGCGTGTCTCACCGATGAAGAGGAAGTGCGGCGAGACCAGCGCGGCCTTGAGGGCGAGTTTCACGCCGGCCTCGAAGCCGTCGCCTTGGGCGCGGGCGGTCTCATAAAGGCTCATGAGGCGGTCGATCTCGGCAGACTCGACCGGGCGGCGCCAGGCGCGGCGCGTGAACTTTTCCACGATGGCGCGCGCGGCGGCGGGCGTGGGCTTGCTGCCGGCGAAGAGCTGCGCGATGGGCTCGGGTTTCTCGGGCGTGAGGACGGGCTCGGAGAGGTTGGCGACCTCGAGGCTCTGGATGATGAGGTTGCGGTCGGTGAGGTTCGGGTTGCGGTTCGCCGGGTCGGTGAAGTCATTGACGAAGGCGGCGGAGAAGCGGTGCTTGCCGGCCGGGAGCTTGAGGCGGTGTTCATAGACCCGCGGCTGTGCGACCAGCAGGGTGAGCGAAAACACGCGCTGGCGCGGCAGGGGCTGCGCGGTGGCGGGGGCGAGGACGTCGAAGCTCTGGACCGGCTTGCCGTCGATGCGGAATTCCATGCGCGCCGGCTCGCTGCCGGCCTGCTGGGCGTAGGCCTGGGCGCGGAGGATGACCTCGGTCTCGCGCGCCGCGTTGATTTCCACGGCGACCTCGCCCTCCTTCTGGAGGATGCGCTCGCCGGTGGCGGTGAATTTGCCTTCGCCGGTCGCGGCCAGCTTGGCGGCGGGGTAGCGGCGGGTGGCGGCGGGCAGCGGGCCCTCGATCTCCAGCCACTTGGCGTAGACGATGCCCGGTTGCTGGCGGCCGAGCCGGCCGTTAAGCATGAAGGTCTCGTTCTGGGCGCCGCCGCGGTTGCGCAGGACGGCGGCGCGGAAACGGTGGCGTCCGGCCGGCACGCCGAGCCTGGCCTCGTAGACGCCGGGGTTCTTCTCGTCGGTGCCAAGGTCGAAGTTTTTGACGAAGGTGTCGTTGAGCAGGAGGGCGAACTTGGTCGGGCCGGGATGATCCTGGAACTCGAGCGGTTGTTCGCTGCCCTGGCCCTTCACGGCACCGCCGACGACGGTCGCGTAGGCTTGCACGCGGAAGAGGTAGTCGCCGGCCGGGAGTGCGAGTTCCACCGCCGCGTCATCCTCCTCGAGGCTGATGAGGTGCACCCAGCCGTCGCCCCGGTCGCCGATGGCGTTGAAGCCGATGGCGGCGAGGCTGGCGGGGATGCGGCGGATCTCGCTGCGGATCGGGTCGGTGACGATGGCGCTGTCCATGACCTTGTCGGCGGCGGACAGGTATTTCTCGAGCAGGACGGGCGGCAGGGTCAGGACATCGCCGATGTTGTCGAAGCCGTAGCCCGAGTCGTCGGGCGGGAAATCGTCGGCCGGCTTGAAGTCAACGCCGACGAGGTCGCGGATGGTGGCGTTGTATTCGGCGCGGTTAAGGCGGCGGAGGACGACGCGGCCCGGGTCGGGATTGGCGGGATCGAGCTGGAAGAGCTCCTGCTCGACGAAGCGGCTGATGACCTCGCGTTCCGCGTTGGTCGGGATTGGGCCGCCGTCGTCGGGCGGCATGACGTGCGAGCTGACGTTGCGCAGGACGGCCTCCCACTTGGGGCGGGCCGCGTGGACGTCCGTGACGGTCTTGTAGGAATCCAGCGCGAGGCCGGATTTGCTGATGCCGTCGCCATGGCACTCGTAGCAGTAGTTTTCCAGCAGCGGCTTGACGTCGCGGATGTAGTCGACGGGCGGGGTGGGCGCGCCTTCGCTCAAAGAGCTACGGCGAGGTTCGTCCGGCGGTTTCACCGCAGGCGAAGCGGGCAACGTGATAGCGGTTAGCAAACCCAAGACACCTGTCATTCTGAGCGCAGCGAAGAATCCAGAATGATATGTGCCGGCGGTCGTGCTGCTGGATCCTTCGCTGCGCTCAGGATGACAGCGGTATGAAGTGGAGGGCCGGTCTCCTGGCCGGCCGCGGTCGGTCAGGAGACCGACCCTCCATAAGAAGGCCCTATATTCGAACCGGCGCATCATTTTTTCAGGAAACCGCGCTCGCCGAGCCATTCGGCGAAACGAACGTGCCAGGTGGAGACGGGCAGGCCGGGGCGGTCGGCGCGGACGCCGTAACCGTGGCCACCGCTGCTGTAGATGTGGAGCTCGGCGTTGACGCCGGCCTTGCGGAGGGTGGTGAAGAACGCCGCGAGCTGCTCGGGCATGCGGTCGTCGTAGGCGCAGGAGAGGAACGCGGGCGGCGTGGCCTCCTTCGACCAGGTGAAGTCGGTGCGGTTGAGGCCGCCGGTGTAGATCGGGGCGAAGAAGTCCGGGCGCGAGGACTGGCGCTCGACGGGATCGGTCGCCGCCGGGTCGCCGGCGCTGTGGCGTGCGGCGGCGAGGAGGGCGACTTCGCCGCCGGCGGAGAAACCGATGATGCCGATGCGGTCGGGCTTGACGCCCCATTCGGCGGCGTGGGCACGGATCAGGCGGATGGCGCGGGCGCCGTCGGCTGCGGCGTGGACATCGATCTTGTAGGGTTGCGGCGAGCCGGCGGGATTCGAGCCGTCACGCGCGAGGCGGTATTTCAGGACGAAGGCGGCGATGCCGCGCTCGGCGAACCAGCGGGCGAGGTCGTAGCCCTCGCGATCGATGGTGTGCTGCATGTGCCCGCCACCGGGGGCGATGATGACGGCGCAGCCCGTGGCCTGGTCCTTGGCCGGCAGGAACGGCGTGAGGTTCGGGTTATGGACGTTGGAGAGGACGGGGAAGACGATGTCCGGTTCCTGCCGCCAGCTGATTTCCTCGGGCTCGTTTTTGCGCGCCTCGGAGCCGGGGGCGCCGTCGGCCCAGAGCGGAATGGCGGCCGGATGGGCCGACTCGGTGGCGGGCGCGGCTGGGATCGGCGGGCCGATTTTGTCGATGTTGACGGCGCGGGTCGGGCCGGAGCGGGCGGGGGGCAGAGCGGAGGCAGCGAGGGAAATCGTGCAGGCAAAACCGATGGCGGCGAGGCGCAGGAGGGGTAGGGACATGGGCAAATGGGGTTGGTAGCCAGCGGATGGCTAGCGGGCGAGTTGGCCGAGACCGGGCAGTTTCTTTAATTCGGCGGCGATGACCTCGGCGTTGAGGTCGGCGCCGGCCTTGCTGGTGTGCAGGTTGGCGTCGCCGAAGAGTGGGTCGAGCTTGTCGGCGCCGAGCGCCTCGTAGCGCGTGGCGATGAGGTCGTTGGCGTCGATGAAGGCGACGCCCTCCTGCTCCGCGACCTGCCGGGCCCAGCCGCCGTAGCCGTCGGCGCCGCTGCGCGCGATCTTGCCGTCCTTCCAGGTCTTGCGCGGTGTGAGCGAGGTGACGATGGGCGTGGCGCCGGCGGCCTTGGCCTCGCGGACGATTTTTCGGACATACCAGCCGTAGGTGTGCACGGTCTCGGGCTGCTTGGTGAGGATGTTGCTGGCGACCTCCTCGACTTCCTCTCCCACGCCCTTGAGCGTGCCGCGGGCGCGGATCGATTGGGGTGGAGTCGAAGCGTCTTCGTTGACCGGGCTGCCGTCGTTGTGCCCGAGCTGGATGATCACGAAATCGCCGGGCTTGGTGAGCGTGAGGGCGCGCGCCCAGTGGCCTTGGGTCAGGTAGGTGCGGCTGCTGAGGCCCCCGACGGCGCGGTTGACGATGTTGACCTTGGCGGGATCGAAGAAATTGCCGAGCGAGTCGCCCCAGCCCCACTGGCCGCCACCGCCGTCGCCGCGGCCGTTGCGGACCAGCGAGTCGCCGACGAGGATGATGGAGGGAAGCTTCGGGTCGGCCGGCTCGGGCAGGTTGAGGTAACGGGTGCGGTCGGGCGCGACGGCCTCGCCCTTCGGTGAAAACAGCGCCGTGAAAGGCCCGCGCCGCATGCCCTTCAGGCCGGCGACGACGAGCGACGCGTTGAGGTCCGCGCCGGCGAGGCCGGTGTGCGTGCCGTCCCGCGGGAAGAATTCCTTCACCTTGTCCTGGCCCAGGCTTTGGTATTCGTCGGCGATAAGGCGGGTCAGGTCGATGTAGGCGATGCCGGCGGTCGCGGCGATCTGCCGGGAGAACTCGCGCCACGGGCCGTCGACGCGGTCGACCTTGCCGTCCTTCCACGCGTTACGGACGGTGATCGAGAGCACGATGGGCGTGGCGCCCTTCGCCTTCACGTCGGCAATCATTTTGCGCATATACCAGCCGTAGGTGTGGACGGTCTCAGGTTGTTTCGTGAGCAGGTTGTCGATCTGCTCGACCTCTTCGCCGAGGCTGCGGATGACGCCGCGGGCGCGGGAGGCGTCGTTGATGGCGCTGGAATCGTTGTGGCCGAACTGGAGCAGGACGGTGTCGCCGGCCTTGAGTTGGGCGAGGAGCTTGTCCCACCAGCCCTGCGTGATGAAGGTGCGGGAGCTGCGGCCGCCGAGCGCGAGGTTGACGACGTTGACCTTGGTCAGGTCGAAATAATCGGCGAAGGGCACGCCCCAGCCCTGCTGCGGCTCCTTGGCGCGGGCGGCGGTCGAGTCGCTGGCGATGAAGATCGTCGGCAGCGCGGGGTTGATCACGCCCGGGTTTTCCGGCGGATCCATCGAGAGCGGCGCGGGGGCCGGGGTCTGGGCCAGCGCGGCCAGGGGACAAAGGACGGAAAACAGAAGACAGGACAGTTTCCTCATGGGGCGGGTTCGTAGAATTCGATTTCGGCCAGGGACAGCGCGCCGGCGCCGACGTTTTCCTCGCCGGTGGTGGCGTTGCGCTGGTCCTCCAACTCGCGGATGCCGCCGAAGGCATCGCGCGCCTCGCTGCCGCCGAGCACCTCGATCTTCACCGAGCGGCCGGCGGTGGGCTTGAAGGTCAGGGTGATGTAGCCTAGGCTTCGGGCCGTGGCACCGCGCCAGACCTCGCGGCCGTCCACGCTGATCTTGATTGGGTAGCTGCGGGCGCGGAAGCCGCCGGTCTTCACCGTCACCTCGGAGAATCGGGCCTCGCGGGCGAATTCGAAGGTGATCGGTTGCTTGCCGATCCAAGCGGTCGTCTCGTTGTCGTCAAAGGCCAGCTTGGGATCGTTGCTATCACTGGCGGTGGCCCGGGCGACGGGCACGGCGATACGGGTGCGCTTGAACGAAGGGCCGGCCGGCGTCGGGCCGCGCTTGAGATAGGGCGCGATGCCCTCGACGGGATGGGCCGCTGCCAGGCCGCCGGCGACTTCGATGGGCTGGGTGATCAGCTGGAGCGCGGCGTCCTTCAGGCCGGCGGCCTTCGCGGTCACGAGGATTTTGCCGGCGGTCGTGGTGGAGCGGACGAGCACGCGGTTGACGCCGCATTCGACGGGCAGGCTTTTCACGAGGATGTAATTGTCCGGTCCCTGCGCGATGCCGCCGCGCCATTCGGCGGGACCGGTGAGGTCAAAATCCACGAGGTTCAGCGCGGTCGGGCAGCGGCGGCCCTGGGCATCGATGACCTCGACCTCGACGAGGGCGAGGTCGGCGGCGTCGGCTTTGAAGCCGGCCGGGTTGGTGATGGCCTTGAGGCGCAACGCGACCGGATCGCCGGCCGTCTGGAGTTCGGCGGAACAGAGCTCCCGGCCGGTGGCGTCGGTGCCGATGGCCCGCAGCGAGCCCGGCTGCCACTCGATGTTCTCGAAGGTATAAAGAAAGCGGCTGCTTTGCCTCCCGCGGCCGAGTGATTTGCCGTTGAGGAAGAGCTCGACCTGGTCGGCGCTGCTCACGACGTAGACGTTCTTCTTCGTGCCGGGCGCGTAGTTCCAGTGGCCGATGAGGTGGGCGCGGGGCTTTTCGACATCCACCCAGCCGTCCCACATCACCTGGTGGGCGAAGAAGCCGTCCTTGGTGATGCGCATGGCGTCAACCTCGCCGCTGCGCCGGTAGTTCTCCTCGCCGCGGTGGTGGGTGTTGGTATCGGAGAAAATGATGTTCAGTCCGCCGGCGTTGACGCGGGCGCCGGTGCCGGGGCGCTCGCGCCAGTAGTCATACCAACGCACGACGTTCTCGATGGCGTGGGAATCCTGGTTGCGGTTGTAGACGCGGGCGGGCTGGCCGCTGTAGAGCGGGCCGTCGCCGTCCTTGTGGAAGGGCGGGGAGAACTCGTCCCAGAATTTCCGCAGGCCCTCGTCGCGGGAATACTCGGTCTGGAAGAGCGGCTGGCCGGCGCTCTTGTTGATATAGAGCATCTCGCCGCCCCACTCGGAGACCTTGCTGTCGAGCATCTCGCGGGCGCCCATGGCGCGGCCCCCGTGCGGGTCGTATTGGTCGCGGATCCGGACGAGGTCACGCATGTGCTCCTCGTCGATGCCCTTGTTGCCGCCTTCGTAAAAGACGATGCTCGGATTGTTGCGGTTGTAGATGACCGCATCGCGCATCAATTCGGTGCGCATGACCCAGGTGCGGCCCTGGGCGTCGTTCTCGGAGTCGCCGGCGGGCATGAGCTGCATGAGTCCGACGCGGTCGCAGGACTCGACGTCCTGTTTCCACGGGGTGACATGCATCCAGCGCACGGTGTTCGCGCCGCTCTCGACCATCAGGCTGTTGCTGTAGTCGCTCAGCCAGGGCGGGACGGACAGGCCGATGGCGGGCCACTCGTTGGAGGTGCGCTGGGCGTAACCCTTGATCTGGATCGGGCGGTCGTTGAGCGTGACCGTGCCGTCCTTGTAGCCGAGCTTGCGGAAGCCGGTGCGGGTGCGGACCGAGTCCACGACCTCGCCGTTCACCTTGAGGGTCGTGGTGACGGTGTAGAGATAACCGTAGCCCCAGCTCCAGAAGTTGAGGCCGTCGACCTTCGTGGCTGCCTTCGCGAACACGCGGCCGCGGCCCGGCGCGGTGAACTCGCCCCCGGTGAACTGTTTCACGACCTTGCCGTCCATGTCCTCGATCGTTACGTCGTAGGTGAACTTGCGCTCCTCGCGCGGCTCAAAGCGGACCTCGGACTCGGCGTGGATCACGGCGCTGCGGCCGGCGATATCGAAGTCGGTCGCGTAGATGTAGACGCCGGTGGTGCCGAGGTGGGAGTAAAGCGGCAGGGTCTGGTGCAGCGCGTTGGCCACGTGGAGGCGGACATTCTTCGGGATGCCGCCGTAGTTGGCGTTGAAGTTGCGGTCGGCCCACTGGAAGCGCGAGCCGGAGACCTCCTCGCGATAATCCCACGAGTTGTCCGTGCGCACGGCGAGGACGTTGACCTCGGGCGCGGGCTTGACCAGGGCGCTCACGTCGAAGCCGACGGCCATGACACCGTTTTCGTGGCGGCCGATCTTCTGGCCGTTGACGTAGAACACGGCGCCGTGGCGCACGCCCTCGAACTCGAGGAATACCTTCCGGTCCTTGCTGCCGGCCGGCAGCTGGAAACTTTTCCGATACCACGCGATGCCCGTCGTGTGGTCCTTGATGTCCTTCCTGAAGGCATCGTCCTCATTCCAGGCGTGCGGCAGCGTGACGGGCTTCCACGCAGTGTCGTCGAAGCCCGGGGCCTCGGCGCCGGCCGGGTCGCCGACGGCCAGTTTCCAACCGGGGTTGAAATTATAGGTCGCGCGCGGCGGTGGAGTTTGCGCCGTGCAAGCGAGGACGCAAAAGGCGGAACACAAAAAGGCGAAGAGGAGTTTCATGGGGTTCAAGTGCCCTCAACCTGTCATTCTGAACGAAGTGAAGAATCCATGATCATGTTCGCAGGCGGCCGTGCTAATGGATTCTTCGCTTCGCTCAGAATGACAGTCATGGGGATGAGGGGCGTTTCAATGCTTGGCGAGTTCGACGGCGTAGACATGGGTGACGTGCTTGCCGTCGACCTGCGGGCTGTGGAAGTTGCCGCTGAAGATGATCCATTTGCCGTCGGGCGTGAAGGTGAGGTTCGGCTCCACGCCGCTGGTCTTGCTGTAGTTGTGCTTCGCCATGCTGGCGAGGCGCTCGGACTTCAGGAAGCCGGTGTCGATGAGGTCGCGCTTGTCGCGGAAGGAATTGCCCTTCACCAGCACGGGGCGGAAGAGGTAGATCCACTGGCCCTGGGCAGGCGGGTCGATGGTCTCGCCGTCGGGACCGCGGGCGGCGACGCTGCCGGGGTAGCCGCCGTCGCCGGCGAAGAGCTTTCCGTCGGGCGAGATGTTGTAATGCACGGACCATTCCTCGCGCTTGAGGTTATACCAGGTGCGGCGGCCGGTCTCGAGGTTCACGCCGGCGAGCCAGAAGACGGTGCTGCGCGGGGTCTGCAGGTCATACCAGACGCTCCGGCCGTCGTGGCTGAAGAACTCGTGGCCCTGGATCTCCATGTTCATCGTGCGGTCGTGGAGGAGGCGGGCCGGCTTGCCGTCGTCGGCGCGGACGGTCCAGGTGCGGTCGTTGAAGTGCCACGGGCCCTCGTGGCAGAAGAGGATCTGGTTCGGGTCGGTGGGCGAACACTGGAGGTGGTTGGTCCAGTCGTTCTCGCGGTGGATGACTTTGAACTCACCGGTCTTCACGTTGATCGTGAAGATCATCTTCGGCGTGCCGCGGGCCCAGTTCTCCTCGAGGGTGCCGCCCATGCCGTCGGGCGGCGGGGTGCGCGGGATGGTTTTGCCTTCGGGGTCGGGGCCGATGCCGACGAGGAGCGACTCATCGCAATTCAGCGCGAACTGCCCGCCGGTGGCCTGGGCGGGGAGTTTCACGACCTCGCGCACGGCCTTGGTGTCGAGGTGCACGGCCATCAGGGCGCGTTTCTCGCGGTCCACATAATAGGCCTCGCGGGTGCGCCAGGCCGTGGCGATCGGGCTGGCCTTGGGCAGGACGACTTCGACCTTGGGTGGCGAGACACCGAGGGTGCTGAGGTCGACGGTGGCGATGCCGCCGCCGGCGCGGATCACGAGCTTGTCGCCCTCGGGCGTGTAGCCGCGCTGGTGAAAATAGAGGCTGGTGCCGCCGGTGTCGGGCGAGAGGCGGATGACGCGATGGCCGGTATCGGGATCGATCCAGTCGGAGGGCAGGGCGAGCGCCTCGGCCGCGCGCACCGTCAAGGCGCAGGCGAACAGCAGGCCGGTCAGACACGGCAGTTTATTCATGGCAGGGGTGGGGTGCGACAAAACCAGTGGGGGCTGGTGGGGACGACGCGGAGCAGGCAGACAGGTTACGGGTGCGCCGGCCTGAGGGAGGAGTGAAAAATACTGACAGTATGAATCGGCACGGGGCAGCGTGCCGACGGTGAAGGTTGAAAGGTGAAAGTTGAAAGAACGGAGGCTGACTTCCGGGTCAGACTTTCAACTTTTCCCCCTGACTTTCAACCCGGCCCGGTTGGCCGGGCCGGAGCCAGATGGCCGGCGGCCACGGCGTCGTCGATCATCCGGACGGCGTATTCCCAGATGGCCTGCGAGCCGGCGGCGACATGGGCGTTGCGGGCGAGCACACGGTCCTGCGTGACGCCGTGCTTCTGCCAGGCATGGCCGTCGGTGAGGCAGTTGAGCAGCATCGGGTGGAACCGGTCGCAGGCGGCGGCGAACCTGGCCTCGGGGGTCGCCTGGGCCTCGAACTCGTCCCAGAGCGCGCGGAACTCGGCCGTCTGGTCCGGCGGCAGCAGGCCGAAGATCCGGGTGGCGGCCTTGGCCTCGCGCTCGTGCTGGTCGGCCATGTTCTTGACGTCGTAGGCAAAGGTGTCGCCGGCGTCGATTTCCACGAGGTCGTGGATGAGCACCATCTTGAGGATGCGGAGCACGTCGAGCGGCTGGTGGTTGGAGTGCTCGGCGAGCACGATGATCATCAGCGCGAAGTGCCAGGAGTGCTCGGCGCTGTTCTCGGCGCGGCGGCTCTGGGTGACGATGGTCTGGCGGAAGACCTCCTTGAGTTTGTCGACCTCGGTGATGAAGGCGATCTGGCGGCGGAGGCGTTCGGCGGGGGAGAGGCTCATGGCTGGAGATAGGGGGCGAGGACGCGGGTCCAGATGGCGTAGCCGGCGGGGAGCAGGTGCAGCTGGTCCTCGCGGAAGAGCTCGGGCCGATAGCCGCCCGAGGGGTCGTTCAGCGGGGTGGCGACATCCACAAAGGTGCAGCGCGGATCGGTGGCGCAATCGGCGGCGACGAGCCGGTTCGCCGCCCGGACCTGCTCCCGGACCCTGGCGCGCGAGGGGCTTTCCTTGCAGGAAAGGTAGATGATTTTCGTCGCGGGCAGCGCGGCGTGCACCTTGGCGCGGAAGGCGCGGAAATCCGCCAGCACGGTCTCGGGGCTCTTGCCGGCGGCGATGTCGTTCTCGCCGGCGTAGACCACGACGAGGCGCGGCTTATACGGGATGACGATCCGGTCGGCGTAGAACGCGCTGTCCGCCATCTCGGAACCGCCGAAGCCGCGGTTGATCACGGGCACTCCCGGGAAATCCCCGGCGAGGGAGGACCAGAGGCGGATGGAGGAGCTGCCGACGAACACCACGCCGCCGGCCGCCGGCGGTTGCGCGGCGTCGGCCGCGGTGAACTGGTCGATGTCGGCGGCCCATTTGTCGGGCGTGGCGAGGGCCGGCGCGCCCAGCAGCAGGGCGGCCAGCAGGCTGATCAGGAGGCGGGAGGGGCGGGGGAACAGCGGGAGCACGCGGCCAACGTAGTTCGCCGCGGGCCGGGTGCAACTCCACACCCGCGCGGCCGCCGCTGGTCGCACGAGGCTTGCGCAGGAGGCGATTCGGGGTTTTTTGGGCGGATGCGAAAAATTGCCCGCCTCCCCCTCGTGGCAGCCCTCGCGCCGGTCCTGGCGCTCGCGGCCGTCAATTATCCCGCCAGCAAGACCGTCGAGCACATCGACGACTACTCCGGCACCAAGGTCGCCGATCCCTACCGGTGGATGGAGGAGCTGGACTCCGCCGAGACCAAGGCCTGGGTCGCCGCGCAGAACGCCCTGACCGACTCGGTCGTCGACAAGTTTCCCGAGCGCGCCCGGATCAAGCAGCGCCTGACCGAGCTGTGGAACTACCCGCGCACCGGCCTGCCGTTCAAGGAGGCCAACTGGTATTTCTACACCAAGAACGACGGCCTGCAGAACCAGTCGCCGCTTTATGTGACGGCCGGACTGAACGGCCCGGAGCGCCTGCTGCTCGACCCGAACACGCTGTCCAGCGACGGCACCGTGGCCGTCGCGCTCACCGCGCCGTCGCCCGACGGCAAGTGGCTCGGCTACGGCCTGGCCACCGGCGGCTCCGACTGGCGCGAGCTGCGCCTGCGGGACGTTGCCACCGGCCAGGACGCCACCGACTCGGTGAAGTGGGCGAAGTTCACCGGCATGAGCTGGACGCACGATGCGAAGGGCTTCTTCTATTCGCGTTACCCGGAGCCGGCGGGTGCGGACAGCGAGGTCTTCAGCAAGCTTGAGAACCGGAAGCTCCACTACCACCGCGTCGGCACGCCGCAGGCGGAGGACCCGCTGGTCTTCGCGATCCCCGAGCATCCCGGCTGGTCGTTCGGCGGCGGCGTGTCGTCCGACGGGCGCTACCTCGTCATCTCCGTCTCACAGCCCGGCAAGCTGGGCAACAGCATCTATTACCTCGACCTGAAGGACGCCCAAAACCCGTCGTTCGACGGCCCGGTCGTGAAGCTGCTCGACCAGTTCGAGAGCAGCTACGGTTTCATCGGCAACGTCGGCCGCACGTTCTACTTCTCGACCGACAAGGACGCCCCGCGCAGCCGCGTGGTGGCCTTCGACCTCGATGCCCCGGCGGCGCCCGCGACCGTCCTCGCCGAGGCGGCCGACCCGATCGATGCCGTGCGCATCTCCGCCGGCAAGTTCGTCGTCACTTACATGCACGACATCGTGAACCGCGTCGCGCTCTTCGACCTCACGGGCCGGCCCGCCGGCGAGATCCCGCTGCCTGGCTTGGGCGTCGTGACGGGTGTCTCGGGCAAGTTCAAGGACCCCGAGCTGTTCGTGGGCTACTCCTCCTTCCTCGCGCCGGGCACCACGCTGCGCCACGACCTCGCGACCGGCGCGACCACGACGCACGACGAGACGAAGATCAAGTTCGACGCCTCACAGTATGAGACGAAGCAGGTCTTCTACCCGTCGAAGGACGGCACGCGGATCCCGATGTTCATCATCCACAAAAAGGGCCTGAAGCTCGACGGCTCGGCCCCCGGCTGGCTCTACGGCTACGGCGGCTTCAATGTCGTCATGCGCCCGCAGTTCGCGGTCCCGCCGCTGGTCTGGGTCGAGGGCGGCGGCATCTATGCCATGGCCAACCTGCGCGGCGGCGGCGAATACGGCGAGCAGTGGCACAAGGCCGGCACGAAGGAGCGCAAGCAGAACGTCTTCGACGACTACATCGCCGCGGCCGACTGGCTGGTCGCGCAGGGCTACACCGCCCACAGCAAGCTCGTGCTCGACGGCCGTTCCAACGGCGGCCTGCTGCTCGGCGCGGTGGTCAACCAGCGGCCCGACCTCGCTGCCGCCGCCGTGCCGGCGGTCGGCGTCATGGACATGCTGCGCTACCACAAGTTCACCGTCGGCGCCGGCTGGGCCAGCGACTACGGCAACTCGGACACGCCGGAGGGCTTCAAGTATCTTGTCGCCTACTCGCCGTTGCACACGGTGAAGCAGGGCGCGAAATACCCGGCCATCCTCGTCACCACGGGCGACCACGACGACCGTGTCTTCCCGGCGCATTCCTACAAATACACCGCGGCGATGCAGCAGGCGGTGGCGCCGGGGGCCGGCCCCGTGCTCATCCACATCGAGTCCAACGCCGGCCACGGCGGCTCCAGCGGCACGACGCCCGTCTCCAAGACCATCGGGGACTGGGCCTACCGCATGGGCTTCGGCGCGCATTACGCGGGCTGGGGGAAGTGATCGGCGGGATTTAGCGTCCCGCCGTTTGCGTCGCGGCGGGACATGGCTATATCCCAACGCCATGTCCCTCCTGCACACTCCGCTCAAGGTCGGCGCGCTCACGCTGCCGAACCGCATCATCATGGCCCCGCTCACCCGGTGCCGCGCCGGCGCCGGCCGCGTCCCGACCGAGACGATGCTTGAGTATTACGTGCAACGAGCCTCGGCGGGCCTGATCCTGACGGAGGCCACTGCGGTCGACCCGATGGGCGTGGGTTATCCCGACACTCCCGGCATCTGGTCGGAGGAGCAGGTCGCGGCCTGGACAAAAATCACCCGGGCGGTCCACGCCGCCGGCGGGAGGATCGTGCTGCAGCTGTGGCACGTCGGCGCCATTTCGGATCCGGTTTACCTGAACGGCGCACTGCCCGTCGCACCCAGCGCCATCGCCCCGGCCGGCCACGTCAGCTTGGTCCGCCCGCAGAAGGCGCACGTCGTGCCGCGCGCCCTCGAATTGAATGAGATCCCGCGCGTTGTGGCCGCCTACCGGCTTGGCGCGGTCAATGCGTTGCGCGCCGGCTTTGACGGCGTCGAAATCCACGGCGCCAACGGCTACCTGATCGACCAATTCCTGCAGGACGGCACCAACCAGCGCACCGACCAATACGGCGGCTCCATCGAGAACCGGGCGCGCTTTGCGCTCGAGGTCACGGACGCCGCGATCTCCGTCTGGGGTGCCGATCGCGTCGGCTACCACATCGCCCCGCGCGGCGGTTCGCACGGCATCAAGGACAGCAACCCGGCGGCGACCTTCGGCTACCTCGCGGCGGAACTCGGCAAACGGAAGCTCGCCTTCCTGTTCGCGCGCGAGTCACTCGAGGGCCAGCGGCTCGGGCCCGCGCTCAAGCGCGCCTTCGGCGGCGTCTATATCGTGAACGACGGCCTCACCGCCGAAACGGCGCAGGCCGTGCTCAGCGCCGGCGAGGCTGATGCCGTCTCGTGGGGCAAGCTCTTCATCGCGAATCCCGACCTGCCGCGCCGGCTGCAGACCGGCGCCACGCTCAACGCGCCGGTGCCCACCACCTTCTACGGTGGCGACACGCGCGGCTACACGGATTACCCGTCGCTCGCGGCGTGACCGTCGGCGCATCCGGCTGAGTCATAAATCTTCCGCCACCCCGCGGGCTTCAGGCCTGCGGGGTTGCTTTTTTGAGGGTGGGGCGGCTTCTTGGCCAAACCCATGAAGATCCTTGTCGCGGACAAAATCTCACCGTCAGGCGTTGCTTATTTCCGGGCCCAGCCCGGCTTCGAGGTCATCGAGGCCTACAACACGCCGCCGGCCAAGCTGCTCGAGCTGGTCAGGGACGTGCACGCCATCGCCGTGCGGTCCGAGACGAAAATCACTGCGGAGGTGTTCGCCGCCGCGCCGCTGCTGAAGGTCGTGGGCCGCGCCGGCGTCGGCGTGGACAACGTGGACGTGGAGGCCGCCACCGAGCGCGGCGTCATCGTGATGAACACGCCCTCGGGCAACACCGTTGCGACCGCGGAGCTGACCTTCACCCACATCCTGTGCGGGGCGCGTCCCGTGCCGCAGGCCGCCGCGTCGATGCGGGCGGGGCAGTGGGACCGCAAGAGCTTCTCCGGCATCGAGCTGTTCAAGAAGACGCTCGGCATCGTCGGCCTGGGCCGCATCGGTGCCGAGGTGGCGAAACGCGCCCAGGCCTTCGGCATGCGGGTGCTGGCCTTCGACCCGTATCTCGCGCCGAGCCGCGCCAAGGCCATCCAGGTCGAGGGTGTCACGCTCGACGAGCTGCTGCGGCAGTCCGACTACATCACGGTCCACATGCCGCTGACCGACCAGACGAAATACATGATCGACGAGGCCGCCTTCGCGAAGACGAAGAAGGGTCTGCGCATCTTCAACTGCGCGCGCGGCGGCATCATCAAGGAGGCCGCGCTGGTCGCGGCGCTCAAGTCCGGCCAGGTCGCCGCCGCCGGCCTCGACGTGTTCGAGGAGGAGCCGCTGGCGAAGGACAGCGAGTTGCGCACGCTGCCGAACGTCACCCTCACGCCGCACCTCGGCGCCTCGACCGCCGAGGCGCAGGACGCCGTGGGCGTGGAGGTCGCCGAGCAGATCACCGATGTGCTCAACGGCGGCGTCATCCGCAACGCCGTCAACATGCCGAACATCGATGCCGCGGCCCTCAAGGTCCTCGGGCCGTATCTCGAGCTCGGCGCCAAGCTCGGCACCCTCGTCCAGCAGATCGCGTCCGGCCCGGTCGTCACGCTGCGCATCACCTACTGGGGCAAGATGGTGGACATCGACGCCACCGCGGTCACGCG
This sequence comes from Lacunisphaera sp., assembly GCA_965249855.1. GTDB lineage: Bacteria > Verrucomicrobiota > Verrucomicrobiia > Opitutales > Opitutaceae > Lacunisphaera. The sequence goes on from CBDFNB010000019.1 coordinate 273,569, forward strand.
CTCGATCCAGCGCGGCTACCTCCGCCGCATCAGCGGCGAGAGCGTCAACTACGTGAACGCCCCGCTCAACCTCGAGCGCCTCGGCGTGAAGGCCGAGGTCATCAAGTCCACGGCCGACACCGACTACACGGAGCTGATGGAGGTGAAGGCGATCGCGGCCGACGGCACGAGCGTCAGCGCCGCCGGCACGCTCATCGGCAAGGCCAACGCGCCGCGCCTGATCGCGCTCAACGACCGCGAGGTCGAGGCGGCGCCGGCCGGCGCCCTGCTGATTTACGAGAACCATGACGAGCCCGGCATCATCGGCATGGTCGGCACGCTGATGGGCCGCGACCAGGTGAACATCGCCGCCATGTCGCTGAGCCGCAACAACGCCGGCGGCACGGCGCTGTGCGTGCTGAACCTGGACAGCGCGCCCTCGGAGGCGGCCCTTAAGGAGTTGACCAGCCATCGCGCCATCAAGCAGGCTGTGGTCGTCAAACTCTGATGTTTTACGCCTGGCTTCTCGGTTCCGCCGTCATCGGATATTTCCTCGGGTCACTGCCTTTTGGGGCCATGGTGGCCCGGGCGCACGGCGTCGACATTTTCAAGGAAGGCAGCGGCAACCCGGGGGCGACCAACGTCAAGCGCGTGCTCGGCGAGAAGTTCGGCGCCAAGGGCAAGCGGGCGGGCAACCTGGTGTTCGGCCTCGATGTGCTCAAGGGCGCCATCGCGTCCGCCTGGAGCGTGTTATCGTGGACCAGCATGAGCGTCTCGGTCGACCTGCAGAACGGCAGCGGCGCTGCGGTCATCAGCGGCCAGGACTGGCGCCTGCTCGGGCTCGCGGGCGTCATCGGTGCCATCCTCGGGCACTCGTTCTCGATCTTCACCGGTTTCAAGGGCGGCAAGGGCGTCGCCACCGCCGCGGGCGGCGTGCTCATGCTCATGCCTTTCTCCTGCCTGATCGGCGCGCTGGTCTGGCTGATCACGTTTTCCCTGACGCGCTACGTCTCGCTCGGCTCGATCCTTGCCGCGGCGGCCGTGCCGGCGGCGAGCTGGATCCGCGGCAACCCGCTGCCGCTGAACATCGCCATCACGGCCATCGGCCTGTTCGTCATCATCCGCCACCGCAGCAACATCACGCGGCTGCTGAACGGCACGGAGAACAAGTTCGCCAAGAAACCGTCGGCGCAACCCTGAAGAATAATTGCCCTGCTTTTGCCAGATGCGCCGTAGCATTGCTCAATCTTTGATTGCGTTAGGCGCTGCTCTATTAAGCGGGGCGATCTGTCAGGCAGGAGTGCAGGCGAAGGATTTTTTCCCTTCGGAAACGTCCCCTGGCTTTGGCTCAGGCGGCCGCCGATGGGCGGGTGGAAAAGATCGCGCAACTGGTGAAGACAGGAGCGGACATCAATGCCCAAGGAAATGAAGGCATGACCGCTTTGATCTGGGCGTTCATGCAAGAGAACAAGAGAGGCTACCAATATCTCCTGGAGAACGGAGCCAATCCGAATCTCCAAGTTGGCAGGAGCGAACTGACGTCAGATGGTCTGATTGACGGCAATTCGGCCGTGTCGCTGGCCGCGATGCACGAGGATCCATGGTATTTGGAGATAGCCCTCAAGCACGGCGGCAATCCCAACATTGTGAACACTGTGCAAGGTGTGCCGCCGGTATACCAATGTATCATGCTCCTGGACCATTCGCGCCCGCGGCCAAGGCTGGAGCAATTGAAGATGCTGATTGCCGCCGGCGCCGATCTCAATGCGCGGAACAAAAACGATATCACGCCTTTGATGCAGGCGGTAAGATTCAATCGTTATGATATGGCATACCTGATGTTGCAGGCGGGGGCTGATCCAGCACTCGAAACAAAACGGGGCACAACTATTGTGTCTGTGATAAAGCAATCTCGCACGGATCCCCGAAGTCCACTCTATCAGTGGCGGACGAAGGTGATAGATTTGCTGAAGGCCAAGGGGATTGACGTAGACAACGGTAAATAGGGGGGCTCAAAGTGTTTTGAGTCCGGCGTCTGACCGAAAGCATTCTGGACTTTGGTGTGCGCGGAGCTACTTTCCACCCATGAGCGCGGACAAAACCGAAGCCGTCGAGATGATCAAAAAACTTCCCGACGACGCGACACTGGAGGACATCCAGCACCACCTCTTCGTGCTCGAGAAAATTAAACTGGGCCAGCAACGCCTCGCTTCCGAGGGCGGCATACCACAAGCCGTCATGGAGCAGGACCTGGCCAAATGGATTTTGAAGTAACCTGGTCGCCGCAGGTCCGGGATGACCTGCATGGGATAGCCGCCTATATTGCCAAGGATTCACCGCGTTATGCGTCGGCGGTAATCGAGAAAATCCTGGGAGCTGGGCGGAGTTTGCAAATATTGCCTTGGCGCGGCCGGGTCGTGCCGGAGATCGGCAAGACAAACTATCGTGAGCTTTTCATCTACGAATATCGATTGATTTATGAGATTGGAGGTGGGGTGGTGCACATCCTTGCCGTTATCCATGGCCGGCGTCTTTTGGGGGACGCCGCAGGCCGATTGTTGGAGTGAAGCACAGTCGGGCAGATACTTCTGCCGCAAGTGGTTAGTCGGGCGTGGTTATGACGCGCGGGGCGCACTCGCGCCTTGCCAAAGACCGTCCGGCTGAGCCATTTAAGCAGGCTTCATCCATGGCTCTTATCGTCCAGAAATACGGCGGCACCTCGGTGGGTGACGTCGACCGCATCAAGAATGTGGCCCAGCGCATCCAGAAGACTCGCGCCGAGGGCCACGGCCTGATCGTCGTGGTGTCCGCCCGTTCCGGCGTGACCAACGAGCTCATCGCCCGCGCCAAGTCCATCAACGACCGGCCCGACACACGCGAGATGGACATGCTGCTGGCCATTGGCGAGCAGGAGACGATCGCCCTGACCGCGATGGCGCTGCATGCGATCGGCGTGCCGGCCGTGTCCTACACCGGCGCGCAGGCGGGCATCGTCACCGATCAGGTTTTCACCAAGGCCAAGATCAAGCAGATCGTGCCCAAGGGCGTCCTCAAGGACCTCAAGGAGGGCAAGGTTGTCATCGTCGCCGGTTTCCAGGGCATCAACGAGGCCGGCCAGATCACCACGCTCGGCCGCGGCGGCTCCGACCTGACTGCCATCGCGCTGGCGGCGGCCTGCAAGGCCGACAAGTGCGAGATCTACACCGACGTCGACGGCGTCTACACCACCGACCCGCGCATCGTGAAGACCGCGAAGAAAATCGACGAGATCAGCTACGACGAGATGCTCGAGCTCGCCAGCCTCGGCTCGAAGGTCATGCAGTCGCGCTCGGTCGAGTTCGCCAAGAAATACGGCGTCGTCTTTGAAGTCCGCTCCAGCTTTAACCACAACCCGGGAACCATCGTGAAAGAAGAAGTCGCCTCCATGGAAAAAGTCATCGTTCGCGGCGTCGCGGTCGACAAGGATCAGGCCAAGGTCGTCATCACCGGTCTGCCGGACAAGCCGGCGGCGGCCGCCGTCATCTTCAACGCCCTGGCCGACGCCAACGTCAACGTGGACATGATCGTCCAGAACGCGGCGCATGCCGGCGCGGCGGACATCACCTTCACCGTGCAGCGCGACGACGCGCAGAACGCCGTGCGCGTCCTGCCGGCCGTGCTGAAGAAGCTCGGCGGCGGTGAGGTCAAGGCCTTCGACAACATCGCCAAGCTCTCCGTGGTCGGCGTCGGCATGCGCACGCACGCCGGTGTGGCCGCCGCGCTGTTCACGGCGCTGGGCGACAAGGGCATCAATATCCAGCTCATCAGCACCTCGGAGATCAAGATCACCCTCGCCATCGACCGCGCCAAGGCCGACGAGGCCGTCCGCGCCGCCCACGAGGCGTTCGGTTTGTCGAAATAAGCGCGGATTGACGCCGCCCCACTGATTTCATCGGATGAGCGGCATGAAATATGTCAGCACGCGCGGCCAGACCGACCCCGTCGGCTTCTCCGAGGCCGTGGCCATCGGCCTGGCGCCGGACGGCGGCCTGTTCCTGCCGCAGAAGCTGCCCAACCTGGCGCCGCACCTGGCGAAGTGGGAGTCCCTCGGCTTCGCGGACCTGGCGTATGAGTTCCTCAAGCTGTTCGCCACGGACCTCCCGCCGGACGTGCTGCGCGGCATCGTGCAGAAGACCTACGGCACCTTCGGCCAGGCGGAGACGCTCGCGCCGCTGCGGAAGCTCGACGACCGGCTCTTCGTGCTCGAACTCTTCCACGGGCCGACGCTCGCCTTCAAGGATTTCGCCCTGCAGCTGCTCGGCAACCTCTACGAGCACCAGTGCGCGCAGCGCGGGTCGGGGATCAACGTCCTCGGCGCCACCTCGGGCGACACCGGCGCGGCGGCGATCCATGGCCTGCTCGGCAAGCCGCAGACCGCCATCTTCATCCTTTATCCCGAGGGGCGCGTGTCCGCGCTGCAGGAGCGGCAGATGACCTGCACCGGCGCGGCAAACGTCCACGCCATCGCCATCGACGGCACCTTCGACGACGCGCAGCGCGTGCTGAAGGAGATCTTCGGCGACCAGGAGTTCGCGGCGCAGCACCGCCTGTCGGCCGTGAACTCCATCAACCTCGCCCGCGTGCTCGGCCAGTGCATCTATTATTTGTCGGCGTGGCTGCGCCTGCCCGCGGCGGCGCGCGCCAGCGTCGAGTTTGTCGTGCCCACGGGCAACTTCGGCAACGTCTTCGCCGGCTGGCTGCTGCAGCGCATGGGCGTGCCGGTCAAGGGCTTCAAGGTCGCGACCAACCGCAACGACATCCTACACCGCCTCTTCACTTCAGCGGAATATCGCAGCGAGGACGTGCACCCGAGCCTGGCACCGTCGATGGACATCCAGGTGGCGTCCAACTTCGAGCGGTTCCTCTACTACGCGCTCGATGAGAACCCGACGCGCGTGAAAGCCGTCATGGCCCAGATCAAGGCGACCGGCGTCTACCGTTTTGACGTGCTAAACAAGGCGGCCTTCAGCTCCTCGCGCGCGACTGACGAGGAGATCAGCGGCATCATCCGGCAGGTTTACGACCGGTATCACTACCTCGTCGACCCACACACGGCCTGCGGCTTCAAGGAACTGAACCCGGCGCGCGTGAGCGTCGTGCTCGCCACGGCGCACCCGGCGAAGTTTCCCGAGGCCATCCAGGCCGCCACGGGCCAGACGCCCGTGCACCCGGCGCTGGAGACGCTCAAGGCGCGGCCCGTCGTGAAGCACCGGCTGCCGGCCGACGCGGCGGCGATCAAGGCGTTCGTCGCGAAGCACGCGGTGTAATTTGTAGGGCAGGGTCGCCGTCCCCGCCTTCGCTCGTTGACCTTGTGGAGGGCCGGCCTCCCGGCCGGCCGCGGTCGGTCAGGAGACCGACCCGCCAAAAAAGACTGGATCAGTTATCCCGCGCTACGGAAACAGCGACGCTCATAGAGCGCCGCTACAGCTGGAAGACACTGGAAACCAGGCCGCATTGACCCGATGCTGCCAGCGTGAGCTTCAAGGATCATTTCTCCACGCAGGCGGCGACCTACGCGAAGGCGCGGCCGACTTATCCGCCGGCCCTGTTTGCCGAGCTTGCCCGGCTGGCGCCGGGCAAAACGCTGGCCTGGGATTGCGGCTCGGGCAACGGCCAGGCGGCGGTGGCGCTGGCGACGCATTTCGAGCGCGTGGTGGCGACCGAGCCCAGTGCGGCGCAACTCGCCGAGGCCGTCGCCCACCCGCGGGTGGCCTATGCGCAGAGTGCCGAGGTGGTGGCCGGGATCGCGGACGGCTCGGCGGACATTGTGACGGCGGCGCAGGCCGTGCATTGGTTTGACCTGAAGATTTTTTATCCCGAAGTCCGCCGCGTGCTGCGCCCGGGCGGGCTGCTCGCCATCTGGAACTACGGCCTGTGCACCATCGACCCGGCGGTGGATATCGTGGTGGAGCGGTTCTACAACGGAACGGTCGGCCCCTACTGGCCGCCGGAGCGCAAACACGCGGAAACGAGTTACCGGCTGCTGGAATTTCCCTTTCCCGAGCTGCCGATGCCCCGGCTGAACTTGGAGGTTGAGTGGACGGCGGCGGAGTTCGCCACCTACCTGCGCACCTGGTCGGCCGTCGCCCGCTATCAAAAAGCCCATGGCGTCGATCCGGTGATGTCTTTCGCGCCGGAACTCGCGAAGGTCTGGGGCGAAGGCCGGCGCCGTGTCATCTGGCCGCTGGGTGGCCGGCTCGGGCGCATGGGTTGAAACGGGGTGATTGAAGCCGAAAGCGGGCTCGGTTTGGTAAAACGGGCCTGATTGGCGTTCAAATATAGGCCTCTGACTGGCAGAAATATACCGCGGATTTTCGCTCGCCCCCGGGCGGCGGCTGCACACCTTCACACCCGTGAAACTTCGCCTCCCGTTTGACCGCATCAACTGGATCAACAGCTCGTTCCTCATCGGGACGACCATCGTGACCCTGACCGTCGTGCCGTGGTATCTCTGGCACTACGGCGTGGACGCCTTCCAGGTGTCGATGTTCTTCCTGTTTTTCATCGCGACGGGCCTGAGCATCACGCTCGGTTATCACCGCCTTTTCTCGCACATGGCCTTCCAGGCCAAGTGGCCGGTGCGGCTGCTCACGCTGATCTTCGGCGCCGCGGCGTTTGAGAACTGCGCGCTCGCCTGGGTCTCCGACCACCGCCGGCACCACAAGCACGTGGACCACGACGAGGATCCCTATGACATCTCCAAGGGTTTCTTCCACGCGCACATCGGCTGGATCCTCTTCAAGGTCAACCCCGAGCCGCCGTGGGACAACGTTGCCGACCTGCGCAAGGATCCCTTGGTGATGTGGCAGGACCGCTTCTACGTGCCGATCGCCGTGGTCGCCAGCTTCGTGCTGCCGGCCGCGCTGGGCTACTGGCATGGTGGCGGCATCGGCGCGCTCGGCGGCCTCCTGCTGGCCGGCGTGGCCCGCGTGGTCGCCGTGCAGCACATGACCTTTTTCATCAACTCGCTCTGCCACACCGTCGGCAACCAGCCCTACTCGAACAAGTGCAGCGCCCGCGACAGCTGGTTCATGGCGATCTTCACGTTCGGCGAGGGTTACCACAACTATCACCACGAGTTCCAGCACGACTACCGCAACGGCGTGAAGTGGTGGCAGTGGGACCCGACCAAGTGGACCATCTGGATCCTCGAGAAGGTGCGCCTCGTGCGCGGCCTGCGCCGGGTGCCGGAGGACAAGATCCTGCTCGCGCAGGTGGCCGACGCCCGCCGCCGCCTCGGTGAGCACATTGCCTGCCCGAAGGTCAGCGCCAACGCCCGGCTCCACGCGCTGCTCCAGGCCAAGGATGCCAAGCTCCACGAGCTCGGCGAGCGCTGGGCCACCCTCAAGGCGGAATACGCCGTGAAGGCCGATGCGATGAAGGCGGAGTATGCCGAGAAAAAGGCGGAATATGCCGAGCGCGCCCATCATCAGATCGAGGAGGCGCGGGCCGCACTGGCCGAGATGCGGCGGGAACTGAATCAGGCCCTCCAGCTGCTTGATCACGCCGCAGCCGCGGCGTGAGGTCCGGATAATTCCAGTGTTTCCGGGCGGGGTCGCTGACCCCGCCTTTTTTATTGCCTCACGGTGGAACCTGGCCTCCGGACGGGTTTTCCCGTGCGCGCATCCTGAAAACCTGTCCGGAGGCCAGGTTCCACCTCGATCCAACCTGCACCTCCGCCCTACAACAGCGGCGCCAGCAACCGGGCGATTTCCTCCCCGATGGTGGACAGCAGCCGCGGCTTCCTGCGGCGCTCAACCAGCGGGGTCGATTGCGCGAAAACTTCCTTCATCCAGCCGCCGATGGCCCGGGCCTCGGCGGGCGAATAGGTGACGGCGCCGACCTCGAAGTTCAGGAAGAGGCTGCGCAGGTCCATGTTGGCCGAGCCGAAGAGGCCGGTCTGTTCGTCCACCAGCAGCATCTTGGCGTGCAGCATGCCCGGGCCGTAGAGCAGCACCTTGGCGCCCGCCGCCTGCAGGTCGCGCAGGAAGTGGCGGCGGGCAAGGTCGGTGATCGGGTGGTTGGAGCGCGCCGGCACGACAATGCGGATGTCGATGCCCGCGCGCGCCTGCACCAGCAGCGAGCGGAAAAGCACCTCGTCGGGGATGAAATAGGGCGTGACGATCCACACGCTGCGCTCGGCCTGCTGGACGAGCGACAGGATGCCCTCGTAAAGCGGGTCGCCGGACACGTCGGGCCCGCTGGCGACGATCTGCACCTCGCTGTCGCCGGCCGGGGCCGGGGCCTCCGCGGGCAGTTCCTGCTGCAGCCTGGCCAGCGGCTGGCCGCTGGCAAAGGCCCAGTCGGCGAGGAAGATCTCGTCGAGCACGCGCACCGCCGGGCCCTCGACCACGCCGCCGAGGTCGCGCCAGCGGCGCTTGAGCGGGGTGGGGCCCATGTATTCGACGGCGAGGTTGCGGCCGCCCAGCGCCGCGACCCGGTGGTCGAAGATCGCGATCTTGCGGTGATTGCGGAGATTGGCCGAGTGCGGCGTCTGCAGCGGCATCACCGGCATGAATTTCACGACCTCGCCGCCCGCCTCGCGGATGGGATCGCAGAAGCGGCCGGCGCTGAGAAAGCAGCCGAGGCCGTCGAGCAGCAGGCGGACCTTCACGCCCTCCCTGGCCCGCTGGGCGAGGAGCTTGACAAGGCGTTTGCCCACGGCGTCACGGCCGAGGATGAACGTCATGATGTGGATGCTGTGTTTCGCGTGGCGGATCGCGTATTCGAGCCGCTCGAAGGACTCCTCGCCGGAGGTGAGGAAGCTCACGCGGTTGCCGCCGACCGGCGGGCAGGCGCCGTTGCGGGTGAAGACGCGGGAGGCCAGCGTCTGCTCCAGGGTGTCGAAGGGCGCGATGGTGGGCGTGGCACTGAGCGGGGTCTTGAGGGCGGCGAGCCGCCGCAGTTTGCGGCCGCCGAACATCAGGTAAAGCGGCACGCCCACGTAGGGCACGAAGGCGATGAGGAAGAGCCAGGCGAAGGTGTTGCCCGGCTGCTTGCGCTGGCTCATGAGCCGGGCGATGGCGAAGAACGCCAGGAGGAAGCCCGCGACCGTGAGCAGGTGGGGCACCACGCCGTTGGTGAAGGGGTGCTCGATGAGCGCGTCGTAATATTTCTGCAGCGTCTCCATCGAGCGTCTAGGTTTGCAGCGATTGGCCGGTTGGCAAGCGGGCGGAAGGTCGCGGATTTGCGGGCCGGAGGGCGGGACAAGCCGCCCTGCAAAAAACCTCTTGGCAAAGCGGGAAACCGCCCCATACCTTCACCGTTCGTTCTTTTGATGGTGGAGTATCCAAGTGGCCAAAGGACGTTGACTGTAAATCAATTCGGCTCTTGCCGTTCACTGGTTCGACTCCAGTCTCCACCACCAATCTAACGGAAGTCCCGTTACCCGAAAGGGTAGCGGGATTTTTGTTTTAGATGACTCCCGCTTCGCGGAAGCTGTAGTAGCCCCGGCCCTGCGGGTCGGCGCCGGCCCGGCCGACGATCACATGGTCCAGCAGCTCGATGTCCACGGCCTTGGCGGCGTCGCGGAGCTGCCGGGTGACCTGCACGTCGGCCGCGCTGGGCGCCGGGTCGCCGCTGGGATGGTTGTGGACACAGACGACGGCCGTGGCGCCGTGGCGGATGGCCTCGCGGAAGACCTCGCGCGGGTGGGCGAGGGAGCTCGTGGCCGTTCCCGAGGTGACCTCGACCTGCTTCAGGAGCCGGTTCTTGCGGTTGAGGCAGAGCACCCAGAATTTCTCGACGGCCAAGCCTGCGATCTGCGCCTTGAAATGCGCGTGGATGAGCTCGGGGCGATTGAGCACCCCGTCCTCGGGTGAGACCCCGGCCGCCAGGCTGCGCCGCACGATCTCCATGACGGTGACGAGCTGCAGGGCCTTGACGCGGCCGATGCCGGTGAGACGGCGGAAGTCGGTTTCATTCCATTTGACGAGGGCGGCGAGCGAGCCGGCCTCGGCGATGAGGCGCTGGGCGATGCTGATGACATTGTGGCCCTTGCTGCCGCTGCGGAGCAGCATGGCAAGCAGCTCGGTGTCACTGAGGGCGGCGGGACCGAGCTTTTCCAGGCGCTCCTGCGGGCGGTCACTGACCGCGAGGTCCTTGACGCGGAGGGGCTGGTAGGGGGATTCGTCGCTCATGGGCCGGGGGCTTCGCCCGCTGGCCCGCGAGCTAAAGCACTCAGAAGTGCTTCACGTAGGCGTTGCGTCGGAGCTTCTCGAGCCAGCGCTCGGTGGCCTGGCGGGAGCCCTGCTGCACAAGCGTGCGCTCGATGTCGGGGCGGACCTCGTCTAGGGGCAGCACGCCGGCGTGCTTGCGGTCCTCGGCGTAGAAGATGAAAGCGCCCTCGGGCATGATAAGGGGCTCGCTGCGCTTGCCCTTCTCCAGGGTGAAGATGACGTCGCTGAATTCCTTGCGCAGGTCGGAGCGGCGCTGCCAGCCCCAGTCGCCACCCTTGCCCTTGCGGGAGTCCTGGCTGTATTTGCGGGCGACGTCGCCGAACTCGGCGCCGGCGGCCAGCTCGGTCATGATGGTGCCGGCCTTGGCGCGGAGCGTGTCGTCCGTGTCGTCGGCGCTGCGGGAAACCTGGATGAGACGGAGGTGGACGCTGTCCTCCTGGTAGAAGCGGTCCTTGTTCTCGGCGTAGAAGGCCTCGATCTTCACCGGGCTGATGGTGCTGGCGGACTTGGCCTTCTGCTGCCGCATGTAGCCGTAGATCATGTCCTCCTCTTGCTCCTTCTTGTAATCCTTCTGGGAAATGCCCCGGGAACGGAGGTAGGCGAGGAACTTGCTCCGATCGCCGTCGAACTGGGTGATGATCGTCTCGGCGACGGCATTATCGACGTAGCTTTCCGGCACCTTGCGCTTCTCGTCCGAATAGAAGTCCTTCACGATCAGGACGCGGTCGATGAGGTTCTGGACAATGTCCTCCTGCAGGGCCTCGAGCTTTTCGTTGAATTCGCGCTCGTTGCGGCTCTGTTTCTGGATCTCGGGGACGAGCGGGCCGATTTCGCGGCGGACGTCATCGACGGTGATGATCTTGTCCTCGGCGATGGCTACTATGCCGTTGGCGTATCGCAGGTTAAGATTGTCCGGCGGGGTGGTCGCGAGCTGGCCACGGGCGGCGATCAGGCCCAGGAAGAGGCCGGCGAAAGCGAGCAGTGATGTGGATGAAACGCGGGAACCTCGGAGACTCATGGAACAGGTAGATTTTGCAGGAAAATAATTATTTCCCTCAACCTTGCAAGGGGGGTGGGGGCGGTCAAGCGGGGAAAGCGGCTGCTCAGTTGGATGAAGTCGTCGCGGCGGCCCGAGTTGCGGAGGCATTTCAGCCGGCTGCCCTGCGACTCGACCGACAGAATGCCCTTTTGTTCCGCCCGGACCCGGATTTCGGTGACCAAAAGCAGCGCCTTGACCGGTTCGCCGAACTTGCCGAAGCGGTCGCGCAGCTCGGCCTCGAGGTCCTTCACCTGCTTTGGGTTCTCGGCCATGGCCAGCCGGCGGTAAAAATCGATGCGCAGGCGGGTCTCGCCGATGTAGGCGGCCGGCAGCCGGGCCTGGATCTTCGCGATCTCGCCCTCGATGCGCTCGGCTTGCTTCAGGGCGCTGAAACTGTCGGTGGCCTCGCTGCGTGTCTCGAAACCGGCGCCCTCGCCGACGAAGACGAAGTCGAGCTTCACGTTGGCGCGGACGAGCGCGGCGTGCTTCTCGCCCTTCAGCCGCGCCACGCTTTGCCGGAGCAGCTGGCAATACAGCTCGAAGCCTACGCCCACGATGTGGCCGCTCTGCTCGGCGCCGAGGAGGTTGCCGGCGCCGCGCAGCTCAAGGTCGCGCATGGCGATGCGGAAGCCGGCGCCGAGCTGGTTGTGCTGGCGCATGGCCGTCAGGCGCTGGCGGGCGATGTCGAGGAGCCGCGTGTGCCGGTGCAGCAGCAGGTAGGCGTAAGCCTGGTGCTTGAAGCGTCCGACGCGTCCGCGGAGCTGGTAGAGTTGCGAGAGGCCGAAGCGGTCCGCGCCCTCGATGATGAGCGTGTTACAGTTCGGGATGTCGAGGCCGCTCTCGATGATCGTCGTGCAGACGAGCACCTGGTATTTGCCGGCGACGAAATCGGTCATCATCCGCTCGAGCCCGTCGGCGCCCATCTTGCCGTGGCCGACGCCGACGGTGGTGCCCGGCAGCAGCTCGCGCAGGCGCGCCGCGACGAGGTCGATGCTCATGACCCGGTTGTGGAGATAGAACACCTGGCCGCCGCGCCGGAGCTCGTGCTGGATCGCCTCGACGACAAGTTTCTCGTCGTAGCTCTTCACGATCGTCTGGATCGGCAGGCGGTTGGCCGGCGCGGTCTCGATCGTGCTGAGGTCGCGCGCGCCGGTGAGGGCGAGGTAGAGGGTGCGCGGGATCGGGGTGGCGCTCATGGAGAGCATGTCCACGTGCGCCCGCCAGCGCTTGAAGACCTCCTTGTGCTTCACGCCGAAGCGCTGTTCCTCGTCGATGATGACGAGGCCGAGTTCCTTGAACTTCACGTCCTCCTGGATGAGGCGATGCGTGCCGATGAGGATGTCGATCCTGCCCACGGTGAGGGCGGCGAGGATGCCTTCCTGCTCCTTCTTCGTGCGGAAGCGGCTGAGCATCTCGACCGCCACCGGGTAGCCCGCCATGCGCTCGCGGAAGGTGTTGAGGTGCTGCTGGGCGAGCACCGTCGTCGGCACGAGCACGGCCACCTGCTTGCCGCCCATGACGGCCTTGAATGCGCCGCGGATCGCCACCTCGGTCTTGCCGAAGCCGACGTCGCCGCAGAGCAGGCGGTCCATCGGCCGCGTGCGCTCCATGTCGGCCTTGAGGTCGCCGATGGCCTTGGCCTGGTCGCGGGTCTCGGTGAACGGGAAGGCGGCCTCGAACTCGCGCATCCAGACATTGTCCGGGGCGAACGCATGGCCCGGCTGCGCCTCGCGCTGGGCCTGGATGCGCAGCAGCTCCGCGGCGAGGTCGAGCGTCGAGCGCTCGGCGGACTGGCGGGCCTTTTCCCAGCGGCCCGAGCCGACCCGGCCAAGCTGCGGCTTGGCCTTGGTCAGGCCCACGTAGCGGCTGATGAGGTGCGATTCCTGCAGCGGCACGTGGAGCGTGACCTTGTCGTCGAACTCGAGGGAGATGACCTCGCGGATGCCGTCGCCCGACTCGAGCCGCGTGAGGCCGCGGTATTGCGCGATACCGTGCTGGAGGTGCACCACGAAGTCGCCCTCGACCAGCTCGGAGAAATCCAGCAGCTGGTCCACGGCGGAGGTGGCGGCGACCGCGCGCCTGGCGATGGTGCGGCGGGCGCGCTGGCGGCCGAAGATCTCGGTCTCGGAGACCACGACGCGACCCTTGGTGGCGCCGTCCCGGGACGTCAGGCGGAAGCCCTCGTTCAGCGTGCCGCGCAGGTAGCGCGGCTTGATCTTCTTGAGCGCCGTGTGCTCGTCGAGCAGTTCGCGGATGCGCTGTTCCTCGCCCTCCTTGGAGACAACGAAGTCGACGGCGTAGCCCTCCTGTTTCCACGTGGCGACCTTCTCAAGGAACTGCCGGCGGGCGTCCTCCTCGGCGGTAAGTCGCTCGTGGGCGAGCAGGCGCTCCTCGGGGTAGGAGCGGTGGTGCGAGAGCGATTCGGTATCCCAGGTTTCCTCGTCGCCGGCGGCATCGAACAGCCGGGTGGCAAGGTCGAGGTCGCTGACGCCGAAGAGGCGGGTCGTGGCCTGCGCGAGGCGGCCGCCGACATCGGCGGAGTTGTCGCCGGCGAGCGTGTCGAAAAGTTCCTCCAGCGACTTGGGTTCGAGCAGCGCGGCGTGGGTGGCCGGGTTCAGGTAATCGAGCAGCGAGGCGGACAGGCCGGAGGTGTGCAGTCGCGGCGCGGCGGTGAGGGTTACGCTTTCAACGGGTTCGCCCGAGCGCTGGGTGACGGGATCGAGGGTTCGGATTTCCTCAAGCGTATCGCCGAAGAAATCCAGCCGGTAGGGCTGGTGGGCGGTGATGGGATAGACGTCCACGATGCCGCCGCGCACGGCGTATTGTCCCGGCGCCTCGCAGACCGCCTCGCTATCGTAGTCGAAGGACCGGATCAGGTCGAGCAGGGCCTGGAAGGAGCGGCCCTCGCCGCGCACCAGCTCGGCCTCGCGGTTGGCGAAGTCGGCCAGCGGTGGCACCGGCTGGAGCAGCGCGGCGGGCGTGGTCAGGACCAGCAGGGTGCCGGACATGGCGGAGGTGCCCTTAAGGCCGCGCAGCTTGCTCAGCACCGCGAGACGGTCGCTGGCGGCGTTGAAGGCCTCGCGCATCTCACCGGTCTGGGCCTCCGGGAAGGGCAGGATTTCCAGCTTCGCCTGGTCGGGCCTGGCGGCGTGAAAGAGGGCGATGTCCTCGGCGAGGGCGTCGGTTTTCTGGGCCTCCTCGTGAACGACGAGCCAGACGGGGGCCGGGTTCCGGCCGAGCAGTTCCGCCAGGGCATGAGTCTGCGCTGCCGGGCAAATGCCGGTGAGTTTGGTGCGCCCGTGGGCTGCAGTGGCCGTCTCGCTCATGCGGGGAGCGGAGACAATGCTTGTCCCGGCTCCCGGTGCAACTCCCGGTTAGGCCGGGCCGGCCTCGGCGCGCAAGGTGACCAGGGCGGCCCGGGCGGCGACTTCCTCGGCCACCTTCTTGGACGGTCCGGAACCGGTGCCAAGCTGGCGGTCCTTCAGGAAAACGGCGACCTCGTATTCGCGGGCGTGGCGCGGGCCGGAGGTGGACATCACCTCATAGCGCAGGGCGGTGTTGCCGTGTTCCGGCTGGATGAGCTCCTGCAGGCGGCCTTTCGGGTTCTCGGCATCCTCCGACGTGGCGAGACGGCCGGCGAGCGGACCATACCAGGCGAGGACGCGTTCGCGGGTCGTGGCGAGGTCGCTGTCGAGATAGAGGGCCCCGACGAGCGCCTCGAAGGCATCCTCCAGGATGGAGGCGCGGGTGCGTCCGCCGGTGTCGTCCTCGCTCTTGCTGAGGCGCAGGGCCGCGTCGAGCCCGAGGTCGCGGGCCATCTGGGTGAGGAAGCCGCCCTTGGACAGCACGGCGCGGCGGCGGCTGAGCACGCCTTCGCGCTCGAGGGTGAATTCGCCGAAGAGTGCCTCGGTCAGGATGAACTGGAGCACGGAGTCGCCGAGAAATTCGAGGCGCTGGTTGTGCGGGCCGGCCTTCGGGTGGTCCTGCAGATAGGAGGGATGCGTCAGGGCCTCGGTCAACAATGCCTGGCTCTGGAAACGGTAGCCAAGGCGGTATTCGAGGGATTTGAGTTTTTCCGGCACGGCAGGGAAATCACAAAGGCCAAAGGCCAAAGGCCAAACAAATTCCGAAACCCAATACAGTGGCCCGATTTGGCATTTGGAGTCTGGTGTTTGGGATTTGCCGGGCGCAGCCCGGCCTAGCTGCTCGCGCTCGTGTAGCGGCGCAGGCCGCGGTGGAAGACGATGACGGCCAGCGCGAACCAGACGACGGTCGTGGCCAGCAGCCAGCCGACGGTCCTGAGGTCGAAGCCATGGAGGAGCGTGCTGGCGGGAGCGTTGCTCACGATGACGACGGGCAGCACCCAGACGAAGGCGACCTGGGCCAGGCCCTTGAAGGCGGCGCGCGGCAGACGGGAGAATTCGCTCAGCGTGAAGTAGCTGCCCTCGATGCCCTGCGCGCTGGTGATCCAGAAGGCCGGGGCGATGCACAGCACGAGCATGCTGTAGTGGATGATCACGCCGCAGCCGACGAGCAGGGCGTAGAGGGCGATGTCCGCGGCGCCCGGGTGCAGGCCGAGCTGCCGGGCGGAGTAGATCACGACGCCCAGTGCAACGAAGGAGTTCATGAGGCCGTCGGGGTCGAGCTTGCGGGTCGTGGCCATGAACATGACGTTGCCCGGCTGCGCGAGGAAGAAGTCGAAGTTCCCGCTGCGGATGTTGCGGCCCATCTCGAAGATGCTGCTCCAGAAAAAGCCCATCAGGTAGCGCTGGATGAGCAGCGAGGTGCCGACGAGGAGCATCATCTCGTATTTGCTCCAGCCCGCGACCGAGTCGGTGTGCTGGTAGATGACAGACACCATGAGCAGGTTCACCGTCATCCAGAACAGCTCGACCAGCGCCCAGATGAAGAAGTCGCCGCGGAACATCAGCGTCCGCACGATCGAGTAGCGGGCGGAGGTGAGCCAGATGCGGGCGTAGTGGGACAGATTCATTGCGGATCGCGGATTTCGGATTGGGGATTGGCCGACCCAAAACACGCCGGACTTGCCGGGGTCTCACCGGCTGGGAAAGCCGGAAAATTGGCTGAGTGGTTTCGTGAGTTCATTCCGCAATCCGCAATCAAAAATCCGCAATTGGGTTCAGCCGCCGACGGCGGTGTGGAGGCGCAGGCCGCGGCGCCAGAGAAACTGGCCGAGGGCGAGGATGATCACGACCCAGCAGGCCTGGATGCCGAGGCCGGTGACGGCGGCGGCGGGGTCGTTGAGCCGCCCGGTGAAGACCGCGACCGGGAAATACATCTGGTAGTAATACGGCAGGTATTGGGAGATGCGGAAGAGCCAGTCCGGCAGCAGGTCGAGGGGGAAGATCTGCCCGCCGAGCACGGACTCGATCGCCATCGAGAGGATGACGAGGCCCTGGATCTCGAGGAACCAGAAGCTCATCATCCCGAAACAGTAGGCGATGCCGAACTGGATGAGCGCGGACATGACCAGCGCCGGCAGGCCGACCGCGAGGCGCCAGCCGTCGAGCGGGATCGTGAGGTGGTCACTGAGCAGCGGGAAGAGGACGAACAGCGGAAGCAGGATGAGCAGGCCGGTGACAAGGCGCGCGGACAGGTAGATGCTGAAGCGGTAGGCGAAGTAATTGACCGGCTTGAGGAGGAACTGGTTGATCAGGCCGTTGCGGATCTCCTCGCTGATCTGGTAGTCCTCATTGAACGCGCCGATCATGAACTGCACCACGATGAGGGCGACGAAGTAGGTGAAGGTCTGGGCGAAGCTGAAGCCGCCGATCAGCGGGCTGCCCGCGTAGGCGGAGCCCCAGAGGATGAACACCACGATCAGGTGGAAGAACGAAAAGAACCCGCGGATGGCAAAGTTCACCCGGTAGACCAGGTTGCTTTGCAGGCCGACCGAGAAGGCCGCGCGGTATTTGTTCAGGGTGGCGAGCATTACGGAGGACAGAAGTCAGATGACAGGGGACAAAATCGCAAGCGGCCGTTGGCAGGGGCGCTAGCCCCCAGGCGCCCGGGCCGTTGAGGAAAACGGCCCCGGCCGGATCAACCCGTCCCGTTCTCCTTCAGGTCGAAACGGGTGGCGACTTCCTTGCCGAGGGCGCGGTAGGCGGTGGCGCCGGGGCCGTGCGGGTCGTAGGCGAAGATGGGCTTGCCGAAGCTCGGGGCCTCGCTGAGGCGGACGGTGCGCGGGATCAGGGTGTCGAAGATCTTGTCCGGCAGGTGCGAGCGCACCTCCTCGACGACCTGCTTGGCCAGGTTGATGCGGCTGTCGAACATCGTCATGATGATGCCGCCGACATCGAGGCTGGGGTTGACGCCGGCCTGCTTGAGGCGGTCGACGACCTTGAGGATCTGGCCGAGACCCTCGAGGGCCATGTATTCGCACTGGAGGGCGATGAGGAGGTGGTCGGCGGCGGCGAGGGAGTTCATCGAGAGCATGCCGAGGGCCGGCGGGCAGTCGATGATGATGGCGCGGTAGCCGCCGGAATTGCGGATCGGCTCGAGGACGGAGCGGAGGCGCATCAGGTAGTTGGGCTGCTGGGCCAGCTCGATCTCGATGGCGGCGAGGTCGACCTCGGACGGGATGAGGGCGAGGTGCGGCCATTGGGTCGGCGTGAGCATCTCGAAGGCGCTGCCCTCGCCGCGGAGGGGGCCGTAGAGGCTCTTGCCCTCGAATTTCTCGACGCCGAGGGCGCTGGTGGCGTTGGCCTGCGGGTCCAGGTCGACGACGAGGGTGTGGACCTTGCGCTCGGCGAGGGCGGCCGCGAGGTTGACCGCGGTGGTGGTTTTGCCGACGCCGCCCTTCTGGTTGGCGATGGTGAAAACAGTGCAGGCCATGCGGGATTAACCGGAAACGGGGCGCGGGAGTCTAGCGTGAAGTGGCATGAACGGAGGCAGAAACCGCAGATGGACACAAATGAACACAGATTCAAATCCATGGGGTTGGGCCGGTCCAACTGCCAGAACGGGTTTCTTGGCCTGAATCCGTGTGAATCTGTGTCCATCTGTGGTTAAAACCGTTTGGGCAAGGGGCTGATTTCAGTTCTTGCCGAACCGGAAAAACTGGCCCAAGTTGCGCGCTCGTTTCTGTCCGGCGCGGTAGCCAAGTGGTAAGGCCGAGCTCTGCAAAAGCTCTATCGGCGGTTCGATTCCGCCCCGCGCCTCCAGCCTTCTCCTAGCAAGGCTGGCACGAAGGCTGACCTCCGTAGCCTTGGCGTAGGAGGGCACATCAGCGGCACCGGCGCCCGAGTGGCTACGGCTGGCAAGCCACCTTTCGGAAGCCGAAAGGGGCCCTCAATAGGCCCTATATGTCGGATAGGTCCTGTAGATTTCCGCCCCTCGCCGGCCTACACCGCCGGGAACGGGTGCTGGGTCTGGGCCTGCGAGACCGGGAGGTAGATGCGGAAGGTGGAGCCCTTGCCGGCGGTGCTGAAGACCCGCAGCGCACCGCCGTGCGTGCGCACGATGCCCATGACAGCCGCCAGGCCCAGGCCGCGGCCGGTGAACTTGGTGCTGTAGAAGGGATCGAAGATCCGGGTGAGCACCTCGGGCGTCATGCCGCAGCCGGTGTCGGAGATTTCCACGCAGACGTAGTCGCCCGGGGGCAGGCTGGCGTCCGGCCCGGTCTCCGGCGATCCCGGCAGCGGCAGCTTCACCACCGTGGTGGCGAGGCGGATGGTGCCGGCGTTCTGCTCGCCGATGGCCTCGGAGGCGTTGATCACGAGGTTCATGATGATCTGGCGCAGCTGGGAGGCGTCGGCCTCGATCGAGGGCAGGGCCGGGGTGAGGGCGAATTCCAGCCGCGCCTGCTTGCTGATGGAGAGTTCCAGCAGCTGGGTGGTCTCGGTGATCAGGGCGTTGAGGTTGAGGCGGGTGAGGGAGAAGCTGGCCTTGCCGGCGTAGGCGAGCAGCTGGCGGCAGAGGTCGGCGGCGCGGTTGGCGGCGGTGACGATGCTGTCGAGGCGGGCGGCGTTGGCGGGAGTCTCGGCGGTCTCGAGGCGCGCGAGGGAGGCGTTGCCGAGGATGACGCTGAGCAGGTTGTTGAAATCATGGGCGATGCCGCCGGCCAGCACGCCGAGGCTCTCGAGTTTCTGCGTTTCCTGCATCTTCTGCTGCAGCCGGTCGGCGGCCTCCTCGGCCAGCTTGCGGGCGGTGATGTCGGTGTGGGTGCCGGAGATGCGCAGCGGCCGGCCGGTCGCCGGGTCGCGCGCCACGACCTTGCCGCGGTCGAGGATCCACTTCCATTCGCCCGACTTGGCGCGCATGCGGAACTCGTGGGAGAAATGATCCTTGCCCTCCTCCATTAGCTTTTCGTCGGCGAGGACGCCCGGCAGGTCGTCGGGATGGATGTGGCTCAGGAAGCTCTTCCGGCCGCGGTCGAGCTCGTCGAGCGTGTAGCCGAGCATGTCCGCCCAGCGCGGACTGCGGAGGACGATACCGGAGGTGACATCCCAATCCCAAAAGCCGTCCTGGCTGCCCTCGAAGACGAGCTGCAGGCGCTCCTCGTTTTCCTTGATGGCGCGGGCCTGGCTGGAAACCCGCTGCAAAAGCCGACGCTGCCAGAACAGGACGCCGAGCACGACGGCGAAGATGGCGGTCAGCGCCGGCAGCAAGCGCTGCAGGTCGCGCCAGCGCAGTTTCTGCGGCTCGAGCGGCCCCAGCCACTGCTCGTGCAGGGTGTCGTGTTCGCGGCTCAGGCGCAGGCCATAGAGGCCCTCGTTGATTTTCGCGAGCAGCGCCTTGTTGCCGGGCTGCACCGCGAAGCAGAGGCGGTAGTTGATCTCCGGGAAACTGAGTTCGCTGCGCACAATATTGTTCAGTTTCAGGAACTGGGTTTGGTATTCCGTCACGATCTGCATGCCCAGGAGGGCGTCGCATTCACCTTTTTCCACTGCATACAGGCATTCCTCGAAGGTGGCGAAGGGCTGGATTTGCGCCTGCCAGTTCTGCCGGCGCGCGTATTCGTCGGTGAGCGCGTTTTTGATCACGGCCACCCGTTTGCCGGCCAGGTCGGCGATGGTGCGGATCTCGGGGCCGTCACGATGGCGGTAGAGCCCGCCGATCAATTTCTCGAAAGGCACGGAGAAGTCCATCACCCGGGCGCGTTCCTCGGACCATGCGACCAGGCCGAGGACGTCGCCCCGGCCCTGCTGGAATTCAGCATAAACTTCCTGCCAGGGGCGGATGTCGAATTCCACGCGCAGGTCCTGGTGCGCGGCCACTTCCCGGAAAAGTGCCACCGCAAATCCGTCCGGCCGGCCTTGGGCGTTGGTGAACGAGAAAGGCTGGCTGCCGCTTTCGATCATCACGCGCAAGGGCGGGGACTCCGCCCCGGCCAGAGGCAGGGCGAGGAGCAAAACAAGCGAAAGCAGTCTGGCTGGCCGGGTCATTGCGTGCTGCTGAGTGAGAGCAAGCGAAGGGGTAAATCAACCCTTTGGTGGGGAGTGGAGGACAGGATCGTTGATCCCCACCTGCCTATCGGGTGGAACCTGCGCTCCGCGCAGGTTTAAGCCCGCGCGGAGCGCGGGCTCCACCACAGGCTACCCGTGCCGGCCCTTGAAGGTCAGCTCGGCGACGCCGGACTTGTCCAGTCCGCCCAGGCCCAGTGTGACCATGCGGTCGAACTGTTCCTTGGTGGCCTGCGCCAGCGGCAGCTTCAGGCCGACATCGAGGCCGAGTTGCCAGGCGATGCCGGAGTCCTTGGCGGCGTGGGCGCCGGAGAAATAGCAGTCGTGCGCGCGGTTCTGCATGTCCTCGCCGTCGGTCTTGAGGACCTGCGAGTTGGCTCCGGTCTGGAGGAAAACCTCGCGGAGCATGTTCAGATCCAGGCCGAGCGCCTGGCCCAGGCCGAGACCCTCGGCGAGGCCGGCGGTGTTGATGTTCATGACCATGTTGACGAGCGCCTTCACCTGCGCGGCGGTGCCGGCGGGCCCGATGTAGCGGAGGGCGGTGCTGAGCTTCTCGAGGACGGGCTTCACGCGCTCGAAGGTGGCCTGCTCGCCGCCGCACATGAGGTAGAGCGTGCCGTTGCGGGCCTGCGGGATGCTGGAGGCCATGCAGCCCTCGAGGCTGGAGGCGCCGGCCGCGCGGGCGCGGCGGTCGCACTCGGCGTGGACCTTGGGCGTGAGCGTGGCGCAGTTGACGAAGGTCTTGCCCTTCGCGCCAACCAGCAGCGAGTCACCGGACTCGGCGAACACCTTGAGCTGGGCGGCGTCGTCGGTGACGACGGTGATGATGAGGTCGGCCTGGGCCGTGACGGCGGCGAGGGTCGTGCAGTGCGCGGCGCCGATCTCCTTCGCCAGCTCGGCGGCGATGGGGGCGTGGGCGTCATAGACGGCGGTGACGTTGTAGCCGCAGTCCTTGAGACGGCGGGCCATGTTGCCGCCCATGCGGCCGGTGCCAACGAAGGCGATGGTGGGTGTCATGATGGAGGGAGAGTGGAAGTGACGGGGTTCAGCGTTTGTTCGCGAAGAAGGGGTTGTGCTGCTTTTCCTGCTTCAAGGTGGTGAGCGGGCCGTGGCCGCAGGCGAGGACGGTGTCGGCGGGGAGCTTGAGGATCTTCTGCTGGTTGTTGCGCAGCTGCATCGCGAAATGCGTCGGGCTGCCGCCCATCGAGCCGGCGAAGATGGAGTCGCCGACGATGGCGAGCGGCCAGGAGAGGCCCGAGATGAAGAAGGTCGTCATGCCCGGCGAGTGGCCCCAAGTGAAGAGCGTCTTGATGGAGAGCTCGCCGAGGTGGAAGTGGGCGTTTTCCTGGAAGGCCTTGGCGCCGGGACGGTCCACGGGCTCGAGTTCGCTGGCCCAGACCTCGGCACCGGTGGCGGCGAGGCGGTCGAGGTCGGCGATGTGGTCGGGGTGCGTGTGGGTGAGGAAGATGCTTCGCAAGGTCAGGCCCTCGGACGAGATGGTGTCGAGCATGGCCTGGCAGTTGGCGCCGGTATCGAAGGCGGCCGCGAGCTTCGTCTTCACGTCCCAGACGAGGTAGCTGTTCACGGTCATGTCCTCGAACGTCGTGTTGAACATCGAGAACCCGCGCTTGAAGATCGGCTGCTCCGGATACCACTCGCGGCGGGCGAGAGCCAAAAGGGAGTTGCGCTCGAGACCGAGGGGGCGGGCGAGGGCGAGGAGGGTGTTCTCCCGGATTTCACCCGACTTTACGGCCTGCAGGTCGGCAACGGGGATGTTGGCGGCCGCAGCCAGGGCTTCGTCGGTCAGCTTGAGCCCCCGCTGGGCCTTGCCGATGATGTCGGTGAAATTGTCTTCGAGAGGGATGCGCGGCATGGAGCGTCAGGCTCCGGAGAATTTCCGCATATCGCAAGCCGGCTTTGTGTGCTGAAATTTCAGGCCGCCAAAAAGCGGGGGCGGCGCCTTGCGGACGCCGCCCCCTCGGGGATGTAACTGACCAATGGTTTACTTCGGGGGCTCGACGTTGATCTTGAGCTTCTCGAGCGTCTGGCCGAGCTGGCGGTCGTATTCGGCGAGGGACTTGGCGTAGTCGGACTGGGCGCTGGCCTCGCGGACCTCGGCGTTGGAAAGGATTTCCTGCTGTTGCGACACGAAGAAGGTCGTGCTGGCGCCGGCGCGGAGGCGCTGGACCTCGGAGTCGAGGGTGGACTGAGCCAGCTCGCGGGCGCGGCGGGTGGCCTGCACGCGCTTCTGCGCGGTCTCGATCTGGCCGGCGGCGTTGCCGACGCGGACAACGATGTCCTGCTCGACGCGCTGGATCTCCGTCTCGGACTGGCGCTGCTGGAGCTTGGCGGCGCGGTAGCGGCCGCGCTCGGTGGTGAAGGTGAGCGGCACGGAGACGACGACGCCCCAGCTGTAGGCGCGGTAGTCCTCGTCCTTGACCTGCTGGCGGCTGACGCCGAGGTCGGTGTCGTAGCCGTTGTAGCCGTAGCTACCGACGAGGTCGACGCGCGGCAGGAGCTGGTTGCGCTGGAGGCGGGCGCCGACAGTGTCGCGCTTGAGCGCGAGCTTGGCCTGCTGGTAGTCGGGGCGCTTCTCGAGGGCGGTGCGGAAGTCGGTGGCGGCGTCGACCATCACGATCGGCGAGGGCGGCGGCGGCTCAATGGCGATGTGATGCGAGAGCAAGCCGGGGGTCTGGTCGTCGGTGATGAGCTGCTTGAGCAGGTTCTCCGCCTCGCGGACGCGGTTCTGGGCGAGCAGGATGGATTCCTCGCGGGTGGCGGCGCGCGACTCGGCGGAGGTGACGTCGAACTCGGAAATGCTGCCGACCTTGAAGCGCTTCCGGTTTTCCTCGAGGAGATTCACCGCGAGCTCCTTCGAGCGGATGGCGCTACGGAGGTTGGCGTAGGCGAAGTTGAGGTCGTGGTAGGCGAAGATGACGCGCGTGACGGTGTCCATGACGGACTGCCGGAAGGCCCAGTGGCTGATGCCGCGGTTGGCCTGCGCGATGCGGATGGAGGCGAGGGTGGGGCCGAAACCGAAGTTGCGCAGGAGGGGCTGCGTGCCGGAGATGCCGGCGAAGGAGTCGTAGTTGTCGGCGTAGCTGTTGAACGTGCCGCGCGTGTTGGTGCTGCTGGCGCCAAGGCGGTAGGTCATGCCCCAGGGGAGCAGGCCGCCGAGGCTGAGGTCGGCGGAGTCGGTCTTGCTGAAACTCGCGGCCGGGCGGATGCCGGTGGTGGCGTCAGCCAGCGCCGGGTTGAAGCTCTCGGAATAGGTGTAGCTGCCGTTAAGGACGGGATCGAACTTGCCGTAGGCCTCGGTGAGGCGGGCGGAGGAGATGGCGGCGTCGAAACCCTCGACCTTGATCAGGAAATTCTTGGCCAGCGCGCGCTGGATGGCGTCCTCGAGGGAGATCTTCTCGCCCAGCTCCTCAACCACCGGGGCGGATTGGGCGAAGGCCGACAGCGTGAGAACCGAGGAAAAAAGCAGGGCGATGAAGCGCCGGGGGGTGAACATGGTGGTTGGGTTGCCGCCCCACTTTGCAACCCCCATGCCAGCGGAAAAACTAAAACTAAACATCTGGAAAACAGCGATTTGCGATTGCGTCGGAAAGAGTCAACCGACCCTTTCGCCTCAGCATCGGGATTTCGCAATCCCGGAAATGGGAAGGACTCGGAAGTGAGGGTGAGAGTGAAAGTGAAAGGGGGAGAGAAAGCGTTGTCGGTAACCGGTTCACTTTCACTCTCACATTCACTTTTCACTTCCTCGCGCCAATAGCGCGAGTCCGTAGGGGTGCAGTGTGCCGGTCATCACACCGGCGGTGACGCAGGGGTCGGTGTTCATGAACTCGCGGGCGGCGGCCTCGTCGGGGGCGCTGAAGATGATCAGCCCGATGGTCTGGTCGAGCGGCTCGGTGGTGCGGCCGGCGAGGATCACCTTGCCCTCGGCCACGGCGGCCTTGAGGCGGTTGAAGTGCGCGCCGACGGCGGCGTTGTCCTCCTTGGTCCAGGCCTTCTCGTCGTGCAGGCGCGGCACGGGCTTGAGGATGATGAGGAAGTGCTTCGGCTTGGGTGCCGCCGGAGCTGCGGGGGCCGGTGTGTCGGCGGCGATGGCGGTTGAGCCGAGGGCGAGAGCGAGAAGGACGAGGCGGAGGAATTTCATGGGATATAAACGGGTTATCATTCTGAGCGGCGCTGATCATTCCTCGGTCTCGGGGCTGGTGCCGGGCGGCCAGATGAAGGGCAGGTTGCGGCGGGAGACATCCGGCACGCCCCGGGCGATCAACCAGTCGGCGACAGGCCGGGCCTTTTCGCCGCCTTCCCGCGCGCAGTGCAGCAGGGTAAAGCCGTGCGGCCCGTGGATCTCGTGGGCGTTGGGATAGAGCGCGAACGTGGCCTGCACGAAGCCGAGCTCGCCGAGCATGGCGGCGGCGAAGACGTCGAGCCGCGCACCCTTGCTGAGGAGATATTCCGCAATGGCGCGCTGGCCGGTGTGGGCGGCGGCCTGCAACGCGGTCTCGAAATCGCCCCCGCCCCAGTCCCAGCAGGCGTTGGCGAGCAGCGGCGTCTCTTCGACGAGTTTACGGACATTCTCGAGGCTGCGATGCGACTGGCCGACGGCGGCCTGCACCTTGTCGGGCGGCAGGGCGGGTGGCTTGGGCGGAGCCTTGGGGCGCGGCGCGGCGGGCGTGGCGGGTGCGGCCGAATCGGCCTGCTGGTTGAAACGCGGGGAGATGAACGCGGCGAGCGGCGCGGCGGCCACCAGCGAGGCGGACGTGAGCAGGAAGCGGCGGCGGTTGATGGAAGAATTCATGGGGAGGAGGGTTGGGATCCGGGCGAACCGCTCATTCCGACCGCAGCGCGATAAGCGGGTCGACCTTGGTGGCGCGCCGGGCCGGCAGCCAGCAGGCGAGCAGGGCCACGGCGGCGAGCAGGATGGCGATGACGGCGTAGGTCAGCGGGTCGCCGGCAGCGACGCCGATGAGGAAGTTCTGGAAGTAGCGGGCGACAAGGTAGGCCGCGCCCAGGCCGACGACCAGCCCGGCCGCCGCGATGACGAGACCGCGGTGGAGGATCATGCCCATGACGTCGCTGGCCTGGGCGCCGATGGCCATGCGGATGCCGATCTCGCGGGCGCGGCGGTTGACGGTGTAGGACATGACGCCATAGACGCCGAGCGAGGCGAGGAGCACGGCGAGCAGGCCGAACGCGCCGAGCAGGGCGGCGCCGGTGCGCGGGGCCCAGAGGCCCTGCGAGATGTTTTCCTCGATGGTCGTGACGTTCACGAACGGCAGGGCGGTGTCGATGGTCTGGAGCTGCTTGCGCAGCAGGGGCGTCAGCGCGGCGGCGTCGGTCTGCGTGCGGACGTGGATGCTGGCGAAGCCGCTGCCGCGGCTGCCTTCCTGGGCGATGGAGAAGAAGATGTAGGGCTTGGGATCCTCACCGATGTTGTCGAAGGTGACGTCGCGCACGACGCCAACCACCTCGATGAGGGTCTCGGAGCCGAAGGCCTTCACGGTCTTGCCGAGGGGATTCTCGCCCGGCCAGCACAGCTTGGCGAAGTTCTCGTTGATGACGACGACCAGCGGGTGGCGCTCGTCGTCGGCCTCGGTGAAGTCGCGGCCCGCCACAAAGGGGATGCCCATGGTCTTGAAGTATCCCGGCAGCACGTGGCCGTAGCTCATGAGCTGGCCGGTGGTGCGGAGCTTGTCGTCGGGCCCCTGCGGGCGGATGGTGCGGAGGGCGCCGCCGCCGTTGAGCAGGACGGTGGTGGCGACGGTGGCGTCGGTCACGCCCGGGATGCCGCGGACAAGCTCGACGGCCCGGCGGTAGTAGGCGAGCGAGCGCTCGGGGGTGTAACCCTGGGCGGCAAGGTTGGCGCCGAAGAGCGCGACGTTCTGCGTGTTCCAGCCCGGGTTGACCTGCTGCGCGTGGCGCAGGCTGCGGATGAAGAGGCCCGCGATGACAAGGGCGATGACCGAGAGGGCGATCTGGGCGGCGACGAGGAAATTGCGGAAACTGTAAAGCGGCGTGGGTGACGAACCCTTGCTCTCCTCCTTGAGCATGGTCGTGAGCTCGGGCTTGGTGGTGATCCAAGCCGGGGCGAGACCGAAGAGCACGCCCGTGACGAGGGAGATGACGAGACCGAAGCCCAGCACGCGGCCGTCGAGGGAGACGGTGAGGCCATCCGGCAGGAAGGGCGGACGGAGCGACCAGAGGAGGTCCTTCGTCCAGTAGGCGATGGCGAGGCCGGCGAGGCCACCGAGCACGGAGAGCAACACGCTCTCGGTGACGAACTGGCGGATGAGCCGGCCGCGGCCGGCGCCGATGGCGATGCGCACGGCGATCTCGCGCTGCCGCGCGGAGGCACGGGCGAGGAGGAGGTTGGCGACGTTGGCGCAGGCGATAAGCAGGACGAGGCCGGACAGGGAGAGGAGCAGGGCGCCGGCCTGGACGACATTGTCGCGGAAGTTTGGCCCGATCATCGACTCGGCCAGGCCGACGAGGCGGATGGAGCGGCCGGTGTTGGCGGCGGGGTGGTCCGAGGCGAGTTTCGCGGCGATGGGCTTGAGGCCGGCCTCGGCGGAGGCGAGGGAGACGCCCGGCTTGAGGCGGGCGAAGACGTTCCAGATGAGGGCGCGGCGCTCGGCGTAGAAACCCTTCAGCAGGCCGGTGTAGACCTGGTCGTGCATCGTGCTCGGCACCCAGAACGCCGGGTTGTTGAAGGTGTTCAGTCCGCGGAAGCCGGGCGGCATCACGCCGATCACCGTGAAGCCGGTGCCGTTGATGGTGTAGGTGCGGCCGAGGATCTCCGGGTCGGCGTTGAGGCGCGTGGTCCAGAAGCTGTGGTTGAGGACGATGACTGGGCCGGAGCCGCTCGCCTGGTATTCATCCGGGCGGAAGGTGCGGCCCAGCGCGGGTTTCATCCCCAGTAGGTCGAAGTAATTGCCGGAGACGAGCTCGCCCTGGACGGAATTCGGCTCGGAGCCGATCATCATGCTCACGGGCACGAAGCCGTAGCTGCCCATGGCGGTGAACACCTGGTTGTGGTCGCGGAAGTCGACGTAGTTGAGCGGCGAGACGGGCAGGAAGCCCGGGTTGCGCTCGTCGCTGGTGTAGGCGCTCACCAGTTCCTCGGGCCGCTCAAAGGGGAGCGACTTGAAGAACAAGGTGTTGATGAAGGAAAAGATCGCCGTGTTGGCGCCAATGCCGAGGCCCAGGGTGAGGACCGCGATCAGCGTGAAGCCGGGCGACTTGAGGAGTAGGCGGAGAGCGAGACGGAGGTCGGAGAGCATGGGTTGTGTTGTTCGTAGCAACCCGGTTGTGGGGCGTGTGTTGGCCCGTAGGCCTGCGGATTCTGCATTGGACATGCCAGCAGCAGGGCAAAAATAACCCGCAGCCAGCCAGCGGGTTACGCGGCGACTGCGGGTTATGGAAAAACGAACCGTCCGCTCTTGAAATTTTGGCGTCCCGGAAGCGGGACAGCAAAGCTTAGAAGGTCATCGGAGAACCAACGGCCGTGCAACCGGCAGTGCGCTCGGCCACCGTGGTCAGCTCCTCCCAAGCCGCCACGCGGTAGGGATTGCCGCCGAAGCTGCCCAGGGATTCGTCGTAGTGGAACGCGGCGTTGCCGGTAACCTTGATCACGTCGGCCACGATCGAGCCCATGACGTCGCCGTTGCCGACGATGGTGACATCGCCCTGGGGCGCGTAAACGATGGCGCTGAGCGCACCGTTGCCGGCGATGCTGATGGACTGGGTGCCCGAGGTCTTGGTTCCCCAGATTTGAAAATTTTGCGGCTGGTTCGCCGTGGCCGCGGTCGTGCCGCCGTTCATGACGCCATTGCCACCGATACTGATGGTGCCGGCCGTATAAACGATGAGTTTGCCGCCCGGCGCGATGTTGATGGCGCCACTGCCACCGCCAGTGCTGAGGCCGCCGGTGGTGACTTTGAGGATGACTTCCTTGTTCGCCTCAATGGCGAGCACCTTATTGCTGCCGCCGACGTCGGCGACTTCGATGTAGTATTTGCCATCGGCTGCAGCCGCGATCGTGCCGGGCAGGGTGGTGGTGCCGGGGGAGCTGCTGCCAATGGAGGCAATGGGAGTGTAGCTGTAGGTGGCGGGGGCCGCGACACTGTCGAAGCTGGCGCTGAAGTCGGTGGAGGAGTGGCCGGGGGCGATGGTGCCGGCGGCGGTGCCGAAGGGTCCCACCAGACCGTTCGGGCCCACAGTGGCGGGGGTGCCGCCGGTGGCGACGTAACCGAAGATGTCGGCGTTGTTCACTGACACCGCGGCGGTCACGGAGATGCTGCCCACGCTGCCATTGTCGTTGTCGACGGCGGTGCTGTAGGCGATCGGGGCGGCACCCCCGGGGCCATCCGGGTCGGAATTCCAGCTGTTCACACTGGCATTGGTGCCGGAGAAGGTGATGGTTCTTTTGGCGACGAGGCCGTTGGCGAACTTGGAAGTCATGGCGAGCTGGACCTTGATCCATTTTTCGATCGGCGCGCTCGCGACGCCACCCAAGGTGACGGTCGAGCGGGCGAGAATGATGGGAGCCATCACCCCGTCGGAATTCTTGACGTAAACCCGGACCGTGCCCCGGGCATTCTGGTCAAAGGTGTAGCCGGTCCACTTGCGGTAGGCGTCGACGCCACTGTTGGCGGCCGTCCAGCCGTCCGTGGTCCAGCTGTAGGCGGAGTTGGCCACCAGCTGGTTGATGGAATACATGGCCTCCTCCATGCCGTTCTCGGCGAGGTTCATGGCGCCGTTGTTGTATAGCGCCCGGTTGGAGATGGCCTGGCTGGTCTGGCCCAGCTTGATGTAGCTCGCGATGGAAATGCCGATCACGGCGCACATGATCATGGAGACGATCAGCAGGGAGCCGCGCTGGGACTGGAGACGGGAGGGATGGACGGGCATGGGCGGAGGGGAATCAGACGGTGACGCGCTTGTTGCGCAG
This sequence comes from Lacunisphaera sp., assembly GCA_965249855.1. GTDB lineage: Bacteria > Verrucomicrobiota > Verrucomicrobiia > Opitutales > Opitutaceae > Lacunisphaera. Next base: position 303,191 of record CBDFNB010000019.1, read on the forward strand.
GACGAAACGGGCGGAGAGCACGGTGTTGGTGGCGGCCACCACGGTGGTATTGGCGCGAGCCGCTTCGAGGGAGATCTGCAGCTGCTTGGTGGTGCCGTTGGCCGCGGTGCGCTCGGCGGCCGTGCTCAGCGGCACCGAGGCCGCCGTGCCCGTGAGCGGATCGATGGTGATCTTATACGCGCTGAAGGCGAAACTGGTGATGCCGGTGACCAGCACGCGGGTGGAATTGACCACACTGGTGGCGGTGACCACTTCCTGGCGGGCGAAGCGCCGCGCGGTCGGGTTGTATTGATAGGTGACCGTCAGGTTGGCGACGGTGAGGGCCACCGTGTTGGCGTCAGACCAGACGACGCCGCTGGCTTGCCGCACATCCTGGGCGAAAATCTCCAGTGCATTGCGGGCCTGCGACTCCATGTCGTTGTAATTTTGCACGTTGGCGCCGCTGCGGCCCATGAACAGGAAGGTGGACAGGACAGCAGCCAGGATGAAGGCACCCAGCGAGGCGCCGATCATCAGCTCCACCAGCGTGAAGCCGTTTGCGCCGGACGGTTTGAACGAGGTGAGTCCGGGGCGACCGTTACGGGCGGGCATTGGTGTAATAGTAGTCATAAAGTCCATTTTTGGCATACATTGAGCGGAAGGAGCGCGTGTGCGGCCGGTTGTCATAACCCCGCCACGTCACGGAGACGGTGATGAAATAAACATCGGAAGGGCGGGAGCCATCCGCCCGGATGGTCCGGGTGACCATATATTTGCCGGCGACGTCCGGGTTGGAGCTGAAGTAGGTGGCGCCGTCGAACACTTCGACCCCGGCGGGACTGCTCGGAGGAACGGGAGCCGTGGAGTCGGTCGCCGTGCTGAGGTTCGTCATGGCGGTCCAGCTCATCATGCGGAGGCGCTCCATCTCGCTTTGGATGATCTGCGAGGCGAGGGTGGTGCCGCGGGCCAGGTCAATCGACTTGAAGCCGGTCTGCATGGCGATGATCGAGGTCGCGATGCCAAAGGCCATGACGAAGGCGGACATGGCCACCTCCAGGATGGTGAAGGCCGCATCAGCGCGCCGGCGGGTGCGGCCTGAGCGGGAAAGGGGTGCGGGTTGCATGCCGCACTCTAGCGGAACGCGCCCAATCCCGTAACAGGCGATGGACCCCGATTAACGGCCCTGTCGGATAGGGCCGAATGTCACCGTGCCGGGCCGCGGCTCGAGGTGTAGAGCACCGCCGCCTGTGAACGCCGGCTGATCTTCAGCTTCTCGAAGATATTGCTGAGGTAATTTTTCACGGTCTTGTCACTCAGCCCCATGGACTCGGCGATCTCCTTGTTGGTCTTGCCCTCCGCCACGAGCGCGAGGACGCGCCGCTCCTGGGCTGAGAGCGTCGCGAGTTTGTCCTGCTCGTTCGGCGGGGTGCTGCCGCTGCGGACGAGGTTGAGGACGTGGGTGGTGACGGTGGGATCGAGGATGAACTTGCCGGCGGCGACGTCGATGATGGCCTGGCAGAGTCCCTGGGCGTTGATCTCCTTGAGCAGGTAGCCGTGGGCGCCGCTGCTCATCGCGTCGTAGACGAGGTTGTCGTCGATCACGGAGGTGAGGATGAGGACCTTGGTGTCCGGGTCGCTGGCGAGGATCTTGCGGCAGGCCTCGAGGCCGGAGCCGTCGGGGAGGCGGATGTCCATCAGGACCACATCGGGCTTGAGGCGGACGGTTTCGGCGACCGCCGAGTTCGCGGTGCTGGCCTCGCCGACCATGCGGAGGTGGGTGCCGGCGGTCCGCGCATGGGCATCGAGGAGCGTCTTCAGGCCGGTGCGGACCAGCTCGCTGTCGTCAACAATGAGAATGTCGATGGATTTCTGGGCCGTCGTGGTCATGGCGGGTAGGTTGGGTCGAAGGTCAGGGTGATACGAGTTCCTTTTCCGGGAGTGGAGTCAATTTGCAGGGCGCCGCCCATCTCGCGGGCGCGGATGCCGAGGTTGACGAGGCCGTGGCCCCCGCCGGTCTGGGCGGCGGGGTCGAAGCCGCAGCCGTCATCGGCGATGGAGAGCACCGCTTGGGCCGTGGCATCGGCCTGCAGGGAAAGATGGATCGAGGAAGGCGCGGCATGCCGCAGGGCGTTGCTGATGGACTCGCGGAGGATCTGGAGGATCTGCATTTCCTGCGCGGGGCTGATGCGGCGGGCAAGGTTCTCGTCCACGGCCAGCGTGATGTTGCCCGGCTGGATCGACTGCATGGTGGCGATCAGCGTGTCGAGCGTGTGGCGGAAGGGCCGCGTGGGCGCGATCTCGGACTCAAGGCCGTTGATGAAGGTGCGGACGTCGCGGATGGTGTCGTTGAGCGCGGCCTGGCTGGCGGCCAGCCGGCGGTCGGCGGCGGCGGGGTCCGACGACAGGACGCTGCGCACGCCCTCGAGGCCGAGGCCGGCGGCATAGATCGACTGGATGACGCCGTCGTGCAGGTCGCGGGCGAGCCGGTTGCGCAGCTCGATCGACTCGCGCAGGCGCGTGCCGGCCTCCTGCAGCGCCTCGGCCATGCGGCTCCGCTCCCGCACCTCGTGCTCGAGCGCCGCGCGCTGGCTGAAGGACTGCTCCACGAGGCGGGCCAGGTGGCCGAACTCGTTGGGCTCGCGACGGAGCGGCTGCAACGGCTCCGGCCGGCCGCTTTCCAGGCTCTGCCCGAGCTTGTGCAGCGGCGCGAGCACCCAGCGGGACAGCCCCAGGCCGGTGACGGTGATCATGACGAGCCCGAAGAGAAAGAGCACGGCGGTCTCGTCCACGTTGCCCTCCAGCAGGCGTTCGAGGGCGAGCGACTGGTATTGCACGTGGAGGGTGCGCACCCGGCGCCCGGTCCAGTCGGTCAGCTCGCGCTGCAGGTGGATGGCCGCGCGGTTGTCCGGTTGCTCCGGGCGCGGGGCAAAGTCCACCTCGCTCTGGAGGGTCTCGGCCAGGGTTCGCACATGAGTGTCGTTCCAGAGGCGGGCGACCACGAGCCAGCCGCGCGCGGGGCTGGTCCGGGCGATGTCGCCCGAGGGCTGGATGGGTGCGGTGCGCAATTCCATCAATCCGGCGGGCGACTCCAGGAAAAAATGCATGTTTTTCTCGCGCCGCAGCACCTCGAGAAAGGCCGGCTGGCCCAAGGGCATGAGCGAAAGGGTGGCCGCATCCAGGTCACCGGCCCGGGAGACTTCGCGTCCGTCCGGGCGCAGGACCCAGGCGGCCTGGGCGCCAAAGTTGGCCAGGCTCGCGTCGATGTTGATCTTCGCCCAGTTGCGGTCGCCGGTGTCGACGAACGCCACCATGTCGTCCCAGAGCGAGTAGTCATTGGCGAAGCTGCGCAGCGACTGGCCGTTCAGCGCGATCACCCGGTCGAGCAGGCCGCCGCGCTGCTTCTCGACGCTGGAGCGGATCGTCTCCGCCTCGCGCCGGTGGGCGTCCTGCAGGATCCAGGTGGCCGCGGCGAAGAGGACCAGCAGGCAGCCAAGCAGGAGGAGAAGCCTGAGGCGGATTTTCATGCGCGGGCGGTGGTGGCGGGCCGCAGCTTTCCGCAGGGCGGGGCCAAAGGCAAGCGGCGGACGCTCACCAGCCGGAGAAGACGCCCGACCAGCGGGCCCGCTCCTCCGCCGTGGTGAGTTCGCGCCAGCGGCTGATGCCGAAGGGGGTGTTGTCGCCGAAGTTCGTGAGGGACTCGTCGTAGTGGAACGCGGCGTTGCCGGTGAAGGTGATGTCGCGGGCGACGAGGGCGCCCATGATGTCGCCGTTGCCGTTGATCGTGGTGGCGGCGTTGGGCGCGTAGATGACGGACTTCAGCGCCCCGTTGCCGGCGAGCTGGATGGTCTGCCCGGCGGAACTCGTGCTGGTGCCCCAGATCTGGCAGCTGGCCGGCCGGCGGTTGGCGTTGGCGAGGCCGTTGCCGGCGATCTTGGCGTTGCCCTCGATATAGACCACGAGGCTGGAGCCGTCGGGGATGATGATCGAGGCGTTGCCGGTGACATCCAGCGCGCTGCCGGTGCTGGCGGTGAGAATCAGCGTCACATCGCCCAGGATCGTGAGGGTCTTGTTGCCGTTGAGGGTGACGCTCGGCACGCGCCACTTGGTCGCGGTGCCCGCGGTGCCGAGGGTGTCGCCCACGCGGTCCAGCAGGGTGCCGTCCAGCGGGGCGGTGACGGCGGGCAGGTCCGCGACAAAGTCCGTCGAAACCCGCGCCGGGTCGATGCGCACGCCCTCGGCGGTGTCGGCGCCGCGGATGGAACCCTGCACGCCTACCTCGGGCTCGGCGCCGCCGGTGGCGACATAACCCCAGACATGGGCCTGGTTGACGAGCATCGAGCTGCTCTCGACCGCGAGGGTGGCGATGCCGCCGTTATCGCGGCGGACGGCCGCGCTGTAGGGCACGGGCGCGGTGGCGGCGTCATTGTCGGGGTCGGAGTTCCAGCTGTCCACCGAGGTGTTGAGGCCGGAGAAGCGAAGGGTGTTCCTCGCCACGATGCCGTTGGCGAAATAGGAGCGGCGGGACAGTGTGACCGAGACCATGCGGGTGGTCGGCGGCGTGCCGGGGGACTCGACGACGGCCATGGCCACGACCGTGGGCTTCTCGGTGCCGGCGGGGCTCGTGTTGCTCACGTAGACCTTGATCGAGCCCGTGGTGTTGCCGCCGAAGTCGAAGCCGGCGAACTTGCGCCAGGCGGTGGCGTTCTCGGTCGACCAGCCGGCCCACGCGGCGGCGTTGCGGACGTTGGCCTGGTTGAAGGACCACACGGCCTCCTCGGCGCCGGCCTCGGCGAGGTGGAAGGAAGTGCCCTGCTGGTAGCTCTGGCGGGCGAGACGGGCGGTGCCGAGGTTGAGCGTGAGGTAGCTGCCGAGTGCGAGCGCGATAAGGGCCGTGATGAGCAACGCCACGATCAGGACCGCGCCGCGCGCGGTCCGGGGGAGGGAGACTGGAGGGCGGCGGCGCATCAGTTGGCGACCCGCTTGTTGCGGAGCACGTAGCGGGCGGAGACGGCGGAGTTGCTGGCGCCCACGGTCGCCACGCTGGTGCGCGCGGCGCGCAGGGTGAGCGACAGGAGCTTTGTCTCGCGGTCGTTGGTCGCGGCGTTGTCCGCCACGCCGGGTTGGACGAGCTTGAAGCGCTGGAAGGCGAATTCCGGGGTCACGCCGTGCACGAGCACGGTGCGGGGCAGGCCGGAGGCGGCGGCGCCCTCGAGGCGGTAGAAGCTCCGGTGGGTGGCGCTGGCGGCGTCGCTGTCGTAGGCGTAGGTCACGGGGCGGCCGTTCACGGTCAGCGTGATGCTCTGGGCGCTGTTCCAGCGCACGTCGGTGGCATTGCGGGTGTCGCGGGCAAAGGTGTCCAGGCCGCGGCGCATCTCCGCCTCCATCTCGCTGTAGCCGCTCGAGCGGAAGCTGGTGCGGGCGAGGAACAGAAACGCGCTCAGCACCCCCGCCAGCACGAAGGTGCTGAGGGTGGCCGCGATCAGCACCTCGACGAGGGTGAAGCCTTTGCCCGGGCGGCCGCCGAAGGACGGAGCGCCCGGGACAAACACCGGGCCGGCAGCTGAGCCGCAGCTTGGGCTGCGCGACTCATCCCGGGCTGGCAGCAGCCAGCAACAGGAAGCCGGCAACGGTGCCAGGTTAGTGCGTGGTGTAGAAGTAGTCATTGAGGCCGCTCTTGCCGTAGCGGGTGATGAGACGCGCGGTGTGCTCCTGGCCGTCGTAGCCGCGCCACACCGCCGTCAGCGTGATCTGTTTCATGTCGGTCTTGAGATCGGTGATCGCCCGGGTGCAGGTGAACCGGGCGAGGCCGGCCGTGGTCTCCGCGGCCACCTTGGTGTCGCCGGACTGCTGCAGGGCGCTGAGCTGGGTCCAGCTCAGCAGGCGGATGCGCTCCATTTCGGACTGCATGATCTGCGAGGCCGCCGTGAGGTTGCGCGCCGTGTCGAGCGCCTGCAGCCCGCGCTGGCTGGTGGTGACGGCGGTGACGATGCCGAACACGAGCACGGTGGACGCCACCATGACTTCCACGAGGGTGAACCCACCCATCCTGCGGAGAAGGGAGCCCCGGCGGATCATGACGGCACCTCCATGAGCGGGAAGGTGATGATGACCGCGGAGCCGCGACCCGGCGCGGAGTCGAGGCGCAGCGTGCCGCCCATCTCGCGGGCCCGGGAGGCGAGGTTGTGCAACCCGCTGCCCTGGCCGGTAACGGCGGCGGGGTCGAAGCCGTGGCCGTCGTCTTTCACCGTCAGGACGCCGCGCTCGGCGGCCTGCGTGAGCGTGATAAGGACCTTCTTGGCCTCACCGTGCCGCAGCGCGTTGCTGATGCACTCGCGGGCGATCTGGAGGGCGTGCACCTCCTGGCCAATGCTGAGCCGGCCGGCGATCTGCGGGTCCACCTTGTGGACGATGCGGACGGGCCACAGGTCCTGCATGGTGCGGGCGAGCGCGGAGAGTTCCTGGGCGAAGCCATGACGCTGCATCTGCTCGGGCTCGAGGCCGCTGATGAAACCGCGCACCTCGCGGATGACGCCGTTGAGACTCTGCCGGCAGTAGGCCAGCCGGGTGCGGGCGGCGGGCTGGTCGCGCTCGAGCTCCGACATCGCGCTCTCCAGCCCGAGGCCGGCGGCGTAGATCGACTGGATGACGCCATCGTGCAGGTCGCGGGCGAGGCGGGCCCGCAGCTCGAGGGAGCGGCGGACGAGCTCCTCGCTCTTGCGCAGGGCCTGCTCGGCGCGCTTGCGTTCTTCGTTCTCGTGCTGGAGCGCGCGCTTCTGTTCAAAGGAGGTGGCGATCAGGCCGGCCACGGCGCCCAGCTCGTTTTTCTCCAGCTGCAGGGCGGAGAGGTGGGAGATGTCGCCCTGCTCGAGCGTGCGGCTGATCTGCCGGAGGGGACGCAGCACCCACTGGCGCACGCCCAGCCAGACGGTCGCGATCACGAGCAGGCCGAAGAGCAGCAGCATGCGGACCGCGAGCGTGTCGGCCGCGAGGGTCTCCGCATAATCCAGCTGGGGCAGGTTGGTCTGCAGCTGGCGCAGCGTCGTGCCCGACAGGTCGCGCAGCGGCAGGTGCAGCTGGGTGGGACCGGCCGGGCTGTCGGCCGGCACGAGTTGCACGCGCATTTCGGAGAGGCGGCTCAGCGTCGACAGGAAGCGCGGTCCCCACCAGCGGGCGACGAGCAGCCAGCCGCGCGGGTTTTTCCCCTGCACGTCGAGCCCGATTGGTTCGCCCCAGACCTGCAGCAGGCCGTCTCGGCTCTCGGCAAAAAGATGCGGGCCCGTCCCGGGCGCGGTCAGGCTGGCGGGCGTGGCCGGCGGCGGCAGCGGCGGCCCCGGATGTTGCTGGGCGGAGTAGAGCAGCTCGCCCTTTTCCGTCAGAACCCACAGGGCGTGGGCCTCGTAGGTGGCGAGGTTCTGCTTGAGGTTGGTCTCGGCCCAGACCGGGTCGCGGTTTTCGAGAAAGGCGCGCATTTCCGGCCACTCGCTGAAATCCCGGACAAAACGCTGCAGCGGCTGGTTGCTCAGGTTGATCCACTGCTGGAGCGACTGGAGGCTCACCTGCACCGTTTCCCGCCGCAGTTCGACCGCGCGCGATTTTTCTCCCTGCCGCAGGAGCTGCATCACGCCGAGAAATGCCACCAGCAGCACTCCCAACAATAGGGTCATTCGGACTTTGATGCTCATGCAGTCGGTTGGCGACTGCACGACAGGGAATTCACCCGGGCAACTGTATTCAGTGTCGAGGCCCTAAAGGCCCTAGATAAACAGGTATGAATGGCCCTATTATGCTAGCCTGTTCACCGGGCCCGACGGCCGGTGGGTCGAAACGGTCATTTCACCCACAACCGCGCGGCGGCGTAGACGAGGAAGACCGCGAAGGTGCGCTTGGCGTAGAGGGCCGGGATTTTCTGGATGAAGAGCGAGCCGAGCACGGCACCGATGGCGCCGGCGAGGGCGCAGGCCCAGAACACCGGCCAGTTGATCTTGCCGAGGCTGAAATTCGTGGCGCTGCCGGCCAGCGAGATCGGGATGATGAGGGCGAGCGAAGTGCCGACGGCGATGTGGTAGTCGATCTTGAACAGCAACACGAGGACCGGGACGATGATGATGCCGCCGCCGATGCCGAAGCAGCCGCTGGCGAAACCGGCCAGGAGCCCGAGGAGCGCGTAGCCGAGCGTGGGATTCATGACCGGTGGATTAACGCCGGCCGGCCGGCCATGCAAGGCCGGGTGCGGGGCGGGGATTGACCGTGACCCGGCGCCGGGCACAGTGGCCGGCAACGCCATGGCCTTCGACATCGCCCAATGGAACGAGTGCGCGGCGGTCAGCCGCTGCCTCCTGGAACTGGTGCACCGCACCCAGCGGCGCCGCGTCGAGCCCGCCCAGTTTGTGGCGGGGCACCTGAAAAAATATCCGCATTGGGCGGAGGCGCCGGGCAGCGCGGACCTGCTGGTGACGTGCGAGCTCATCCGGGAACTCGACCTCGCCCGCACGGCCCGGACCTCCATCGATCCCGACGAGATCATGCGGGAGTCCAAGCAACCGGGTTACGTGGGGGCGCTGCTTTTCCTCGAACGCTGGCCGGGGGCGGATGATCCGCGGCGGCTGGACCACGTGGAGCACTGCGTGCTGGCGGTCCAGTTCGACGAGAAATTCTTCAAGGTCTGGAACCCCTTCCAGGACGGCACGGCGAACGAGAGCCCGTGGTCCTGGAAGAGCTGGCCCAAGCTCGAGATGCACGGGCTCGTGCTGTCGCGCTGAGTCAACGGGCCGGCGGCGGGGTGTCCTTCACCGAGGGGTAATACCACACGCGCTGGATGAGGCCGTCGCGAATCTCGTAGACGCCGAAGGCCTGCTGGGAAGCACGCACGCCCTCCTTGTTGTCCCACGAGGCGCGTTCGCGCACGGTGAGGAACGGCCCGGTCTGCTCGACGGCGAGGAAGTCGGAACGGACGGTCGGCAGGGACTTGAAATAACCGATGAGCCAGTCGCGAAGCTGCGGGCGGCTCTCGGCGTCGGTCGAGGTCTTGTCGCCCTCGATCGAATACCACTTGAAATTCTCCGCGCAGAACGCCGCCACGGCGTCGGCCTCGTGGCGGTTGAACGCATCGAGGTAGGCGCGCAGCAGGACCGCCTCGGGCGTCATCAGCCAGACGGTGTTGCCGTGGGCAAAGGGGGCGAAGGCGTCGACCTGCAGCCTGAAGACACCGGCGGCGATGGTCGGGTCGGGCCCGAACTGGGCCTGTGCGGCGGCGGCATCGGGCACGCGCAGCACGAGGAGGCCGAGTTCACCGAAACGGGCGCCGAGCACCAGCACGCCCTCGCGACGCATCCGGGCAATGTTGGCCGAGTGCTCGCGCATGCCGGCCTGGTCGTTCGGCGGCTTGGCGGCGTCCCATGCGGGACCGGTGGTCAGGCGCACCGCGAACATCTTCGGCGGCGGGGCGGGCGGTGTCTGTGCGGCCAGGATGTTGGCGAAGAGGAGACCGAGCAGGACGACAAGGGTGGTTTTCATGTGCGGGACCAAGGAGTATTTCAAACCCGGTTTGTCATCCTGAGCGGAGCGAAGGATCCATCAGGATCCAGGCCGCGCGTCGGGAAACGATGATTCAATGGATTCTTCGCTGCGCTCAAAATGACAGGTTTCGTGAGTTTTGAGAGGTTCGACGGTCAGAGTCTTGATCACCGGCAAGCAGGGCCTTGCAATAAACCTCGCACCTAACTGACCAGCAGACCGTCGGCCAGCCGGATGACGCGGCTCCCGTAGGTGGCGTTCTCGGCGGAGTGCGTGACCTGGATGATGGTCGTGCCTTCCTCGTTCAGTTTTTTGAAAAGCTTCATGATCTCGCGGCCCTGGTCGGAATGGAGGTTACCGGTGGGCTCGTCCGCGAGGATGAGGGAGGGCTTGGCGATGAGGGCCCGGGCGACGCCGACAAGCTGCTGCTGGCCGCCGGACAGCTGGCTGGGATAGAGGTCCTTTTTCCCGACGATGCCGAACTTGTCCAGGACGTCGCACACGACGGACTCGCGCTCCTTCTTCGGCATGTCGCGGTAGGAAAGCGGAATCTCAAGGTTCTCGTAGACGGTGAGGTCGTCGAGCAGGTGGTAGCTCTGGAAGACGAAGCCGATGTGTTTTTTCTGCAGATCGAAGCGCTTCTTCTTGTCGAGCTTGTGGACGGCCTCGCCCTTGAGGGTGTATTCGCCGCCCCAGGCGCTGTCATGGAGGCCGAGGATGTGGAGCAGGGTGGACTTGCCTGAGCCGGAATTGCCCATGATGGAGACGAACTCACCCTCGTTGATCGTGAGGCTGATGTTGCGCAGGGCATAGAAGACCCCGCCCTTGAGCGGGTAGACTTTTTCGACGAAACGGAGCGTGATCATGGGGAACGTAAGAACTGAAAATCAGGTTAGAAAAACCACAGATGGACACAAATTAACACAGATGAGAAAGGCTGGGCTGCAGAAAATAGCTAGTGGATCGAAGATATGTGTCCATCTGTGTTAATCTGTGGTTGAGACGGATTCAATATGCGTGATCCGGCCGTTGAGATGTGTCCAGCGGTGGAGCGTCGGCGCGGTGCCCTGCTTCAGGGCCTTGAACAATTCCGGGGCGTCGCGCTTCTGGAGCATCAGCTCGGCCACGCCGGCGGCGTCGCAGGCGAAGACCTTCGCGTAGCCTTTGTAATGGCGGGGTTCGCCAAGGAGGCGGGAGAAGCCCGAAACGGGGGTGACGGGGCGCCGGTCCAGCACGAGGAACGAGTAAGGCAGCGAGCGCAGGTCGATGCCGGCGCGCTGGCCGAATTTCACCCAGTCGGAGTCGGCGTAGAGACTGGCGGGCGGGGAGGCGAAGAAGTGGCACCAATGCCGCTCGTTGCCGGCGGCCAGCACGCCGCACGCGGCATCATGCGGGCAGGGTGCAACCGCCTGCAGGCCGGTGGCGCGCAGCCTCTCCCGCCAGCCGCCGAGCGCGCGGCTGACCTCGTGGGTGCCCGGCTCGACCCAAATGATCGTCTGCGCCCGGGCGCAGAGTTCCGCGAGATCGGCTCGGGCGATATCGTCGAGCTCGTTGAGCACATGGCTGAGCACGAGCACACCGATGGGCTCGCTCCCGCGGAGGAAGCGCGTGTCGGCCCGGCCGACGTCGAGCCCCGGGTAAAGCTTCCGGCCGTGGTGCTCGGCGAAGTCCATGGCGAGTTCGGAGTGGTCATGCACCCGCAGGGCGGTGAAATTTCCCAGTCCGTAAAAATCAATGACGCGCCGGCCGGCCACGCCGCTGCCGCAGCCCCAGTCGAGCACGGTCGCGCCGGCGGGCGGGGTCCAGCCTCGCTGCCTTGTTTCGGCGAGCACGGCGTCCCACTTCCAGCCGATGCGCTCACCGTAGGTCAGGTTGTAGCACTCGAGGTCGGTGATCGTGTGCCAATAGGGTCCGGCCGACTTCGCGTCCGAGAGAAACGTCTCGCGCAGCCGGTCGAGGATTTCCCAGTCGAGTGTCTCCCAGTTCATGCGTGGCCGATCAAACAACCACAGATTAACACAGATGCACACAGATACATGGAAGCCTGCGGAATAGGAGCCTTACTCCATCTGTGTTCATTTGTGTTCATCTGTGGTTTAAAGGATCAAGTTGTCTGCCGGCTTATGAGCCGAGATCGAAATAGAATTGGCGCGCCAGGGCCTGTGACTTGATGCCGTAGAACGCGGCCAACTCGCGGACCTTGAGCGCGGCGGCCTCGGTGCGGGCCTCGCCGGGCCTTTTCGTGGCGGCGATCATCAGGTTCTTAGCCGTGTGCTCGGTGGAGATGAACTCGAAGACCTTGGTGTCGTAGCCGGCCCACTCGAGCAGCAGCGCGCGCAGGGCGTCGGTGGCGAACTCGGCGTGGCGTTCCTGGAAGATCCCGTGGCGCAGCGCCGGCGCGAGCACCGGGGCGGCGGCTAGCTGCGGGCGCAGCTCCTTCTGGCAGCACGGGGAGACGACCAGCAGCGCGGCGCCGGCCTGCACGCCCTTGGCGAGCGCGTCGTCGGTGGCGGTGTCACACGCGTGCAGCGCGATGAGCACGTCGAGGGCGGGCAGCTTGGCGGACTCGATCGTGCCCTGGACGAAGTTGAGGTTTTCCCGACCCGTCTCGCGGGCGATGCGGTTGCACAGCGTCACGAGTTCCTCGCGGGCCTCGATGCCGCGGACATGCGCGGGGCGCTGCGCGACCAGGTTGAAATAATCGTGGGTGGCGAAGGTGAGGTAACCCTTGCCGCAGCCCATGTCGGCGATCTCGAGCGGCCGGTGGGTCGGCAACGCGGCGTCCGCAGCGAGGTGACTGAGGATCTCGGTGAACTTGTGGATCTGGCGGTGCTTGTCGGCGAGGCCCTCGCGGACGGCGCCGGCGGCGTTGGTCACGCCGAGTTTCTCCAGCCACGCCTGGCTCTGGTCGGGCAGCAGGCGCTGCTTGGCGCGGTCGTGCCCGCCGTCCGCCTTTTCCGCCGCGGCCGGGCCGTAGGTGAGGCGCGGCTCGCCCTTCTTGTTGAACTCAAGCTGGGCCAGGCGCGCCGTGGTGAAAAGATGCGCACTATGGAAATCGCCGCCGATGAGCGCGGCGAGCTCGGTGATGGCGTCCTCGGGGGCGTGGTTCTTGGTGATGTCCTGGCGGTCGTGCCGCCAGACAAAGGAAACATGCGGCGCGCCGCGCAGCGTGACGGGCCGGACATGCAGGCTGCGCAGGGTGGGGTCGGCGCCGCGCGGTTTGCCGAGGGTCAGCTTCACGAAGCTGCCGTCGCGCACGCTGGTGCCGAGCTGGGCCAGGAAATCCTCGCGGGGCGGGGTGTCAGTCATCGGCACGAGCATAGCGAAACCCGGGCGATTGCGAGCCGCGAAGCCGGGCGGGGCTCAGAGTTTCTTGAGCGACTCGATGGCCTGGGGGAACTTCGGGTCGATCTTGAGCGCGGCCTCGTAGGCGGCCCGGGCGCCGGGCCGGTCGTTTTGCTTCTCCAGGATGTTGCCGATGCGCCAGTGGGCGGCGGCATGGCCGGGCTGGTTTTCGGGCGGTGTCTGCGCCAGGCACTGCCGGAGCGCGGCGAGACCGTCAGCGAGACGTTCTCCCGTGATGGCGGTGAGCCGTCCGGTTTGGAAGAGCGCGGCGTAGTCGCCGGGCTTCTCCTTCAGTGCCTCGTCAAACTCGGCGAAGGCCTGGGCGTATTTCTTCTCGATGACATAGACGCCGGCGATGGCCATCCGGCCGCGGGTGGTGTCGAGGCGCTTGATTTCCTGCGCCTGGCTGAGGGCCTTGTCCATGCCGCCGCCGACGATGCCCGGGGCCTGCTGGTAGAAGCCGAGCAGGCTGAAGCGGGCGTCGATGTTCCTGGGGTCGAGTTCGACGGCCTTTTCGTAGGAGGCCCGGCATTTGCCGGCCAGGCCCATTTTGGAAAACATGCCGGCCTTCTGGGCCGAGCGGCCGTAGGCGTCGCCGAGCCGGAGATGGTAACGGGCGTCGCCGGGCGAGAGGGCGACGGCTTTCTCGAGATAGGCGACGGCCTTCTCATGGTCGTCGCGCTGGAGGGAGATCCGGCCAAGGTAGAACTGCACGTCGGCGTTCCCGGCATCGGCTGCGGCCAGGGCCTCGAAGGCTTTTTGCGCTTCGAGGGGCTTGCGCTGGGCGTAGAGATCCTTGGCCGCAGTGAGGGCGGCCGGATCGGTCGCGGCGTGAACAAGGGCAGTGAGACTGAGAAACGCGAGGAAGGCGCGGGATCGGTTCATGTAAGCGGGAAGAGTGCGGCGCGGCATGGCGGGCGTCAATCCGCCCGCAGCGCCACCATCGGGTCCACCCTGGCCGCGCGGCGCGCGGGGAGCCAGCAGGCCAGTAGGGCGGTGGCCGTGAGCAGGCCGACGACGGCGGCGAAGGTCACGGGATCGAAGGGGCCGATGCCAAAAAGCAGGTTTTGCATCAGATGCACGAGAGCGGCCGAGCCGGCCACGCCGAGGGCGACGCCCAGCAGGACCACCCGCATGGACTGGCTGACGACCAGCCACAGCACCCCCGGCCGGTCGGCCCCGAGGGCCAGGCGAACGCCGATCTCGCGGGTGCGCTGGGTGACGTTCCAGACCACGACGCCGTAGATGCCGACGGCCGACAGCAGGAGGGCGACGCCCGCGAACAGGCCGAGCAGGACGGTGTTGAAGCACGGCGAATTCGCGGACACGCGCGCTCGTGCGGGCGAGCAGGAGGTTGGCGACGTTGGCGCAGGCGATCAGCAGCACGAAGCCGACGGCGGAGAGCAGCAGGAGCAGTGGATTCCGGAAGGGGCCGGAGACCGACTCGGCGAGGAAGCGGGCCATGATGCCGACGTCCTTGTTCGTCTCGGGAAATTGACGCGCGAGCTGCCGGGCAAAAACCTCGAGCTCGGCAATCACCTCCGTGGCGGTCCGGCCGGGGGCGGCGCGGGTGACGACCCAGGAGTCCATCCGCATGAGCCGGCTGCGCATGATGTCCGTGTCGGCCTGGAGGCCGACCGGGGTCCAGACGTCGCCGGCCCAGAACTTGAAGCGGGCGGGCATCACGCCGATCACCGTGTAGGATTTGCCGTCGAGGGTGAGGGTGCGGCCGAGGATGCCCGGGTCGCCGCCGAAGCGCTGCTGCCAGGTGGCGTGACTGAGCACGGCCACGGGTGGCGCCGCGGGCTGGTCCTCGGCGTCGGTAAAGACGCGGCCGAGCACCGGCGCGATGCCGAGCAGGGGCCAGACGGGCGCGGAGACGGCGGCATTGCGCAGCACGGCGGGCTCGTTCACGCCGGTGAGAGTGACGGAAGATCCGCTGGCAAAGGCCAGGTGATCCGCACTCTTGATCTGTTTCCGCCACTCGAGGTAGTCGGGGTAGGCGACCGGCATCTGGCTGCCGGGCTGGTCGAGGCGGTTGGAGCCGACAAACAGGATCTGGTCGCCGTCCTTATAGGGGAAAGGGTGCATCAGCACGGCGTGCACCACGCTGAAGATGGCGGTCGTAGCGCCAATGCCCAGGCCCAGCACCAGGATGACCGTGATCGTGAACGCCGGGGCTTTGCGGAGCTGGCGGATGGTGTGGTTGAAGGTGGTGAGCATGGGTGGAAAGCGAGGGGCGGAGAGTTTGGCGGGGATCACTCAGTGCGCAGCGCCACCATGGGGTCCGTCTTGGCGGCGCGGCGCACGGGGAGGATGCAGGCCACGAGGCCGGTGGCGGCCAGCACGAGGGTGAGGGCGAAATAGGTCGGCGGGTCGCTCGGGCTGATGCCGTAGAGCAGGCCGGCCATCAGGCGGGTCAGGCCGAGCGCCGCAACAAGACCCACGCCCATGCCGAGCGTGACGAGCCAGGCGCCCTGCTTGCCGATGAGTCGCACCACCTCGCCCTCGGTCGCGCCGAGCGCGAGGCGCACGCCGATCTCGGAGGTGCGCTGCTGCACCGCATAGGACATCACGCCGTAGACGCCGAGCGCCGCGAGGAAGAGCGCCCCCAGGCCGAAGGCACCGAAGATCTGGCTGAAGAACCGGCGTTCCCAATACGCCAGCTGGTGCAGGCGTTCCATGGTCTCGACGTTGTAGATCGGGATGTCCGACTGCACGGAGAGCACGGCCTTGGCGAGCGCCGGGCCGTAGGTGGCGGGGTCGCCCTGGACATGGACGGCGTAGTTGACGAAGTTCAGGTCGTTCTGGCCGTGGGCCATGTAGATACCGCCGCGCTCGTAGGGAATGTCGAGCTTCTGGGGGACGTTGCCGACGATGCCGACGATCTGGATCCAGTGGCGCGTGTCACCCTTGTCCGGCAGTCCGAGGATGAAGCGGCGGCCGACGGGATCGGCGCCGGGAAACCAGCGGGAGGCGAACTGCTCGTCCACGAGCGCGACATGCGGGGTGTCGGGGCGGTCGCCCGTGGTGAAGGACCGTCCCCAGATGAGGGGGATGCGCATCGCGTCGAAATATCCGGCGGAGACGGTGTGGACGGTGGCCCGCGGCGCGGCGTTGATCGTCGCGGGCTCGGGCTGGCCCTCGATGAGGAAGACATTGCGGTTGTCGCCGTCGCCCGGGAGCATCGTGGTGGAGCCGACGGCCTTGACGCCCGGCAGGGCGGCGAGCGCAGGCTCGAGCTGCTCGAAGAAGCGGCGGATCTGGACCTTGTCCTGGTATTGCGTGGGCGGCAGCCCGACGCGGAAGGTGATCACCCCGCTCGGGTCGAAGCCCGGATGGACGGCGTTGAGCTTGAGGAAGCTGCGGACGAAGAGGCCGGCCGCGATGAGGAGGATGGCGGAGAGGGCGACCTGGGCGACGACGAGGCCCTGGCGCACGAGCCGCGCACGCGCGCTGCCCGTGGTGGTGCGGCCGCCCTCGCGCAGGACCAGGGCCGTGGTGCGCGAAACCTGCAGGGCGGGGAACAGGCCGAACAGCAGGGCGGAGCCGATGGCGGCGCCCGCGGCGAAGACGAAGACGCGCCAGTCGAACTCGAAGGTCATCCAGAACGGGATCTCGACCTCGGGCACCGAGGAGAAAAGCAGGGAGTCGGCCCAGGCCGCCACCAGCAGGCCGAAGGCGCCGCCGATGACGCCGAGCAGGAGGCTCTCGACCAGGATCTGGCGGACGATGTGCCAGCGCGAGGCGCCGACGGAGACGCGGATGGCGATCTCATGGCTGCGCGAGGCGGCGCGGGCGAGCAGGAGGTTGGCGACATTGGCGCAGGCGATCAGCAGCACGCAGATCGCGGCCCCGAGCATGAGCTTCATGAGCAGGCCGACATCCTCCGTGGCCTCCTCACGGACGAGGCGAAGCGACAGCGTC
This sequence comes from Lacunisphaera sp., assembly GCA_965249855.1. GTDB lineage: Bacteria > Verrucomicrobiota > Verrucomicrobiia > Opitutales > Opitutaceae > Lacunisphaera. The sequence goes on from CBDFNB010000019.1 coordinate 319,955, forward strand.
TTGCCCTCGTTGGTGGCGGGGTGTTCGCGGGCGAGCCGGGCGGCGATGGTCGCCACCTCGGCGCGGGCGGTGTCGAGCGTCACGCCCGGTTTCAGGCGCGCCCAGCCGGGGAAGGAGTGCGAGCCGCGTTGCTCGGGTTTGCCAAGATACCCCATCGGCGTCCACAGCTCGGCCCGGTCGGGGAAGGCGAAGCCTGCCGGCATGACCCCGATCAGCGTGTGCGGATGGCCGTTGATCGTGACGGTCTGGCCGATGATCTCCTCCCGGCCGCCATAGAGCCGGTTCCACAGCGCATAACCGAGCAGAGCGACGCGCGGGGCGTCGGGCTTGGCGTCGGCCTCGTCAAAGAGCCGGCCGCGATACGGCTTCGTCCCAAGCATGGCGAAGCCCTCGGTCGAGACGTCGGCGCCGAGGGCGCGGAAGGGCGTCTCGCCGCCGGTGAAGATCATCGTGCGGTTGAGGGTGGTGGTGAGGCCCTCGAGGGTCTTGGTCTCGGCGCGCAGGTCGAGGAAGTCGGGCAGAGCGAGCTCGTAGAACGAACCCGGCTCGTTGAGTTGGCTCGAGTTGATGAAGACCAGGCGGTGCTCGTCCCGGATGTGCGGGAACGGTCGCAGCAGCATGCCGCTGAAGGCGTTGAAGATCGCCGTGGACAGGCCGATGCCCAGGCCGAGGGCGCCGATCGCCGCCAGGCTGAAGCCGGGGCTCTTGAGGAGCAGCCGGAAAGCGAAGCGGAGGTCGGTCATGGGAAAATAGCCGTAAGCTTTAAGGGATAAGCTGTAAGCGGCTGGCAGTGATTGAATGCGAGGTTGGGCGGCTGGGGGCTTAAAGCTTAGCGCTTATTGCTTTCAGTCTATTCCGCGCGCAGAGCGATCATGGGATCGACGCGGGTGGCGCGGCGGGCGGGGATGAGGGTGGCGACGAGGGAGACGCCGGCCAGGACGGCGGCCACAAGGGAGTAGGTGAGCGGATCGTGCGCCGTGATGCCGATGAGGAAGTTCTGGATCTGGTCACCAAAGAGCAGGGCGATCAGGCCGGACAGCGCGAGGCCGATGCCGAGCCCGAGCCCGAGCTGCCAGAAGCTCTGCCGCAGCACCATGCCGAGGATGCGGTTCTGGTCGGCGCCGAGCGCCATGCGCACGCCGAACTCCTGGGTGCGCTGGTTGACGGAGAAGGAGGTGACGCCGTAGAGGCCCACGGCGGCGAGCAGCATGGCGATCGCGCCGAAGATCGAGAACATCGTGGCGATGATCTTGTTGGCGCCGGTGAAGACCTCGAAGCTCTCCTTGGGGGTGCCGATGAAGTAGAGCGGCAGGTTGGGGTCGGCCTTGCGCACCTCGGAGCGGAGCTCGTTGAGGAGGGACTCGCCCCGCTGGCCGCCGCGTGGGCGCAGGGCAATGGTGGCGAACTGCGGGGCCGCCGGGCTGGCGGCGGCGGTCGGGCTGAAGAGCGTGGCGAAGAACGGCACGTAGAAGCCGGCCGCGTCGACGTTGCCGTTCGGGAAAGGGCCGAGCATGCGGACGTCGGACACCACGCCGATGATCGTGCGCCAGGGGGTGAAGCTCGCGCCGTTGTTCAGGCTCATGCGGAAGCGGCGGCCCACGGCGCTCTCGGTGCCGAAGTGTTTCTTGGCGAAGAAGGCATTGACGATCGCGACCGGCAGCTTGGCGTCCGTGTCGTCGGCGTTGAAATCACGCCCCTCGAGGAGCCGCTGGGCGGTGACGCCAAAGTAGCCGTCGCTGACCTGCTCGAAACTGGTGTTCGGCCGGTCCTTGTCCTCCTTGTAATCCTTGCCCTCGATCTCGATCGGGGTGTTGCCGGAGAAGACCATGCGGAAGCGGTTGGTGAGGGCGGCGGCCTCGATGGCGGGGTTCGAGCGCACCTGGGCGAGCAGGCGGTCGTAGAAGAGCTTGCGGGCGCCGCTGTTCGGGTAGTCGCCGTCCATGAGGCCCATGCGGGCGCCGAGGATGCCGGCGGTGTCGTAGCCGTAGTCGATCGCCTGCTGGTTGAGGATCGAGCGCACCTGGAGCAGCGACCCGATGAGCAGGATGCAGGTCACGAGCAGCTGGCAGACCACCAGTCCGCGGGTGATGAGGTTGACGGCGCGGCCGGTGTTGCCACGGCCGCTGTCCTTCAGCGCATCGGCGGCGCTGGCGCGGGAGGACATCCAGGCCGGGATCAGGCCCGAGACGAGGGCGGCCAGCAGGGTCGCGACGACCGTGAAGGCGAGCACGCGGCCGTCGATGTCGAAGGTGATGTAGGCCGGGATGGGGTTGGCGAGGTTCCGGACGGTGCTGGAAAGCAGGTCGACCGCCCAATACGAGAGGCCGACGCCAAGGAGTGCGCCGATGGTGGCGACGAGCAGGCTCTCGGTCAGCATCTGGCGGACCAGCCGGATGCGCGTGGCGCCGAGGGAGGAGCGGATCGCGAGCTCCTTGGCCCGCAGGGTGGCGCGGGCGAACTGCATGTTCATCACGTTGACGCAGGCGAGCAGGAGCACGCCGACGCAGAAACCGAGCATCACCAGGAGCTGCCCGCTGAGGGCGGCGGGCGTGAAGGCCTTGATCAGCGGCTGGACCTCGGCCGCGTTGAAGACCTTGTTGGTGTCGGGGTAGGCCTCCGCGAAGCGCCGGGCGAACGCGCCGAACTCGAGCTGGGCCTGGTCGAGCGGGACGCCGGGCTTGAGGGAGGCGAGGAGTTGCACGCCGTTGCCGGCGGCGTTGGTCGAGTTGCGGGCCGGCGGGGGAAACTCGTTGAAGACGGGGATCCACAGTTCCTCGTTCTGGGGGAAGGCAAAACCCGCGCCCATGACGCCGATCACGGTGGCCGGCTTGCCGTTGAGCCGGACGCTGCGGCCGAGGATGTCGGCGGCCCCGGCGAAATTCCGCTGCCAGAGGTTGTAGCCGATGATCGTGACCTTCGGCGCGCCGGGCTTGTTGTCCTCGGGGGTGAAATCGCGGCCCATGATCGGGGCGACGCCGAGGGCCTTCAGGAAACCGTCGCTGATGTAGGCGCCGGTGAAGCGCTGGGCGTCGCTGCCGATCGTCATGTTGACGGTCGAGCCGTTGATGTAGGCCCCCAGGTGCTCGAGGGATTTCTGCTCGGCCTGGATGTCGAGGAAGTCCTGGGGAAAGATCTGGTTGTTGACGCCGAAGAAATTCCGCGAGGTGGGATCGACGAGCCGGACGCTCACGAGGCGGTCCGCGTTCGGGAAGGAGAAGCCGCGGAGCATGACGCCGTTGACGACGCTGAATTGCGTGGTGACGGCGCAGATGCCGATGGAGAGCACGAAGACGGCGAGGGCGCAGAAGCTCTTTTCCTTGATGAGCACACGGAGGCCGATGCGGAGGTCCTGGAGAAAGGTTTCAATGATCATGGGGAGGTGGGGAGGGACGGAAGTGAGAGGGAGGATGGATGGAGAGGGATCACTCCAGCGGAGTGCGCAGGATGACCACGTTGCGCGGCGCGGGTTTGGCGTCCGCCTTGGCGTGGAGTTCCCAGCCGGAGTTGCCGATAAAGTCGAAATGGCCGGCGACCACCTGGCCGAGCGCGAGATCGCTCATGGACGGGTGGCCGGCGCCGAGCACGCGGACGGCGGACGGAATGCCGTCGGCGGCGAGGTCGATCCGGATGATACGCTGGGGATTGATGCCGTTCTGCACGGCGATCAGGCCGCCCGGCACGGCGTAGAGGCCGTCGATGCCGAAGAGGGTGGTGTGGGCGGGAGCTGCGAGCAGGGACGGGGCGCGGGTGGCGAGGTCGACCCGCCAGAGGCCGTTGGCGTAGTCGGCAACGTAGAGCTGCCGTCCGTCGGCGCCGAGGGCCACGCCCTGCAGCGAGGCGAACTCATCTGACTCGAGCCATTTTTCCAGGGACGTGGCGCCGGGCGACAGCCGCCAGATGACGGGTGCCGTGGAGTCGCTCACGTAGAGTGTGCCGTCCGAACCCACAACGAAATCACCGAGCACGTGCTCACGGCCGTCGGGGGTGACGGGGTAGGTGCCGGCGAGGCGGCGGGTGGCGAGGTTGTAGGCGGCGAGGAAGGCGCGGCCCTTGTCGGCGCCGGTGTAGCCCTTCATCTCGGGCGTGGCGGACGAGCTGGCCCAGAGCGTGTTCCGGCCGGCGTCGATCTTCAGCGCGAAGACGCCGAGCAGGCTGTCGGCGTCGGTGGAGAATTTTTTCATGACGGCGCTGGCGCCGCTCACGTCCCGATACCAGATGCACCGGTTGTGCACGTCGCTGAAGAAGGACTCGAGGGTGGCGGGATGCACCGCGAGGCCCTCGATGATGCCGTCCATGCCGGTGATGGCCCACGCGGTCTCGTCGCGGCCGGCGGCGGCGAGGTTGGCGGCGAAGGCCGCGGTGAGCTCCGCGAAACCGGGGCGGTCGCGGAGCGGCGCGTAGGCGTCGTCTTGTTCGATGTTCATCCGCAGGCCCATCGCGGCGAGGTCGCGGAGCTGCTGCATCGCGTCATCGGGGCGGCCGGCCTGGACATAAAAGCGGGCGAGGTTGACCCGGACGCGCGGATAGTCGGGGCGCAGCGCGCGGGCGGCCTCCAGCTTGGTGAGGACGGTCGGGATGTCGCCGGCCTTGGCCGCCACGGTCGCCTCTTGCATCAGCTGCCAGTGCGCGGGCTCGGCCCGCAGCGAGACGCACAGAAAACAAAACACGGCCACCGCCATGGTCAGCAGGCCGGTGCTCGCGAACCGCACGCGCGGGGTGCCATCGGCCAGTGAGGAGGTGGAAATCAGCCAGTTATATTCGGTGCCGAGCATGTGGGGATTGCCCCCTGATTGCACGCGCGATGCCAAGCTTGCGGATAGATACAAACCATTGCCCGTAAAGGAAAAGCGCCATAAATCGGCTTGCTGGAAAACGACCCGCGGTGCGAAGGCGGGATGGGGGTGTCCCGATAGTGGGATGCTTCTGTGGAGGGCTGGTCTTCTGACCAGCCGCGCAGGGTGTAGGTGGCGTGCTTGCGCGCAACCTACAAAGGCAGCCTTACTTCTCCTTGATCGAGATGCTGCCGTTGACGGTCTCGAGTTCGATCGTGGGGCCGCCGGTGCCGATCTGGCCGGTGAAGGTGCGGCGGCCGACCTTGCCGAGCTTAACGGACTGGTCGACGCTGATGCGGCCGTTGACCGTGTCGGCATCGATGCGGGCGCCGGCATCCTTGGGCAGGGTGACAGAGGCGCTGCCGTTGACGGAATCCAGCTTCACCTCGGTCACGCCGGCCAGCGAAGCAAACTCGGCCCGCAGGCTGCCGTTGACCGAATCGAGGCGCGCGTTGGCGGTGAGGCCGGTGGCGGTGATGCTGCCATTGACGATGTCGAGGTCCACGGAACCGTGCACGCCGGTGACGGTGATGTCGGAGTTGACGGTATCGATCTTCTCCAGGCGGACGCCGGCCGGCACCATGAGTTTGTAGCGGACCGAGGCGTTCACATTCCCGAACAGGCCGGTCTTCGCATACTTGGTCTTGATGCGGAGCTTGGCGGGCGTGGAGTCGATCTCAAGCGTGACCTTGGCCAGGTCCTCGCTGGTCTTGCCCTTCTTCTCGGCGTCGAGCGAGACCTCGGGCTTGTCCCAGGCGACGATGTCGATGTCACCGTTGACGTTTTCCAGGTGGATCGTGCCGTCCGCGTTAAGCGGGTAGGTCTGCTTGAAAGACTCGGTGACGGACGCGCGGGCGGCGGCCACGAGGACCAGGCTGGTGAGGACGAGGGCGGGGAGGCGGAGTTCCTTGAGGGTCATGGGAAGGAGGAAGTGAGAGTGAAAGTGAGGGTGAAAGTGGTGCAGATTACAACCGGGTGGGAAAGCTGACGTTACAGGTTATTCCGAGCGCAGGGCCTTGAGGGGGCTGACGCGGGTGGCTTTTCTCGCCGGCAGGTAGCACGCGGCCATGGCGGTCACGAACAGCACGGCGGGGGCGAGGGTGAAGGTCAGCGGGTCCATCGGGCTGACGTCGTAGAGCATCCCGGCGCACAGCCGGCCGAGGCCGAAGGCGAGCAGGAGGCCGAGGGCGGCGCCGATGAGGGTCATGACGAGGCCCTCGCGCAGGATCATGCGCTGCACGTTGCCCGGCTCGGCGCCGAGGGCCATGCGGATGCCGATCTCGCGGGTGCGGCGCGTGACGGAGTAGGCCTTGACGCCGTAGAGGCCGACGACGGCGAGCAGCAGGGCGAGGCCGCCGAAGAGGGCGAAGAGCAGGGCGCCGATCCGCGTGATCCAGAGGTCGGCGGAGGAGTCCAGGTGCTGGCGGAAGGTGCGGACCTTGAACACCGGCAGGCCGGGGGCGGCCTCGCGGATCTCGCGGCGCACGGCGTCGAGCAGCGCGGCGGCGGAGCCGGGCGCGGCGTTGGCGGGGCGCACGTGGAACTGGACCGTGCTCTGGTAACCCTGGGCGAAGGGCACGTAGATGGCCTTGCCCTTGTTCTTCGAGAAGAGGGAAGTGCGGATGGTGGGCACGATGCCGACGATCTCGATCGTCTCGGTGTCGCCCGGCTTGGCGGCGATGCTCTCGCTGGCGGTGACGGCGCCTCCACCCGCGGCGCCACCCGGGGCGCGGGCCGCGTCGGCGTTGGCGTATTGGATGCGCTGGCCGAGCGCATCGCCCTCGGGCCAGAGCAGCTTGGCCAGGGCCTCGTCGATGATCGCGACCTTGGGCGCGCCCGGCTGCTCGCACTCGGCGGCGGTGAAGGCGCGGCCGCGCAGGACGCGCAGGCCGAGCGCCGGGAAATAATCGGCGCCGATGGAATTGTAGCGCGCATCGAAGGCCAGGCCCTCGGCGGCGGTGGAAGGCTTGGCGTCCTTGGCCGGACGGAGGCCGGCGCGCTGCACCGGGCGGCCGAGGCTGATGAAGCCGAACGGGACGGTGGAGGCGATGCTGGTGGACTGCACGCCGGGGATGGCGGCGAGTTTCTCGACGGTGTTGCGGTAAAGCTGCAGGCCGCGGGTCTCGTCGTAGCCGCCCAGCGAGGCGTCGGCCTCGACGATCACGGTGTTCTCGGCGTTGAAGCCGAGGTCGGCGCCGCCGGCCTTGAGGGCGCCGCGGATGAAGAGCCCGGCGCAGGTGAGCAGCCCGAGCGACAGGGCGATCTGGGCGACGACCAGCGGATTCCGCGGCAGCCAGCGACGGCGGTGCGGCACGGCGTCCTCGCCGGCCTGTTCCTTCAGGTCGGTGAGCACATCGGCGCGGGAAAGCTTCAGCGAGGGCCCGAGGGCGAAGAAGAAGGTCGCGAGCAGCGAGAAGCCGAGGGTGGCGGCGACGATCGCGGCGGAGGGCGCGCTGGAATAAAAGATTGTCACGGGCATGAGCACGCCGAGGGAGCCCATGAGCAGGTCGGAGGACCAGAGGGCCAGGGCCAGGCCGATGCTGCCGCCGGCGAGGGCGAGCACGAGTGCCTCGGTCAGCAGCTGCCGGATGATGCGGGCGCGGCCGCCGCCGAGGGCGACGCGGATGGCGAATTCCTTGCGGCGCGCGGCGCCGCGGGCGAGGAGCATGTTCGCGAGGTTGAGGCTGGCGATGAGCAGGACGATGCCGGACATGCCCAGCAGCAGGAAACCGACGATGGTCAGCTCGCCCTCGCTGGCGGGACCATCGCTCGTGCTGAGGCGCGGCAGCGGGCCGGCGAGGAAGGTCTTGTCCTTCTGCTCGACCGGCCAGGCCTGCTCGAGATTGGCGGCGGTCCCCTTGAGCGTGGCGTTGGCCGCGGCGAGGGTCACGCCCGGCGCGAGGCGGCCGACGACAAAGATGCTGTAGGCGTCGCGCTTATCGAGGGTGCGCTTGACCTCGGTCTGGAAGTCATTGCTCAGCAGGTCGAGCAGGCTGAGCGGGAAATAGAGCTCCGGCCCGAAGAGCATCATCGTGCCGGTGAAGCCCTCGGGGGCGATGCCGATGACGGTGTAGGGGCGCTCGTTGACGCGGATGGTCGAGCCGAGGAAATTCGGATCGAAGCCGGTCTTCTTCCAGTAGAGGTGGCTGGCGATGACGACGGAGGCGGCGCTGCCCGGTGCCTCCTCGGCCATGGTGAAGGCGCGGCCGCGGACCAGCTTCACGCCGAGGACATCAAAATAATTGGACGAGACGATGCTGACAAACGAGCGCCGGGAGCCGGCACCCTCGCCGATGCCGACCATGGCGAGGTTGTGCGCGAGGATCCCGCTGAAGGTGCCCGTCTGCTCGCGGAGGTCGCGATAGGTGGGGTAGGAGAAAAGCCGGTAGTCCTTCGGGTTCTTGGTGTCCTGCGTGTAGAGCTGGACGATCTCGGCGGACTTGGGGAAGGGCCGGGCGCTGAACGCCAAGGCGTGGACGACGCTGAAGATGCCGGTGTTCACACCGATGCCGAGGGCGAGGACGGCGATGGCGGTGAGGGTGAAGCCGGGGGTCTTGGCGAGTAGGCGCAGCGAGAATTTCAGGTCCTGCAGAAGGGTGTTCATGGGGTAAGACAGTGGTGCTTCCCCGGTAAACACGGCGGCCGGGCGGCCAGTTGCAGGAATTTCCCGTCTATTCCGTCCGCAGGGCGACCATCGGATCGACCTTGGTGGCGCGGCGGGCCGGCAGCCAGGAAGCCAGGGCGGCGGCGGCGAGGAAAAGGCCGGCCGCGGTGAGCAGCACCGCCGGGTCGAAGGATTTGACGCCATGGAGGACGGAGCCCAGCAGGCGGTTGAGGCCGAGGCCGAGGAGCAGGCCCGCGGCGATGCCGGCGGAAGCGGTGGCCAGACCCTCGCGGAGGATGAGGGATTGCACGGCGGCAGGCAGGGCACCGAGCGCCATGCGGATGCCGATCTCGCGGGTCCGGCGGGAAACCTGGTAGGCCTTGACGGAGTAAAGGCCGACCACGGCGACAAACATCGCGAACCCGGAGAACACGCCGAGCAGCGTGGAGCCGAGGTTCATGGCCCAGACCTCAATCGAGGATTCGGCATGCTGCCGGAAGGTGCGGACCTTGAAGACCGGCACGCCCGGGGCGGCGGCGCGCAGGGCCTCGCGCACGACCGGGACCAGGGCTGCGGCGGCCTCGGGGGTCGACTGAGCCGGACGCACGTGGAAATGAGCGTTAGCGAAGAAGCCCTGGGCGAAGGGCACGTAGATGGCGCCACCCGGCGACTCGTCGAAATAGTCCACGCGACTCGCGCCTACCACGCCGATCACCTGCATGGCGCGATCGTCCCCACGTTCCGCGGCCTGGCGGTCACCGTAGCGGATGAACTGCCCGACCGCGTCACCGTCGGGCCAGAGCTGGCGGGCGAGGGTCTCGTCGAGGATGGCGACGCGCGGGGCGCCCGGCTGGGCGGCCTCGGCGTCGGTGAACTCGCGGCCGGCGCGCAAGGGCAGGCCCATCACCGAGAAATAGCCGGCGCCGACAGAGTTCCAGCGGCCGTTGTAGGCCCGGCCCTCCGCGGCGGTGGCCGGCTTGGCGTCGGGGGCCGGGGCCGGGCCGTCACGCCGGACATGCCGCCCGATGCTGATGAAACCGTAGGGCACGATGGCGGCGACCGCGGCGGACTCCACCCCGGGCAGGGCGGCAAGGCGTTCCTGCGCGGCGCGGAAGAGTTCCAGGCTGCGCGGCTCGTCGAGCCCGCCGAGGCTGGCGTCGACCTCTGCGACCACCGTGTCGTCAGCGCGGAAGCCATGATCGGTGGCCGCGGTGCCGGCGGCCATGCGGAGGAAGAGGCCGGCGACGATGAGCAGGCCGAGAGAAAGGGCGACCTGAGTGACGACTAGCAGGTGGCGCGGGCGCCACCAGGCGCGGCGCGGCCCCGGGGCGTTTTCGCCCGCCTGCTGCTTGAGGTCGGTGAGCAAGTCGGCGCGCGAGAGCCGCAGGGCGGGCCCGAGGGAAAACGCGAGCGTGGTGCCGAGGCAGATCGCCGCCGTGGCCGCGAGGACGACCCCGGAGCCGGCCGAGCTGGCGAAGAGGGTCAACGGCAGACGGGCCTCGAGCGAGGCGGTGATGAAATCCAGGCCGGCCTGCGCGGCGGGCAAGCCGAGCCCGCCGCCGGCGAGGGCGAGGAGCAGGCCCTCGAGACAGAGCTGGCGCACGATGCGCGCGCGGCCGCCGCCGAGGGCGAGGCGGATGGCGAACTCCTTGCGGCGGGACTGGCCGCGCGCCAGCAGCAGCCCGGCCAGATTGAGGCAGACGACGAGCAGCACGGCGCCGGCGAGCGCCAGCAGCACGCCGCAGAAGACGGCGACCGGACCCTCGGACCGGGGCGAGGAACTGGTGCCCAGCCGCGGCAGCGGCGCGACGGTGACGGTCTGGTCCTTGAACTCGACCGGGTAGGCGCGTTCAAGGTTCGTGCCGAGCGCGTCGAGCGCGGCCTTGGCCTGACCGGTTTCCACCCCTGGCGCCAGGCGCGCGGCGACGAAGAGCTGGTAGGAGTCGGCGCGGTCGAGCGGGCGGCGGGCTTCGCCGACGGAGAAGTTTTCCAGGGACTCAAACACGCCGAGCGGGAAATAGAACTCGGGACCGAAGAGGGCGGTGGTGCCGCTGAAACCCGCCGGCGCGATGCCGACCACGGTGTAGGTGCGCTCGTTGATGCGCAGCGCACTGCCGACCATGTCGGCCCGGAAGCCCGTCTTGCGCCAGTGGGAGTGGCTGACGATGACGACCGGCAGCGCGGAGCCCGGGCGTTCCTCCTCCGCCGTGAAGAAGCGGCCGCGCACCAGGCTGACGCCGAGGGTTTCGAAATAGCCGGCCGAGATGATCGAGGCGAAGGCGCGGCGGGTTTCCGTGCCCTCCTGATGGCCGACGAGGGTGTGGTTGAAGGCGAGGACGCCGGCGAAGAGGTCGGTGCGGGCGGCGAGGTCGCGATAGAGGGGATGGGAGAAGATGCGGTATTGGTCGGGTTGCCGGCGGCTCTGCGTGTAGACCTGGACGATGCGGTCGGGCTCGGCAAACGGGCGCGGGCTGAACATCAGCGTGTAGATGAGCGTGAACATCCCGCTGTTCAGGCCGATGCCGAGGGCGAGCACGCCGATGGCGGCGAGACTGAAGCCGGGGGTCTTGGCTAGGAGCCGCAGGGAGAATTTCAGGTCCGACAGAAGGGTGGACATGGGGGAAGACAGTGGTGCTTCCCCGGTAAACACGGCGGCCCGGCGGCCAGTTGCAGGAAATGCGGGATTATTCCGTGCGCAGGGCCTCGAGCGGATTGATGCGGACGGCGCGGCGGACCGGCAGGAGGCAGGCCGCCATGGCGGCCAGGGCCAGCACGACCGGGGCGACGGCCAGCGTCAGCGGATCGGTGGCGGCGACGCCGTAGAGCAGCTTGCTGATCACCGAGCTGAGCGCCAGGTAGCCGGCGAGACCGGTGACGATGCCGAGCAGCACCAGGCGCGCGCCCTGGCGCAGGACCAGCGTCGCGATGTCGCCGGCGGAGGCCCCGAGCGCGAGGCGCACCCCGAACTCGGAGGTGCGCTGGGCCACGGAAAATGCGAGGACGCCGTAGACCCCGAGCACAGCGAGCAGCAGGGCCACGCCGCTGAACAGGGAAAGCAACAGCATGGGGGCCTTGCGGGACTGGGCGACCTCGTCCATGCGCTGCTGCATGGTCTTGATGTCATAGACCGGCTGCTCGGGATCGGCGGACCGGACGGCCTCGCGCACGGCGGCGGTCAGCAGGGATGGGTCGCCGGCGGTCTTGATCACGAGGATCAGGTTGTTGGCCGGCTGCTGGGCGAAGGGCATGTAATAGGTCTCCTTCTTCACCTCCTCCTCCAGACTCTGGAACTTGATGGGGGCGACGACGCCGACGATGAGCCAGATGTCCGGGTTGGTCTCGCTGCCCCCGCGGCTGATGCGTTTGGCGATCGGATCCTGGCCCGGCCAGTATTTGTCGGTGAGGACCTTGTCGACGACCATGACCTTCTGTGTGGTGAGGGTGTCGGCCTCGGTGAACAGGCGGCCGCGGATGAGGGAAAGGCCGAGGGCCTTGAAATAACCCGGGTCCACGTGGCGCTGCTGGCCGTGCGGCAGCGGCGCACCCGGCGGCAGGTTGATGTCCGGGCTCTGGTAGGAGCCCTGGCTGTTGTTGCCGGTGAAGGGCAGCACGTCGGTCAGGCCGGCGGCGGTGACGCCCGGCAGGGCGCGGATGCGGCCGAGCGCGGCGTCGGCGAAGGCGATCTGCTTCTCCGGCGAGTTGTATTTGGCGTTGGGCAGCGACAGCTGGGCGGTGATGACCCCGCCCGGCGTGAAGCCCGGGTTCTCCTGCTGCAGGCGCTGGAAACTCCGGACGAGGAGGCCGGCAGTGGACAGCAGCATGACGGCCAGGGCGATCTCGCCGGTAACGAGCGCGCCGCGCAGGAAGGTCATGCGGCGGCCGGCGGAGCCGCGCGCGCCGGCCTCCTTGAGCGCCGCGGCGGCGTCCCCCCGGGAGGCGGACCAGGCCGGCAGCGCGCCGAAGGCCAGTCCCGTGAGCAGGGCGCAGCCGAGGGTGAAACCGAAGACGGTCGGGTCGAGCCGCACGTCGAAGGCGCGGGGCAGGTTCGACAGGCCGAGGGAGCCCAGGGCATCGACACTCCACCAGGCCACGAGCAGGCCGAAGCCGCCGCCGAGCAGGAAGAGGATGAGGCTCTCGGTCAGCAGCAGCCGCATGAGGCGGGCGCGGCCGGCACCGAGGGCGGCGCGGATGGCGAGCTCGCGCTCGCGGGCCATGGCCCGGGCGAGGAGCAGGCTGGCGACATTGGCGCAGCCGATGAGCAGGGCGGCGGCGACACCGGCCTGCACGAGCCAGAGCATGCCGCGGATGTTGGCGACATTCTGATCGAGGAAGCCCTTGGTGCGGCCGCCGAAGCCGCTGGTCTTCCAGAAGCTGGCGCTGTCGGTCAGGCGCTCGGCGTTGCGCGCCTGGATGGTGTCGAGGTCGCGCTGGACGGACTCGGCGGTGGCGCCGGGCTTGAGGCGCGCGATCATGCTGGAATATTCGTTGCCGCGCTCGTTGTCGGACTTCTGCTCGGCGGTGAAGGCGAAGGGCACCCAGGCCTGAATGCGCGGGCTGGGAAAATAGAAGCCCTCGGGCATGACCCCGATGACGGTGTAGTTCTCGGTGTTGAGGCGGAGCGTGGTGCCGACGATGGCCGGGTTGGCGCCGAAGCGGTTCTTCCACAGGGTGTGGCTGAGCACGATCACGCGGTGGGCGCCCGGCTCGGCCTCGCTGTCGTTGAAGACCCGGCCGAGCGCGGCCTGGGCCTGGAGCGTGCTGAAGAGCGACGGGGTGGCGCGCACGCCGACGATGCGCTCGGGCTCGCCGTCAGAGGCGAGGTTGAAGCTGCGGTTGTTGAAGATGGTGGCATCGGCGAAGCCGGCCACGCCGGCCTTGCGGTCGAGATAATCCGGAATGGAGGTGCCGGCGTTCGGCAGGCCCATCAACGGGTAGGTGTTGTAGACATAGACCAGCCGATCGGAGTCAGGCCACGGATAGGGCTTCAGCAGGATCGCGTGGACCACCGTGAAGATCGCGCTGTTGGCCCCGATGCAGAGCGCCAGCGTGGCGATGGCGATGACGGTGAAGCCGGGGGTCTTGAGCAGCGAGCGAAGGGCGTAGCGGAAGTCGGAGAGCATGCGAAAAGAAAAGTAAGAAGGAAGAAGGCGGAATTAGGAATGTAAGGGCGGAGAGTTCTTCCTTCTTAATTCATAATTCTGCCTTACTCGGCACGAAGTGCCGTGATCGGATCGACCTTGGCGGCCCGTCGGGCGGGAAGCCAGCACGCCAGGGCGGCGACAGCCAGGAGCACGGCGGGCACGCCGGCGTAGACCACGGGGTCGCCGAAGGGGATGCCGATCAGCTTGGGCCGGAGATACCAGCCCAGCGCCAGCGCGACCGCCCAGCCCGCGGCGCCACCGAGGAGCACGACGGCGAGGCCCTCGCGCATGATCTGGAGCACGACACCACGCGGTGTGGCGCCGAGCGTGAGCCGGACGCCGATCTCCCGGGTGCGCTGGGCGACGGCGTAGGCCAGCACGGCGTAGAGGCCGATGCCCGCGAGGAGCAGGGCGAAGGGCGCAAGGGCGGAGAGGAAGTTCGCGCTGACGCGCTGGATGGCGAGGTTGTTGTCGATGTGCTGGGCGAGCGTGCGGACTTCGTAGAGCGCGAGGTCGGCATCGACCTGGCGGACGATCTCCCGGACGGCGGGTAGCAGGGCCAGCGGGTCGCCCGAGCGGGCCCGCACATAGAAAGTCGGCGAAGCAATGACCCCCATGCGCAGGGTGGGCCACACGGCGGGGAGCGCCGCCTCGCCGAGCGACTCATACTTGGTGTCGCGCGCGACGCCCACGACGGTGAAGGTCCGGTTGTTGACCGTCAGCGTGTGGCCCAGCGCCGGCCGGCCGGGCCAATATTTCCGCGCCGCGGTCTCGTTGACGACGATGTCGAGCGGACGTTCCGTCTGATCCAGCGGCCCGAGGTCGGTGCCGGCCACGAGCGGGATGCCCATGGTGGCGAAGTAGCCGGGCGTGACCGGGGTCCAGATGACCCGCGCCTCGGCCTCGGTGGCGAGCTTGGCGCCGTCAACCTGCACGACGGCCTTGGGCAGGCCGTGCAGCTCGAGCGGCGGTTGCGTGGCCAGAGCGGCCGACTCGATCCCCGGATGGGCGAGGAGCCGGGCGTGGACGGTGCGCGCGAACTCGGTGCGCCGGTCGGCCTTGTAGCCGCGGCCGAGGAGATCGACGGAAGCGAGGAGGACGCGGTCGGCGTCGTAGCCGGAGTTCACCGTTTGCGCGTTGTGAAAGCTGCGGTAGAAGAGCGCGGCGAGAACCAGGATGACCAGCGCCACGGCGACCTCGGCGCCGACGAGGAAGTCGCGGAAACGGTGGCGGCCGGCCAGGGCACCGGCGCCGGAACGAAGCGAGGACAGGACGTCAAGGCGGGCGAGCTGGAGGGCCGGCGCCAGGCCGAAAAGCACCCCGCAGAAGATTCCGGCGCCCGAGGCGAAGAGCAGGGCGTTGAAATCGAAGACCGGCAGGATGCGGATGGGCACGCTGGTCGGCATCCGCAGATAATTGATCGCGTCGACGCCCCACCACGCGCCGAGGATGCCCAGGAAGGTGCCGATGAGCGCGAGCGTCAGGCTCTCGCTGAGCAGCTGGCGGATGATCCGGCCCGGCCCGGCGCCGACGGCGAGGCGGATGCCGATCTCACGCCGGCGCACGGTGGCGCGCGCGAGCAGCAGGTTGGCGGTGTTGATGCTGACGACGGCGAGGACGAGGACGGCAAAGATCTGGAGCGTGGCGTAGACGGGCAGCAGGATCTCGCCGGAGCGAGTGCCGCGCCAGACCGGCAGCGCGCGGAAGGTGATCTCCTTGTTGGCATCGGGGAAATCGGCGGCGAGGGACCGGGCGGTCAGGTCGAGTTCCCGCTGGACGTCGGTGCGCGAGACGCCGGGCCGGAGCACGGCGTCAACCTGGTAAGCGCGGTAGCCCCGCTGGCCGTATTGCCCCGGGTCCGAGGTGAGCCGCGCGGCCATCGTGAAGGGGATCCACGCGTCAAACGTAAGCGCCATGACGCCGCCCTGGAAATCGGGCGGCGTGACGCCGACGACGGTGAGGGCGACGTTGTTGAGTTTCACGGTCTGGCCAAGCACGTCGGACGAGCCGCCGAAGCGGCGCTGCCAGAAACCGTGGGAAATGACCACGACGGGGGCGCTGCCCGGTGCGGCGGCCTCGTCGGGCAGGAAAAAGCGACCCAGCGCCGGGCGGACGCCGAACGTCGAGAGAAAGTTGCCAGAGACAAACTCCGCCCAGATGCGCTCGGTGCGCGCGCCGTCGTCGGCGTAGAGGGCGCGGATGTTCTGCGCGGTCACGTCGGCCAGCGGGGCAAGACGATCGCGGATGTCCTGGTATTCAGCAAAGGAGGAGCCCGAGAGACGCTTGCCCTCGCTGACCTGGAGGGTGATGACATCGGCCCCGATGCCGGGGATCGGCCGCAGGACGGTGGCGCCGAGGAAGCTGAAGATCGCGGTGTTGACGCCGATGCCGAGGGCGACGGAGAGGATGACGACGGCGCTGAGACCCGGGGAGGTGCGCAGGTTGCGAAGGGCGTAGCGGAAGTCGGAGAGCATTTTGAGCAGTCAGCCTTCAGCGATCAGCTGTCAGCGACACGGTTTTGGGTGATGGATTTAAAGCTGATGGCTGAAAGCTGATCGCTGAGTGCTACTCCGCGCGGAGCGCTTCAAGGGGATTAATCCTGGTAGCCCGCTTCGCCGGGATCAGGCACGCGGCGGCGGCGGTCAGGGCCAGCATGATGGGGACGACGGCGAACACCACGGGATCGTAGACCGAGGTCTCGAAGACCATCTGGCGCAGCAGGCGCGCGGCGGCGAAGGCGCCGACCAGGCCGATGCCCAGGCCGAGGCCGACCAGCATGGCGCCCTCGCGCAGCACCAAGGTCATCACCTCGCCCGAACTGGCGCCGAGCGCGGCGCGGATGCCGAACTCGCGCGTGCGCTGGGCGACGCCATAGGCGATGAGGCCGTAGAGGCCGATGGCCGAGAGCAACAGGGCGAGGCCGGCGAACAGGCCGAAGAGCAACAGGTAAAGGCGGGCCTGTGTCGTGCTGTTGGAGACAAGGCGGGCGACGGGGTTGACCGAACCGATGGCCTGGTCGGCGTCCACGCTCCACACCGCGCGCTGCACGGACTTGGCGAGGGTGTCAGGGCGGACGTCGGACCGCACGAGCAGGGTGGCGAAGGCCGTCGGGCGCTGCAGGATCGGACGGTAGACTTGAAGGGGCGGCTGGCTCTGGCCGAGGCCGGTGCGCAGGACATCGCCGACGACGCCGACGATCTCGAACTCTGCCGGTTGCGCCGGATTGGTGCCGCGCAGGCGGCGGCCGACGGGGTTCGCCTCGCCGAAATACATCTTCGCCGCCGCCGCGCTGATGACGACCACGCCCGGGGCCTTCGGGTCGTCGGTGGCCGCGAAGGTGCGGCCGGCAAGAAGGGCGACGCCGGTGGATTTGAAGAAGTCGACGCTCACGGAATCGTAGAAGACCTGCGGGACATTCTGCTCGTTCACGTTGCTCGCGCCGACCGGCAGGAGGGTGATCGGGATGCCCCAGGTGAAGGGCATGGTCTGCGTGAAGCCGCCCGAGGCCACGCCCGGCACGGCGGCGACGGCCAGCTCGACACGTTGGTAGAAGTCGCGGCGCTTCTCGACGGTGTCGTAGCGCTTCGAGGAAAGGGAAACGTTCAGCGCGAGCAGGCGGTCGACCTGCATGCCCGGCTGCTGGCGGAGGATGGCGCCGAAGCTGCGGCCCAGCAGGCCGGCGGCGACAAGCAGCACGAGCGCGAGGGCCAGCTCGATGATCACGAGGCCGGAGCGCAGCCGGCGGGAGGCCGGGCCGGCCGAGCCGCGGCCGCCGTCCTTGAGCGCGTCGTTGGCGTCGGCGCGCGAGGCGTTCCAGGCCGGCACGAGGCCGAAGGCCACGCCGGTCGCCAGGGTCAGGACGAGGGCGGCGAGCAGCACGGGCTGGTTGATGGCTATTTCGCCGGCGCGCGGCAGCCAGCCGTCGCTGAACAGGCCGGTGATGCCGCTGACGCCCCAGTGGGCCACGAGGATGCCGAGCCCGCCGCCGACCAGCGCGAGCATGAGGCTTTCCGCGAGCAGCTGGCGCAGGAGATGGCCGCGCGTTGCGCCGAGGGCGGATCGGACAGCAAGTTCCTTGCGGCGGCCGATGGAGCGAACGACGGAGAGGCCGGCGACATTGGCGCAGGTGATCAGGAGCACGCAGGCGACGGCGCCCGTGACGACGAAGAGGCCGGTGCGGTAGTTACCCACGACGAGGCCCTGCAGGTCGGCGGCTTGGAGCGTCCAGCCCTTGTGGTCCGCCGGATGGGCCTGTTCCAGCTGGCGCGCGAAGGCAGCCAGCTCGGCGCCGGCCTGGTCGAGGGTGACGCCGTCCTTCAGGCGGGCAAAGGTGCTCCAATAGCGCGTGCGGCGGTCCTGGCTCGCCGGGCCGTTCATGGGCATCGGGCGCCAGAGGGCGGCGTTGCCCCACGGGTCGGTGAAGCTCGCGGGCATCACGCCGATGACGGTGTAACCGCTGTCGTCGAGAGTGATGGTCTGGCCAATGATGTCCTCGCGGGCGTTGAACTGGCTGCGCCAGAGCTGTTCGCCGATGACGGCCACGGGCGCGGCGCCCATGACAGTCTCGTCAGGATTCCAGGTGCGGCCCAGCAGCGGGGCCACGCCGAAGAGCTTGAAATAGTTGTCCGTCACCTGGACCTCGGTCAACTGGGCCGGCGTGGCGGTCTTGGTCAAGTTGACGTAGTAATATTGCTGGGCGGCGATCGCCGCGAAGGATTTCGCCTCGCGGGCGACATCGAGGAACGTGGCCGGAGCGAGGACGGAGGTGCCCTGTTCCGGGTGCTGCGACTGCACCTGCACGAGGCGGGCGGAGTCGTGGTAGGCGAGCGGCTTGAGCAGGACGCCGTAGACGACGGAGAAGATGGCCGTCGAGGCGCCGATGCCGAGGGCGAGGATGCCGATGGCGACGGCGGAGAAGCCGGGCGATTTCCCCAGCGAGCGAGCGGCGGTCCGAAGGTCGGTCAGCATGGCGGAGAGCTGTAAGCTTTGAGCGATAAGCCGTAAGCGGGTGGTGTGCGCGGGTGATGGAGCGGTCCTGGCTTAGCGCTCATACTCATCACCCCCAAAGCGAAGCCGCCACGCTTGGGGCGTGGCGGCGAAGGGAAGGAACTCAGTGGGCCGAGCCGGCCTCAACCTGCTCGTCGACGACGCGGCCGTCGAACACGTGGATGGTGCGCTCGGCATGGCGCGCGAAGCGCGTGTCGTGCGTGACCATGACGATGGTGGAGCCGGCGCGGTGCAGCGAGTGGAGCAGCTCCATGACGGCGTCACCGTTCTTGGAATCAAGGTTGCCCGTGGGCTCGTCGGCGAGCAGGACGGCCGGGGAGCCGGCGAGGGCGCGGGCGACCGCGACGCGCTGCTGCTGACCGCCGGAGAGCTGGGAGGGAAGGTGCTTGGCGCGGTGACCCATGCCGACCTTCTCCAGGGCCTCGGTCACGCGCTGCTTGCGCTCGCCGGCGGGCATGCCGCGGTAGGTGAGGGGCAGCTCGACGTTCTCATAGACCGTGAGGTCGCCGATGAGGTTGAAGGACTGGAAAATGAAGCCGATCTCGCGGTTGCGGATGCGGGCGCGCTCGGGGAGCGTCAGGCCCTGCACGGGTCGGCCGTTGAGGATGTAGGTGCCGTCGGTCGGCGTGTCGAGCAGGCCGAGGATGGAAAGGAGGGTGGACTTGCCGCAACCGGACGGGCCGGCGATGGAGACATACTCGCCCTTGCGGATGTCCATGTGGATGCCGGACAGGGCGTGCGTCTCGACCTCGTCGGTGAGGAAGACCTTGGTCACGCCGTCGAGTTTGATCAGGGAGGGATTATCGGTGGTCATGGGAGTCTGAGTGTGGGCAGGTGGGGAGGTGGGGAGGGTTGTGGGTTACTAACACGCGGTGAGGCGCGGCGGTTACAGGAATTATTCCGAGCCGTGCTCGTCGGTGGCGACGAGGGCGGTCAGGAGGGCGAGGATGAGGACGGGGAAGAACATGGGTCGGGTGGCGTTAAATGGAGCGTCGCGGAGGGGCGGATTAGTTCAGGCGGACGCGGTCGTTGGAGTCCCACTGGGACATGTCGGAGAGGATGACGCGGTCGCCGGGCTGGAGGCCGTTGATGATCTCGATGGTGTTGACGGAGCTGCGGCCGAGCTGGACCTGGGTGCGGATGGCGTCGTTGCTGCCCTCGGCGAGCTTGAAGATACCGACAGTGCTCTTCTCCTGGCCGAAGGCCGGGCGGCCGACGTAGACGACGTTGTCGAGGCGCTCGAGCTCGATGGTGCCGTCGACGGAGAGGTCGGGGCGGGCGCCGCGGGGGAGTTCGTTGGTGATGGTGATGTCGACGAGGACGGTGCCGTTCTGCACGGCGGGGTCGATGCGGGCGACCTTGCCCTCGACGATGCCGTTGCGGGTGTCGATCTGGGCGATCTGGCCGATGGCGATGTCGCGGGCCTGGGTCTCCGCGATGCGGATCTCGGCCTTGAGCTTGGAAGGATCAGCCACGCGGGCGATGTTGTTGCCCGGCTGGACCTGGGCGCCGACCTCGACCGGGAGGTTGGGGGTGCCCAGGGCGGAGAGGACGCCGGCCATCGTGGCGCGCACCTGCAGGGCGTCGAGTTCCTCCTGGCGGAGGGCGGCAAGCGAGCGCAGGCGCTCGACCTCGGCTTCCTGGACGGCGAGCTGGGGCTTGATGGAATCCTTGGCGAAGGCGTAGCGCTTCTGTTCGATCTCGTTGCTGGTGGCGCCGTCGGCCGCGGTGGCCTGGGCGAGCTTGAGGTCGAGGGCCGAGACGAGGCCGTCGCGGAAGAGTTCCTCCTGCACGTCGGCGCGGAGCTTGGTGGTTTCGAAAGTGGATTTGGCGCGGGCCGCGGCGGCCTCGGCCGCGAGGAGCTGGCTCTCGAGGGTCATGCGCTGGCTGGCGAGCTGGGCCTCGGCGGCGGCGAGCTGGGAGTTGGCGTTGGCGGCGGCGGAGACGACGTCCGGGTTGCGGAGCACGAGGATCAGCGTGCCCGGCTCGACGAGGGCGCCAGGGCGGATGACGATCTTGTCGACGCGGCCCTGGGTGCGGGCGGCGATCCAGCGGATCTCCTCGGGGACGAGGGTGCCGAGGCCGCGGACCTGGCGGACCATGGGGCCGCCCTTGACGGTGTCGATCCACACGAGGTTGCGTTCGACCGTGGGGGCCGCGGGCTTGAGTTGCGACAGCGCGACGGTGATGCCGATCAGGACGACGCCGGCGACGGAGGCGTAGATGATGCGTTTCTTGCGTTTATCCTTGGCGGCGTTGGGGCGGGCGATGTCCATGCGGTGGTAAGTTGTCGCCCCCAATTGCAACGACCGTGCCAACCGCGCAGCGGAGCTGTAAGATGTTGGCTATAAGTTTTAAGCATAATTATCGAATATCACCTATTTCGCGATTTAGAGCGAAGCCGGGATATGGGCGTCCCGGAAATGGGATGGTGCGGGCAGGTGGGTCTTACTCACATGGTGCCAGTTCGATACTGATCATAGGGGGTCATGTCTTGACTGCTGACAACGAAGAGCTCGCTCCGGCCGGAAGTGCAGCCTGTCAAGAGTCAAGACATGACCCCCTTGCAGATTCTAAGTATTGATGTGATTAGCATCAGCGGTCTTTTCATAAATCATGTTTTAGTGAAAGCCGCCCGCTAGCTAGGCTTCCGGAGATGCGTGCTGAGTCCTCGGCATAAATATGCCAGCCATCCTTTTTCCCGTAGGCTGCCACAAGTCGATCGTATGAACCCGAGGGGGTAATTGATCCAGAGGCTACGCCAGAACCTGCGACGGAAAATGGAACAGACCCTGAAGGCACGATCTCGTAAAAACCCGAGCTTGATGGGAACTTCTTATCCTCAAAAACGCGAATACCGTAGCTGCCTGACTTAATATACGATGCGAAACTAGCCGACGCATCGTTCGACAAAACCGTCCTGAATTTATTCCATGTAATTAATAGGTTAGCGGGATCATGCTTGGGCGTGAGGAATGAGCCGGAATCAATTGCTGCAGCCCATTGACTAGTGATGTCCTCTTTTTTCATATTCTTGGCTAAGAGATTAATCAGCTTGGTGGGAAAGCGAAAATTAAGGGAGCGACAGTAACACCTAAATGTAGGGCAAGTGGTTTGTGCTCAAGCCCGGGCTTAGGAAGTCATGCGGGACTTATGGTCCCGCCTCCAATTGGGGCAAACGCTGCGCGTTAGGGATAACGCGCCCTACCTCAAGCGGGCAGGCGCAGACGGGCGATGCAGCCGGTCGCGTCTTCGCGATTTTCGAGCGTGAGCGAGCCGCCGTGGTTTTCGGCGATCTGGCGGCAGAGGACCAGGCCGATGCCGGAGCCGGAGGGTTTCGTCGTGAAGAAGGGGACGAAGAGATTTTGCATGTTGGCGATGCCGGGGCCGTCGTCCTCGACGTAGATTTCGATCTGGCCGGGGGCCTTGCGCCAGCCGACGCGGACGCAGCAGGTGGGTTCGCCGGGCTGGCCGTCTTCGGGCGCGGCCTCGACCGCGTTCTTGATAAGGTTGATGAGGACCTGCTCGACCTGCGCGGCGTCCAGGGAGACGGTCAGGTCCGGACCCTCGATCAGTTGCACGGTGGAGCGGCCCTCGAGCGTCACAATGCGGCGCAGCAGCGGGGCGAGATCGCAGGGCTGCTTGCTCGGGGCGGGCAGCTTGGCGAGGCGCGCGTAGGACTGCATGAACTTGTTCAGGCCCTCGGAGCGCGACTCGATGATCTCGAGGCCGCCGAGCATGTCCTGCTCCCAGTCGGCGGCGCGCTGCGGGCGCTTGAGCATGGTCGTCAGCGAGCCGGCGATGGACTTGATCGGGGCGAGGGAGTTGTTGAGCTCGTGGCCGATGACGCGCACGAGGCGCTGCCAGGCTTTCAATTCCTCCTCGCGCAGCGGCTGGCTGAGGTCGGCGATTACGACGAGCGAGTGGGGCAGGCCGCCCTCCCGGAACTTGGTGCGGCGCATGCCCCAGCGGCCGGCGCCGCCGGCAAAGGTGCGGCTGAGCACACGCGTGCCTTCGCCGACGAGACAGTCGGCGAGGTCGAGATCGGCGGCCTGGCGGCCGAGGATGCGTTCGGCGGGCTGAGCGATGAGCTCCTGGCCGGCGCGGTTGACGAGGCGAAGCGTCTCGTTGGCGTCGAAGGCGAAGATGGCGACGTCGATCTCTTCCATGACGGTGCGGAGCAGGGCGGTGGCCTCGAGGGCGCCGAGGCGCTGTTCCTGGAGGACGCCGCCGAGCATGTTGATTTCGGCGAGGACGTCGCCGAGGGGTTCGTCGCGGTTGGCGCCGCGGGCGCGGACCGAGAAGTCACCCTCGCGGAGGGCCGTGAGCAAATTCGCCATGGTCTGCAGCGGGCGGACGACCTGCTCGCGCACGGCGAGGGCGAAGCCGAGCCAGGTGAAGATGACGACGAGGGAGACGGTCCACTGCTCCTTGGGTTCGTAGGTGCCGGTCCAGAAAATCCAGAGGACGATCAGCACCGCCGGCAGGCCGCCGAGCAGCGTATAATAGAACACGCGTTGTTCGTGGGCTGTTCTACGTTGTTTCGGCGCAGCCATCAGCTCCGGAATTTTTTAACCACGGATTTCACGGATTAACACGGATGGATTGAAACCACGGAATACACAGAAAACACGGAAGGAGAGGTGAACCGCTAATAGACGCTAATTTTCGCTAATGGGATAAAACCAAGAATTTTAATTCAGGTGGTTTTGATTAGCGCCAATCAGCGAGGATTAGCGGTTAAAGACCGTAGCGTTCCAAGCGGCGATAGAACGCGCTCCGGCTCAGGCCGAGTTCCTCGGCGGCTTTGCGGGCGTTGCCGTCGCAGCGGGCGAGGGTCTTCTTGATCAGGAAGGACTCGACCTCCTCGAGGCTCATGTCCTCGAGGCGCGGGGCGGACTGGCCGGCGTTGAGCCCGAGGTCGGGTGCGCGGACGACCTTGCCCTGCGTCATGAGCACGCCGCGCTCGACGGAGTGGTCGAGCTCGCGGACGTTGCCCGGCCAGGCGTAATTCTTCATCGCCTCCAGCGCGCCGTCATCGAAGCCGGTGATCTGCTTGCTGTAGCGGGTAACGTGCGCCTTCAGGAAATGCTGGGCGAGCAGCGGGATGTCCTCGCGGCGCTCGCGCAGCGGCGGCAGGTGGAGGTGGATCGTGTTGAGACGGAAAAGGAGATCCTGGCGGAACTTGCCGGCGGCGACCTCGGCGTTGAGGTCGGAGTTGGTGGCGGAGATGAGGCGGACGTTGGTGCGGCTGGTGCGGGAGGAGCCGACGCGCTCGAACTCGCCGGTCTCGAGCGTGCGCAGGATCTTCGCCTGCTGGCTCATCGGGATGTTGCCGATCTCGTCCATGAACAGCGTGCCGCTGTCGGCCAGCTCGAAGCGGCCGGCGCGGTCGGACTTGGCGTCGGTGAACGCGCCGCGGACGTGGCCGAAGAGCTCGCTCTCGAACACGCCCTCGGGGAGGCCGCCCATGTTGACGGCGATGAAGGCCTTGCCGGCGCGGACGGACACGGCGTGCAGGGCCTGGGCGACGACGCCCTTGCCGGTGCCGTTCTCGCCGGTGATGAGGACGTTGGCGTCGGACGGGCCGACGCGGGAAATGATCTCGAGGACGGGCCGCATCGCGGCGGACTGGGCGATGAGGTTGGGGCCGCCCTTGCCGCGGAGAATCTGGTTTTCCTGCTCGAGGCGGCGGTAGGCGCGCACGGCGCCGGCCAGCTCGATCTGGGTCTTGACGATGGTCAGCAGGCGCGGGTTTTCCCAGGGCTTGGTGATGAAATCCTTGGCGCCGCGGCGCATGGCCTCGACGGCGATCTCGACGCTGGCCCAGGCGGTCATGACGACGACGGGCAGGGTGGCGTCGGCGGCCTGGAGCTTGGCGAGCAGGTCGAGGCCCTCCTGGCCGGACGTGGTGTCGCGCGCGTAATTGAGGTCGATGATGGCGAGCGCGAAGTCGCGCGCCTCGATGGCCTTGAGCACCGCGGCCGGCGACTTGGCGGTCTCGATCTGGTAACCCTCGGCCTTCAGGAGGAGGCGCAGGGCTTCGAGCACATCGGGCTGGTCGTCCGCAACGAGGATGCGGTGGGGCGCGGGATCATTGGCTGCCATTGCGGAAGAAGTGACAAGTGACAGGTGACAAGTGTCAAGAGCGGCGGCGCGTGGAGGGACTTGCAGGTGGAACCTGCGCTCCGCCGCAGGTTCAAGCCCGCGCGGAGCGCGGGCTCCACCCAGGGACTCAGGCGGCGCAGCGCTCGACGCAGGCGGAGACGCGGGCGGTGCGGCGCGCGACCGGACGCAGGATAGAGGCCGGGACGCTCAGCGGCTGCGGGCGACGCGCGTAGTCCGAGAAGGCGACGCGGACCAGGCCGAGCGAGACCGCGACGGCGAGGAAGCTTTCGAGCGGGAGGCGCGCGGCGAACTCAGTGTTGGTGAGGCCGAAGGCGGCGAGGCCGGCGGTGGCGGCGACGAGGGAGAGAGTGAGGAGCTTGTTGGAATTATTCATGGGAGATCAGTTGTTGCCGGACCCTATTGCTTGCGTCGTGCCAAGTTCCGACGACCACACCTAACCTGCATGTCGGCAGGCAGATAAATAATCCGCACCCAAACGCCTACGCCCTTCGCCTAAGGCCAAAACCGCCGGTGGCGGGAGTCACGATTCCCGGGAATGGGACGGTGGAGAAATTGCGGATTGGCGATTGCGGATCGCGGATTTCGGGAAATTGAAACGGTCTGCTAACGACCGATGCGGCTATCACCGCGGTGGCGGGACAACCCAATCCCCAATCCTCGATCAGCAATCCGCAATTGAATCACTCATACCGCAACGCCTCGATCGGGTCGAGCTGGGCGGCCTTGCGGGCGGGATAGAAGCCGAAGAAGACGCCGATGGCCGCGCTGAACGCGACGGCGCCGAAGATGGCGGTGGTCGAGACGAGCACGGGCCAGCCGTTGAGCTTGGACACGAGCTGCGAAGCGCCGACGCCGAGCAGCACGCCGAGCGCTCCGCCCATGACGCTGAGGATGATGGCCTCGACGAGGAACTGGGTGAGCACGTCGCGGCCGTGCGCGCCGACGGCGAGGCGGATGCCGATCTCGCGGGTGCGCTCGGTGACGGAGACGAGCATGATGTTCATGATGCCGATGCCGCCGACGATGAGCGACACGCCGGCGATGGCGCCGAGGAGGACGGTCATGGTCTTGGTGGTGGCGGTCGCGGCCTCGGCGAGTTCCTGCTGGTTGCGGACGGTGAAGTCGGGGTCGCGGCCGTTGCGGCGCTGCTGGAGCAGGTCGGTGATGTCCTGCTGCACGCGGGCCATGTCGTCAGGCGAGGCGGCCTGCACGAGGATGGAGTTGAGGTTGGGGCGGCGGGCGAGGCGCTTGAGGAAGCTGGTGTAGGGGATGACCATGACGTCGTCCTGGTCCTGGCCGAAATAATTGAAGCCCTTCGCGGTGAGCACGCCGACGATCTTGAAGGGGATGTTGCGGACGCGGATGTTCTGGCCGATCGGGTCCATGTCGGGGAACAGCTGCGTGGCGACGGTCTTGCCGATGACGCAGACCTTGGTGCCGGAGCGGACGTCGGCCTCGGTGAACATCTCGCCGTCGGCGAGGCTCCAGAGACGGATGTCGAGGTAACTGATGTCCTCGCCGAGCACCTGGGTGTTCCAGTTGAGGCCGTTGGCGAGGACCTGGGAACGGTCGCGCATCTCGGGGGTGATCGCGGCGACGCCGGCGACCTCGCGCTGGATGGCGAGGGCGTCCTCGACGGTGAGGCTGCTGGCCGAGCCCCAGCCGCCGCGCATGCCGCCCGAGGTCATGCTGCCCGGGAAGATGTTAATGAGGTTCTGGCCGAGGCTGGCGATGGAGGACTCGACCTGGGACTTGGCGCCGTTGCCGATGCTGACCATGGCGATGACGGCGGCGACGCCGATGATGATGCCGAGAGCGGTCAGGATGGAGCGCATGGCGCTGCGGCGCAGCGCGCGGAGGGCGACCTTGATGATGTTGGCGAAGCGCATGGGGAAATTTATGAATTACGATTTATGATTTCTGATTGGGAAACCCCAAGGCACGCGACCAGCAGTTCCAACGGGTCCAGGGCGGAGGAGCAGTCGCCGGCGGTCTTCAATCGTAAATCGTAAATCATAAATCGAAAATGATTCAGGCCGTCAGTTTCGCCGCCGCTTCCGCGTCCAGGATCTTTTTCATTTCCATGGTGGCGATGAGGCGGTTCTCGACCTGCACGTCGCTGACGAGGCGGCCGTCGCGCATGATGAGGTTGCGCCTGCAGTAGTGGGCGATGTCGAGCTCGTGGGTGACCATCACGATGGTGATGCCCTGCTCGTTGAGCTTCTGGAAGACGCCCATGATCTCGACGGAGGTCTTGGAGTCGAGGTTGCCGGTCGGCTCGTCGGCGAGGAGGATCTGCGGCTCGTTGATGAGGGCGCGGGCGATGGCGACGCGCTGCTGCTGGCCGCCGGAGAGCTGGCTGGGAAAGTGGTCGGCGCGGGCGGAGAGGCCGACGATGTCGAGGCTGTGCAGGGCGCGGTCGCGGACCTCCTTCGAGCTGAAGTGCCGCCGGCCGTAGAGCATGGGCAGCTCGACGTTCTCGCGGGCGGTGGTGCGGGAGAGGAGGTTGAAGCCCTGGAAGACGAAGCCGAGCTTCTGGTTGCGCAGGTCGGCCAGCTGGTTGCGGTCGAGGGCGGAGACGTCGGTGCCGCCGAGCAGGTAGCGCCCCTTGGTCGGCCGGTCGAGGCAGCCGAGCAGGTTCATCATGGTGGACTTGCCCGAGCCGCTGGCGCCCATGACGGCGACAAACTCGCCGGCGCCGATGGTGAGCGTGACGCCGCGGACGGCGTGCACGGGCACCTCGCCCGAATCGTAGATCTTGTGGATCTCCTCCAGCTGGACGACGGAAGACATGGGAGCCTTAGAAGCGCCGGCCGCCACCGAAGGGATTGGCCGCGGGCTGCTGGCCGGCGACACCGCCGACCGCCGCCAGGCCGGTGATGATGACATCACCCTCGCTCAGGCCGCTGCCATCGATGATCTCGGAGGCGATGCCGTCCGTGATGCCGACCTTGACGGAGACCGGCTCGGGCGTGGCGGCCTTGTTGCCGCCGGGCAGGCGGTAGATGGTGCGGGTGGTGATGACCACCTCGCCGGGCGCGGCGGGTGCGGGGGCGAGGCCGCGCTCGACGAGGAGCTTGCGGAGCTGCTCGCGCTGCTCCGGGGTGGCCTCGCGGAAATTGGTGATGCCGACCTCGGCCATGACGGCGCGGAACTTCTCGCGTTGCTCGGGGGTGGCGTCGGGGCCCATGAAGCCGCCGCGGCGGCCGCCGCCTTCGGCATTGGCGCCACCGGTGCCGCCTTCGCGGTTGCGGCGTTCGCCGGTGTTGGCGCCGCCAGCGGGGGCGGCGGGAGCGGCCGCGGGGGATGCGGCGGCCGTGGCGCCGGCCACGGCGGGAGCCGCAGCCTCGGTCTTGACGCCGGAGTTGTCCGGCAGGCGGACGCGGAGGGCGGAGTTCGGGATGCGAAGGGTGTTCTCGCGGCTCGCGACGATGACGGAGACGTTGGCCGTCATGCCCGGGCGCAGCTTGAGGTCGCGGTTGTCGACGCTGATGATGGTGTCGTAGGTGACGACGTTGCTCACGGTCTTCGGGGCGTTGCGCACCTGGGTGACCGTGCCGGTGAAAGCGCGGTTGGGGAAGGCGTCGACGGTGAACGTCACGGCCTGGCCCTGCTGGACGGAGCCAATGTCGGCCTCGGCGACCGCGGCGGTGATCTGCATCTTGGCGAGATCGTTGGCGATGGTGAACAGGGTGGGGGCGTTGAGGCTGGCGGCGACGGTCTTGCCCTCCTCGGTCTGCTTGGAGATCACAATGCCGTCGATCGGCGAGCGGATGGTGCAGCGGTTGAGGTCGACCGTGGCGTTCTGCACGGAGGCCTCGCGGGTGAGCAGCGAGGCGTTGGACTGGGCGAGCTGGGCCTCGGCCTGGTCGACCTCCTGCTGGGTGACGAGGGACTTGGCGGCGAGTTCGCGCGTGCGCTCGGTGACGAGCTGCTGAAGGCGGTTGCTGGCCTTGGTGGAGGCGAGGTCGGCCTCGGCCTGGCGGAGGCGCTGCTGGTAGGTGGCGGGATCGATCTCGGCGATGACCTGGTCCTTTTTGACCACGGTGTTGAAATCGGCATGGAGCTTCACGATCAGGCCGGAAATCTGGCTGCCCACGTCGACCGAGAGCACCGCGTCCAGCTGGCCGGTGGCCGTGACCACCTGGCGGATGCTGCCGCGGGCGACCTGGGTCGTGTTGTAGGCCGGCGGCTGTTCCGCGGTGCGCGAACGCTTGTAATAATAATAGCCACCGCCGGCGGCCGCGAGGACGGCAACGGCAACGGTGATCTGGACGAAGCGGGAGGAGGCCATGAGTGGTGCGATAAAAATGCGGGACGGAGGTTGGGGCGCAACCCATTCCAACGGTCCGACCGTTGCCCTGGATGAGCGCCGCCGTCGCTGAGACGCCGTGGCCCATGACGGGTTACAATCCACCGATTTCGGGTTGCGTGTCATAGGGACGGCCGGTTCGCTGCCTGCCGTTCATCCCCAACCTCCCTTACCTATGAAACTGGTCCGCTGCCTCTGGCTGATTCTCTGCACCGCCACCTTCACCCTGGCCCACGCCCAGGAAGAGCCCAAGGAAAAGGGCGCCGACAAGAAGGCCACGCCGGCCGCGCCGAAGGAGGAGAAGGACCCGGTCCTGTCCGTCACCGAGCACGAGGTAACCGTCGGCGGGAAGGTCATCAAATACCAGGCCACGGCCGGATATCTCGTGCTGAAGACCGAGAAGGGTGAGCCGCGCGCCAACATTTTCTTCGTCGCCTACACCAAGCTCGGCGAAAGCGACCCCGCGAAGCGTCCGTTGACCTTCTCCTTCAACGGCGGCCCCGGCTCTTCGTCCGTCTGGCTGCACCTCGGCGCCCTCGGCCCGAAGCGCGTCGTCATGACCGACAAGGGCGACTCGCTCCCGCCGCCCTACAAGTGGGTGGACAACGAGTATTCGTGGCTCGACCAGACCGACCTCGTGTTCATCGACCCGGTCTCGACCGGCTACAGCCGCGCGGCGAAGGACGTCGACGCGAAGCAGTTCCACGGCTTCACCGGCGACATCGAGTCGGTCGGCGAGTTCATCCGCCTGTGGACCACGCGCAACCAGCGCTGGGCCTCGCCGAAGTTCCTCGTCGGCGAGAGCTACGGCACCACGCGCGCCGCCGGGCTCTCGGACTACCTGCAGCAGAAATACGACTTCTACCTCAACGGCATCATGCTCGTGTCCTCGATCATGAATTTCCAGACGGCGCGCTTCGCCCCGGGCAACGACCTGCCTTACCAGCTCTTCCTCCCGACCTACACCGCGTCGGCCTGGTATCACGGCAAGCTCAAGGGCGACCTCGCCAAGGACCTGTCCAAGACGCTGGCCCGTGCCGAGCAGTTCGTGCTGAAGGACTACTCCCTCGCGCTCATGCAGGGCGACGCGCTGTCCGCCGCCGAGCGCAGCCGCATCGCCAAGGAGCTGGTGGCCCTCACCGGCCTGACCGAGGAATACGTGCTCAAGCAGAACCTCCGCATCAACATCTTCGGCTTCGTCACGGAGCTCATGAAGAACGAGAACCGCAACGTCGGGCGGCTCGACAGCCGCATCGTCGGCATCGCCGACAACGACGGTGGCGGCGGGGCGCGTTCCGGCGGCGGGTTCTTCGACCCCAGCATGGAGGCCATCCTCGGCGGCTACACCTCGGCGATGAACGACTACGCCCGGCGCGACCTGAAATATGAAAACGACCTGTCCTACGAGATCCTCACGGGCCGCGTGCAGCCGTGGAGCTACGCCAACGTGGAGAACGAATACCTCAACGTCGCCGAGACGCTGAAGCGTGCGATGACGAAGAACCCGTTCCTGAAGGTCTGGGTCGCCAACGGCTACTATGACCTCGCCACGCCCTATTTCGCCACCGACTACACCGTGAAGCACATGGGCCTCGACCCGGCGGTGCGCGGCAACATCACCATGAGCTACTACGAGGCCGGCCACATGATGTATATCCACATGGACTCGCTCAAGAAGCTGAAGGCCGATTACGCGGCCTACATGGAGGCCACGCTCAAGGCCGCCGGCGTGAAGTAAGGCGTTCCAATGGATCGTGTAGGTGGCGCGCTTGCGCGCCACGTTGCTCGCGAGCGGGCAACCTACGTAAGCCATTCCGGATAGGGCTGCCCTGAGTCGGTTAATCCGCTGAACCAGGTCCAGTCTTCAGCGCAGCAGTAAAACCATGGCCATCTTTCACCGGGCTGGATCAGTTTGGCCGCATAGGGGTTCATGAAGATATAGCGGATCACGGGTTCCGCGGATTCGTTCGCTCGTAGCCGATGATCGTAGAAATTTCCCCGCCAGGACGCAGCGGCGCTGATCATGATTGCCTTGGTGAGGGACTTGAAACGGCCAACTGCCTGAGGAAGTGAATGGATCGCCCCTAGTTCGATCAAACAGTGGATGTGATCGGGCATGATCGTTCCACAGCGCAGCCGCCAGATGCTTCCAGTCTCTGGCTCACGCAATGCCGTCAGGATGGCATCGGCGACGGTGGCGCGCAGGACTGGCTCGCGTGGGACTGCGCAGGCTGTGATGAAATAATTGGCACCGGGTAGCGAAGCGCGGCCGCGACGGAGGGCATTAGGGCCAGTCTCGCGTTTCATGATCCCGAGCGTTGCGCGCAAGCGCGCAACCTACAAAGGAGCACTCCACCTGATGGCAGGTGCTATTTCTTCAGCGACTTGTCCGGGTAAGCCGGAATCGCGGGCAGCAGGTGCTTCGGCTCGGTGGCGATCTTTTCCTGAAGGTATTTGATCGCGGCATCGAGTTGTGCGTCCTCGCCGCGGAAGGTGGCGACGGGAGTATTGTCCACGATGAAGTCCGGCGTGAAGCCCGGACCCTCGATCACCCAGCCCTCGCCGGGGATGAAGGAGCCGGTCTCGGCGGCGCGCGCGTAGCCGCGGTCGACGAGGGCGTTGATGCCGCCGCGCAGCCAGATGCCGCCGCCCCAGGTGCGCGTGCCGATGCTCTGGCCGAGCTTCAGGTGGCGCACGCCGTTGGCCATCGTCTCGCCGTCGGAGGCGGTGAAGGCGTCGACCAGCACGACGAGGTGGCCGCGGAAGGAGTTCTGGAAGTTCGCGGACACATTGCCGTCGCGCGGGGCCCACCACATCCAGGCCGGGCGCATGAGGCGGGAGAGCAGCCAGCTGTCGATGTTGCCGCCGCGGTTGTGGCGGAGGTCCAGGATGAGCCCGCCCTTGTTGGCGGCGGCGTAGTAGTTGCGGACAAACTCGTAGTAGTTGGGCGTGCCCATGGCCCGGATGTGGGCGTAGCCGATCTGGCCGGAGGACTTCTCGTCCACCTTGAGCCGGCGCGAGTGCTCCCAATCATCATAGCGCAGGTTGGCGGCCTCGCTGGCGGCCAGCGGGGTGATGACGCGGGCAAAGGCGTCGCCGCCCGCGGCGGGCGCGAGTTTCAGCAGCACCTGCCGGCCGGCCTGGTTGCGGAGCAGGGCGGCCGCGTCGGGCACGGAGAGCGTCGCCACGCCGTTGATCTCGAGAACGACATCACCGGCCTTGATGCTAAGGCCGGGCTTCAGCAGGGGCCCGAGCTTGTCGGGGAAGTCAGGGTCGCCCTGGTAGATGTGCTCCAGCCGGTAGCCGCCGGCCGCCTCGTCGCGGGTCCAGCGGGCGCCGAGGGTGGCGACGCCGATCTCGGGGTCGACCTTGCGGAACTCGCCGCCGCGCGCGTCGGTGTGCAGCGAGGAGAGTTCGCTGACGAGGTAGTTGAGCGCGTCGTTGAGCTCGGAGCGGTCGGTGACCCGGTCGACCAGCGGCAGGTGCTTCGCGAGGTTGGCCGACCAGTCGACGCCATGCATCTTCTTGTCGTAATAATAGTCGCGGTGCAGCCGCCACGCATCGGTGAACATCTGCTTCCAGCTCTCGCGCGGCGAATAGGCGAACTTGAGGGCGCCGAGGTTGACCTTGGACTTGGCGTCGAGGGTCGCGGCCTTGGCTGCGCTGTCGACGACATGGAAGTCCTCCTTCTGCAGGAGGAGCAGCTTCTTCCCGTCGGCGGATACCCGGTAGGACGCCAGGCCGCTGGCGACCGTGACCGCCTCGACGTCCTTGTTCTTGATCTCGACGGCGACAAGGCGACGCGTGGGCGAGCCGGCGGTCGCCGGGGTGACGGGTTCGCGGTCGAGGACGTAGATGAATTTGTCCGTGACGCTCAGGTTCTGGTAGTTGCCGGCGGGGACCGGGACTTCCCAAAGGCGCGTCACGATGCCCTCGAGGACGATTTCGGCTTTGGACTTTTCGGCTTTTTTCGCGGGTTCGGCGGCCTTGTCGGCGTCGGCTTTCTTTTCCTCCTTGGCCGCGGGCTTCTTGTCCGCCTCGGCGAGTTCGTCGGCCGGCTGGAAGGAGGAGCGGGTCTCGCGGCCGAGGGCGAGGGCGTAGATCTTGGTCGTGCGGTCGAGCACCGGCTCCGGCTGGCGCGGGCCCCAGGGCGCGCCGATGGGGGAGAAGAACGAGCGGTCGGACAGGAAGTAGAACCACTTGCCGTCCGGGCTGAAGGTGCCTTCGTCACTGATCACGCGGTCGCTGGTGACCGGCGTGGATTGGTTGGATTCGACGCTGTAGAGCTGGACCTGGGAATTGCCGGTCGGGGCGGTGAGAGTGTAGGCGAGCCAGCGGCTGTCCGGCGACCAGTCCAGCGTGGCGCCATCAAAGTCCCGGTCCATCGAGCGGGCGATGGAGCGGGTCTCCTTGGTCTCGGTATTGAACAGGCGCAGCTCCTGGTCGCGCTCGGCGGAGGCGATCCACTTGCCGTCGGGGGACGCCAGGCCTGAAACGCGCAGCACCTGGCTGCCCTTGGTCAGCTGCTCGCGCGCGCCGACGCCGTTGGCGGGGGTGCGCCAGAATTCCACCTCGCCGCTCTCGTCGGACAGGACGAGCAGCGACTTGCCGTCAGCGCTGAAGCTGGCCGAACGGTAGCGCACGCCGCTGGCGCGCGTGACCTCGGCCAGGCGGCCGGAGCCGACCGGGGCGACGAAGACCTGCCCGCGCACCACGAGGGCGACGCGGTCACCCTCGGGCGAGAAGCTGAAGCCAGTCTGGAAGTCCGCGGGCTTGGTCACCCAGGTCTCGCGCATCTGGTCGAAGTCGGAGGCGAGGCTGAGGGCGAGCTTCGTGGACTGGCCGGTCTTGATGTCGTGGAGGTAAAGGTCCGCGCCATTCTGGTAGACGATGCGGCCGCCCTGCTGCATCGGGCGCTTGATGCCAAAGTCGGCGTGGCGGGTGTGCTGCTTGAGGTCGGCGCTTCGGGCTTCATCGACCACAGGTTGCTCGTGCCGTCGCGCTCGCTGGCGAAATAGACGCGCCCGGCCCAGAACATCGGCCAGCGGTCGGTGCCGGCGTAGTCAGGCTGGAGGCGGACCGCTTCCTTGGCGCCGGGGTCGAGACGCCAGAGATTCTGGGCGGTGCCGCCGGCGTAACGCTTGGCGTGGCTGCCCTGGAAGGAGTAGCGGGTGAAGAACAGCGTCTTGCCCGTGTCGTCGTAGATGCCCTCGTCGGCCTGCGCGAGCGGCAGGAAGGTGCGCGCGCCGGTCGCGGGGTCGAGCGCGACGAGCGCGGAGTCGGGCAGGGTGGCAAAATGTTGGGTGGCGTAGAGGACCTTGCCGTCGGGCGTCCAGCCGCGGACCTGGGCGGTTTCGCCCTCGTAGGTCAGGCGCTTCGGCAGGCCGCCGCCGAGGGGCATCACGTAGACCTCGGTCGGGCCCTCGTATTGGGCGGAGAAGGCGAGCCACTTGCCGTCGGGCGAGATGGCGGCGCCGAATTCCAGGCCGGCATGGGTGGTCAGCCGCTGGGCGGTGCCCCCGGAGGCACTGGCGCGCCAGAGATCGCCCTCGGCGGTGAAGACGATGGTGTCGCCATGAATGGCGGGAAAACGATAGTAGCCCGGAGTGGGCTCGGCGGCGGAAGCGAGGGCACCGAGGCCCAGCGTGGCGAAAATCACCGGCAGCAGCTGGCGCAGGAACGAGGCGGTGTGCATAGGGGAGGGAAGCTCGCGCCAAGGTGCCACGGAGCGCATCCGGGGCAATCCCAACCTCGTCCGTCTTTCGGGCTATTTGCCCGGGTAGGCCCCGCGCAGCGCCTTGGCGACGTTGGTCGGGACGAACTTCGAGACATCGCCGCCGAGCTTGGCGATCTGCTTCACGAGCGAGGAGCTGGTGTAGCTGTAGGATTCCTTCGGCATGACGAAGATGGTCTCCACCTTGGGCTCAAGGTGGCGGTTCATGAGGGCCATGTTGAACTCGAACTCGAAGTCGGAGAGGGCGCGCAGGCCGCGGATGATGGCGACAGCCTTCTCCTTGCGGGCGAACTCGACGAGCAGGCCGTCAAAGCTCACGACGTCGACGTTGGGCAGGCCGCGGAGGTTGGCCCGGATGAGGGCGACGCGCCGCTCGGGGCTGAAGAGGGGCTTCTTGGTCGAGTCGATGGCGACGGCGACGCGCACATGCTTGAAGAGCTTGGCGGCGCGCTGCAGCACGTCGAGGTGCCCGTTGGTGAACGGGTCGAAGGTTCCGGGGTAGATGCAGAGTTTCATGCGCCTTGTCATTGCGAGGAGCCCGGCGACGAAGCAATCCAGGCGGCTGGATCGCCACGGCCTGCAGCAGGCCTCGCGATGACACTCAACTTAACGGGTCAACGGATAGCGAGGACGTTTTGTGTCAAATCCCGGTCCCGTTGCAGCAAGGGATTGCCAACGCCGGGGCGGTTGTCTGGACTCGACGGGTGAAGTTCACCCTGCCCAATGTGCTGACGATTTCGCGCGTGCCGATGATGTTCGTCATCGTCGCCCTGATGTATTCGGACTGGCAGTGGGCGGCGACGTGGGCGTTCTGGCTCTTCATTGCCTCGGCGCTGACCGACTGGCTGGACGGCCTGCTGGCGCGCCGGGCCAACCAGGTCTCGGCGTTCGGCCGGTTCATGGACGCCGTGATCGACAAGGTGATGGTCATCGGCCTGATGATCGCGCTGGTGAACGGCGGTTATTTCGCGGGGTTCCGCATCACGGCCATGCTGCTGCTGCTGCTGATCATCGCCCGGGAATTCACGATCTCCGGCCTGCGCATGGCGGCGGCGACCAAGGGCCTCGTGGTCGAGGCCGACGCGGGCGGCAAGGTGAAGACCTTCGTGCAGCTCAACGCCATCGGCTGGCTGCTCGGGGCGCGGATGTTCGCGACGGATTTCGGCCACCTCTTCGGCGGCACCGAGGACACGATGGTCCGGGTGGTGCACTGGGCCGGCCTCGGCCTGTATGTCCTGTCCGCCGTGCTGACGGTCACCTCCGGGATCTCGTATTTCAAGCGGCACGGGCACGTGGTGCAGGACTGATCATGGAACTGCCGGAGCCACGCTGGCCGCGGATCTTTTCCACCCGGTTCGTCGTGACCGTGGCCACGCTCGGTCCGCTGGGCGCGCGGCTGCCGGCGCCGGGCACGTGGGGTTCGCTGGCGGGCCTGCTGTATTTTATCCTGCTTTTCCGTCACTCGCGCTGGGAAGTAATCTTTGCCTGGTCGGTGCTGCTCAGCTATATCGCCGTGGCGTTCTGCGGCGACGCGGCCCGCCGGCTCGGCAAGAAGGACCCGGGCGAGGTGATCCTCGACGAGTTCGCGGTCATGCCGCTGGTGTTCCTCGGCTGGCGCGCGGGCTACGTGGCCGGCCTGGCGGACTGGGTGGCGCTGCTGGCCGGGTTCGGGCTGTTCCGCTTCTACGACATCCTGAAGCCGCTTGGCATTTCCCG
Organism: Lacunisphaera sp.; assembly: GCA_965249855.1. Taxonomy (GTDB): domain Bacteria; phylum Verrucomicrobiota; class Verrucomicrobiia; order Opitutales; family Opitutaceae; genus Lacunisphaera. The sequence continues at coordinate 356,430 of CBDFNB010000019.1, forward strand.
CCTGCAGCGCTGGCCGGGCGGGTGGGGCATCGTGGCGGATGACTTCGTCGCGGCCCTCGCGGCCTGCGCGACCCTGCACCTCGGCGCGTGGCTCTGGGTGCTGCTGCGCTAGGGCGCGACCGGCTCCTTCGGCTTGTTGCGGTCGCGAAAGTTACGCATGAACTGGCGGAAGGTGATTTCTGCGCGGATGCGGGTGCGCACGCTGATGTCGGTGCCGTCGGGTCCCCAACTGGTGCGCAGGCCGAGACCCGCGATCCACTGCGTCTTCGAGTTGAAGGTGAACTTGCGCGGCACATACCACTGCACGCTGGGCAGCACGTAGACAAAATGCTCGGTGTTCTGGCCCAGCCAGGCGGTGGTGGCATAGGTGGCTGAGACGACATACTTGAGCTGCCCCAGGTCGTAGATGGCGCCGATGGTGCCGTTCATCGAATCTTCTTGCGGCTGGTTGCTGACGAACCGGCCGGGAATGTCGCTGGGGTCGATCAAGTCGAGGCCGAGACCGGCGAAAGCGGTGAACTTGGGGTGGCGAATCGACGGGCGATGAACCAGGAAGCTCGGGGTCAGGCGATACTGGCCGTCGGTCATGTCGACCGGCGGATCGCCCACCGGCGCCTCCATGGTCAGCGCGAGGCTGGTGTCGTAGCCGGCGCGCGGCCATTCATCGAGCAGGTAGCGCGAGCCCAGCCGCACGCGGCCGATGCCGTAACCCTCGTTGGTGTCGCCGAGCCCGTGGTTGAAATACACCGAGGCCTCGGCGCTGATGTCGAAATTCTTGTTCAATGCCCAGCGGAGGCCGGCCTCGGTGCGCATGTAGTCGCGGCGCACCAGGTCGCCGAAATGCGGCCGGAAGAGGATCCTGAAGGTGCCTGGGATGTCGAATGGCGTCAGATCACCGTCCATGAGGCGCGACAGGACGGGACGCGGCTGGCCGGGTGCGGGGGCGGCGGGGGTCTGCGCGGAGGCTGGGCCGGCGGCGAGTCCGGCGGTCAGGAGCAGGAGGGCGCGGCGAAACATGGGGTCGGAAGTCAGGGAAGAAGTTGGAGGCTTTCAAGCGGCAAACGGACCAGCAGGCCCTGTTGCAGCACATCCACAGACACCACGATGCCCTGCGGGTTCGCCGGGTCGTCCACATAACCCTCGAGGCCGTGCAACGGGCCGCCCTGCACGCGGACGTGGGTGCCCTTGCGGACCAGCGGGTGGATAGCGGCCTCGAAACCGGAGGCGCAGATGGCCTTCACGTCCTCGACCTGCCGGAGAAAGACCTCCTCGTTCCCGACCAGCATGGCGCGGACGAGCAGGTCCTGCTGGTAGATGCAGTCCTTGCGGGCCGGCTCCAGCCGGGCGAAGACGTAGCCGGCGAACAGCGGCTTGGTGAAGGTCTTTTTCTGGGCGCCGTAGCGGCGCACGCTCTGGATGAGCGCCAGGTAATGCGGGAAGTGCTCGCGCGCCATCAGGTCGTCGAACTTCTTTTCGCAACGGGGCTTTGTGTGGCAGACGAACCACCGCGGCTCGGCAAAATCGGGCAGGTGCTGGCCCATGCTCAGAGCTTGGCGAGCAGCCCCAGGGCCTCGACGTAGCCGGGGAAACCCTTGCCCGAGACCATCGCGATGCAGGCGCCGGCGGTCATGGACTTGTGGCGGAATTTCTCGCGCTTCTTGATGTCGGAGATGTGGACCTCGACCGCCGGCAGGCCGGAGGCGGCGAGGGCGTCGTGCAGGGCGATGCTGGTGTGGGAGTAGGCGCCGAAGTTGACGATGAAGGCGTCGATGCCGCGGTCGGTCAGAGCGTGGATCTTGTCCACCAGCGCGCCCTCGTGGGCAGACTGGAAGAACACGGTGGAGAAGCCGAGTTTCCGGGCCTCCGCGCGGACGAGCTTCTCCAGGTCCTTGAGCGTGGCGTGGCCGTAGATTTCCGGCTCGCGCTTGCCGAGGCGGTCGAGGTTGGGGCCGTGCAGGATGGCGATTTTCACAGGGGGTTCTCCGTTTCGATGAATTCCCAGGGCAGGTGGAATTTCTTGGCGAGCTCGGCGGCGAGGGCCTTCACGCCGTGGACCTCGGTCGCGTAGTGGCCGCAGCAGATGAGGTTGAGCCGGTGCTCCTGGGCGTAGTTGAACCACTCCTCGCGGAGCTCGCCGGTGATGAGCGTGTCCACGCCGGCCGCGACCAACTGGGGCACGGCGCTGTTGCCGCTGCCGCTGCAGAAGGCGACCTGCTTCGGGGCGGCGCTGCCGCAGTCGATGGAGATGACGCGCGGGTAAAGCTCCTCGAGGCGGGCGCAGAGCTGGGAGCGCTTGAGCCGGTTGGACGCGATGCAGCCGATGAACTCACCCTCGTGCGGGAGGAAACGGGTCCGGGGCTTCAGGCCCAGCTGACGCGCGAGGATGGCGTTGTTGCCGATCTCCTCGTGGGCGTCGAGGGGCAGGTGGTTGGAATAGACGGCGCAGTTGCCGCGGACCAGGGCGGCGAAGCGGCTGTAGACCGGGCCGGTCAGCGGCTGGACGCCGCCCCAGAACAGGCCGTGGTGCACGATGAGGAAATCCACGCCCCGCTCGGCGGCGGTCTCGAACGGCACGAGCCCGGCGTCCACGGCGGCGCCGATACGGGTCACGCGCCCGTCGTTGGCGACCTGCAGCCCGTTGTGCGCGCCCGGGAAGTCCTTGAAGGCCGGGCGGCGGGTGCGTTTGTCGCAGTAGTCGACGAGTTGCTGGAGCGAGGCCATGCGCTGAGGTTGAGGGGCGGGGTAGTGGCGTGCAAGCCACGGGTGGAGCCCGCGCTCCGCGCGGGCTGAACCGGCGCGGAGCGCCGGTTCCACCTTGCCAGCTGGCCGGTCCTTCCCACCGTTGACGCCATGGCAGCCGGCAAAAAGCAGAACCCGATCGATCTCATCGCGCAGGCCACCGAGGCCTTCCCGCACCGGCCGAGCTGGGACGAGTATTTCATGGCGACGGCCAAGCTCATCGCCTCGCGCTCGAACTGCCACCGGCTCAACGTCGGCTGCGTGATCGTGTCGTCCGGCGAGCGCAAGAACCGCCTGATCGCCGCCGGTTACAACGGCTGGCTGCCCGGCACGCCCCATGCCTCGCGCATGCGCGACGGCCACGAGCAGGCCACGGTCCACGCCGAGCAGAACGCCATCGCCGACGCCGCCCGCCGCGGCTCGAGCGTGGACGGCTGCACGGCCTATGTGACGCATTACCCGTGCATCAATTGCGCCAAGATCCTCGCGGCCGCCGGCATCGGCGAGGTCAAATACCACCAGGATTACCACAACGACCCGCTGGTGCGCCCCATCCTGAAGGATGCCGGCGTGAAGATCACAAAACTGTAGGTGGCGCGCTGGCGCGCCACGTTGCGCGCGAGCGCGCAACCTACCTCCGAATCACCATGAAGGAACGGCGCACCGCGAAGAAGAGCGACACCCTCGCCGGCCAGCTGCTGCTGGCGCACCCGGCGCTGCGCGAGCCGACGTTCAAGCGCACGGTCATCCTCCTGTCGGCGCACAGCGGCGAGGGCGCGATGGGCGTCGTGCTGAACCGGCCGCTGGACAAGCAACTCGGCGAATTGAACACCGAGTTCGCCCTCGGTCCGCTGGCCGGCGTGCCGGTCTATGCGGGCGGGCCGGTGGAGCCCGAGCAACTTATCATTGTCTCTTGGCAGTGGCTGGAGAAGGAGAGCGCGTTCCAGCTGCACTTCGGCATCGAGCCCGCGCAGGCGGCGGATCTTGTCGGCTCGCCCGGCGTGACGCTCCGCGCCTTCCTTGGCTATGCCGGCTGGGGCGAGGGCCAGCTCGAGAACGAATTGAAGCATGACACTTGGCTGGTCACGACGGTCGAGGGTGAGATCCTGGGCAAAAGCGACGGGGTGGGGCTCTGGCGCCAGATTTTGGGTTCAATCGACCCCGATCTGAAGCTGCAGGCCGGCGAACCCGAGGATCCGACGGTAAACTAGGGATATCAGCGGTTTAGCTAATTGGAGGCGGGGCCATCAGCCCTGCGGGCCATCGGTTGCGAGAGCGATACCCGCGGGGCTGATGGCCCCGCCTCCATGTTTAAATCTTTTCCTTTGACAGGGTAAGCCGCCGCCATCTTCTTCCTTAGTTTTTATGAAAGTCGTCTCCTCCATCAAATCCGCCAAGGTGCGTCACCCGGCCTGCCAGGTGGTCCGTCGCAAAGGCAAGATCTACGTCATCAACAAAGTCGAACCGCGTTACAAGGCGCGCCAAGGCTAATTAACTTCCCCTCCTTACCGTGAAGACCGAAGGCCATCCCGCTCTCAACAACGTCTGCTTCCTCGACATCGGAACAGGCAAGAAATTCCTGACCAAGTCCACGATGAAGTCCGCCCGCACCGAGAAGATCGACGGCCAGGACTACTACGTCATCGTGCGCGACGTCACGATGGACTCGCATCCCGCCTACACCGGCGAGAAGCGCCTCGTCGACACCGCCGGCCGCGTGGAGAAGTTCACCACGAAGTTCAAGCGCGCCACCAAGGTCAAGTAAGCCGGCCCCGCGCCGCGCCCCGAAGCCCTCCCGTTGCGGAGGGCTTTTTTATTGGCCGGGCCGGAGACTGGCAAAAAGCCTTCCCTCCGGCCGTTTCCGTGTGTTCCGTGTCTGCCGTGGCCACACCCCTGAAACTCGTCATCTTCGATTGCGACTCGACGCTCAGCGCCATCGAGGGCATTGACGAGCTGGCGCGGGTGCGCGGCCCGCAGGTGTTCGCCGAGGTCGAGGCCATGACCACGGCTGCGATGGAGGGCAGGATCGCCGTCCAGGACGTCTTTGCCCGCCGCCTCGACATCATCCGGCCCCGCCTGGCCGATGTGATCGCGGTCGGCCGGCAATATGTGGAGCAGGTGGAGCCCACCGCGCTCGCGACCATCGGACAGCTCAAGGCCGCCGGCTGGACGCCGCTGATCCTGAGCGGCGGTTTCCGGCAGGTCATCGCGCCGCTGGCGGCGCACCTCGGCATCGCGCGCGTCGAGGCCGTGGACCTGTTTTTTGACTCCACTGGCAACTACGCCGGATACGACACGAAATTCCCCACCACCCGCTCTGGAGGGAAACCCGAGCTGATCGCCGCCCTCAAGCGCGAGCTGGCGCCGGTCCGCACCGTGATGGTGGGGGACGGAGTGAGTGACCTTGAGACCAAGCCGGTCGTCGACCTTTTTGTCGGCTTCGGCCGCTACACACCGCGCGCCAAGGTGAAGGCCGGCGCGCACGCCTTCATTCACAGCCTGACCGAGCTGCCGGCACTTCTCTCATGATCCGCCGCGCAATGCTCCTTGGCCTGCTCCTGGCCGCACCGGCGGCCTGGGCGGCGTCGGCCGCACCAGCGGAGCCGTTTCCGCGGGACCTGGCCGCCTACGCCGATCCGGCGGCCGGCGGGATGATGGACGTGATCAGGGCCCGGGCCGCCGCCGAGCCGTTCAACGTGGTGGCGACGGTGATCTTCATCCTCGCGGTCCTCCACACCTTCGTCGCCCCGAAGATCCGGCACTGGGGCCATGTGGTCGAGGAGCGGCATTGTGAACGGCTGAAGATCAAGCGCGGCGACAGCGACAATGACGGCCAGCCCGACGAGGTCAGCTTCTGGGGGCAGATCTTGCACTTTTTCGGCGAGATTGAGGCGGTGTTCGGCATCTGGGCCGTCGCGCTCGGCGGAGCCATCGTCTGGTTCAAGGGCCTCGACACCGCCACCCACTACATCGCGAACACGGTGAACTACACCGAGCCGATGTTCGTGGTCATCATCATGGCGCTGGCCTCGACGCGGCCGGTCATGCGGCTGGCGGAACAGAGCCTGCGCCTCGTGGCCTCGCTCGGCGGCGGCCGTCCCTGGGCGTGGTGGCTCGCGATCCTGACGGTGGCGCCGATCCTTGGCTCGTTCATCACCGAGCCGGCGGCCATGACGATCGCGGCGCTGCTGCTGGCCAAGCAATTCTACACCCTGAAGCCGTCCGGCCGTCTGATGTATGCGACGCTCGGGTTGCTCTTCGTTAACATCTCGATTGGCGGCACGCTCACGCATTTCGCCGCGCCGCCGGTGCTGATGGTGGCCGCGGCCTGGGGCTGGGACATGGCCTACATGTTCACGCACTTCGGCTGGCATGCGATCACGGGCATCGTGATGTCGAATATCGTCTATTTCCTCGTCTTCCGGCGGGAGCTGCTCGCGCTGCAGCCCGCGACGGGCGGGGACGCGGAAGAGGGTGAACCCGTGCCGTTGTGGGTCACGGTGGTGCACCTCGCGTTCCTCGGCTTCACCGTGTGGGCGGCGCACCACCCGGTGCTGTTTATCGGCGGCTTCCTGTTCTTCCTGGCCTTCGCCCAAGCCACGGGGCACCACCAGAGCAAGGTGGATCTCCGCAGTCCGATGCTGGTGGGCTTCTTCCTCGCCGGTCTGGTCATCCACGGCGGCCTGCAGGGCTGGTGGATCGAGCCTGTGCTGGGCAGCCTCGGCGAGGTGCCGTTGTTTGCCGGGGCGACGATCCTGACGGCATTCAACGACAACGCGCTGATCACCTATCTCGCGACGCTCGTGCCCAATTTCACCGAGGAGCTGAAGTTCGCCGTCGTGTCCGGTGCGGTCACCGGCGGTGGACTGACGGTCATCGCCAACGCGCCGAACCCCGCCGGTCAGTCGATCCTGCAGCGCTATTTTCCCGGTGGCGTGTCGCCGCTCGGGCTGCTGCTCGGCGCGCTCGTGCCGACGCTGATCGTGGCGTTCTCGTTCATGGTGCTGTGAGCGTGCCTGCTGGCACGCAGTTGAGAGTTGAAGGTTGAAAGTTGAGGGCCGCACCATTCGGTGCCGGTCATTCAACTTTCACCTTTCAGCCTTCAACCGGCATTTATCACGGGAACAACCCGCGCTTGGCCTTGGCCTCGGCGACGCGGGCGATGCCGAGCACGAGGGCGGCGGTGCGGTGGCTGCACTTGTATTTCTTCTGCGTCTCGTCGACCGAGGCCTTCGCCTTGGCGAGCATGCGGTAGAGTTTGTCGAAGACCTCGCCCTTGGTCCAATAGTAGTTCTGCAGGTTCTGCAGCCACTCGAAGTAGGAGACGATGACGCCGCCCGAGTTGCAGAGCACGTCCGGGATCACGAGGATGTCGCCGCGCTCGCTGAGGATCTTGTCGGCCTCGTTGGTGGTCGGGCCGTTGGCGCCCTCGGCGAGGATGCGGCACTTGAGCTTGCCGGCGTTCTTCTCGGTGATGACGCGCTCGAGCGCCGCGGGGATCAGGACGGTGCAGGGCAGCTCCATCAGCTGCTCGTTGGTGATCGCGTCGCCGCCGGGGAAGCCCTGGAGGTTCTTGTTCTTCTCGACCCAAGCGATGGCGGCCTTGAGGTCGATGCCCTTGGCGTTGTGGATGCCGCCGGTGTAGTCAGAGATGCCGATGACCTCGGCGCCCCAGTCATAGAGGGCGAGGGCGGCCTCGCTGCCGACGTTGCCGAAGCCCTGAATGACGACAGTGGTCTTTTCGGGCTCGATGTGGAGGTCCTGCAGGTAGGCCTTGACGAACCAAGCGACGCCTTCGCCAGTGGCTTCCTTGCGGCCCAGCGAACCGCCGAGGGCGATTGGCTTGCCGGTAATGACGCCGGGATCGAAATGCCCTTGGTGGTTGGAATAGGTGTCCATCATCCAAGCCATGACCTGCTCGTTGGTGCCGACGTCGGGGGCGGGGATGTCGACGTTGGGTCCGATAAAGGGCAGGATCTCCTGCATGTAGCGGCGCGAGAGGCGCTCGAGCTCGGTGGTGGAAAGCTTGCGGGGATCGACGATGACGCCGCCCTTGCCGCCGCCATAGGGCAGGCCGGCGAGGGAGCACTTCCAGCTCATCCACATGGCCAGCGCGGCGACCTCGCCGAGCGTGACGTCCTGGTGGAACCGGATGCCGCCCTTGGCGGGGCCGGTCGAGAGGTTGTGCTGCACGCGGTAGCCCTCGAAGATCTCGATGCGGCCGTCGTCCATGCGGACGGGCATCGAAACGACAACGCAGCGCCGGGGGCGCTTGGTGCGTTCGCGGAGTCCGGCGTCCATGCCGAGGATGTCGGCGGCGGCGTCGAACTGGGTGCAGGCCTGCTGGAAGACAGGCGAATGGTAGATCGATTGGTGAAGGGCCATGGGGTATGGGGGCGGGGAAGCCCGTTTTTTGTTGGCCGGAGGTTGCGTCATCCGCGGGCGTTTAGCAATTGGCTTCGGGATTCAATGAAACAATCTAATCATCCATGAAGTCTGCATGATTTATGGGGACCCTTGGCCGAATTATCTCGTGGTTGTCGCACAAGCTCATCTTTGGCGCGGTTCTCGCCGTGGTTGCCTTGGCCGGGCTCGGTTTCTGGGTCTATTTCCGTGACCAGGTGGACTTCGACCTGCGCCGGCTGGAGATCGTCCGGGCCCTGACCGGCGAGACCGCCAAGCTCCGGGCCGCACTGTCGGATGTCGAGGCCCGCATGGCCGCGATGCGGGTGGAGGTCACGGCCCAGCAGGAACGGGCCGCCCAGGCCGCCAAGGTGGCGAATGAGCTCGAGAGCCTGGGCAGTGGGCTAAGCCGCCTGACCACGGACTCCGCGCAGCTGCGCGAGAACGAGGAACGCCTTGCCCGCATGCGCCAGATGCAGGCCGAGTCGCTGAAACGGCAGGCCGAATTGCAGGAGAACCTCAAGCGCACGCAGTGGGAGAAGGACGGCCTGGAGATCGCACTCGGCCGGATGCAACTGCAGCTCAAGTCAGCCGAGGAAAACAAGTCCAAGGTCGTCCACTACGTCCGCGAGGCCTGGTCGAAGCACGGCCCGTATGTGCTGCTGATCGTCGGGTTGTATTTTCTCGGGCCGCCGCTGGCGCGGATTTTTGCCTATCTGGTTTTCGCCCCGTTTGTCTCGGGCCGCGCGCCCGTTCTGCTCGGGCCGGCCACGGAGGTGTTGCCGGAGATCACCACCAGCCGGTCGTCGATGGACCTGACCTTGGGGCCGGGCGACACGCTGTGGGTGAAGGAGAAGTTCCTGCAGTCGTCGGACGAGGGCCTCAAGAAGCGGACCAAGTCGGTGCTCGACTGGAGCATGCCCCTGACCTGCGCGGCCGCCGGTTTGACGGAACTGGTGGAGATGCTGAACCGGACGACGGACGTGACCTACCGGGCGACCTTCTCGAGCCAGGAAAACCCCAACACGGAGCTCGTGCTGGTCACCGTGCCGTCCGGCGCCTCGCTGGTGATGCGGCCTAGCTTCCTGGCCGGGGCCGTCGGGCTGGGCGGGGGCAAGGTGCGCATCCGGCGGCACTGGCGGCTTTTCACGATGCAGTCGTGGGTCACCGGTCAGCTCAGGTATTTTGAGTTCGTCGGTCCGTGCCGGCTGCTCGTCTCCGGCAGCCGCGGGGTGCGGGCGGAGGTGCTGACCGCCGACGCGGGCAACCCGTCGCCCGCCCGGCGCACGAACCAGGATGCCACGATCGGGTTTACGCCGGGACTGGCCTACCGGCCGGTGCGGGCGGAGACCTTCTGGGCGTATTTCCGCGGCATGAACCCGCTGTTCGACGACCTTTTCGAGGGGGAAGGGGTGTTCCTGTGCCAGGAGACCTCGGCGAAGGGTCCGCAGGAGGAGGTTCGTAAGTTCTGGGCCGCGCTGCGCGGCGGGGTGCTGCGGATCTTCGGGCTGTAACGTGCTGCTTGCAAATAGACTGTAGGTGGCGAGCTTGCTCGCCACGTTGCCCGCAAGCGGGCAACCTACGAAGAATTTTCGCCCATGTCCCTTTTCCAGCTGAAGTCCGATTACCAGCCCACCGGCGACCAGCCGGCGGCGATCGCCAAGCTGGTGCAGTCGTTCCGGGACGGGAACAAGGACCAGACGCTCCTCGGCGTGACGGGCTCGGGCAAGACGTTCACCATGGCGAACGTCATCGCGCAGCTCGACCGGCCGGTGTTGATCATCTCGCACAACAAGACGCTCGCGGCGCAGCTCTACTCGGAGTTCAAGGGTTTTTTCCCGGACAACGCCGTCGAATACTTCGTCAGCTACTACGACTACTACCAGCCCGAGGCCTACGTGCCGTCCAGCGACACCTTTATCGAGAAAGACTCGTCGATCAACGAGGAGATCGAGCGCCTGCGCATCTCCACGACCAGCTCGCTGGTGAGCCGGCGCGACGTGATCGTGGTAGCCAGCGTCTCGTGCATCTACGGCCTCGGCTCGCCCGAGGATTTCTCGGCGATGCGCATCGCGCTGACCCGCGGCGGCAGCTTCAACCGCAACAAGTTCCTCGAGCGACTGGTGGAGAACCTCTACGAGCGGAACGACTACGAGCTGAAGCGCGGCGCCTTTCGCGTGCGCGGCGACACAGTCGACGTGATGCCGGCCTACCTGGAGCATGGCCTGCGGGTGGAATTCTTCGGCGATGAGATCGAGGCGCTGACGGAGTTCGAGCCGGTCAGCGGCGCTGTGTTGCGCAAGATCGAGCAATTCGACCTTTATCCCGCCAACCAATACGTGACGACCAAGGGTCGGCTCGACCACGCCATCGCGGCGATCAAGGCCGAACTCGACGAGCGCGTGGGCTTCTTTGAGAAGAACCAGCAATACCTCGAGGCCCAACGCATCCGCATGCGGACGAACTATGACCTCGAGATGCTGCAGGAGATGGGCTTCTGCAGCGGCATCGAGAACTACTCGGCCCACCTTACCGCACGGAAGCCCGGCGACCGGCCTTTCTGCCTGATCGATTTCTTCCCGAAGGATTTCCTGCTGATGGTGGACGAGAGCCACGTCAGCATCCCGCAGATTGGCGGCATGTATAACGGCGACCTGGCCCGCAAGAAGACGCTCGTGAACTTCGGCTTCCGGCTGCCCTCGGCGCTCGACAACCGCCCGCAGAGCTTCGCCGAGTTCCAGTCGATCACGGGCCAGACGCTCTATGTGTCGGCCACGCCGGCTCCGTTCGAGATGGAACGCTCCAAGGTCATCGCCGAGCAGGTCATCCGCCCGACCGGTCTGCTCGATCCCGAGATCACCCTTCGGCCCACGAAGGGGCAGGTCGAGGACCTCATCGGCGAGTGCCGCAAGGCGGTGGAGCAGGGCGAGCGCGTGCTCGTGACCACGCTGACGAAGCGGCTATCCGAGGACCTGACCACCTTCATGCGCGAGTCAAAGATCCGCGTGGAATACCTGCACTCCGACATCGATGCCCTCGAGCGCGTCGAGATCCTGCGCAACCTGCGACAGGGCAACTTTGACGTGCTCATCGGCATCAACCTGCTGCGCGAGGGCCTCGACCTGCCCGAGGTGGCCTTGGTCGCCGTGCTCGACGCCGACAAGGAAGGTTTCCTGCGCAGTGCCACGAGTCTCATGCAGACGGCGGGCCGCGCCGCGCGGCACGAGAAGGGCCGGGTCATCTTCTACGCGGATGTGGTCACCGAGTCCATCCGCCGGACCGTCGACGAGGTCACGCGCCGCCGGGCCAGGCAGCTGGCTTACAACTCGGAGCACGGCATCACCCCGCGGAGCGTGAAGCGCGGCGTCCAGGCCAGCCTGCACACCTACGACGGCAGCGGGAACGACGCGGTGGCGGCCGTGGCCGAATCGGCCGACGACGTGGCCGCGGTCATTGCGGAGTTGGAGGACGACATGCAGGAGGCGGCCAACAAGCTGGAGTTCGAGCGCGCCGCGCTGCTGCGCGACCAGATCAATTCGCTGAAGTCGGGCGACTTCAAGGGCACCGGGAAGAAGGAAGCGGCTTACGGTCGCAAAGCCGGCCGCAAGGGGAAGTAGCCGCCAACTCCCTTACTCCGGCAGCGAGTCGGCGCCGCCGCTACTCTGTCGGCACTCGTTCATGACGCGCAGCCAGATTTCACGCAGGTCGAATAGGCGCGGCATCGCGTATTCGCGGTAGCGCATGGCCAGCGGAGTCTCGGCGACGTCGGGCTGGCTGAGGCGGGCGAGGGTCAGGTTGAGCTCGCGCAGGGCGCGCTTGAAAAGGCACACGGCGAGCGTGTAGTCGCCCATCTCGAGCGCTTGCACGGCCTGCAGCGCCTGTTCGTTGCCGCGGTAGAGCAGGGCCTGCAGCGTAATGCCGAGGACCGGGGGCACGCGGTCCGGCTGAGCCGCCACGCGCTCCCAATGGGCCAGAAGGCTGACGTAAAGGGCGCGGGTGGAGATATAAACCGGGTTGCGGTGCAGCGTATAGGGATCCCAGTCACCGTCGAAGGCGTCATCGGCCTCGTCGTCCTTGGCCTCATCGGTGGCCAGGCTCTCGGGCGTCTCAGCCAGTTCCCAACCCATGCGGCGGGCGGCCTCGTCGACGCGGTCGACGGCCTCGGGCAGCTGGTCGTAGTGCTTGATATAGTCGCGGACCGCCGCCTCCTGCGTGTCCAGATACTTCTGCCAATCCAGCTCGGTCCAGGCGAGCTCGCCGCGGTCTTCCCAGTCGTTATCGAACAACCCGTCGGAATCAGAATTGGTCATGTAATGAAGGCGCCTTGCAGCGTCAGCCCCGACAGTGCTTAGACCATGCCCGCTGGCAAATAAAATTCCGGTCCTAAGCCGGCGGAGGTTGGTGTTGAGTCGCGCGGGGTGGCGGGTTTCCTGAGGACATGACGGAAGTGCATCATGCCACGGTCTTTTTCACAGGACGGGTGCAGGGCGTGGGCTTCCGTTACCAGGCGCTGCAGGTGGCCAAGGGCTTCGAAGTATCGGGCTTTGTCATGAATCTGCCGGACGGCCGCGTGCAGCTGGAGGCCGAGGGCGCGCCGGGCGAGGTTGAAGAATTTATCACCGCCGTGCAGGAACGCATGGAAGGTTACATCCGCAAGACCGAGCAGTCCGCCGCGAAGCGGACGGCCCAATTCAGGGGGTTTGCCATCCGATGAGTGCGACGGTCACGGAAACCTGGGCGGTCGAGCTGCGGGGTTTTGCCAAAAGCTACCGGCTCGGCTGGACCGGCGGGCGCGTTCACGCGGTTCAGTCGCTTTCGCTCCGGCTGTCCCCGGGGCGGGTGCTCGGGTTGCTCGGGCCCAATGGTTCGGGCAAAAGCACCACGCTCAAGGCGCTGGCGGGTTTGCTCAAGCCCACCGCCGGCGAGTGCCACATTTGCGGTCAATCTGCCGGGAGCGACGCCGCGCGCGAATTGGTCGGCTACCTGCCCGAGTCGCCCTCCTTTGCCCCGCACCTGACCGGCCGCGAATTTCTGGCCTACTGCGCCGGACTAAGTGCCGTGAGCGAGGGACGCGTGACGGAGATGCTGGCCTGGAGCGGGCTGGCCGGCGTGGCGGACCGGAGGCTTTCGACTTACTCCAAGGGCATGGCGCAGCGCCTCGGGCTAGCGCAGACCGTGCTGCATGACCCGGCGGTGGTGTTGCTCGACGAGCCGGCGGGCGGGCTCGACCCGGAGGGCCGCCTGCTGCTCGGGCGGCTGATTCGCGACCTGGCCGCGCGCGGCAAGGCGGTCGTGTTCAGCTCTCACCTGCTGGCCCAGGCGGAGGAACTGTGCGACCAGATCGCCATCCTCGGCCAGGGCAGGTTGCTGGCGACGGGATCACCGGCGGAGTTGCTCGGCACCCGGCCGGAGGCGGTCCTGCGGCCGTCCCCGTTGGAACAATTGTATCTGGCGAAATTGCGCCCGCATGAGTGAGTCGCGCCACAACGGGATCGCGCCGGCGCTGCGCCGGCTCCGCCTGCTGGCCGGGCACACGCTCGGCGAGGCGCTGCGCCTGCGGCTGACGCTGCTGTTGGCGGCCATGGCGGCGCTGCTGGTGCTGGGCTCGCTTTGGCTGCGGGTGTTCAATTTCGGAACAGCGGAGCTGAAGTTCATCGGCGACCTCGGCCTCGGGGCGATCGGGCTGGCCGGCACGCTGCTGGCGGCGCTGGCCACGGCGCAGCTTTTCTTTGCCGGCCTCGCGGGCGGCGCGGCGGCCTGCGTGCTGACGCGCCCGGTGCGCCGCTGGGAATATATCGCCGGCCAGCTCGGGGGCGTGGCGGCGCTGCTGGCGCTCTTCACCGCGGCGCTGGGTGCGCTGCTCGCGGGGTTGTTGTGGTGGCGCGGCAGCCAGCTCGGCGTGGTGCCAGTGACCCTGCCGGTGCTGCTGAGCGCCTGCGCGCTGCAATGGATGAAATTCACCGTCGTGGCGGCGCTGACGCTGTTCATCTCCAGTTACGCCGGCTCGGCGCTGTTCGCGAGCTGTGCGGGCCTGCTGGGCGCGGTGATCGGGCACCTGCGCCCGTTCGCCGCGGGCGGGGTGCTGGAATGGTTGAGAGTCTGGCCGAATCTGGCGCTGTTCGACGCCGAGGCGCTGCTGGCCTCGGGCCAGCCGCTGGGCGCCTCCCATTTGCTCGGTCTCACGGGTTATTGGGCCGCGTGCGTGCTGCTGTTTGGCGTCCTGGCTGCCTATGCATTCAAGCACCGCGAGTTCTAGGCCGGTGGCGTGGCTGCTGCCGGCGGTCGTGCTGCTCGCGGGAGGATTCCTCCTGCGGGCGTTGGAGCGACCCGCGCCGGCGGCCTGGAGCGGCGAGCAGCTGGCGGCGCTGGCGGGGCAGGGAGGATTGCCGGCCGTGCTGGGGGGCCTGCGGTCCGCGGTGGCGGGTGGCTTCTGGCTGCGGGCCAACCTCGCCTGGGAGCGGCGCGACGCCGGGGCCACGGCCGCCTTGCTCGAGCTGACGGTGGCGGCCGACGAGCGCCCGACCTATTTCTGGCTGAATGGGGCGCGCATGCTGGCCTACGATGTGCCGGAGTGGCTGCCGGACACGGCGCCGACTGTCGTTCGGCAGCAAGTCAGCGAGCTGCAGGCGCAGCGGGCGCTCGATTTTCTGGCCAAGGGACTGCGCTGGCACGGCCCTGATGCCGACCTATATGTGGAGCAGGCCAACATCCATCTGCGCCGGCGCGGCGATTTGGAAAGCGCGGCACGCTGCTACCGGCTCGCGGCGGAACAGCCGGGCGCGCCTTTTTATGCCGGGCGCCTTCATGCCGGCCTGCTCGTCGAACTCGGCCGCCGGCAGGACGCGTTGGTCTGGCTCCGGCAGATCCTGCCGACGCTCCCGGCGGACGATCCGGCGGCCCGACGGAAGGTGGTGCAGGCGCGGATCAGGGCGTTGGAGCTGGAACTGGCGGGGCGGTGACGATGCCTTTGACATGGCGGGCCGGGCCGCTTGGACTGCCCGCCACCTCATGCCTGCCGAACTCATCATCAACTGGCCCTATCTGCTCATTGCCGTGGCCATGCTTTGGTTCCCGCGGCAATGGCTCCGCACCGGCGCCCGGGTGCTGAAGAAGCGCCGCAAACCCGACGGTGCGATGGAGCGCCTCGCCGGCATGGGCGCGCGCGACCCGGAGGATAAGTCCGTCCAGCCGGGCCGGGAGTTCGCCAATTTCCGCAACTACATCGACCTGTTCCGCGCGCTCGCCGGCGGCTACAGCCTTTCCCAGTTTGCTTTCAGTGCCGGCGGCAGCGAGGCGCAAACGGCGGCGTTCATCATCCAGGGTGTTGTCCTCCTCGTCGCCGTGCTGATCCAGGCCGTCCGCTACGACGGGCGGTTGAGCTTCTTTGCGCCGATCTTTTATTTCGTGGGCATGAGCGTGGGTGCGAGCGGGCACTACACGGGGCTGTTTGCCTTTGCCCTCGTGCTGGCGATCAATCCCGTCATCCCCAATCCCCGCATGTTTCTCACGGCCTACGGGCTGTTGCTGCTGCCGTTTGGCCTGGTGTTTGGCGCTCCCTTGGACCTGCTCGGGGCGAACGCCGCACTGATCTTGCTACCCCCGTTGCTGAGCCTGCTATCCAAGCGGCCGCTGGTCATCTTCACCAAAAAGGCGAAGACCGCGGCCACGCCCTCCGCCTGATGGGGCCGTCCGCATGGCGTCACTGGGCCGAGGCGGCGCGACCGAAGACGCTGCCGGCGGCGGTGATTCCCGTCCTCGTCGGCACGGCGCTGGCGGCCGCGCACCGGACGGCCGATTATGGCAAGGCTGCCATCTGCCTGCTGTTCGCGCTGTTGGTGCAGATCGGCACCAACTTTGCCAATGACTATTTCGACTTCGTGAAGGGCGCCGACACGCCGGCGCGCGTCGGCCCGCGCCGGGCCGTGGCGGCGGGCCTGATCGCGCCGCGGACCATGCTGGCCGCCACGTGGCTGGTGCTGGGCCTCGCCTTCCTCGTGGGTCTGCTGTTGGTGCGCGAGGGCGGCTGGATCCTGCTGCCCATCGGCATCGTCAGCATCCTCTGTGCGATCGCCTACACCGGCGGGCCGTTTCCGCTGGGTTACAACGGGCTCGGCGATGTGTTCGTGTTTGTCTTCTTCGGCCTCGTGGCCGTGGACACCACCTTCTACGTGCAGGCGGGCGGCCTGGCGCCGGACGCGACCTCCTGTGCGGCGGCCATCGGGCTGCTGGCGGCGAACATCCTTGTCGCGAACAACTATCGCGACGTGGAGACCGACGCCCGCGCCGGCAAGAAGACCCTCGTGGTGCGCTTCGGCCGGAAGTTCGCCGTCTGGCAATACGGGCTGTCGCACCTCGTGGCGCTGATGTGCCCGGCGGCCCTGCTCATTTACGGCTATCGCTGGCCGGTGTTGTTGCCGCTGTTGCTGGCGCCATGGGCGACCAGGCTGACGCACCGGCTGGCGGCGTCATGTGATCCGGCGGAGCAGATCGCGCTGCTGGGCAGCACGGCAAAGTATCTGGCGGCCTTCGGTGCGCTCCTGAGCACGGGGCTGGTGCTGGGACGGTAGGGGGCGCTTGCCCACAACGGTCCCTACCAAGGAAAAAGGCGGGATCAGTGATCCCGCCCTGCACAAACCGAACTGGAGCTGGCCTCAGATCTTGCCGGCGAGCTTCGCCTTGAGCGAGGCCTTGTCCATCATGCCGACGAACTGTTCGGCGAGCTGGCCGCCCTTGAAAAGCAGCATGGTGGGGATGGCGCGCACGCCGTATTGCGCGGCGAGGTCGCCGTTGTCGTCCACGTTGACCTTCGCGATCTTCAGCTTGCCGTCGTATTCGGTCGCGAGTTCGTCGAGGATGGGGGCGATGGCCTTGCAAGGGCCGCACCACGGGGCCCAGAAGTCCACGAGGACCGGCGTGGCGCCGGCGACGGCGGAAGCGAAGGTGGCGTTGTCGAGATGGGCGATTTTGTCGGACATGGCGGGGGAGTTAAGGTGGGGAGCGCGAAAAGGCAAGCCGGCGGCGGGAGCGCCGGGTTAAATCCGTGTCACCGCGGCGTGGACTTGTGGATGATCTCGGCGAGTTCCTGCGGCTCGACGGCCTGGAGGGCCTTGCCGCGGCTCTTGAGCTCCTCGAAGGTCTTGATGACGGTCTCGGTCATCCGGGTGTGGGTCTCGTCGGAGCCGCCGACGATGGTGAACTGCTCGGCCGAGGTGAGGCGCTTGTGGCCGTCCGAGTTGTCGAGGCCGAGGCCCAGCAGGTGGGCGGACTTAGCTTTGCGGCGGCGGGGAGTCTTCTTCATCTGAAACGGGCACCGTGTTCGGGTCGGCGGGAGTTTCAAGCGGGATTTCCTCCACGGCGGTGCAGAGGATGTCGGTGAAGGCCTCGGTCTGCTGCAGCTGCAGCTTCTTGAGGCGGGTCAGCTCGAGCACGGCGAGGAAGGTGGCGACGAGGCGGCGCAGCGAGATCTTGCCGGGGAAGAGGGCGGAAAAGACGAAGGACTTCTCGGTCTTGAGGCGGTCGAGCACGTATTCCATCTGGTCGGAGACCGTCACCTGCTCGGCGTGGATCTCGCCGACGACGAGCTTCTCGGCGAGGCGGCGGAGGACGAGGTTGAAGGAATTCCAGAGGTCGATCCGGTCGACGTGCTTCAGCGGGCGCTCGGAGGCCGGCGCAAAGGCCGAGGCGGAGCGGCCGAACTGGTTCTGGGCATCGAGCGACATCTGGCCGAGGTTGCCGGCGGCCTCCTTGAATTTCTTGTATTGGAGGAGCTGGTGGACGAGCTCCCAGCGCGGGTCGAGGTCGTCCTCCTCGGCATTGGGGTCGATGGCCTGCTGGTGCTTGGGCAGCAGCATCCGGCTTTTGATCTCCATCAGCGTCGCCGCCATGACGAAGAACTCGCCGGCCACCTCGATCTGGAGCTCCTTCATCGCGTAGATGACGTCCAGATACTGCTTCGTCACTGTCGAGATGGGGATGTCGTAGATATCCAGCTCGTTCTTCCGGATGAGGAAGAGGAGCAGGTCCAAGGGACCCTCAAAGACGGGCAGTTTGATGCGATAATCAGCTTCGGCGACCACGGGGCGAGTCGAGGGGGCGGCGGGGCGGCCTGCAACCGGAAAAAACCGGCTGAGCCGCGATTGTCGCGCGGGGGACTGGCGCCCGCTTTGGGCTCGTCCCGTCCGGGTGGAGCCGGCAGCTTGGCGGCCAGCTTGATGGCCCGTCTCAAAACAATCCTCGGCACGCCGGCGGCGGACGTTTCCCGCCCGGTCCGCTGGTTTCTGCTGGGGTTGCTGCTGGCCTACGTGCTGGCCGGAACCCTCGTGATGGACCGCTGGCAGCAGCGGGGCGGCCAGTCGCTCCGGCAACTTGGGTTCGGTTATGGCGTGCTGATCGCGGCCATCGAGGACACCGGGCACTACCGGGTGCCGGCGGACGTGCATTATCCCGGCGTGGCGTTCAGCGCGCACCGGTTGCCGTTTATTCCGTATTTTCTGATCGGGCTGCAGGATCTGCTCGGCGACGACCTGAGGCGGGTGGCCCTGGCCAAGTGCCTGCTTTTCGGCGGCCTGCTGGTCGGTGCGGTGTGGCAGGTGTTGCGCACGGCGCGGGCCCCGCTCTGGGGTGTGCTGTTGTTGCTCGGGATCGTGCTGACCATGCCGCGCTGGCTGCTGAACGTCTTCGAGGTCGGCCTGGAGGAGGGCTACAACATCACGGTCCTCGCCCTGCTTTTCGCCCTGCTGTGGTTCAACGCTGCGACGGAGCGGGCACGGCTGGGCTGGGCGCTGGCAGTGGGCGGGTTGCTCGTGCTCCTGATTTTCCTGAAAAGCTCGATGGTCTACTGGTGCCTCGCGGTCCCGGTCCTCGTCTGGCTGCGGCAGCGGGATATGCGGGCGGCCGTGGTGATGCTGGTGATGGTGACGGCCGGTCTCTACGGACTGGCCGAGTTCAACCGGCGGCATGCGGGACGTTTCACGACCGGCTCTTCGTGGGAGGGTTGGAACCTCTACAAGGGCAATTGCGAATATTCGAAGGAGCTCTATCCGCCCTACAGCCTCGATATCCTGGACTATGAGGGGAAGGTCGTGGCGGACCGCCCGTTGCTGGACGAGTGGGACCACAGCGCCTATTTCAAGGAGCGGGCGGTGGCGTTCATCAAGTCGCACCCCGGCGAGTTTCTCGAACTCGTGGGGCGCAAGGCCTGGATCTTCTACGGCGAGGTGCGCGCCTCGGGCCTGGCCGAGCGCGGCGAGTCGCGTTATGCCCGGCCGGTGTATCTGGCGCAGATCCCGTGGATGCTGGCCTTCCGCGTGATGCTGTGGGCGGCGATCCTGCTGGCGCTGCAGACGCTCTGGCGCGCGCCGTGGCGCTCGGACGCGGCGCGGGTGGCGCTGACCTACCTGGTCTTCCTCTTCCTCTACTCGGGCTTCCACCTGGTGGGCTTTGCCTACGAGCGGCACGTCATGGCGGTGGTCATGCCTACGGCCCTCTACCTCCTGTGGCGCTGGAGCGAGAATGCCCGCAACGCGGCGCCGGAAGGCCACGCTCCCCGCACCGCCTAGGCGAAGGCGCCGCCCGGGGCCCTGATCAGGTAGTCCGCGCCGATGCGCCGCGGCGGGTTGTTGGCGCCGACCGGAAAAAATTCATAACCCAACGGCCGCAGCAGTTCCTCGGTGCCGGCCGTCTCCTGCGGGCTGTGGAAGCCCATGAGGATGACCGGCCGCGTGCGCCGGATGCTCTCGATCGCCCCGCGCAAGGCGCGGTGCCCGTGGCCCTCCACGTCAATCTTGATGAAATCCGGCGCGCGGGTTTCGCCGCCGGCCACGAGATCGTCCAGCCGGAAGGTGCGCACGGGGATGGTGGCCGCCGTCTCCGTCAGCACCTCGCCATCATACGGCAGGTGCACGGTGGTGTCGCCCGCGTGCAGGTCGCCGGAGAAGGCGGTCGTGCCGGTGACGTCCGAGACGGCGCCCTGGATCACCTTCAGCCAGGGGAGGCCGTTCATCCGGTGGTGCCGTTCCAGCCGCGCGCAATTGGAGGGGAACGGCTCCATCGCCACGACCTGGCCGGCGGGGCCGGTGCGCCGGGCCAGGCCGATGCTGTAGTAGCCGTAATGGGCGCCCAGGTCCCAGCAGACCTTGCCGGTGAGGTCACCCAGCCCGTTGATGGCGCGCTCGACCTCGGGTTCATAACCGCCCCGCCAGTAGGCGCTCCACGGATAGAGCGTCCAGCGGGCCCCGGCAGGGAATCCCCGCCGCACGCGCACCGGGAGATATTGCAGGCCGGTGACCCGGAGCAGGCTGGCGGTAATCTGTTGGGCGGTCTCCTTGATCACTTCGGCAATTTTTCCGCGATCTCCTCCAGCGGATAAGTGATGATCTCGGCAAGGGTGGGGTGATACCAGGGCGCGCGCAGCATGTCGCGGACGGTGGCGCGCGTGGCCAGCGGGGTGGAAAACGCGTGGATGAGTTCGCCGGCGTCCTTGCCGACGATTTCGGCGCCGAGAATACGCCCACGCTTCGGCTCGGCGATAACCTTCACATAACCGTAATTGGCCTCCATCAGGATGGACTTGCCGTGGTCGTTGAACGGGTAGGAGGCGATCAGGTATTTCACGCCCGCGGCGTCGAGGTCGCGCTCGAGCCGGCCGATGGTGGCGAGATGCGGGTCGGTGAAGACGACGTTGAGCAGCAGCGACCAGTCCACGGGCCTGAGCTTTTTCACTTTGGCCGCGTGCCGGGCGGCGAGTTCGCCCTGGGCGATGGCGATGTGCACGATCTCGTGCGGGCCGGAGCAATCACCGCCGGCGTAGATGTGCGGCGCGCTGGTCTGCTGCCAGCGGTTGATGATGATCTGGCCGTCCGGGCGGGTTTTCACACCGGCGGCGTCGAGGTTCAGGTCACCGGTGTTGGGTTCGCGACCGAGGGCGTTGAACAGATGCGCGGCGCGCCGGGTGACGAGCTTGCCGTTGTGCCGGAATTTCACCGAGGCCCGGCCGGTGCGGTCGGTGGAGACCGCCGCGAGCCTGGTGTCGGTGAAGAGCTCGATGCCCTCGTCGCGGAAGGCTTGTTGCACGACGCAGGAGGCGTCGTCGGAGTGGTCGCGCAGGATGTTCGGGCTGCGCTGCACAAGGGTGACCTTGCTGCCCATGCGGCTGAGATACTGGGCGAGCTCGCAGGCGACGATGCCGCCGCCAAGCACGATCACGCTTTGGGGCAGGAAATCCAGGTTCAGCACGTCGTCGCTGGTCCAGGCTTTCGCTTCCTTCAGGCCGGGCACGGGCGGGATGCTGACCTTGGAGCCGGTGCCGATGAGGAAATGCCGGCCGCGGAGCTTGCGACCGTCCGACAGGTCCACTGTGTGCGGATCGAGAAAGCGGGCGTGGGAGCGATACAGATCGAACTTGCCACCCTCCAGCGCGTCCAACCGGTAGCGGGCGAAGTCGGCGATGATCCGCTTCTTGCGGGCATGCACCGCCTTCATGTCGGCGCGGGCGCCGGCGACCCTGAGGCCGAAGCGGTCCGCGTGGCGGGCATGGTGCAGGATCTCGGCGGCGTAGAGGAGCGTCTTGGACGGCATGCAGCCCCGGAGGATGCAGAGTCCGCCGAGCTGCTTCGCGCCGTCGATGACTGCGACCTTTTGCCCGAGGCCGGCGGCCACGCGGGCGGCGTTGAAGCCGGCGCTGCCGCCGCCAATGCAGATGAAGTCGTAGGTTTTAAGAACAGCCACAGAGATTTTTGATGGATACGGATGCCAGTAAGTTCAATCCAGGTGGCCGGGTCGGCGCTAGCGGCCTTTGCCGAACAGCATGACGTGGATGGTTTTCAATACGATGGAGGCATCGAGCACGAAGGAGAAATAGCGGATGTAGTAGAGGTCGTATTCCAGCTTGCGGAGCGTGTCATCGAGGTTGGCACCGTAGGGATAGTTGACCTGGGCCCAGCCGGTGATGCCTGGTTTGACCAGATGGCGGAAGTGGTAGCAGGGGATTTGCCTTTCATACTCCTCGACGAGCCGCACCCATTCGGCGCGGGGGCCGATCAGGCTCATGTCGCCGATGAGGACATTCCAGAGCTGCGGCACCTCGTCGAGCCGGCTGGCGCGCAGGAAGCGGCCGAGACGGGTGATGCGGTTGTCGCCCTTCTGGGTGTAAACGTCGCCGCCACCACCGTCGGTGCGCATGGTGCGAAACTTGATGATGTCAAATAGCACGCGGTTCCGGCCGACGCGCGGCTGGCGGAAGAACACCGGCCCGCGGTCGTCGAGCCAGATGGCCACGGCCACCGGCGGGAGGAAAGGCAGCGCCAGCAGCAGGCCGAGGGCGGCCAGCCCGATGTCGCTGATGCGCTTCAACCGCTCGAACACCGGTTCGCGGGCGATCTGGAAGCCTTCCTGGAACAGCCAGGTCTGGTTCAGCCGGTAGAGGGGGATCTTGCGCCAGTAGACCTCATGAAAAAGCTCGAGCGTGTAGGTGGGCACGCCGGAGAAATGCAGCTCCATCAATTTCTGGGCCACGGCCGGCGGGAGTTCCTGGCTCGTCTCGCGGAGGATGATGGCGTCGATGGAGCCCTCGTATTCATCCAGGTAATGCACCACATCGCCAAACGGCGGGGCGGAGGCGGGGGCCGGGGAGGCCGGGCGACTCCGGGCGAATGTCTCGTGGGTGGCGTAGAGCACGGACTGCTCCATCCCCGACTTGCGGCATTCCTCCTTGAAGGCGACACAGCTCTCGGGGCTGCCGAGGAACAGGAAATAATGCTTCTGTTTTCTCGCCTGCGAGCGCTGGTAAAGAAACCGCCGATAGCTGAGGGTGAGAGGGATCAGCAACAGGCAGGTGAAGCTGATGACCAGGCGGCTGACCTGCAGGGCAAAACCCGCCGGGATGAACGCGTAGGTGAGCAGCAGCGTGAAAAGCAGCACAAAGACCAGCGCGATGGCGTGCAGGCTGGTGTAGGTCACCGACATCATGTCGGTCCGCGCGTTATAGCCGTCGATCAGGTAGACCGCGAGGAAGTGCATCACGACCGGCAGGGTCAGGGGCAGGAGGATGATCCCGTCCCATTTGATGATGCCCCAGGTCCACGCGACCAGGTTGAACGCCAAGACGACGGCGACCGCATCGAGCAGCACCAACGCGAAGGTGACGGTTCTTCCTTGGGTCATGGCAGGTGCATTACGTGGGGGTTTACACCCAAGGCAAACTGAACTTACGGCCCTGCCGCCGCTCGGCGCAGGATATCGTCCCAATGGGCCAGCGCGGCGGCAAAGTTGAAGTGCCGCTCATAGGTCGCACGCGCGTTGCGCCCGAGCTGTGCACGCTGCGCCGGATCGGCCTGCCAAGCGGCGATGGTGGCGGCCAATCGTTCGCCGCCGCCTGGCGCGAAGGCTGCACCGCAGTGCTCACCCGCCAGCAGCCGGGCGATTTCCCCGTCGGACGGCCCGACGAACAGCACCGGCCGGGCGGCCGCGAGCACCCCGGCCAGTTTGCTTGGATAGACCAGCCGCGCGAAACCGGGCTTGAGCGTCACCAGCTGGACATCGGCCGCCGAGAGCGCGGCTGGCAGATCGACGCGCGATTCCGGCGGCAGCAGGCGGAGATTGCCCAATCCGCGCGACTGCGCGGCGGCACGGACCTCCTCGAAGCGAGCGCCCGTGCCGATGAGCAGAAACACGATATCCTGCCGGGCCTTGAGACGTTCCGCGGCGTCGAGCACGGCGGTGAACTCATGCACGCGGCCGAGGTTGCCGGAATAGGCGACGACAAATTTGTCCGCCACGCTCCAGGCTGCGCGGCGTGCGTTGCTGGCTTCAGGCGCGGCCGGGGTGTGCAGTTCGCGCGGAGCCCAGTTTGGCACGATGGTGATCCGGCCGGCTGGCACGCCGCGGGCCGCCACCGCCTGCGCCATGTCCACGCCGAGGGTCACACAGCGGCTGGCGGCGAGCCAGGAGACATCGCGCAGGGCCCGCAAAGGGCTGAGCGGGAGTGCGACAATCGCCCCAAGATGCGCGGTGAGGATCTCGGGATAGATGTCCTGGATCCAGTGGACGACGCGGCCGCCGCGTTTCACCACGAGATCGGTGACGGCGGCGCCGAGCAGCGGCGGGTCTGTCATGACCACCACGACATCGCCGGGCGCGACCAAGCCGGCGAGCAGGCGCTGGGCACCGCGCCGGAACCTGCCGTAGTTGATGGCGCGCGAAAGCAGTCCGCCATGCCGGTCGCTGCCGCCGGTGCGGTGAATGGTGACACCGTTGTGCCGGGTCGAGATCTCGCCGGCGGCGATGACGTGCACATCCCAGCCCTGCGCGGCGAGTCCCTCCGCGAGATCGGTGAGCAGCTGGGCCGTGGCCGCGGTTGAGGGCCAGTAGACCCGGTTGACGAAAATGACGCGCGGTAGGACGGCGCTCACGATTTGGACTGGCGGGTGCGCATCAGTTCGCGGGCCTTGGTGGCGCAGAGAAATTCATACCAGGCCATGAGCCGGCAGAACACGAGGCCGCGGTAGCCGTCGAGGAACCCGGCGCGCCAGACATAGTGATAGAGGAACCGCAGGGTGGGGCGGCAGGGCAGCGACCACGCGAGACGGCGCAGGCGGCGCTTGCGGGCGAGCCCCGCGTCCAGGTCGGCGTCGCCGCTGGTCGAGCCAGACTGGGCCTCGACCTGGAGGCGGGCCTCCCAGTTGCTGTAGCGATTGTGCTTCTCGACCCAGGTGGCGACGTCAGGGAAAGCGTAGTGCTCCATCTCGCCACCGAGATAGCCGGCTGAGCCCTGCAGCTCGACATGCTCGTGCACCTCGTTGTCGCCCGACCCGGCGCCCGCCCCGCCGGCGGGCTGCTCGTAGCGGCCGAGCGCGTGGCGGAAGAAGCGCAGGTTCCAGCTCGGGAAGTAGCCGCAGTGGTTGAGCCAGCCGTCGAGGAACCAGAAGCGGCGGTTCACGTAGAAGCCCTGGTGCTGCTTTTGGCCGAGGGCGACGCGCATGGCGGCCTGCAGGTCCGGTGTGACGCGCTCGTCCGCGTCGATGATGAAGACCCACTCGTTTTTCCAGGGAACGTTCCCGAGGGCCCAGTTTTTCTTCTTCGGGAATTTCCCGTCCCACTTGAAGTCGACCACGCGGGCGCCGCCCACCCGGGCGATGTCGGGCGTGCCGTCGGTGCTGCCGGAGTCGACCACGACCACGTCGTCACACCAGGCGACCGAGGCGAGGCAGGCGGCCAGGTTGGCCGCCTCGTTCTTGGCGGGGATAAGGACGGAGATGGGGGCGAGGTCGGCCATGGTCAGTGCGCCTCCTCCGATTGGGCGCGCAGGTCGAGCGCGGCGTAGCGTAGGGCGCAGTAGAAGGACGCGCAGAATGTGAGGGCTACCGCGGGGTTGGCAAAGGGGAATTCGACCCACGCATAGAGCAGGATGATCCCACACCCGGCCAGCAGGTAGCGGGGCAGGACCGATTCGACGCGGCGCCACGGAATCGCCAGCAGCGGCAGCAGGCCGAGCAGGAGCAGCAGGCCGGTGCCGACGAACCCGGTTTCCGCGAGCGATTGGAGCCAGTCATTGTGCGCCTCGGCGTAGAAGGGAATCCACACCCACAGCTCGGCCGCGCGCTGCGTGTTGTAGATGCGGAACACGTGGGCGTAGCTCTCCAGACCCCAGCCGAACCACGGCTTCTGGGCCGCCATGGTCCAGGTGTCGCGGTAAAGCGTCAGGCGGGACTGCACGGTGGCGGCGCGGGCATACGGCGAAAGCTGGGCCGTGGTCTGTCGCATGCGCTGGGCGATTGAGGCGCGGCCCAGCCAGGTGATGGCGGCCGTGGCCAGAAGCGCGGCCAGAACAATGCCCGCGACCGGCAGCAGCACCGGGGCGCGTTGCTCGCGTCGGCGGCGCACCAGGCGCAGCAGGAAATGACTCAATGAGCCCAGCAGCAACAGGCCGATGAGGACGGTGCAGGAGCGGGATGCGCTCAGCGGCACCGAGGCGGCGAGCAGAAGCGTGACGACCGCGCCCATCAGGACGGGCGAGTGCCAGACATCGCGCGGCCCGCCGCGGCGCAGATGGTGGAACAACAGGCCCAGACATACAGCGGTGTTCAGCACCACGAACGCGCCCCAGTGGTTGTGATAGATGAACGTGGAGAAAAACCGGCTGTTCGGCGACGACACGAGACCGAACCAGAGGCCCTTGGCCCCGGCCAGCTTTTGAAACGTGCCGAACACGGCCAGCACCACGGCGTTGGCCGCCATGATGAACAGCGCGGTGCGCACCAGGCTGCGGCGCGAGAGCACGAGAAAGAGGTTGAAGCACGAGAGCACGATGACGTTGAACAACCAGAGTTCCTTCGCCGCCAGCAGCGGCCGGGCCGCGGTGGGCAGCCAGGGATTCGGATCGGCCATCACCAGGGACCGCTCACCGGCCAGCACAACCTCCTTGAAACCCGGGTTGAAACAGCTGGCGATCACGAGCAGGTCGTAGAGCCAGAGCGGCCAGAGATAACGCAGCGCGGGCCAGGAACGGTCGCCCGATGACTTGTCGCGGCTCCAGCAGGCGGCGATGAACAGCCCCACGCCCACGGCGCCCCAGAGCGCGATGCCCTGCCGGACCCAGGGAGCCTGGCCGCCGAAGGCCCACGTGGTGAACACGAGCAGGCTGCCGAAATGGAAGAGCACCAGTTTGGCGAGCAGGCTGGTGCCGCGGCTGCGGCGGGAGGAGGCTTCAGCGTCGCTCATCGCGGAGGTGGCGGTAGAACTCGACGAGCAACCCGGCGGCCCGCGCCCAGGAAAATTCGCGCGCGGCCCAGTCGCGGCCGCCGCGGCCCATGGCGGCCAGTTCCTCGGCCGGGGTGGCAAGGGCGGTGGCGAGCGTGGCGCCGTAGTTTTCCCAAGGCACGCACCAGCCGCAGCCGTTGGCGGCCAGGCCCGACCACGGCGTCGTATTGGTGACCAGCGCCGGCACACCGGCGGCGAGGGCCTCCGCGATCACGAGGCCGAAGTTCTCGGAGTGCGAGGGCAGGACGAAGAGGGAGGCGACGGCATACGGCGGCGGCCGGCCCGCGCCGTCGAAGACCGCCACGCGGTCGGCCGCGCCCACCGCCGTGAGTTCGGCGGCGAGTTCGGCGGCGGTGTAGTCCTCGGCGAGGCCGACGACCAGCAGCAGCCAGTCGCCTCGCGGGGCGGAGAGCCACAGGTCGAGCAGTTCGCGCAGGCGCTTCTTCCGGTGGAAGCGTGAGTAGAAAAGCGCAACGGGCCGCGTCTTCGTGGCCGGACAGAGTTCGTTCCACGCGGTGCGGGCGGAGGCCAGTTCGCCGTCGGTGGGGAGCGGCACGCCGTTGGGTGAGACGCAGACGGGTTGCTTGAATCCGAGGGCGCGAATGTCGTCGCGTTCCTCGGGGCTGGTGGCGTGCCAGCCGGTGGCGGCATGCAGCGCACCCGGATGCACGAACAAACCGGCGAGTTGCTTCCGCCAGCGCCGGTGTTCGTAGGCCCAGCCACTGAGCATGCCGCGCGGCGAGATCACGAGCGGCACATCCTGGCGCCGGGCCGTGTTCCGGGCATAGCGCAGGGTGAGGAGCCAGAGCGCGTGGCTGTGCACCGCATCACACGTGGTGGCCCTGAGGTGGGCGGCGAGTCCGGTCGAGCGGCAGAGCCATCGGGGAGCCTCCCGGGGGAAGACCTGGATCCGCGCGGCAGCCGCGGAAGCCTCCGCCATGGGCTGGCCGGGCTCCAGAGTGGCAAGGAGTTCGACCTGTTCGCCCAGTGCGGCCTCGGCATTGGCGAGCGCACGCACCGATTTGGAGGGACCGCCGTGGCGCTCCTCGAGGCTGGGCACGATATGGCAGACGCGCATCAAACGAGCTCGGGGCGGTCCTTGACGGGCCGGCAGGGCGAGCCGACGCAGATTTTCCGCGCGGGCAGGTCCTTCACCACGACCGAGCGGGCACCGACAACGCACAGCTCGCCGACCGTCACGCCGGGACCGACAAACACGTCGGCGCCGAGCCAGGCGTTGGGGCCGATGGTGATCGGTTGCGTCACCAGTGGCATCGACCATTGCGTGAAGTCGTGCGTGCCGGCGCAGAGGTGGCAGTGCTGGCTGAGGTTGGCGCCGGTCTCGAGACGGATGCGGGCGAGGTTGTAGAGGTTAACATGGGGTCCGACCATGCTGTGCGGCGCTAGCGAGAGATTCCCCGGAAACACGATGCGGGCGGTCGGGAAGATCACGACCGGGCCGCTGATGTCGGCGCCGAAGAGGCGGAGCAGCGCGGCGCGGAAGCCGTGGAGCGGTCGCGGGCTCCAGCGGAAAAGCGTGGATTGCACCAGCAGCCACAGCCAGCGGCCCAGCAGGGCCGACTTCGGGTAGGGCGTGGTGCAGTTCTGGCCGAGATAAGGAGTGCTCACGGGGCGGAGGATGCGGGCTTTGCGGGGGTGGTCAACTGCGCGAAGTCGGCGAGCAGGTCCTCCGCATAGGTTGCGTAGTCGTAGGCGCGGGCATCCGCGCGGGCGGCGATGGCGAGGCGTTCGCGCAGGCCGGCTTCGCCAAGCAGACGGCCGAGGGCGGCGGCCAGTTGCGCCGCGGCATCGGGCGCGGCGTGGTCGAAGACGAGGCCGTTCTGCCCGTCGCGCACAAAATCGGTGAAGCAGGCCAGCCGGGAAACGACGGGCACGGCGCCGGCGGCCATGGCTTCGGCAACGGCGACACCGAAGGTCTCGCCCTGTTCCGCCAGGCTCGGGTAGCAGAAAATGTCGATGCGCTGGTAGACGCCGGCGAGTGTCCGGTCGTTGAACTGGGGGTCCAGCAAGTTGAAACGACTGGTGCTCACCGCCGCCGAGAAACGATGCAGCAACTGCCCGCGAAACACGACGCCCGAGCCGCCGCGGGCCACGTCGGCGGGGCCGCACAGCAGCAGGCGCCACGGCGGCAGGCCGGGCATGCCCGCCAGGAGCTTCAGGGCGTCGGTCAGCAGGATCAGGCCCTTCTCCTGGTGAATGCGCCCGACATAGCCGAGCACCACTTCGCCAGGGTTCGTCTCGGGGAGCCCGGCCGGGGTCACACCTGTTTCCACGCTGAGCAAACGCCAGTCGATCGGGTAGCCACGGACACGCGTGATCGGCGTCATTGAGGGATTTTCCGCCAGAACGCGGTCGCGCACATAACTGCTGGCCGCCAGCACGCGGGCGATGGTGCGGTAGCGGCGATACTGGCCCTTGGGCATGCGGCCGGTCATGATCACGACGCGGCCGGCGCGGGGTTTCAGCCAGCCCACCCACATCGGCAGGGCCACGGCGTTGACCACCACGATGTCGGCGGAGGGCAGGGCGAAAAACACGCGCCAGCTCCAGAGGAAATCGAGCAGCAGGTTGCGCGACAGTTTGCTCTGGTGGTCCCAGCCCGGCAGCCGCAGATGCCGGATGCCTTCGCGCGTCTCCGCGTCGGGAAAGTCGCGCCAGCGGCGGGAGATGAGGGTCACCTCGTGTCCGCGGGCGGCGAACTCGCGCGCCAGGTTATACCACGATTTCTCCGTGGAGCCGCCGCTGACCGGCGGGACGGGCAGGAAAAAGCCGCTGACAATGGTTATGCGCATGGGTTCAGGCGGACGGCAGGCTGGCGAGCGCCGCGAGCAGGCCGGCGGTGGCCTGCTGGTAGGTGTAACGCCCGGCGGTGGCGAGGGCGTTGCGGCCGAGCCGGCGCATTTCCTCCGGCGGGGTGCGAAGGGCGGCGCGCAGTGTTGCGGCCAGCGCCGCCGGGTCCTCCGCAGCGAAGACCCAACCCGTTTCGCCGGGCGTCACCAGATCGCGCTGGCAGCCGACCAGGCTGGAGACGAGACAGGGCACGCCGAGGTGCATGGCCTCGTTGACCGCGAGGCCCCATGTCTCGTAATGCCCGCGCGAGGGCAGGACGAAGAGGTCGGCGAGCAGGTAGCGTGCGGGCATCTCGCTCTGGTTGGCGAAGGGCAGGAAACGGACATGCGCGTCGGGTCGCGTCGCCGCGAGGGCGGTGAGGCGGTCCTTTTCCGCGCCATCGCCCACGAAGACGAGCGCGTCGGCCGGCGTGGCCATGGCGAGAAAGGCCCCGAGCAGGGCGACCGGCTGCTTGGCCGCGGAGAACTTGCCGGCGAAGAGGACGACGCGCTTGCCCGCGAGACCGAGTTCCGCCCGCAGTTTTTCCGCCGCCGCGCGCGTGGCCGGATCGGCGGGGTTGAAGTGCTCCGCGTTCACCGCGTGCGGGGCAAAGAACAGCCGGGTCTCGGGCACGCCGAGGGCACGGAAATAATCCCGGTTGGCCGCGCCGACGTAGGCGAAGCCGGCGAACTGCCGGTAAAGGAAGCGCAGCAGCAGGCGGCGCAGCAAGGGTGGCTGCGCCCGTCCGAGCAGGTGGGAATCGCCCCGGAAGAGGAGTGGCACGCCGTGGCGGCGGGCCCACCAGACGACGCGCTGGTGCGAGCGCCAGTTGTAGCCGAAGAGCAGCACGGCTTCCGGCCGCCAGGCCGCGAGACGGGCGCTCAACTCCGGATTGTCGAGGCCGCCGAAATGATGGGTGCCCGGATCGCGGGCGATGTTCGGCACAAATTCCGCGTCGTAGCCGGCGAGCAGATCCACGTCCCACTGGAAGGAGGTCCCGAACTGCGGGTCGCGCTGGGTGGTGACACCGAACTCCCAGAGGTAGAACACGCGGAATTCCAGGGTGGTGTGCGCGCGCAGCCAGCGGAACCACGGGCTGTAGTATTGCACCGGGTGCGAGAGGACGATGGCGAGGCGGCGCATGCGGGGATCAGAGGCCGAATAGGCTGCGCAGGATCATCGGGACGCCGAGCACCACGATGACGGCCTGTTCGAGGGATGACACCCAGGCGGCCATGGTCAGCTCGGCGTTGAAGGCCCAGGCCGTCAGCAGCACCATCAGCAGGCCGGCGAACGAGAACATCGGGCTGAAGGAGGACCAGATCTGCAGTTTCTTGAGCCAGAACCCCCAGAAGGCACCCAGCAGCATGGCGCCCAACAGGCCGAAGTTCGCGTAGGCCTCGGTCAGCAGCCCGAAGGCGATCGTGGTGGTGTTGGTCGCCTCCTCGTCCTGCAGGCCGTAGTAGATGCCGAGTTCATAGGTGGCGATGTGGGATCGGGGCTTGCCCGCCCAGAACCAGCGCGGGATCAGCTGGGGCAGGACGTGCTTGTAGGTCTGGCCATAAAGGTAGTCCTGCCGCTCCGGGGTGCAGTCGACGATCAGGCAGAGGATGTGCATGAGCGAGGTCCGCTCGAGCATCTTCTGGCTGACGGTCTTGCCGCCACTGGTCGGCTGGAGGCCGAATTCGACCCATTCGGCGAAGTAAGCGGGCAGCTGGGTGACGGTCGGCGGGGGATAACCCTCGTCCCAGTATTTGGTCCGCATGCGGGTCTTGCCGGTGTGCAATACGGAGAGGACGGCAAAGACGACGGCGATGACGACCCAGGGGATGCGTTTGCCGCCCGCAATGTAGCCGAGGAGGGTGATGCCGATGAGGCTGATGGCGCCGATCAGGATCAGGCCCGAGCTCATGATGACCAGTTGCGGCACCAGGGTGCAGACCAGCACGACCTTGTCGTTTTGCGTCAGGGCGCCGCGGCCCCAGCGCTGCGCGCTGATGAAGGAACAGAGGATGCCGATGCCGTAGAAGACCGCCCGCAGGATGCTCTCCAGTTCGCGGGGCACCCAGGTGGTGAAGGTGCTGATCCAGATGTAGGCCGTGGAGAGGACCAGGCCGTAGACAATGAATTTCTCGACCTGGTCGCTGATCAGGGATTCGCGCCAGAAGCCCGAGCGGCCCGGCAGGCCGCGGACTGCCTGGTAGGTGGCGATGGCGGTGATCTGGTAGAGGATGACCGCGAGGCACGCGCGGGTGATAACCTCGGGACTGTAGCCGGCCAGCTGCTCGCGCGCGTTGAGCACCGGCATCGCGTAGGCATTGGCGCAGAGGATCAGGATGGTCTCGAAGACCGGGAAGCGGCTGCCGCCGGAACGCGCCCACAGCAAGGACGGCACGACTGACAAGGTGAACATCAGGAGGCCGAGGAACAGGTGCACCACATCGTCCACGTTGGCCTTGTAGGCGAGGTAGCAAAGCGCCCCCGCCAGCAGGACCGCGCCTGTCATGAAGAGCTTGCGGCCGCGCTCGGCATCGGCGCCGCCCAGCAGGCCGTAGTCGGTGGCGACTTCGTTTGGGAGGGGTGTGCGGCTGACGTATTCCATGACGGTCAGGTGGCGGCGGCGAGCAGGGCCAGTTGCCGGCCGGCCACGGTCCGCGCATCAAACTTGGTCAGAGCGGCGGGCGCGGGCACCGCTGCCCGGCCGGCGGCCAGTCCATGCAACCAGTCCGCGGTGGCGCGGACCGCCACAGGATCAGGTTTTCCGACGTGGAAAGACACACAACCCTGGCTCAGTCCGGTGAGACGCGGGATCATGGCGCTCCCCACCGGAGCGAGGGCGAGCACCGGGCGGCCCGCCGCGAGCACGGCCAGGATCTTGGAGGGGGTGAAGGCCAGATCGGTCGAGCCGAGCAGCAGGTTGGCTTCGGCTTCCAGCGTCACCTGCAGGGCGTCGAAATAGCGGAGCCGGCCGGGTTGCTCGTGCACGCTGTCCTGCAAACCATATAACGCGGCCAGCGCAAGCGTGACGGGCCGGGCCGAGGGATCGTAGCTGGTGCCGAAGAAATGCACGGTCACGGGCGTGCCGGCGCGACGGGCCTCGGCGAGCGCGGCGAACAGCACCTCCACCGCCGCGAGCTGGCCCGGCCCGAGTGCGCCTGCGAAGGCGAGTCGCACCCCGCCGGCCGGCAGAAGCGCGGGACGCCGGGCGAGCGTCGCGCGCAGGTGCGCCAGGTCGGGATCGGGCGAACCAAAGGGCAGTTCCGTGGCGGGCGTGGCGCGAAGTTCAGGATAACGCCGGCGCAGCGTGTCGAGATAGAAGCCGGAGACAGCGAGGAGGCCCGCGGCGCCGCGCATGGTCCAGCCCTCGAGGACACGGCCCAAGCCCTGCGCGAAACGGTATTTCCAGCCACCGGGCGGCGGCGGCGAGCCGGGACGTGCGTAATAGTCGGTGATCCAGGGATCCTGCAGGTCGATGACGTAAGGCACGCCGCTGAGCATTTTCCAGAGCCGGCCAAGCGGGAGCACGACAAACATCGTCGTCGAGAAATACACCACGTCGTAACGCCCGCCGCCGAGCAGCCGGCTGCCGGCGAGCAAGAGGAAGGGCAGGGAACGGAGAGCGACGTTGTTGATGCCGAGCCGGCCCGTCCAGCGGCGCGAGCAGCAGTGGGCGCGCACGACCCGCACCTCGGCCCGCACGGTCGATTCGAGTTCGGGTTCCAGCGGAGCCATAGGCGTGGGATCAGCGACCGTGAGCACCGTCACCTTCCAACCGGCGTCGATAAAATACGGCAGCGCCACACGCACCCGTTGCATGTCGGGCGCATTGACCGGCGGAAAGTGCGGGCTGACGATGAGGATCCGTTTGCTCACGCGATGGCTGCGGGCGGCCGGAGCAGCCGGATGTCCCAGGTCTGGCCGCGGGCGTTGGCCACGGTGGTGGCCTCGAACGCCCGCAAGTGCTGCTCGACGCGGCGCCAGTGCGCCGCCCAGTGGCCGAAGCGGAAATGCGAGATCACGACCGTGCCGCCGGGGGCGAGGGAGGGCAGAAAGGCGGCGACCAGTGCGCCCGGGTCGTGCGCGTAGCCGATGCACTCGCTGAAGATGATGACGTCGAACTTCTCAGCCGGCCGCCAGGTCTCGAAATTTCCCTCGGCAAACTCGCACGCCTTCAGGCCCAGTGCCCGGGCCATCCGGATGCCCTCGGGGGAAAGATCGACCCCGAGGTAGCGGCGGAACGGGTGCGCCTGGAACAGCTGGGCGAGCCGGCCGCTGCCGCAGCCAAGGTCGAGGATGGACGGGTTGGGGTGCAGCTGGCTGACGTAGCCGACGATGACGCTCTGGCGCGGCAGTTCCGGCAGCTGGTGGAAGTGGGCCCAGGCGCCGCTGCGGTATTCGCCGTCCACGGCGGCCTGGCCGACGGGCCGGCCGAAGCCGGCGGGTTCCAGCAGAAATTTGCGGCGGAGACGGGCGAGCAGGCCCTTGCGGAACGGGTTCATGGCGATTTGACCGACCGTTGGTAACGGAAGAAAAACTCCGTGTCGGCGAGAAAGATGTCCACCAGGTCCGTGGGCAGGGCCGCGACGGTGTCGGGGGCGAGCGGGGCGATCTGCGACTGGTAGCACCGGATGGCCTGTTGCTTGTGCTGCCGGTAATCCTCCAGGGGCAGCCGGCGGCAGTCCTTGCTTGCGAGCCAGCGGCGCAGCAGCAGCACGGGATTCCACCAGGACCAGACGGGGTATTGCCAGATGTCCGGCTGCAGGCTTGCGCGGTCCATCGCGTCCATGACGAAGCCGAAGGCGGCATCGTGCTCGCTGCTGCCGTCGGGATTGCACGGCAGGAAAATCTCGCCGGGCGCGATCGCGCGGAGCAGATACGCCAGCCGCAGGACGAGGGCCTCCCGGCTTTCGGCACTGATGATCTTGAGCGTGCCATCTGGCTCGTTCAGAAAATGCACGGCGGTGCGCTCGACGCCCAGGCAGGCCATGGCGTTCATCGCTTCCTCGCGGCGGAGCGCGGCAATCGCCGCCGGATCGAGCCGCGGGTGACCCGGGTGGGATGCGGAGCCGTCGGTGATGAAGATCACGTGCACAGGCAGGCCCTCGTTGCGCTTGCGCGCGATGACCCCGCCGCAGGCGAGGGTCTCGTCGTCCTGGTGGGGAGCGATGATCACGGCCGGAGCCTCGCGGAGCACGTAGGGCTTGCTGCCGACGTGAAGGAGCCCGCCGCACAGCTCGATGGCGATCTGGCGGAGAAACTCCTTGGCTTGCTGGCGTTTTTCAGGTGAGGCGGTCATGGCGATCAGGCGATCGCGCGGGCCACGGCGGCGAGCAGCCGCGGGGTCTCGCGTTCCCAGCAGAATTCCCGCTCGGCGGCGGCGCGGGATGCCAGCTGGGCCGCGCGCAGCCGTGCGTGGTCACCGATCAGCGCGTCGAGCTTCGCGGCATACTCCGTCGTCTCGTGGGCTGCGATCAGCAGGCCGCAGTCAGGCGCCGCGGCCATGACCTCCTGCTGACCGGCGGTGTCGGTCGCGATGACGGCGAGGCCGGCGTTCATGTATTGGAGGATTTTGTTGGTGATGGTGATGTTGCGATTGAGCGGCCAGCGCGGCTCCAGCGCGAGGCCGATGTCGAATTCCGCCAGTTTGCCGGGCAGCTGCTCGGGCGTCACCAGCGGGATGAAGTGCAGATCATCGCGCCGCGCCGCGGGCAGCCGTTCCAGCAGTTTCTGCCGGTAGCCGGGGCGCTCGTCGCCGAGCAGGTAGACCTTGCTCGGCGCCGTGGTGCGGGCCCAGGCGGCGAAGAAAAGTTCCAGGCCGCGGCCGGGGCCGATCGTCTGGGAGAACCAGATGAAGCTGGGGGCGCCGGTCGTGGCCGGACGGTCCGCCCGGGAAACCGGCTGCAGCGGGAAACTGTTGCGGAGAACAATCGGCGGCGGGCAGTGGTAGGCGCTGGCCAGGGCGTCGGCCATGCTCTGCGCCGTGGCCGAGGAATACACGGCGTGGCGCAGGGCGAACTGCTCGGCATGGCGCAGGAGCCGGATGGGGCGGCTCTGGCGGTCGGCGTAAAGGAGATCCTCGGAATACCAGTCCTCTACGTCCACCGCCACGCGCCGCCCGTCGTCGATCAGGTGCTGGGCGGCCCAGATGGGGATCTCGGTGTGCACGATGGTGAGGTCGGCGGGGAAGCGACGCGCGAAGCGCAGGAGCGCCGAGGCCGGGCCGAGGGTCTGGGCGGTCTCGACCTCCAGTTCGCTGCACATCCGGCGCGCGGCCCAGGTGGCGCCGCGCTGGAAAAAATCGGCGAACCGCGCGCCGACCGTGTCGGCGGCATAGTCGATGACCACGCGCCTGAACGGCAGTCCGCGCATCAGTTCCCGGTCCATGCGCTCGAACCGCGCCTGCGCCGACACGCTCATCACGGTCACGTCGTAGCCCGCCTTGCCGAGGGCGGTGGCTTCCTTCACCACGCGCGGGTTGCGACAGAGGTGCGCAGAGGTGAGGATCAGGATGCGTTGGGACATCGGGCGGCTCAGGGAGTGGCTTCCACGTAAAGGGATTCGACGCGCCGGTCAGGGGTGTCAACCAGCAGCGCGGGATCGGCCCCGTCGAGGAACGCCCGGCGGGCGACGCCGGCGAAGCCGGCCTCCCGCAGGAGCAGCAGGAGGAGCTGGAAATCGAACATGGTCTGGTGGCCGAACGGGGACTCGCGATCCTGGTAGAATACGCGGTTGACGCTGCTCAGGGGGACCCAGGCCCCACGGGCGGCCTCGTCCGCTTGATAAGGAAAGGCCTGCGCGGCATCGCCGTCCAGCTGACGGACGTAGGTGCGCAGGTAGAGCTCGGCGTCCGGCACGATGAGGCGCGCGCAGCCGCCGTCAGCAAGCACGCGGCGGATCTCCCGCAGCAAGGCCCGGATCGCGGGCAGCGGCAGGTGCTCGAGGCAGTGCTCGGAGAAGACGCCCTTTAGCGAGCCGGTGGCGAAGGGCAGCCCCCGGGTGACGTCCCAACAAACGTCGACCGCGGGGTGCCAGAGATAGTCGAGATTGATCAGTCCGGGGTGGGCGTTGGGACCGCAACCAATGTCGAGCCGGGTGCCCTGCCGCACTCGCGGCCGGTTGAGTTGGAAGCGGCGGTTGCGGATCAGGCCGCCGACGAGCACCTGGACCTTGGCGTAGGAGCCGAGGGGACGCCGGAGGGAAATGGAGTTGAGCGGCATGGCGCGGACGCCCTAGCGGCCAAGGAACTGCTTCAGTCGCCAGACATTCCTCCAACCGAGCACCGTGGCCAGGCGGCGCGTGAGGGGACCCATCGGGGGCGCGGCGAGGGAGGAGCCGCCCAATACGGCGACCCGCGCCTCGGCGGCCTGCATCAGGTCCGCCGGTTGCGGGAAAAAATCATGGATGAATCGCTGGAAGTAATTGGCCGCGGCCTGGCGCGTGCGCGGGGTGTCCTCGGCGGCGAGCAGGCGCTGCGTGATGAGCTCGAGGGAGTGGAACTGCGACCGGCGGGCCCGCTCGCCGCGCTGCTGGCTGAGGCTGTCGGCCAGGCCGGAGCGATAATAGCTGCGGCCCGCCGCCGAATACGCCATGCCGGCGCTGGCCAGCAGGGTGCGGGCAAAATATTCGCCGTCATCATTCAGCGAGAGGGATTCATCCCACGGTCCCGCCCGCTCCACGATCGCGCGCGGCAGCAGCCAGCACGAGGGGTGCATCATGGCGCCGGTGTCGCCGGCGAGCACCAGGAAATCCACCGGCGCGAAATCCCGGAAGACGGCCTCGTCGACAAACCGCGCCGTGGCGGGGTCGGTCTGGAAGCGTCCCCACGCGCAGCTGGCGACTGTGCCGGCCGGCCGTTCGCGCAGCAGCTCGACCTGGGCGCCGATCTTCTCGGGCGAGATGAGGTCGTCGGCATCGAGGAATTGAATGAAGTCGCCGCGGGCGAGCCGCAGCCCGTGGTTGCGGGCGGCGCTGGCACCGGCGTTGGGCTGGTCGACGACCTGCACGCCGCGCGCGGCGAAACGCTGCGCGACCGCGAGGCTGCCGTCCCGCGAGCCGTCGTTCACCACGATGATCTCGGTGTGCGGCCAGGTCTGGGTCAGCGCCGACTCGAGCGTCGCCGCCAGCCAGCGCTCGGCGTTGTGGCAAGGGACGATGATGCTGACGAGCGGGGTCATGGGGCGGAGGCGGATCGGGCGGGAAGGAAGGGCCGCTCGGCCAGAAAGTAGAACAGACCGGCCGCTCCCACCGTGACAACGAGCAACATCAGCTGGGCGCCAATATAGGACAGGGAAGTCGCGAACACCTCGGGTAAAAATCGCATCAACCCGTAAATTCCAATCGGCACATGAACCAAGTAGAGGCTGAAGGATATGCTTCCCACCCATGCCAGCGGACGAAAGACTGTCGGGAACGGCTGTTTTCGGACCAACGCTAGGACGAGTAGGGTGGCAGTGCCAACCAGCACGGAACGGTCCAGCGTTGTGTCGAGGCTTAGTTGCCACGTCGCGTAAAACGCGGAAATGATCAGCATCACCGAGCCTGTGCGCCGGTGGGTGTAGAGGGCTGCTAGTGCAACGCCGCTACCGAAGACCGGCCAGCTCGAGATAAAAAAGAACGGACCGGGGATCGCTGGCGGGCGACAAACCGCCACGAGGCAGAGCAATGCGTGCAGCCCGGAGATGAAGCTTATCCGACGTGCGGGCGGCACCAGCAGGGCTGCACCCATTACGAGGTAAAAGGCGAGCAACGAAGTGAGCGTCCAGTAGACCCAGTTGATGGTGGGCAGCGCGGTGAGGGGATTCGTGAGCAGCAGAATGTTGGCGACAAT
Organism: Lacunisphaera sp.; assembly: GCA_965249855.1. Lineage (GTDB taxonomy): Bacteria > Verrucomicrobiota > Verrucomicrobiia > Opitutales > Opitutaceae > Lacunisphaera. Next base: position 395,002 of record CBDFNB010000019.1, read on the forward strand.
GGCCTGCGGGCTCCGGGGCAAAGTGGCCACATCATTGACCCCGGTAAGCAGCCGAACGGCCGCGGCGAGCGCGACCACCAGCAGCAGGCTGCCCCAGTAGGGCGGAAAAATCCGAACACACCTTCGCCGGAGAAATTCCGCGCTCCCCGGGGCTCTTTGCCAGCCCGGAAAAATACAGTAGCCGCTCAGCACAAAGAAAACGCTGACCCCCCAATGACCCTGCAACCATAGGGTATGCCAAGCTTGGGCCGCCCACCCGGATGGCAGGGTCACTGGCATGCTGTTGAAGTGGAAGAGAACCACGGCTAGGGCGCTGAGTGCGCGCACCACATCAATCCAGCCATTGCGCTCGGTGGGCACAGGAGTGGTGTTCATAGGCGTTGATGAAGTGTGATGAAACCCTCGGGCACTGCGGACAGCAGGTGCCAGCGTTGTTCGTCGGCGAGTTCGGTCATCGGGAGGTTGGCGCAGTCGCCGATGAAGTAGGTGTTCGCTCCCGTGGTGCTGGCCGGTGCCGGTCCCGGTGGTTGGTAGACCGATTCACGATAGCCCAGGTAGCCCAGGTGCACCACCTGGTTCGCGCGCTGCCACGAAACCATCGTTGTCGGGCCTCCGGCCGGCATGGCGGGCACCGCCGGCTGGAATCCAAGGGCCTGCATTTCACGCACGGCAACCTGCCGAGACAGCCAGTTTGACCAGTAGATAGTCAGGTCGCGTCCGCCAGCCAGCCAGGAGCGGACAGTCGCAAGGTCGGTTTGCATGCGGGTCTTTTCGCGGTGCCAGCACCAAGGGGCAAACAGCAACCCGGTGCGGAGACGGAAGCCGTCCGCATTGACGATCAATTCACCCGGCCCCACGACGAGGGCAAAATTTCTTGGACCGGAGACAACTGACTTGAGGACGACCCAGGTGGGCGCGGTGGTAAAAAATCTCTGGGCCGGCTCCATTGTTCGCAGCCCTAGCAGGCCGTCCCCGAGCAGCAGCATGCTGCCAGCGATGGTGGCCGCGAGCGGCCGTCGCTGCAGCCACGGCAGCAGCGAATCCAGCAGGACCAGCGCGGGCATCAGGGCGAAAGGCACGAGATAATAAAAATACTTGGGCGTGGTTAGCGAGAAGCCGTAACAAACCACGCTGGCGAGCAGGCCGCCCAGCATCACCAGCGTCAACGCATGACGTTGCCGCGCCACGAGCAGAGGAACGCCTGCGGCCGCTGTGATGGCCAGCAGCGGTGAGAGCACGATCACGGGGCTTTCCAGCAGGATCCGCCAGTTGCTGTGCACGTAGCCACGACCCGCGTAGGCTGCGACCCCACGGAGCACGCTGGTGCCACTTAGAGAGTAAAGCACCATCACGGCGGCTACTGCGACCACCGCAATGGTCGCGGTGCGGATGACCGCCTGGCGCCATTGCCGGTCGCGCCAATAGGCGAAGCCTAGACAGGCCGGAGCCACCAGCAGGCTGTCGGCGCGCAGCCACCCGGCCAACGCAAGCGCGAGCCCCGCACCAAGCCAGCCGGTCCGACCCACCCCGTGGGCTAGCCCCACACCGAGCAGCGCGATCCCGCCGGCCAGCGCACTGGTGTTGGAATAAAACGCCGCAGTCGTCACCTCCTGGCACCACAGCAGCGCAACCAGCAGCCACGCGAACGGCCAGGCAAACAGGATTTTCAACAGCCATGCACCAACGAGGGCGAAGGCCAGTGCACCCACGATCGTCGTCGCGCCGAAAACTATTTCTGCGGGAGCCCCGGTGATCCTGGCCAACGCGGCGAGCAACTGATAGGCGCCCGGTTGCACCTCATACAGGTAGCGTTCTTGGCGCAGCAGAGGCATGTCTGGACGCAGCATGCTTTCGACGCCGAAGATTACTCCCTGATCATCACCCTCCACGGGGACGATCGGCCACGTGCCGTAGCCGGCCCAGGCAAGCAGCAGCAGCGCCAGGCTCCAGGGAAGAATTTGCCGGGCGCGGTTCAAGGCTGCCGATCAAGGGCCGCGATGCGCGCCCAGTTGTGCTGGAAATACCAGCGCTTTGATTGCGCGACGTAATGGTGCATGACCGCGTGGCACCTGTCAGCCTCGGGTTGTTCAGGCAGCGTCACGTAATCGGCGGCGGGCGCGATGGCGCACGGGCGGCCCGCCACGAGCATCGCGATGAGCGCCTGCTCGAGGTAATAGCTGGTCTTTTCGCGGGCGATGAGCGTGGCGCACCAGTGCTCCAGGCGTTCCCAGTCGAGCTCGCCGCCGTTCAAACCGGTCAGGCCGACGTTGACGAGATCGGCGACCGGGGTGCCGGTGAGTTCGTTCATCAGCGGGCGCGAGTAACCGTAGGAGGTCTCGCAGTCCACGGCGTGCAGCGGCCGGTCCGGGGCCGCCAGCCAGTCGAGCAGGAACGACGGGCGGTGGAAGAAGAGCAGGTCGGAATCGAGGACAAGCTTCCAGCCCGTGCGACCGAGGTGAGGGTCGGTGAGCTTGCGGATATTGGGATAGTTCAGCCAGCGCTCGCGCAGCACGGGGTAGCGGCCGGCGGGCAGGTGTTCGTCGAGGCGGGCCACGGTCTCGGACCGCGTGACAAAGCGGGCAGCTGGAAACAGCCGGGCGAGGGGGGCGCGGAATTCCTCGGTGAGCGAGCCGTCGTCATAGATCACGGGGGCCAGCGGCCGCTCAGCGTGGCGCGCAAGGCTCCAGAGACAGAACGCCGTCTGATACCAGAAGCGACGGCCGGTGAGCAGATGCAGTTCCAGCGGTCCGCCCGGGAAGGCAGGCAGCGCCGGGAGGGTGCGGGCGGTGGCCTCCATGGCAGCGCGCCCGCGCTCCGTGCGGCGTTCCTGCCAGGGTCCGCCGTTGCGCAGCGAATCGCGCAGCCGGTTCATCGGGGTGTGATAAAACAGAAGAAGAAATTGCCCGGGAGTCATGGTGGCAACGTCACCGGAAAAGGCGGAACAGCTCGATCGGCAGCGGATTGATCGGGTCGATGTTCACGTAGCTCATGTGAGCGGCGGGGATCAGCAGGTTGATCACGCCGAGAGTGAGCAGGAGTCGCGGGGCTTTCGCGGGTTCGCGCCGGGCGAAGGCGAAGCAGCCAGCCAGCACCAGCGGCAGGGCGATGGCCACCGAGCGGCTGAGGTCCGAGGCAAGCATCACGGAGACGCCAAGGGTGCCCAATAGGGTGCCGGCCGCCAGTGCCCCGCGGGTCCGGGGCAGGTCCCAGAGCGCATAGCCCACGGCGGCCCAGGCCGCGCGCAGTCCCATCCACCACGCCAGGGGCACCAGCGGCAGCAGCCGGATGCTTTGTGCGAACTGCACCCGGAGAAAGGTCTCGGTGGCGGAGCTGGCCGAGGGATCATGCCGGCTGAGTGTCAGGCGCACCGCGGCGTAGGGAAGCAGCCAGAGGGCGGACAGCGCCGTCCGTGCGAAAATGGTCTCGTGGCGATCCAGGCGGGCGGCCAGCCAGGCCAGCGGAAAACCGATGACAAAGCGCTCGTCGATCCAGGGACAGAGCAGGCAGGCGACCGGCGCGGCCCAAGTCGACCGGCCAAACGCCACGGCAAGCAGACCGAGCCAGACCCACGGGTCGTTCATCCCCAGCCAGCTGACCGGCACCAGCACCGCCGAGGTGGTGGCGTAGAGCAGCGTGCCGCCGAAGACAAAACGCGAGTCGTCAAGCCGGCGGCGGAGCAGAATGGCGACATAGCACGTCGTGGCCACAAGTCCGATCCAGGGCAGGAGCAGTGGCGTCCGGCCGGGCAGGTGCAGGGTATGCGCGACCAGGGGAGGGAGCAGACGCCAGAGCATGGCCGGCTCGATGTCACGGCGCAGCGGCTGCTCGCACTGCTGCAGGAAGGTGTGCGCCCGATCCCACTGCGTGGTGCCCGGGAGGTATTCCTGCATCAGCCAGAGATGCGGGGAGAAAAAAACAATGCTGAGCAGCAGTGCCAGCAGCGCGAGGCCGGGGTCGTGCCACCAGCGGCGGGACAACGGCGGGGACGGAGGTTGGTCAGTTGCCTTGGCGGACATAGAGGCGGACATCATCGGTTTCCCCGAGATAGTGGTAATGCTGGGTGAGCCACTCGGCAAAAGCCGGAAAAATCTCATGACCCGCCGCGGTGCGATCGGTGAAGCCAAAACCGCGTGGCCCCACCGCGTCGGCAATGAAGCGGGGCTGCGTGCGAGTGAGGTCGGCAAGGAAACGCCGGCGGTAGTAGTCGCGCTGCGGGATGTCCTGGATCAACCACTGGGTATGCGCCTCGCGGGTGCCTTGCGCCAGCTGGCTATAGACATGCAACTCCGCGCGCCAGCCCCAGACCGTGAGGGTGTCACCCGGCCGGGCCAGCTCGCGCATTTTTTCGCCGGCCGCCTGCACGGTCGGGCGGCCGGACAAGTCCCTGGCGAGGACAGTGTCGCGACTGGTCGCAAGCCGGTGGTGGACAGGCAGGGCGAGCAGCACGGGCCCCAGCGCAAGCAAGGCCACTCGTTGCATGCTTGGTCCGCGGGTCCCGAGCCAGCGCACGGCCGGCCCGAGCAGCGTGCCACTCGCGAGCAGCATGGGGCCGAAGACAAAAAACCAATAATGCCCGAAGCCGCGGCCGGGCAGGATCACCGCGACAATGGCGCAGAGCAGCAGGCCGACTGTGACCAACACGGCGCGCCGTTCGGCCGGCGTGAAGGTCAGCGCGGTGGCGAGACAGGCGAGTCCGACGGCGAACCCCGGTTTCAGGAGATAATTGAGGCCCCAGATCATGGCCGGCTGGTAGCCGGCCGCGCCCCCATGGTCGATGGTTGTGACGTATTGGACGTTGTTCAGGCCATAGCTGTGCAGCAGGTCGGGCACGACGCCTTGTGTCGCGGCCAGCACGAGGAATCCCAACGGGACAAAGAAGCATCCGGCGGCCTGGACTGAGAGCAGCGCCAGCCGTCGCGTCCACGCGATCCGTCGATCAAGCAGCAGCAGACTGCCGGTGGCCACCGCGAGCCATGCGGCACAGGGTGCGCTTTGCAATTTCGCCATGATGGCGGCACCCAGGCACAGGCCGAGGGCGAAAGCCGGACCCGCCGCTGGCGATTTCTCACCCCCGGAACTGGCCACGAGCCAGATCCACGCGGCGGCGGCGAGCAGGACGGCCGCCACATGCTCGGTGGAGAACTGAAAAAACTCGATGCTTTGCATGAAAACGAAAAAAGCGGCGACCGGCAGGGTTGCGACCCGGGCGGGGAGATTGTCCCGCACTCCGGTCAGCGCCAGAAAGCAGGCTGTGATCGCCGCGGCCGAGCAGAGCGCCGCGCACCAGCGGGCGCTGAGGAAATCGACGGGGACCAACAGCAGCGGCAGCACCGATAACGGGCCGGCCGTGGAAAGATCCACGCTGCGCCAGGGGGCGAAATCATGCCGCAGGGTCAGGGCGCCGGCCAGCAGCTGGGCTTCGTCCGGGTTTGCGAGTTCCTGCCGGAAAGCCAGCACGGGCGCATGGGCGGCCAAGATAGTCAGGCCGGACAGCGCGGCGAAGATGAGGCGGTGCTGCCACCACGCGCCTGGATTTGGCCGGGTGATTGATGCGAGCGTCAGCCCGGTGAGAGCGGCCAGCGACAGATAACCGGGAAGGGAAGCGATCATGGGCTCAATCGGTGGCACGCCCGGTGAAATGACCGCAGGCGCCCTGCCAGCGGATGTGGGCGGCGGGAGAGCTCCAGGCGTGGTGGGTGAACCAGGCGCGCATCTGCCGCAACTTTGCACCCGCCGGGGAGAGCGGCGGCCAGGGGTTGGCATCGTGCAATGACAACACCTGCATCCAGGATTGCTGGATGCCGCGGTTGAGCCGGGCGAGGTATTCGACTGTGAGCCGCTCAGGTGGAATCAGGTGGGTGAGAACAAGATTGGGGAAATAGGCGACGGCCCAGCCGGCCTTGAGCACGCCCAGCACGATGTCGTTGTCGCCCCCGGAACTGAGGGACGCGCCGCGCCGGTCGCTCACCACCTGCGTGGCGGCGGACAGCAGCCAGGATTCCCACGCGGCGCGGCGCAGGGCCATGCCGGCGCCGATCGGCGCGAACACCGGGTATTCGTTGCGGGTGGCGCCCGCGGGCCGGGGTTCCCGCGCCACCAGCGGCGCTTCGCCGAGGTCGCGCAGGGCGAGCAGCGGAAAGAACTCCGCGGCCCAGTCGGGCGGCTCAACCGCAAATTCGGGTTGGGATTTTCCCCCGGCGGCGCCCAGCCGGGGATCGGCCGCGAAGCGCGCCGAGACCACCGCGAGATAGTCCGGGGCGAGCACATTGTCGTCGTCCACGAGCACCGCCAGCTCTCCTCGGGCGGCTGACAGGCCGCGCCGGCGGGCGGCAGTCAGGCCGAGTTCTGGCTCGGCGATGAGAGAAAAATTCGCGGGCCGGCAGTCGGCGAAGAAACCGGCGGGCGGAAAATGGGTGGAGGCATTATCCACCAGCAGCACCTCGCAGTCCGCGGCGGGCAGGGTCTGCGCGCACAGGCCCAGCAGCGTCCGGCGAAGCCGGTCCGGATGTGGGTTGTGCGTGGGGATGATGACCGAGATCCTCATGCGGGGCGGGAGGCGATGAAATTGGCGAGGGCGTGCGTGCTACCCGCGACGCGAGCCAGTGGCCGGAACCTGAAGCCGGCGGCCTGCAGTTGCTGGGCGGCGGGGCATTGGACGGGATCCGCGAGCAAATCCGCCCGTGTTTCGAAGACCACCGCGCGCAATTCGGGATCGCGCAGCCGCTCGCCGAAGCCTGTGAGCACGGCTGCTTCGTTGCCCTCCACATCGAGCTTGATGAGATTGGGCGCGGGCAGGTCGCCGCGGGCAATGAGGGTTTCGGCACGGGCCAGTGTAACCTGAACCCGCGCATCGTAGGTGGCGCCCGCCCAGGGGGTCAGCGTGGTCATGCCCGGGTTTCCGCAATTGTTGATGTGGAGCGTGGCGACGCCATCTTGCCCGCCGAGCGCGACCGGCCAGCAATGCACGTCCGTTCCGTTTCGGCGGGTGTGTGCTTCGAGGCGCGCGAACATCGGCGGGTTTGGCTCGAAGCAATGGACGCGCACGCCCGGGGCGATGACCGCAGCGGTGACGGAATGGAGCCCGAAATTCGCGCCGATGTCCCAGAGAACCACCCCGGGCGAAAAATGGGGTTCCAAGGCGGCGAGAACCTCGGGTTCATAGTAACCGTCCTCCAGGACGATGCGATCGATATAGTCCTCAGGCTGGAGGGAAAAGACGGAGCCCTTCGTGGTGCGCACTTCGATGGACGGCCGCCCCAAAAAGCGGCGTAGCGTGATGAAGCCGCGCCAGCGCCGCCGGGCATAGCCGGCAAGAAAACGATCGGTCAGGGCGGGCGGGCGGATCATCGTGGCCAAGTTCAGTAGGAATGGCGCTGACCCCAGCGCAGCAGCGGAGTCTCAAAGAACCGGAAGGACAGGCCGGCCGCGAGCAACAGCCCCGCCAGGCCAACCGCAAGTTGGAGCCAGCTGGCCGGGCTGATGACAGCGAGCCGGTGATGAAAGAGCACTCCGGCCGTGAGACCGACCGCCAGGCCCTGGAACAGGTAGACGAAGTAGGACCATCGGCCGAGTTGCCTGAGCGGCGCGAAGGCGAGCAGACGGGTCCAGAAGGTCTGCGTGGGAATAACGGTGAAGAGCAGGATCAACGCGTAGAAGGCTGCCACCACGGAGTAGCCGCCGAGCGCCATTGTCCCGCTGGCGTTCGAGGCTCCCAGCCGCGTCAGCGTCAGCATGCCAGCGGATGCGCAGAGCATGGCGCCGAACAGCAGCCGGCGCCGTCGTTCGCACCACGCGCGAGCGGCGGGGTCACGGACTGCCCAGGCCACCCAAAAGCCCGCACCGATACAATCCGTCCGGCCCATAGGCAGCAGACAGGCGGCGAAGGCCCAGTCGGAGTGCTGCAGCGTAACCCCCACGCGAAACAGCGGGGCGATGATCAGGAGAGCCAATAGGAGCCGGGGCATCCGCGGGTGAGGGACGGACAGGACAAGCCACGGCGCGACGAGATAGAACTGCTCCTCGATGCCGAGCGACCAAAGCGCGGCGAGCGGCCGGTAACCCCAATCCAGCGTTCCCGCCATCCACAAGTTCGTCGCAAAAAAAGCATAGACCGCCACGGGCCAGGGTTCGCCGCCTTCCGGTGCTCCATACCAGCCGGCCGCCTGAGCGCCGAGTGTGACCGCGATGCAAAGGAAAGCCAGGGGCACGATGCGCGCGAAGCGGCGGAGATAAAAAACGGGCAACAACGCGGGTGATTCCCGGTGGTCGAGCAGGATGCCGCCGATCAGGAAACCCGAGAGCACAAAAAACAGGTCGACGCCGGTGTAAGTCAGCCTGAGGGCGGCGCCTACATACGCGCCCGGGGAGCCGGGCGTTCCGTCCAGCATCGGGATCACATAGTGATGAATCAGCACGGCGGCGATGGCGACGCCTCGCAGGCCGTCGAGCGCAGGCACACGGGCCGGGAGAGATGAGGAGGCGGACAACGGAAAAATTTTGGACGCCTACCGGCCAGCACCTTCACGGTAACGCTGCACTACGGCAGGAACACCATGGGAAATCGATCCCGGCGGCAGATCCTTTGTGACCACCGTGCCGGCGCCGACGATACAGCCGTCGCCAATAGTGACACCGCCGAGCACCGTTACGCCGGCGCCGAGCCATACGTCGCGACCGATCGAGGTGCGCAGGAGGACATCAGGCTGGGAGCGGATAGGTGTGCCCAGCGGGGCGACGGTGTGATTGGACGACAGGATGCGGCAATGCATCGCAATGAGACTGCCCTCGCCGATGGTGACGCCCCCGTGCCCATAAATGGCGGAGTAAGGACCGACGAATACCCAGCGCCCCAGCTCGATCCGGCCGCTGTAGGCCGAAAGCACAACCCCGGCCTCGAGTGTGCAATCGGCACCGACCACGATTCGACCCGCCCCGGTCTGCACGACAACGCCGGGGCCCAATGCGCCGCCTGACCCCAAGATCACGCCACGGTGCGCGCCCAGTCGCAAGCGGCGCGCGGCCTGGGTGAGATGGTGAAAAAGGCGCATCGGTGAGGTCAGCGGGGGGCGACGGACCAACGCCATGGCAGGTCCAGCTGGCCAATGACGTGGAGCGGCGGGCTCTGAGGGTAGAAATTGGGAGACACGTAATCGAACTCCACCGCATCGAGTTTCTGGTCGTAGTCCTGCATGGCGTCGCCCAGATAGACCGAGGCGCGATAGGTGTCACTGTGCAGGGTCAGTGGCTCGATTTCCGCGGTGATCACACCTTCGCTCAGAGCGGGCGGAGTCCAGCGTTCACCCATCATCCGGCCGTTCGAGCCGGCAAGCGGCTGGCCATGCTTGCTTTGCAAAGTGACGCCGACCACCGGACAGCCCAAAGGGAAAGGCGATTTGAAGCCTACGCTGATCCGGAAGCGACCGTGGGCCAGCGCCGCGCGGTCTAGTGCCACCGAGGTTATGTGGGGCTTGTTCACGTTGACCGTGGTGAAGCTGACGGTCTCGTTGCCGGAACCAAGGTAGGCGCTGAGACAGTCCAGAATCGGCCCGGCTTGCACGACGCGGCCCTGCTGCAGCCACAGGCCTGTGCGGCAGATCGCCTGCAGGGCGGCGGTATTGTGGCTGACGAAGAGAATAGTGCGGCCGGAGGTGCGGGCCACGTCCTGCATCTTGCCGAGGCATTTCCGCTGGAAGGCCGCGTCGCCGACGGCGAGGACCTCGTCGACGATCAGGATCTCGGGCTCGAGGTGGGCGGCGACGGCGAAGGCCAGGCGGACATACATGCCGCTGGAGTAATGTTTCACCTGCGTGTCGAGGAAACGCTCGACCTCGGCGAAGGCCACGATCTCGTCGAACTTCCGCGTGATCTCCGCGCGCGACATGCCGAGGATGGCGCCGTTGAGATAGATGTTCTCGCGGCCCGAGAGCTCCGGGTGGAAGCCCGTGCCGACCTCGAGCAGGCTGGCGACGCGCCCACGCAGGCGCACCGTGCCGGCGGTGGGCTCGGTGATGCGGGAGAGAATCTTCAGGAGCGTGGACTTGCCGGCTCCGTTGCGGCCGATGATGCCGACGACATCGCCCTGGTTGACGTCGAAGCTGACGTCGCGCAGCGCCCAGAACTCCTCCGCGTCCGCCTCCGGCCCGGCCCGGCCCACGAGCCGGCGGAATTTCTGCGTGAGTGAATCTCGCAGCGTGTCGGTGCGCTTCTCGTGCGACAGGTAGTAGCGTTTGCCGAGGTTGCTGACGGAAATGACGGGGGCGGCCATGGTCAGATGATGTCCGCGAAGGTGCGCTCAGTGCGGCGGAAATACCAGATGCCCGAGGCCAGCAGCAGCAGGGCCATGCCGACCGAGACGCCGAGGTTGGCCGGGTCGAGCGCGGGCTCGCCGTGCAGCAGGCACCAGCGGAAACCGTCGATCGCGCCGACCATCGGGTTGAGCGAGTAGAGGGCGCGCCAGTTCGGCAGGTTGGTCGAGCTGAAGCCCACGGGGGAGAGGAACAGGCCCACCTGCAGAAGGAACGGCACAACGAAGCGGAAGTCCCTGTATTTCACCGTGAGTGCGGTGAGCCAGAGCCCGGTTCCGACCGCGGTGACCAGTGTCAGCAGGATGAACAGCGGCAGCAGCACAATGCGCCAGTCGGGCACGAACTGCCACCAGAGGCAGAGCGTGGTCAGCAGCACGAGCACGACACAGAAATCAATCAGCGCCACCGCCACCGAGGACAGCGGCACGATGAGGCGCGGGAAATAGACCTTGGAGATCAGGTGGGTGTTGGCCACGAGGCTGCCGCTGGCGTTGGAGAAGGCGGCGGCGAACAACTGCCACGGCAGCAGGCCGCAGAGCACGAGCAGCGGGTAGGGCACGTTGCCGGATGGCATGCTCGCGAGCTTGCCGAAGATGAAGGTGAACACCGCGAGCGTGACCGCCGGCTGGATGAGGGCCCAGAGGACGCCGAGCGTGGTCTGCTTGTAGCGGACCTTGATGTCGCGCCACGCGAGGAACCCCAGCAACTCGCGGTAGCGCCACAGGTCGCCCCAGTAGTGGCGGCTGGAGCGGCCGGCTTCCAGGACGAGTTCGGGTGTGTCGGTTTTCTCCATTCGGTCGGGTCAGCCGAGCGCGGCGGCGAGGCGCCGCGTGAAGGCCGGGAAAGCAAACGAGTCGGCATGCCGGCGCACAACCTCCGAATCGCGCGGGTGGCGGACCAGGTCGGCCACGGCGGCGGCGAGGTCGGGGATGTTGCCGTATTCGGCCAGCTGGCCGGTGGCGTCGGTGATGACCTCGGGTGTGCCGCCGGCGCGGGCGCCGAGGCAGGCCTTGCCATAGGTCATGGCCTCGAGGAACACGAGGCCGAAGCCCTCCTTGCGGCTGGGCAGGGCGAACAGGTCGCAGGCGGCATACTCGGCCCGCAGCGCCTCGTCACTCAGCGGGCCGGTGAAATCGACCGCGAAGCCGACCCCGAGGCGCTGGACGAGGGCCTCGAGTCGCGGCCGGTCGTCGCCCTGACCGACGATGCGCAGCCTGGCCAGGGGGAACTCGCGGCGCACGAGCGGCATCGCCTCGATCAGCGTGTCCACGCCCTTGTAGGTGTCGGTGCCAGCCAGCCGGGCCACGGTCAGGATGCGCGGGGTGGCGAACGGCGCCTGGGACAGCTGGTCGTTGAGCGCCGGGGCGAAATAGGGGTCGAGCGTGTTGGGCACGACGACGAGACGCTCCGCCGGCAGTTCCGGGAAAAACCGCAGCATCGACCGGCGCGTGTATTCGCTGATGCAGAGGATGCGGTGGGCACCGAGCAACGCGCGGCGCTCGACCAGGCTGTAGGGCCGCCAGACCTCGATGCCGTGCGCGACGAGGTAGTAGCGGAGCCGCGGGTTGAAGAGTTTGGCGAGTTGCGCGATGGCGAGCTGGTGGAGGTGGCCGCACACCAGCACGTCGGTGCGCCGGCCGAGGCGGATGGTCTCGCGAATGAAGCGCAGCTTGCCGCGATTGCAGCCGGACTGTTCGCCGAATTGTGCAGTGGTGTAGCGGGGCAGGCGGGCGTCGAGCCCGGGCTGGTCGTTCAGGACCAATGAGTCGGCGCGACCCTTCGGACCGGCGATCTCGCACAGCGATTTGAGGTAGAGCCGCATGATGCGTGCGATGCCGCCCTCGTGGAGGAAAAGTTCGGGCGAGAGGAGCAGGACCTTCATGGCGCGGGGCGGCGGTTGGCGAAGGCAATGAGGACGGCGAGCGTCCACACGCGCGACCAGGCGCGGGTGTCGCGCTTGGTCTTGTAGTCCGTCCACAACTGCTGGACCTCGGCGGGCTGCAGCCAGGGGCAGGCGCCGAGCGAGGCCGTCGAGAAGGTCTCGTCGAGAAACGGCCGGAGCTCGGCGAGCATCCAGTGGGGGAAGGGCAGCGCGAAGCCCTGCTTGCGGCGGTTGCGGATAGCGGCAGGCACGAGGTCGGCGGTGGCGTCGGCCAGGGCGCGCTTGGGCCGGCGCGGGTCGTATTTGAACCAGTGGCGCTGCGGCCACAGCCACTCGACCAGTTTCCGGTCGACGAAGGGCACACGCAGCTCCAGCGAGTGGGCCATGCTGAAGACGTCGCTGTCGCGGAGGAGGACGTCGGCCATGTAGGTGCGCAGCTCCCACGCGCTGATGACCTGAAAGGGGTCGGCGCCGATCAACTCGAAGGCGAAATCCTCGAGCATCGGGTGGTTGGGCCCGAGCCGCTCCGCCTGGGCGCGAGCCTCGGGCGCGAGCAGCGAAAGCCGCACAGACTCCGGCAGCACGCGGCGCTGCAGGGAAGCGAGCTCGTGCAGGTCGCGGGCGTGCGCGAGGAAATCGGCGAGCTTGCGGGCGCGCACGGTCGGCCGCGCGCGGAGCTGTTCGACGACGGACCGGCGCAGCCCGCCGGGCAGCCCGCGCCACAGGGGTAGCAGGCGCTGCAGGCGCGGCAGGTCGCGGAAGGAGGGATAACCACCGAAGAGCTCGTCGCCGCCGAGGCCGGACAGCGCGACCGTTACGCCGCCGCGGCGCGCGGTCTGGCTGGCGTAGTAGGTGTTGATGCCGTCGCCCGTCGGCTGGTCGAAACTGGCGAGCAGCTGCGGCAGGTCGGCGGCGACGCGGGCGCCGGTGACCAGTTCCTCGTGATGTTCGGTGCCGAACGCCTGCGCGGCGAGCCGCGCGCTGGCCTGCTCGGAGAAACCGGCCTCGCCGAAGATGAGCGAGAAGGTCTTCAGCTTCGTGGCGCCGCTGCGGGTCATCAGGCCGACGACGGCGGTCGAGTCCATGCCGCCGGAGAGGAAGGCCCCGACCGGCACGTCGGCCACGCGGTGGGCGCGGATGGAGTCGTCCAATTGCGCGCGAAGTCCGCCGACGAACTCGTGATAGTTTGTCGCAACATCCGGCCGGGTGGGGGCGGGCAGCTGCCACCACGGGCCGGTCTTCACGCGGCCGGCGGCGTCCACGGTCAGCTGGTGGCCGGGAGGCAGGTTGGCGATGCCGCGGTAGATCGTGCGCGGGGCCGGCACGCTGAACCAGGCGAGGTATTCGCCGGCGGAGGAGGGATCAATCTCGCGCGACACGGCGCCGCTGGCGAGGAGCGCGTTGAGCTCGGACGCGAGGATGACGCCTGAGTCAGGCAACCGCGCGTAGTAGAGCGGCTTGATCCCGAGCGGGTCGCGGGCGGCGAACAGGGTTTGGTCGCGCGCATCCCAGATGGCGAAGGCGAACATGCCGCGCAGCCGTGGCAGGCAGGCGGCGCCGTGCAGGGCGTAGGCGGCGAGCAGCACCTCGGTGTCGCAGTTGGTCCGGAAATTCCAGCCGCCCAGTGCGAGTTCGGTCTGGAGTGCGCGGTAGTTGTAGATCGCGCCGTTGAAGATCAGGGTGAAGCGCCCGTCGGGACTGACCATCGGCTGGTGGCCGTTGGCCGGGTCGATGATGGCCAGGCGGCACATGCCGAGGGTCGCGGGGCCGTCAGAGTGCAGTCCGCGGTCGTCCGGTCCGCGGTGCTGCTGACGCTGCACCATGCGGTTCACGGCGTCCTCGCGGGTCGCCAGGTCGCGCCGCAATGAGACCATTCCGGCTATGCCGCACATAAGGGAAACACACTAGTGATGGCTTCGCCGGGTCGCTTCCAGATCACGGAGGCGGCAAAGTCGGCATTTAGTCCATCCACACGCAAATCAGTGGCCGAATATCGGCCGTCCACATGCAACCGTAGCACCGCATGCGTGGCAATGCCGATTTTTACGCAAAGCCCTAGAGACAAATGGCTTTGCTGATTTCCTGCGCTTTATCCGCCGAGGTCAGCTGAGCGACCAGATGCAGGCCGAATTCCACGGCCGTTCCTGCGCCCCGGGAGGTGGTGATCCTGCCGTCGGTGACGATGCGTTCGTCGACAAGGATGGCAGGCAGTTCATTCGCGACGGAAAAGTGCGCCGTATACCGCCGATTGCCGAGCAACCCGGCATCTTGCAGCACGGTGGGCGCCGCACAGATGGCCGCCAGCCAGCGGCCGGCGGCGTGCTGGGCGCGCACGATCCCGATCACGCGCGGGTCGGCCCGCAGGAATTTCACGCCGGCCCCGCCCGGCAGGAAAACGAGATCGAAGATCTGGCCCGCCACGGCGGACAGGGCGACATCCGCATGCGCAGTGATGCCGCTGCGGCCGGTGGCATGGCGGTTGTCGTTGAGCGAGGCAACGGTGACCTCGACGCCGGCGCGGCGCAGCAGGTCGACAGGCGCAAATGCCTCGATCTCCTCGAAACCATCAGCCAGGGGGACAAGCACGGTGGGCATGGGCAAAGCGATTAACCACTAATCCGAACTAATGGGACAATAATTTTGAGGACTGAAGCGGTTTAACCACAGATGAACACAGATTCACACAGATGAATCAGGACAAGGAGCGGTGGCTGGAACTTCTTCTTTCCCATCGGTGTTCATCTGTGTTCATCTGTGGTTCTCTCATGTCTTCACTCTTCGGCAAACGTCTCGTCATCTTCGGCTGCGGCTATGTCGGCTCGGCGCTGGCACGGGCCGCCGTCGCGGCTGGCGGCTCGGTCGAGGCCTTGACGCGCAACCCGGAGAAGGCCGCGGCGCTGCGGACAGCCGGGCTGGCCAAGGTGGTGGTGGCGGATCTTTCCACCGACGCCTGGCACGGGCAGATCGCCGGGGGCGCGGACTTCGTTGTCAACTGCGTCAGTTCCGGCGGGCCGGATGCCTACCGGCAATCTTATGTCGGTGGCATGCAGTCGGTGCTGGCTTGGTCGGCGAAAGGTCCGGTGCCGGTCGGCACCTTTGTCTATACGAGCAGCACCTCGGTCTATCCGCAGGGTGACGGCGTGGTGGTGGATGAAAAAGCCCCGGCCGAAGGTGCGACGCCCAACGGGGCCATCATCCGGGAATCGGAAGCGCTGCTGCAGCACGCGCCGGCGTCCGCGGTTCGCCGCCACTTCATCCTGCGCCTGGCCGGCATTTACGGCCCGGGCCGGCATCACCTGCTCGACCAGCTGCGCGCGGGCGCAGTTCAACTCGGTGGCAGCGGGACTCACCGTCTGAACCTGGCGCATCGCGATGACATCGTCACCGCGATCCTGGCCTGCCTTGGTGCTCCCGCCGCTGTAAGCAGCGATCTTTTCAACGTGGCTGATTCCGTCCCGGCACTGCGAGCGGAGGTGGTCGGCTGGCTGGCGGAGCGATTGGGACGCCCGGTGCCGGGCTTCGACGGTTCGGCCACGACCCGGCGGGGCGGGGCGCCGATGCCCGACCGGATCATCAGCAACGCCCGCATCCAGCAAACCCTCGGCTGGCGGCCGCAGTATCCCGATTACCGGGCCGGCTACGAAAAATTGTTGTCGCTTTAGCCCGGTGCCGCTCTTTCAACTTTCACCCTTCAACTTTCAACCCCCTCTAACATGGCCGGCGTAGGCAAACTCCTCAAACAGGCGCAGAAAATGCAGAAGCAGATCGAGACGATGCAATCGTCGCTCGAGACGCAGGTGATCGATGTGTCCAGCGGCGGCGGCGCCGTGCAGATCAAGATCAACGGCGCCGGCAAGTTCCTGGCGTTCAAGCTCGATCCCGAGTTCCTCAAGGAGGACCCGAAGCTCGTCGAGGAGACGCTGCTGCAGGCCACCCAGGAGGCCGCGGCCAAGGCGAAGGAATTGAACGAGTCCGAGATGCAGAAGATCTCGTCGGCGTTCCAGATGCCGGGGATGTTCTGAGCCAACCGTGACACCTGCGCTCGAAGCCCTGCAGAAGGCGCTGAAGCAGCTGCCCGGGATCGGCTATCGCTCGGCGGAGCGCATCGCGCTGCACCTGCTGGTCGAGAAGCCCGGCCGGTTGCCCGAGCTGGTCGCGGCGCTGGAGTCAGCCGCGAAAAATGTCCGCCGCTGCGCCGTGTGCGGCAACCTCGCGGAGGAGGTGCATTGCGCGGTGTGTGCCGACGAGCGCCGTCGCACCGGCCAGGTGTGCGTCGTCGAATACGTGCCGGATCTCGCCGCCATCGAGCGCTCGGGCGCCTACCGCGGCCGTTACCATGTCTTGCACGGCAAGCTATCGCCGATCCGTGGCGTCGCGCCGGAGGATCTTAATCTTGCCGCCCTGATGCAAAGGATCGATTCGGGTGAGGTCACCGAGGTCATCCTCGCGCTTTCCAACGACGTCGAGGGCGAGGCGACCTGCCATTACTTGACGGAGCGCCTGCCCAAGGCCGGCGTGAAGGTGACACGCATTGGCTTCGGCCTGCCCAGCGGCGGCGGCGTGCTTTACGCCGACGCCGTCACGCTGAAGAGCGCGCTCGAGGCGCGACGGGATTATTCCTGAGGCGGCTTCGGCGCCTCAGGCGCGGGAGCCGGCCGGGGCGGACGCGGCGGGGGATTGGGATTCCGGTCGAGCCGCACGGCCCAAGGGACTTCCCTCTCCGTGATGATCTGGGTGGCGCTGGCGATCTCCGCGACCTTCGGGGCGTCGTGCAGTTCCAGCACCACGATCTCGTTCTTGCCGTGCTTCAGAAAATGCGAGGGCAAGAACAGGGCGCGCAGCGCGCCGCGGTCCCAGTAGCGGCCGAGGTTGTGGCCGTTGACCCAGACGGCGCCGAAGCTCCAGTTGCGCAGGTCAAGATAGGTGGCGACCGGGTCCTTCACGTCGAAGGTGCCACGGTAGAAGGTCGGGCCGGTGTGCGGTGACTTCGAGGTTTTGAGACTCTTCATCTCGGCGAGCGGCAGCGGGAAATTCTCCCAGCCCGTGACTTCGCTGCCGTCCAGCCAGACGCCGCCGATCAGGCCCTTGCGGGCGCGGTCCTGGCTGCGGGAACTGGTGATTACGCTGATGCGGCCGAGATTGTGGAGGAGAATGTCGAGCGTGACCGGGCCGGTCTCGTTGAGCGCGAGCCTGGCGTTGTCCTCGCCGTAGCCGCGGAAGATTTTCCCGACCGTTCGGCCGTTCACCATTACGACCGCGTAGTCCATGACGTTGCGCAGCTCGAGCGCGCCCTTCAGGCCGTCCTTGAATTTCTTCCGGTAGAGAACGAAACCGTAGTCCTGATCGAGCGCTTCCATCGTTGCGGGCTTTTCCGTGCGGCTGGTCGGTTTGTTTTTCACTGTTTCCAGCAGCGGCCGGCTGGCGGTAAGCTTGATAACCGGCAGCGTGGCGACGACCGGTTCAGGCGGCGGCGCGGGCGGCTGGACGCCGAGGCGCGTGCTCAGCAGCTGGCGCAGGGCGCGGTATTTCTCGGTGGTGCGGCCGGCCTCGTCGACGGGGGCGCTGTAGTCGTAGCTCGTCTGGAGCGGCAGGTATTCGTTGGACCCGGTGTAGAACCCGAAGGTCGTGCCGCCATGGAACATGTAGTAGCAAAACGAGATGTTCTGATCGAGGAGGTAGGTCGTCCAGCTGACCACCTGCTCGAGCGAGGCGTTGCGCGTGGCGATGGGCTGACCCCAGCCGCTGAACCAAGCGGTGTAGAGTTCGGGCACGAAGACGGGCGAGTTGCCGATGGCGGCGACGGTGTTCTGGTAGTCGCGGTCGTTGCGCAGGCCGTTGCGGCCGCGGAGCACGCCGGCCGGGTGCGTCATCGGGGTCGGCGCGGGCATGAGGAACGGGTCGCAGGTGAACAGCGGCACCTCGAAGCCGGCTTTGACGAAGATGTCTTTCAGCGCGTGCAGGTGCTCGAAGTTGCCGCCGGAGACCATGCCGAATTCGTTTTCGATCTGCACCATCAGCAGCGGGCCGCCCTTGCTGACCTGGAGGTCGCCGACCTGCCGGTAGACCTGCTCGACATACCGCCGGCTCCACCCGAGCCATTTGGGATCGGTGCTGCGGATCTTCACGTCAGGGTATTTGACCGTCCACCACGGGATGCCGCCGTATTCGACCTCGGCGCAGCAATAAGGGCCGGGACGCAGGATGACCCAGAGGCCGTTTTCCTGACAGAGTTTCAGCATGCGGCGGACGTCGGTCAGGTCGGTGAAGGTGAACTCGCCCTCGCGCGGTTCGCAGAGATTCCAGAACAGGTAGAAGCTGACCGTGTTCAGGCCCATGGCCTTGGCCTGCTTGATGCGATGCTCCCAGTCCTGCGGCAACACGCGGCCGAAATGCATCTCGCCCGCAGCGATCAGCATGGGCTGCCCGTCGAGCAGGAACTGCTTGTCGCCATATTCGAACTTGTGCGGTTTGCCGTCAGGCGCAGGCACGGCGGCGGACAGGATGGAACCGATCCCCAGGACGGCGAGAAGGAGAAGGGAGCGAAGCGTCATGATTTGGGCGGAGTGACAGGAGCGGGCACCGGCCGGGGCGGACGCGGCGGCCGGGGTTCAAGCGGGACTTGGAAATCATCGGGGAGCGGCGCGGGTTTAGTGGCGTCGAACTGTCCGGCGTCGTCCACCAGGTGTTTCGCCAGACCGAGGCCGGACTGCCTGATGCCCTCGATGATGCAGCGGGAAAACAGGTAGGCGCCGTAGGTATTGGAGTGCAGGCCGTCGACGTAGGCCTTGGGAGCGAGCGCCGGGCCAAGCCCCTGCGCGAGGGCGACGGACATGGCGTTGAGGTCGATGAACGCGGCGTCCGCCAGCTTGGCCGCCTCGGCCGCGGCCTTCGGATAATCACCCATGCCGGCGATGTTCAACTCGCCGGTGCGGAGGTTGATCTTCGTCATGGGCGAAACGATCACGGGGATGCCGCCGCGGCGCTTCACCTCGACGGCATAGGCGGCGAGAAGCCACTTGTAGTCCGTATTGGCCTCGGAATGGGTGTGCACCCAGTCGCCGGTCGTGTCCTCGCGCGGCCAGATGCCGTCGTGGCCCTTCGTATTGAGGTCATTGTGGCCGAACTGCATGAAGACGTAGTCGCCAGGCTTCATCTCAAGCATCACCTTTTCCCAGCGTCGCTGCGCGCGGAAAGCCTTCAGTGTCTCGCCGGACTCGGCATGATTCGCGACGGCGACCGTGGGCTGGAACCAGCGCGTCAGTTGCTGGCCCCAGGAACCGTAGGGCTCGGCCGGCTGGTCGGTCACGGTCGAGTCGCCGACAAGGAAAACGGTGACGACATCATCCGCCTTTACGATTTCCAGCGTGCTCACGGCGGGTTGCGTGCCGCTGAACTGCAGGGTGAGGCGGTTGTCCCACGTGGCGGTGACGGCCTCGTTGGTCGCGGGATTCCATTCCCGGGTATTCAGCTTGATGCTGTTTCCGGGCGGCAGGGCGGGGGTGCGGACGTTGACGGTGAAGGTGCGGACGGCGAACTCGCCCACTGCCGTGTGCACGCGCTCCAGCATGAGCCGGCGGGCCTCGGCCTTCACCGTCGTGGTCGCCTCGTGCGTGGCGCTGCCGAGCTTCACGGTGACGCGGTAATTGCCCGGTGCCACGGCGAGGGAGAAGCGGAACAACTCGGGCGTGCCGCCCGGTTCGAAGCCATGGCCGGTTTCCGTTGTGAAAGCGGCGCCAGTCGAGCCGGGTGTCAGATCAAATTTCCAGGTGAGGGCCTGTATTTGGGCAAAGCAGGCGGCCGCTAGGGCGAGAAAAGCAAGGATGGCTCTCATGGCTCATTTTCCGGGCGGCGCGATGTCGTCGGGTCTGGGCGCGACGATGCCCATGGTGGGGCGCAGGTGGCCGGCGAGGGGGTTAGGCTCGAGCGCGCGCAGGCCCTCGACGACGGTCAGGGCGTTGAGTTCCGCACCGGCCCAGCCGGTGTGGACGGTCTTGTCGGCGAACAGTGCCGTGACTGCCTCCTGACCGAGGGCGTCGTATTTCTTCGCGATGAGTTCGTTCAGGTCCACGAGCGGCACCCTCTCCGCCGTGGCGACGGCGCGCGTCCAGTCGGCGTGGCTGTCGGTGGCGCGCGTGATCTTGCCGTCCTTCCAGCTGTTGCGCGGCACGAGCGTGCACAGGATGGGCGTGGCCTCCTTCGCGCGGATCTCCGCGATGTAGCGGCGCAGATACCAGCCGAAGGTGTGGACGGTCTCCTTTTCCTTTGTCGTGGCATTCTCGCGCTCCTCGGTCTCCTCGCCGATGCCCTTGAGGGCGCCGCGGGCGCCATTGTCGTTGTGACCGAACTGGATGAGGACGTAGTCGCCCTTCTTGATCTGCGGAAGGATGTTGGCCCACTGGGCGCTGAAGGTGCGGGCGCCGGTTCCGCCGACCGCGCGGTTCACGACGTTGGTCTTACCGGGATAGAAATACGTCTCAAACGGATCGCCCCAGCCGAACTGGGCGTCGTAACCGTTGCCGCGGCCGTTGCGCACGGTGGAGTCGCCGATCAGCCAGACGGTCGGTTGTTTCGGCTCGGCCGCCTCGGACAGGTTGAGCCACTTGGTGAATTCCTCGCGCGGGGCCCCCTTCGGCGGCGGCTGCGGGAAGACATAGACGTTGTCAGGCGAAGCCGTCGGCACCATGCGGCCCATCAGCGACAGGCTGCGGACGAGCCATTGCTCGCGCAGGCCCTTGAGGCCGCTGACGGCCAGCTGGGCGTTGAGGCGGGCACCGTCCTCGCCGGTGTGGACATGGTCGCGGGGGAAGAAGGAGTTAACGGTGTCGTGTCCAAGCTGCTCGTAGCGGTCGGCAATGAGCTTGGTGTGATCGACGAAGGCGAGCTTCTCGGCCACGGCGAGCTCGCGCGCCCATTCGCCGTAGCGGCCGGCGCCGCGCTCGACCTTCCCATCCTTCCAGAAATCGCGCACCGTGAGCGAAAACAGGACCGGCGTGGCGCCCTTGGCGCGGACGTCGGCGATCATCTTCCGCAGATACCAGCCGAAGGTGTGGACGGTCTCGGGCTTCTTGGTGACGACGTTGTCGATCTGCTCGATCTCCTCGCCGAGCCCGTCAATCGAGCCGCGGGCGATGCGCGGACCGTTGCGCTCGGCGCCGTCATTCATGCCGAACTGGATGATAACGAGGTCGCCGGCCTTGAGCTCGGCTACGAGCTTGTCCCAGTGGCCCTCGGTGATGAAGGTGCGGCTGCTGCGTCCGCCGAGGGAGCGGTTGACGATGCGGACCTTGGTGACGTCGAAATACTCGCCGAACATTTTGCCCCAGCCGGTGGCGACGGGGTTGCCGCTCTGCGAGGTGGAGTCGCCGGCGAGGAAGATTGTGGGCAACACAGGCGGCAGGGCGGGTTCGGTTACCGTGACGGGCGGGGTCGCTGGTGCGGCCGCCGGCGTCGCTTCCTGGGCGAAGGCAGCGAGGGTGAGACCCAGCAGGGTGATCAGGAGGGCGGGAAGTTTCATGGCTTAGAGTGACTCGTTGAGCTCGAGGCGGACATAATCGTAGAGGATGCCGTTGTTGATCGGGCCGGCGGGGACGATGATCTTCAGCACGTTGGCACCCGGCTTGAGCAGCGCGGCGTCGAAGGCCAGCTCGCGTTCATACCAGAGGCCCTGCCGGCCGTGGCGCGCGATGGCGCCGTCAACCATGCCGAGCGTGATGGTGCCGGCGGGCTGGTCGTTGACCGTGACCTGGAGCTCGCGGGTCGCCGTGCCACAGAGCGCAATACGGAGCGTGGCCCTGCCCTTGGCCGAGGCGGCGAGGTTAAAGTTCACCGCAAACGGCGTGGCGCGACCGGCCGACCGGATGCCGTAGAACGGCTCGACCTTGGCGTCGGCACTCTCGTTGTGCGGCACCTGTTGGAAGAACCAGTCCTTCGCGGCGTCGCTCTTGCCGACGGTGAAGTTCACGTCGTTCGGAAACAGCTTGGCGTAGTCGAGGGGGATGGTCGGCATCCAGTAGGATTCGCCCTTGAATAGTTCGCCGCCGTTGCGGTTCGGGGTGCCGACTTCCCAGAGCTGCTTGCCCCGGCGGACCGGCGTCCAGGTGATCTTGCCGAGGTCTACCTTGCCGGCCGCCACCTTGATGTCGGCCTGCAGGAACTCACCGAGCACGCCATCGGCGAAGGCGCGCAGCGTGTAGGTGCCGGGGCGCACGTCAGGGATCTCGAAACTGCCGTTGTCCTTCGCGCGGATCCAGAATTGGTAGAACTTGGCGTCCTGCTGCCAGTCGATGGTGCGGACGGCCCCGCCCGGGCCGGGCGGCATGGCAGATTTCCAAGCGGCGGCGGTGAGGCCGACGCGCACGTTGCTCATCGCCTTGCCCGGGGCCAGCGGATCGGTGAGCACAAGCCGGCCGCGGACGGTCGCACGGGCGCCGGCGGTCGGGTAATCGACCCCGGCGACCCAGTCGTAGGGCCAGGCCTTGGCCTGTTTCTGCTGCTGGGCCTTGGCGTCGTCGAACATGGCCTGCGGGTTGGCGCCTGTGTTCACGTAGATCATGAAGGGCCCGATAACCTTCTTCCAATGCTCGCCCTCGGCGACATCGACGGCCGCGCCGCCGTAGTGGCTGCTGCGCCAGTAATTCAGCACGCAGGGCGCGGCGATGGCGTTGGTGTCGCGGTGGCCCTGGAACTCCACCTTGGTCGGGCCACCGCTCATGTATTCCATCGAGGGATTGAGGATGTAGAAACCGACGTTCTTCGTCGTGCTC
>CBDFNB010000020.1:0-64489 GCA_965249855.1 Lacunisphaera sp.
AAGGTGTCGCGCACCCAGCGCTCGAACACCAGGCCGTGCGACTGCACCTCCTGCGCGGAACCAAGGGTCAGGGCCGCGGCGCAGGCCGCGAGCAGAAGCCGGAAGCGTCTCATGTTTCGAGGAAGACCCGGAGGGCCTCGAGCTTGGCGGCCCAGTAGGCCTTCATCTTCTCGGCGGCCTCGGGCGTGGTGAGCCGGCCGTGCTGCGGCACCACCGAGCACTTGAGCGGGCCCTTCGGCCAGAAATTCACGCTCACGCTGGTGTCGTCGGGCCAGAGGATGCGGATGGATTTGTGCGGGGTGGCCTTGCGGACGGTGAGCGGGGTGCGCGGCAGCCACTGTTCGCGCAGGGCGGGGTCGCGCCACGCGGCGAAGGCGCGGTCGACGGGCGCGGCCATGGTCTTGGTGACGCTGATCTCGAAGCCGTCCGCCTTCTGGTGTTTCACCCGCAGGCCGCGGGCCTGTTCATAGCCGACGGTCACCATCTGGCCCCACCAGTCTTTCAGGCGGTGTTTCCGGTCGAGCAGCTGGGCGATCTCCCGGTGCGGGAGTTTCCGCGCCCCCGCCTGGTCGAGCAGCGCCAGCCACTGGGCCCAGGTCCGGCCGGTGGCCTTTTTGACCGCGACGGTGGTGATCCCGCCATAATTGCCCGCTGCGCGCTTCATGGATAGGGGCGGTATCTAAGGGTGCCCCGGTCCGGTCACAAGGCTGATGACGGGGCCAATCTTTTTGTTTCCGCTCCGCGTCGAAACTGCTAGGCATGGAGGCATGAGCGAAGACAACGCACCCAAGCTCCGCCTGAAACCCAAGCTGGCTGCCGACCCGTCCGCTGCTCAATCCGAACCCGCCGCGCCGGCCGAGGCTGCGCCCTCCGCTCCGGCGGAACCGGTGGCGGAAGCCGCCCCGGCGGTCCGGCTCAAGCCCCGCCTGGCGCCCGCGCCGGTCCAGGAAGAAACCGCGGCTGCCGCGCCCGAACCCGAGGCGGCGCCTGCGCCCCTGCCGGAACCCGAGCCCGCCGCCGTCCTGCCGCCGCGCGAGCCCGTGGCCCCGCCGCCGGCCCCGGTCGAGGCCGCGGTGGAAAAACCGAAATTCAGCCTGAAGCCGAAAAGCGCCGCCGCCGCGCCGGTTGAGGCCGCCCCGGCGCCGGCCGCCGAGCCGCCGATGGTCGAGGCTCCGCCGTCGTTTCCGCCCCCGGCCTTTCCGCCGGCGCCCGAAAGCGCCGCCCCGGCCGTCGGTCCGTCGCCGTTTCCGCCCCCGGCGGGAGCCACGCCCTTTCCGCCCCCGCCGCCGGCCGGTGGAGTGTTCCCGCCCCCGGTCGCGGGCAAGTTTCCGCCCGGCGCCCCGGGCAAGAAGAAAGCCGCCGCCGGCGGTTCGAAGAAAAAGCTCATTTTCATCGGTGGTGGTGTCCTCGTCCTGGTGCTCGTGCTCGCCGGGGGTTTCCTCTTCACCGGCCGCAAGCCCGAGGCCCCGGCCCCGGTGGTGAAAGCCACCCCGCCGCCGGCCGCGACTCCGGTGGAGACCCCGCCAGCCGCCCAGCCGGAACCGGTGGCCGCCGCTCCGGCCCCGGCGCCGGTTGAGACCAAGCCCGTCGAGAAAGCCACCCCCGCGGTCGTGGTCGCCGAGCCCGTCGTCGAGGCCCCGGTTGTGCCCGAACCCCCGCCGCCCCCGCCGCCGCCGAGCGCCCAGTTCAAGGCGTGGGTCGAAGGGCTCAAGATCGGCGGCGTCAGCGTGCGGGCTGGTAGGCCGCCCCGCATGATCGTCGAGAAGACGACCTATGATGTCGGCGATCTCGTGAATCCCACCTTGGGCATCACCTTCGAGGGCTACAATGCCACGACCCGCCTCGTGACCTTCAAGGACAAGACGGGCGCCACAGTGGAGCGGCGCGACCGCCAGTAGCCGGCCCGCGGCTGACCGCGTTCAGCTCGCGGCCAGCACGGACTTGATGCCGCGCAGCAGCTCGGGGTCGGTCGCGATGCCGAGGATGCCGTTCACCACGAACTGCACGCCCATGCACATGATGAGGAAGCCCATGATCTTCGTCATGGCGTTCACGCCGACCGGCCCGATGAACTGCACCATGCGGCTCGACAGCCGCAGGACCACGTAGGTCAGCAGCGCGACGCAGACGATGCCGGCGATGATCGCCGCGTAGTCGACCCAGTCCGTGGCCAGCGAGGTGAAGCCCAGCGTGACGGCGATCGAGCCGGGGCCGCTGAGCATCGGCATGGCGAGCGGCGAAAAGGAAATGTCCGGCTTTTTCAGGGCGGCCGCGCGCTCGGCCTCGTCCTCGGGCTTGGTGGATGTCTTGTGCACCAGCAGCATGTCCATGCCGATGCCGGTGAGCAAAATGCCGCCGGCGATGCGCAGGCCGGGGATCGAGATCCCGAAGAAATTCATGATGAAGGTGCCGCCAATGAGGAAGCTCACGAGGATGGCCACCATGTAGAAGCAACCCTTGCGGGCCTGCTCGCGCCGGCGCGCCTCGCTGTCGCCCGCCGTGATGGCGAGGAAGGTCGGCCCGGCCGAGAGCGGGTTGATGATGGGCAGCAGGCCGATGAACGTGCCGAGGAAAATCGCCCAGAGGTGCGAGACGTTGGACATCGGCTGGCATCTGAACGGGAACGATTGCTCAGGGCCATCCTATTTCTGTCATTCTGAGCGCAGCGAAGAATCCAGCGGTATGACCGCAGCCCACATCGTGCTGGATCCTTCGCTACGCTCAGGATGACAGGTGCGGGAGTTGAATCCTCTACCAAGTATCCACCGGACCCTTGGGCACGGGGATGGCGTTGCGCTGGATTACCGCGGGGTCGTCGGGATCGAGCATGAAGGAGGCGACCATGGCGCCGGGACGGTAACGCGCCTGCAGTTCGCCCTGCCCGTCAAGGAAGGGCTGGCGCCATTTCTCGTAGGCGGTGAGCAGCGCCTCGAACTCGGCGCGGGTGCCGAACTGCGTGATGCCCTTCTTGAACTCCTTGGCCGGGCCGAAGCGCTTGGCATACCACGCCGCCGGCTTGCGGAAGAGCCGGCAGCCGAAGTCCTCGCCGTAGAAGCCGATCATCAGCTCGAGGTGGCGGCGCATGACGGTGACGCGCTCGGCGTAGCCGGCCTCGGGCCGGAGCTCGCCGGTCTGCAGGTAGTGCTGCGTGTCGCGGAAGATCCAGGGATTGTAGAACGCGCCCCGGCCGATGCTCACGCCGGCGCAGCCGGTCTCGTTGATCATGTGCTTCGCGGCCTCGGGGGTGGTGACGTCGCCGTTGCCGATGACGGGGATTTTTTTGACGGCCTGCACGACGGCGCGGATGCCGGCGAGGTTGACGGTGCCGCTGAAGCCCTGGGCGCGCGTGCGCCCGTGGACGAAGATGGCGGCGACGCCGGTGTCCTCGAGCACGCGGGCGAGGTCGGGGGCGGTGAGGTTGTTCTCGTCCCAGCCGAGGCGCATCTTGGCGGTGATGGGGATCTTCACGGCGTCGATCATGCCGCGCACCAGCTTCGCCGTCTTGTCGAGCTCGGTCATCATCGCCGAGCCGCCGCCGATGCCGGTGACCTTCTTCACCGGGCAGCCCATGTTGATGTCGACCGAGGCGATGCCCATGGACTCGACCATCGCGGCGGCGTCGCGCATCTCCTCCGGCACGGCGCCGAAGAGCTGGACGGCGAGGCGCTTCTCGGCCGGGCAGGTGGCGACCATCTGCAGGGCGCGCTTGTTTTTCTCGAGGAGCGAGCGGGCGTTGACCAGGTCGGTCGTGGTCCAGTCCACGCCGCCGATCTCACGCACCGTGAGCCGGAAGGGCAGGTTGGTATAGCCCGCCAGCGGCGACAGGAAGAGTTTGGAAGTAAGCTCGTAGGGCCCGATGCGCATGGGCGGGAGAAATCAGGGCGCGGCCACGGCGCGTTTCATCCGGGCGAGGGCCTCGGTGAGCGTGGCGCGGGGGCAGCCGAAGTTCAGCCGGACGTGCGAGCCGCGCGGCGCACCGAAGTAGGCGCCGTCGCTCAGGCCGACGCCGTGCGCCTCGAAGTGGGCGATGGGGTCCGGGAGCTTCAGCGCGGAGACGTTGAGCCAGGCGAGGTAGGTCGCCTCGATCGGGGCCTCGACGGTCACGCCCGGCAGTTCGCGGGCGACGAAACCGAGCAGGAAGTCGCGGTTGCCCCGCAGGTAGGCCAGCAGCGCCTGCCGCCACGGCTCGCTGTCGCGGTAGGCCGCCTCGCAGGCGACGTAGCCCAGGCCGGTGACCTCGGCCATGACGCCGGCGGCGGCGCGGTGAAACCGGGCGCGGAGCTGCGCGTCCGGGATGATGGCAATCGAGGTGCCCATGCCGGGGACGTTGTAGGTCTTGCTCGGCGCCATGAGTGTGATCGTGCGCCGGGCGACCTCTTCACCGAGGAGCGCCGTGGGGATGTGCGGCAGGTCGTCGAGGATGAGGTCGCAGTGAATCTCGTCGGAGCAGAGCAGGAGGTCGTGCCGCACGCAGAACTCGCCGAGCTTCACGAGCTCATCGCGCCGCCAGACGCGGGCGACCGGGTTGTGCGGGTTGCAGAGGTAAAAAAGCCTCGTCTTCGGCGTGACGGCTTGCTCCAGCGCATCCCAGTCGATCTCCCAGCGGCGGTTGGCGGCATCGAGACGGAAGGGAACCTGCGTCGAGATGCGGCCGCTGTTCTTCGGCGCGCTCATGAACGGCGGATAAACGGGCGTGAGGGTCAGGATTTCCTCGCCCGGCTGGGCGAAGGCCGAGGCGGTGAGGTTGAGGCCGACCACCAGGCCCGGCAGCCAGACGATCCAGGCGGGGTCGATCTTCCAGCCGTAGCGTTGCGCCGCCGCGTCGACGAAAGCGTCGACCGACGACTTCACCGGCCGGGCGTAGCCGAACATCCCCGTGGCCACGCGCGCCTGGAGCGCGGCGATGATGGCGGGGGATGACTTGAAATCCATGTCGGCCACCCACAGCGGCAGGATGTCGCGGCCGGCGTATTTCTGCCATTTCTGCGAATCGGTGCCGCGGCGCTCGATGACGGTGTCGAAGTCGAAAGTCATTGGATAGGGCGCAATAGAAGCCACGGGCCACCTCGAAGCCACGGAAAAAAGACCGGCGTGACGGAGTTTCCCGGGTGGGCGTCACACTGCGGGGCAGGATTGCACGGCGGCTGTGCGGGTCCCGGCCGCAAGTGCCGGATTTTGCCGGGTTTGCAGCCCGGCCGGAGCCGGCACGCGCGATGCACTACGCTGGCACACCAACTCACTCCAACCCATCCAGGAGAAAACCACCATGTATCGTCTCACCCGCTATCAGCATCCCCGCACCGCGAACCTCTATCCGTCGTTCGCGGCTCGCAGCCAGCTGGCCGGCCTCGAGTCGGAGATCGACCGCCTGTTCTCGTCCGCCCTCGCCGATTTCGGCGCACCCGCCGGGACGCCGCGCTTCCCGGTCGACCTGTTCGAGGACAAGGACAACCACTACGTCCGCGCCGAACTGCCCGGCGTCAGCCGCGACGCCATCAACGTCGAGATGGTCGACGGCTACCTGACGGTCAGCGCCACGCGCAAGGAGGGCGAGGAGTCCTTCAGCCTGACCCGCTCGGTGTCCATCTCCGAGGCCGTGCAGGCCGACAAGGTCGCCGCGACCTACGAGAACGGCGTGCTCACCGTCACCCTGCCCAAGCACGAGAAGGCCAAGCCGCGCAAGATCGCCATCAACATCAACTGACTGACCAGCCCATCCACGGAGAAATTCACCATGACCACATTCTTCAACCAGATCGTTCCGCGTCTCTCCCGCTCGCTCAACCGCGAGGCGGCCCCCGCTGCCGCCGCGACCGAGCCCGAGTTCACCGTCAAGCCCGCCTACGAGATCAAGGAGACCGCCGAGGCCTGGGGCCTCGTCGCCCACCTCCCCGGCGTGACCAAGGAAGGCCTTGAGCTCACCGCGGAGGAGGGTCTCATCACCATCCGCGGTCGCCGCGCCTGGCGCCAGCCGGAGGGCTGGACCGCGATTTACCGCGAGTCCGTTGATGCGCCCTATGTGCTGACGCTCGAGCACGACAACACCGTCAACGCCGACGGCATCCATGCCGAGCTGAAGGACGGCGTGCTGCGCGTCTCGCTCCCGAAGGCCGAGGCCGTCAAGCCGCGGAAGATCACCGTCAGCTGAGTCTTTGGGGTAAAACTCCCCGGCAACGGGGAACGTGTGCAGCCGCCGGGCGTGTTCAGCGCCCGGCGGTTTTATTTCGCCCCGTAACCATGGCTGGCACGGGACAAGCTTATGACATGGGGTTGCCGGTGGCTTAGGGGTAGGTCACCGGTGGCAAGTCCGCCCCGTGCGGACATGATCGCCGGGAGCCGCCTAGCGGCCCCGGCGATTTTATTTTGCCCGCCGCGAAAGGCGCCGCGGAATAATAATGGCCGGTGCCGCGGGGGTCTGCTTTCATCCCGGCATGTTCGCCGCCTTTAATCCCGCCCTGCTGGTGCTGCCGGGCATGATCGCGCTGGTGGTGCTAGTCGTCTGGGCGGCCCGGGTGCACGCCCGGAAAACCCGGGAGATGCTGCATGCCTTCGCGCAACGCGCCGGCCTGCGCATCCAGGAGCAGACGATCCTGGGCTACACCTCGGTCCAAAGCCTGGAGGGCGAGCAAGCGGGCCGGACCGTCCGCTACTGGACCTATGCGACCGGCAGCGGCAAATCACGCACGACCTGGGTCGCGGTGGCCGTGCGGCCGCGCGCGGAGGCGGGGCTGCAGTTCGACCTCACGCGCCAGAATTTCGGCTCGAAGATCATGGAAATGTTCGGGGTGAAGGAAATCAAGGTGGGCGACCCGGCCTTCGACGCGGCGTGGTTCGTGCTGACGAACCAGCCGGATTTCCTCGCGGCGGCGCTGGTGCCCTCGATCCGGGCGCGGCTCATGGCCGAGCCCCCGGGCCACTGGGGTGCGCGCTACAAGCTCGAGAACGGGCTCGTGCAATATGTCGAGCAGGGCCACCTGTCGTCCGCGGAGGTGCTCGCGCGGCTGGAGCGGCAGCTGCCGCTCCTCCACGAGCTGGCCGACGTGGCCGAGGTGTTCGCCGGCCCGGGCCGCTGAGGGCGGATCACTCCGGCTTGCGGTTCTGCGGGATCAGCACCGAGGCGAGGATCGAGCCGGCCAGGACGGTGCCGATGATGCCGAGGGAGATGCGGATATCGATCGGGTAGTAGTGCGAGATGATCATCTTCACGCCGACGAAGCAGAGGATGACGGCGAGGCCGATGTTGAGGTAGCGGAACAGCTGCATGATGCCCGCCACGGCGAAGTAGAGCGAGCGCAGGCCGAGGATCGCAAAGATGTTCGACGTGAAGACGATGAACTCGTTGCGCGTGATCGCGATCACGGCCGGGATCGAGTCGAGCGCGAACATCACGTCGGTCGTCTCGACGATGAGCAGCACGAGGAACATCGGCGTGGCGTGCAGCCGGCCGTTGACCCGGGTGAAGAAACGGCCGCCCTCGAAGTGGCTCGTGACGGGGATGAACTTGCGCGCGAGCCGCACCGCCGGGTTCTTCTCGGGCTCGAAGCCATCCTCCTTCTTCGGCAGCGCCAGCTTGATGCCGGTGTAGACGAGGAACGCGCCGAAGACGTAGATGATCCAGTGGAAGGCGTTGATCAGGCTGATACCGGCGAAGATGAAGAGCGCCCGCATGACCACGGCGCCGAGGATGCCCCAGAACAGCACGCGGTGCTGGTGCTTCGGCTCCACGCGGAAATACTGGAAGATGACGATGAAGACGAAGACGTTGTCCACGCTCAGGCACATCTCGACGATGTAGGCGGTGAAGAACTCGAGCGCCGGCCGGCTCGTGGCCGTGTCGGGCATCTTGAGCGCGATCAGGAGGTTGAAGGCCATCGCCAGGCCGAACCAGACGGCGCACCAGGCGAGGGCCTCCTTGAGCGACACGACGTGGGCCTTGCGGTTGAACACCCCGAGGTCGAGGGCGAGCATGAGCGCGACAAAGGCGAGAAAACCGACCCACGCCCACCAGGGCATGGAACTGAACATGGCAATAAGGGGGGGCATGTGCGCGGGCAGTCTGGGCGGGCCCGCTTGCCGGGGGCAAGCGGGGAGTGGTTGGAACGGCCGGGGTTTGTTTCCAGCCGCGGCCCCGGGCCGCGAAAACTTTGACAAGCCGGGGCCGGGCGGTTGATTGGCCGGGACCATGAAACCGTTACGCCATCTGCTGTTTTTCGCCACCCTCGCCGTCGCCGCGGTCGCCCAGGACGCCGCGAGCCCGGCCGCCGCGACCGGTCAGGACGCGGCCACCCAGGCCGCCGCCGCGGTCGCCTCGGGTTCGGCCCCGGCCCCGGTGGCGCCGGATTTCCTCGAGCACCTCGTGGACCAGCTGCTGGCGGCCTTCGACATCCGCAGCAGTGGCAACACGGTCACCCACTACGCCATCGCGCTGCTGATCACGCTCATCGCCTACGTGCTGCGCCGGGTGGTGACCACGTTCATCTTCGCCTTCTTCAAGCGCCTCGCCTCCCGCACGGAGACGACGCTGGACGACAAGCTGTTCCCGGCGCTGGAGGGCCCGGTCAAGGCGGCCATCATCGTGCTCGGCGCCGTGGCCTCGCTCAAGGTCCTGAAGTTCCCGCCGGTGGCGGACCAGACCCTCGGCTACGCCTACACCGCGGCGTTCTCGCTGGTGGTGTTCTGGGGTTTCCTGCGCGCCTTCGACACGGTGCTCGACCACCTGCAGGAGGTCGCGCACGAGAAGCACCTCGGGCTCGCGCCGTTCATGCCGTGGATCAAGAAGTCGCTCCTCACGGTCGTCTTCATCTTCGGCGTGCTGATGATCGCGCAGAGCCTCGGCGCCGACGTGAAGGCGTTCCTCGCCGGCCTCGGCATCGGCGGCCTGGCCTTCGCCCTCGCGGCGCAGGACACCATCGCCAACATCTTCGGCTCGGTCGTGGTGGCCATCGACCAGCCCTTCAAGATCGGGGAGACGATCCGCCTCGCCGGCCACACGGGCACGGTCGAGGACATCGGCCTGCGCTCCACCAAGCTCCGGCTGGTGGACCGCTCGCTCATGGTCATCCCGAACAAGACCGTGGCCGCCGAGGCGATCACCAACCTCTCGCGCTTCACCGCCCGCCGCGTCGAGCAGGTCTTCGGCCTCACCTATGACGCCACGCCGGCGCAGCTCGAGGCGGTCGTCGCGGAGATCCGCCGCCTCATCGACGCGGAGCCCGAGGTCAGCGCCGCCGACACCCACGTCTGGTTCCGCGACCTCAACACCTCGTCGCTCGACCTGTGGGTCGTCTATGTGACCAAGGACCCGGATTTCACGAAACACATGGCGCTGCGCCAGAGGATCAACCTCGCCATCATGCGCGCGATCGAGGCCCGCGGCCTGTCGTTCGCCTTCCCGACGCAGACGGTGCACTCGGTGGTGAAGGACAGGAAAGGGTAGGCCGCGGGGGCCGCACCCGGCCTCAGTCCAGCGTCTGCCGGTAGCGCTTCACGCCGATGGCCATCGCCACGACGAGGAAGAGCAGCAGCGGCCAGATCTCGGGGGCGATCTCGAGCGGGCCGTTGCCCTTGAGCAGGATGCCGCGCGCGATGCGCAGGAAGTGGGTGTTGGGGAGGACGCTGCCGAGCCATTGCGCCCACTCCGGCATGCCGCGGAACGGGAACATGAAGCCGGAGAGCAGGATCGACGGCAGGAAGAAGAAGAACGCCATCTGCACCGCCTGCAGCTGGTTCTTGGCCAGCGTGGAGAACGTGATGCCGACGGCCAGGTTGGCCGCGATAAAGAGCAGGGCCACCGCATAGAGCAGCGGCAGGCTGCCGATCATCGGCACCTCGAAGATGTAGCGGGCGGCGAGCAGGATCAGCGTGAGCTGGATGTAGCCGACGGCGATGTAGGGCAGGATCTTCCCGCTCATCACCTCGACGGGCCGCACCGGCGTGGCGAGCAGGTTCTCCATCGTGCCGCGCTCGCGCTCGCGCGTGATGGCCAGGGCCGTGATGACGACCATCGTCATCGTGAGCACGACGCCCATCAGGCCCGGCACGACATTGTATTGGGTGATGTTCTCCGGGTTGTAATGCGCGTGGAGCGCGAATTCCACCGGGCCGTCCGTGCCGCGCAGGCGCGCGACGGGGCCGGGCAGGTCGCGGGCGAAAACGCTGGCGGCGATGACACGCGCCGCGGCGACCGCGGGCCCGGTCGCCGCGGGGTCGGTGGCGTCGGCCTCGATCAGCACGCGCGGGCGCTCGCCGCGCAGGAGGCGGCGCGAGAAGTCCTCCGGGATGTTGATGACGAACTGCACCTCGCCGAGCTGGAGGAGGTCGTGCGCCTCGGCCTCGGTGGCGGCCTCGCGCACCAGGGTGAAGTAGCCGCTGGTCTTCAGCGCCGCGACCAGCGTGCGCGCAAACGGCCCCTGGTCGGCGGCGCGGATCGCCGTGGGCAGGTGCTTCGGGTCCGAGTTGATGGCGAAGCCGAACAGCGTCAGCTGCATCAGCGGGATGCCGACCATCATCGCGAACGTCACGCGGTCGCGCTTCATCTGGATGAACTCCTTGAGCACGATGGCCCAGAAACGGTGGAAGCTGAAGCCGGGCATGGTCAGGCGAAGTTGTCGCGGGCGCGGTCCATCAGGGAGATGAACACGTCCTCGAGGCTGGAGGGGATCGCCCGGCGTTCGTGGCCGGACGCGGGCAGCGCGGCGAGGGCGGCCTCGAGCCGGGGCGCGTCATGCCCGCTCACGTGCAGGGTGTTGCCAAAGGGCACGACCTGCTCGACGCCGGGCTGGCCGCGGAGTTTTTCCGCGAGGGCCAGCAGGTTCTGGCCGGTGAATTCCCAGGTGCTGAGCTTGGCGGCGGCCACGACCTCGCCGACCGTGCCGCGGGTGAGCAGCTTGCCGTAGGCGAGGTAGGCGAGCCGGTGGCAGCGCTCGGCCTCGTCCATGTAGTGGGTCGTGATGAGCACCGTGAGGCCGCCGGCGGCGAGCCGGTGGATCTGGTCCCAGAATTCGCGCCGCGCCTTCGGGTCCACGCCGGCGGTCGGTTCGTCGAGCAGGAGCAGCTTGGGCGAGTGGATGAGGCAGGCGGCGAGGGCGAGGCGCTGCTTCCAGCCGCCGGAAAGCTCGCCGGCCAGCTGGTGGCTGCGGTTGGCCAGACCGAGCTGGTCCAGGCTGCGTTGCACGGCTGCGGCGCGATCCGGCACGGCGTAGACCCGGGCGATGAAGTCGAGGTTCTCGCGGATGGTGAGGTCTTCGTAGAAACTGAACTTCTGCGTCATGTAGCCGACCTCGCGCTTGATCGCGGCCTGCTGCGTCAGCACGTCGAGGCCGAGGCAGGTGCCGCTGCCGCCGTCGGGCGTCAGGAGGCCGCAGAGCATGCGGATGAACGTCGTCTTGCCCGAGCCGTTGGGCCCGAGGAAGCCGTAGATCTCGCCGCGGCGGACCTGCAGGCCGACGTCGTTGACGACGGTCTTGGGGCCGAAGCGCTTGGTGACGCCGGTGACGTCGATGACGAGGTCCTCTGGCATCGGGCTTATTTCGCGGGGGTCACGTCCACCGGCTGGCCGGGATGGAGGTCGGCGGCGGCGGCCGGGTCGAAGACAGCCTCCACCATGAAGACGAGCTTGGCCCGGTTCTCCCGGTTGTAGAGGACCGGCGGGGTGTATTCGGGCTTGGGCGACAGGTAGCTGATGCGCGCGTCGAGCGGGGCCTTGCCTGTGACCGTCACCTTCACCGCCTGGCCGGCCTTGAGCGCGGCGAAGCCGGCCTCGGGGACGAAGAAGCGCACCTTGAGGTTGGCGGGCGGCAGCAAGGAGACGACCGGCTGGCCGGCGGCGACGAACTCGCCCTCGCGGAACAGCGTGTCGTAAACGAGCGCCGACGCCGGGGCGGAACGGTTTTTCTGGGCAATACTCCAGCCGGCGCGGTCGAGGGCGGCCTGGGCGGCGCCCGCCTCGGCCTCGGCGGCGGCGATGACGTCGGCGCGGCCGCCGAGCCGGGCGGTGTCCAGCTGGGCGGCGATTTCCGCCACCTGCCTGGTGTTGGCCTCGTGGTTCAGGCGGACGCGGTCGAAGTCGCCGTCGGAGAGCACCGTCGTCTCATGGAGCTTGGTGGCGCGCTGGAGTTCCAGGGCGGAGAGCTCGGCGGCGGCGCGGGCCTGGGCGAGGCGGGCGTCGAGGGCGGCGAGCTCGGAGGGGCGCAAACCCTTCCGCAGGTCGGCGAGGCGGGCCTGGGCGGAGCGCAGCCGCTCGGCGGCCTCGCGCATGGTCGAGACCTCGGCGCTCTGCTCGAGGGCGAAGAGCGGGGCGCCGGCCTCGACGCGGGCGCCGCGGGTGACGGCGAGGCGCTCGAGCTGGCCGGCCAGCGGGGCGGCGACGTAGACGAACTCACCCTCCAGGTAACCCTGGTAGGCGGCTGGTTCGCGGCGCGCGCACGCGCCGAGGAGAAGGGCCGCGAGGGCGACGAGCGCGGTCTTAGCGGGGGAATAGTTTTTCATGTTCTTGGCGGCCGGCGGGGGTGAGCAGACCGGCGAAAAAGAGTTCGATGGCGCGCGGCAGGATCTCGCGCGGGGTGAGACCCAGCCGGTCCATCGTGGCGGGGGTGAGCAGGCCGTGCATGGCCTGCAGGAAAAAGGTGACGGCGAAATCCGTGCGCAGGTCGTTGCGGACGTAGCCGGCCAGCTGGCCTTCCTCGATGAAGCGCCCGAAGACGTAGGGGATGTTTTCCTCCCGCATCCTGACCACCATCTGGTAAACGTCCGGGGCGAAGCGCTGGAGGTCGCGCAGGAGACGGGGATTCATGCGCGTCATCCGCTCCGCCATGCCCTCGGCGAAGCCGCGCAGTTTCTCGGCGAAGTTGAGCTGCCGGTTGGCGATCAGCGCGTCGGCGGAGGCGCGAACCTCGCGGCCGAGGTCCTCGATCACGGCGCGGACGAGGGCCTCCTTGCTGGCGAAATGCACGTAGAGCGTCTTTTTGCTCATGCCCAGCTCGGCGGCGAGTTCGTCCATCGTGCACTGGCTGTAACCGTGCGAAAAGAAATGGGCGCGGGCCTGGCGCACGATGCGGGTCAGCGCCGGATTCTCGGCGGGCGGAGCGGGATTGATGGAAAGGGAAGAGAGAGGCATAAACCTGAAGAAACTTTAAAAGTATTTATAGTTTCCATGGTCAAGCCGCTTTTTATCGGTGTGACGGTTGCCTTGTGCCGGTTGGCCTCTAGCGTATTTGTATGCCTGTGCAGGCCAGCAACTTTAAGGCGGAGGTTTCGACCCTGTTGTCGAACAAGGATTTTCCCGGCCTTAAGGCCAAGCTGGCGCCCTGGCTCCCGGCTGACGTCGCGCCGCTGCTGGCCGAGCTGCCGGTGGAGCAACTGGCGGCGCTGTTTCGCGGCTGCTCCAAGGAATTGTCCGCGGCGGTCTTCTCCTACATCGAGCCCGGCGCCCGGACCAAGCTGCTCAAGACGCTCACCCAGCCGCAGGTGGCCGCCCTGCTCAACGAGCTGCCGCCCGATGATCGCACGGCCTTCCTCAACGGGCTGCCGCTCGACCTCGCGATGCAGATGCTGTCGCTGCTTTCCCCTGAGGAGCGCAGGGTCGCCCAGGAGCTGATGGCCTACCCGGAGCACAGCGTCGGCCGGATGATGACCCTCGATTATGTCGCCGTGCGGCCGGAGTGGACCGTGCGCGACGCGCTGGCCTACATCCGCACGCACGGCTTTGACCGCGAGACGCTGAACATGGTCTACGTGACGGACGAGTCCGGCGTGCTGCTCGACGACGTCCGCGTGCGCCGCTTCCTGCTCGCGGACCCGGAAACGAAGGTCGGCGCGCTGATGGACGGCAACTACGCCACGCTCGCCCCGGCCGATGACCGGGAGAAGGCGCTGCAGGTTTTCCGCAAATATGACCGCGTGGCCCTGCCGGTGACCAATGCCGAGCAGAGGCTGATTGGCATCGTCACCGCGGACGACATGCTCGACGTGGCCTCCGAGGAGGCGACCGAGGACATCCAGAAGCTCGGCGGCAGCGAGGCGCTCGACGAGCCCTACACGACCATCGCCCTGGGCAAGATGGTGAAGAAACGCGCCGGCTGGCTGGTGGTGCTGTTCCTCGGCGAGATGCTGACGGCGACGGCGATGAGTTATTTCGAGGACGAGATCGCGAAGGCCGTGGTGCTCGCGCTGTTCGTGCCGCTGATCATCAGCTCGGGCGGCAACGCCGGCTCGCAGGCCGCCACCCTGGTCATCCGCGCGCTGGCGCTCGGCGAGTTCAAGCTGCGCGACTGGTGGCGGGTGATGCGGCGCGAGCTCGCCGCCGGCCTGATGCTCGGCGTGATCCTCGGCAGCATCGGCTTCCTGCGCATCGTCATCTGGGCGCAGTTCAGCGACATCTACGGCGAGCACTACCTGCTCGTCGCCTGGACGGTCGGGGCGTCGCTGGTCGGGCATCGTGCTCTGGGGTTCGCTGATGGGCTCGATGCTGCCGCTGGTGCTCAAGAAGCTCGGCTTTGATCCCGCGACCTCGAGCGCGCCGTTCGTCGCGACGCTGGTGGACGTGACCGGCCTGGTGATTTATTTCACCGTGGCGTTCTTCATCCTCCGCGGGACGCTGCTGTGAGCGGCCAGTCACCACGGCCGGTCCTGCTCTACGACGGCACCTGCGGCCTCTGCAACTGGTGCGTGCGCCGGTTGCTCGCCACCGACCCGGCCGGCCGGTTGCACTACGCGCCGCTGCAAGGCGAACCGGCGCAGGCTTATTTGCGGGCGCAGGGTTTGCCGGTGGCGGATTTTGAGTCGCTGATTTTCGTCACGGATTGGAATTACCCGGATGTTTACCCGCCGCTGTTCCGGACGGACGGGGCGCTGGCCGCGGCGGCCGAGGTGGGCGGGATCTGGCGGTTGGTCACCTGGCTGCGCATCCTGCCCGGCTGGTTGCGCGATCCGGCCTACAAGTTGACGGCCCGCTTTCGCTACACGCTTTTCGGTGAATACCGGCCCACGCCTCTGCCGGACCCGGCGTGGGCGGAGAGGTTTCTATAGGTCCTATAGGCCGTATAGGACCTATGGGATAAAAGCAAAAAGGCCGGACGAGTGTCCGGCCTTCGAGAATGATGTTATGGGCGAGAGCAGTTTACTCGCGGCCGTAGCCGCCACCGCCGCCGCGTTCACCGCGGTCGCCGCCGCCACGGTAGCCGCCACCGCCACCGCGACCGCCGCGATAGCCGCCGCCGCCACCACGACCGCCCCGGCCACCGCCGAAGCCGCCGCGATCACCGCGATCGCCACCACCACGGAAACCGCCACCGCCACCCGGCGGGCGCTCCTCGCGCGGACGCGCGATGTTCACCGCCAGGGCGCGGCCTTCCAGCTGGTGGCCGTGAAACTTCTCGACGCCTTTCTGGGCCTCCTCGCCGTTCGCCATCGTGACGAATGCGAAACCACGGGAACGGCCGGTGAACTTGTCGAAGATGATCTCGACGACACTGACGGTGCCGACCTCGCCGAAGAGGGCCTCAAGGTCCTGGGCGGTGGTGGCGAAGGGGAGGTTCCCCACGTAGAGCTTGCTGTTTTCTGACATGTGATGATGAGAGCTGATGCTGTCGCCTTACCGCCCGTCCCCGAAAATCCGGATTTCAAATCATCACTGAACACGGTCGCTCACCTGACAATTTTCCGTAGCGATAGAATCTAACAAACAACCAACCCAACGCCGGTCAGGCTGGCCCGGGGGCCATTTTTGGCAAGCGCTTATTGGGTCGCCGCCGCGCGCGGGCCGGGCGGAATTTCGCGGGGGTTTCACTCCAGCCGGAAAATATTTCGTGCACTGAAAAGCGTTGCGCGTAGCTTGGGCCGTTCATGACCGCCGCACGCGAGGCCGCCCCGGCCAACCCCGCCGCCCCATCCGACAACCGGATGCAGGTCCGGCGGTTGTTCGGCCTCGCCTGGCGCTACCGGCTGCACTGCCTGCGGGTGCTCGGCATCCAGCTGGTGCTGCTCACGCTCGGCATCGGCGGCCTCAGCTTCACTGGCCTCGGCATCGACTACATCCGGCACAAGCTGGACGGCACGCCGCTCGGCGCCAACCCGCTGCACCTGACCCTGCCGGACGGCTGGCCGCCGCTCCATGTGCTCGCCCTGCTCGCCGGGCTGATCCTGCTCTTCGCGCTCGTCCGCGCGGTGCTCAACTACGTCTACGCCGTCTCGGTCAACCGGCTCGTGCAGCAGAAGCTCGTCGTGGACCTGCGCGGCGAGGTCTACGACAAGCTGCAGCGCCTGAGCTTCCGCTTCTTCGACGCCAACAGCACCGGCTCGATCATCACGCGCGTGACCGGCGACGTGCAGTCCGTGCGCATGTTTGTCGACCAGGTCCTGATCCAGAGCGTGATCATGGCAATCTCGCTCACCGCCTACATCATCTACATGGCGAGCCTGAGCCCGACGCTGACCGTCGCCTGTCTCGCCACGACGCCCATCCTCTGGTTCATGTCGGCGGCCTTCTCGCGCAAGATCCAGCCGGCCTACGCACACAACCGCACGCTGGTGGAGAAGATGGTGCAGCTGCTGGCCGAGAGTGTCATGGGCGCCGCGGTCACCAAGGGCTTCGGCCGCGAGGCCGAGGCACGCGCCCGGTTCGACGCCGCAAACCAGGCCTGCTTCGACCAGCAGCGCAGCATCTTCTGGCGCGTGAGCCTCTTCTCCCCGTCCGTCGGCTTCCTCACCCGCGTCAACATGATGGTGCTGCTCGGCTACGGCGGCTGGCTCGTGGCGCATGACCGGCTGCCGCTCGGCACCGGCCTCGTGGTCTTCGCCGGCCTGCTCGAGCAGTTCTCCGGCCAGGTGAACAACGTGGCCACCATCGTGAACAGCGTGCAGCAGTCGCTCATCGGCGCGCGCCGCGTGTTCGAGATCCTCGACGCCCCCGTCGAGGTGAGGAACGCGCCGGACGCGGTCCGCCGGCCGAAACTCGACGGGGCCGTGCGCTTTGAAAACGTCTCCTTTGCCTACGCGGGCGCCGAGGCCGTCGTGCGCGACATCGACCTCGGGGTGCAGCCCGGCCAGTGCGTGGCCATCCTCGGCGCCACCGGCGCGGGCAAGAGCGTGCTGATGAGCCTCATTCCGCGCTTCTTCGACCCGACGGCGGGGCGCGTGCTGCTCGACGGGCACGACGTGCGCGGCCTCGACCTCGACGACGTGCGCCGGAACATCGGCATCGTCTTCCAGGAAAGCTTCCTTTTCTCGCACACCGTCGCGGCCAACATCGCCTTCGGTCATCCCGAGGCCACGCGGGCCCAGGTCGAGAAGGCGGCGCGGATCGCCGCGGCGCACGATTTCATCACGGCCCTGCCGCAGGGTTACGACACGCTGCTCGGCGAGGGCGCGCAGACGCTGTCCGGCGGCCAGCGCCAGCGGCTGGCCATTGCGCGCGCCGTCCTGCTCGAGCCGGCCATCATGCTGCTCGACGACCCGACGGCGGCGATCGACAGCGAGACCGAGCACGAGATCTTCGAGGCGCTCGACCGCGCCATCGCCGGCCGCACGACCTTCATCGTGGCGCACCGCCTGAGCACGCTGCGGCGGGCGGACTTCATCATCGTGCTGGAGGACGGCCGCATCGTGCAGCGCGGCACGCACGAGGAGCTGATGAAGGTGCCCGGCCCCTACCTGCGCGTTGCCAACCTGCAGCTGGTGGACTCGCGCGAGCTGCAGCAGCTGAAGCTGCTCGAACGGGAGGGTTCCGCATGATCCCGGCCAAGATCCGTGATGACGTCGGGCTCGTCCGCCGCGTGCGCGACGACGAGGACGAGGAACTGCAGAAACCGCTCGAGTGGGGGCTCATCCGCCGGCTCTTCACCTACACCGCGCCCATCAAGGGCAAGGTCACGGGGCTCATCCTCCTGACGTTCATCCGTTCGGCGCAGCTGCCGGCGCTGGGCTGGGTGATGTCGCTCGTCATCAAGGGGCCGATCACCGGGCGGGATCTCGCGGGCATCGCGCTCGGCGTCGCCGGCTACGGGCTGCTCGCGCTGAGCACGGACGGGCTCTTCCACTTCCGGCAGCGCTATGCGCTCGAGATCGGCGAGACGGTGGTGAACGGGCTCCGCCGGGACATCTTCGCCGTGACGATGCGGCAGCCAATGAGCTTCTTCAACCGCGTGAAGATCGGCCGCATCATCGGCCGGGTGACGAGCGACGTGGAGGCGGTGCGCGTCGGCATCCAGGACGTGCTCTTCGTCAGCGTGATCCAGTTCGGCTCGATGCTGTTCACGGCGGCCGTGCTGCTGTGGATCGACTGGGTGCTGTTCCTCGTCGTGCTGGCGATGGCGCCGGTGCTGTGGGCGCTCAACCGGCATTTCCGCGTGAAGCTCAGCCATTATACCCGCGCCTCGCAGGAGAGCTTCAGCCGCGTGACGGCGACGCTGGCGGAGTCGGTCAACGGCATCCGCGTCACGCAGGGCTTCGTGCGGCAGGAGACGAACGCCGGCCTGTTCCGCAGCCTGCTCGCTGACCACGCGCGCTACAACATCGCGCTGGCCCGCACCTCGGCGATCCTCACGCCGCTGCTCGAGCTGAACAGCCAGTTCTTCGTCGCCACGCTGCTGATGTTCGGCGGCTGGCGCGTGTTCCACGGCCACATGGAGATCGGCGGACTGATCACGTTCTTCCTGCTCGCCAACCAGTTCTTCGCGCCGATCTCGATCATCGGCAACCAATACAACCAGGCCCTCACCGCCATGGCCGGCGCCGAGCGGGTCTTCCGGCTGATCGACGTGAAGCCGGAGTGGGAGGATGACCCGGCGGCGGTGGCGCTGCCGGCCCCCCGCGGCACCGGCGCCAGGGTCGAGTTCCGGAACGTCACCTTCGGCTACGACCCGGCCAAGCCGGTGCTGCACGACGTCAGCTTCGCCGCCGAGCCGGGTCAGACCGTCGCGCTCGTCGGCCATACCGGCAGTGGCAAAAGCTCCATCATCAACCTCGTTTCCAAGTTCTATTTGCCGACCCGCGGCGAGGTCCTGGTGGACGGCCGGGAGATCCGGTCGATCACCAGCCATTCGCTTCACCGGCAGATGGGCATGGTGCAGCAGCAGAACCTGCTTTTTACCGGCACGGTGCTGGAAAACATCCGCCTGGCGAAGCCGGAGGCGACCGAGGAAGAGGTGCGCGAGGCCGCGCGTCGGCTCGACTGCCTGGATTTGCTTGAAGCGCTGCCGCAAGGGTTTGCCACGGAAGTGGGCGAGCGCGGCGCCGGGCTTTCGCTCGGCCAGCGGCAGCTGGTCTGCTTCACCCGGGCGCTGGTCGCCGACCCGCGGATCGTGATCCTCGACGAGGCCACCAGCTCGATCGATGCGATCACCGAGGCGCGCCTGCAGAAGGCCCTGGTGGAGCTGTTGCGCGGCCGCACGAGCTTCGTGGTGGCGCACCGGTTGAGCACGATCCGGCATGCCGACCTGGTGCTGGTGCTGGACCAGGGCCGCGTCATCGAGCGCGGCACACACACCGCGTTGCTGGCGCAGGCGGGACATTACGCGGCGCTTTACCGGCAGTTCGTGCAGATGGATGAAAAGGCGTGAGCGCGGTGCGCGAGGGTGCGCCGCGGAAAAGCCGCAAGACTATTTTGGCCGAAATCATCGCGTTTCTCCTCTGGGAAAATGTGATTCTCCCTCTAGAAAATCGTTGCATTGGCTCCGAGCGAACCTATGACGAATAGCACTATGGCTAAATCAACTCGTAAACCCAACGCCGCTTTCATGAAGCCGGTCACCCCGGACGCCGCTCTCGCCCCCATCGTGGGTTCGAAGCCGCTTCCCCGCACGGAGCTCACCAAGAAGCTCTGGGCCTACATCAAGAAGAACGGTCTCCAAGACACGAAGAACAAGCGCAACATCAACGCGGACGCCGCGCTGAAGGTTGTGTTCGGTGGCAAGAACACGGTCAGCATGTTCGACATGACCAAGCTGGTCAGCAAGCACGTCTCGTAAGGCACCGCTCTTAGCGAAACCTTTGAAACCGCCGCGGAGCAATCCGCGGCGGTTTTCTTTTGCGCGGACGGATTGGCCGGTAGGGGCCGTTGCCCTCAACGGCCCTTAGGGAGCGACGGACGGTTGAGGGCAACCGCCCCTACCAGCGCGGAACGGAGTCCGCGCCCTGCCTGCGCTTGCAGGCGGCTGAAAACGCGCCCATCAACCATCGCTTGCAAGCAAACCCCCACAAAAACCCGCACCGGCAGGCGCTCCTGATGCTCCTGCTCGCCAACCTGTTTTGGGGGCTGAGCTTCCCGCTCATCAAGGCGATGGTCCTGGCGCACGAGCAGGTGCTGCCGGGCAGCAGCAGCTGGTTCATCACGGCGCTGACCGTGGCCCCGCGCTTCCTCATCGCCTCGGTCGTGCTCGCCATCTTCCTCGGGCCGCAGCTCCGCACGTTCACGCGGCTCGAGCTGAGGCAGGGTGCGCTGATCGGCGTCACCGCGGGCATCGGCATGCTGTTCCAGAACGACGGCATCCAGTTCACGTCGGCCTCCGTGTCGGCCTTTCTCACGCAGTTCTACGCCATCATGATCCCGGCGTGGCTCGCCTTCCGCTCGCGCCGCTGGCCGTCCGCCACGGTGCTGGGCTGCAGCGTCCTGGTGCTGGCCGGCGTGGCGATCCTCGGGCGGTTCGATTTCCAGGCCCTGAGCTTCGGCCGCGGCGAGCTCGAGACGCTGCTCAGCTCCGTGTTCTTCATGATGCAGATCCTGCTGCTCGACCGGAAGGAGTTCGCGGCCAACCGCGCGCTGCCGGTCACGCTGGTGATGTTCGCGGTGGAGGGCCTGCTGTTTGCCGGCCTGGCGGCGGGCACCACGCCGTCGGCCGCCGCGCTGCTGGCGCCGTGGTCCTCGCCGCTCTGGGTGGGCGGCACGCTGGCGCTGACGCTGTTCTGCACGCTCGGCTCGTTCATCCTCATGAACACCTGGCAGCCGAAGATCACGGCGACGGAGGCGGGGCTCATCTACTGCATCGAGCCGCTGTTCGCCTCGCTGCTCGCGCTGTTCCTGCCCGCGCTGCTGGCGGGGTGGGGCGGGTTCAGCTATCCCAACGAGCGGCTGACCTGGCACCTGTTGCTCGGCGGCGGCCTCATCACCGCGGCCAACGTGCTGCTGCAGCTGAAGCCGCCGTTGAAGCCCGCGGACTAAGACGACCGGGAAACCGGGCGGTCCGAATGCCCGCTGCCGCTCCCGGCTGATGTCAACCAATGGTTGACATCAACGCCCGAAAAGCAGCCGGAAAAACAACCGGCTTGATGAATGAACTGCTCACCAGGACGGGCGTTTGCCGGACTTGCGCACCCGCAGCCATTCCTGCAGGAGGAGCACGCGTTCGGCGTCGGGCATGCGGCGTCGGCTGACAAAATACTCGTTCACGGCTTGCCGCTGCACGCCAAGCAGA
Organism: Lacunisphaera sp.; assembly: GCA_965249855.1. Taxonomy (GTDB): domain Bacteria; phylum Verrucomicrobiota; class Verrucomicrobiia; order Opitutales; family Opitutaceae; genus Lacunisphaera. The sequence goes on from CBDFNB010000020.1 coordinate 21,405, forward strand.
CGGGCAAGCTGGGCCTTCTCGCCGCGCACCTTGAGCAGGGGGCGGACATCGTCGACGAGCTTGTTCCAAAGGGGTGTGTCGGCACCGGGCCGGACCGTGGCGCCCCGGACGTTGGGGCGGCGATGGTGCGACAGGCGTCGGCGGGCGGAGGCGCGGGCCTCTTCGGAGATCGCGCCGAGCACGGCTTCGAGCGGCCAGAGACTGAGGGGAGCATGGGTGAATGCCATGCGCCAATCCCGAGTGTTCTTTCAGTTGATGTCAACTAATGGTTGACATCAGCCGGCTTGGGAGCCGACCGGGAGTCCCACGGTGGAGGCAGGCGCAAAGTGATAGCGCAAGCCTCAGACGGCGGCGGATCGTGAGCGGTTCCGGATCGAATCGATGGCGCGCCAAGTGACGGCGCCGACCACGATCGCGCCGCCGAGCAGCGAGAGCAGGCTCGGAACCTCGCCGATGAAAAGCATCACCCACACCGGGTTCAGGATCGGCTCGATGATTGGGATCAACGCTCCCTCGAGCGCCGTCACGTGCGGGATGGCCCGGGTGTAGAGCAGGTAGGGGATGCCCAGCTGCACCACCCCGAGCACGACCAGCACGGCGATACTGCCCGGCGCGGGCACGCCGGCCGTCCACATCGCGGGCAGGCTGATGAAAAATCCCAGCAGGTTGCCCAGGATGACCGATTCGATCGGGGAGCCATCCTTCTGTTTCCGCAGCAGCATGATCATCACGGCGAAAAAAAGGCCGCTGCCGAGGGCCACGAGGATGCCGGTGAGATTGTTGAGCTGGAGGCCCTCGTAGAGGAAGAGCGCCATGCCGATGAAACTGGCGGCCATGGTCAGCCAGTCCGCCCGGGTGGCGCGCTCGTTGAGCAGCCAGGCGCCGAGGAGCGCGATCCACACCGGCGCGGTGTATTGGAGCAGGACGGCGTTGGCCGCGGTGGTGAGCTTGTTGGCCATGGCGAACAGGACGGTGCACCCGGCATAGGCCCCGGCGGCACCCAGCTGCAGGGGCGACCAGGTGAAGCGCAGCTGGCGGCCGGTCACGGCGATCAGGAAGAGCGCGGAAACCAGCCCGCGTCCGCCACCCGCGGCCAGGGGCGGCCAGTCCACCAGTTTGAACAGCACGCCGGCCAGGCTCCAGCCAAGAGCGGTTAGGAGGAGAAAACCGACGGCCTTGCGATGGGCGGGATCAGTCACGGCCCGCCACGAAAGGGGGAAACCGGCCGGAAGGGAAACCGGAAAGCAGTGTGCCGGTGGCCGGCCGGCGGATCTGCGGGCCAACCTTACTTGCTTTTCGCCTGCGCCAGCGCCTCGAGGAAGCGCGCGGGCGTCAGCAGCTCGGGGAGCACGACGGGGTCGGGCTTGCCGGGAGCATAGATCAGGTTGAAGGGCACGGCGGAACGGTTCCAGCGTGCGAGCTCTGCGGTGATCTTCGGGTCGCGGTTGGTCCAGTCGGCCTTGAGCAGGACGATCTTGTCCTTCGCCAGCGCAGCCAGCACCTCGTCGCTGTGGAAGAGCGCGGCCTTGTTTGTCTGGCACGTCGCGCACCAGCGCGCCGTGAAGTCCACATAGACATGCTTGCCCGCGGCCTGCGCGGCGGCGATGGCCTCGGGGCTCCATTTGTCCCACACGACCTGGTAGCTGCCGTCGGTCGGCGCGCCCGGCGCCTCCTTCGGCCAGCCGGTGTAGAGTCCGCCGGCGAGCAGGGCGGCGGCGAGGACGCGGCCGAAAATCTGCTTGCCCGGCTTGCCATGCGCCTGGCCGAAGCGGCCGTAGGCCCACGCGGCCATCGCCACGAGCACGAAGCCAAACGCGATGAAAAGCAGCGCGTTGTCGTCGTCCTTGGTCTGGCCGGCCAGCACCCAGAGCAGCCAGCCGACGGTCGCATAGAGCGGGAAGGCCATGAGCTGCTTGAAGGTTTCCATCCACGCGCCCGGGCGCGGCAGCAATTTGATCGCCGCCGGGAAGACCGAGAGCAGCAGGTAGGGCAGGGCCAGGCCGACCGCGATGGCGGTGAAGACGAGGAAGGACTCGAACGCGGAGAGCGAGAGCGCGGCGCCGAGGGCCGGGGCGAGAAACGGCGCGCTGCACGGCGTGGCCACGAGCACGGCCAGCGCGCCGGTGAAGAACGAGCCGGTGTAGCCGTCCTGCATCTGCAGCTTGCCGCCGACGCCGGTGGCGGCGAGGCCGACCTCGAAGAGCCCGCTCAGGTTGAGCGCGAAGACGAGCAGGAACACCGCCATGCCGAACACGAAGGCCGGCGACTGCAGCTGGAAACCCCAGCCGAGTTGCGCGCCGCCGGCGCGCAGCGCGAGCAGCACGCCCGCCAGCGCCCAGAACGACAGCAGCACGCCGGCCGTAAAGACGAGGCCGTGCGTCACGATCCGAGACTTGTCGTTGCCCGACTGGTTGACGAAGCCGAGGATCTTGATGCCGAGCACCGGGAAGACGCAGGGCATGAGGTTGAGGATGAGGCCGCCGGCCAGCGCGAGCGCCAGGGTTCCCAAGAGGGAACCCTGGGAAACCTGAGACCTGAGACCTGAAACCTGAGGATCGGCAGATGAAGACTGAGTGCTGAGTGCTGATTGCTGAGAGCTGCTGCTCAGCGCCACGTCGATCGCGAGGCCGGCGTAACCCGAGCCGGGCGTCCAGCCGTTGGTGGAGGTGAGGACGCCGGTCAGGCGTTTGGTGGTCTTGTCGGCGGCGGCATCGAGGGGGGACTCGATCACCCAGCCGCCGTTCTCGGCGCGCACGACCTGCGGCTTGGCGTAGTCGTTGAAACCATCCGCGGCGAAAAAGTGCAGGTCTTGCGGCACATGGGTTGTGCCCGGCTTCGGGGTGAGGCGCAGGGTGAGTTTGGCGCCGTCATGCGACGCGGTGGCGTCCCAACCGGTGATGGCCGCGGGCAGCTGGGCGCGGGCGGCCGCGAGCGGGCCGGCCCACTGGGTGTCCGGCGCAGCGGTGCCGACGGGGAAACTGATTTCCAACTTGGCATCGCCCGGCATGCAGACCGTCTCGCACATGAGCCACTCGGCCACGGCGGCGAGCTTCACGGTGGAACCGGGGGCGAGAGAGGTCGGTGGCGTTATCTCGACGAGCAGGAAAGCTTCATGCTCGTAGCCGTTGCCGGTGATCTTGCCGGCCGAGTCCTTCACGATGTGCGGGGTGGGCCACTGGATTTCGCCGGCCTTGAACCCCCCGGGCAGTGTCCAGGTGAGGGACGTCGGATAACCGGTGCCCGGGGCGATCCAGTAGCTGTGCCAGTGCGGGTCGTGCTGCAGGCGGAGGGCGACCGTGAAGGGCTGGCCGGGGACGATGGCCGCCGCGTCGGAGACGAGCTGCGCGCCCACGGCACCCTTCTTTACCGCGGCGGATTCGGCGGCAAGGGCCAGCGAGGGCAGGGCGAACAAAAGGCAGAGCAGGCGGAAGGGATGCATCGGACAGTGAGAGTAGGGCGGAAGCGGTTTATTTCAAATGCCGATCGCGTAGGACACCTCGGGCTCGACCGGCGCGGCCGGCTGTCCGGTTGCGGCCTGAGCAGCGAAGAGGCTGGTCGAGTAATAGCGCTCGGCGCGATCGCACAGGATCGTGACCACGCGCGCGGCGGGGCCGAGGCGGCGGGCGGTCTGCAGCGCGGCGCAGACATTGGCGCCGGAGGAGGTGCCGACCAGCAGGCCGAACTCGCGGGCGAGGCGGCGCGTCATGGCGAGGGCGTCGGCGCTGGAAACCTTCTCCACCCGGTCGATAGTGGCGCCCGCGAGCAGCGGCGGCACATAACCGCCGGCCACACCCTCGATGGTGTGGCAGCAGGGCGACTCGCCGGAGAGCATGGCGGCCTCGGCCGGCTCCATGGCGACGATCTGCACCGCCGGGTTGTGCCGCTTCAGGGCCCGGCCGCAGCCGGTCAGCGTGCCGCCGGTGCCGTAGCCGCTGACGAAGGCGTCCACCTGTTTCATCTGCGCGATGATCTCCGGGCCGGTGTTCTCCTCATGGTCGAGGGCGTTGAGCGGGTTTTCAAACTGGCAGGGCAGGAAGATCCGCGGGTCGGCCGCCGCCATCTTCCGGCTCAGCTCGATTCCGGTGAGGTAGCCGCGCACGGGCTTGAACAGCTCGATCTCGGCGCCGAGGTGCCGCATGAGGTGCCGGCGTTCCACGCTGGCGTTCTCGGACATCAGGATCTTCACCCGATAGCCCAGCGCCGTGCCCACCATCGCGAGGGAGATGCCGGTGTTGCCGCTCGTGCACTCCAGGATGATGGAGTCCGGCCGGAGCAGGCCGCGGTTGCGGGCATCGAGCAGGATCGAGAGGGCCAGCCGGTCCTTGATGGAGCCGCTCGGGTTGGTGAACTCGGCCTTGGCGTAGATCGTCAGGCCCTCCGGCCCGAAGCGCAGGGGCAGCAGCGCGGTGCGGCCGATCAGGGCAAAGATCTCCGGGACGGATTGGGCGGACGAGGCGGACATGGCTTGGGAAAGAGAAGGGAACCTTAGCAGCTTATGCCCCCGCTGGCCATAGGCCATTGGGAGCAAGAACGCCGCCGGGTCATTGGCTGATTGCGAGCCCGAAGGATTTCGGCTTACGTCGGCCGATGAAGTTCCCCCTCGCTTCCGTCTGTCTCGCGACATCCCTCCTCGCCGGCCTGCTCCGGGCTGATACGGGCCCGGCCTTCACCACCACGGCCTCGGGCTTGAAGTATGTGGTCACGGCGCCCGGTTCCGGCGCGCAGCCCGCGGCCGGGCAGGTCGTCATCGTCCACTACACGGGCACGCTGCCGGACGGCACGGTCTTCGACAGCACGCGCGAGCGGAACACGCCCTTCGCGTTCACGCTGGGCCGCAAGCAGGTCATCAAGGGCTGGGACGAGGGCTTCGCGCTGCTGCATGTCGGCGACAAGGCGACCTTCCTTGTGCCGCCGGAGCTGGCCTACGGCGACAGGCAGCGCGGGTCCATCCCGCCGAACTCGACACTGCGCTTCGACGTCGAGCTGGTGGAGCTGAAGGGCCGGGCGCTGTCCGATCTGCTGCAGGACACGATCGACACGGCGGGGCTCGAGGCGGCGAAGGCGAAGTTTGCCGAGGCCCGGGCGGCGAAGTTCGCCGGCCTCCACCTAAGCGAGTCACAATTGAACGGTCTCGGCTACCGCTACCTCGGCAAGGAGGGCAGGCTGGCCGAGGCGCGCACCATCCTGCGGTGGAACGCCGAGCTGTTCCCGGAGTCGGCCAATGTTTACGACAGCCTCGGCGAGGCCGACGTGAAGGCGGGCGACCGCGCCGCGGCGCTGGCGAACTACGCCAGGTCGTTCGAGCTCGACCCGAAGAACAAGAACGCCGGGAAATTCCTCGCCGAGATCAAGGCCACGCCCGACGTCCCCGGCGCGCTGGTGCAGATGCAGGCGCGCATGGAGGTGAATGATGCGCTGAACACGGCCTTCGAGACGGCGGACAAGCGCGGCTACGACGTGCCCGCCTTGAAGACGAAGATCGCGGCCTTCCTGGACAAGTATCCCGACGACGCAGGGGCGGCCGGCCTGATCGGCAATTTCTTCTATTACGCCGAGTCGGCCGACCTGAAACTGGCGATGGCGGAGTGGGCGGCCTTCGCCGGCCACCCGAACGCGAAGGTGCGCGAGATGGCCGCGCAGAAGCTGCAGCTGGCCGAGCTGATCAAGTCGCCCTTGGACCTGAAGTTCACCGCGGCGGACGGCCGCGCGGTGGATGTCGCCGCGTTGCGCGGCAAGGTCGTGCTGGTCGACTTCTGGGCGACGTGGTGCGGGCCGTGCATCGAGGAGATTCCGAACGTCGTGGCGGTCCATGAGCAATACCACGCACAGGGCTTCGAGATCGTCGGCATCTCCTTTGACCAGGCGCCCGACGCGGCCAAGCCCGCGAAGCGCCAGAAGACGGCGGAGCAGGTGCTGGCGTTCGCGCGCGAGCACAGGATGCCCTGGCCGCAGTATTACGACGGCACCTACTGGGATAATCCCTATGGCAAGCAATACGGCATCCGCGGCATCCCGGCCATGTTCCTCCTGGACAAGGCCGGCATGGTGATCTCGACGAACGCGCGCGGCGCCAGGCTGGAAGCCGAGGTGAAGCGCTTGCTGGCGCAGTGAGGTGGAGCGCGTTGCCCTCGATGCGCCTTGGGGAACGCGACACGAACCAGCGCTTGAGGGCAAGCCGCTCCACCTTCAACCTATGCCCATGAATTTTGCCGAGCTGGAACGACGCTGCGGGGAAAAGCTGGCCGTCGCCGGCGGCGACGCGGCGCATGACCTGGAACATATCCGGCGTGTCGTGGCCAACGCCCGCGGGCTGGCCGCGGTGGAAGGGGCGAAGCTGGAAATCGTCCTGCCGGCGGCGTGGCTGCACGATTGCGTGACCGTGCCGAAGGATTCGCCGCAGCGCGCGACGGCGTCACGGCTCGCGGCGGCGCAGGCCGGGGCGTGGCTGCGCGAGTGGGACTGGCCGGCGGAGCTGTTGCCGGACATCGCCCACGCCATCGAGGCGCACAGTTTCAGCGCGGGGATTGCGCCGCGGACGATCGAGGCGAAAGTCGTGCAGGATGCCGACCGGCTGGACGCGCTCGGCGCGGTCGGGCTGTCGCGGTGCCTGATGCTGGGCGGGGCGCTGGGCCGGCCGCTGTATGCGACGGAGGATCCGTTCTGCGAGCAGCGCGCGCCTGACGACAAAGCGGCGTGTGTGGACCATTTTTACGCCAAGCTCCTGACGCTGGAGGCGACGATGCAGACGGAAGGCGGGCGCGCCGAGGCCCGGCGGCGGACGGAGTTCATCCGTCAATTCCTCGCGGAATTGCGGAGAAACCTGAAACTTGAAACCTGAAACCTGAAACGTAAGCGTCGCCTGGGATGCCTCGTAGCTACGAGAGCTACGACGAGGTAGAGTGTCGTAATGGTGACCAATACGACGGCTACGACAGAGTTGGTGGAGACTGGGGAGAAGCACGATACGCTGGGGCGGCGCCGCACGCCAGCCGAACGTCGAGCGGAGTTACTGGCGGCATACCGGCAGAGCGGGCTGACGCAGAGTGCGTTCGCGCGGCGGGAAGGGATCCGCTACTCGACGTTCTGCACGTGGGCGCAGGCGGAACGTGAGGCCGGCCGGCTGCCGGTGGCGCCAGCCGGGCGGAAGGGTCGGCGGCCGACATCACCTGGGAGCGTGCGCTTTGCCGAAGTCGAGTTGCCGCCGATGCCGGCCCCGGTGACCAACGGCTTGGAGGTCCGGTTGCCGGATGGCACGCTGCTGCGAGGCGGCAGCGCCGCGGAGTTGGCCAAGCTGGTGCGGGCACTGAGGGCGTAGCCGATGCTGGCCTTTCCGGCGGCGATCAAGATCTACGTGGCAGTGGAGCCGGTGGACATGCGCAAGCAGTTTAACGGGCTGTGGGCCGCGGCCCAGGAGAAACTGCACGAGGATCCGAAGAGCGGAGCGGTGTTCGCGTTCATCAACAAGGACCGCACGCGGCTGAAGCTGCTGTATTGGGACGGCACCGGAGTGTGGGTGCTGGCGAAGCGCCTGGAGCAAGGTCGGTTCTCCTGGCCCAAGCCGAGCAGCGCGCGCGTGAAGCTCGCCCTCGCCCCGGAGGCGCTGGCGCTGCTCGTCAGCGGCATCGAACTCAAACACGGTTCGCTCAAAGCGTGGTATGAACGCTGAGCAAAAATAGTTTTGGTCGAAGGGAACTCTCCTGGTCGGCCGCTGACTGATCGCGCGCGATGAGCGCGACCGCCGTTCCCCTCGATGAAATGCAACTCCTGCGGCAGGAGATCGTGGTGCTGCGCCGGCAGATCGGGTGGCTCAAGCAGCAGCTCTTCGGCGGCGGCAAAAGCGAGACACTGGACCGGGCGCAGTTGCTGCTGCAACTCGGCGCCCTGGAAAAGCTCGCGGCGGCGGAACGGCCGACGGAGACGATCAGCTACGAGCGCCCGGCCGGGCCTGCGCCGAAGCGGACGTTGCCGGCGGAGAGCTTCGCGCACCTGCCGGTGCAGGAGACGGTGGTGATCGAGCCGCCGGCGGTGCAGGCCGATCCCACGCTCTACGAAAAGATCGGCGAGGAGCGGACCTTCGAGGTGGACGTGGTGCCGCCCAAACTCTTCAAGCGCGAGATCGTGCGGCCCAAGTATCGGCACCGGCTGGACCGCAACCGGGCGCCCCTGCTGGCTCCGGCGCCGGCCCGCGTGGTGTCCGGCGGCTTTGCCTCGGCCGGGCTGATCGCGTGGGCGCTCACGGCCAAGTATGCCGATCACCTGCCGCTTTACCGGCAGGAGAAGATGCTGGCCCGCTGGGGCGCACCGATCTCGCGCCAGAACCTTTGCGATTGGGTCGGGGCGGCCACCGCGCTGCTCGAAGCGCTGGTCAAACGCATGAAGCAGGATCTGTTGCAGGGCGGCTACGTGCAGGTCGATGAAACGCCGATCCGCTGCAACGATCCGGACTTGCGCGACGGCAAGACCACGACTGGTTGGTTGTGGGCGCTCTCGCGGCCCGGAGGCGGAGTCGTCTTCGAGTGGCGGTTGTCTCGCCGGCATGAGGAGGCCGAGCGCTTGCTCGGTGATTATCGTGGCGTGCTCCAATCCGACGGCTACGAGGCATACGCCGCGTATGCGCGTGCCCACCCGCAAGTTGAGTGGGCCGGATGCTGGGCCCACGCACGCAGACGCTTCTTCGAGGCGGCGGCGGAGCGGCCGCAGACTGCGGGGCGCGTGCTGCGCCTGATCGGCCGGCTCTATCAACTCGAAGCCGAGTGGGACCAGACCCAGGTAGGCGGCCAGCGCGCTGCGCTCCGGCAGGAACACTTTGCCCGGCCACTGGCACGGTTGCACCGACTGGTGTCCGCGCTGCAAGCGCGCGTGCTCCCCAGGACCGGTCTCGGCCAGGCCTGCGCGTATCTGCTTGGCCACTGGGCGCCGCTGACCGCGCACCTCCGCCACAGCCACACCCGGCTCGATACCAATGCGGTCGAGAACGCCATCCGCCCGAGCAAGCTCGGCGCGAAGAACTGGCTCTTCGTCGGCCACCCTGACGCTGGCGACCGCGCCGCGGTGATCTACTCCCTCATCGTCTCCGCCCAGCGACACGGACTCGATCCCCACGCCTACTTGAAGGATGTCCTCACCCGCCTGCCGGCGATGAGTTCCAAAGACGACCTCACCCCGCTGCTGCCCGCCCACTGGCAGCCGACCGGCGCATCGTAGCTCTCGTAGCTAAGAAACAAACCCGTTCGTAGCTCTCGTAGTTACGATCCCGTCAAGGGGGCACTAGGGGCAACGCTTACCCTGAAACCTGAAACCTGAAACCTGAAACGCCTTGGGTGCGGCTAACTGAAATTCGCCCTTTGGTCGCCGGTGTTTTCCATTCAGGTCTCAGGTTTCTGCGCCGGTCCTCCGGCGCCTACTTCCGCAGCGGCACGTCGAGCTTCGCGTCGTTCAGGCCGAGGGTGAAATCCGACACGCTGAGGCTGAGCAGCTTCAGGTAGACGGGGCGGTCCTTGGCGCCGACCGAGATGATGTCGCCGATCTTGCAGGTCGTGTTGTTGATCGTGAGGTGAAGCACGCCGTTGCGCGTGATCACGCCGCCGACCTTCAGCGTGGTGGAATATTTCCGCAGCGTGTCGATGTCGCTGATGTCCGCGGCTTCCGGCACGAGGGCTTCGGCGGGGTCGGTGACGGGCGTGGTTTCCTGGCCGATCACCTCGACGGGCGTCTGATAGAATGGATTCGGCGGGTTGGCGGGCAGCGGCACCGGCTTGAGGCGCATCTCCAGCAGGGCGTCGATGCGGGTCCGGGTCAGCGCGTAGCGGTCGCTGATGCGCTTGATCTCGGCGGCGCTGGCCGCGCTGATGGGGTCGGCGGCGCGCAGGGCGGAAGCCGCGGTCAGGATGAACGCAACGGAGAGGGTGACGAAGGAGTGACGGGTCGGGCTCATGGGTGGGCGAGCACTTCGATGGTGATGTCGAGACTGACCGAAGCCGGGGCGGCGGCGGTGTCGGTGCCAGAGCCTCCTCGACCGCCTGGAACTGCCGCAGGTCCGGCGGCAGAAGAGGCGCCCTGAGCCAATGAATAGGTCTGGACCCTATATAACCGGGGGCCGGTCTCGAGCTCCCGCAGGAAGCGGAGCACCTGGCGGTAGGAGCCGGAAGTCCGGAGGGTGAAGGGCACGGTCCGGAACGGCTGCTCCGGCGGCGGCGGCATCGAGCTGAGCTGGTTCAGCGCCTGCAGGCGGATGCGGCTGGCGACCTCCAGCTGGTAGAAATAACCCATGTTTTCCGGCAGGTCGCCCTCGTGGATCATGTTCGCCTCGATGTAACCCAGGGCCTCCTTGACCGTGGCCAGCTCGGCCGTGATGCGGCTGTGGTTGGTCAGCGATTGCAGCATGTCCTCGCCGTTGCGCTGCAGCGTCTGGTGGCTCGCGGCCAGCTCCTGGTGGCGCTGCCAGATGAAATAGTTGGCGACCCACAGCAGGATGGACAGGGCGCTGCAGATGATGACAAACGGGTGGCGCCGGAAAAATCCCAGCAGCTGTTGCAGGAGGGCGCTCATGGCTTGGGCTCCTTGAGTTTGCAGGCCACTTCAAAGCGGAGGCTGCTGTCGTCCTCGCTCCGTTCAAGGGAGGTGAGGGCGATGGTGCTGAAGAGCGGGCCCAGCTCCTTGTCCCGGCGCAGGCTTTCGACGTAGGCGCGCAGCTGCTGGGTGGCCTGCTCGGAGGGGACGCGCAGGGCGCCGCGCAGCACCACGCCGCCGGCGAAGCCGTTGAGGCTCTCGATGCTCATCCGGTCGATGCGCGTGCGCCCGAAGGCCATGACCAGCTCGGAGAGCAGGTAGGGGGCGGAGACGAGGCCGTAGGCCTGGTCGAGCTTGGCCGTCTGGTCGGACAGGTTGCGGGTGAGCACCTTCAGCTCATTGGCCTGCGCCTGGTTCTCCTGGATGCGCTGGGTCCAGTAGGCGATCTCGGTGCGCAGGGAATTACCGAGGTAAAGCTGCCAGCAGGTGATCATGATGGCGGCGACCGCCATCGTGCCGGCGATGGTGTTGGCCACGAACCGGCTGCGGACAAGGTCGTTGCTCGGCAGGTTGCCGGAGAGGCGGCAATCAAGGTGCCACGGACCCTGGTAGACGTCGTTGTCCTTGGGGTCCTTGGCCGGCTTCGGGCCGGGGAGATCGGCGACGAGGCTGAGCGCGCCCAGCCAGTGCTGGCCGAGGGCGGGCAGCCCGTCACCCAGCTGGAGGTTGACGGTCGGCATCCAGGCCGCGCAGTCGAGGGTGAAGGCGTTGCGGCCCACGACCTGGGCGAGCGGCTCGGCGATCCAGGACAGCGAGGCCGGCAGGTAGGCGCAGTAGAGTTCGCCGACCGGCTGGCCGGTGGTCATCTCGTAGGAGTCGACGAGCGGCTTGAGGTCGCGGCCGATGGCGCGGACAAACTTGCTGGCGCGGAGGAGGAGCTCGTCGTCGGCGTGCTGGAGGCGTTCGCGGACCTCGTCGGCGGATTTCAGGCCGAATTCCTTGCACGCGGCCTGAGCGATGGAGGAGAAGCCGTGGCGCACGGGGCCGGGGGTGCTCACGCCCTCCTTGCCCAGGATGTAGGCGGTGGTGTGCTCCTGCTCGATGACGACGACGACAGTGGCGCGCTTGTCGTTGTTGCGGGTCTTGAAATCCGAGAGGGCACCGAGGAGCGGCAGCAGGCTCATCTCGAGGCGGTAGGGCAGCAGGCGGTGGTCGAGCATGCGCTGCTGGACCTGGTGGACGTCGGTGTTGGAGACGCCGCAGAGCAGGGCCGGGCGGGCCATGCCCTCGGCGGCGACCTGGGCGCCCTCGAGCGGGCTCAGCGCGGCGAACTTCCAGACCGCGGGATTCTCGATCTTATACTGCTCCTTGACGAGGTCGGGGAGATAGTCGGCCTCGCTCAGCCGGCGGGCTTGGATGCTCTCGCGCTGGAGGAGGGCCTCGGGCGGGGCGAAGCCGCCGATGCAGGGGATCCAAGACTTGGCCTTGTCGAAATTCTCGTCGAGCCAGAGGCGCAGGCCGGCATCGTCGCTGGCGTCGAACTCCACTGCGGATTCGATGACACACGGGCCGCTGTCGGGACGGTCGATCGCAGCCGCCAAGATCTGATAGGGATTAACCTCTATCAGCAGGCTGTGCCGGGTGTTGCGGGAGTTGAAGATCAAGGGAGGTGACGCGCTAAGTCGGGATTAATCAGGGTATAGTGCAGGCGTCAAGGCGTCCGCCATAAGAGGCTACGGCAGGGCTACACGTTCCAAGGGGCTGGTCAGTTCACGCCATTCTTTGATTGTGAAAGGGGAAAAAACACCGGCGAAGGAAGTGTAGCGCAGATTTGTATCATAATGGAGGGTTGGCGAGGCAGAGAAGGTGAGATTTGAGCCAGAAAGGGCTCCGTAAATGGTTCTATTTCCAAGCACCGTAAATTTACTGCTGCTGTTGGAAAAATAGATGACGCCATGAAATGCTGTAGCTGTGTTGAAGTCTGGGTAAGTGGAGTTGGTAGAGGCGAAGATAGCCAAATTTTTCGGTAATCGGGTAAGATTATTAAACCCTCCACCATAAATTGCGATGTCCCCGCTGATATACATCTCCAGTTTTGCCGTGGAATTATTTGCAATGGTCACGGTGGCCGATCCGCCGGAAAGATTCTGATAATAATTGCCGGTGACAATAATCCGCACAGGGCCGTTTATGGTGTAAGTGCGTGAATCGGTGATGTTGAGCGCGCCGGAGGTATAGGTTCGCCAAGTAGTATCTGTAGCTGTCCCCAGTGCGCCACTGGCTGGCAGCGCGGTAAAGGTGCCAGTGTTGGGAGTAGGGATGGAGTATTGCGGAATATATGGACTGCTGCTGATGCGTGTAAGATCAACATTTGAGGCGGTCGGATGGGGTGAGGTCACAGAACCATCGGAATTCCTCAGACTTGCGCTGCCGCCGACGGCATAAGGGTTGGCGGTTACAAATGGTGCAGCGAGGTAGCCTTTAACCGTGGCGCTAGTGACTGTCACAGCTGTGCTGCTGGTATTGCCGCCGGCAAGAATAGCAGAGAAGCCGGGTGTTGCCGCCGTCGGATCGGATGCAGAATCATAACTGTCCACGGTGCCGCCAGAGCTGAAGATAAGCGTGTTTGTGGCAGCCGCGGCGTTATAAAAAAGCGGGGCGGATACGCCTGGCGCTCCATCGAGTCCGGCGCGGAGCTGGGTTTTTATCGTCGATGTGGCTGAGTCAGCCATAACAACGACACCTTCTGCATAAATCACGGGGGCAACCAGGGCGGTCCAATAGGCACTGTTGTTCGGGGTTATATTGGTATGAGCCTGAATGCACTTATACCAGATTCCGCCGTAACTGATGTAGTCGTTGATTGCATACGGCGTGGCCGTGCTCCAGCTCGTGCTCGCGGCGCTGGCCCAATAGGACGTATTGGGGGGCATTTGACTGGTCGCGTGAGCCAGCGTGCAGCGATACCATGTGCCCAAGTGATAAACGATATCGTTTAGGCTGTAGGCGCCAGCGGACCAGGCCACTGGAAGGAATGGTGCGGTCGACCAATAGGTTGCGTTTGGTGGCCCCTGATTGGTGTGGGTTTGGATGCAGCGATACCAAGCGCCAGAGCGGTTAACTACATCATTGACGTTATAGGTTCCAGTATTCCATGCCGCGCCCGCTGAGCCCGAGGCCACGCTCCAGCTGACTCCCAGGGTCGGGTCGGAATTGGTGTTGGCAGTAAACGCGCGATACCAGCCACCGGATCGAAGAACGAACTGATCAAGACGATAATTGGTTGAAGAATTCCAGACGGCATCTTGCGTGCGGGCTCCGTAGTTATCTATCCGGATATTGATGGAAGTGGTGAAGCCGCTGTTGCCAAATTTTGTATTGGGAAAGGTAACCGTGCGCGTTGCGGTGGTGCCGCTAATGGTCCAGCCGCTAAACGAGGAGGTGTTGAATGAATTCAAGGCCAGCTCGAGCCCCATCTCGGCCAATTGTTTGCTGACACTTACCGCGTAGGAGCGGTTGCTCAGTTTCATGGATTGTTTGCTGACGGCCAGATACCCGGCCAAACCGATACCAATGACTGCAACACAGCAAAGTGCGAGTAGAGCGACCGAAGCCTTTCGCGGGTGATGTCTCATCAATTTAGCACGGCTTTGTTGCGCAGCACCAGACGAGGTGAAGCGATCTGGAAGACAGGTGTGAGGGTTCCGTTTACAGCGCTGCCGGCCTGCGCGGTCAGACTGAAGGAAACCTGCTTAAGCCCGATCACGTAGTTGGTGTAAGAGGTAATTACACTCCCTGTTGTATCGTAGTAGCTAAAGCTAAAGGTAAGCAGGTCGTTGTGGAGTGTTAGCGCCGTGCTGGTGTTGCGGTCTATTCGAGTGAGTGATTTTGGCGTCGCGGTGATCCCGTAGATCGAAACAGGATTTGTCGTGCTGTTGTAATAGTAGGTTATGCTTCGTGTGCTACCGGTGCTGGACGGCAGATCGAGTGTCATTTCCGTTGCGGATATCCCGCTGACGGCAGAGCCCATACGAACATCCTGGGTGAAATAAGCCAAAGCCCGCCGACCTTGAGATTCCAATGTGGGCTGATTGGACGAATTCACCCCAAGTGAACGTGTGAAATTACGAGCCAGAAAAACATAACTTGAGAGCACGGCGCCCATTACCATCAAAGACAGGCTTATGCCGATAAGCAGCTCAACCAATGTGAACCCAGCGGCGTGATGTGCGGTGCGGTGCAGCTTCACGAGCGTTGATAGGTGAGATTTAGACCGTATTGCCCAAACCAACCAGTGTTGGTTCGCTGGTAGGTGAAACTCAGCGGGTTGTTGCTCGAATCGCGGCGGCTGGTCATTACCACCCACGTGGCCGTAAAATTCACCTCTCGAATGTTCGTATAGGGATTCGGACTGGTTACGGTGCGGGTCACCGTGTAGGTGGCCCCTGATGCCGCAATGGCGGCCGTGAACTGACTGTCTATCGTCACATTGGTGCTAGCCGTAGGAAGGGCGTTGATTGTCGTCCAGGTTGCGAGACGCAGCTCTTCGATTTCATGAGTCAGGATCTGATCTGCGAGTGTCTGGCGGCGTGCGTGATCCATCATCCCGGACGACACAGTCATGACGCTGATCATTCCCATGAATCCAACCATCAGGATCACGGCCGCCATCATGACTTCAACGATGGTGAAGCCGGGCTGGCGGTGATGGCGGGAGCGAGGCATGGGGAGGCGGGTGTTAGGGTGTAACACCCAAGGGCGGGGTGCCAAGCTTGGTGTGCGGGGTGCCGCACACGCACACAGAGACCTGAAACTTGAGACCTGAGACCTGAAAATAATGCCCCGAGGGGGCCAACTGCAGATTTGACTCCGACGTCCGGCAGGCCCTTATTTCTCACATCTCCTCCTAGTAGCTTCGGCGAACGGACACAGGGCCGCCTTCTGGAAACAGAGGCGGCTCTCGTTTTTTCGGCCCCTCCATGAGAACCATCGTCTATATCGACGGCTACAATTTCTACTATGGGTGCTGCCGCCAATCCCGGCACAAGTGGCTCAACCTGCGTCGGCTCATGGAGAAACTGCTGCCACTGCCGCACGCCATCGGACACATCTACTACTTTACGGCGGCCATCAAATCCCCTCCGCATAACCCGGGCACCCAGCAACGGCAGTTTCTGTTCTGGCGGGCGCTGCGAACCTTGCCCGCGCTGACCATTGTCGAGGGCAAGTTTCTCGAATCACCAAAGCGTCTCCCTTGGGCGGAACCCAGGCCACTCCGGTTGCTGAAGCGCTGGCTGTGTGGCTGGCCCGCGTTGCGGCCTTATCTCGCCCCTATCTTGGTGCGAGTATGGAAAACAGAAGAAAAGCGATCAGACGTGAATCTGGCCACGCAGCTTTTGCTGGATGCTTTTGATGACAAATTCGACTGTGCGGTGATCGTGAGCAATGACTCCGATCTTATTGCCCCGATCCGACAGGTGCGACGTAGGTTTGGTAAGAAAATCGGCATTCTCACCGGACATGCTTATCCCAGCAGAGAGTTGCAGCGTGAAACGGACTTCCTGAAGCGCATCCGTGAAGGCGTGCTCATGGAAAGCTTGTTCCCGGATACTTTGACTGACGTCCAAGGCGCTTTCCATAAGCCGACCGCTTGGTAGGCCGCACCCTGTCCGCCTTTTTGAGGCTTGAGGATTTTAGAAATGCGGACGGTGACGCTCATAGGGCACCGCTACAATAAAACCGGATACTCAGTAGCTGCGCGTCACGGTCGCGCCGGTGGCGTCCTTGAAGACCAGGAGCTTGTTCGCGGCATCGAGCTGGGCGAAGACGATGCCGAGCGGGCGGTTGACCTCGTCGCCCTCGTAGGTGATGCGGTTGTTGAGCAGCAGGCGGGCGGGCTTGCCTTGCGTGATGCCGCTGACGTTGAGCTTCACGATCCAGAAGAAAAAGGCCGCGCCGGCGCGGGGGGTGCCGGCGGGGGAGGCCTGGGCGATGACGATGCCGCCGGGCAGTTTCATCTCATCCGGCGTGTCGGGGACGGAGGCTTGAGGCGTGGGGCGTGGGGCTTGAGGCAGGGAGCTCGGAGCAGGGAACTCGGAGCTGCCCGCCGCCGCGGCGCGTTTTTCGGCGAGGGCGAGCATGGCCGCGCTGGAGACGGCCTGGGGCGAACCGTCCTGGGAATCGGTCGTGGATTTGTCGGGACGTGAAGTCCTTCCCACCGGGGAGGGGGTGGCAAAGGGATCGACGACGGGACGGCTGGCGCGGCTGCTGCCGCCGCCCTTGCCCTTGGCTTCCTCCTCGGCGACGAGGCCGTCGAGCTGGCCGACGCGGGCGTTGTTCGCCTTCACGACGTCGTCGGTCTTGCCCATGGCCTGCGCCGGGATGGCGAGGATCTGGTTGAGCGCCTTGAATGGCGTGGGGCCCTTGCCGCTGGGCGGCGCGCCGTTCGGACCGGGCTTGCTGCCCTGCAGGGCCCACTGACGGGCCTTCGGATTCAGGGCGACCAGCGCGAAATAGCCCATGCAGATGAGCACGGTGAACCCGGCGATCAGCTTGATCAGGCAGCCGACGTTCTTGATGAGCGCGGGCGACGGGATGAAGGACTTCTGCGCCGGCATCGCATAGTCGATGGGTATGGGCGGGCGCACCGTTCCGGCCTGCTGGACGGCCGGTGTTTGTCCTGCGGCCGTCTTCGCCTCCGCAGGCAAAGGGGGCGAGGCTGGCGCCTCGGCGGCTGGAGCCGGCGCCGCATCCTGCGGCGGGGGTGTTGCTGGCGCGGGTGCTTCCGGAGTCTCGCCGGCCTTTGGGTCGTCGCTCATGTGCCGGGAGTCAGGACAGGAAATTCATCGTTCATTGTCCATCGTTCAATGTTCATTGTTCAGTGAGCGGGCGAGTTAGGATTGGCCGGCGATGAACATTGAACGCTGAACAATGAAAATTGAACAATGGTCGGTGGTCCGACCTACAGCGAGAGCTGCCGCTTGATCTCCGCGATGATTTTCTCGGGCGGCAGGCGCGTGTCGACGGTGAGCGCGTCGCCGGGGACCTCAAGCGCGGCGAACTGGCTCTGCACCATGTCGGCCTTCATGTAGTGGCCCTGGCGGCGGCCGACGCGGGCGAGGCTCGTCTCGAGGTCGGTGGCGAGGTAGATGAGCGAGACGCCCGGGGCGCCGTCCATGAGGACGCGGCGGTATTTGTCCTTCAGGCCGGAGCAGGTGAACACGGCGCTGTGGCCGGCGGCGAGGGTATCGTCCATGGCGGCGCGGATGGCGGCCAACCAGGGCGCGCGGTCGTAGTCGTCGAGCGGGAGGCCGCAGCCCATCTTGTCCTTGTTGGCCGCGCTGTGGAAGTCGTCGGCCTCGTGGTAGGGCCAGTTGAGCTCGGCGGCCAGGCGCCGGCCGATCGTCGTCTTGCCCGAGCCGGCGACGCCCATGAGGAGGAGGATGCGGGCGGGGGTCATCGGTCAGGGGTTATGGGTCAGAGGTCGAAATGAGATTTGGGCGGCCGGCCTATCACCAATAACCCTTTACCCATGACCTTGCGCCTTGAGCGCCGCGCTCAAGGCGCGTGCCGCTTGTAGGTGTTGCCGAAGAACACGATGGTGTCGGCGTCCTTGAGGACGACGGCGGCGGGGTCGTTGGTGACGAGGGCGGGCTGGCCGTCGACGAGGGCGCCGCGGAGGGTCTTGGTGACGGGCTGGGTGACGGCCAAGTTGGGGCCGAACTTGGCGAGGCGCGCCGTGCCGGTGGTGTCGATGATGATGCGCCGGTCGCCCTCGGTGGAGCCGGTGCGATACTCGCCGGCCACGCGGCCCAGCAGTGCGACGGACTCGGCGGGGGTCAAAAGCGAGAATTTCGGGGCGACGGTCTTGGGCGGGCTGAGCAGCATCCAGGCGGCGGTGGCGTTGCAGCCGATGATGATGACGGCCATCACCGCGATCTTCAGCCAGCGCGGGAACCGTCCGGCCTCGTCGGGGGTGATGCTGATGACGGGGCTCGCGGACGGGCGCTCGACGCGGGGCTCGGGGGCCTTGGCGGTCTCCGTGTTGCCTGTGACGGTGGTGAGGATGTAGGCGACCGAGTGCTCCTCGCCGCGCAGGGCGGCCTCGTAGCCGACGAAGCACAGCCGGCGGTAGCGGGTGCGGATGACGAAGGCCTCGCGGTCGGTCTTGATGCGGATCTCCGGGGCGGAGGGCTCGTAGATGGTCAGGCGCGACGACACCTCGCTGAGGGCGTAGAGCATCTCGCGCAGCTGCGGGAGCGGGACCGCGGGCAGCACCTCGTCGGGATAGGCCAGGCCGGCCGCCACCGCGCCGGGGGCGAGGTGGTGGAGCGTCACGTGGTAGGTGGGAACGGCGGTGGCCATCAGGGTTCGAGAATGAAGAGCGGGCCGCCGTCGCCGCCGAGGCGGAAGCTGCCGGTGGTGAGTTCGCCATCGTCGAGCGCGCGGTCGATCTCCTCCAGCAGGGCCTGGTCGAGGATCACGGCGGAGGCGCCGTTGTTGTTGATGGCGATGGCGGCGCGCCAGCGGCCGCCGGGGCTGGTGCCGCCGGGATGCACCTGGTTGAACTCCCAGTCGAACTGGCCGCCCATGGGCGTGAGCTTGAGCCAGGACTCGGCCTTCAGCTCGTTGTTGTTCAAGCCGGCGGGGACGACGCCGACGGCGGTCTCGGCGGGCCAGGAGCCGGTCTCGTGCGCGTGGGCCTGGAAGACCGCGGCAAACACCCGGAAATCATTCACCACCGTGCTGGCGCGGGCCTTGCGCTGGATGCGGTTGTAGGTGGGGACGGCCGCCAGCATGATCATGCTGATGATGGTGACGACGACCATCAGTTCCACCAAGCCCACGCCCGCGGCCGACCGAGGGATGTCCCGGCGGCCGAGCAGGCGGTTGGAAGTGGAGCGCACTCGCATCGGCTGCATTTCTGTGCAGCCGGAGCCAGTAGGCAAGGTGGAATCGGCATTTCACCCTAGGTGCGCCGGGGGCGCACCTAGGGAAACCTGAAACCTGAAACCTGAAACTTGAAACCTGAGGGATCGGAAGCTGCACGAAAACGTCCCGACTGGGGCGGCAAAGTTAGGGTTGAGGCGGGCGCGGCTGCCTGCTTTGTGTTCGGAAGGCCTTACTCCTTCAGGTTTCAGGTCTCAGGTTTCAGGTTTCCCTTATCCCACATGTCCTCCACCGCACGCAGCGCGTCATTCCATAAAACCGTCGGCTGGCGGGAGGGCGCGGTGCTGGTCGTCGTGGCCTGGCTGGTGCCGTTCCTGGTGCACCTCATCCCGTGGGGCGGGGCGCGGCCGCTGGGGGTTTATGTGCTGCCGGTTTTCTGGACGACCTTCCTGGCCGTTTATTTTTACGGGGCCCTGCCCGGGCTGGCGATCGGGCTGGTGGCACCGCTGGTGAACATCGTGTTCACGGGACTGCCGGCGCTGCGCATGGCCGGCAACATGGGGCTGGAGGTGGCGTTTTTCGTCGGCACGGCGGCGCTGCTGACCCGACGCTGGCCGGCCTTCTGGCTGACCGCGCCCCTGGCCTGGGTGGCGGGCAAGGCGCTGGCCATCGCCGTGCAGTTTCTCGTGCCAGTCTTCGGATATGCGGACCAGCCGTTCCAGCACCTGCTGCGCTCGACGCAGAACGGCCTCGCCGGCCTCGCCGTGCTGGCGGTCGTCAACGTGCTGCTCGTGGTGTTTTACCCGAAGACGGACGAGTAGGCGCAGCGAAGCTGCGCCAGTTGAAAGTTGAGGGTTGAGAGTTGAAAGACCAACCCCCTGATCAGGCCTTCAGCGATCCGCCATGAACCGGGCTTTCAACTTTCAGCTTTCAACCTTAAACTCCGGTCCACGATGCGGGTGATGTGCTACCGTTGTTTCTGGCCGCAGGCGCTCTGCTGGTGTGCGTCGTTGCGGCCGATGGCGACGCGGACGCGGTTCGTGTTCCTGATGCACCCGAAGGAGTTCAAGGAGGAGAAGGCCGGCACCGGCCGGCTCACGCACCTCTGCCTGCCGAACAGCGAGATCCACATGGGCACGGCCTTCGACGGCGACGAGGCCATGCAGGCGCTGATCAACGATCCGAAAAATTATCCGGTGCTGCTGTATCCGGGGAAGGAAGCGCTGAACCTGAGCGCCGCAACCGAACCTCAGGTCTCAGGTTTCAGGTCTCAGGTCTCTGAGCGTCAGCTCACTGTCTTCCTCCTCGATGCGACCTGGAGCGGGGCGCGGAAGATGCTGCGGCTGAGCCCGAGCCTGCAGCGGTTACCGCGCATCATGTTCACGCCGTCCGCGCCGAGCCGCTACATCATCAAGCAGCAGCCGGTGGAAGGCTGCCTGTCCACACTCGAGGCGGTGCACGAGCTGCTCGCGGTGCTGGAGCGGACGGGGCTCGATCATTATGCGGACCCGGCGCAGCTGCTTGGGGTTTTCCAACGCATGCAGGACATCCAAATCAAATGCGCGGCCGATCCGAACCGGGGCGGCTACCGCCGGCAGCCCTACAGCGCGCCGACCGAGCGGGTGGCGGCGCGGGGGCGCAGCGGCGCGCGGCGGTTGAATTTCCTGCAAGGACCGCCGTCATGAACCTGCCGGCCGGCCAGCAGGCCTTGCTTCTGTGGACCGGGGCGCTGAGCGCGTGGAGCTTCATCCTGTTCGGTTTCGACAAGTGGCGCGCGGGCCGCGGCGGGGCGCGCATCGCGGAAGCCACGCTGTTCTGGGCGGGCGCGCTGGGCGGCTGGCCGGGCGGATTGCTCGGCATGATCGTCTTCCGCCACAAGTCGGCCAAGGGATCCTTCCAGCTGAAGTTCGCCGCGGCGTTTTTTGTGTGGGCCGGGCTGGTGGTTGGGGCGGCGAAGCTGCTTGGGTATTTTTGATCGGAACGGTGGGAGGGGTTTTATACCCCGACAGTCCGTTCGTGAGTGCTGAGTCGGGGCGTAAAGCCCCTCCCACCAAAATTCACATCACCCGATGCCCAGCAGCTCGACGTCGAAGACGAGCGTCGAGTCCGGCGGGATGGCGCCGGGGTAACCCTGACGGCCGTAGGCGAGCTCGGGCGGCAGCGTGAGCTTCACCTTGTCGCCGATCTTCATCTGCGCGACGCCGAGGTCCCAGCCGGCGATGACCATGCCGGCGCCGAGGACAAACTGGAACGGCTCGTCGCGGTCGACGGAGCTGTCGAACTTCTCGCCGGTGGTGAACCAGCCGGTGTAGTGCACGGTGACCAGCTCGCCCTTCCTGGGCGAGGCGCCGGTGCCGGTTTTCAAATGCTCAATCTTGAGGGCGGGGGCGGGCATGGGGATGGAGTTGAAAGTTGAAGGGTGAAAGTTGAATGACAGGAGATTGAAGAGGGTCCGGTTGTTCGGTCATTCAACCTTCAACTTTCACCTTTCAACTGCGCTCGCTCACGCGAGCGCGACCACGATGATCTTGCCGTCGTAGGCCACCGTGTCGCCGAGGAGCAGCTTCTTGCGCTTCTGGGTCTCGATGACGCCGTTGAGCGTGACGAGGCCCTGGCTGATGACCTGCTTGGCCTCGCCGCCGGTGCCGGTCAGCCCGCCGAACTTGAGGAACTGGCAGAGTTCGATCGGGACCTCGCGGACGACGACGGAAAGGGGAATGGGGGAGCGCGGTGGCATGGCGGTAAGTTGTCGGAGGCTGCCGGGAAGAACAATTATTGATTTTCCGGTGCCACCAAGTGAATGCCGTCGGGCTCGATGCGGATGAGGCGGTCCTTGTAGAGCGCGCCGATGGCCTGCTTGAAGGCCTTCTTGCTCACGCCGAAGGCATCGCGGATTTCCTCAGGGAGGCTGCCGTCGTGGAAGGGCAGGCGGCCGCCGGCGGCCTTGAGTTTCTCGAGGACCTGATCCGCGACCGTGGCGACGCGGCGGTAGCCGGCGCGGCCGAGGGCGAGGTCCACCTTGCCGTCGGGGCGGACGTTGCGCACGTAGCCTTCGACGACCGAGCCGATTTTCAGCGGGCCGGGAATGTCGGTGTTATAGACCAGGCCGCGGTGGGCGTGGTTGATGATGAGGTTGTAGCCGAGCGGGCTCTTGCTGGCGACGAGCAGGTGGACGGACTCGCCCTCGTGGTAGGGCGGCGGCACGAGGTCGAGACGGCGGTTGAGGCGCGCACTGGCGATGAGCCGGTCCGTCTTGTCGTCGAGCACGACCTGCACCACAACCCAGTCGCCGGGGTTCAGCGGGCCGTCCTGCTCGCGGGCGGGCAGGAGCAGGTCCTTGCCGAGGCCCCAGTCGAGGAAGACGCCGATGCGGGGATTGACGCCGACGACCTTCAGGCAGGCGAACTCGCCGACGACGGCGTAAGGTTTTTCCGTGGTGGCGACGAGGCGGTCCTCGGAATCGCGATAGACGAACACCTCGAGTTTCCCGCCCGGCACGGCGCCGGCCGGGATGTATTTGGCCGGCAGCAGAATCTCGCCGTGCGACCCGCCGTCCAGATACAGGCCTGGCTGGGCCGCGCGGGTGATGGGGAGGATATTGCGTTTGCCGAGTTGGGCCATGGTGAGTAAGCCGGGAGCAGACGGCACCCGGCAGGCCAAGGCAACGGGAATAGGGACTCGGCAGGTGCGAGGGGTTTTATACCCCGACTTCTTCCCGCGAAGCTACCTTGTCGGGGTGTAAAACCCCTCCCACATAAAGACAGCCTGCAGATACCTACTTCACCTGATACGCGCCGGGCGTATAGGCGTCCTGCTTCGGCCAGCCGAGCAGGTCGGCGACCTTCGCGGGGAGCGGGGC
Organism: Lacunisphaera sp.; assembly: GCA_965249855.1. GTDB lineage: Bacteria > Verrucomicrobiota > Verrucomicrobiia > Opitutales > Opitutaceae > Lacunisphaera. Next base: position 44,662 of record CBDFNB010000020.1, read on the forward strand.
CGACACCGGCAGCGGGCGGATCGGGGTGTAGCGCTTGAGGTCGGGGCCCTGCAGCACGGCGCCGGGCACGAGGTCGAGCAGGCGGCTGTGCGCCTCGAACTGCGGGAACTTCGCGTTCACCTCGGCGGGGGACTGGAGCAAGAACTGGTTGGTGTCGCCGGCGGCAGGACTCCACGCGACGAGGGCCGGGGCGCCGGGCGTGGCGGGCCGAACATAGAGGTTGTGGTCCACGGCGGCGAAGGGCGGTTGCGTGAGCTTGTCCTTCAGCGCGGGCGCCTGGTCGGCGCGGAGGAGGGCCTTGGTGAAGATGGCGTCGGCGACGAGCAGGTTACCGGAGAAGACATGGCCGTCGCGCTCGTGGACATCGGGACCGGTGGCGGGATGCCAGCCGAAGTGGTCGCCGACGGCGCTGCGGGTGTCGCGCTCGAAGGAGGCGACGGTGTTCACGAAGGTGTTGTTATACACCAGGGCGCCGGACGAGTTGAGCACGCGCACGCCCTTGTCGCAGTTGACGAAGACATTGCCGGCGACGGTGACGCGCTTCGAGATTTCCCAGAAGAAGCCGTCGAGGCAGTCCTGGATCCAGTTGTTCACGAACACGCCGTCCACGTTGCCGACGTCATACCAGATGCCGTTGGAAAACGGGTTGTCGATGACGAGGTTGTCGCGGCAGACGACGCGGTGGGTCTGGTTGAAGATCTTCACCGCGGACGGGTAGTAGCCGGTGATCTCCTCGATATTGTTGCGGGTGAAGATGTTTTTCTCGATGAGGCAGTCGGAGGACGCCATGAGGTAGAGCCCCTCGGTGCTGGTGTCGCTGATGAGGCAGTGCCGCATCGTGAAGCGGTCGCTGCGGAAATAGCCGGCGACGCGCGAGCAGTGCGTGATGCTGACGTGTTCGAGGGTGGTGCCGACGACCTCCTTGCCGAAGGTGGCGGGATCGGCCACGCCGACAGGATCGTCGGTGGGCTCCACGCCGGCGGGCACGGTGTCGCGCTTGCCGTCGATCTCGAGGGCGCGGTAGGCGTATTGGGTGAAGGTGAGGCCGCGCAGGGTGTAACCCTTGCGGTCGGTCTTTTTGCCGTGCACCTCGCGGGTCACGCGGACGAGGGCGCTGTCGTGGGCCGTGATCTCGATCTGCCGGCCGGCGGGGTCCTGCTTGATGTAGACATAACCGCCCTCGTAATCGATCGAGTAGGAGCCGGCGTCGAGGCCGCCCTCCCAGAACTCGGAGCGGAGCGGTTTGCCGTCCACGAAGACCATGTCGTTGTTGAATTTGTGGAGGGGGGTGCGCATGCCCTCGCGGTGCCGGCGCCACCAGTCGGCCGGTTTCTGGGGGAAGAGCGTGGCCCACTTGGTGCGCCACACGCCGTCGCGGAGCGACTCCCACTCGGTGGCGAGGCGCGTGCCCTTGAGCACGGGTTTCTCGTCGAGGTAGGGCTGGAGCGTCACGCCCTGGTTGAGGACGAGGCCGCCGGTGCGGTAGGTGCCGCCGCGGAGGATGATGGCGTCGCCGGTAACGACCCTGGTGATGGCCGTCTCGAGCGTCGTGGGGGCGTCGAGCGAAGTGCCGGCGGCCTCGGCCCGGCCGTCGGGCGAAACGTAATACACATGCGCGGCATCGCGCGGCACCTCGTAGGTCCGGGGCTGCGGGCCGTAGGGACCGCCCGACGGCTGGGCCGGGGCCACCGGGGCCAGGCCGAGCGAGACAAGGGCGAGGAGGGACGCGGACAGCCAGCGGGAACGCGGTTTCATGGGGGTAGACCGGAAGGCAAGCAGGGCGGAAGCGAAAGACAACGCCCCGGTGCGCGCTAACATTGGACGGGAGCCGGCTGGACAGGCCGCCCCTTGGACGGCAAGCTGCGGGCCCATGGACGAGACCGAGCTCGAACAATGCCGCGTGCTGCTGGGCGTGGCGCCGACGGTCACCGTCGAGGAGCTCGAGCGGGTGTTCATGAAAAGGAACTTCGCCCTCATCAAGGGCAAGTCCGGCGCCGCCGACGAACCGAACCCGGAGCTCGACGCGCAACGGCAGGCGTTGCGGGCCGCGTATGAAAAACTATCGACCCACCTGCGCGACCAGGCGAGGCAGGCGGAGGCGGCAACCGCGCGGAAGAAGCCGCAGCTGACGGTGCCGCCGATGGCCGCCAAGGCGCCGCTGGCGCGGCCGCCCATGACGCCGCTCACTGCGCCGCCGATGGCGCCCCGGACGCTGATCACGCCGCCGGAAGTGAAGCCGCGCGATCCGGCGGACGACGAGTTCATCCTGCTGCGCTTCGACCACTGGGGTGTCAATGTGTTCGTGCCGCTGCTGCTGCTGGCCTTTGTCTGGCTGGTGAACCTCAGCCCGGTCGGGTTTTTCCTGCAGGGCTTCCATGTGTGGATGCACGAATTCGGCCACGCGGTGCCGTCGTGGCTGGCCGGCTGGCGGGCGACGCCGCTGCCCTTCGGCTGGACGCCCGTCGAGCAGGTGCACTCGAACTTCGTCTATTACGGCCTGCTGCTGATGTTCGGCATCCTGGCCGCGGCCGGCGTGAAGGAGCGCAAGGTCTGGCCGGTGCTCGCGGCGGTGGCGCTCGCGGGCCTGCAATACTACATGACGTGGCGGCTGCCGGAGACGCGGAAGGAGTTCTGGATGGTGTTCGGCGGCGTGGGCGGCGAGTTCGCGCTGAGCACGCTGTTCATGATGGCCTTCTGGGTCCAGCTGCCGGAAAAATTCCGGTGGGGAGCGTGCCGCTACGTGTTCTTCCTGATCGGCGCAACCGCGTTCCTCAACATCTGGATGCGCTGGGGCGACATCTACCGCGGCCTCGAGGAGATTCCCTTCGGCTCGATGATCAACGGCGAGGACGACGCCGGCGGCGACATGAACCGGCTGATGGACGATTACGGCTGGAAGAAATTCGACATCCGGCGCAACTACCGGCTGCTCGGCCTCGGCTGCTGGGCGGCGCTCGGCTTCATGTGGCTGCTGTTCGTGCTGCGGCTCAACAAGGCCGCGGACTGGGTGGCGGCGAAGTTCAGCAAGGCGGAGGGGTAGGATTTTTGGTGGGAGGGGCTTTATGCCCCGACTGCTGGCGGACGAAGCTTCGTGTCGGGGCATAAAGCCCCGCCCACCGAAGGCATGGGTTAATTATTTTGCGCCCAACCTCGCCCGCCACTCCGCGTAAGCCGCGGGCAGCGTGGCGGCGCGGGAGTTATACCAGCCGTAGCCCTTGCGGCGCTCGGTGGTGAGCTCGGTCACGGCGTAATGCACCGTGCGGTCACGTTCGCCAAAGACGGGCCGGCCGGTGCCGCGCTCATAAAAGCGCGCCCAGAGGTCGGGGGCGCCGGCTGTGGACACGAGCCCGCTGCCGGTGGTGGTCTCGCGGTCCCACACGACGCCGTGCAGCGCATGCGCGGAGAACCAGGCCATCGCCCCGTCGACCGCAGCGATGATTTCCGGCGAAGGATGCGGAATCGACATGAGGAACTGCACCAGGCCGGCGCTTTCCGACGAACACTCCGAGATGGGCTCGAAATTGCGCGCTGCGCAGGGCTGCAGCGTGAGGGCGTCGTGCTGCTGGCCCCAGACGGTGGGGCGGCCGGCGGCGTCCTTCAGCTGCGTGGCAAGGACGCACTGGATGCCGCGGTCGAGCCGGGCCGCGGCCTCGGCGGCGAGATCGGCGGGGACAAAGGCGTATTCCTTCCGGCGGCCCGCCGCGTCGCGCAGCAGCTCGAGGATGTGCACCATCGCGTCGTCGTTGAACGTGATCGCGTCGTGGTAACCGCCGGCGAGCGGGTAGATCTGCGGCCAGCCGCCGTTGGGATACTGGGCGGCGAAGATGTAGGTGAGGCCCCGCGCGAAGGAGTCGCGCCAGGCCGCGGCCGCCGGTTCGTTGGCGCCGGCGTGGATCACGAGCGCAAGGAAGCGCAGCTCGTAGATCGTGGAGTCGTTGTCAAAGGTGCCGGCGCTCCAGCCGTCGTGGTGGTCGTCCGCGGCCTGCGGTGCGCGGGTGTAGACACCGCCCTTGGTCCAGCCGCCGGAGGGCCGCTGCCAGGTGACGATATGACCGGCGATGCTGCGGGCCTCGGCCGAGGCATACCAGGCCGGGGCGGCGTTCAACTTCAGGCGCGTGCTGTAGACGGCGGGAATGGGCGCGCTGTTGACGAGGAGCTGGGAGGTGTTCTCGACGCGATCGGTCGGCTTCGCGGGCGGTCGGGCATGCGAGGCCGAGGCCTGCCAGTAGGCGCGCCACGCCGGTTGCGCGGCGGCGGGGAGCGCGGCGATGCGCGCCTCGGTCAGGGGCAGGAAGGCGTCGGGCTCCCACGGGCGCGGAGGCGGAGTTTCCGCGGCAGTCGCCAAGGAGAAGACGGTGACCAGGCAGAGCGGTGAAACCAAGCGGGAGTAGCGGGACATGGGCAGCAGGGGTGACGCGGGCGGAAGAAAAGGGGTTACGCCTCCGACCCAATCCGGGGGCCGGAGTGCCATGGGGCCGGGATCAAAGATAGAGGAACACGTAGGCGGCGAAGCTCAGGGCCCCGAGGCCAGCGGCGGTGGCGAGCGACCAGAGCAGGTTGCGCTGCCGGGCGGCCATGGCGAAGGTGGCGATGATAACCGCGGCTTGCGCGCCCAGCATGCCGTAGAAAAACCACTGGCTGCGGCGCTGGTGCCGCTCGGCGGCGAGGTTGCTCTGGCGCACCTGCACTTCGTGGAGTCCGGCGACGGCGCGGTTCAACCCGGCCTCGGCGTCGTAGCGCATGGCAGAGTAGTTCAGCCGCAGCCGGGCGAAGTCGCGCCGGAGGGCGGGCGGGCCGGAGGCGTCGATGGCCTCGCCGAGCCGGTCGCCCCCGGTGATGACCGGGCGCAGGCTTTCGTCGAAGGCGCGGACATCGGCCTGCGCGGCGCGCAGGGCGGCGGTGACAAGCTCGGGCCGGGCCGCGTTCAGGCGCGGGATGAGTTCCGCGTCGGGCAGCCCCTGCCCGATGCCGTCCAGCGCCGTGCGGACCTCGGGGGCGGGCGGGGCGGAGCGGGCTGCGGCGGGCAATTGGGCGGAGAGCAGCACCGTGAGCGCGGCCTGCACGCCGTCGGCGCCGGGCAGCGTGGCGGCGAAGGCCCGCAAGGCGGCGGCATCCGGCTGCGCGGTGTCGGCGGTGAACTGCACCACGTCGAGCGTGCCGAGCTGGATGGCGCTGCGCAGGCGCTTGGCCTGGAAAAAGCCCCACTGGTCACCCGCCTTGGCCTGCTGCTGGGCGGCGAGGGCGCGGGTGTATTGCGCCTTGGTCATCTCGCCGTTGGACAGGCCGGCGAGCAGGGTGGCGATGACGGTCATCACGACGGGCGTGGCGCCGAGCACCTTGCCCCACTTGGTCGCCGGCAGCTCGGCTTTCAACACGTCCGGAATCGCGGTGCTCACGTCGGGAGTGTCCGCCGGGCGGGTGGGACAGGCGAGCTGAAAGCGGAGGCGGAGCCGGCCGGGACGATCAGCGCACGACGCGGGCGCCGCCGCCCTTCATGAGCTTCTCGATTTCCTTCTGAGTGCCCATCGAGGTGTCGCCCGGGGTCGTGGAGGCGAAGGCGCCGTGCGCCGCGCCGTAGTCCACCGCGAGCTGCGCGTCGTTCTTCGAGAGGAAGCCGAACTGCAGGCCGGAGGCGAAGGAGTCGCCGCCGCCGACGCGGTCGAGGATCTCGAGGCGCGGGTAGGCGCGACTTTCGTGGAACTTGCCGGCGTGCCAGAGGATGGCGGACCAGTCGTTGACCGTGGCGGTGTGGACGTGGCGCAGCGTGGTGGCGGCGACCTTGAAGTTCGGGAACTCCTTCACGGCGGTCTCGATCATGGCCTTGAAGGCGTCGGTCTCGATGTGCTTGAGGTCCTCGGCGCCCTTGACGGCGAAGCCGAGCGAGGCGGTGAAGTCCTCCTCGTTGCCGATCATGACGTCGACATACTTCGCGATCTCGCGGTTGACCTCCTGGGCCTTCTTGAGGCCACCGATGGTCTTCCAGAGCGAGGGGCGGTAGTTCAGGTCGTAGGAGACGATGGTGCCGTGCTTGTTGGCGGCCTTGACGGCTTCGACGGTCAGCTCGGCGGTGGAGGTGGAGAGGGCGGCGAAGATGCCGCCGGTGTGGAACCAGCGGACGCCGAGCTTGCCGAAGATGTGGTCCCAGTCGAAGTCACCCGGCTTGAGCTGCGAGGCGGCGGTGTTGCCGCGGTCGGGGTTGCCGACGGCGCCGCGCACGCCGAAGCCGCGCTCGGTGAAGTTGAGGCCGTTGCGGACGGTGCGGCCGATGCCGTCGTCCTCGCGCCACTTGATGAAGTCGGTGGCGACGCCGCCCTGCATGATGAAGTCCTCGACGAGGTGGCCGACCTCGTTGTCGACGAAGGCGGTGCAGACCGCGGTCTTCAGGTTGAAGCATTTCCGCAGGCCGCGGGAGGTGTTGTATTCGCCGCCGCCCTCCCAGGCGGTGAACGAGCGGGCGGTGCGGATGCGGCCCTCGCCGGGATCGAGGCGGAGCATGACCTCGCCGAGCGAGATCTGGTCAAAGGCGCATTCGGAAGCGGGACGGATTTTGAGGCTCATAGGATAGTGGGGAGGAGCTGTTGTTGCAGCAGGACGTTTCCGCCGACTCAAGCCAAAGGCAGAAAAATGACACGATCTTGCATGGTGGCCGGATCCTCGACTTCGGCTAGCAGTGTCAGATCTTCCACGCAACGACCTATTGGCACATGCATTTGATGCGCGTAAACCACCCCGGCGAAGTGCCGGCCGGTGCGCTGGCGCGTGGCGGCCTCAATCAGCAGATCATCGTCTTGGGTGAACAACACCCGGCCGAGTGCGGTGGCGCGATCCAGTAAGGCGGGGTCGGCAAGCTCTGTTGCGCCATCATTCTGGGCCGTCAGCACGTCCACACCGCGCAAACGCAGGGCATTTGATACCGCCCGTCGCACATGGACATCCATGTAGAGCGAGAGGCTCAACGGCGCGCCAGCAAGTCGCGCCGCGCCGGCTGGTTGGCGGCCGTGGCGCGCAGTTCATCAGCCCGGTTGGTGCGTTGCGCCAGCTCGGCTTCCAGTGTCGGGCGATGATCATAGTAATAGGCGAGAGCAGAATGAATCTGGGACAGCGAGAGATGCGGAAACTGGAAGTGCATTTCCTCCGGGCTGGAGCCATGCGCCAGCCAGTCGGCGACGATTTCGATCACCTTCACCTGGGTCTCCGTGATCCAGGCCACGCCGTTCGAGTCGTGCCGGATATGCGGATAGCTGATGGCTGTGGACATGCAGGCAGGCTGCGCGCTTCCGGCCAAAAGGCAATGCCGGGTATTAGGGTTGCGGCGGCGTTTGCGCCGGCTTGGCTTGCGGCACGCCCGTATGGCAAGCGCCCCTTACATCCTCAAGGAAGCCATCGACGGGTGGCGCCGGAAAAGCCTGGCAGCCTACCGGGTGCGTCCTGAGCAGATTCTGATGGATGCCAACAGCGCGGCGAAGGTGACTGCGGACCATGTCAGCCGCTGGCTGTTTGAGTTGATTCAAAACGCCGACGACGCGGGGGCCAACCGGGTCAAAGTGCGCCTGACCGCTTCGGCCGTTTACTTTGCTGACAACGGGCAAGGGTTGCGGCCGGAAGCCATCAATTCGATCAGCGCCCTCTACCTGTCCAGCAAGCCGGCCCAGGCAATCGGGCGAAAGGGGCTCGGCTTCAAGGCGGTCTATTGCCTCAGCCGGGAGCCGGCGATCTTCTCGAAAGCCGAGGGATTTTTCTTCAGCGAGCCGGAAGCCCGGCGCGAGCTGGAGGAGCGCGGGTTCGCCGGTTTGGAGAAGATCCCCTACACTTGGCTGCCGTTCTGGCTGGACCGGCGGCGCGAGGAGGAAAGCGATCCGGAGCTGAAGCAACTTTCCGACTTCACGACCGTGATCAGGCTGCGGTTAAGCGACGCCGCAAACCTGGCCACCGCCGTTTCCGAGGCCCGGTCCTTGAGGGCGCACACCCTGCTGACGTTTAGGAATCTGCGGCGGGTTGAGTTCGAGACCGAAAGTGATGCCTGGCACATTGCGGCCGAGGATGCCGGTGGCGGGAGCTGGAACGTGGTCAATGCCGGCACGACGCAACAGTGGCGGGTGCTGAAGCGTTTGGTAACGGCGCCGGAGGCCATCCTGACCGAGTTTTCCGATCCCGAAGACCGAGATCGTTGCCGGCAAGTCTCCTGCTTGGTTGCGTCGCTTTTGGACGAGGAGGGAACACCGGTGCGATTCACGCCGCCGCCTTATCTGCACGTGTTCTACGCGACCGAGATCAAGGCACCGCTTGATATCATGTTGCACGCAGAGTTCGTGACCAAATCGGATCGCACAGCCATCGTGCCGTTCAACGGTAGCCGGTTCAACGAATGGCTGGCGGGATGTCTGGCCAAGTGCGTCGTGGAGCACGCGCAGGCGGCTTTCTCAAGAACGCGCCCTGAAGCAGGCTTGCGGCTGTTAAAACCCACACCCGAGGCATCGTCAGAAGGCTCGGTGACGCAGGCGTTGTGGCAGCGGATTGTGTCGGTGGCCAAGTCGGAGTTGCGAATCCCCAACACCGAGGGCGCTGCAATGCTCAGGGTCGCTGATGCGCTTATTTTTGCCCAGGATTTCCCCGGCAGGGCGGTGGCGCGCCGGATAATGCAGCGGGCGAATACAAGCGGGCGGCTGGCCCACGAGCAGATCGAAAATTACTCCGAAGCGATCCAAGTCTTGCGCCAACTCGGCGGCACGGCGGTCAGTGCAACACAGGTCGGAGAGTGCATCGAAGCGTCGATGGCATCGGCCTCGGAGGCGATGCTTTGGGACATGGTCGAATGGCTTGCCGCCTGGTTGAGCCAGCCCAAGTCGGCGCAGGGAGGCGAGGCGCTGATGACGCGGCTGCGCGGACTAAAAGTCATTCCGCTGGAGAGTGGAGACAAAACTTCACTGACCGAATTGCAGGGAGCCAGCATCAGCTGGCGGGGCGGATCATGGGACAAGGACCTGCCCGATTGGCTGCCGCTCAAGTTTATCGCGCCTTGGTTTCGAGACCGGCAGGCGGGATTGACCCCTGAATCCGAGGTGCGGAAATTGCTCCGGGAAGCCGGGCTTAAGGACCCGGGTAATAAACTGCTGCTCGAAGCCTGCGGGCGAGCGATCGCGCATTACTGGCGGCAGCCGGAGGGATCGGCCGACCAGTTTTTGAATTTCCTGTCTGCGGGCGACTTCGATTTGGAGCCGGATGAAGCGAAACTGGTCGGGCGCTGCCCGGTGCGCGTGACGCTCGACGGCAGAGAGAATTGGGCGCCGGTTTGCGAAGCATATTTCGGTGGCGAGTGGGAGAACGGAAAACTGGCGGAAGTGTATCAGGGCATGCCGGGCATCCGGTGGGTCGCGGTGCCGCCGGGTGACAAGACGGCGTGGCGCGATCTGCTTGAAAATTTGGGTGTCGGATGCCGACCGAGGTTGGTCGAAGATTTTAGCGAGAAAGGGCGGAGCGCGGAGCAGCACAGGGTCTGTCAGATCGTCGGATTCTGGTTGGCGGAGACCCCGGCTGCCTTGCGATTGGATGGCCTCAACCCTGCGCAGATGACTGATACAGCGTTTGCCAGCCTGCTTGGTGTGTTGGCCAAGGATTGGATTCACTACGCTATGAAGCGCAGCTTTCAGGTTAAAGGAAAGGTTGGGCGTAGTTGGGTTTACCAGAACTGCGACGCCTTGTGGTGGGCACAAATTCTGAGTCGGCCTGCGCCGTGTCTAACCAGCGGTCCGACCAACACACTCAATCATGCGTGGCTTCCGGAAGAAAACCTCCGGCCGGAACTGCGGCCTTTGTTGCCGGTGCTCGACAAGGCAGTATTTGGCGAAGACTGGCCGGGCGTTCGGGAATGGCTAAAAGGCCAAGACATCGTCCGGCGCGCGCTCACGGAGTTGGTCTATTCGGGCTGGCGAGAGATTTTGGGCGAAAGGATGCCACGGCGTTATCCGGCCAGCGCGGGTAAGGAGAGCTATTTGGCGGCCGGACGATGTTACGAAGCGGCCTTGCAAGCATGGAGCGAAAAAGCGGAGCCTGAGACTACGGCGTTACAGATACGGCTGCTCGCACATCGCGGCGAAGCATTCGACTACGCGCCAGCTTCGGAAATATGGATAGCGGACGAAGCGTCGCTGGCCGGTGCCTTTGCCGGGAATGTCTGGCAGATCGCGTTTGCCCGGGCCCATCAATCATTGGCCGCCGGTTGGTTTGGACTGCGCCGGCTTTCACAGCGCGAATCCCATCCGAATTGGACCGTGACGACCGGCGAGGTTGATGAGGATTGGACGTGTCGGCTGCAGGCGGTCGCTCCGTATATTCTGGCCAAGCGCAGCAACGATGCACCGGCCCAGCGGCAGCAATTTCTCGCCAAATTGAAGGCGGCGAGCGTCCGGCGTGCGGAGCAGTTGATCGAAGAGGTGCGCTTGCCGGGCATCAACATGGTCAAAGCGATTCCACGGCGGTGGGCACTGGCCGACGCGGCCATCCTTCTGGCTGCAGGTCAGGATGAGACCAATGTCGGCGAAGCTGTGGCGGCATTGCTGGATCGCGAAACGGATGCGGACTTGTTCGAGATTCTGCTTCGCTGCGAGACGGCACAGGAGCAGCGCGACAAGCTAGGGCAGCGCGGTGTGCCGCAGGATGTCATCGACAGTTGCCTGAATGAGTTTGCCTCGCCTGCGGCGCCACCGGAAAGGCTGACTACCCCTAGAGACGATAAACCTGCGGCCGAAGAGAATCCCTTGCTCCCGCCAAGTGCATCACCCGCGGGGCTTGCGAGTCCGCCAGTATCAGGCCATTCACCTTCACCTGCGGCAGCACCGCGATCGCTGAAATCTCCGGAAAGCGGGTGGGAGACACGTCAGGGCGAAGCTCAGCCTGAGTCTCAGCCGAAAGCCGCAGCCGGTGGCGGATTAAATGTCGGGTCCGGTGGTGGCGGGGCATCGCTTGCCCAGGCCGAAAAAGACGAGATCGAGAATGCCGGACGGGCTATAGCGGCTGCGGAACTCGCGAAGCGTGGATGGCAGGTCAAGCAGATGCCCGGATCCAATCCGGGATTTGACATCGAAGCGAAACGCGGCGTCGAGAGGCTGCTGGTCGAAGTCAAAGCTCACCGTCAGCAAGCATCAATCATCGAACTCACCAAGTCCGAATGGGAAAAATACCTGGAATCCAAAAAATCGGACGTTGGCTTTGCCTGGCCGCTATGGAACGTCGAGAACCTCGCCGTGGGAACTGTAAAAACCACATTGACGATCTATGATGAACTGCCCGAAGCCGCACTCAACGCCTCATCATTTCGAGTGGATCTAAAGCGGTGTTTGGCCCGCAAATCGTAGCCCGATTCGGCGCAGCCTAAATTATTTGGACGCCTTGGCGGCGGCGGCGACAAATTCCTGCGCGCGCTTCGTGATGGCGGCCCAGTCGCCGGACTTCAGGGCGGCGGCGGGGACGAGCGACGAGCCCGCGGCGGTGGCGAAGGCGCCGGCCTTGAGGAAGTCGCCGACGGTCTCGGGCGTGACACCGCCGGTCGGGAGGAACTGCATGTTCGGGAACGGCGCCTTGAGGGACTTGATGTAGGCGGGGCCGAAAAACTCGGCGGGGAAGATCTTGATGACGTCGGCGCCGGCGTCCCAGGCGTTGCAGGCCTCGGTCGGGGTGAGTGCGCCGGAGAGGATGGCCACGCCGGACTCCTTGCAGGTCCGGATGACCTCGGGGCGGACCGCCGGGGTGACGATGAACTTCGCGCCGGCGGCGATGCCACGCTTCGCGGTCTCGGCGTCGAGCACGGTGCCGAGGCCGAGGAGCACGTTGGGCAGCTCCTTGGCGACCTGCGCGCAGCACTCGATGGCGTTGGGCGTGGTCATCGTGAGCTCGATGCAGGTCAGGCCGCCGGCGGCGAGGGCGCGGGCGCAATCGAGGAGGCTGGCCGAGCTGTCGGCGCGGATGAGCGCGATGACTTTCTCGGACTTGATGCGGTTCAGGACGTCGGTCTTGGACATGGGGAGGCGGCGCAGAGCGCCGCGGTTGATAGTTGAGGGCTGAGAGTTGAGAGGGTCGGAAAACCGGATGCAAGTCGCGGTGTGGACTATGACCCGCCGCCGGCCCAGGCGGGCTTGTCGCGGAGGTGGTAGAGGCGCTCGCCGGCCTTGGGCTCCAGGAAGATGCCCTCCGCCTCGCGGTTGGCGAAGTCCTCCTTCTTAATGGAGCGCAAGTCGCGCCAGCCGAGGTTGATCTTTTTGCAGGTGGCCTCGGGGATGCCGGTGGCGAGGGTCACGCGGACGCGGGGCGTCTCGACGCCGGTCTTCTCATCGTAGGTGCCAATGCCGTGGACGTGGGTGGAGTGGGCGAGGGTGCCCCAGGGCTCGTGTTTGTATTTGTCCCACTGCTTGAGGAAAAACTGCACGCAATGGTAGCCGATGCGCTCGATCATCGGGCCGTGGACGACGGACACCTCGTGGATGTGCGGCGCGTAGATGATGAGCTCGCCGCCGTCGGCGACGATCGGCTCGAGCTTATACATGCACTTCCCGCCGACCCAGAGCTCATCATACATCGCCGGGGCGCAGGAGAGCACGGTGTGGAACGGCCGGTCCTTGTAGGTGATGTGGAGCTCGCGGGAGAGCTCGCTCGCGTCGTCCCATGCGGTCTCGGGCGTGCCGGCGAAGAGACCGGCCAGCTCGCCCTTGCCGTGCACCACCATGCAGAAGCAGAGCTTCGGCACGGTGACCATGGCCCCGGCGCGATCCACGACCTTGCGCACGGGCGTCCACTTGTTGCCGATGATCATCGGGTTGGTGACGACGGCGCCGAGCCAGTGGAAGAAATTCAGGATGTCCGGGCCGGCCACGCCGGGGAACAGGTATTTGTTGCCGCCGGAGAAGCCGACGACCTCGTGCGGGAAGACCGGGCCGATGATGATCAGCTGGTCGTAGTCGAAGAGGCGCTTGTTAATGTGCACCGGCACGTCCATCGCGAAGAGGCCGCCGGAAAGTTCCTTGATGTCGGCGGCCGGGATGTGGCCGAGGTCGCGGAGCGCGGCGGGGTTGTCCCACTCGTGGTTGATGAACTCGACGCGCTTATAGAGGGAGGAGCGCTGCTCCGCGGTGATGCCGACGCGCTGGTTGATGGCGTCGTCCGGCATCGCCGGGTGCGTGCCGAGGGCGATCATGACGTCGAACTTTTTGGCGACGCCGCCGATCTGCGCGAAGAGCGTCTGGAACATCAGCCCGACCGGTGCCGTGCGGGTGCCGTCGGGGATGATCAGCAGGACGCGGCGGCCGCGATAATCCCCGGCCGGGCAGGCCGCGGCGACGAGCTGGGCGACTTCCGCGCCGGCCAGGGAGCGGCCGGCGGGGGCGACGAGGCGATGAGGGGCCTTGCTCATCAGACAGGATTAAATTTCGTGGCCGTGGTGGGAGGGGTTTTACACCCCGACAGAGCGCGCGATATCAATCCCGTCGGGGTATAAAACCCCTCCCACCCAGACCCGTCTTGCCGGCTGCTTCGTTCCGCGTGCATCAGAAAGTTCAGCGGCGCGGCGCCGTGTAGCCGAGGAGCCGGGAGAGTTCGGCGGCGGCGGTCTGCACCTTGCCGGCCATCTCGGGGATGCGCTGCTTGGTGAAGCGCACGGTGGACGCGGTGATGCCGATGGCCGCGGCCACGTTGCCGTCGGAGGCATAGACCGGGGCGGCGAGGCAGCGGATGCCGGGCGCGAACTCCTCGTCGTCGAGGCTGAAGCCGCGCTTGCGCGTGAGCTCGAGCTCGCGCTTGAGCTCGCCGAGGGTCGTGAGCGTGTGGGGCGTGCGCTTGGTCGGGCGCTCGGAGCCGCTGCCGTAAAACTCGTTCAGCCGCTGGTGATGGAGGAAGGCGAGCAGCGTCTTGCCGGTGGACGAGCAATGCAGCTCGGCGAGGAAGCCGGGGCGGGACGCGGCGCGGAGCGGGTGGGGGCTGTCCTGCACGGCGACGATGAGCGAGCGGTCGTCGCAGGGGATGGCCAGGTGGGAGGTCTCGTCGGTCGCGCCCGTGAGTTTCTCGAGGATGGGAATGGCGGCGGTGCGGATCTCCGTGCCGGCCAGCGAGGCGTTGCCGAGCTGGATGAGCACCGGCCCCAGTTCGTAGAGCGCGCCGTTTTTGCGGACGAGGCCCTCGAGGTGCAGCGTCGTCATGATGCGCAGGGTGGTGGTGACGGGAATGCGGAGCGTGCGGCCGATGTCGGCGATCTTGAAGCCGTCGGGGCTGCCGCCGAGCAGCTTGAGGATGCGGCAGGCGTTGCGCAGGTTGGGGATGACGTAGCGTTCCTGGCTGACGGGGGCGGCGGCGGGCATGGGGCGGGAGCGGGGGCGGGTGGGGTTGACGGAGGGGGCGGCGCGGGGAAGAACGATCAGAATGGAGGACATCTTGGGCCTGGGCGGGCAATGTTCAAATATGGATTGTGTATTCAGTGGTGAAATATTGGCCGCCGGGGTTGGTTTACTAATAACAATTAAAAAACCTTGCCCGACAAGGCCGGGGCCGTAAACCCGTCTGCACCCCTCCCTGCCCCAATCACCCCCGCGACCGACCCCGGACGGCGGGTCATAGCGAAATTTTTTATTGCCCCCGCCCGGCCGAAAACTATTCATAGGTGGAAGTTTAGTTCATTAGTGAAATACCCCGTCTAGCGTTTACCCCCACCCCTAGCCTCCTGAACAGTCGCGTGAGCGACCTGAACCGGAGGAACTGTCGCTTTGTTCAAACCCTGACCCTAACCCCCACCCAGCCATGGAAAACACCCCCATCCGCTGGCAACGCCTGTCGGTCCTGACCCGCCAGCTTGTTGCCTCCACCCTCAACGGCCGCACGGGCGCCCGTTTGCTCTGCACCCTCGCGCTTGTCACGGGCCTGGCCCTGCCGGCGCTGCAAGCCCAGTCCGGCACCGGCAGCATCACAGGCCGCGTGCTCAACCTCGGTAATAGTAAATACGTCAGCAATGCTGTCGTCACGGTCGAGGGCACCGCTATTGAGACCCTCACCAATGAATACGGCGAATACCGCCTGAACGACGTGCCGGCCGGCGAAACGAAGGTAAAGGTAGTTTCCGGTGGCCTCGACGCACAGACTGTCACCGTCACCGTTCCCGCGAGCGGCAGCGTCAGCCAGGACATCGAACTGACCAGCGCCGACCGCTACGGCGATGGCAAGACCGTCCAGCTCGACACCTTTGTCGTCGCGGCCAACCGCGAATTCGAGGGCAACGCGATCGCCACCAACGAACAGCGCTACGCCAAGGGCGTTAAGGTCGTGATGGCGGCCGATGCGTTTGGTGACGTCACCGAGGGCAACGTCGGTGAGTTCCTGAAGTTCCTGCCGGGTGTCACGGTTGACTATGTTGCGGCCGACGTCCGCACTGTGTCCGTCCGTGGTTTCGGCCCGAGCTTTACCAATGTGTTTCTCGACGGCAACCCGATCACCAGCTCCAACTCCGGTGCCGCCGGCCGCCAGTTCGAATTCGAACAGCTTTCCATCAACAACGCACAGCGCGTTGAAGTCTGGAAGTTCGTTACGCCCGACCTGCCGGCCAACGGCATCGGCGGCAACGTGAACCTCGTCAGCAAGAGTTATCTAGAGCGCAAGGGCGCCCAGTTCAACTACCGCGCCTACCTGAGCCTCAATAACGAGGACCTTGATTTCGGCAAGACTCCGGGTCCCCGCAACGAGAGCAGTCGCAAGATCCTGCCGGGTTTTGACTTCGACTACACCCTGCCGGTGACCAAGAACTTCGGCCTCGTCATCACTGGCCTGTCCTCGATGCAGTTCAACGAACAGCACCGGTGGCAGACGCTGTGGAACTATCAGCAGGGCGGCGCCACGATCGCAGCCCCGATGCTCCAGACTGCTCAACTGCAGGACGGCCCGAAATTCACTGATCGCCAGTCATTGAGCATCAAGGCAGACTGGCGCCTCTCGGATCGCCATCGCGTGTCCGTCATGGTGCAGGACAGCTACTACAAATCCTTCTTCGGCAACCGTAACCTGAACTTCGACATCGGCACCACGACCACGACGGCCGCCGCCGGTGGCCGCGTGTTGAACTTCGGCACCGGTTACTCCGAGAGCGCTACTGGCACCTTCAGCGCCACCGACCCCTACGGCAACCGTGGCCGTGTCACGCAGGGCAGTTCCTTCCGCGACAAGCTCGGCAACACCGCCGCCGGCAACGTCCGCTACAATTACGCTGGCACCAAGTGGGACCTCGAAGCCGGTGTCCATGGCGCCAAGTCCCGCACCTGGTATCGCATCCTCGGCCGCGGTCACTTCGCCAACGTCGGCACCCGCATGGTCGGCGTCGCCAACCTGCGCGTGGACAACGTCGCCTTCCCGGGCCACACCTTCGTCGCCCGCGATGCCGGCGGCGCGGAGATCGACCCATACAACCTGAACAACTTCCGCCTGACCACCCTCACGGACGACCCGATCGACGGCGTCGCGCAGATGAAGGGCGGCTATGTCGACCTGAAGCGTGATTTTGACATCGGTAACTTCCCCCTGACGGTCAAGGCCGGCACCCGCGTCTACGAGGAGTCCAAGGACAACCGCCGCGCCACGCGCAGCTGGACATTCGTCGGCGCCGACGGCGTCGCCAACACGGCCGACGACAACGCTGGCGCCTACAAGGACACGAACTACTCCGGCGAGGATCCCTATTGGGGTTCCCGCCCGATCGAGTGGATCGATTCCTACAAACTCGCCGAGACCTTCAGCACCAACCCGAACTACTTTCTGGAGAACGCGGTCACCAGCGAGCAGTTCCGCATCAACAACTCGGAGAAGATCACCGAGGTTGTGACCGCCGGATATGTCCAGCTCGAGGGCAAATTTCTCAACAACCGTCTGCAGGTCGTGGGCGGCGTGCGTTATGAAAAGACCAAGGACAAAGGCGAGGGCGTGCTGAACGATCCCGACGCTGCTTTCCAGCGCAACGCCAACGGCACGTTCGTCGACAGTGATCCCACCACGGCTGGCGTCCAGCGGGTGCTCCGCACCGACATCGGGGCCCTGAATGCCAACGGGACGGCCAATTCCGTCCAGGCCGTGCGTGCCATCCTCACCGAGCGCGGCTTCCGTCCGGTGCGCAGCTACGACGACTATTATCCGAGCATCAGTGCCACCTATAACGTCACGAACGATCTGCTGGTCCGCCTCGGTTACTCGCAGACGATGGGCCGTCCAGACTACGCGAACATCATCCCGCAGGTCACCATCGACGACAACGAGAACTTCGACTTTGATCCGACTGCCTCGCCCGGCACCTTGACTGCTCGCAACACTGGTCTCCGGCCCTGGTCAGCACAGAACTTCGACCTGTCGGTCGAATATTACTTCCCGAAGGGTGGCGGCCTGGTTTCGGCCGGCATCTTCCGCAAGGACGTCTCGGACTTCTTCCAGACTCGCGGCGGCGTGGTGGATGCCGCGCTGGCGCAGGAACTCGGGGTCGGTCCGGAGTTCATCGGTTGGGGCGTCAGCACCACCGTCAACGGCACTGGCACGGCGAAGGTTCAGGGCTATGAGTTTAACGCGGTTCGCCAGCTCGACTTCCTGCCCGGCTATCTCCGCCACATCAGCTTGAGCGCCAACGGCACCAAGCTCGACCTGAGCGGTGCAAGCGCCGCAGCGTTCAACGGCTTCATCGAGAAGACCGGCAACGTTGCGATCAGTTGGAACAAGAAGCCCATCAGCGCGAAGCTCAACTTCAACTATCGCGGCCGCCAGATTCGCGCCGCCCAAGTGGGCGCGCAATATGGCGCGGCCAACGGTTTCTACGAATACTACAAGTCCCGCGTGAACGTGGATGTGAACTTCGAGTATACCTTCTCGAAGCGCGTGAAGATCTTCGCCAATGCGCGTAATATTTTCAACGAGCCCCAGATCCTGCAACGCTACAACGACAACAGCGCCAGCTACGCAGTAAACTTCCAGCAGGAGGAGTTCGGCATCCAGATGGCGGTTGGCGTCAAAGGCACGTTCTAAGCGCCCGGCATTACAACCCGCATGATCATCCGCTGCCCGGGGCTAACGCCCCGGGCAGCTTTATCTAACCAACTGATTGAGACTTACCCAAAGAAGTTACCAATTTTGTCATCGCGAGGTGCGCGAAGCGCGCCGTGGCGATCCAGCTGGATTGCTTCGTCGCTTCACTCCTCGCAATGACAGCTGGGCGTAACTTCTTTGGGTAAGTCTCAATCAGCTACGATTCCCGCGCGAGCGGGCCCGCTGCCTGCTCCGCCCGGAATCCTTTCCATGCAAATTCACGAAACCAGCTACCCGCGCACCGCCGCCAGCATGCCCACCGAGCAACTCCGCGCGGAGTTCCTCGTCAGCGGCCTCTTCGCGCCCGATGCGGCCAACTTCCGCTACTGGGAGACCGACCGGACCATCATCGGCGGCATCACGCCCGGCGCCTCGCCGCTCGACCTCCCGAATCCCGCGGAGGTCCGCAGCGCGTTCTTCCTGGAGCGCCGCGAGGCCGGCGTCATCAACCTCGGCGGCCCCGGCAGCATGACCGTCGACGGCACGGTCCACCCGATGGAGTCGCTCGACACGCTCTACCTCGGCCGCGGGGTGAAGGCGGTCTCGTTTGCCTCGCGCTCGGCCGACACGCCGGCGCGTTTCTATTTCCTGTCCTACCCGGCGCACACCGCCTACCCGGTCCGCCACATCCCGCTCAAGGACGTCGCGGGCGCCCGCCTCGGCGCGCGCGAGACCGCCAACGAGCGCACGCTCTTCAAGGTGATCCACCCCGGCGCGTTCCCCACCTGCCAGCTCGTCATGGGCTTCACCCGCATGGAACCCGGCAGCGTCTGGAACACCATGCCGCCCCACACGCACCTCCGCCGCTCCGAGGTGTATTGTTATTTCAACGTCCAGCCGGCCCACGCGGTGTTCCATTTCATGGGCGCGCCCACCGCCACCCGCCATCTGCTCGTCCACGACCTCGGCGTGGTGCTTTCCCCGCCGTGGTCCATCCACAGCGGCGTCGGCACTGCGGCCTATGCCTTCGTCTGGGGCATGGGCGGCGAGAACCAGGAGTTCGCCGACATGGATCCCGCGCCGGTGAATCAATTGCGATGAAAACCGCCGGTTGCATCCCCGCGGTAGGGGCGCTTGCCCTCAAGCGCCCGGGCCGTTGAGGGCAACGGCCCCTACCAAATCCATGCCTAGCATCCTCGACAGCTTCCGCCTCGACGGGAAGGTCGCCATCGTCACCGGCGCGTCGCGTGGCCTCGGCGCCGCCATGGCGCAGGCCCTGGCCGAGGCCGGCGCGGACCTCGTCCTCGTCGCCCGCGGCGACATGGCCGCGCTGCAAAAGTCCATCGCCGCCGCCGGCCGCCGCAGCGTGGTCGTGGCCGCCGACGTCGGCACCCCGGCCGCCGCCGCGAAGATCGTAGCCGCCGCCTACGCGGCCTTCGGCCGCGCCGACATCCTCGTCAACAACGCCGGCATCATCCGCCGCGCCAACCTGCTGGAGTTCTCCGACACCGACTGGCACGACGTGCTCAACGTCAACCTCACCGGCGCGTTCCGCCTGAGCCAGCGCTTCGCCGCCGAGCTCGTCACGCGCAAGTCGCCGGGTAAGATCATCAACGTCGCCTCGATGCTTTCCTTCCAGGGCGGCATCCGCGTCGTCTCCTACACCGCCGCCAAGAGCGCGCTGGCCGGCGTCACCCCGCGCCATGGCCAACGAGCTCGCCTCGCAGGGCGTCAACGTCAACGCCGTCGCCCCCGGCTACATGGCCACGGACAACACCGCCGCCCTGCAGGCCGACCCGGTGCGCAA
>CBDFNB010000021.1:0-44084 GCA_965249855.1 Lacunisphaera sp.
AACAGGCCGAGGTCGGCCGCCGCCAGATAGCCCTCGATGTCGGTGACCTTTTCACGGATCACGAGCCGGTCGGCCACGCCAAGCCGCTGCGCCTCGGCAAGGAGCGGGGCCGGGTCGGCGCCGGCGAGGACGACGAGCTTGAAAGGCAGGCGCGGCTTCAGTCTCGCCACGGTGTCGAGCAGCAGGTCGGTGCGCTTGAGCGGGCGCAGGTTGGAAAGGTGCAGCAACATCGCCTCGCCCTCCGCCAGGCCGAGTTCGCGACGAATGTCGTCGCGGCAGTGGGCGGCCGCGTGCGGCTCGAAGAAATTGGGGATGACCTCGATTGGCCGTTGCACGCCGAGCAGGCGGACCGTCTCGCCGCGCATGAACTCCGAAACGGTGGTGATGGCGTCGGAGTGCTCGAGCGCGTGCCGGATGGCCGGGCCGTAGCCGGGGTCGCGCCCGAGCAGCGTCGTGTCGGTGCCGTGCAGCGTGGTGATGATGCGCAGGCGGTGCTCCTCGTGCAGCATGGCGCGGGCGAGGATGGCGGCGGTGGCGTGTGGCACGGCGTAGTGGACGTGCAGCACGTCGAGCCCGTGGTCGCGGCTGACCTCGGCCATCTTCACGGAGAGCGGCAGTGTGTAGTCGGGATACTTGAAGAGATCGTAGCTGCTCACCACCACGGGGTGGAAAAACAACTTCGGGCCGGCCGGCATGCGGAACGGCGGCTCATAGCTGATGAAGTGGATCTCGTGGCCGCGCCGGGCGAGTTCCTCGCCGAGCTCGGAGGCGAGGATGCCGCTGCCGCCGACGGACGGATAGCAGGTGATGCCGATCTTGAGGGAGCGGTCGGCAGCCATGTCAGAAGCGGCGGGCGCCGCGGGCCAGGGTCGCGAGCGAGTCGAAGACCAGCGGGTCGTTCGGCCAGAGGGCCTGCGCGTGGGCGACGCCGGCGTCGAGGCCGCGCACGCGGGCGCGCGCCACCTGCAGTTCGACATAGTTGCGCGTCTTCATCTGCGAGGCATGCGCCTCCATGGCCTTGGTCCAGGTGGCGACGAGCTCCGGCGCGGAAAGGTCGATCAGGACGGGCGGGGTGGCCGGCTCGCTGCCGGGGCCGAGGGCGTAGAAGAACAGCTGGCCGATGGCGTGCGGGGCCCGGGCCTTGAGCTCGGCGAGGCCGCCGTAGCGGGCGAGGCGGGTGGCATCGCGGACCAGCGTGCCGAGGCGCCAGTGGTCGGGGTGCTGGTTCGGCTCCGTGGTCGGCGCGAGCACGGTGCCCGGCCGGATGCGGCGGATGATCTTGGCGAGCGTGAGCGCGTGGGCCGTCTTGATTTCGAGGCGGGCATCACCGTCGAGCTCGAGGAACTCCAAGGTGGCGCCGAGGATCTTCGCGGCGGCCTTGGCCTCGCGGGTGCGGATGGCAGGGGTGCCGTTGGTGCCGGCCTCGCCGCGGGAGCAGACCACCAGGTGAACGGGCCGGCGGGCGCGCGTTTCACGGGCGATTATGCCGCCGGCGCCGAACTCGAGGTCGTCGGGGTGCGCCCCGAAGGCGAGGAGCGGCGGGAGGTCAGTCGGTGTAGGCTTCATCGGAACGGTCGATGGTGTCGCGGGGGACGAAGGTGATTTCGGGGGCGTCGGCGGGGTTGAGATACGCCTGCTCGCCGGCGCCGCAGATGTAGTGCGTGCAGTGAAGCACGGATTGCATCCAACGCAACCGGCTATCGCGGGTCGGGCTGACCTGTTCCTTGGTGAAGGCCGTGGCCGGGAGGTCGAGGTAACGGTCGCCGCCCTCGTGGAGCTTGAGGGTGCCGTTGATCGACCGGGCGCGGACAATCTCGCCCTGATGCGGCACGTCCACGAAGAAGTCGGTGATGTCGCACGCGGCCCGCCGCACGGCCGGGTCGCCGGAGCGGACGACGCGGATGCCGTCGAGCAGGCCCATGGCGCGATACATCTCCAGGCAGAAGTCGGCGGCGTTGGTGGCGGCGACCTGCTTGAAGACCTCGACCCAGCGCGGGTCGACGAAGTTCGGCAGCTGGCGCGCGGTGTTGGGCTGCCAGTCGGCGGGGAGGCGCTTGAGGAAGAGCGGGGAGAACTTCCGCTGGAGCTTGTTGACGAAGGTGAAGTTGAAGGCCTGCGGCTCGCCGGTCCTGCGTTGGCGCAGGGTGGTCTGGGTCTCGCGGCAGTCGTGATCGCTGTCGTGGAGGAAAAACACGATCTCGCCGCCGATCTCCGCCTGGAGGCGGCGGGCCGTCACGAACTTGGCGGCGAGGAAACGCCGCGGGAAAAACCCGCAGGGCTGCTGGCCGAAGCAGATGACGGGGGAAGCCATTTTAAAATCAGGAATCTCTCACAGGAGGAAACGGAGACAACGGAGAAGAGGCATCAAGCAGCTTGGGCTCTGTTCCCTCCGTTAGCTCCTGTGGAAGGACCGGGTTCCTGATTTGGCAGGAGGGCCTGGAAGAACAGCGCGAAGCCGACGCAGGCCGCGCAACCGATCGGGTTGAGCCAGAGGTAGGCGACGGTGTCCTTGCCGAAATAGAACAGGCCAAGCAGGAGCAGCTGCGTGGCGACCGCGGCCCAGAACACCGCGGTGCCGCCGACCTTCCTGAGGAAGAACGCAACGAGGAAGACGCCCAGCAACGGCGGATAGAACACGGAGGCGATGATGTTCAACGCCTCAATGAGGTTCTCGGCGAAGCTCACGTAAAGCGCGAAGCCGATGGCGAAGAGGCCCCAGAACGCCGTGAACCATTTCGCGTTGCGGACATTCCGGGCCTCGTCGTGCGCGGCGAGCGGGCGGAAGGCCCGCCACAGGTCGATGGTGCTCGTGGTGCCGAGGGCGTTGAGCTCGCCGGCCTTGGACGACAGCGCCGAGGCGAACATCACGGCAACCAGCAGGCCGATGACGCCATGCGGGAGCTGCGTGAGGATGAAGGTGATGAAGACGTAGTCGGAGTCGCGGGTCTTCTTCGCCTCCGGCGCGGCGGCGTAAAGCGTGTCACGCGCCTGCTTCCGCAGGGCGTCCGAGGCCTTTTGCGCGGCGGCAAGTTCCACGCGGGCGGCCGACTCGGCGGCGGTGTCGCCGGACTGCTCCGCGGCGGTCCAGGCGCGGATCTTCTCCTGCTTGGCGGCGTGAAGGACGGTGTGCCGCTCCTCCAGCGCGCGGAATTCCGCGCCGGCCGGGCCCTGCACCTGCCGCTGCCAGGCCGACTGGTTGAACACCAGCGGCGTGTCGGGCTGGAACTGGTAGAAGACGAAAAGCAGCGCGCCGAGCATCACGATGAAGAACTGCATCGGGATCTTGAAGAGGGCGTTGAACATCAGCCCGAGCCGCCCCTCGCGCAGCGCGGCCCCGCCGATGTAGCGCTGCACCTGCGTCTGGTCGGTGCCGAAGTAGGAGAGCGACAGGAAGAAGCCGCCGAGCAGGCCGCTCCAGAAGGTGTAACGCAGCTTGGGATCCGGGGTGTAATCCACGGCCTGCAGCTTGCCCATGACGCCGGCGATGTGCGTGGCATTGTCGGGCAGCTTCGTGAGCAGGATGACGAACGCCGTGATCATGCCGCCGAAGATGACGGCCATCTGCCATTTTTGGGTGAGGTTCACGGCCGCGCTGCCGCCGGTGACGGTGTAGACGATGGCCACGATGCCCGTGAAGACGATGGTCAGGTCAAGCCGCCAGCCGAAGGCGGTCGAGAGAATGATGGCCGGCGCATAGATCGTGATGCCGGCCTGGATGCCGCGCTGGAGGAGGAAGAGGCCGGCGCCGAGCAGGCGCGTCTTCTGGTCGAAGCGCTTCCCGAGGTATTCATACGCGGTATAGACGCCGAGCTTGCGGTAGATCGGCAGGAAGACCGCGCAGACGAGGATGAGCGCGAGGGGCAGGCCGAAATAATTCTGGATAAAGGCGATGCCGTTCTCATACGCCTGCCCGGGCAGCGAGAGGTAGGTGATGGTGCTCGCCTGCGTGGCCATGACCGAGATGCCGATGGTGCCCCACTTGGTCGAGTGGTTGCCCTTCAGGTAGGTGTTGAGGCTGTCGGTATGTCGCGTGCGCCACGTGCCGTAGGCCGCGATGCCGATCATCGTCCCGAGGAGCACGAACCAGTCGAGGGCGCTCATGCGTAGAAGCGCGCGAACAGCGTCAGCGCGAAAACGACCAGCAGGAAGCACCCGAAGACGAAGAGATAGACCCCGCGCCAGGTGCGGAAGCCGGGCACGCCGGGGGAGTCGTCGTCAGGTTCTTTTTTCTCGGACATTTCGCGGTTTCAAGAAACACCAAAGGTCCAAATGCCAAAGGCCAAAAAAGTCCGAACCAAGGGATCCGGGGTTTTAAGATTTGTTTGGTGTTTGATCATTGGCGTTTGGGATTTCGGGAAGTTCACTTCCCGAGGGAGACGAGGTTGGCGAAGAGCCGGTAGGCGCCGGGCACACCGGCGGGCAGCTGGCGGAAGAAACCGATGCCGGTGTAAACGTAATGGCCCTGGCCGTGCTTCGCGACGAGGACGCTGCTCCGCAGCGGGGCCTCGCCCGGGTCGCTCATGCCGAGGAGGGCGGTGTAGCGTTCCTCGTCCCACTTGCTCGGGAAATACGCGCCGCGCTCCTGCACCCAGCCGTCGAAGTCGGCGGGGTTGATCTTGTTCGGCGTGTTGAGCGCCGCGTGGTCGGGCGCGAGCAGCGTGACGGCCGCGGTCTCATCAGTGACGCGCAGCGCCGGGGCCGGCCCCTCGATCGAGAGCGCATACGGCCCGAGCGTCGCGGCCTGCAGGCCGTTGGGGCGGTTGTATTGCGCGATGACCGTGCCGCCCTGCTCGACCCAGGCGAGCAGGCCGGGGAAGGCATCCTTCAGGTCGGTGCGCTCGTTGAAGGCGCGCACGCCGATGACGACGGCGTCGAGGCCCTTGAGTTTTTCGGGCGTCAGGTCGGCGCCGGTCAGGGGGCGGACGACATAGCCCATCTGCGCGATGCATTCGGCGACACTGTCACCGGCACCCGGCAGGTAACCGATGGTGAGGCCCTTGGTGGCGAGCGGGAAGCTGGCGAGGCGCGTGCGCGCCGGCGGCTGGAGCAGCTGGACCGGCAGGTGGGAGTAGCGCAGCTCCTCGCGCCGGGTGGAATAGTCCTGGCCATCGACGGTCGCCACGGCGCTGAGACGGCCGGCGCCGCCGGCGGCGGGGGCGGTGAGCGTGAAGGTGAAGCTGGCCTTGTCGCCGACGTTGGGCAGGCGGAAGGCCTGCGGTGCGGCGGCAACGGTCCAGCCGGCCGGGGTCTCAAGGCGGAGGACGCCCTTGGTGCCGGCGCGCGCGGCCGTGATCTCGACGGTGACGGACTTGGTGGCCCCAGGTGGCACGAGAAATATCTCGGAGCTGAGCGACATTGAGACGGGCGGAATCACAGCCACGTGACTGCTTTGCTGCACAGGCTCGTCCATGATGACAAGAGTCTGATCACCCACCATGAAGACATGTTCAATCGGGATGGCGGGCGGATTTTCCGCGCGGCCGATAAGAGTGGAATCGTCGACGCGTGAAATACCAGCGGCACCGTCAGCGCGTAACCAGTAGGGCTGAGTCAAAGGAGTGGCCGGGGGCAAGGCACCGGTCATCTTGCCAACATAATAGATGTTGGCGCTGACATCTGCCCCGTTCGGCACGTAAGATTTGAATCCGGGGCTGCGAGATTCTAAATATCGAACGCGGATTCCGGTCTCAGTTGGAATGATGCCGGAGAATGTAGGAACCTGAACTGAGCATTGTAGCTCTAGTGGCTCGCCTGGCACGACGTCAGCGTTAGCGATTGTCGTCTGCACCTTTATGCCGAGACAGGCTTGCAGGATGTGGTCGAGCTGGAGGCGTTTGTCGGTGACAAGCGGGTCGGACGGTAACGCCGCAAGCTTGGTTCGCAGGGCGAGCAACGCCGGCACGGAGGCGGCGGGATCGTCGGTCTTGAACTGCGCCAGCGCGGCCGCGGTGAGTTCGCCGATTTTCGCCCCGCCGGAGTAACGGGCCCAGGTCGTGTCGACTCCATCCATCAGGTCGGCCGTGGCCGCTTCCCCGGCAAGCAGCATGAAACTCTGCTCGTTGGGGCCGGTGCGGGCGCGGTTGGCCGCGCCGGCGAGGCCCTGGGTCTGGTGCATCGAACGGCTGCGCGCCGCGATGGTGCCGAACTCCTGGCCGCTGACCGGATCGGTGCCGCCGATGTCCTGCTTGAAGACCGGACCGTTGAGCGGGCCCGGGCCGGCGCTGCCGATGCGGAAGGAATTCCAGAGGACGCGCTTCGGCTGCCAGACGGTCAGGCCCTGCGCGAGCTGATCGGGATAGGCAGTCGGATCGCCCGCGAGTTTGAAAGCTTCGACTGCAAGTATACCCGACGCGGTGTGGTGGCCGTGGCCGCCGCTGCCGGGCGGGATGGGGAAGCGCGTGACGATGACATCGGGGCGGAACTGGCGGATGATGCGCACGACGTCGCCGAGCACAGCATCGCGGTTCCAAAAACGTAGCGTTTCCTCCGGTGTCTTCGAAAAGCCGAAGTCGATGGCGCGGGTGAAAAACTGGCGGCCGCGGTCGAGGCGCCGGGCGGCGAGAAGTTCCTGCGTGCGCAGCACGCCGAGCTTCTCGTCAAAATCCTTGCCGAGCTCGTTCTGGCCGCCGTCGCCGCGCGTCAGCGACAGGTAGGCGGCGCGGTAGCCGCGGCCGAGCGACAGCCAGGTGATGAGCTCGGTGTTCTCGTCGTCGGGATGGGCGCCGACGTGGAGCACGGTTCCCGTGGTGCCGAGGCTGCGCAGCTCCTGCCGGATCTCGGCGGGGGCGAGCGGGGCGGTGGCGGCCTGGGCGACGGTGGCGGCGGCGCCGAGCAGGAGGAGCGCGCGGCGCCAGAACGAAAAAGCCATGGGCGGGGCGCGTTACTTTTTGACCGTGAACGGCACGGAGAACTGCGTCGTCTCCCACTTCAGGCGGAGGAAGCCGCCGCCGGCCGGGTTGCGGTCGAGGGCCATCGTGAACTGGTCGAGCTGCGGCTCGAGCGCCTCCTTGGTGAGCGGGACCTTCGCGAATTCCTGGGTGGCGTCGTAGGGATCGGCGCCCCACTGGCCGAGCTTCTTGTTGATGAGGAGCTGGGCGGAGCCGTCTTCGGCGAGGAGGGTGTAGAGCGTATAGGCGCCGGCGGGCAGGTGCGTGCCGGCGAGGTCGAGCGGGAGCTGGGTGATGAAGAGCGTGGCCTCGTCGGCGCCGGTGCGCCAGGGCTTGCCGGCCGGGATGAGGGCGCCCCAGATCTTGCGGATCTCGCCGGTCTTCGGGTCCTTCGAGTAGGGGCGGCCGTAGACCACGGTGATGCGGCAGGTGTCGATGCGCGCGCTGATGGTGTCGTGCGGGCTGGTGCGCTGGCGCGGTGCCGGGGCGGGAGTGGCGGCCGGGGCGGCGGGCGGTGCCGGGGCGGGCACGGTTTGCGCGCTGACCGAGGCAGTGCCGGCGAGGGCGGCGAGCAGGACGTAGGTGGGACGGATGAGCTTCATGGAATCTTCAGGTTGGGGCCGGGTGGATGCGGGGTGAAAGAGACGCGGGGGCGCCGTCGGTGAGACGGCGTCCCCGCGGCAAGGTTTCGGAACGGCGGAGCCGCCCGGCGGCTTACTTGAGGCTGGCGATCAGCGCGTTGTTCAGCCGGGTGTATTCGTCCTTCAGGGAGGCGGGCGACTGGGTGTCGTTCTTGACGAGGTCGAGCGACTGCTGGGCCGCGGCGAGGGCGCCGGCCTTATCGCCCATTTTGGCGAGAATGAGACCCTTGCGGTAGATCATCCACATCTGGTTGGGGCGCTCGGCGATGGCGGCGTCCATCCAGGCCGCGGCCTTCTTCAGGTCGAGGTTGTTCTCATAGTAGAACATCGCGGCGGAGAAATACGGCTTCTTGGGCTCGGCCGAGGCCATGACGGCCTCGAGCTGCGGCACGAGGGTGGCGGCGACGTCGACCTCGAGCTTCACCGGCACGCGGACGTTTTCCCACATGAGGTTGAGCGTGGCGGAGGACTCGCTGGCGAGATCGGTGAAGGTGATGGCGAAGGTCTCGACGGGCTGGGCGAGGGGAACGGGCACGGCCTTGACGCGGGCGACGTCGTTCTTGGCGTCGTAGGCGTAGGCGCCCCACTGGCCCGGGACCTTGTTGAGGATCACGGTCCACTCATTGCGCTCGGGGATGGAGAAGAGGGCGTAGGTGCCGGCGGGGACCTCGGTGCCGTTGAACTTCACCGGCGTGCTCAGGGTGATGCGGGTCGCGTTGTTGGCGCCGGTGCGCCAGACGGAGCCGAAGGGCTCGAGGCGGCCGAAGATCTCGCGGCCGCGCATGCTCGGGCGGGAGTAGCTGATCTCGATGTCGGTGAGGCCGACGCGCTGCTTGATCGTGGCCGCGGGGCTGGCGGCGGGGAACTCGAGGGGCTTGGCGGCGGGGGCTTGGGCAAACAGACCGGTCGCGAGGACCGACCCGGCAATGACAGCAACGAGGGGACGGAGCAGTGAGGTCATAGGGAGGGTAAGAGAAGCCAGACGGCGGATAGATTCCAACCAAATCAGGTGAAAAGGCGCAACAATGAGGCAATTGGCAGGAAGGGGTGGGGCTGGGCGAGGCATGAGGCCAAGGATGGGTGGCTCCTGCGCTTGCCGCTGAGCGCCCCGTTCCTAGCCTCTCATCCCATGGCGATTTACCAGACGACGCTGACGGTCCGCGCGAAGGGGGCCTGGACCTATGAGATCACGGACGAGGTGGCGCGGGCGCTGAAGGCCAGCGGAATGACGTCGGGCATCGCGACGGTGTTCTGCCAGCACACGAGCTGCAGCCTGGTGCTGATGGAGAACGCCGACCCCTCGGCCCGGCGCGACCTGGAGGCCTGGTTGGAGCGGCTGGTGCCGGCCAATGATCCGCACTTCACGCACACGGCGGAGGGCGCCGACGACATGCCCAGCCACATCAAGATGGCGCTGACGCGCACCAGCGAGACGATCCCTTTCGCCGACGGCCGCTTGCTCCTCGGCACCTGGCAGGGGATTTTCCTGTGGGAACACCGGAAAGCGGCGCACACGAGGAACGTCGTGCTGACGTTTATCGGCTAGCGCCTATCGGAAACCTGAAACTTGAATGGGCTGCAGGTGAACGGTGCCTTGGAGGGCCCAGCTCCAGCTGGGCCCTCCACTGGTTGCTGAAACCCTCAGGCTTCTGCCTGGCTTCCCTCAGTGCAGCAATTCCGCGGTCGAGAGATCGAGGCGGATCACCTTGCCCGGCCAGCGCGGCTCCTCCACGGCCGTGAGCACGCCGTAAAGCGAAAGCGTGAGCGTCGTGCCCTTGGCGGGCGGCGTGGCGAGGAGCTTGTCCTTGCGGGCGTTGGGCGTGAGGGTCGCCACGACGCGATACCGGGAGAGCGGACCCGCCTGCTCGGCGAACTCCAACTTGCCACTGGCGGCGTCGTAGGATTTCACGACCGCGGAGAAGCGAAAGCG
The DNA here is from genome assembly GCA_965249855.1 of Lacunisphaera sp. Taxonomy (GTDB): domain Bacteria; phylum Verrucomicrobiota; class Verrucomicrobiia; order Opitutales; family Opitutaceae; genus Lacunisphaera. The sequence goes on from CBDFNB010000021.1 coordinate 9,459, forward strand.
CCGGTCCAGCCAGCCCTTGTAGAGGAATTTCCGGTTCAGGTTCTTCACGACGCCGTTCTGCGGCGCCTCCGGCCCGGTGATGCCGTCGTGGTCCACGATCTTGTCGGGATTGTCCGGCACCCAGACCGCGCTCAGCAGCGCCTCGGGATCGAGCAGCGGGAAGGCGGTGCCCAGCTCCGGGCTGATAGTGGTCTCGCCTTGGTCCTCCACGGCGGCCGTCACTTCCAGCGGGGGAAAATCCTTGGCCTGCAGCGTGAGCTTCATGCCACCCGCCGGGACGGGTTCCAGCACGAGCGGGGTCTGGCCGAGGCTCCGTTTGCCCTGGAGGACGGTCGCACCCGCCGGGAAGGATTCCACGGTCAGCTTGCCGTGGGGCAGGCGCACGGTCTCGGCGGCCTCGACATTTTCCGTGATGGTGGTCTTGAGGAACGCGACCGGCCAGGACGGGTATTCGAGGGAGAGCTGGGCCGGTCCCGGGGGCAGCTGGGGGATGACCAGCGGCGTCTTGCCGAGCACGGCCTTGCCCAGCCGGACAGTGGCGCCGGTGGGCACAGAGTCCACGCGCAGCGAGCCGCCCTTGAAATTGATCGTGGTCTCGGTCTGCTGTCCGGGCGGCACGTCGACCTCGCCGCTTGCGTCCGGCCAGCCTTCGGCCCGGAGCTTCACGGCGTATTTTCCCGGCGTCAGGTTGGGCAACGCCTGCCCGAGCGCGCCATTGACGCGGTCGGTCGACGGGTCATCGGCGGACGCAAGACGCACGGCCTCGACCGTCGCCTCGGGTCGGTTGGATTTGACGAGCAACACGCCGGTCGTCCGCACCCGCTTCTCCTCCGCCCGGGCCTGGGTGACGGCGGAGATTTTTTCGCCCGCGGATGACACCGCGCACTTTGCCACCAGCAGCACGATGAGCACCACCGCGATCAGCACCCACGGCCCGGCCTTGCGCTGGGGCGACTCCGGCGGGAACAGCTTGTCGTAGGCGGACTTCGCCCGGGCCACGGCGGAGGGCGGAGTGGAGGTCTTGTTGCCGGTGGCAGGCGGGGGTGGAGCTTTCGGATCCATGGAAGGTGTGTCCTGCCACCTTTCTAGTTCAGTCCATCCCCCGGGCAACGGGTTTTATTGTCAAAATCCCATCAAGCGCGGATGGGAGAAAGCTGCCAGCTAGACTGATTCCCACGCCTTCGTGGCGACTGGGTCGCGGCCTTCGTCAAACTCGATGTGATCGATGAGGGTCTCGATGAGCTTGCCGGTCAGGCCGCTGTCGAGGATGCGCTGCGGCAGGACGGCGGAGCGTTCGTCGCGCCAGCCGAGTTTCACGATGAAGCGGTTCCACATGTGGCATTCCTCATCGGAGCGCGGTGTGCCGTGCACGTGGGCCCAGGCGATGGCCTCCTCATCGGAGGCGCCGGCCAGCACGCGCTCCTGCAGGTCGGCATAACGGATGCCGAGGAAGCGGCAGCAGCGTCCGTCGAGGACGTAGGTCTGGGCGTCGCCGAGGTTCTTCTGGTAGTCGGCCGGCAACTTGCCCGCCGCGTGAAGCCGGATCTTGTCGAGCATGCGCCCGAAATAAACGAGCCGACCGACCTTGGTGTAACAACTCCGCAAACCGGGGACGTGAGGCATCAGGCCATGGTTCGTCGGTTACCGCTGCCCGCCAGCGCAAAATGGGTGTGCCGGTCGGGAAATCTGAACCCTGCGTTGCTTGGCGCCCTGGCGTCGTTGCGTTAATCCGATCCTACCCGGCCGCGAGCAGCAGCAACTGGCGCAGCCGCTGCAGGTCGGTGGCGGAGGTCTTGGCGACGAAACCGCGCTGGTGGGTGAAATGAACGTCGGGCTCCGCCTTGATGCGGGTGAAGTCGAGGCGGGGATGATCGCGGTGCCGGGACAGGCCGTAGCCGTTGCTGCGGCGGTCGGGGGCAATGACGGCGACGACGCGCTCATCGAGGCCCTGCTCCTGCACATAACGATCGAGCCCGGCCGAGGGATCCTCCGGCAACGGCTCCGTGCGGGGCAGGAAAGCGACGGCGGGGGGCGGGGAAGAAACCTGAGACCTGAAACCTGAAACCTGAGGATTTAATTCCCGGGCGGCTGAAGGCTGATCGCTGACAGCTGAGAGCTCATGCAACGTCCAGATCTGCGCGTGCTGGCCGATGAAGGTGAGGCGGGCGCGGAGGTTGCGCACGTAGTCGAGCAGGTCCGTGCCGACAAAGTGCATGATCTGCCAGAGCGGGTCGCCGGATGACAGCTGCTTCGCGGCGGCGAAGCGGCGGAGCAGGGTGCCGTCGATGGGGGACTGCATCTTGCCGACGATGTCGCGTTCGACGCCGAGCCACTTGGCGGTGACGTTGGGGCCGCGGCAGTCGAACCACTCGGCGGGCTCGAGCCAGTCGCAGAAGGCCCGGGCGTCGGCGTAGAGGCCGAGGTGTTGGAGGACGAGGGAGAGCGCGCAGGTCGGCGCGGCGTCGGCGGGGAGCTGGTGGTGGTCGAAATTGTTCAGTGCGGGCTCGTGGCGGTGTCCCACGTCGACGACGGCGATGGCGGGATCGGCCAGGTCGGCCTCGACTGGCTCGCGCCGCAGGATGGGGCAGGGCGTGGTGGCCAGCAGCACGCAGCAGGCGAGGAACTCATCTTTGTGGGCGCTGCCCGGATGCGTGAGGATCGTGGTGAAAGGCGTCATTCAATCTCCACTCAGACCGGCGACCGTCCCCAAACCAAGGCATTTTTTTACAGAGGCCGCAGAGAGCGCAGAGAGATCATGAACCAAGGCATTGATGGCCACAAAAGGGCACGAGAAGACACAAAAATTGAAGCGGCAGGTTGCAGGATGGGGATTTGGGCATAGTCTGTCGCCCAATGAAGGAGCTGCTCAAGGCGCAGGAGATGGCACGGCGGAACAACGAGAATGCCATGGTGGTTGCCGCCTACCAGCGTCGGCGTCAGCGGCGCCGTGCGGGCAAGAAGGGTGGGCGCACCAGCAAACGGCTCGATGATCTGGATTGGCAGGCGGCCGGGCGAGAAGCCCGGCCGGTGCGGGCGGTGGGATTCTTTCTCCCGTAGCCAGCCTATCGGCGTTCCAGGCCGTGCTCAGGATGGCGATGATGGTGTCGCAGAACGAGGATGCGAAGGGTGTCCCCCTGCACGCGGAATAGAAAATGATAAGGGAAGCGTCCGAGGTTGGCGCGGCGCAGGTCGCCGTCGGCGGGATGGAATCGATTCGGGTTCTCCACGGCCAGGGCTACATAGGCCATGAATTCGGCGAAGAAGGCATCGCCCAAGCCGTGCCCGCCGACCTCATCGTAGTAGTCGAGCACCGCGGAAACGTCGCGCTGGACGTTGCGGTGGTAGGTCAGGTTCATCGTTTTCGGGAAGCAGCGATGGCGGCCCGAAATTGTTTGTCGGTGAGACCAGCAGAGGGATTGGCGTCCAGTTCAGCGTCGCGACGCCTGGCTTCGGCGACACCGCCGTCGGCATCAGCCAGGACGGGGGGCAGGGTGGCGAGGAGTCGCGAGACCAAGGCGGCGCGCTCGGTTTCCGGCAACTGGCCGGCTTGTTGCTCCAATTCCTGCAGGCGGGTCATGAAGGCAATGTAGTCGGCGCCGGTCTTGAATCAATGGTGGAATCGGCAACTGGGGGCGGTGAAACAGAAAACCTGAAAGCTGAAATTTTTAACGCAGAGATCGCAGAGAACACAGAGGTGTTGACTGACCAAGGTCCCTCTCGCGCTCTCCGTGGCCTCTGTGTTTAAAATCCATCACCCGCGGATCGCGGCCTTAATCTTCGCGATGTCGATTTTGTCCATTTCCATCATCGCCTCGAAGGCGCGTCTGGCGGTCTGGCCGCCGGCGGCCATGGCGTCGGTGAGGGCGCGCGGGGTGATCTGCCAGGAGATGCCCCACTTGTCCTTGCACCAGCCGCAGTAGCTGGCCTTGCCGCCGTGCTTGATGATGGCGTTCCAGTAGCGGTCGGTCTGCTGCTGGGAGTTGGTGGCGACCTGGAAGGAGAAGGCCTCGCTGTGCTTGAATTGCGGCCCGCCGTTGAGGCCGATGCACGGGATGCCGAGAACGGTGAACTCCACGGTCAGGACCTGGCCCTTCTTGCCCGATGGGAAATCGCTCGGTGCCTTGTGGACGGCCGTCACCTTGCTGTCCGGAAAGAGCGAGGCGTAAAACTTCGCCGCCTTGAGGGCATCCTTGTCATACCAAATGCAGATGAGGTTCTTTGGGGCTTTTGATCTTTTCATTTTAGATAACAACGAATGGAGACCACGACACCGGACAATCGAAATGTTTTTTCGACGAACGGTTCAATTTTTACGTTTCACGTGTTCGCATGAAAACAGTTTGTCCGGCATAAAAGAAAAACGCCGGCCCGAAGGCCGGCGTTGAAAGGAGAGGGCAAGAAGAGCGATTGAAGGCAACCGCCCCTATCCTGGTATTGAAAAGGAGCTTGGTGATCGCGCTTTGTCCGATGGCTGGGAACCGCGCACACGTTCGGGCGACAGCACCCCACAACAGTTCACCTGGGAATGGCGGTCTAAATATTGAAATCATTGTTGGGAATATTCCGCGAGCGCGGTGCGCACTTTAAGACGCTTCGCCACCCCGGCGCCTACGCCGGCAGCGACTCGTAGTCGCCAGGCGTTTAATTTTACCGGTGCGATATGCTTTGCGATCGCGTGAATGCGTCGGCAGGCGAAGTCATCAGCACTTTCAAGATGGCGTTCAAGCGCTGCTTCTGTGAGCGGTAGCCGGGTGTGCGGGCGGATGAGCCAGGACGGTTTGCCCCCGCCCAGCGCCCGGATGGTTTCGACCAACGGGAGTTGGAGCTGTGTGTGAGCGGGGAGTTTTTTGTGTGATTCGGACATAAAAAAGCCCCGGATGTCCGGGGCTTTGAGTTTGGTTAAGGGCCAAGTTGGAGGCCTGTGGTCGCGGCTTACGCAAGAAATAAGTCGGCGCGAACGGAAAACTTAGTGGCCAGCTTTTTGATGTGTTCGGCTGTGAGATTCCGGGAGCCCTTGAGTATTCGATACGCTATGGATCGATTCACGCCGAGGAGTTCACCAAGGTCGTTGGCGGAAAGTCCGTGCTCTCCGAGCAGGAATTTCACGGCCTCGATTCCGCTAACCGGCTTCGGCTCAGGAAGGTTTTCCGTCTCATACTCTTCGATGAGTTTGGCCATGATCGCCAAATAATCGTCCTGATCGCGGTTAAGCTTGTGCCCGGCTAAGGCGTGGACGATTTCCACGGCATTATCGTAGCCAACTTTGTCGCGAATCGGCCGCGGCATGTGCATAGAGACCAGACCTTCGTAGGTCTTGGGTAGACGAGTGAAGTTGAGCGTTGCAGTCTTCATAATGTGTTTTTCCAGGTGCCACTGTCGTATTCGGCGTGCGTTAGAAATCGCTCGAAAAACAAAGCACCCGGCTTTTTTGGCCGGGTGCTGCAAGTGTAAGCCGTGTTCGCTGCTTTGTGACCTGACAATAATTCCGTTCCGAAGCCCCAGAGGGACGCTGACATGAATTCCGTGACACGTGCTGACGCTGAATCCGTGGCATGCTGACATGAATTCCGTGTCTAGGTGACATGAATTCTATGTTGTCTATCCTGATCCAGCCCACAGTGGGTGCCTCATTGTAATTCGGATATGTGAAATCGGTCCTTCCTGGACGCAAGTGAGGGGTGGGACGGCGGTGGACTTGACCACGCATTGGTCATGGTTCTGATTAGTCGTATGCCTTCACTTGCTGCATCGAAAGCAAACGCACCTGTCAGTAGCGTTGCCCGCAGGATCGGTCGCACTCGCAAGCTACCGAGGGTCGTTCCCGAGGCGCCACGTGGTTCGCTGAAACTGTCTCGCCGCGAACGATCGCTACACAACAAGTTCGGACTGTCGCTGTAGCATGAGGGTAAGGACTGTAGCCAATAACGAGACAGTCTTCGAGCGGGAGAGCTGTCTAACGCGCAGCAGGTCTAGGGCGAATGAAACGATATTCTTGCCTAGAAGAATTGCATAAACAATTAGCAAATAGCTAATTGAGATTAAATTCGGCGCGATAGTGAAACGATATTTCGGAGTCAGCGGGGGCCTCATTGCGCGCCAACCTACTCTTCCAACCGCTTCAAGAAGCCGGAAGCAAGTGGATCGGACTCATCAATCACTAAGTCCACCCACGCCAACCAGTCTTCTTGGCGTTGGGTAAGCGTGCCCCCCTGAGAGCCGTTTTTGAAGCGGGCCTCACAGGCAGCTCGAAAGGCCCTCAAGGCCGTCGCGTTCGACCAATTCTTGGCTGCCGTGCAGAGCGTGGCCCGTCGCTCGTCCTCCTTTCTCTTTCTTTCCTCAGCCTCGCGGCGTTCGCGCGCCTCCTCATCCCAACGCCGTTGTCTCTCTGCCCATTCCAGATGCTGCGCATGCTTGCCTTGAGCGCAGAGCACGAAGCCTGGCGCCGCGTCCGCCAGCTTGTCCTCGAGCTTCGTGTTTTTGCCATCCCCCCATGATTTCTGAGCTCCTGCTGGGTGGTATTCGTTGATCTGCAACCGCAATCGACCGGTCGGACGGTGGAGCCATCTGTTCCAGATGAAGATGGGGTCCTTGTTCTTTTCCTCGGGCTTTAGTTCCCGTTCGTAGCGTTCGACCTCCTCCCTGAGGAGGAAAGTGAGTTCAGTGTCGGTGGGGCCGTAGATAAGCGAGAGCAGCGACTCTCCTTGCTTTGGGGTCTTGAAGGTGAACCCCAGCTCTTCGAGTCGCCACGCTAGTTGGTTGAGGAGTAACAGCGCACGATCAATGCTCGCTCGCGTTACGGAGATGTTCAGATGGTGGTGATCTCGCTTGGGAATGATCGTTCCATACTTGTCGTCGACTATCGCACCGCGAAGAGCGCCCTTAGTCGTTCGGACCGCGAAATGCCACTTGATCGACTCGTTCTCTGCGGGTGCAGGAACCGGCAGCTGTGGACTCTCGGATTTTGCGGCCCTCTTGCGCCGTCTGAGCTTATCCAGCGTCACCGTGACCATAGCCCCGGGTTCCACAGGTGGGAGGACCGGACGGGATGGAGTCTGCCCATGCTCTAGCTTCACCCAGTGCCCTGTGGTGGGGCGGGGGACATTTAAGAGCTTACATGCTTTGATCACCAGGGCAGGCGTGATCGCAAGTTCGCGAGCGATCTGAGTAGCTGGCTTTGCCCAAACCAGCTCGTAGAGGTCTTCGCGGGAAAGGGACTGGGTTGAGTCAGCCATCCGCCAGTAAATGTTGTCCTCGTGCTGATCGAGCAAGCGAGGTTTTCAGTGCATCGCTGTAGGGGATGGGGCAATCTCACACCAACGGTAGATTGAATTGGAAGTGACGAATTCACCGTCGCGCGGAACGTCGGTGACTTCGCTCGAGCGATAGACCCCAGGCCAGACCACGTCGTTGCGTGCGCACCGGAGCACATGCACTGACTCTCCGACGACTGGTGGTCGCAACAGCCATCCGTCGATAGGATAGAGGATGGGCAACGAGCCCGCAAAATTGAATGAACCATAACGGTAGTCGGCCGGTGCGATGGCGGGAGCGACCGGATCGGAGGCTTCGCCAATTTTGCGAAGTCGCACGAATTTCGGTGGCCAGGTGATTTCCAGAGTCATGGAGCGAGGTGAATTTGGCGTTGGCTGACGCACGACTAGGCGAGGTCGATGACGATAGGTTCTTCAACCGGACGATTTGCTCCTTCGCAGATGCTCGCGTTCACCACTACTGTTGGGCCGAGGCGGGTATTTGGCTTCGCCAACGTGTGCAAAAGCCGTCTTCATTGAATTGTGACTCAAAAGCCTAAGTTGCCCGCCCAGCCGAACGAAAGTCTGATTAACGGTATCGCAGTCCTTCAGCGTGTCGTGAGCGCGGGCACCCCTGCCGGTTCACGGGAGATCGCGCGGCAGATGGGCATGTCTGCGACACGCGTTAACCGTCTCCTTGGCACATTGGCGCATCTCGGTCTATTGGAGCGCGACGCCAACCGCAAATACCGACCCGGCCCCGGCCTGCATGTGCTTGGCACTCAGAGCATGATGGCATCAAGGTTGCTGCCTGCCGCGCTGCCCGTCTTAATGAAGCTGCGGCAGGGGGGGTTCACCGTAGCGCTTGGGGTGTTGTGGGAGGGGCGTGTGTGCTACCTTTTTCATGAGCGACCGTGGCAGCCGATTGAGGAGGCACTGTTTCGACATGTGCTCTGGCCGGCACAACACTCCAGCCTAGGAATAGCATTGCTCGCGGCCCAGCCCGGTGAGCCGCAATTGGTCGAGCCCGAAGCCGGCCTACCCATCAGTGTTGAGCCCAATCAGCGGCCGGCCGATCTTATCGCATTCGCTCGCGAAAACGGCTATGCTGTTCTGCGCCACACTAACAACTATATCTCAATCGGTGTCACCCTAGGGACTCCGCCGGTCGCTGGCATCGCAGTGGCTGGCAACCTGATCGGTGAAAACTACTATGGAGAAATTGCGCAGCGGCTAAAGGTGGCGGCCTCGGAGATTGTGCAGCACATGGCTGAGCGGCCCGAGCCTACGTTGGAGGATGCAACTCCCTTGTCGCTTACCAAGAGCGCACGCAAAACGCGCCGCCCGGCATGAAAGAGGTGGCGTGGATTCTTGGAATTCGGGGAACTCCAGAGGTTAATAGGAGAGAGTCAGATACGGTCCGAGCCAAGATAGCCTAGGCCGAAGAACTGCAACTTAAACGGGGCTCTTAAGGCCTTTGCTCGAACGCAGGCAACTCGTCACGGGTCACAATCCAGTCGTCATTTACGAGCTCCTTCAGGTGCTTCATGTTGGAAAGGCGATATATCGGGTCGTGCCAGACCAAGAAGTAAGCTGTCTGAGGTCCCTTTTCCCGGATAACTCGGATCAGTTTTCGGGCGTCGTATGCAGTGGCGTCAACGGGCCCCGTCTCCTGCACACCGAAGACTTTTCCCGTCTGGATCATTCCTGGGAAATCACCTGCGAAGTTTGTCTCATAGGTATCGCCCCAGGCGCCGTCGTAATTGTCTGGTCCCACGATGTCCACGTAGCTGGCACCTGGATAGGATTGCAGTTCGTTCTCCTTTGGGTTCCAGACCCAAAGCAGGTTATGCAGCTGCTTCGTCTGTGTGAAGTAGTGGAAGAGATCGACCCAAACTTGGCGGTAAACAGTGTGGTAGTCACTCGTTGCTGTTGCGCTAGTTGTGCTCCACCACATACCCGTTCGCGTGTATTCGTGTAATGGACGAAATAGCACGACCACGCCGCTAGATTGCAGGTCAGCGAGGCCGGCGGCCACGTAATCGAGTTGTTTCAGCCAGTTGTTTCGCACGGATCCGGGTAGAAGGAGTTGCCTCAAATCAGCGCCTTTGTCCCTTAGGCCATGCGGCGGGAACGGGCTAGGATGATGAACGCAGATCGTGATGAGACCACCGGCATTGGCGTAGGCCTTCAGCACCGGGTTAATGGTTTCGTAGCTGAGATCGCGGTGGTTCGTGTAATCTAGCACGGTGCGCCCACTGTAGTCGGCGCCGACTAATGCGGGCCATTTTCCTGTTTGACGGAAGACCTCTTCAGCTGGCGCTAGTGAGAAAGAGTTTCCCGGAATCTCGTTGCGGTTGGGGTATCCGAGAAACTGTCCTAGCAGGACTTTGTTTGCGCTCTGGGAGGGTAGATTATGGAGATAAGCGAGCACGGCTTTCGTGCGGAGCGAGGCAGCTGGATCTGCAGGCAGAGGTGTTGCGCGTAGAACAGGGGCTATGATCAGCAGGCAGGAGAGCAAAAGGAGATACATTTTCATGCTATTTGCTTGTAGGCACGGATCTCATACACCCGAGCAGAGGGGGCCCCATTTGTGGCGAGGCACTCAAGGCGAAGTGCGTCTGTCGTGATCGCCGCGAAGTGCGCGACCCGCTTGCGCTGATAGTTATTTGTTTCGGAATATATTTCACGCCAAGCACCCGACTCGCGCGCAAGTAAGCGCCAGTCGCGCACGCACTCGGGCACGCGGTAAAAGGCCTCTTCGGACTGCGTCACGTTTGCGAGATTTGTGTCAAAGGAAACTTCGAGAGTATCGACGGTTTGAGCACGGCCAAAGTCCAGTTCGATGTGCTGAGGCAGCAGTAATTTAGGGTCGGAGATCCATAGATTGGGCATACCCTCGGGCCAGGCTATGCCGTTGTTGACGTTAGCTGCACTGAACGGCGCAGGCGCGGGTTCCAATCTTAGGGCAAGTGCCGTGCGCAATTGTCGCCAGTGTCGGTAAGCGGGTATAGAAACTTCTGCAGGCGAAAAAGCATCGAGGTGTGCGTTCTTCTGTTCGGGGCCACCCGGTGAGACATGCAAGTATTGCATGGTGGTGCCGACGGGCCAATGTGCGCAGCCAGCCCAAGCTATTCCATCGCCGCCACTGAGCGCGATGCGGTAGGGGCGGCCAGGCACGACTGGCGCAGCGAAGACTGCATCGAACCACCCCGCGGCTTTTGCGGGAATTGTAAGTTCGGCCGTAGCGATAGGCGCCTTGTCGGTGCGGTCCCAAATACGATCAAGCGGGGCAAGGGAAACGGTTAGAGTCTGAGCCTGCGCGCGCTCATTGGTAATAAAAAGAGACGCTTTCTCCAGGCGCTCGTGTGTGAGCGGCACGACCATCGCGAGCGCTGGTGAGTGCATTCTGCCGGGTGTGGGGGAATCGCCGAGATTGAACGAAGCCGTTGCGTGGGGCACGGAGAGATCAAGTTGGGCCTCGCTGCTAGCGGCGGCCGTTGCCGTAAGAGCGAGATCGGCGTGATCGGTATGGCGCAATCCCGGGATACGGACATCTGCACGTAGCAACGCCTGTTGCAAAGGCGCGAGGTATATCCCTGCTGGATTAGCAAGCTGGCGAGGGGTGATTTCAGCGCGGAGTGCATGTGCGGCAGCGATTCCAACGGCCTGACCGAGCTGCGCGAGTGTTTGCATGACGCGCACTGGCCCGAGTGCGACATGAGTGGTGCTGAGGCAACGTCCGGCCATCCAGAGATTTTCCACGTTGCGACTGTAGAAGGCCCGGAGCGGGAGCGTGTAGACCGGGATGCGAATCCAGTGCTTGTAGTTGCGATCGGCATTTTCCCGTTCGCCGGGGTCGGCCTTATTTAGTATCCCACCCTTGATGTGAAGGTCGATCCACCAGCCGGCAAAGCCAATGGCGTCGGGCCAGCGGCGGTCGGTATGACAATCACGCTCGCTCAGGGTCACGTCGCCAACCAAGCGGCGGCTCTCTCGCTTGCCGGGAATCATTCCGATCCAGTCTAGCACGTAGTTGGCGGCCTTGGCCTTATACTCCGAGTAGTTCTTAATAAAATTCCACACGCCTAACACGTGGCGGTGGAGCTCAACACGCACGGCAACATTGTCTTTGATCTGGTGGTAAGGGTTACAAACCTCGAGCCACCAATAGCCTCCATAAACGGGTTTGTTTATGTGGTAGATGGTGCGCTTGAAACCGATGTCCTCCATTTTGCGATAGAGTGCGATGTCAGGCGGGGGAGTGAAGGGCGTTGGACGCCCGATGTCTCGGGCGCGCATAGTAATAGTGGCTCCCATCGTCACGTCGTCAGAGACAAGGGGGGCCAGCGGCTCGTCGAATTCGGCACGCGCCTCGCGGCCATAGCGGAAGTCTGCGCCCGCGAGGAATCCGATGGTGCCGTCGCCAGTTGCGTCTATGAATTGACGCGCGGTAAGGCGGAACTCAACTTCGCTGCCCATTTGGCTCGCACGCACTGCGATGATTCGGCGCGGCTCGCCGCCAAGCCGGCCGAGGCCATTAGCAGTTGGTTGCGCGCGCGGGGTAGTGATGGCGGAATCGAGAGGCTCGCTTTCAACCGCTCGCACGGTGGTATTCAGATGCAGGATAAGGTTCGGTTCGCGCTGCGCGGCGTGCAGCAGGTTCAAGTCGAATACCGTGTTGATCATACCGTGGTCGAAGAATGCCTCGTGATTCTTCACCCGGTCAGCGAGGATGAGTTCATGAGGCAGCCCAGTTTCGCCGGCCCATGCGTTATTGTGATTGGCGCCGTGGGGGACGACACGCACCTCGCTAGAGCAGTTGCCGCCGAGCACGGGGCGGTCCTGCACGAGCGCGACCTTGGTTCCGGCGCGGGCAGCGGCTAGTGCAGCGCAAAGGCCGGAAAGGCCGCCGCCGATGACGACGAGATCGTAGGATTGGGTTTCGGAAGGGTTGTGTTCGAGGGGCATGAAGTGGTCAGAGAGTGCGTGCTAGTAAGTGCGGGCGCTCTTGGTGGAGGGTGAGGATCAATTCGCCGAACAGAGTGTTGGCCCAGGCGAACCAAGGGCGCGTGAACTGCGTGGCGTCGTGGCAACTGAACGACTCGTGCATGAACCCGGTGCCGGCGTGCGTGGCTTTTAGAGCGCGTAAGCAAGCTACGATCTCAGCATCGTCTATCGCGGTAAGTGCCTGCATCGTGAGCGAGATCGGCCAGATCGTTTCTGGACCCGTATGCGGGCTGCCGATACCAGATGCGGCCGGCCCAGCTGCGAAATACGGATTACTTGGTCCGAGGCAGAAAGCGCGCGTGCGGCGATAGCGAGGGTCATCCTTCGCGCAAAAGCCGAGGTATGGCAGGGCAAGCAGCGCCGGGACATTAGCATCATCCATTAGGTAGGAGCCTCCGAAACCGTCTACCTCGTATGCCCAGATGTCCCCGTGAATAGGATGGTTTACGATAGCGTAGGTCGTGAGTGCGGTGTTCACGGTGTGCGCCAGGGTCCGCGCCTCGGTGGCCACGCCCTTGTGCCCGAGGTGCATTAGGAGATCGGCGATTGCTCGCAACGTCGGCACTGCCATGGCATTCGAGGCGACATGGTATGGGAGCTTTGTCTGGTCGTCCGACGGGCGGAACGCGCCGCGGATAAGCCCACAGGGGCGTGCGGGATCGCCCCGGCCAGCGTTGACGAGAGAATCACCCCAGTTGCAGGTGCGCTGAAACATGTAGGGCGAGCCCGGCTGTTGCTCCGCACGGAGTGTAGAAAGCGCGATGGAGACGGCACGAAGCCAGTCCGCATCGCAGGCGGTGATGTCGCCGGCCAATTGCCAGCACCCGTGAGAAAGGCGGAAAAAGTAGAGGAGGCTATCTATCTCCCATTTGCGCTCGTGGACCCCGGGGCGCATGAGTGTATGGTCCGTGCGCCACTCTCCCAACACTGGTTCGCGGTAGAAGGCATTAGCGTAGGGATCTAGGCGCACGCATGCGGCCTGACGGCGCACCAAGCCGGAGAGAAAGCTGCGCAAGCTGGCATCTTCACGCGCGAGAGCTAGGTAAGGCCAAACTTGGGCCGTAGAGTCGCGAAGCCACATCGCGGCTATGTCCCCGGTCACTACAAAGGTGTCGCACTGGCCGGAATCGTCGGACCCCGTCGTGGCAGTAGTGTCCAACGTGTTGGGAAAGCAGTTGGTCCAGAGCCAAGCCAGTTCGGGATCCGCTATACCAGCCGAGACAGTGGCGAGTGTGGACTCAACTGCCGGGCTGTGAAAACGCCGCTCTTTGGCCGGAGGGCGACAGGATTGAAAGGCAGGTCTCATGCAATGCGGGTAGTAACTGCACGGGTCCCCGTGGCAATCGGCGCAGGGAGAACCTTTCTGTCCGCCAGCAGACGTGCATAGCGGGCGATCACACTTGGTGTAACGTTGATCCGGCCTTGGCCAAGAATCTCTTCGTCAATCAAGCGCATGAACCGGTTACCATGCCGCCAGATATAGGGGGCGAATGAAATTACGGGCGCATCAAGCGTTGCGAGGAGCCAGCCGGGACCAGTTGCCCCAGTGGTGGTCTGTAAGTCCTCAGCCGTGGTTGCACGCACGAAAGGCGAGCAGCCATGCACAACACGCGGTGTCTGGTTGAGCGCTAGGCAGCCGGCGCCGCCGGCGCGCCACAGCACCCGGTTGCGACCCGGCAGGGCAGACGAAACGATGTAGTCGAGCCCTGCTGATGCGATTGCGGAAAACAAATCACCGCGCACCCGATCGAGACGGTCGAGATTGGAGTCCATGAACGCGTAGTAGCCGCGCGGGGTATTCTCGCGTCCGGCGATCCGGCGGATGCGATCTAGCGATTTCTCGCAATTCTCCCGCAGAAGCGCGGGAGGGCAGTTGCATTCGGCCATTACGCCAAGGCCACCACTATGCAGCAGCGGTTCGACAAGTCCCTGGGCGCCACCGTGCGATGGTGGGACTCCGATCAATTCCCACAATTGCGGGCATGTCTCATAGCGCGCGGCGTGGACTCCTAGGCCGAGCTTTAGGCCGGTCCAGCCGGTCAGCTCGATCAGTGCCAGCATGGCCTCGTTATGGGCAACCTCGCCCGAATGAAAGACGACGCTGGTGAGCACTCTGTTTTGCGCGGCCCATTGACTGAGCTCGGCGTCGCTCGGTTGGGCAGCGGGCATGACTGGCTCTGCCCAAGGGTGGACAACAGTCTCGACGACAGGGAAAGCGGGGCGGTTGGGATCAATGATCTGGATGCTAACCCCACGCTTGGACCACTCGAATATGTCCCCGTCGCCGGTCTGGCGACCTGTGATAGTGCGCTCGCCAAGGGAGACGGCTAGGCGCGCGGCGGTGTCGGCGAGCGGCGAGACGGTTTCCGCGTAATGGGAAACGGCCACATTGGCAGGTGCAGGCGCTGTGGCTGGTTGGTAGAGCGCGATGCGCTCATGTCGGCAATGTGCGCCGAGCTGCGAGAGCACGGCGGGTGGATCGCCGAAGACTACACCGCGCGAGCGTTTCCGCCAGCGGCTAGCGATCCGCAGGGTGATAGTGCCCCAGTGGTCACGCGGTCGGGCATGGTCCACGACGACGACGCCAGGGTGAGCGCGGCGGACACGTGCGAGTTCGCTCTCACTTAGAAATGCCGCGAACACCGCCAAGCGGGGGAAACGCCGCGCGAGCTTAGGGGCCTGGGCTGCTATGACACCTAGCGCATGGCGGTGCAGCACCTCAGGGAATAGATAGGGCGCGAGTAGCAGTCGTTCACCGCCAATGGCCACATTGTCACCGGGGCCGTAGAAAAGAGCGTTGGGGATAGAACTGTCATTGAGCTTAAGCAGGAGCGGGTATAGCTCCGCGGCTGTGTCACCTGATGCTATCACGGGCACGCCGAAAGCCCTTAGCGACGAATCAAACACGGTCGTTCTGCCAAGGCGGATTACGCTAACATCGAAGGCTGCACACAGGTAGTTGAACTGCTGGTGATGGGAGCCGCCGAGGATGGTGGAGCCGGTCTCGGCAAAGAGCCGACCATTGCGTTCGCATTCAAGATATACCTCGAACTGCGCATGAGTATCGCGCGCCATCCAAGCCAGTGTTGGCGTTACATAGCTGACTTCAGGGTTTCGTAGCGTGGAGAGCAGGAGCCAAAGACGGGGTTTAGGCATGGTGGGAATTGGCAGGTAGCAGGCAGATTCGGGTGCAACGACGGGGTAGGAGGGGCCACAGCTGGGGAATTAGCAGGACAGTGGGGAGTGGTTTTGAGAAACATAAATGAAGCTATAATAGCAACAATATATCTTGAGGCTGGACCTAGGATTCCGACAAATAGCTGTTGTTTACCTCAATTCAGCTTGACGGCTTATCCTTAACGTAGCTTATAAAGCTCCACTAGGCCGCATTTAGTCGGCCATTTTGGCAAAGTTACCGCGCCGTTTTGCTTACCCCCCTCTCGAGATGTCGGCCAGATAGTGTGGTGACGAAAGTGCTCTTCCCAACCCCTTGTCTCGGTATCGCCGTTTAGAGCGCGCCGAATCACCTCTCCTAACGACCCAACCTCGATGAAACCCACCCTGCGCGCAATTTTCGCCAGCGCTCTTGCCAGTATCGCCAGTTACGCGATGGCCCAGACGGCCGCCGCCCCCAACAACGAGACGCCCAAGGAAGAAACCCTGGTCCTCAGCCCGTTTACCGTGACCTCACTCAAGGATTACGGCTATCGCTCCAGCGCATCGAGCACTGGCACCGGATTCGCCGGCCTGATCAAAGACACGCCGATGAACATCAGCGTCATCTCTCGCGAGCTGATTGATGATCAGGGTGGCAACCAACTCGTGGATATTCTGCGCAACTCCAGTTCGGTTGCTGCCCACGTAAAAGACGAGGGGGTAATCCTCGTGCGCGGCTACTCTGGGCAGAAGTTCGTCAACGGACTACCGGCCGGCGGCCAAGGCTATACTCTCTATGACGTTGATCGCGTAGAGGTCGTCAAGGGTCCGAACGCCGTTTTTGCCGGCCTTTCCAATCCCGGCGGCACAATCAATATGATCAAAATGAAGCCCACGTTTGAGCACACGGGCTCATTGTCCGCCGAGCTCGGCGACTTCGGCCACAATCGCGTCATCGCTCGTGTCGGCGGCCCGCTGATCGCCGACAAGCTCGCCTACTTGCTTGTTTACGGCAACACCAACGAGAAGAGCTTCATCGACTACATGTTCACCGATGAGCGCTACTACAGCGCGGCACTCACCTATAAGCCCCTTCCGAATCTCACTATTACCGGGCGTTACGGTGACCTCAAACGCGAGGCGGGCCGTCGGCCATATCTTACGGTCAGTAACTCTGCCTTTCAGGCGGCAGATAAAGCAGCCATGGCCCAATACGACGCTCTGGGACTGGCCCGACCGGCGAGCGCCCCGCAGTTAGAGAACAATGCCGTCGCAGGAATCATCACCGGCCGCACGGCGCCGGAAGGTGTGGACGCTTGGACGAGTCGCACATTCGGAGCCAACGTGCCGCCCTTCACCGAGATCGCCTTTGAAGACTTCTTCGGTAGCAGCGAATACAATTACAATGGACCCGACGGTCGCGACAACTACTCGAGCAAGATCACCAGTTTCGAGGCCGAATACGTCGTGAACCGCGATCTGGCTATACGGGCCCTGTATCAAGGGGCGGAAGGTGCTCGTCTTCGCCGGGAGTTTAACGGCTTCCGCCCGGTCGCCGGCCAGCGTATTCGCAGTGGCGCATCGGACTTCAACGAGGATTCGGACCTTTGGAATGCCAAGCTGGAGGTCGGCTACAAGTTCGATCTCGGCGCCTTCGGTAAGCAAGACCTGCTAGCAGGCTTCCAATACAGCGATAGCGAACGTGTAACCCATCCCTCCTTCAACACCACGGCGATCAATTTCAACCCTCGCACCACACCGGTGCCGCGGCTGCTCTCTATGCTTCAGTCCCAGTTCGGGCCAAGCTATACTGAGCCAGGCACCACTAAGTTCGCCCAGCCGGCCAACCGCTCGTTATTTGCAGTGCTCCAGTCCAGCTTCTTTGAAGACCGGGTGCGCACCATCCTCGGCGGACGGATTACCGAAAATCGCCTCGTTACGCCCAACACACGAACCAGCTCGCCGCAGTTTGGTGTGCTAGGCCGGATCACGCCTTGGCTGAGTGCCTATGCGAGCTACAGCAAGACCTTCGTGCCGCAGTCGGCCACCTCGGCCAATCTGGCCGCCATCCGAGCCAGCCAAGGTGATCCTACCAGCCCCGGCTATATCCCGCCGACCACAATCCCCACCGTGCTTTTACAGAATAATCTCTCCGGTGAAGGTCGCGAGGCCGGCTTCAAGTTCGACGTGAAAAACAGCGAGCTAACCGGCACGATCACTTACTTCCAGACCGAAGAGTCCGACCGTTTGGAGGTCGATTCAATAAACCAGGTGCTTTACCAACTCCCTGGCGGTGCCGTCCGCACGGCCGCTGGGCTTACCCGCACCCGTGGCCTCGAGACGGAGATCGTTTGGACCCCCAGGAACTACTATCAGGCCATCCTGAGTGGCAGTTACTTCTTCGACGCCAATGAAGTGACAAATCCCTCTGATACCCGTGAGATTGGTTCCCATCTCGAAGCCGTGCCGGAATACACGGTCACATTCTGGAACAAATTCACCTTCACCGACGGCCGGTTGAAGGGTGCCTATATTGGGGGTGGCATCAGTGCCCTCGGCGAAATTGGCATCCATCCTAGTTGGACGATTCCGATCCGTTCTGATCCGGTTGTGCTGCTCAATATCATCGCGGGCTACAACCACAAGTTCAACGGCGTGCCGGTGAACTATCGGCTGAACATTGAGAACTTGACCGATGAGAAATATCTCAACGGCACTTTCCAATACGGAGAACCACGGACCGTCACCGGCACAGTCACGGTCAGTTGGTAAGAACTCGATGCGCGCCGCGTCTCCTTGCTTCGGGGCGCGGCGCTTTGCTTTCCGTATCTGGTTCCTACATGGTTGCCAGGGCGGACTACCGCTCTCGGTCTTTGGGCTCGGCAACTTCGGTCTAACCTAATCGCATCAGCCTGATTGTTTCCGCCATGTGATTCACGCATGACAGCTCTCTCTATTCCCCGTCGCAGTTGGTGGATTCTCGCGCTGCTTTTCTTTGCAGGGTTCCTTAACTACTTTGACCGACAGACGCTCTCGCTGCTCAAGACCACGCTAAAGCAGTCGCTAGGACTCGATGATGTAGGCTACTCGCATCTCGTGACGGCGTTTATGGTGCCGTATATCATCATGTATGTCGTAGGCGGTCGACTGGTTGACCGATGGGGGCACCGGCTTGCAATGACGGTCTTTCTCGTGGTGTGGTCGCTCGCATGCGTGCTCTGTGGTTTCGCTGAGGGCGTTGGTGTTCTGATCCTTGGCCGTATATTGCTGGGATTGGCCGAGCCTGGGGCATTCCCTGCAATGCAAGCGGCCATCATGACTTGGTTTCCAAAGGAGCGCCGAGCCTTTGCAATGAGTTTGACGGCGCCCAGCACTACCGCAGGAGCAATCCTCGCACCGCCACTGGTTGCGGCCATCACCCTTTACTATGATTGGCATGGCGCGTTTTTGCTGCCGGGTCTTGTCGGCATCTTTTTGGCGGCCGTCTGGTGGCTGAGCGCGCGGCAAGCCCGTGCGCGCATCGAAGTGGCACCGATGGGCACGTTGGAGCCTGTGAAAAAGGCGTTGAGCGACGCGCTCGGAGTTCGCTTCGATGAAGAGAAGGGCGTCCACTTCTTCCAATCCACACTAATTCAGACGCTGTTCTACGGTGTCTTTTCCGCATGGGTGCTATGGCATGAAGGCAGGCCAAAACCCAACGAACGATTCCAGTGGCGGCTTTCGGCGCAGCACCTCGGCTTGCCAATTCTTCGCACATTGTTCGTTCAATTGGCGGGTGACCCCAAAAGGATTCGCGCCCTTCAGCTAGAAGAGGTGCTCGATTGGACAGAGGAATGCCTAGCACGAGTAGACAGAGATAGTTTCTTCGCCAGATATGATATGGGTGAGGCGGTGCAGTATTTCTATGAGCCATTCCTGGCTGAATTTGATCCTCAGCTGAGGAAGGATTTTGGTGTATGGTATACGCCGCCCGAGATCGTTCGCTACATGGTTACCGCGGTGGATGAAGCACTTCAGAAGCGCTTTTCTCTTTCTGCGGGTCTAGCAGATCCGAGTGTCGTGGTGTTGGACCCCTGTTGTGGCACTGGAGCATTCCTCGCTGAAACACTGCGTTTGATCCGCAGTCGATTGGTTGATGCCTACGGTGAGACTCAAGCCGCGCTGAAAATTCGGGAAGTGGCAAAAAAGCGGCTTTATGGATTTGAGATTCTCCCGGCGCCTTACGTGGTGTCCCATCTGCAAATTGACCTCATGTTGACCAGGTGGGGTGCCGCGCTCGACCACGTGCATGATGAACGCGCCGGTGTCTATCTCACAAATGCGCTTACGGGCTGGGTCCCGTTGAAAACCCCAAAGGATCTACCTTTTTCGGAATTTACGGAGGAGCGAGATGCGGCCGATCACGTGAAGCAACAGGAGCAGATACTGGTGATTATTGGTAATCCTCCTTACGATGGTCATCCAGGTATGGCAATTGGTGAGGAGCGTGGATTGACAGAGGCATATAGAGAGACCAAAAAGGCACCTTCTCCCGATGGTCGCGGATTGAACGAACTTTATGTCCGCTTCTTTCGTATGGCGGAGAGGCGAATCACTGAAGGCGTCGTGAAAGCAGACGATCCCAAGCCTGGCCCACCGCGAACCGATGCCAAAGGGATCATTTGCTACATATCGAACTACTCTTGGCTAGAGGGACACTCGCATACAGGTATGCGAGAGCGTTACCTAGAGGCTTTCGATTCAATTGCTGTGGATTGCCTCAATGGTGACAAATACAAGACCGGCAAGAAGACCCCTGAGGGCAAACCAGATCCCAGTGTTTTCTCGACGGCACAAAATCGTGAAGGAATTCAGGTTGGCACGGCGATCACGCTGCTGGAGAAACAGCCCGGCAAAGAAGGACGTTACGACCCCAGTGTGTTTGCTCCGCGCGCCGAGGTCCGATTCCGCCACTGGTGGGGCAAGGACAAAGTTGCGGCACTCGCTAAAGATCACGACGCTCCTAAGCCGTGGATTCGGCTCCAACCTTTGCGACATGCACGCTTGGAGTTTTTCCCGCAGGACTCTCGCCCTGACTATAGCGACTGGCCGTCGTTGGCAGCGCTACTCCCGGCAAATTATGCGGGTGTCCAGACTTCAAGGGATGACGCATTGGTCGCCTTTGATCGAGAGACATTGCAGAAGCGCATGGCAGATTATTATTCGCCATCCATCCCGCTAAACAAGGTGGTGCCGGCGCTTGCTCGATCGGCATTCGACTACGATCCGTCCAAAGTTAGGATCCAGCTTTGCAAGCAAGGCATCTCTGAAAATCAGTTCGTGCGATATGCCTACAGGCCGCTAGACGTGCGCTGGCTGTTTTGGGAAGGGACTACAAAACTTCTGCACCGCCCGTCTCCTGATTTAGCCCGACAAGCTCGACCGGGCGCAGTCTTTCTTGTGTGTCAGCCAAAGACTCGTGGCGCTTGGGCTCCACCGCAGGTGATCACGTCATTGGGTTGTCTGGATCTCATGGATCGCGGCGCGAGCTTCCTTCCCCTCTACGTCCAACCTGCCGACAGTGCGGAAGAGGCCCATCCTGAGCTCTTTCCCTTGGCTAGGCCTGATAGTCCGCAGCCGAACTTGAGTGAGTTCGCAAGGGATTACCTTTCTCAAGTAGGCTGCAACGGGGAGGATCTGTTCTATCATATCGTAGCGGTGCTCCACGCTCCTAGATATCGTAGTGATAATGCTGGCGCACTAAGGCAGGATTGGCCCCGTCTACCATTGCCTAAAGATCGCGAGGTCCTAAAGGCCGGCGCGAAACTGGGTCGAACGATTGCCGATCTCCTCGATCCTGAAGTTCAGGTAAGTGGGGTTACAGACCTGAAGGTTCGGCCGGATCTCAAAGGGTTAGGTGAGCTTACGACGAAGAGAGGTGCAGAGACCAGTTTGGCACTGTCGGCCAAGTGGGGTTACGCGGGGAAAAATGGCATAGTGATGCCTGGCCCGGGCAACGTGTCCGAAGGATCTCGCGGTTCCGGTTTCGTGGACATTCACCTCAACGAATCGACCAGATGGAAAGACGTTCCTGAGGCGGTTTGGGAATATACACTAGGCGGTTATCAGGTGCTCAAAAAATGGCTTAGTTACCGGGAAGCGGTCCTCATTGGGCGCGCCTTGTCTAGCGACGAAGCCCATCAATTCACGATGAACGCACGACGCTTAGCTTCGGTTGTCGCTCTGCACGAGCAGCTCAATTCTCTGTATCTATCGACGGTTGAAGAGAACGTCTCTCCCTAGAGCTTCTCGGTGTGTAGACAAAGGAAAGCCCGCCGGGCCAAGGGCTCGCGACGGGCTGCATGGAGGGAGCGGAATTCTTGTCAGCGTGGCATTGAATTCATGTCAGCGTCACGGAATTCGTGTCACCAACACGGATTTAATGTCACCATACATGCTTTAGCGGTATTCCTCGTTGGTGTTGGCGTTGATGATTTTGAAATTCTCAACGTGGTAGTTCGGATCAGCCCTGAAGGCTAATTTGATGCCGAACGTCTTTTCAATTCTCACCAATAGTTCTGAGTCCTCGACGCGCAGGCGTTCGAGGATGCTCGGGTGCACGTGGACGCGGAGGGAGTATTCCTTGCCGTCCTTGCGGGCCTGCAGGCGGCGGGCGACGGAGGACAGCTTGCGCTGCAGCTCGACCGACATCGTCGTGGCCGACTTCACCATCGCGCGGCCGCGGCAGTAGGGGCAGCTGGTGTAGAGGTTGGCCGAGAGCGACTCCTGCTGGCGCTGGCGGGTCATCTGCATGATGCCGAGCGACGAGATGGGCAGGATGTGCGTCTTGGCCTTGTCCTCCGACATGAGCTCGACCATGCGGTCATACACCGCGTTGCGGTGGCGGCGCTCCTTCATGTCGATGTAGTCCATGATCACGAGGCCGCCGATGTTGCGGAGCCGGATCTGGCGCGCGATCTCCGTGGCCGCCTCCATGTTGACCTGGAAGATGGTGTTCTTCTCGTCGCCGGAGCGGCTCTTGTGGGAGCCGGTGTTGACGTCGATGGAGATGAGGGCCTCGGTCTCGTCGATCACGATCTCGCCGCCGGAGGGCAGAGGGACGCGGCGCTGGAAGGTCTGCTCGATCTGGCGCTCGATGTTGTAGCGCTCGAAGACCGGGATGGAGTCCTTGTAGTAGACGATCTTGCCCTTGGAGCGGCTGGAGATCTGGCCGACGTATTCCTGCGTGCGCTTGAAGTCGTCCTCGTTGTCGACGAGCACGCGGTCGATGTCCTCGGTGAGGAAGTCGCGGACGGTGCGCTCGACGATGTCGGGCTCCTGGTAGAGGCAGGCGGGGGCGCGGTCAGTCTGCATCTTGCGCTGGATCTCTTGCCACTTGGTGAGGAGGAGGTGCAGGTCGCGGACGAAGTAACGGGGCTTCTTGCCCTCGCCGGCGGTGCGGACGATGACGCCCATGCCCTCGGGGATGGTGAGCTCGTTGATGAGGGTCTTGAGGCGCTTGCGCTCGGCCGGGTCCTCGATCTTGCGGGAGATGCCGCAGCCGTCGGAGAACGGCGTGAGGATGAGGTAGCGGCCGGGGAGGGAGAGGTTCGTCGTGGTGCGCGGGCCCTTGGTGCCGATGGGACCCTTGGTGACCTGGATGACGATCTCGGAGCCCGGCGGATAGAGGCCGGGGATGTCCTTGACGGTGGGCTCGGCCTTGCGCGGGCCGGCGTCCTTCTTCTTGTTGACGCGGACGACCTCGACGGAGGAGTCGGCGGCGGCCGGGAGCATGTCCCAGTAGTGGAGGAAGGCGTTCTTGTTGTAGCCGATGTCGACGAAGGCGGCCTTGAGGCCGGGGTCGAGGTTCTTGACGCGGCCCTTGTAGATGCCGCCGACCATGCGGGAGTCGGATTCGCGCTCGATCTCGAAGCGGTCGAGGGTGCCGTCCACGAGCAACGCGACGCGCTTCTCGAGGGGCTCGGAGTTGATGACGAGTTCGCGGAAGGTGCCCTTTTCCTTCCGGAAAATGCTCAGGATTTTCTGGAGGATGGGCCGGTCGGCGGCGCGTTCCTTGGATTCCTTGCGAAGTTGCTCGGCCGTGAGGGGCTCCGCGTGCTTCTGGGGCGGGGGCTGCTGGAGTTCCTCTTCATGGCGTGAGGCGGCGTCCTGGGGGGCGCCGGAGTTGGTGGGCTGGTCGTTCATGGTGGGGTGTATCCCGGGTGGTTGTGGACACGGGACACCCGTGAGCAGCGGGCTGTGCGCAGGAAATTCCGGCAGAGCGGTCCATATCGTGTGGCAGGAGACCCATGTTAGAAGTCCCTCCGAAACCGATAGACGCTTTGGACCAGTCCTTGCAGCAAGCAGCAGCTGAGCACGAAGGTGCCGCCGTAGCTAATGAAGGGAAGCGGTATGCCTTTAACCGGCATCAGGCCGATGGTCATGGCGATGTTGACGAACACATGCACGGTGAAGAGCACCGTGACGCCGAGCGCGAGTAAGGCGCCGAAGCGGTCGCGGGCGAGCCCGGCGATCCGCAGTCCGTTCCACAACACCACGCCAAACAACCCGATGACGGTGATGCTTCCCAAAAATCCCTTCTCCTCGGCGATGACCGAGAAAATAAAGTCGTTGTGCGCGACGGCGCGCGGCAGGTAGCCCAGCTTGGCCTGGGTGCCCTCGGTCCAGCCCTTGCCGGTGAGGCCGCCGGAGCCGACGGAAATGAGCGACTGGCGGCTGTTCCAGCCGATGCCCATGGGGTCGACCTTGTCCGGCAGGGCAAAATACAGCACGCGGTTGCGCTGGTAGTCCTTGAGCGGCAGCCAGGAGTGTTTCTCGTAGGCGCCGCGATCGCGGCTGTAGCTCAGCTTGTTCTCCTCCATGAACTTGGAGTAGTTCCAGACGTCGAGGGCGACGATGCCGATGAGCAAGGCGAACACGCCCAAGGCCCCGGCAAAGAACCGCATCGAGAGGTTGGAAACGTAAAGCATGGCGAAGACCATCGGCGCAATCACGAGGGCGCTGCCAAGGTCGGGTTCGGCCATTATCAACAGCATGGGTATGCCCACCGCAAGGGCCAATTTTACGAGCACCTGGAGGGAGTCCTTGACCGTGCCGAGGCGCGATCCGGTGAGGATGGAGGCGGTGGCGAAGAGGACGGCGATCTTGGCGAATTCCGAGGGTTGGAAGGCGCCGAGGCCGGGGATGTCGAGCCAGCGCTGGGCGCCCATGCCGTGGGTGGTGCCGACGCCGGGGATCAGGACGAGCAGCAGGAGGGCGAGGGCGAACAGGTAGACAAAGTGGGCGTATTTGAGCCAGAGCCGGTAATCCAGCAGGGAGGTCGTGACGTAGATCGTCGCGCCCATGGCCAGCCAGACGAGCTGGTTGACCCACTGCTGCTGGTCGGTGGCGAGTTGGGCGCTGTAGATGAAGAATACCCCGAAAAGGCTCAGCACAAACAGGCAGGCGGGCGTGATGCCGTCGAACCGCTCGCGGGTGGTGAGCTTGAAAAAACTGGCGAGATCGAGGCTGCGGAGAAACTTCACGGCAAGGGAAGACCCGCCACTAAACACCCGCGGGTGCCACTGGCAACCCGGGATTGTAAAACCGGCCCTTTGTATGGTTGCCAAGCCGGGTGGCGCACGTAGGTTCGCCACCCCTGAGATGCTGACCTTCATCGCAGCCACCAAGCCAGTGCTTACGTCCAGTGCGGCCGAGCCGTATTTGTGGGCCTTGCTGGCGGCTGGACTGGTCGGTGTCATGGGCGGTTTCTTCGGCGTCTGGTTCATCATGCGGCAGAGCCGCCGGCTGGCCGAGCAGAGCGCCGCCTCCCACCTCGAGCTGGCCAAGCGCGAGGCCGCCGTCGCCGCCCAGGAACTCATCAGCAAGGCCGAGGAGGACATCCGGGGCCGCGAGGCGGAGATGAACCGCGACTTCGACCGCCGGAAGATCGAGATCGAGCTGATGCTGCGCGAGATCCGTTCCCACGAGGAATCCCTCGCCTTGCTCGACTACCAGCTGGAACAGCGCCAGGAGCGCCTCGCCCGCGAGGCCAGCGCCATCAAGCAGGCGCGCGACGCCATGCGCGACCTTTCGAAAAGCCTGCGCAAGCGCCTCGAGGGCGTCGCCTCCCTCGACGGCGAGGAGATCCGCAAGCAGCTGCGCGAGGAAGTCATCTTCGAGTGCCAGGAGGAGCTGCGGGCCCTGCGCAAGGAGCTGATGGAGCGCTCCGAGCAGGACCTCGTGCAGGAGGGCAAGCGCATCCTCGTCGCCACGATGCAGCGCCTCGCCAGCAAGCCGAACAACGACCTCACGGCCACCATCGTCCAGCTGCCGAGCGAGGAGATGAAGGGCCGCATCATCGGCCGCGAGGGCCGCAACATCAAATCCTTCGAGGCCGCCACCGCCACCACGCTGCTGATCGACGAGTCGCCGCAGATGGTGCTGATCTCGTCTTTCGACCCCGTGCGCCGCGAGGTCGCCAAGCTTGCGCTGGAGGGCCTGGTGAAGGATGGCCGCATCCATCCGGCGAGCATCGAGGAGTTCGTCAACCGCGCGCGGCAGGAGATGGACCTGCATGTCGCCCAGATCGGCGAGGAGGCGGTGGACCGCCTGAAGATCTCCGGCCTGCACCCCGAGATCATCAAGCTGCTCGGCCGGCTCCGCTTCCGCTTTTCCTACACGCAGAACGTCCTCGATCACTCCATCGAGGTCGCGCAGCTCTGCTCAATGCTCGCCGCGGAGCTCGGCCTCGAGCCGAACGTCGCCAAGCGCGCCGGCCTGCTGCACGACGTGGGCAAGTCGATCGAGGGTGAATACGAGGGCAGTCACGCGCTCATCGGCGCCGACTTCGTGCGCCGCTACGGCGAGACCGCCATCGTCGTCAACGCCGTCGCCGCCCACCACGCCGAGGTGAAGCCCGAGACCATCTACGCCGGCCTGGTCATCCTCGCCGACGCGATCTCCGCGTCCCGTCCCGGCGCCCGCGCCGAGTCCATGACCTCCTACATCGAGCGCCTCGGTCGGCTCGAGAAACTGGCGATGACGATGCCCGGCGTGCAGCAGGCCTTCGCCATCCAGGCGGGCCGCGAGGTGCGCGTCGTGGTGCAGCCGAGCGTCGTCACCGACGAGCAGGCCCACCAGCTCGCCAAGACCCTCCGCCAGAAGATCGAGGAAGAACTCGACTACCCGAGCACCATCAAGATCACCGTGATCCGCGAGCAGCGTTACACCGAAACCGCGACCTGATTTCCACCATGGCTGACAAAAAAATCCTCGAGACCTTCCCGAATCCCGCGCCGCACCGCGACTTTCTCATTGAGCACACACACCACGAGTTCACCTCGGTGTGCCCGATGACCGGCCACCCGGACTTCGCTGACATCACCGTCCGCTACGTCGCGGACAAGAAGTGCGTCGAGCTGAAGTCGCTGAAGCTCTATTTCCACGCCTACCGCAACGAGGGCATCTTCTTCGAGGCCGCGACTAACAAGATCTGCGACGACCTCGGCGCCGCGCTCAAGCCGCGCAGCCTGACGATCATCTCCAAGTGGAAGGCCCGCGGCGGCTTCTCGTCGATCGTCACGGCCGAGTGGAAGAAGCGGCGGTAAGGCCCGGGCCCGCAGCATGATCATGCGCTGGGCCGACACGCCGATCCACTTCATCGATTTCGAGGGCAGCGCCGCGTCCGGCATCCTCGAGTTCGGCGTGGTGACGCTGCAGGGCGGCGGGATCGCCGCGACGCACACGCGGCTGTGCCGGGCGACCGGGCCGGTCGCGGCGGATGACACGAAGGTGCACGGGTTGAGCGCCGACGGGCTCGCCAGCCAGGATTATTTCGCGGCGGAGTGGGAGCGTTTCGCCGGCCTGCGGGCGAGCGGCCCTCTGGCGGCGCATTTCGCGCCGGTGGAAAATTCGCTCCTGCGCAAGGTCTGGCCCTATCCGCGGGAGTCGCCGGATTTCGCCCGCCCGGGCAAGACGGCAACCGAGTGGGGGCCGTGGATCGACACGGGCCGGCTTTATCCGCAGCTCTTTCCGCAACTGGGTTCGGTGCGGCTGGAGGACCTGGTTGTCCGGCAGGGACTGCAGCCGGAACTGGAGATTGTCTCGCGCACTCATTGCCCACCGGAAAGGCGGCGCTACCATGCTGCGCTTTATGATGCGCTGGCGGGAGCGCTGCTGTTACAGGCGCTGCTCAAGCGGCCGGAGTGCTCCGATGCGACAATCCCGTGGCTGCTGCAGATGAGCACGCTCGACGCCGACAAGCGCGGCGCGCTGCAGCAGGGGGATTTGTTCTGACGCTGCGGGGAGGGGCTGAATCAGAGCCCGTGTTGGTCCACGAGGTAGACCAGCGACGCCATCGCGGCGGCGCCGAGCTCGAGCTCGCGCTTGTTCACCTTGTCGAGCGAGTCCTCGACCGTGTGGTGGATGTCGAAGTAGCGCTGCGAGTCGGGCTGCAGGCCGGCCACGGTCGTGCCGTGGGCGAGCAGCGGGCCGACGTCGGCCCCGCCCGAGCCCTTCTGGAAATAATAGATGCCGTAGGGCTCGAAGAGCTTCAGCCAGCGCGTGGCCTTGAGGTGGGCGTCGCCGGCGGGGTTGCCGAGGTTGAAGCCGCGGGGCTGGAAGCCGCCGGTGTCGGTCTCGATCGCGAGCACGTGGATCTCGTTCCTCGCCTTGGCGACGGTGGAGTAGGCGGCGCCGCCGCGCAGGCCGTTCTCCTCGTTGGTGAACAGCACGACGCGGATGGTGTGGCGCGGCTGGTAGCCGACGGCCTTCAGCAGGCGCAGCACCTCGATGGACTGGACGATGCCGGTGCCGTCGTCGTGGGCACCGGGGGCGATGTCCCAGGAGTCAAGGTGGCCGCCGATGACGATGATTTTTTCCGGCGAGGCCGAGCCCTTGAGCTCGCCGATGACGTTGTGCGACAGGGCGTCCTCAAGCCAGCGGGAGTTGATCTTCATCTCCACGGTGAGAGCCGGGTCGAGCTTGAGCGCGGCGCTGAGATTGTCGGCGGCGACGGTGCTGAGCGCGGCCGCGGGGATGCGCGGGCCGTCCGGCGGGTAGCTGGTGTTGCCCGTGTGCGGAAAATCGTCACGTGCGTGGGTGAGGGAGCGCACGAGAACGCCGACGGCGCCGTATTTGACGGCCTCGGCGGGGCCCTTGCTGCGCTGGTCGCCGGCGCCACCGTAGGCGGGACCGGGGACGATGGAGGCGGGATCCATCGGCCGGTTGAAGAACCCGATCTTGCCCTTCACGTCGGTCGTCTTGAGGGCGTCGAGGGTCTGCAGCTCGACGACGGGGGCGGTCAGGCCGCCGGCCGGCGTGGACACGGAGCCGCCGAGGGCGACGGCTTTGAGCGGCACGATCCCGACGAATTGTTTGGTGAAGTAACGCACGCTCTCCGGGGCGCCGCGCTCCCAATGCGGCACCATCACGGGCTGGAGCTCGGTGCGGCCGGCGCCGGTGGCCTGGAGGACGGCTTCGCCCCAGAGCACGGCGCCCTCGAGGTTCTTCGAGCCGCTGAGGCGGCCGGGATATTTCGTGGTCAGCTCGCGCAGATGCCCGTAGGCCGGGCTGGAGGTGAGCGCGGCGGTGTAGATCGCGCGGAGCATCTGCTCGTCGGCTGCGGTGTCTTCGGCGGCAAACGCCGGGCTGAAGAGGGTCGCGGCACACAGCGCGACGGGGGCGAGGCGGGACAACAGGCGCATCCGGGCAAGATTACCGCGGCGGACCGGCTGGCAAGCGGGGAGTGCGGACCGGGATCGCAGCGGCGGGGAAGTCGAACCGTCACACCCGCCGTCTTGAGGCGGAACCGCCCGCCCCGAATTCAGAACCACTTCTTTCGCTTCAGGTAGATGGCCGTCAGCAACGTGGTGATCAGCGTTACGATGAGGGCCGTCCGATAACCTTGGGGCGACCGCAGCTCGTGCATGAACTCGAAATTCATGCCATACCACGTGCCCACGACCATGATGGGGATCGTGATCGCGGTGATGGCGGTGAGGAACTTGATGCCCTCGTTCGCCTCGCCGGCGGCCTTGTTGAGGTAGATGTCGAAGGCCATCATCAGGCGCTCGTGGTAGCCGGTCACGGTCTCCTCGAGGCGGGCGAGGTTGTCGCGCAGGTCGCGGAAATAGGGCAGCAGCGTGGTGCGGATGAACTTGCTGTCGCCGCGGGCCAGCCGCTCGATGATGTCGCGCTGCGGCCGGACAATCTGGCGAAGCTTGGTGAAGTCGCCGCGGACCTGCAGCAGCTCGCTGACGAATTTCTTGTCGGAGTCGCGGGTCAGCACGATGTCCTCGATCTCCTCGAGCTCGGTGTGCAGCTCGGCGAGCATGGGGGTGAAGTTGTCCACCAGGAGATCGAGCAGGGAGTGGGCGATGCGGTCGGGGCCGCGCGGGCCAAGGCCGACATTCTTGGCGAGGCGTTCGATCAGCGCGGTGACGGAGCGCAACGGCTGGCGGTGAAAGGTGACGATGAACTCCTTGCCGAGGAAGAGATCGAGCTCGGTGGTGGCGAATTTGTCCTGCCGCGTGTAATCCACGGCGTGGGTGACCATGAAGAGGTAGTCCTCGTAATCCTCGATCTTGGGCAGCGGGCTGGGGGTGACACAGTCCTCGATGGCCAGCGGGTGAAACTGGAAGAGGCCCTCAAGGACGTGCTTGATCTCGTCGTCGGTCGGGTTGTCGAGGTCGACCCACACGATGAGGCCCTTGTCGCCGTGAACGAGACGCAGCGCCTCGAGCTCAAGGTCGCGGCCGACCAGCTTGCCCTCGCTGAAGATGAAGGAATGGATCATGCGTTCGGGGCATGATGCTGCCCGGGGTCATTCCTGTGGCAAGCCCGCGGTGGGCGGGTTATTTCGCCGGGCCGAGGACCTTGTCCTCGAGCTCCTTCACCGTCGCGATGAACTCCTCGGGGGTCTTCGCGGCGAACATCGCCTCGCGCTGCGGGGCTTCCTTGATCAGGCGGCACAGCGAACCGACGAGCATCAGGTAGTCGCCGGGGTTCGACTTGGGCGTGCCGAGCACGAACATGAGTCGGACGTTCTGGTTGCTGTTCTCAAAGTGGACGCCGGTCTCGCTGCGGCCGACGGCGATGACGATCTTCTTCACGTGCTCGGTGCGGGCGTGGGGCAGGGCGATCTCGTTGCCGAGGCAGGTGGTGTCGAGCCGCTCGCGGGCCAGCAGCTCGTTGTAGAAGCCCTGGAAATTGGCGACGTTCGGGTCGCTCTCGAGGAGCTTGGCCACCTCGTTGATGGCGGCGGTGCGCTTGGCGCTGCCGAGCGAGAGGTTGATGCGTTCCGGTGAGAGGAGACTGGAGAGACGGGCGGCCATGCAGGTGACGGATGACTGAAGGAGAATCACGCCCCGGGCGGTTGCAAGGCCGGAGTGGCCCGGTCGCGCACGCGCCCGGCCGGGCCGCCGGGTGCGTATAAAATTGCCTACGGCTCGTCGGGCGGCGGTAGTGTCCGCACACATTCATGATCCCTCGAAAACTGCTGGCGGACGCGGGTTGGGCGGAGGGCCGGGCGGGCTCCGCGTGGCTGGTGGGGCTTACGACCTTCGGCATCCTTGTCCTTGAGCTGGCGCTGATCCGGTGGACGTCGGGGCAGGTGCGGGTTTTTGCCTACGTCAACAACATCGTCCTGATCACGGCCTTCCTCGGCCTGGGCGTGGGCGTGGCCCTGGGCCGCCGCCTGCCGGGGCTGGTGCATTTCGTCCTGCCGGTGCTTCTGGCCGTGGCTCTGCCGGTGGCCGCCGCGGAATCGCTCGGGCTCGTGCACCTGACCTTTCCCGACCAGAGCATCACCCTCTGGGGTGCGGAGACGATCAATGCGGACCTGGGGACCTTCGTCCGCAACCTTGCGATTTTCCTGGGCCTGCTGTCCGGCGTAGGGGTGGTGTTTGTGTGCGCCGGGGCGCCGCTCGGCCATCTGTTCGGCCGGCTGCCGGTGCTGCGGGCCTACAGCGCGGACCTGGCGGGATCGCTGGGCGGCGTGCTGGTCTTCACGCTGACGGCCTGGCTGGACGCGGGCCCGGCGGTCTGGCTGGGCCTGGGCGCGGCACCGTTCGTCTGGCTCTCGCGGCGCTGGTGGGCCGGGCCGGTGGCCGCCGCGATCATCTGGCTGGGATATTTTTCCGGGCAGGGCGCCA
This sequence comes from Lacunisphaera sp., assembly GCA_965249855.1. GTDB lineage: Bacteria > Verrucomicrobiota > Verrucomicrobiia > Opitutales > Opitutaceae > Lacunisphaera. Next base: position 41,008 of record CBDFNB010000021.1, read on the forward strand.
CCTTCTCGCCCTACAACCGGATCATGCTCGCGACCGACCCGCTGGCGCTGCGGCTGGATGTGAACCGGGACTTCCACCAATACCTGCACGACGTGTCGGACGCCCGGCTGGCCGACCCCCGGCTGACGCCCGAGGACCGGTCCCGGCTGCAAAACGTGCGGGAGCTCTACGACCTGCCGTTCACGCTCAATCCGCGCCGGGCCACGGCGCTGGTGGTCGGCGCGGGCACGGGCAACGACGTGCAGGCGGCCTTGCGGCATGGCTACGGGCAGGTGACGAGCGTCGACATCGACGCGCAGATCATCGCGATCGGCCGGCAGTGGCACCCCGAGCAGCCCTACCGCCGGCCGGAAGTCCGCACGGTGGTCGATGATGCCCGGTCGTTTTTTGGCAAGAACACCGGCGAGCGCTATGATGTCGTATGCTACGGGCTGCTCGATTCGCACGCGATGGTGTCGGCCATGTCCACGCTGCGGCTCGACAACTACGTCTACACCGAGGAAGGCATCCGCGCGGCCTGGCGGCGCGTGGCGCCCGGCGGGCACATGTCGCTTTCGATGGCGTGCAATGCGGGCCAGTGGTTCGTCGACCGGCTTTACTGGACGATTGAGAAGGCCACGGGCCAGGCGCCGATCCCGGTCTATAATTCGATGCACGGGGGCACGGTGACTTTCGTGGTGCCGACCCCGGAGGCCCAGTTCTACCGGGCCGTGCTGGACGGGCGGCCGCTGGTCAGTCCGCGGCAGATCCGCGCGCAAACCGCCACACTGACGGACGACTGGCCCTTCCTCTACCTGCGTTCGGGCGTGGTGCCCTGGGGTTATATCGCCGTGCTGGGGTTTGTGCTGCTGCTGGCGGCGCTGGCCGTGCGGCCGGTGTTCGGGCTCGGTCGGGCGGGCCACGTCTTCCACTGGCCGCTCTTCCTCATGGGCGCGGCCTTCCTGCTGATCGAGACGCGCGGTGTGGACGAGCCTCTCGCTGCTCTTCGGTTCCACCTGGGTCGTGAACTCGGCGGTGTTCGGCGGCCATCCTCGTCATGGTGCTGCTGGCCAACCTGGCGGTGGAGCGCTGGCGCTGGCAGAACCCGGTGCCGTGGTTTTTTGCGCTGTTCGCCGCCGTCGGCCTGCTGTGGTTCTTCCCGCTGGACTGGCTCAGCACGCTGCCGCTGTTCGTGCGCGGCGCCGTGGGCGGACTGCTCACGGGCCTGCCGGTGGGCCTGGCCGGGGTGATCGTGCCGATCCTGCTGGCCCGCTCCGCGCAACCGGCGGCCGCGCTGGGCTCGAATCTCCTGGGCGCGGTGCTCGGGGGCTGCCTCGAGTATTACTCCATGCTCGGCGGCCTCGGCTCGGTCGCGCTCATCGCGCTGGTGCTTTACCTGGTGGCGTTCCTGCTCGTGCGCCGGATGCCGGCCGGGCCGGCGGGCGCATAAAAAAAGGCGCGCCGGTGAGGGCGCGCCTTGAAGGTGAGTGACGGACGATCAGGTCGCCGCCGGCGGCTCGACGGGCGGGGTGCTGTTGGCGGCTTCCTCCTCGTCGGACTCGACGACCTTGGCGATGGCGAGCAGCTTGTCGCCTTCCTCCAGGTTGACGAGGCGGACGCCCTTGGCGCCGCGGCCGGTCTCGCGGATCTCGGCGACGCGGGTGCGGATGCTCTGGCCCTTGGCGGTGAGGAGCATGACCTCGTCGGTGCCGTGGACGCTGAGCGCGCCGGCGACGTTGACGGAGCCGTCCTCGGGGAGCTCGATGGCGATGACGCCGGTGCCGCCGCGGGAGATGAGGCGGTAGTCCTCGAACGGCGTGCGCTTGCCGATGCCGTCCTCGCGGGCGATGAGCAGGCGGGCCGCGGGGGTCGGAGACCTCGATGGCCTTGACGTAGTCGCCGTCATACTTGAAGCGCATGCCGGTGACGCCGACGGTGTCGCGGCCCTGGTCGCGGAGGTCGGCCTCGACGAAGCGGACGGCCTGGGCCCTTGGCGGAGACGAGGACGACCTCGTTCTCGCCGTTGGTGAGGACGCAGCCGATGAGGGTGTCGCCCTCCTCGAGCTTGATGCCGCGCAGGCCGCTCTCGCGGGTGGCGTTGGCGTAGTCGCCGAGGTTGGTCTTCTTCGTGATGCCGGCCTTGGTGGCCATGACGATGTGGTTCGTCTCGGAGAAATCCTTCACGCAGACCATGGCGGCGATCTTCTCGCCGGCGTTGAGGCGCAGGAAGGAGGAGACGGACTTGCCCTTGGCGGTGCGGGTGCCCTCCGGGATGTCGTAGATCTTCTTGGCGAGGCACTGGCCGGTGCTGGTGAAGAAGAGCACGTAGTCGTGCGTCGAGGCGGTGAAGAGGGTCTCGACGAAATCCTCCTCGTAGGTCTCGGCGCCGATGACGCCCTTGCCGCCGCGCTTCTGGGCGCGGTAGGCGGCGACGGGGGTGCGCTTGATGAAGCCGAGGTGGGAAACGGTGATGACGCAGCCCTCGTTGGGGATGACGTCCTCCATGCGCAGCTCGCCCTCGGCGTCGATGATCTCGGTGCGGCGGGGGGAGGCGTATTTGTCGCGGAGCACGAGCAGCTCGGACTTGATCAGCGCGAGGAGCTTGGCCTCGGAGTCGAGGATGCCCTGGAGCTCGTCGATGAGCTTCATGAGCTCGAGGTATTCCGCCTCGATCTTGCCGCGCTCGAGGCCGGTGAGCTGGTAGAGGCGGAGCTCGAGGATCGCGTTGGTCTGGATCTCGGAGAGCGGATACTTCGCCATCAGGCGCACCTTGGCCTCGTCGCGGGTGGCCGAGGCGCGGATGATCTTCACGAAGTCATCCAGGTTATCGAGGGCGATGATGTAGCCCTCGAGGATGTGGGCGCGGGCCTTGGCCTGGGCGAGGCGGAACTGGGTGCGGCGCGTGACCACGTCGCGGCGGTGGTCGATGTAGCACTCCAGGAGTTCCTTGATGTTCATCTGCTTCGGCCGCTTCTTGTCGAGGGCCAGCAGGATGACGCCGAAGGAGGACTCGAGGGCGGTCTTCTGGTAGAGCTGGTTGATGACGATCTGGGCCTGCTCGCCGCGCTTAAGCTCGATGACGATGCGCGTGTTCTCGT
>CBDFNB010000022.1:0-196094 GCA_965249855.1 Lacunisphaera sp.
AAGGTTGAGTCCACCGGCAGCGGGGCCATCCGGGTCATCGGAACCGGTCAAAACTCCACGGATTCGCAGGGTATTCTCCTCGCCTTCGGCACGAACACGATCGGCGGAGTGTCGGCGACCGGGGACATCCTTTTGCGCAGCCTTTCCGGCACGGGCATCCAACTGGGCTTTAGCGACATCACCGACGTCGCCGCCAATGTCACCACCACCGGCAACGTCACCCTCAATGCGATCGGTGGCTCGGCGGTGAACCAGGTTAGCGGCAGCATCGCGGCCGGCGGCTTGCGACTGCTCAGCGACACCGAGACTACCTTCACGCTGACGAGCAGCACCAATAATATCACCAACCTCGCCGCCAACGTGGTCGGCTCGATCAGCTACACGGAAGGCGCGACCGCGCTGACCATCAACACGGCGGGGCTTTCGACCGACAGTGATGGCAACGGCACTCTGGACGGCACGACGATCGGCATCACCACGACCGGCACGGGCGCGCTGACCCTCACCAACGGCGCGACTTTGGACATTGCGGCGGACATCTCGGCCACCGGGGCGGTGATCCAAAACGGGGCGGGGGCGGTGACGATCACCGGGGCGCGGACAATCAGCACGACCTCGGATGCGGTGGACTTCTTGCGCCCGGTAACCCTGAATGGAGCCGGCACGACGGTGGCGATCAACACGACGACCACCGGGACCGGCGGGAACATTACCTTCCAGGGCGCACTCAATGCCACCACCGCCGGAGCTACGGCGGAGGATCTCATGCTGACGGCCGGAACCACGGGCAACATCACGTTTACAGGTGCGGTCGGCGGGGCGGCAGCCTTGGGTGATGTGACGATCATCAGCGCCAACAACGTTACGGAAACAGCCGGCTTGGCCTCGGCGACGCTGACGCAGTCGGCGGGGTCGGGCACGACGACGCTGAACGGGGCGGTGGCGACGACGGCGGCCGGTGGCGTGAGCCTGACGGGCACGAACCTGGCGCTGAACAACACCCTCACGACGACGGGCGGCGGCACGGTGACGGTCAGCGAGTCCGGCACGGCGACTTTCGCCACCACGGGTGACATTATCTCCGACGGTGCGGTGAGCCTGACGGCGGCCGGCGGCATCAGCGCGGCGGGCGACATCACGACGACGGACGACGACGTGACCTATGTCTCGGCTACGGCGCTGACGGGTCCGGTGAGCATCACGACGGGTGCCGGTGGGGTAGGTAACATTACCTTCAGCAGCACGCTCAACGGCACGCAGGACCTGACGCTCTTGGCCGGCACGGGCAACGTCACCTTCACGGGTGTGGTCGGCGGCACGACGCCGCTCGAAGACGTGATCATCACCTCCGCGACCAACGTGACGGCGACGACCTTCAGTGCGGCGACGCTGACGCAGTCGGCGGGGTCGGGCACGACGACGCTGAACGGGGCGGTGGCGACGACGGCGGCCGGTGGCGTGAGCCTGACGGGCACGAACCTGGCGCTGAACAACACCCTCACGACGACGGGCGGCGGCACGGTGACGGTCAGCGAGTCCGGCACGGCGACTTTCGCCACCACGGGTGACATTATCTCCGACGGTGCGGTGAGCCTGACGGCGGCCGGCGGCATCAGCACGGCGGGCGACATCACGACGACAGATGACGCCGTGACTTACGCTTCCGCGGTGGCGCTCGCTGGTCCTGTAGCCATCAACGCCGGGGCGGGTGACATCACTTTTGCGAGCACACTGAACGGGGGATTCAGTCTTACGGCCAACTCGACAGGGACGACGGGCTTTAATGGAGTGATAGGTGGCACAGTGGCCTTGGCCTCTCTGACCACGAACGCGGGCGGCACCACCACACTCAACGGCAATGTGACCACGTCCGGGGCACAGACCTACGGAGACAGCGTGCGAATCGATACGGATCTTATCCTGACCACAACCAACAGTGCCGTGGCCTTAGGTGACACGCTCGACAGCCAGGTTTCAGAAACCAACGATCTGACCATCAATACCGGCACCGCTGCGGTCACTTTCGGTGGCACAATCGGCGGGGCCGTTAACGGCGAGTTGGGCACCCTCACGATCAACAATACGGCGGCCGGGGTGGTGTTGCCGGCCACGACGCTGTCCGGAGCGCTGAATGTGACGACGGCCGGGGCGATCACCGACACTGGTGCGCTGACGGTGACGGGCACGACGACCTTGGTAGCCGGGGCGGGCAACGACATCACCCTGGATAACGCGAACAACTTCAGCACGGTGGTCATCACCAACGGCAATAATGTCACCTTGAACGATACGAACGCGCTGAATTTGGGCGCGTCAACGGTCTCCGGCACCCTGAACATCACCACGGCCGGTGCGCTGACCGACAGCGGAGCACTGAATGTGACGGGCTCGACGACGCTGGCGGCCGGGGCGGGCAACGACATCACCCTGGATAACGCGAACAGCTTCAGCACGGTGGTTATCACCAGCGGCAACAACGTGACGTTGAACGACGTCAACGCTCTCAACCTGGGCACCTCGACGGTTTCCGGCGCCCTGAACGTCACCACGGCCGGCGCGATTACGGACAGCGGTGCGCTGACGGTGACGGGCACGACAACTCTGGTCGCTGGGTCTGGCAACAACATCACCCTCGATAACGCGAACGACTTCAGCACGGTGGTCATCACGAGCGGCAACAACGTGACCCTGAACGATGCCAGCGCCCTCAACCTGGGTGCCTCGACCGTCTCCGGCACCCTGAACGTCAACACGGCCGGGGCGCTGACGGACAGCGGGGCCTTAAATGTCACGGGCACGACCACACTGGCGGTCGGATCGGCCAACAACATCACCCTGGATAACGCGAACAACTTCAGCACGGTGGTTATCACCAGCGGCAACAACGTGACATTGAACGACGTCAACGCCCTCGACCTGGGCGCCTCGACCGTCTCCGGCGCCCTGAACGTCACCACGGCCGGCGCGATTACGGACAGCGGCGCGCTGACGGTGACAGGCACGACCACATTGGCAGCGGGTGCGACCAACAACATCACCTTGGATAACGCGAACAACTTCGGCACGGTGGTCATCACCAGCGGCCTCGATGTGACCCTGGTCGACGTCAATGCGATCGACCTGGGCGCCTCCACGATCTCGGACGACCTGACCCTGACCGCCGGCGGGAACATCACCCAGAGCGGGGTGCTCACGGTGGCGGACGACCTGACCTTTGCGCTCACCACGCCCAACACCGACATCCTCCTCTCGACGCAGGCCAACAATCTTGGCCCGATCGCCCCGGTGCTCGCAGGCACGGTGACCAACATCCGCGACCTCGCCCTGCGCAATGTGAATGCCGGCGCCCAGGTTCCCGTTATTTCCCCGGCCACGACGAACCTGAATGGCCTGACCAGCCTGCGGAACCTGACGCTGATCTACGACAACGCGCCCATCAACCTGCCCGGTCTCACCGCCTCGGGCACGATGACCATCACCGCCGGCGGGGCCATCACCGACAGCGCGCCTTCCGTGGTCCCCGGGACTTCCAACTTCAATGCGAATGGCTTCGACATCATCCTCGACGCTCCCGGCAACAGCTTCGGCACCGTTTCCCTGAATGGTGGCACGATCACCCTGACCAACGTCAGTTTGGTCAATCTCGCCGGCGTGACTTCGACCGGTGCCTTCACCCTGTCCTCGCTCGGCAGCCTGACCATCAGTTCCCCGATCTCGAGCGGCTCGACCGTCAACCTGGGATCGACGGGCGGTGACCTGATCATCGATGCGTCCATTGGCACCACGTCGGGGAATATCACCCTCAATGCCGCGCAGAACGTGACCGCCAGCGCGCCCGGAACGGTTACCACCGCCGGAGGTTCGGTTACGGTCACCGCCGGTGCGAACGCCCAGTTGGCGGGCATCACCACCGGTAGTGGTGCGGTTGCGATCAACTCGCCCGGTGTCACCCGGTTCATCTCACCCATCACCAATATCGGCTCGCTCCTCACCGACGCGCCCGGCTCGACCGTGCTCGGGGGCGGCCAGCTGACCGTCGCCAATTCCTTCCGCTTCAACGATCCGGTCACGCTCAGCGCAGCCCTCACCCTCGGCGGTCCGTCCGGCCGGTTCAACAGCACCCTCAACGGCGGACAGGCCCTCACCGCCAACTTGACCGGCAACCTGACCTTTGTCGGCGCGGTCGGCGGCACGCAGCCGCTCGGTTCAATTACTTCCGCTGGTGCCAGCACCATGATCTACTATGGCGGCCAGGTTCGGACCACCGGCTCCCAGATCTATAATGGCCCCGTGCTGCTCGGCACGAACACCACGATGGGGGCTTCCGCGCTCACCTTCAACGGCACCCTCAACACCGGCCCGGCCCTCACGACCCTCTCCGGCGTCAACGCCGCCACCACCGGCGAGAGCGACCTGATCGCCAATGTCTCCGGCGCCACGATTTTCAACGCCCCCGTCGGCCAGACGACCCGGCTGGGCGATGTGACCACCGATGCCGGCGGCACGACGGTTATCCGCGCCAACTTCAACTCCACCCGGCTCACCGTTAACGATCCGGCGACCTTCGACACCGCCGCGGCCATCACGGTCGATACCACCGGTTCGCAGTTCTATAACAACTCGGTCACGCTGGGCACGAATCTGACCTTCAACTCGACCCTGGCCGCCGTGTTCAATGCGACGGCGAGCCCGGCCGAGGGCATCTCCTTCGCCCAGGGTCTGTCCGCGGGAGGCCGCACGGTCACCATCACGGCCCCCGGCTCGACCATCAGCACCGGGGGCGACATCGGCGCCTCGAATGCGCGGTTGAACAGCCTCTCCGCCGCCGGCCGCTACATGCTCGTGGGCGGGGATATCTGGGCGCAGAATGACATTGCCCTGGCCATCGGCACGGGGGCGACCGGGGACAACGACTTCCTGCAGTTCACCGCCCCCGGCGGGGCGGCGCGCGGCACCTTCGTGGATTCGGCCGAGGGCGAGATTATCCTCGGCAGCGGGGCGGCCACGGGCACGACGGCCAAGACGGCCGCCCCGGGCCGCGCGTCCATCTTCAAGAGCAATGAGGGTGACCTGAACCTGTTTGCCCGCAAGATCACGGTCCAGCCCTTCGAGCGCCTGGTGGTCCGCAATGGCTCGCTGATCGCCATCGCCGATGGCACGGCGGCCACGGATGGAATCACGCTGAGCAGCACGGCGGCGACCAACTACCTGATCCTGGTCAGCAGTGCCACGCCGGCCGGCGGCACTATTTCGCCGAGCATCCATCTCCGGTCGCGCACGCCGGCGGGCGTGGAGGGTCCGGGCGGCACCCTGCAGGACCAGGGCACGGAACTCGTCGCCGGCGCGGTATTTTTCTACAGCACCAGCTTCGGCTCGAATGTCCCGACGCGCCAGGCCTTTGCCCCCGTGCCCGCCACCTCCGCACTCTTCGATTCCTACCAGACGAACACCGGCAACATTGTGAGCAGCCTCGGCTCCTCGGTGGTCGACGTGCTGCCGGACAGCGGCGGCACGCAGCGCAGTGTCTATGTGGCGGATCTGGTGGTATCCAACCGGTTCCGGCCCAACCCGGTGCCTTTCCTGCTCTATCTCGATTTGAGCACGGCCGGTCTGACCACCCGCACCATCGGCGGCCTCGGGCCCTTTGTCACCGCGTCCGACGATCTGTTCGGGCTAAACCTGCTGCCGATGCGCACGATCACGACCCAGGGCGCCGCCCCGCGCACCGTGCTGCAATCGGCCTTCACGCCGAATGTGCCCCGCGAGGACCGCGAGACCGCCCCGCCCGAGGTCGACCTGTCGCCCGCGGTGCGCGAGCAGCTGCAGGCCCTAGGCATCTACGCCCGCGCCCTGCGGCCGTCCGAGACCCGCTCCCGCGAGCTTCGCATGGGCCTGTTCATGACCATCCCGGAGCGCGAGCGCCCGCGTGAGTCCGACTACGAGGTGGCCGACGCCCGCGTCGAGAACCGCGCGGTGCGCGAGGTCCTCCGCCTTGCCACCGAGGCCGGCCTGATCGGCGATGGCCAGGCCAAGCTCGACCAGGTGGCCCTGGCGCTGGCGGAAAGCTATCAGAGCTTCGAGGTGCTGTCGCTCGGCACGGAGGCGAAGGATTTCCGCGCCTGGCTGGAGAAGAGCGACAATCCCGATGCCCAGCGGGTGCTCGCCTATGTGAAGATCCTCCACGAGACGTTGAAGGGCATCGAACTGCTCGGCCTCACCCGGCAGGAGCTGGCCAGCTCCAAGGCCCAGATTTACGGCAGCATCCTGCGCGCCCGGCTCAACGCCGAGCCGGAATTCCTCCGCTCGCTGGTGGAGGACACCGCGGCGCCCACGCAGGTGTCGGCCGTCGGCTCGCCCACGGCCACCGCGGGGGCGCTGGCCCAGGCCACGCTGCGCTGAACCGGGCCCGGGTGATCCCGGCCGCCTGATTCCTCGCTTGTGCCACCGGCCGGATTGGTTATCGAAGGGGGCTGCCTCCCATGGATTCTACACCAGGTTTCGGACAAACAAATCCGGGTTTCGGACAGACCAACCCGGGGTTCGGCAGCACCAATCCGGCTTCCGGACAGCCCAACCGCCGGCTCGCCGCCGTGATGTTCCTCGATATGGTCGGCTACAGCGCGATGATGGCCGGCGATGAGGAGCGGGCGCTCGCCTGCGTGGCCGAGTTGGAAAAGCTCCTGCGCGCCGAGGTGCCGAAGTTTGGCGGCCGCGTGGTCAAGTTTCTGGGCGACGGCTCGATGGCCGAGTTTCCCACCGCCCTGTCCGCCGTGCGCTGCAGCCAGAGCGTGATCCAGGACGTCGAGTCCAACAATGCCTGGGTGCCGGCGGAAAAACGCTACTCCGTTCGCATCGGCCTGCACCTCGGTGAGCTGGTGGACCGGGCCGACGATATTTTCAGCAACGCGGTGAACGTCGCCGCGCGCATCCAGCCCCTGGCGGACCCGGGCGGCATTGCCATGTCGAGTTTCATCTACTCGCAGGTCGAGAACCAGCTGGACCTGAAGGGCACCTACCTGCCGCCGCAAAAACTGAAGAACATCCCCGAGAAGATGCGCATCTTCCTCGTCGACCCCGTGGGTGGCGACGCGGCCGGCCGGGCCATCCGGCGGCACAAGCCGTTCGCGACCAAGGTGGCCATCGGTGCCGGTGTGCTGCTCCTGGTGGTCATCCTGACCTACTATTTTTCGACCCGGTCCTGAGGCCGGCCAGCTTGTTCTTGTAGGTGGCGGGTCCGCCCGCCACGTTGCCTGTCACCATGGCCCAGCCCGAAGCCCCCAAGATCATCTTCTCGATGATCGGCGTCTCGAAGAAGATCGAGCGCAAGGAAATCCTCCGCGACATCTCCCTGTCGTTCTATTTCGGCGCCAAGATCGGCGTGCTCGGCCTCAACGGCTCCGGCAAGTCCTCGCTCATGCGCATCCTCGCCGGCATCGACACCGAGATCGACGGCCGCGTGCACTTTGAGCCGGGCTACACCGTCGGCTTCCTGCCCCAGGAACCGTCGCTTACCGCCGGCGCCACCGTCCGCGCCTGCGTCGAGGAGGGCGTGAAGCACCTCACCGACCTGACCTCCGCTTACGATGCCTCGTGGGACGAACTCGCCGAGGCGGCTGACGACAAGGCGAAGGATGCTATCTCCGACAAACAGGCCAAGCTGCAGGAGGAAATCGACCGCCTCGGCGCCTGGGACGTCGCCCCGATGGTCGAGCAGGCGATGGACGCGTTGCGCTGCCCGCCGGGCGAGGCCATCGTGGACAACCTTTCCGGCGGCGAGCGCCGCCGCGTCGCGCTCGCGCGGCTGCTGCTGCAGAAGCCGTCCATCCTGCTGCTCGACGAGCCGACCAACCACCTCGACGCCGACTCGGTCAACTGGCTTGAGCAGCACCTCTCGCGCTACGAGGGCACGGTCATCGCGGTGACCCACGACCGCTACTTCCTCGACAATGTCGCCGGTTGGATCCTCGAACTCGACCACGGGCACGGCCTGCCGTTCAAGGGCAACTACTCCTCGTGGCTGGAGCAGAAGCAGGCCATGGCCACCGTGGCCGAGCGCACCGAGAGCAAGCGCCAGAAGGCCATGGCGCGCGAACTCGAGTGGATCCGGCAGAGCGCGAAGGCCCGCGTGGCCAAGTCCCAGGCGCGCATCAGCGCCTACGAGGCCATGCTCAAGCAGGACGTGGCCGAGCAGGAGAAGAAATTCGAGATCATCATCCCGCCCGGTCCGCGCCTCGGCACGCTCGTCGTGCAGGCGCAGAAGGTGGCCAAGGGCTACGGCGACAAGCTGCTGTTCGAGAACCTCGAGTTCTCGCTGCCGCCCGGTGGCATCGTGGGCATCATCGGTCCGAACGGCGCGGGCAAGACGACGCTCTTCAAGCTCATCACCAACCTGGAAAAGCCCGACGCCGGCTCGTTCAAGGTCGGTGATTCCGTGAAGTCCGCCTATGTCGAGCAGTCTCGCGACTCGCTCGAGGGCAACAAGACCATCTGGCAGGTCATCAGCGACGAGCAGGAGGTCATGGTGCTCGGCACGCGCTCGGTGAACAGCCGCGCCTACTGCGCGCAGTTCGGCTTCACCGGCGCGGACCAGCAGAAGAAGGTCGGCGTGCTCTCCGGCGGCGAACGCAACCGCGTGCTGCTGGCGCGCGTGCTCAAGAGCGGGGCCAACCTGCTGCTGCTCGACGAGCCGACCAACGATCTCGACGTGAATTCCATCCGTGCGCTGGAGGAGGCGCTGGAGAGCTTTGCCGGCTGCGCGGTGATCATCTCCCACGACCGCTGGTTCCTCGACCGCACGGCGACGCACATCATGGCCTTCGAGGGCGACAGCTACGTCCACTGGTTCGCCGGCAACTACTCCGCCTATCTCGAGGATTTCAAGAAACGGAAGGGGAAGGACGCCGACCAGCCGCACCGGATCAAATACCGCAAGCTGACGCGCTGACCGCCGTCACTCGAAACCGAAGAGCCGGCCCATCTCGCGGCGGTCCCGCTTGGTCGGGCGGCCCTTGCCGCGTTCCCGGGCCAGCATGTGCTCGATGCCCGCCTGGCGGGCGCGCTCGTATTCGGCGGCGGGCGTGAGGTCGGTCATGTATTCCGGCAACTGTTTAGCGGCGACGCGCGAGCGCGGGTGGGCGACGACCTTCAGGGTGCGGGTGACGGCTCCGACCCGGACGGTGACCGTCTCCCCGGCATGGACATCGCGGCCGGGCTTGGCCTCGAGCTCGCCGATGAGGACCTTGCCGGCGCGGCATGCGGCCGTGGCCTCGGGGCGGGTCTTGAAGACCCGCACGCTCCAGAGCCACTTGTCGAGGCGGGGATCGTCCATGGCGGCACTGTAGCCGCCGCCGGGCCGGCGTCCAGTCGCGGAGGTTGCATCGGAATAAAAACCGGCTAGCCTCCTCCCACGTTCATGAACGTCCGCCCCCTCATCGCCCTCCTGACCCTTTTCACCGCCATGACCCTCCAGGCTGATACCAAACCCGCGTCCTCAACCGAGCTGGCCACCGTCGGTGGCGGCTGTTTCTGGTGCACGGAGGCCGTGCTGGAGCGCCTGTCGGGGGTGAAAAAGGTCGTCAGCGGCTATGCCGGCGGTCGCGATGCGAATCCCACCTATGAGGAGGTGTGCACCGGCACGACGGGCCATGCCGAGGTCATCCAGGTGGAGTTCGACCCGGCGGTCATCAGCTACGACAAGATCCTGGAGGTCTTCTTCGAGGCGCATGACCCGACGACCCTCAACCGCCAGGGCGCCGACGAGGGCACGCAGTATCGCTCCGTGATCTTCTACCACAACGAGGCGCAGCAGAAGGCGGCCGCCCGGGCGAAGATCGCCGCGCAGGCGCTCTGGCCGGACCCGATTGTCACCGAGGTTTCGCCGCTGACCAGGTTTTACCCGGCGGAGGGGTATCATCAGGATTATTTCCGCAAGAACCCGAACCAGGGTTACTGCACATTCGTCATCAAACCCAAGGTGAAGAAGCTCGAGCAGAAGGGTGTCATCCCGAAGGGGTGAACCGGACTTCGTGCATGGCCATGAAAAAGGCGCCCGGTGGGGCGCCTTTGCTTTTTAAGGGGGCTGTGGCTCAGGCCCGCGCGCGCTGGCGGCGGACCTTGACGATATCGTCGGTCACGCGGTCGAGCCAGCGGATGGGAGCGATGGGGCGGGGACTGAGGAATTCCTTCTCCTCGGCGACCGTCTGCCCGTGTTTGTAGAGCACGCCGGGCAGGATATAGGTTCCAAAGACCCAGTCGGCCACCGGCAGGATGAAGAAGCCGGAGATGGCCTCGTTGCAGTCGATCACGGCGTGATGGCGCAGGTGAAAGCTGTAGACCTTGCGCCAGAAGCCGCCCCAGGTCGGGCTGTCGATGAGCGGGCCCCATTTTTCAAAGGACCAGTGCTCGATGGCGTGGAAGAGCTCGTAGATCAGCAGCGAGGAAGCCAGCCCGGCGTAACCCGCCAGAAAAATGGGGAAGGAGGGGGCGAGCCATTGCACGACGGCAAAGGACGGCGTCAGGATCGCGGCAAAGATGACAAAGGTATACCACGGGAAGAAAGAGGCCTCTTTCTGCTCCTTTTCGAGGATCGGGTAGAAGTTCTCGACGAAATTGACGTCCAGCCCCCCCGGGGTCCGGCGACGGGTGATGCGGGTCAGGCTGTGGTGGTGGGTGTGCTGCTTGTAGAAGTAGCTCAGGATCGGGACCACCGGCTTGTGGAGGACGTAGCGGTGGAAGAAGAACTCCATGAAGCAATTGAAGAGCGAAAATCCGACGAAGGCGGCAGCCAGTTTCCAGAACGGGCCGGAGACCTGCGCCGCCCAGACGGACGCGGGCGCGAGCAACCAGACCAGGCCGAGGAAGCCGCCGAAGGAGACGGCGACGACAAAAAGAAACAGGGGCAGGGAGAACTCTTCCTCCGTGTGGGGGTTGGTGGAGATGCGTTCGGACATTTCGAGATAAAGTCCACGGTTTCGGCCCGCTTGGCAACCGCTGAAAGGCCCGCTTTCCGCCGTCCGGCTGGACTTTGGCCAGTTCTGCATACACTGCCCCCATGCAAGACAACCCAGCCCAGGAACTGAACGGAGCCATCGTGACGGTGGACTTTGTCCGCCACCGCAACGCCATGCTGGTGCGCGCCGACCTCGGGCCGCTGTTCACCGATTTCTACCTGCACGTGGCGGACAACAAGCTGCGCTACACGCCCGGGCAGGCGGAGCTCTTCAAGACCGCGCTGGCGGCCTTCACGCTGCACTGCGCCTCGCGGCCGCTCAACGAGCACATCGCTTGGACGCTCAATTTCCAGGAGCCGCGGCTGAACCTCTTCCTCGCCGGCGACAACGAGGACTGCACCGTCACGGGCCGGCTGTTCACGGAGAACGTGCGCGAGGCCGCCGAGAACGTGTTCTTCAGCGACATCGTGCCCCGGCGCGGAGCCGAGCCGCGCCGCAGCGTGGTGAACTTCCAGGGCGAAGATGTGTTCGCCGCCGTGGGCGTCTACTACGCCCGCAGTGAGCAGCAACCCGTGCGTTTCTTTGACCTAGGGAACGACAGCTATGCGATGCTGGTGGCCCAGCCGGATTGCGACCTGGCGTGGTTTGCCTCGGTCGACGCCGAGGGCGTGCGTAATCCCGGCGCCGCCGAGACAGTCGGGCGCATCCAGAGCCGCAACTACGGCTGGCACTGCGGCTGCACGCAGCAGAAGATCCTTGGCGCCATCGCGCCGGCGTTCCGGGCCGACCCCGAGGGCCTGTTCGGCGACGGCGAGACCATCCGCGTGGAATGCCCGCGCTGCGCCGCCGGCCACACCCTGACCCGGGAGGCGATGGAGGCCTACCTGGTCGAATCCGGGAAGAAGCACGCCTAGTCTTGCCGGCGGGGGGCGGTCCGCCCACAAGTGACCGCATTACATGAGCATCTGGGAGATCATCGGCACGGTGCTGGGCATCATCGGCGTATGGCTGATGATCCGCCAGAACATCATCGGCTGGCCGGTCGGCCTCGTGCAAGTGGCGGTGTATGCCTGGGTGTTCTTCGACGCCAAGCTCTACTCGGACGCCATCCTGCAGGTCGCGTTTTTCCTCATCCAGGCCTACGGCTGGTGGCATTGGTGGCGCGGCCGGACGCCGGCTCACGAACTGCCGGTGACTCAACTCGGCCTTGCGGCTGCGGCCGGCGCGGTGGTTGCCGGCGCCGTGCTGACGGCAGGCTGGGGGATGCTCATGCACCGCACGACCGATGCGGCGCTGCCTTACTGGGACGCGTTCATCCTGATCTTCAGCCTCATCGCGCAGTGGCTGCAGGCGCGCAAGAAACTCGAATGCTGGCCCGGCTGGCTGCTGGTGAACACCGTGGCCATCGGGGTCTATTGGGTGAAGGACCTGCGGCTGACATCCGGGCTCTACGTGATTTTCTGGCTGATGGCCCTGTGGGGCTGGCGCGAATGGCGCCGGTCCATGAAGGGGGCGGCATGAGCGGAGCCCGGCGCATCGCCGTCTATGGCCCCGAATCGACGGGCAAGACGCAGCTTGCGGGAAAACTGGCCGCTCGCTTCGGCGCACCCCTGGTCGCCGAGTATGCCCGCGAGCGCTGGGACCAGCAGGGCGCGCTGGGCCTCGAGGACATGCTGCCGATCGCCCGGGAGCAGTGGCGGCGGGAAGACGAAGCGGCGGCGGGTGCCACCGGTTTGGTCATTTGCGATACCGACGCCCTGACGACGATGCTCTGGAGCGACCTGCTTTACGGCACCTGCCCGGACGAGCTGAGGCGCGGGGCGGAGAAACGCTGCCGGAATTACGCGCTCTACCTCCTGCTCGACATCGACACGCCCTTTGCGCCCGATCCGCAGCGCTGTTTTCCCGATCCGGCGGACCGGGAAAAATGCCTGCGCATCTGGCGCGGCGCGCTGGAGCGACGGTCGTTGCCCTTTGTGTTGATCCGGGGCGCCTGGGCCGCGCGCGAGGCGGCGGCCATCGCGGCGGTGGAGGCCCTGCCATGAGACTCGTCGGAGCGTTCCTGGCCGCCCTCCTCCCCTTGGCTGGGTGGGCCGAGCCCGAGTCACTGGATGCGGAATTGGAGGAGCTCTGCCAAAAATACGCCGTGCCCGGCATGGCGGCGGCGTTGTGGCACAACGGAGAGATCGTGGCGCAGGGCGCAGGCGGGGTGCGCAAGGCCGGATCGCCCGAGCGCGTGACGGTATCCGACAAGTTCAACATGGGTTCTTGCACCAAGTCGGTCACCGCCACGCTGGCCGGGGTGCTGGTCGAGCGCGGCGTGGTGCGCTGGGACACCACGCTGGCGGAGGCATTCCCCCTGTGGAAATCATCGATGTTGCCGGAGTGGCGTGAGGTCACGCTGGGCCAGTTGCTTTCGCACCAGGCGGGGTTGCCCACCCAGACTTCGGACCTGGCGCCGGAAGTAGGCCTGAAGATCGACTATACGCAACTGCCCCGGGATCAGCGTGCGTCGCTCACCCGGCAGGTGGTGCGGAAGCAGAAGCCCCTGACCCCGCCCGGCACGGCATTCCACTATTCGAATCTATCCTATGCCATCGCGGGGCACATGCTGGAGACCATGGCCCGGGCGAAATGGGAGGATCTGGTGCGACTGCACGTCTATGGCCCCCTCGGCATGACGTCGGGAGGCTTTGGGGCCCCGGCCTACCCGGGGCGGGTCGACCAACCCTGGGGGCACCTCCGCTCACCCACGGTCAAGCTCACTCCGGTCCCGGGCGGCAAGGGGGGTGACAATCCGCCGGCGATCGGGCCGGCGGCCACTGCGCACGCTAGCACGCTGGATCTGTTGCGCTATGCCGTCGCTCATCTCCAGGGACAGCGGGGTGAGGAAAGCCGTTTCCTGCAGCCGGAAACCTGGCGCGAACTGCACACGGCGCATTACCCCCCGAACAACTACGCCTACGGCTGGGGGCGCGGCAGTTGGCCCGCACTCGGGCTGGATTCCTTCGGCCACGACGGCTCCAACACGATGAACTACACCGTGGTCCGCGTGGCCCCGGCCGGGAACGCCGCCCTCGTGATCAACGCCAATTGCGCCGACGAGGACGCCAAGAAGGCGGTATTTGAGATGATGGGCCGCCTCACGGCCCGGTTGAACCCGGCACCCCGGGCGCGTTGAGGCGGGGAACGGTCACTGGTAGTCCGGGTAGTCAGGCTGATACATCTGCGCCTTGATGTAGGCGGGCAGGTTGGCGGGCCGGGGCTGCCGGGCGACGCCACTGGCGTAGGCGATTTCCGCCACGCCGAGGGCGATGGCGGCGGAAACCTCGCGGATGCGGGTGAGCGCCGGATAGACGCGGCCGATGGCCAGGTCCTCCGGCGTCACCAGTTTCGCCAGCTCGCGCGCGGCGACGAGGAACATCTCGTTGGTGACCCGCGACGACTGGGTGGCGACCACGCCGAGCCCGACGCCCGGGAAGATGTAGGAGTTGTTGCCCTGGCCGGACACGTAGGTGCGGCCGGCCAGCGTGCACGGCGGGAAGGGACTGCCGCTGGCGAAGATCGCGCGGCCGTCGGTCCACGTATAGGCCTGCTCGGCGCTGCACTCGGACTTCGAGGTCGGGTTGGAGAGCGCGAATACGATCGGCCGTTCATTGAGGCGGCCCATGGCCCGCACGACCGGCTCGGTGAAGGTGGCGGCCTGGCCGGAGACGCCGATGAGGGCGTGCGGCTTGAGGGCCTCGATGGCGGCGCCCAACTCCTTGACCGGGGCATGGTCGTGGGCGAAGCGGAGCTTGTGGTCGACAAGATCGGTGCGGCTTTTAACGACGAGGCCCTTGGAGTCGACAAACCAGCACTGGCGCCGCGCGGCTTCCAGGGGCACGCCCTCGGCGACGAGGGCGTCCACGATCAGGTCACCGATGCCGATGCCCGCCTCGCCGGCGCCGTAGAAGAGGATGCGCAGGTCCTTCAGCGGCCGGCCCGACAGGCGCGCGGCCGAATAGAGCCCGGCCAGCGTCACGCCCGCGGTGCCCTGGATGTCGTCGTTGAAGGTGCAGACCTTGTCCTGGTAGCGGTGCAGCAGGGCGAAGGCGTTGGCGTTGCCAAAGTCCTCGAACTGGAGGCAGGCGTGCGGGAAGACCACCTGCACGGCCTGGACGAATTCCTCGACCAGCTGGTCATAGGCGGGGCCGCGCAGGCGGGGCACGGGGGTGCCGATGTAGAAGGGGTCCTCGCGCAGCTCGCGGTTGTCGGTGCCGACGTCGAGCATGATGGGCAGGCACTGTGCCGGATGGATGCCGGCGCAGCCGGTGTAGAGGGCCAGCTTGCCCACGGGGATGCCCATGCCGTTGGCGCCGAGGTCGCCGAGGCCGAGGATGCGCTCGCCGTCGGTCACGACGATCATGCGCACGTCGGCGTGGGGCCAGTTGCGCAGGACCTTGGCGATGCGGCCGCGATCCGCCGCGGTCAGATAAATCCCGCGCGAACGGCGGAAGATGTAACCCCACTTCTGGCAGGCCAGACCGACGGTGGGCGTGTAGATGATGGGCATCATCTCGGGGAGGTGATCCAGCACCACCCGGTAGAAAAGGGATTCGTTCCGCTCCTGCAGCGAGATGAGATAAATGTATTTCTCAAGGTCCGTCGTCTTGCGCCGGAAACTCTCGAGCACCCGGGCGACCTGCTGGTCCTGGGGGAAGACCCGCGGCGGCAGCAGGCCGCGCAGGCCGAGTTGGTCGCGTTCGGCGTCGGTGAAGGCGGTGCCTTTGTTGAGCAGCGGATCGTGGAGGAGATCGGCGCCGCGTTTGGCGAGGAGGGAAGTGCTCATGATATGGAGGTTTGGAGAACCCGAGGATACCGCGCCCGCGGCGGCAAACCAACGACGATGACGGATTGAGGGGCGGTAATGACCGTTTGGCGGCGGGACCGAGCCGTTGGCTAATAAATGGCCGCCGCCAAAAAATGCGTAGATTTGGGCGACTTGTGCGTTGAAGCCGGCTGGCTTTCCGCCAGAACGCCCACATCGTGCTGACGGAAGATTATCTCCAGCGCTTCGGCGGGCTCGGCCGGCTCTACGGGGCCGCGGCCCTGCCGCGATTACAGGCGGCACATGTCTGCGTCGTGGGGGTGGGCGGGGTCGGCTCGTGGGTGGTCGAGGGCCTGGCCCGGTCCGGCATCGGGGCGATCACGCTGATCGATCTCGACGACGTGTGCCTGACCAACGTCAACCGCCAGCTGCCCGCGCTCGACGGCAACATCGGCCGGCCGAAGGTGGCGGCGCTGGCGGAGCGCGTTAAGCTGATCAACCCGGCGTGCCTCGTCACGACGGTCGGCGAGTATTTCACGGCCAAGACGGCGGAGACGCTGCTGGCGACGCGCTTCAGCTGGGTGGTGGACTGCATCGACCTGATGTCCAACAAGGCGCTGCTCATCGCCGAGTGCACCAAGCGCGGCCAGCCGGTGCTGACCGTCGGCTCGGCCGGCGGCAAGCGGGACGCCACGCGGATCGTCGTGACCGACTTCGGCGGCGGGCACGGCGACGAGTTGCTGCGGCAGGTGCGCAAGAAACTGCGGCGGGACCACGGGTTCGCCAAGGGCGAGGGCAACCACTACGGCATCCCCTGCGTGTCCTCGCAGGAGCAGCCGGTCTTTCCGTGGGCCGATGGCACCTGCTCGACCGAGCCCGAGGAAGGCTCGAACCTGCGGCTCGATTGCGCGACCGGCTTCGGCACCGCGGTGTTCATCACCGGGGCCTTCGGCTTTGCTGCGGCTGGCGAAGTGGTGCAGCAGATCGCGCTGGGATCCGCCAGTCCGTTGCCCTGACATGACGCCGGTTCCGGGAGCAACAGCGAGAGGCGCGCCGTCCCGGGAGTGGTTGATGCTGGGTCTGGGTGCAGGGCTGTTGCTCTGGATCATCTGGCAGATCGGCTGGCTGCCGGCGCACACGTTCAATGCCACGCGGTTCATCCTCTATGACCAGGGTTCCTACCTCTATGCGGTTGAGCGGCTGAATCACGGCGAGGTTTTGTATCGGGACCTCAACTGGCAGTATGGTTCGCTGGCTGCCGGATGGTATTGGCTGTGGGCGCAGGTTGGCGGCAACACGCCGCTGACACTGGTGCTGGCTTCCACTGTCCTGATGGCGGCGGCGTGGTGGTTGCTCGCGGGTCTTACGCGGGAAGTCATGGGCGCCGGGATGGGAACAAGCTGGGCGCTGCTGGGACTCCTCCCGATCATGAGTCCGGTGGGAATCATGGCATTGAACGGGCCGCACGGCGCGCTGGAAATGTTGCTGCTGGCCGGACTGGGGTGGTTGTTGGCGAGATGCCCCGGGCGGCACAAGCGGGCCTTGGTCATGGGCCTGTTGTTGGGCGCCCTGCAGTGGGTGCGCTTCGGTCCGCATATGGTGGCTTTTTTGGTGCTCTGCCTTTTGGAGGGCTGGGGCTTGCGCGCAGAGGTTCCGGTTTGGCGCGAGTGGGCTCATCGGATGGCCGGATGGTTGTGGCGGGTGTTGCTGGCATACGCCGTGATCTGGCTGGCTTTGCTTGCCTATTACCGGTCCGTGCTGCCGTGGGCGGGAGTGATCGAGCAGCTTTGGCCGAGTCACATGGTGGCCCACTATGCGGCCACTTATGTGCGGCGCTGGCCGGAATGGCCGGGCGCAACCGAGTTTTTCAGCGTCTGGGTGCCCGTGCTGTGTGGTGTCGCCGGCATGGGGATGTGGTTTCGGTCGGGGCACAAGCCTAGAGTGACCGTGGTGCCTCCGTCGGCGGCAATGGCGGGATTGGCTTTCGGGCCGCTTTATTGGGTCATCGGCTGCCTGGTTCTTTTCAAGAACGACTATGCCCTGTTGGGGCACCTCTGGCTGGTTTGGCCCGGGGCTGCCGTTGCCTGGGGCCTGGTGCAACCCCGTTGGCGGATCGGTTGGATCGTTTTGCTGTTGCCGGCGCTGGCCATGCAGTGGGCCGGGCTCCGGGCGGTCTGGCAGGCGGAAAAGACCTGGCAGGCGGAACCCATGGTGCTCCCCAACGGCCAGAGGCTCTGGTTCCGGGCCGGGGAAGCCAGGCGTTTTGCGGCGCTGGGCGAGGCCTTGGGTGGCGAAACGCGGGGCAAAAGGCTGGTGGTCTTTCTGGCGGGCGGTGGCGTGCACCATTTCTACGGAACGCAACGGATGGGCCGGCACTGGTGGTATCTGCCCGAGTTTGTCCGGCCGTGGGAATTCGCGGCCGTCGAGCGGACGGTGTTGCAGCATGAGTATGGCCTGGTGGCCGACTTGGGCCAGCAGGCGGAAAGTGGCGGAGATCCCCGGGTTCTTCAGCTCTGGATTCCCTTGCCGGCGGACATGGGCTTGCGAGTGCTATCGCGCATGTCCGATCCGAAGGAGATCGAAGGACTCGGCCATGTGGTGCGCATCCGGCCCGTGGATGGCGACGCGGCTCCGCGCTAGGGCGATAGCCGATGCGGCGTCCTGCCGGATCAGGCCGAGGCGGGTTTGCCCAGCAGCCACTCAATCACGTCGGCCGCGCCGTAGGTGTCGCCGGCCGCGGGAAGATAACGGGCAAGGTGCATGACCTCGTCACCGGCAGTCACGATCGGGTCCTCCGTGCCGTCGGGCCTTTGCTGGCCCAGCCCGGCGGTCGCCATCAGGCCGTTGCAAAGGCATTTGCGGCCGACGGTGTCGGCCACGGCGCCGCCCTTCCGGACGTAATCCTCGACCGGCTCGCCGGCGCAGCGGTAACCGATGGAGCCATCGGGCTTGCGGTAGGTTTCGCGGAGGTAGCCAAGGTCGCAGATCCGTTGGCGCGCCAGATAACGCGCCTCGTCGGAAATCGTGCCAAGGAGCTGGAGCACCTTGAACGGGAAGCCGGTGGGCGAGGCCAGCGGGTCGGTGAACACGCGCAGGGCCTCGGCGCGGCTGAGGCGGAGCACCTCGCGCTTTAGCGCCGGGGTGATGCCCGATTCCTCACAGAAGGCGAAGGCGGTGCCGATCTGCACGCCGGCGGCACCGAGTTCCCGGGCCTCGATGATTTTTTCCGGCCGGGCGTAGGCGCCGGCCAGCCAGAAGGGGAGACCGATCTCGCTGATCTTGGCCAGCTCGGGCACATCGCGCGGACCGTAGACCGGTTCGCCGCTCTCGCTCAACTGCATCGGGCTGCGGGGCGGCGCGTTGTGACCGCCGGCCACCGCGCCCTCGACAATGAAACCGTCGACCCGGCCGTTGGACTTGCGCGCGAGGGTCAGGGCGAGCGTCGCCGAGGAGATGATGGCCAGAAACAGAGGCCGCGGCAGCATGGGCGCGGGGCCGGCGAAAAGCGTGCCCGAATCAAACGTGGAGAGACAGTTGTCGGCGGAGCTTGCGCCGGTGACGTCGACCTTGAGCTCCGCCGTTTCGCCGCGGGCGAAGCGGTCGAGCACGCCGGGGATGGACCGCGGGATACCCGCGCCCATGAGGATGTAATCCACGCCGGCCAGCATGGCGCCGTAGATCGAGGGCAGGGTGGGCAGCTGGATCTTTTCCAGGAAATTGATGCCGATGCGGCCGTCATGCCCCTCCTTGGCGAGGGAAACCTCGGCGAAGTTGGCGAGGACGGTGAGCTCGGTGAAGGCCGCGCCGGGGCTGAGCGCCGGCATGGGGGTGAGCTTGAACGGGGCGTCCGCGGCTTTGCCGCCGGCCAGGTAATATTGTTTCCATATCCGCTCCACCACCGCCGGGAGCGGGAAGCGGGCCGCGGCGCGCGCGAGGTGGCCGCCGGGGTCGCCGAGTTGCAATTGACGCGCGAAGACGCTGGCCAGCGCCGTGCCCGAGACAACGCCCAGCTGCCCGGCCTGGGCCACGGCCCGGGCCAGCCGCCAGCCGGAGACGGCGACGCCCATGCCGCCTTGGATGATCACTGGATGAGCCATGGTCGGGTGAATGGAGCCCGCGGACTGGTGCAGCCGGCGGGAGTGGTCCATCAATCCTCCAGGCGCCGCGAGATGGAAAGCCGGGAATATGCCAGGCGCAGCTTTTGCCAAATAACGCGCAGGGGGCGCGTCAGCCGAAAAGCCGGCGGAAGTTCTGCTCCAGCTGGGGCGCCAGCAAATCCAGCGACACGCCGCGGAGTTCCGCGAGGGCCTCATGGGTGACGGCGATGTTGGCCGGGTGGTTGACGGGCGAGCCATCGGCGGCGGGCGGCAGCGGGAAGCGGTTGCGGTTGCCGGCGGGCGGCTTGGTGGGTGCGTCGGTCTCCACCAGCAGCCGCTTGGTCGGGATGTGGCGGAAATTGTCCAGCCGGCTGGCGTGGCGCGGCTCGAGCAGCTGGATGTTGAAAGAGAAGTAAGCCCCGAGGTCGGCGAAGTTCCTGATCATCTCCGCAGGGCCGGCGTAACCGTGCAAAAGGAAACCGCGCGCCGGACGGGCGGTTTTCTTCAGCACGTCATGCAGTGCGCCCCAGGCCTGGACGCAGTGGACGGACACGGCGCGGTTGAGCTCGGCGCCGAGGGCCAGCTGCGCGGCGAAAACCTCGCATTGCTCGGTGAGCGGCGCGACGCGCAGGCCGGCGAGGCGCGGGTCGTCAGGTTTGAGGCCGTCGATGATCCAGCGGTCGAGCCCGACCTCGCCGATGCCCGCGACCGGGTTGCCGGCGAGCGCCGCGCGAAGATTTTTCTCCCAATCCGGGCCGCGGTTGCCGCAATCCCACGGGTGGATGCCGAAGCTCGGCACGATCCAGCGGTGCTCCTTCGCGAGCGCGGCAACGACCGGCCACTCCTCCTCGTTGGTGCCATTTACCACGGCCTGCCGCAGGCCGACAGTGACGAGATCACGGATGATCGCCGCGCGGTGGGAGGTGAGCTGGTCGAAGTGGAAGTGCTGGTGGGCGTCGTAGAGATTCATGCGGGTTGGGCGGCGGCGAAGTCGCGGATCCGCGCGCGGACGCTGCGCAGGCCGTTGAGCCGGGTGGGGGAGAGATTGCGGTCGAGGCCGAGCTGCTCGATGAGCGCGGGCTCGGTGGCTGCCACCTCGGCCGGGGTGGCGCCGCTGTAGAAATCGCACAGCAGCACCAACAGCCCGCGCACCAGCGGCGAGTCGGCGTCGCAGCGGAAACGGCAGCGGCCTTCGCGCACCTCGCCGACCACCCACGCGAGCGACACGCAGCCCTTCACGCGGTTGGCCTCGGTGCGCTCGGTCTCGGGCAGCGGGGGCCGGCGGCGGGCCTGGTCCACCACGGCGGCAAGCCGCTCCTGCGGATCATCGATGATCGCGTAGTCGGCGACGAGTTGCTGCTGTTTTTCGGCCAGGGACACGACTCCAGCGTGGGCGGAAGGCGCCGGCTTGCAAGCCGGGCGGCGGCCGCTTGAATCCCGGCATGGTCAACCCGTTATGGTTCTGGCGCGGATTCAAGGGCAAGAGTGTGACGTTCGCCGCGCTGTTCGCCTCGGTGCTGCTGGGCGCGTCGATCGCCGGCGGTTTCCAGAAACTGCTGGCGGCATTCGGGGTGCACTGGCTCTACGTCATCCTGATCCCGATCTTTCTTTTTTTCCTGGCTCAACAAGATGGAGCCGCAGTGGCTGCCGGACGAAGGGAAGCGCAAGCTCTACGCCCGCGGCCTGATCATCGGCTCGATCGTGGTGGCGATCCTGATCGCGTGGCTGCGGCCCGCCGCCTAGCGGCGCAACGTCCGCTTCAGCTCCGGCAGGCGCGAGAGCACGCGCTGGAGATCATCCACGCGCAGGGGTTTGGTGATGTATTCGTCCATGCCGGCGGCCATGGCGCGCTCCCGGTCGCCACTCATCGCGTGCGCCGTGAGCGAGGCGATGACAGGCTGGGTTTCCCGGGGAAATTCGTTCCGGATGCGGGCGGCGGTGGTGGGCCCGTCCATGTCGGGCATTTCCACGTCCATGAGGACGAGGTCAAAGGTGTTCCCGCGCAAAGCGGCGAGGGCTTCCGCGCCACCGCCGGCCACGGCGGGATCGTAGCCAAGGCGACGCAGCAGTTGGGCCGCGACCTTCTGGTTCACGGGATTGTCCTCGACCAGCAGCACCCGGGCGGGGTGGCGTGTCGCGAAAGTGGTGTCCAGCTGGGCGGCCGGCTTGACCTGCGGGGCGAGCGCCACGGTGCTCAATCCAACCCTAATCGTGAAGTGAAAGGTTGAGCCGACACCCGGCTGGCTTTCGACCCAGATCCGTCCGCCGTGGAGCTCGGCCAGCCGCTTGCTGATGGCGAGGCCCAGCCCGGTGCCGCCGTATTGGCGGGTGGTGGAGGCGTCCACCTGACTGAATTCCCGGAAGAGCCGGTCGAGCCGGTCGGCGGGGATGCCGATGCCGGTGTCGCTCACGCTGAAGTGCAACTCCACCTCGCCGGCCTCCGCCGGGGCGGATGCGGCCGTGACGCGCACCCGGCCGTGGCGGGTGAATTTCACGGCATTGGCGAGCAGGTTGACCAGGATCTGACCCAGGCGCGTCCGGTCGCCGATGACCGCCGCCGGAAGCCCGAGCGCCAGCTGGCAATCGAGCTGCAGGCCCTTGGCCTTGGCGGCCGCCGCGACCATGGCGAGGGCTCCGTCCACGCTTTCCGCCGGCGAGAAGGGCGCGCGCTCCAGGTCGAGCTGGCCGGATTCGATCTTCGAGAAATCGAGGATGTCGTTGATCAGGGTCAGCAGCAGGTCGCCACTGGAACCGAGGGTCTCGACGTAGTCGCGTTGTTCGGCATTGAGCGGCGTGTCGCGCAGCAGGGTGCTCATGCCGATGATGGCGTTCATCGGCGTGCGGATCTCGTGGCTCATGGACGCGAGGAAGCGGCTCTTGGCGCGGGTGGCGGCCTCGGCGACATGGGCGAGCCGGCGGAGTTCAAGGGAGTTCACCACGTGCCGGCGCAGGACGCGGAGGGCCCGCAGCTGCTCCGGGGCCAGCTCCCGCGGCTGCCGGTCGATGATGCACAGTGTGCCCAGAGCGAAGCCATCGTTGGTCACCAGCGGCGCGCCGGCATAAAAGCGGATGTGCGGATCGCCGGTGACGTTGGCGTAGTCCTTGAACCGTCCGTCCTGCGTTGCATCGGGCACGATGAAGAGGTCGTCCTCGGGATGGGCGATGGCGTGGGCGCAGAAGGAAAGCGTGCGCGGGGTCTCGGGGTCGCCGAGCCCGATGCGGGCCTTGAACCACTGGCGGGTTTCGTCGACCAGCGTGATGGAGGCCATCGGCGCGCCGCAAATCTGCGCGGCCAGCGCGACCAAGTCATCATATTCCTGTTCCGCCGGGGTATCGAGGATGCCGTAGTCGCGCAACGCCTGCAGGCGTTGCCGCTCATTGGCAGGAAGCGGATAGGTCATGCGGAGACGTGGCTTGGATGGATCGGGCGCTGCGGGCTGCAGCCTCTCACTGGCCACGAGCAGTGGATGCAAATTCCGGCGGACCGCCACGCCAAAGTGCTGGGGCGTTCCCCGGGCACCGGACTCAGGCCGCTTGGCCCAGCGGAGGCATCGGGCAGTCGAGGGTCGCGGCGAACGCGCGGTAGAGTTCGCCCTCGGCCACGGTCACGGTGCCGTCGCTGGCGATCACATGGCCGGCGGCGACGAGGAGGCGCTGTTTCACGGGCAGGCTGCTGGCCGCGAGCTTGTCGAGGGCGGCGTCCACCTGCTCGAGGCCGCACGCGGCCGGTTCGAGCAGCTTGAGACCGTCGCGGATGACCGGCACCTGGGCGGCACCCTCGGCAAAGGCGGCGGCGGAGTCCTTGGCGCTGAGGTGGGCGAGGGCGGAAAGCACGACGGCAAACTCACCCCGGACCGCGGCAAAGGAGTCGAACTGCACGCGCTGGGCAGGTTGCTGCGCACGCTGCAGCTGTTTCAGCAGCATCTTTTGCAGCGCATACTCGAAGGGTGTCACCTGGCTGTCGGCATGCACCAGTTCGTCGAGCGTCGTGGCAAAGCGGTCGAGTCCGGCCGGGTCGAGCGAGCGCAGGGCGGGCAGCGAGAGCTGGAGCAGGGGCAGCCGCGCGGCGGGGTCGAGCACACTGAGCGCCGAGCGCTGGACAGCCAGCGCAGCGGCAGCCTCAGGGCCGGCGTGCCGGGCGACGATGGCCTGTTGCTGGTCACGGGCGCCCTTGTCGCCGTTGAGCAGCAGGCCATAGATGAGCACCTGGGCCGTGGCGGCATCGCGGGTGGATTCGCGCAGCCGGGCGGGTATCGTGTCGAGCAGTAGCTGGGCGTGACGGAAGTGCGATTCCGTCAGCGCGCCGATGTCGGATACGACGGCCGCGGGCTTGAAGGCGAGCGGGGCGATGAGCTTCGGCGGCGGCAGGTCGGGTTGGGCCTCGTGCACGCGCTGGAGGGTTTCGGTGGCGGAGAAGCGCTGGCCGCCGCCGAAACCGGCGGTGGCGAAGGTCTCGTTCCTGATGTCCACGACGGCCTCGGGCTCGAAGAGCTGGCCGTCCCACGACGGGTCGACCGCGCGGATGCGCTCGTTGAGCGGCGGATGGGTGGCCCAGAGCCCGCCGAAGCTGGATTTGAAGGCCTGCGTGAAGAAAAAATGCCCGATCTCGCCGGCGTGGCTGTTGACCATGTTGCCGCCGAGCGCGTAGCCGCCGATCTTCTTGAGCGCGCCGGCGATGCCGCCGGGGTTGCGGGTGAATTGCACCGCGGAGGCGTCGGCGAGGAATTCCCGCTGGCGCGACACCGCGGCCTGGATCAGCCGGCCAAAGAAATAGCCGATGTAGCCGAGGATCATGAGCGCCAGGCCGATCGCGAGGAAGACCACCACGCCGCCATCCTTCTTGCCCCCGCCGGAGCGGATCCGGCCGCGGCCGACGGACTGCAGGATGCCGCGGCCGATGAGGCCGATGACGAGGATGCCGAAGACGATGGCGGTGATGCGCACGTTGAGCCGCATGTCGCCGTTAAGAATGTGGCTGAACTCGTGGGCGATGACGCCCTGGAGCTCGTCGCGCGTGAGTTTGTCGAGCGTGCCGCGGGTCACGGCGACGGCGGCGTCGCTGGTAGTCAGGCCGGCGGCGAAGGCGTTGAGGCCGGGCTCGTCCTCCAGCACGTAGACAGCCGGCATGGGGATGCCGGAGGCGATGGACATTTCCTCGACGACGTTGAGCAGCTTGCGTTCGCGCAGGTCGGTGGTCCTGAGATCGACCGCCCTGCCGCCGACCATCTCGGCGATGGCGGAACCGCCGGCGCGCATCTGGGACCACTTGTAGAGGGAGGCGCCGCCCACGACGGCCAGTGTGCCGCCGGTCACCATCAGGAAAAGCCCTGGATCGAAAACCGGCCGGGGTGCCCCCGCTTCTCGGTAAACCCGCCGGCCGTAACTGTCCCGCGTGTAACCCTGATAGGCGCCCACATTGTTGAGCAGAAACCAGCTTGCGGCATATCCTCCCAGCACCGTGCCCAGCACGGCGAACGCGAAAAGAAACACGAGCCGTTTGGTCCGTTTCCGGGCGCGTTCCTGGGCCTCGAAGAAGTCCATGGGTTAGGCGGTAGGGGCCGCTGCCCTCAGCGGCCCGGGCGGTTGGAGCAACCGCCCCCTACCTGATCAGGTGAACTTTACCTGCGGGGCGGCGCGCTCGGCGGCGTTCTCGATCTGGAAGAGCTGCGCCTCGGTGAAGTTGAACATGCCGGCGAGGATGTTCGTCGGGAAGGACTCGCGGCTCGTGTTGTAGGTCATGACCGAGTCGTTGTAGGCCTGCCGGGCGAACGATATCTTGTTCTCCGTGGAGGTCATCTCCTCGGTGAGCTGCATCATGTTCTGGTTGGCCTTGAGGTCGGGGTATTGCTCGGAGACGACCATCAGGCGGGACATCGCGCCGGCGAGGCCGGCCTCGGCGCCGAGCAGGCCCTTCATCGCAGTGGCGTCGGCGGGATTGGCGGCGGCCGTCTGGGAGGCGGCGTAAGCGGCATTGCGGGCCTTGATGACGGCCTCGAGCGTGCTGCTTTCGTGTTTCATGTAGCCCTTGGCGATCTCGACCAGGTTCGGGATCAGGTCGTAGCGGCGCTTGAGCTGGACGTCGATCTGGGCGAAGGCGTTCTTGAAGCGGTTGCGCAGCGTGACCAGCGAATTGTAGACGCCCGCGACCCAAAGGCCGAGGACAATGGCGACAAGGAGCAGGACTCCGAGAACGATCAGGACAGCACTCATGTTGGGTGTGATTGGGTTGGACTTACGGCGGGCAGGTTGCCCGATGCCCCGGGGATGCGCGAGAAGTTTTCCGTTACACCGCCGGGCGAATATTCAAGCCGCGCACCGCCCGCCGCCGCCCGAGGCTTGCCACGCGGGGCCGGGGCTGCACGCTTCAACCCACTCATGATGAAGCTGGCGCGCCTCCTATTGCTTCCGCTTTCGCTGACCGCGGCGCAGCTCACGGCCCAGGTGGCCGGGCCGAGTCCGCTGGTCAGCGACCAGGCCACGGCCCAACTGGTGCCGGGCGGCTGGATCGTCGCGGAGGGGCGTGCGAACGCGGCGTTGCAGGCGGGTTTTCCGGCGACGGCGGCGGCGGGCTTCCGGGAATTGTTGCGGGATCCGGCCCTGCCGGCGGAGACGAGGCAGCGGGTGACGCTTTCGCTGGTGACGGCGTTGTTGGATGCGGGCGAGCTGGCGGCGGCGGAAAGCGCCCTGCAGGGCTACGACGGACCGCGCAACACATCCTACCAGCTGCGGGCCGGGCTTCTGGCGGTGACAACGCGGCGGATCCCGGCGGCCAAGGCCGCGCTCGCGGCGGGCAAGATCGAGGAACTGCCCGTCGCCGACCGGGGCTGGTGGTATTTCCTCCAGGCCGGCGTGGCGGATGACGCCGGCGAGATCGTGCCGGCGAACAATCTCTATGACCAGGCGCTGCGGGCGGCGGTCTCGGACCTGCAGCGCGCCCGCTTCGTGCTCGGTCAGGAACAGTCGCGGTTGCGCTCGGGCCAGGCCAGCGAGGCCCAGCTCGTGACCCTTCGCGGCAACATGGAGCGTTTCCAAGGACAACGCACCGGCTACACCTATGTGCGCACCTATGCGGCGGCACTGGCGGGCCTTGGCCGGGCCCCGGAGGCGCAGGCGGTGCTGCAGCGCCAGCTGGCGGTGCTGCCGCCGACGGAGCGCGATGCCGCCGACCAGCTCGGCCTGATGCTCGGCCTGATCGCCGGCGAAGGCAGCGTGGCGGGCCGCCAGGCTTTCCGGCAGCTGTTGCGCGACGGCCAGCGGCCGGACACCCAGCGGCTTGCCCTGCAACTGCTGGCGCGCGGGGCCAAGACGCCGGCGGAGCGTCTGCAATTGCGCCGTGATCTGAGCGAACTGATCGGCGCGCCGACGCAGCACGCGATCATCGAGAGTCTCATCATGGCGCGCGCACAGGCGGCGCTGGCCGACCAGGACTATGCCTCGGCGGAGGAAGACTCCCGCGCGCTGCTTGAGCGTTATCCCGGCTCGACCCACAAGGGAGAGGCCCTGGGCATCCGGCTGTCGGTGGCTTGGGATCTCAAACGCTATCGCACGGCCGCGGACATCGCCGTGCAATTGCGGGGGGTCATCACGGACGACCGGCACCGCGCCGAGCTGGGCGTGCTCCTGGCCGAGGCCTTTTTCCGCGCGGAGGATTACAAGAACGCGGCCGATGCCTATGCCGCCGCCCTCCACGAGCTGCCCGCGGTGGAGAAGGCGGGCACGCTGATCTTCCAGCGCGTCCTGTCTGACATTCGCGCCGACCAACTTGATTCGGCGGCGAAGCAGCTGGACGAGGCGGCGAAGACGGCCGGCTTCGATGCCGTCAGCCGCTGGCAGGCCGAATGGAACCTCGTCAAGGAGATGCAGGTGCGCGGCCAGGCCGCGGCGGCCCAGGCGCGGGTGGACACCCTGCTGGCCGGCGGGGCACAGGGGGTGCCCGAGGACCTGCGCATCCGGCTGATGTGGCTCCGCGCGAAACTGTCCTTCGACAACAACCAGCCCGAAACGACCCTGCGGCAAGCCGACGAGCTGCTGAGCCTGCTGGGCAGGGGCGGACTGACTGACGAAGCCCTCCGCATCAACGTTACAAGCACCGCCCAGCTGCTGAAGGCGCAGGCGTTGCTGGCGCTCAACCGCGACAAGGAGGGCCTGGAGATGCTCGACCAGCTGCGGGCGGATTACCGCGCGACAGCCGCGGCGCAATATTCCTACCTGGTGCAGGCCGGCCACCTCACGCAGCGCGGTGACATGGCCGGGGCCCAGCGGGTGCTGCTCAGTTTCGTGGACACGCCGGCCTACCGGCAGAGCGAATACGCGCCGCTGGCGCTTTATGAGGCCGCGATCAACCTGGAACGGCAGGGACTCGACCGGCAGCTGCGGGAGGCCTATGAGAAGATGCTCGAGCGGTTGATCCGCGATTACCCGCAGAGTGAACTGGTGTTTTATGCCCGGCTCAAACAGGGCGACCTGCTGCGGAAGCTGAACGACTTCGCCTCGGCGCGGCAGGTGTATGAGGATCTGATCAACAACTCCGGCCAGCACCCCGACATCCTGCTCGCACAGCTGGCCCTGGCCGATTCGCTGTTCGCGCAGGGCGCCAACAGCGTGGTGAATTATGAAAGCGCCTCGGCGATTTTCGAGCGCCTGCGCGACCTGCCGTCGGCCCCGGTCGACCTGCGCGTGGAAGCCGGCTTCAAGTGGGGCTACGCCCTGGCCAAGCGCGCGCAGCCGGCCAAGGCCCAGACGGTCTTCTGGTCGGTGGTGGACGCGTTCCTGCTCGACACCACGCAGGCGGCCAAGCTCGGCGCGAAGGGGCGCTACTGGATTTCCCGCGCGCTGCTTGAACTCGGCCAGATCCACGAGGACGCCGGCCGCCTCGACGAGGCGCAGCGGGCCTACCAGTTGATCGTCGACCAGAAGCTCAGCGGCGCCGCGCAGGCCCAGGCGAAGCTGACCCGCTTCGGCGCCGGGGGAACCAAGCCATGATGACCTTTGAGGTTTACGCCCGGACCGCCAGCCGCATGATGCGCGCCACCCCATGACGGCCTTCAGCTACAGTGTCTTCGCCAAGGGCGGCCCGGTGATGTGGCTGCTCGTCCTGCTCGGGCTCGCGGCGATCATCATCTTTGTCGAGCGCGCACTCTTCCTGCACCGCGGACAGATCCGCTCGTCGGAATTCCTTGACGGCATCAAGAACCTGCTGCGGAAGCAGCGGCTGATGGAGGCGCTGACGTTGGCCGAGGAAACCCCCGGCCCGGTGGCGAAGATCGTGAAAGCCGGCCTGCGGCACGCGGCCGACGACGAGCAGGCGATGCGCTTTGCCATCCAGGAGGCCGCGATCGTGGAGATTCCCGTGCTGGAGCGCCGGATCAGCGCGCTCGCGGCCATCGCGCAGATCGCGCCGCTGTTCGGCCTGCTCGGCACGCTGCTGGGCATGATCAAGACCTTCTGGCTCTTCAACCAGGGCGGCAACTACGCGACGCCCGTCGTGCTGGCCGGCGGCATGTGGGAGGCGTTGCTCACCGCGGCGGCCGGCCTGGCGGTGGCGATCCCGGCGCACCTGGCGCGGCATTTTCTCACCGGCCGGGTGCGGGCGCTCGTGCAGGACATGGAGTGGGCGGGCAGCGAGCTGATGCGTTTTCTGCTGCGGGACTACCGCAACGGGGTGGGGGAGCAAAAATGATCACCCGTCCGCTCGACCTCGAGTCGCGGATGAGTCCGCCGCCGCGCGACTTCAACGCGGTCGCGTGGGTGAACGTCGGCCTGATCGTGCTTTTCTTCAGCCTGCTCGGCTCGCGCTTCGTGCTGGCGACCGGGGTGCTCGTCGGAGTGGGCGAGGCCGGCGCGATCGAGTTGCCGTCGGTCAGTCCGGCGTCGGCGAGCACTGCGGCCACGTCGGTGGTGGTCAGCTACCGCCGCGACAATGTGATCCTATTTGAGGGCGGCATGTATAGCCTGGCCGAGCTGCGCAAGCACATGGAGGTCTACACCAAGAACAATCCCGGTTCCGTGATGTTGGTGCGCGCGGACAAGCAAGTGTCGAACCAGGCGCTCGCGGACCTGTTTGCGATGGCGGGTGCGGTCGGGTTCAGGAATGTGTTGCTGGCGGCCGAACCGACGGTGACGGAGAATCCGCAGAAATAGCAGGGAGGCCGTGTGCGCATCGGAAAAATCGAAGTGAAGCGCCGGGTGTGGGTCGGGCTCGCTTGCGCGACGGCGGTCACGGCTGCCTGGTGGGGTTGGACTCAAGCGAAGCCGCCGGCGATGGCGGTGGCGGGGCAGGCGCCGCATCCGTTTGTGCGGCTGGCCGGAGCAGGCACCGCGACGAACGACCAGGTTTTGCGCGAGCGGGCGGACCTGTTCGATCCCACGCCGCTGTTTTTCCCGACGGAATGGAATTACGGTCAGCGCCCGTTGCGGGAGAGCCTGCGCCGGCAACCGGGCCAGGTTTTCGGAAGCTTTGAACCGAAATGGACTTTCACCGACCAAACCCTGAAATCCTACGGCGTCGAGGCCACCCCGGCGCCGGAAAAGCTATCCGACGTCTTGGCGCAGGGTAATGAGGCACCTTTTGCCGGGATCGGGCATATCGATGCGCCTCGGACAGCTTTGCCTGAGAGGGTAGGGTTTCTTGAAGTCAGAGGATTTGGTAAATCAGAACCAATTATAGAACAAACTCTTAGATATTTTACATTACCCCGCTTGGACTATGCTCCATTGGAGTTTCTCGTCGTGATCAGCAGTGCCGGGATCGTGGGCGATCCGGTGCTTACCAGCGGTTCTGGGTGGGAGGAGGTCGACAGTTTCTTCCGCGCCTACATTGTAAAAAGCTTCCGCTTGGGCGAACGCTTGAATCCCGGCCGCTATCGCGTTTTGGTGGGTCCGTAGGGTTTTTTGGGGAATCTGGAAGAATCTAGTTGACGGTCCTTTTTAGGAATCGTTTCTTCGTCGTTCTCTTTGTTTTTTGCCAGTGACTTGGTCTGCCCAGATAGCTCAGTTGGTAGAGCACGTTCTTGGTAAGGACGAGGTCGCCGGTTCGAATCCGGTTCTGGGCTCCAGGGACGTCGCTGATCTCAGACGTTAATCAAGATCAACAACTTCAATACCTAACTAAACCACTACTCCATATGGCTAAAGGAACGTTCGAACGCAAGAAGCCGCACGTCAATGTCGGCACCATCGGTCACGTCGATCACGGCAAGACCACCCTCACCACCTCGATCCTGGCCTGCCAGGCGCGCAAAGGTC
This sequence comes from Lacunisphaera sp., assembly GCA_965249855.1. Classification (GTDB taxonomy): domain Bacteria; phylum Verrucomicrobiota; class Verrucomicrobiia; order Opitutales; family Opitutaceae; genus Lacunisphaera. The sequence goes on from CBDFNB010000022.1 coordinate 31,101, forward strand.
TCGCTGAGGTCAAGTCCTACGCCGACATCGCCAAGGGCGGCACCGTGCGTGACGCCTCCAAGATCGTCACGATCTCGGTCGCCCACGTGGAGTATGAGTCCGACAAGCGCCACTACGCGCACGTCGACTGCCCCGGCCACGCCGACTTCGTCAAGAACATGATCACTGGCGCCGCCCAGATGGATGGTGGCATCCTCGTGGTCTCCGCCGCTGACGGCCCGATGCCGCAGACCCGCGAGCACATCCTCCTGGCCCGCCAGGTCGGCGTGCCGAAGCTGGTCGTCTTCCTCAACAAGGTCGACCTCATCGACGACAAGGACCTCCTCGAGCTCGTCGAAGAGGAAATCCGCGATCTCCTCACCAAGTATCAGTTCGACGGCAAGGCCGCGAAGATCATCCGTGGTTCCGCCACCGCCGCCCTCGAGGGCAAGCCGGAAGGCGAAGCCGCCATTCAGGCCCTCATGGAGGCCCTTGATTCCGAGATCGCCGAGCCCGCTCGCGAGCTCGACAAGCCCTTCCTGATGTCCGTCGAGGACGTCTTCTCGATCACCGGCCGCGGCACCGTCGCCACCGGCCGTATCGAGCGCGGCATCTGCAAGCTCAACGACACCGTCGAGATCGTCGGCCTCAAGGACACGACCACGACCGTCGTCACCGGCATCGAGATGTTCCGCAAGCTCCTCGACCAGGGCCAGGCGGGCGACAACGTCGGCATCCTGCTCCGCGGCATTGAAAAGGAAGGCATCGAGCGCGGCCAGGTCATCGCCGCCCCGAAGTCCATCAAGCCGCACCGCAAGGCCAAGGCCGAGATCTACGTCCTCTCGAAGGACGAGGGTGGCCGCCACACGCCGTTCTTCAACGGCTACCGTCCCCAGTTCTACTTCCGCACCACGGACGTGACCGGCGTCGTCAACCTGCCGAAGGGCGTGGAGATGATCATGCCGGGCGACAACATCGCCGTCGACATCGAGCTCATCGTGCCGATCGCCATGGAGAAGACCCAGAAGTTCGCCATCCGCGAGGGTGGCCGCACCATCGGTGCCGGCCGCGTGACCGAGATCGTCGAATAAGCGTCCAATAACCTCTTCCGACCGACGCTGCCGGGGCTCCTTTGGGGGTCCCGGCTGTGTCGTCTAAAAGAAATAACCACAGGCGCGTAGCTCAATTGGTAGAGTAGCGGTCTCCAAAACCGTTGGTTGGGGGTTCGATTCCCTCCGCGCCTGCCAGCTCCGTCCCCTCACATTTCCGCTCCCATGGCCAATCCCTTCCGCACCGTCCGCATCTTCACCAGCGAACTCGTTGGCGAACTGCAGAAAGCCAGCTGGCCGACCAAGACCGAGCTCAAGGACTCGACGATCGTCGTGATCGTCGCGTGCGTGCTGCTCGGCCTCTTCACCAGCATCAGCGACTTCGCCCTCTACAACGTGGTCGACGCCGTGACCGAGTTTGTCAGCCGCTAAACCTTCCGCTCCGATGACCACCCAGACTTCCACCGGCGCCCAATGGTTCGCGCTCCACACCCTCTCCGGCCAGGAGAACAAGGTGAAGAACTACATCGAGAAGTTCAAGAAGGCCGAGGAACTCGACGACTACATCGCTGAGGTCCTGCTGCCCACGGAAGTCGTGTCCGAGGTCAAGGGCGGCAAGAAGTCGACCAAGGTCCGCAAGCTCTACCCGGGCTACGTGTTCATCAACATGTGCCTCTACGACGCGGAAAAGCAGGTCATCATCAAGCCGTTCTACTTCGTGAAGGACGCGGGTGGCGTGATCGGCTTCGTCGGCGGGGACAAGCCCGCGCCGCTGCGCCAGGCCGAGATCGACGAGATCAAGGCGCGCATCGAGGCCGCCTCCGGCAAGGAAATCCCGAAGGTCACCTTCGAGGTCGGCGAGGAAGTGAAGATCACCGACGGCGCCTTCGCCAACCTGACGGGCCGCGTCGACGAGGTCGACCCCGCCCGCGGCAAGCTCAAGATTTCCGTCTCCATTTTCGGTCGGTTTACGCCCGTCGAACTCGAATACTGGCAGGTCCAGCGCGCCTCTGAAAGCTGATCCAGCCGCCCTCACCACCAACCAGTCCTCCCTCCCTCACCATGGCCAAGAAAATTCAAGGTTACGTCCGTCTCCAGCTCCCCGCCGGTGCCGCCAATCCGGCGCCCCCGGTCGGCCCCGCCCTCGGCGCCCAAGGCGTCAACATCATGGGCTTCTGCAAGGAGTTTAACGCGAAGACCAAGGACCAGAATGGCATGATCATTCCGGTCGTCATCACGGTCTACTCCGACAAGTCCTTCACCTTCATCCTCAAGTCGCCCCCGGCGTCCGTGCTCCTCAAGAAGGCCGCCGGCATCGCGGCCGGCTCGGCCAAGCCCAACATGGACAAGGTCGGCAAGGTCACGAAGAAGCAGATCCTCGAGATCATCAAGATCAAGAAGGCCGACCTCAACGCCAACAGCGACGAGGCCGCCATCCGCATGATCGCCGGCACCGCCCGCAACATGGGCATCGAAGTCGTCGACTGATTTTAGTTCAGCCAACCACAACCTCACCGCGGGAGTCCTCACGGACGTTCGCACCGCAAGGAGACAAAATGCCCGTCAAACAAAGCAAAAGATACCGCAGCGCCGTCTCGGCCGCTGACCTCTCCAAGGAATATCCCCTCAAGGAAGCCGTGGAGATCCTCACGAAATTCCCGAAGGCCAAGTTCGACGAGACCGTCGAGCTTTCCTTCCGCCTCGGCGTTGATCCCGCCCAGGGCGACCAGATGGTCCGCGGCACCACGCCGCTGCCCAACGGTTCCGGCAAGAAGGTCCGCGTCGTCGTCTTCACGGACGATGCCGAGAAGGCCCTCGCCGCGGGCGCCGATCATGCCGGCCTCGCCGAGCTGATGGCCAAGATCAACGAGGGCTGGCTCGACTTCGACGTCGCGATCGCGACCACCGAGGCCATGAAGCAGGTCCGCACCCTGGCGCGCGTCCTCGGTCCCAAGGGCCTCATGCCCAACCCGAAGTCCGGCACCGTCACCGACGACATCGCCGCGGGCATCAAGGCCGTGAAGGCCGGCCGCGTCGAGTTCAAGGTCGACAAGACCGCCAACATCGGCGTCGGCGTCGGCAAGCGCTCGTTCACCGCCGACCAGATCACCGAGAACGTCTCCGCGGTCCTCGAGGCCGTGGGCAAGGCCAAGCCGGCCGCGTTCAAGGGCCACTACATCAAGAGCGTCACGCTCTCGTCCTCCATGAGCCCGGGCGTCAAGCTCGCGGCCGCCGAGTTCAACAAATTCTAAGGAGCCCACCATGAGAGCCGAAAAACAATATTTGATCGACGAAGTCAGCGGGCACCTGAAGAAGTCCGACTACGTCATTCTCACCAACTTCACGAAACTCACCGTCGCCGATGCGGCCGAGCTGCGCAAGCGCCTCGCCCCGGAGAAGGCCGAGTTCCACGTCGTCAAGAACAGCTCGTTCCGCGTCGCGGCCAAGGCCATGGGCCTGCCCGACCTGGACAAGTCCCTCAGCGGCCAGACGGCCGTCGTCGTCGGTGGCAAGAACCCCGCCGGCGTCGCCAAGACGCTGAAGAAGTTCATCGAGGAGAAGCAGAAGCTCGAAGTCAAAGTGGGCGTTCTAGACAAGAAGCTCATGACGGCCGCCGATCTCGCCAAGCTCGCCGACCTGCCTTCGTTCGACGCCCTGCGCTCGATGTTCCTCGGCCTGCTCACCATGCAGGGCGCGGCCTTCGTCCGCGTGCTCGACGCCAAGGTCAAGAAGGAGCAGCCCGCTGCTCCCGCCGCCTAAACCACCACCTCACCAACCACCATTTTTCCGGCGCAAGCCGGGAAGCAAAACATCCAACGAAGCGGCTAGGGGATACGTCCCTTAAACGCGTCCCAGCCGGGACCGCTATCCGCCTCAGGAGAAAATACCATGAGCAACATCACCAAAGACCAAGTCATTGAATGGCTGTCCGCCCAGCCGATTCTCGAACTCGCCGCCCTCGTCAAGGACCTGGAAGGCAAGTGGGGCGTTTCCGCCGCCGCTGCTGTCGCCGCCGGCCCCGCCGCCGGTGCCGCCCCGGCCGCCGCCGCCGAGGAGAAGACCGAGTTCACCGTCGTCCTTACCGACGCCGGCGCGAACAAGATTGGCGCCATCAAGGAAGTCCGCGCCATCACCGGCCTGGGCCTCAAGGAAGCCAAGGACCTCGTCGAAGGCGCGCCCAAGCCCGTCAAGGAAGGCGTCAACAAGGCCGAGGCCGAGGAAATCAAGAAGAAGCTCGAGGCCGCCGGCGCCAAAGTGGAACTCAAGTAACCATTACTTGGCGTTTCCGACCTCAAGTCATCTCAATTCACCGAGACAGGCCGTGTCCAACCACGGCCTGTCTTTCGGCTTTTTTTCTTTTGTTCTTTCCGCGCCCCGAGGCCTCGCGTCCGGGCGCACCATTGCCGGCGGTTCACTCCAGCACCGCTGAGTTCTGTCTCTTTCTTTTCGTCTCACACTTAAACGGGAAATTCCATGGCCGACCGCACTCATTCCGAACGCATTAACTTCGGCAAACTCCGCGAAGTCATCCAGCCGCCGAACCTCATCGAGCTGCAGATCAGCTCCTACCTCGAGTTCCTCCAGAAGGACACCGCCGAGAAGGCGCGCAAGCCCTTCGGCCTCGAGGCCGTGTTCCGCGAGGTGTTCCCGATCAATTCCTACGACGAGCGCCTGACGCTCGAATACGTCTCCTACACGATCGGCGAGCCCAAGAGCTCCGAGATCGAGTGCCTCCGCGAGGGCACCACCTACGCCGTGCCGCTCTACGTGAAGCTCCGCCTCCGCGAGGAAGACTTCATCAAGGACGAGGAGATCTTCATGGGCGACATCCCGATGGTGACCGAGCGCGGCTCGTTCATCATCAACGGCGCCGAGCGCGTCGTCGTCTCCCAGCTCCACCGTTCGCCCGGCATCTGCTTCGAGGTCGCCACGCACCCGAACGGCAAGCTGCTGCACTCCTTCCGCATCATCCCGGACCGCGGCACCTGGCTCGAGGTGCAGTTCGACAACAACGACCTGCTCTACGTCTATCTCGACCGCCGCCGCCGCCGCCGCAAATTCCTCATCACGACGCTGCTCCGCTCCATCGGCTTCAGCAATGATCTGGATATCCTGAACCTGTTCTACACGATCCAGGAACTGAAGGTCACCAAGGCGCTCGATCTCGAGAATGTCTCCACGCTCGTGTTGGTTGAAGACGTCATCGACGCCCAGAAGGGTGTTGTGCTCGCCCGCGCCTTCGAGCCGCTCACCAAGGCCATCGTCCGCACCTTCGAGAAGCACGACATCAAGTCGATGCGCGTCATCGATACCACGGCCGACGAGGGCGCCATCATCCGCGCGCTCAAGAAGGACCCGACCCGCAACGAGGAGGAAGCCCTCAAGGAAATCTACAAGAAGCTGCGTCCGGGCGAGCCGCCGACCACGGCGAACGCCAAGGCCCTGCTCAAGCGCCTGTTCTTCGACCCGAAGCGCTACGATCTCGGCCGCGTCGGCCGCTACAAGATCAACCAGAAGCTCGACCTCAAGATCGACCTGGAGAACCGCATCCTCGCCAGCGAGGACGTGGTCGCCGCCACCAAGTATCTCGTCCGTCTCAAGAAAAGCGACGGCATCGTTGACGACATCGACCACCTCGGTTCCCGCCGCGTGCGCACCGTGGGTGAGCTCCTCGCCAACCAGTGCCGCGTCGGCCTTTCCCGCACCGAGCGTCTGGTGCGCGAGCGCATGACCCTCTATGACCAGAGCGTCGACTCGATCACGCCCCAGAAGCTGATCAACCCGAAGGCCCTGACGACCGTGATCCGCGATTTCTTCGCGCGCTCGCAGCTGTCGCAGTTCATGGACCAGATCAACCCGCTTGCCGAGCTCACCCACAAGCGCCGCCTGTCGGCCCTTGGGCCGGGTGGTCTCAACCGCGAGCGCGCCGGCTTCGAAGTCCGCGACGTTCATCCGTCGCACTACGGCCGCATCTGCCCGATCGAGACCCCGGAAGGTCCGAACATCGGCCTCATCAACTCCCTGTCCACCTACGCCCGCGTGAACGAGTTCGGCTTCATCGAGGCCCCGTATCGTCTCGTCGAGAAGGGCCGTGTGACCGACAAGGTTGTCTACCTCACCGCCGACCAGGAAGAGGGCAAGACGATCGCCCAGGCCAACGCCGAGGTGGATGACAAGGGCCACTACATTGGCAAGGTCACCGCCCGTAACTCCGGCAACTTCCTCGAAGTGACCGCCGACGAGGTGGACCTGATGGACGTTTCCCCGAAGCAGGTGGTGTCCGTCGCCGCCGGCCTCATCCCGTTCCTCGAGCACGACGACGCGAATCGCGCGCTCATGGGTTCCAACATGCAACGCCAGGGCGTGCCGCTCCTGCAGACCGAGGCGCCGTTTGTCGGCACCGGTCTCGAGTCCCGCCTCGCGAGCGACTCCAAGACGGTCGTCATCGCCGAGGAATCCGGCATCGTCGCCTCCGTTGATGCGAAGCAGATCATCGTCACCAAGGACGGCGAGCTGCCCCGCCACCCGAAGCACAATCCGAAGGACCACGTGTTCGTCTACGAGCTGCGCAAGTTCATGCGCTCGAACGCCGGCACCTGCTTCTCGCAGCGCCCGATCGTCAAGAAGGGCCAGAAGGTCAAGAAGGGTGAGTGCATCGCGGACGGTCCCTCGACCGACCACGGCGAGCTCGCGCTCGGCCGCAACGTCCTCGTCGGCTTCATGCCGTGGAACGGCTACAACTTCGAAGACGCCATCCTGATCTCCGAGAAGGTCCTCAAGGAAGACATCTTCACCTCCATCCACGTCCAGGAGTTCGAGGTCACCGCCCGTGACACGAAGCTCGGGCCGGAAGAGATCACGCGCGACATCCCGAACATCGGCGAGGAAGCGCTCAAGAACCTCGACCACAACGGCGTCATCCGCGTCGGTGCCGAGGTGAAGCCCGGCGACATCCTCGTCGGCAAGATCACCCCGAAGTCCGAGACGGAACTCGCTCCGGAGGAGAAGCTCCTCCGCGCCATCTTCGGCGAGAAGGCCGCTGACGTTAAGGACACCTCGCTCATCGTTCCCTCCGGCGTGAACGGCATCATCATGGACGTGAAGGTTTCCACGAGCCGCCTCGATGCGGAGCGTGACCGCCTGTCCCCGTCCGATCGCCGCCGCCAGGTGAAGCAGATCCAGGAGGATTATAAGACGCAAATGGACAAGCTGCGCGAGCAGCTGACCGAGGCGCTCTCCAACATCCTCCTCGGCGAGAAGATCCCGCTCGACGTCATCAACGGCCAGACCGGCGAAATCATCATCCCGGCCAACCGCAAGATCACGAAGACGCTCCTCCGCAAGCTGGCCGCCGTCGCGAAGCACATCGAGATCGATCCTTCGCCCGTCCGCATCAAGATCATGGAGATCATCGCCTCGTTCCAGTCGAAGTTCGACGAGCTCGAGGGCGACCGCGAGCGCAAGATCGCCACGATCGAGACCGGCGACGAGAACGGCCCCGGTGTCATCAAGCAGGTCAAGGTCTACATCGCCACGAAGCAGAAGCTCGAGGTCGGTGACAAGATGGCCGGCCGCCACGGCAACAAGGGCGTCGTCGCCAAGATCGTGCCGGAAGAGGACATGCCCTTCCTGCCCGACGGCACCCCGATCGAAATCTGCCTCAACCCCCTCGGCGTGCCTTCGCGCATGAACGTGGGTCAGGTCCTTGAGACGCACTTGGGCTGGGCTTGCAAAAAGCTCGGCATCAAGGTCGCCACCCCCGTGTTCGACGGTATCCCCGAGAGCAAGGTCCGTGGCTACCTCAAGGAGGCCAAGCTGCCTTCCACCGGCAAGTCGCCGCTGCATGACGGTCGCACGGGCGAGAAACTCGATCAGGAGGTCGTCGTCGGCTACATCTACATGATGAAGCTGAACCACCTTGTGTCCCACAAGATCCACGCTCGCGCGGTCGGTCCTTACTCGCTCGTCACCCAGCAGCCGCTGGGCGGCAAGGCGCAATACGGCGGCCAGCGCTTCGGCGAAATGGAAGTGTGGGCGCTCGAGGCCTACGGCGCGGCGCACACCCTCCAGGAGCTCCTCACCGTCAAGTCCGACGATGTCAACGGCCGCACCAAGATCTACGAGTCGCTCGTCAAGGGCGACAACACGCTGAGCGCCGGCACGCCGGAATCGTTCAACGTGCTGGTCAAGGAAATGCAGGCCCTCGGTCTCGACATCAAACTCGCGAAGCGCACCGCCCTCGGCGAGGCGCTCGGTGGCACGGGCACCCGCTAACACTTAACACAATATTGGGAGCAAAATCATAATGAGCACCGAACACGCCCGCGAAGAAGTCCGTTCCGTCCTCGGTTCGGACGAGAATCAGTTCGACAACGTTTCGATCACCGTCGCCGCGCCGGAAACCATCCGCGCCTGGTCGAAGGGTGAGGTCAAGAATCCCGAGACCATCAACTACCGCACCTTCAAGCCCGAGCCGGGCGGTCTTTTCTGCCAAAAGATCTTCGGCCCGGTGCGCGACTACGAGTGCGCCTGCGGCAAATACAAGCGCATCAAATACAAGGATGTCGTGTGCGATCGCTGCGGCGTCGAGGTGACCATCGCCCGCGTCCGCCGCGAGCGCATGGGCCACATTGAGCTCGCCGTCCCCGTCGCCCACATCTGGTTCCTCAAGAGCATGCCGAGCCGCCTCGGCCTCCTGCTCGACATGACCGCCCGTTCGCTTGAGCGCGTCATCTACTACGAGAACTACATGGTGACCAACGCGGGCAAGACGCCGCTCGAGCTCAAGCAGCTCCTCACCGAGACCGAGTTCCAGCAGGCCGTCGATGAATACGGCGCCGATGCCTTCACCGCCAAGATGGGCGCCGAGGCCGTCCGCGACGTGCTCATGCAGATCGACATGGAGGCGGTGGTTGCCGAGCTCCACGAGACGATGCGCGCCACGCGCTCGAAGCAGATCAAGAAGAAGCTCTCCAAGCGCCTCAAGGTGATCGGCGGCTTCATCAGCTCGAAGTCCCGTCCCGAGTGGATGGTGCTCGAGGTCCTCCCGGTCATCCCGCCGGACCTGCGCCCGCTCGTGCCGCTCGAGGGTGGCCGCTTCGCGACCTCCGACCTCAACGATCTCTATCGCCGCGTCATCAACCGCAATAATCGCCTGCGGAACCTGATGCAGCTGAAGACGCCCGACGTCATCATCCACAACGAAAAGCGCATGCTCCAGGAAGCCGTGGACGCGCTGTTCGACAACGGCCGCCACGGCCGCCCGGTCACGGGCGCCGGCAACCGTGCGTTGAAGTCGCTCTCCGACATGCTCAAGGGCAAGCAGGGCCGCTTCCGACAGAACTTGCTCGGCAAGCGCGTCGATTATTCCGGCCGCTCGGTCATCGTCATCGGCCCGGAGCTCAAGCTCCACCAGTGCGGTCTGCCGAAGAAGATGGCGCTCGTCCTCTTCGAGCCGTTCATCATCCGCCGCCTCAAGGAACTCGGCTTCGTGCACACCGTCCGCGGTGCCCGCAAGATGATCGAGAAGAAATCCCCGGAAGTCTGGGACATCCTCGAGGAAGTCACCAAGGGCCACCCGGTGCTGCTCAACCGCGCGCCGACGCTCCACCGTCTCTCGATCCAGGCTTTCGAGCCCGTGCTTATCGAGGGTTCGTCCATCCGCGTCCACCCGCTCGTCTGCACGGCTTACAACGCCGACTTCGACGGTGACCAGATGGCCGTCCACGTGCCGCTGTCCCTCGAGGCCATCCTGGAGTGCAAACTCCTGATGATGTCGACGAACAACATCTTCTCGCCGTCCTCCGGCAAGCCGATCCTCACGCCGTCGCAGGACATCGTCCTCGGCGCCTACTACCTCACCGTCGAGCCGCGCACCAAGCCCGCCAAGGGCGTCCGCGTGCCGCTGCTCTCCGGCCTGCAGGAAGTGCAATACGTCAAGATCGACGGTGCGCTCAAGACGCACGATTGGATCGAGATCCCGAACCCGGACTTCGGCAAGGACACCGTCTACGGCAACAAGGAGCGCAAGCACCTCCGCACGACGGTCGGCCGCGTGATCTTCAACCAGATCTGGCCCGCCGGTCTCGGCTTCATCAACTTCCCGGTGCCGAAGGGCAAGCTGGGCGACCTCATCCTCAACACCTACAAGGTGGCGGGTGACCGCGTGACGGTCGAGACGCTCGACAAGCTGAAGGAGCTGGGCTTCCAGACCGCCTTCCAGGCCGGCATCTCGATCGGTATCGACGACATGATCATCCCCGAGAACAAGAAGGAGATCGTGCACGATGCCCGCAAGAAGGTCGACGAGGTCGAGTCCCAATACAAGAAGGGCATCATCACCTCCGGCGAGCGCTACAACAAGATCATCGACATCTGGACCGGCGCCACCGATCGCATCGCCAAGGCCGTCTTCGCCAAGCTTGAGAACAACGATGGCCGCACCGAGGTTAACCCGGTTTACATCATGATGGATTCCGGCGCCCGCGGTAACAAGCAGCAGGTTCGCCAGCTGTGCGGTCTCCGCGGCCTCATGGCCAAGCCGTCCGGCGAGATCATCGAGCGTCCGATTCTGTCCTCGTTCCGCGAGGGCCTGACCGTCCTCGAATACTTCATCTCCACGCACGGCGCCCGCAAGGGTCTCGCCGACACCGCCCTCAAAACGGCCGACGCCGGCTACATGACCCGCAAGCTTTGCGACGTGGCCATGGATGCCGTCATCACCGAGGAAGACTGCGGCACGCGCGAGGGCATCTGGAAGCGGGCGATCTTCGAAGGCGAGACCATGCTGGTCTCCCTCGCGGAGCGCATCGTCGGCCGGTTCTCGGCGGACGACGTCTTCGATCCCCTCAACCCGACCAAGACGATCGTGGACGCTGGCGACCTCATCACCGAGGAACTCGCCAAGCGCATCGACGACTCCGGCATCGAGCGCGTCAAGGTGCTCTCGCCGCTCACCTCCACGAGCGAGCAGGGCATCGACGCCAAGTCCTACGGTATCAATCCCGCCACCAACAAGGTCGCGAAGATCGGTGACTCCGTCGGCATCATCGCCGCCCAGTCCATCGGCGAGCCCGGCACGCAGCTCACGATGCGCACCTTCCACATCGGCGGTGTCGCTTCCGCGGGCTCCAAGAACCCCGAGATCAAGGTCCGTAACTCCGGCATCGTCAAATACCGCGGCCTCCGCCTGGTGCAGACGGCCGAGGGTCACAACATCGTCCTCAACAAGACGGGTTCCATCCAGATCCTCGACGAGAACGATCGCGAGCTGGAGTCCTACCCGATCGTGGTCGGCACCTTCCTCTCCGTCACCGACGCCGCCAAGGTCACCAAGGGCGAGACCATCGCCCAGTGGGATCCTTACAACATCCCGGTCCTCTCCGAGAAGGCCGGCACGCTCCACTTCAAGGACATGATCCCGGGTGTGACCGTGAAGCGCGAGCTCGACGAGTCCACCGGCCGCATCGCGACCGTGGTCATCGAGCACAAGGAAGACCTCAACCCGCAGATCGAAGTCCGCGACGATCACGGCAAGCCGGTCGCCGCTTACTCCATCCCGACGGGCGCGCAGGTCGCGGTCGCCGAGGGTGACATTATCCAGCCCGGTGCGCTGCTCGCCAAGACCCCGCGTCAGGCGTCCGTCACCAAGGACATCACCGGTGGTCTCCCCCGCGTGGCCGAGCTTTTCGAAGCCCGCCGCCCGAAGGAAGCCGCCGAGATGGCTCGCATCGAGGGTGTCGTCTCCTTCGAGGGTTCCATCCGCGGCAAGCGCAAGCTCGTCGTCCGCCAGGAAGAGTCCGGTGCGGAAGAGGAACACCTGATCCCGCACGGCAAGCACATCATCGTGCAGGCCGGCGACGTCGTCCACAAGGGCCAGCACCTTACCGAGGGCTCCGCCGATCCGCACGAGATCCTCGAGATCCTCGGGCCGACCGCGCTGTATGAGTTCCTCATCGGCCAGGTGCAGGAAGTCTACCGTCTCCAGGGCGTGTCGATCAACGACAAGCACATCGAGGTCATCATCCGCCAGATGCTCCGCAAGGTCCGCATCAGCGATCCGGGTGACACCGAGTGGTTCTGGGGCGAGCAGATCGACCGCGTGGCGTTCCTGCGCGAGAACAAGCGCATCGATGCCGCCGGCGGCAAACCCGCCGAGGCCGAGCCGATCCTGCTGGGCATCACCAAGGCCTCCCTCGAGACCGAGAGCTTCATCTCGGCCGCCTCCTTCCAGGAGACGACGCGCGTCCTCACCGACGCCTCGACGCTGGGCAAGGTCGACCACCTGAAGGGCTTCAAGGAAAACGTCATCATGGGTCACTTGATCCCGGCGGGCACGGGCCTCCCGGCTTACAAGAAACTCCGCGTGACGCTCCCGCTCGGCGGCGAGATCCCGATGGACGAGGCCCCCAAGGCCACGGCCGAGGCGAGCTAAGCTGCCTGCCAGACAACTTCGAAGCCGCGGACGAAAGTCCGCGGCTTTTTGCTTTCCGACCCTAGCCGGAAAACAACCGCGCCGTAGCCCACAGGGCGAAGGCGGTTTTGAGCGCAGGGTAGGAAAGGTCGAAAAGGGCAGGGGAGGGTGTTTTTACAAATGAACTTTCACCCCGAAAACTGTCATGTGAATAACTTTTCCGGACATTTTTCGATTTAACTCTTGATAGGGGAGGAAGCCGCCTGCTTTCTTCAACGTCCCATTCGTCACTTACAGCCTCGTTAGCCAAACTAGTGAGGCACCTGACGCCACGATTTCGGGCGGTTTTCCCTCTGAAATTCGTGTTTCCACATAAAGCGCGAAATAGTGCTTGCCGGAGGCATCGTCTCCGGTAGGTTCCGCGCCTTTTCCACTTTTACCAACCTTCCTTCAATTACATGCCAACCATCAACCAACTCGTGAGAAAGGGCCGCCGCAAAGTCGTGGCGAAGTCCAAGGCTCCGGCGTTGCAGGGTAACCCCTTCCGCCGCGGCGTCTGTGTGCAGGTCATGACCCGCACGCCGAAGAAGCCTAACTCGGCCATCCGCAAGGTCGCCAAGGTCCGCCTCACGAACGGCACGGAAGTCATTTCCTACATCCCCGACGAGGGCCACAACCTCCAGGAGCACTCCATTGTGCTCGTGCGCGGTGGCCGCGTTAAGGATCTCCCCGGCGTCCGCTACCACATCGTGCGTGGCACCCTCGACGCCACCGGCGTCGAGAAGCGCCGTCGTTCCCGCTCCAAATACGGCGTCAAACGCCCGAAAGCCGCCAAGGCCTAACCCTCGTTCTTTTTTAAGCCGCCATGTCACGCCGCCGCAGAGCCACTCACCGCCCCACCGTTCCGGATGTCCGCTATAACAGCGCCCTGGTAACGCACCTCATCAATGTCATCATGAAGAGCGGCAAGCGCACGCTCGCCGAGCGCATCGTCTACGGTGCCTTCGAGAAGGTGAGCGAGAAGCTCCAGAAGGGCGACCCGGTCGACCTGCTGATGGGCGCGATGGAAAACGCCCGCCCGAAGCTCGAGGTCAAGAGCCGCCGCGTCGGTGGCGCCACCTACCAGGTGCCCGTCGAGATTTCCTTTGAGCGCCAGGAATCCCTGGCCCTCCGCTGGATCGTCAACGCCGCCACCAGCCGCAAGGGCACGCCGATGCGCGAGGCCATCGCCGCCGAGATCGTCGACGCCTACAACAACACCGGCTCCGTCGTGAAGAAGAAGGAAGAAATGCACAAGATGGCCCAGGCCAACCGTGCGTTCGCCCATCTCCGTTGGTAAGGAATCCCTAGCATGTCCGTCGCGTCTCCCATCAACATTACTGTCGTCACCGACAAGGCGAAGGTCTCGCCCGTCAACTCGAAGGACCGTCCGTTCCCGCTCGAGTGGACCCGCAACATCGGCATCGCCGCGCACATCGACGCCGGCAAGACGACCACGACCGAGCGCATCCTTTTCTACTCCGGCGCCGTCCACAAGATGGGCGAGGTCCATGAGGGCACCACGGTGACCGACTGGATGGAGCAGGAGCGCGAGCGTGGCATCACGATCACCGCCGCCGCCATTTCCTGCGCCTGGAACGCTTCCTGGGGTCCCTGGAAGGGCATCAAGCAGCGCATCAACATCATCGACACCCCTGGACACGTGGACTTCACGGCCGAGGTGGAGCGCTCGCTCCGCGTGCTCGACGGCGCCGTCGCCGTGTTCTGCGCCGTCGCCGGCGTGCAGCCCCAGTCCGAGACGGTCTGGCGCCAGGCCAACAAATACCGCGTCCCGCGCGTGGCGTTCATCAACAAGATGGACCGCACCGGCGCCGACTTCTTCCGCGCCGTCTCCGAGATGCGCGAGAAGCTCAAGGCCAACGCCCACCCGATTTTCCTGCCCATCGGCAAGGAGGAGAACTTCTCCGGCCTCGTCGACCTCGTGCAGAACGTCGCCTACTCCTTCGAGGAAGACCCGAAGGACCAGCTGGGCATGAACCCGAAGACGATTCCGATCCCGGCCGAGATGGCCGCTCAGGCCAAGGAATACCGCGACAAGCTCATCGAGGCCGTGTCCGACTTCGATGACGTCATCGCCGAGCGTTATCTCAATGGCGAGGAGATCAGCGTCGAGCAGCTCATGCTCGGCGTCCGCAAGGCCACCATTTCCCTCCAGTTCACCGGCGTCATCCCGGGTTCCGCCTTCAAGAAGAAGGGCGTCCAGCGCCTGCTGGACTGCGTCGTCAATTATCTCCCGAACCCGATCGACGTTCCCCCGATGCAGGGTCAGGATAGCGACGGCAAGGTCGTCGAGGCCGTCGTCAGCGACAAGGCCAAGCTCGCCGGCCTGGCGTTCAAGCTCTGGAACGACCCGTTCGTCGGCCGTCTCGTGTTCTTCCGCGTCTACACCGGCCAGCTGCCGCGCGGCATGTCCCTCTACAATCCTCGCACCCGCCGCTCTGAGCGCGTGTCCCGCCTCGTCCTCATGCGCGCCATCGAGCGCGAGGAAATCGAGGTCGCCTATGCCGGTGACATCTGCGCCGTCGTCGGCGTCAAGGACGTCATCACGGGCGACACCCTGTGCGACGAGGATTTCGACATCCGTCTCGAGCCGCCGTCCTTCCCGGAGCCCGTCATCTCGATGTCCATCGAGCCGAACTCCAAGGGCGACCAGGAGAAGCTCGGCGTGGCGCTCCAGCGCCTCGTCGCCGAGGACCCGACCCTGCGCGTCAAGACCGACCAGGACACCGGCCAGACCATCCTCGCCGGCATGGGCGAGCTGCACCTCGAGATCATCATCGACCGCATGAAGCGCGAGTTCAAGGTCGAGGCCACCTCCGGCAAGCCCCAGATCGCCTACCGCGAGACCATCCAGAAGTCCGCCGACGGCGAGGGTAAGTTCATCCGCCAGTCCGGTGGTAAGGGTCAATACGGCCACGTCGTCATCAAGATGGAGCCGAATGAGAAGGGTAAGGGCGTCGAGGTCATCAACGAGACCGTCGGCGGTTCCATCCCGAAGGAATTCATCAAGCCCGCCACGGACGGTATCCTCGAGGGCGCCAACAACGGCGTCATCGCCGGCTTCCCGGTCGTCGACGCCATCATCCGCATCACCGACGGTTCGTTCCACGAGGTGGACTCGTCCGAAATGGCGTTCAAGATGGCCGGCATCTTCGCGTTCAAGGACGCGATGAAGAAGGCCAACCCGATCCTGCTCGAGCCCATCATGGGCGTCGAGGTCACCACCCCGGAAGAGTATCAGGGCGACCTGATGGGCGACATCAACCGTCGCCGCGGCCAGATCCAGGGCATGGAGAACAAGACCGGCGCATGCATCATCACGGCGCACGTCCCGCTCGAACTGCTCTTCGGCTACGTCACCGACATCCGCTCGCTTTCGAAGGGCCGCGCCAGCGCGTCCATCACGCCTTCGCACTTCGCGCAGGTCCCGAACGCGCAGCTCGCCAAGATCGTGGAGTCCAACGCCAAGGGCCCCGCTCGCACCTAACTTTTAACCCTCGTTCTTTATACTGCCATGAAAGGCCAACGCATTCGCATCAAACTCCAGGGCTACGACTATCGCGTCATCGACCAGTCCGCCCTCGAAATCGTCGAAACCGCCAAGCGCTCCGGCGCCCGCGTTTCCGGCCCGATTCCTCTTCCCACCCACATTGTGAAGCTGTCGGTCAACCGCTCCCCGCACGTCGACAAAAAGTCCATGGAGCAGTTCGAGTCCCGCACGCACAAGCGCCTCATCGACATCCTGGAGCCCACCGCCCAGACCGTCGACGAGCTCAAGAAACTCAACCTTCCGTCCGGCGTCGATATCACCATCAACGTCTAAAATCTCCCAACCCACATACCATCTTAGCCAAGCCAGCCGGCTCACCCCGGCCCTTGCTAAAGTAGGTCTAAACAAACGGCGCCCCGCGCCACCTACCACTTAGCCCATGATCGCTACATTACTCGGTAAAAAAATCGGCATGACCCAGGTCTACGACGCTCAAAACGTCCTGGTCCCGGTCACCGTGGTGGAAGCCGGCCCGTGCCCGGTCGTCCAAATCAAGACTGTTGAGTCTGACGGCTACAATGCCGTGCAACTCGGCTTCGGTTCCCAGAAGGCGAAGAACGCCTCCAAGGCCGAGGCCAATCACGCCAAGAAGGCCGGCCTCGAGTCGGCGCCCCGCGTGCTCAACGAGGTCCGCCTCACTGAGGCGTTCTCCGGCAAGGCCGGCGACGTCCTCACGGTCGCGGTTTTCGCCGAGGGCCAGATCGTCGATGTGCTCGGCGTCTCGAAGGGCAAGGGCTTCCAGGGCGTCGTGAAGCGCTTCCGCGTCGGCGGCGGCCCCGCCTCCCACGGTTCCATGTTCCACCGCCGCATCGGTTCCATCGGCATGCGCCAGACCCCCGGCCGCTCCTGGAAGAACCAGCGCATGCCCGGCCACATGGGCACCGATATGCGCACCGTGCAGAACCTGCGCGTCGTGAAGATCATCGCCGACAAGAACCTTATCCTCGTCAAGGGCGCCATCCCCGGCGCCAACGGCGACGATGTCATCATCCGCTCCGGCAAGAAGGCCAAGCCGGCCAAGAAAGCCTAAGACCACCGGAGAACGCATAACATGAAGCTCAAACTTTTCACGTCCGACGCCACCAAGAGTTCCGAGAAGGAATTCAACCTCCCGACCTTTGAGGGTTCCCGCGGCCTCCAGGCTGTCAAGGAAGTCGTCGTCGCCCACCGCGCCAACGCCCGCCAGGGCACGCGCTCGACCAAGACCCGCGGCGAAGTTCGCGGCGGCGGCAAGAAGCCCTGGGCCCAGAAGGGCACCGGTCGCGCCCGCGCCGGCTCCATCCGCTCTCCCCTGTGGTCCGGCGGCGGCGTCGTGTTCGGCCCGAAGCCCCGCGACTTCTCCAAGAAGATCAACGGCAAGGTCAAGACCCTCGCCTTCGGCCGCGCCCTGTTCGACCGCGCGACCGCCGGCGACATCAGCGTCATCGAGAACTTCGCCCCGAAGCAGGCCAAGACCAAGCTCATGGGCGAGGTCATCAGCCGCATCGCCCCCAAGGGCAAGGTGCTCATCGTCGACGCCCCCTTCACGACCGAGGCCCAGCGCGCCGCGCGCAACCTCGCCCGCGTCACCCTGCAGGACGCCTCGAAGCTCAACACCCTCGATCTCGTCGCCTACAGCTGGATCGTTGTTTCCAGTAAGGCCCTCGAGCAGATCATCGCCCGCGCCAACGGAGGTCAGTCATGATTAACGCCGAACAGATTCTCAAAACCATCCGCCTGACGGAGAAGTCCAACAAGCTCTCCTCGAACTACGGCCAGTATACCTTCGAGGTGTATCCGTCCGCGACGAAGCACACCGTGCGCGCCGCCGTCGAGCAGACCTTCAAGGTCACCGTCACCCGCGTGAACATCCAGAACCGCAAGGGCAAGCCGAAGCGTTCGCGCCAGGGCCGTCCCATCACCGCGTCCGACAGCAAGCGCGCCATCGTCACCCTCAAGACGGGCGACAAGATCGAACTCACCTGATTCCCGGAGCCCACCCACCATGGCCCTTAAATCCTTCCGTCCCCTCACCGCGTCCCTCCGGTTCACCACCCTGAACCGCCCGGCCGAGATCACCGACAAGCGCCCCGAGCGCTCGCTGGTGGAGTCCAAGAGCAAGTCCGGCGGCCGCAATGCCTACGGCCGCATCACCTCCCGCCGCCGCGGCGGCGGTCACAAGAAGCTCTACCGCATCATCGACTTCAAGCGCGGCAAGCTCGACATGCCCGCCAAGGTCCAGGCGATCGAATACGATCCCAACCGCACCGCGCTGCTCGCGCTCGTCGCCTATGCCGACGGCACGAAGAGCTACATTCTCGCGCCCCTCGGCCTGAAGGTCGGGGACACCGTCTACAGCGCACTGAAGACCGACACCAACGACTTCAAGCCGGGCAACTCCTTCCTCCTGTCCGCCATCCCGCCGGCCACCAAGCTGCACGCCGTCGAGCTGATCCCGGGCAAGGGTGCCCAGATCGCCCGCGCCGCCGGCACCTCGGTCGAGCTCGTCGCCATCGAGAATGGCTACGCCCAGATCCGCATGACCTCCGGCGAGACCCGCCTGATCAATGCGAACTGCCGCGCCACCATCGGCGAGGTCTCCAATGCCGACCACGGCAAGCGCTCGCTCGGCAAGGCCGGCCGCAACCGCTGGCTCGGCAAGCGCCCCCGCGTCCGCGGCGTGGCCATGAACCCGGTCGACCACCCGAACGGTGGCGGTCAGGGCAAGTCCAAGGGTGGTGGCGGTCGCCAGCATCTCGTCTCGCCGTGGGGCCAGCTCGCGAAGGGTTTCCCGACGCGCCGCCGCACCAAGCTCTCCAGCAATTTCATCCTCGTTCGCGCCAACGGCCGCAAGCCGCGCGGCCAGAAGTAATCCCAACGACTCCGCACCATGGCACGTTCCATCAAGAAAGGTTTCTTTGTCGACTACCACCTCCTGGAGAAGATCCAGAAGGCGGCCAAGTCTGGTGGCGCCCGCAAGCCCATCCAGACCTGGTCCCGTCGCTCCACCATCACGCCCGAGTTCGTCGGCCACACCATCAGTGTGCACAACGGCAAGGCGCACATCGCGGTCTACATCACGGAGAACATGGTCGGGCACAAGCTCGGCGAGTTCGCCCCAACGCGCATCTTCAAGGCGCACGGCGGTATGACCCGCAAGGAAATCTGAGGCCGTTGCCCAACCAGGACACTACAATGGAAATCCAAGCTCTCACCCGCAACGCGCGCATGTCGCCCAAGAAGGTCCGCGAGGTCGCGCGCCTCATCCAGGGCCGCCCCGTCAACGAGGCCATCGACTTCCTCACGCTCGTGCCGCGCAAGTCCGCCCGCCTCCTCGTCAAGACGCTCAAGAGCGCCGTGGCGAACGCCGAGAACAACAACAGCATCACCGCCGACCAGCTCACCGTGCACCGCGCCCTCATCGAGAACGGCCCCGTGCTCAAGCGCTTCAAGGCCGGCGCCAAGGGCTCGGCCAAGCCGCGCGTCAAGCGCATGTCGCACCTCCGCATCGTCCTCACCGACGGCAAATCCAACTAACTACTTCCATGGGACAAAAGACCAACCCTACCGGCTTCCGCCTGGCCGTCCGCCGCAACTGGCAGTCGCGCTGGTTCGCGCGCAAGAAGGATTTCGCCAAGCTCCTCCACGAGGACCAGATCATCCGCTCCACGCTGATGGAGAAGCTCAAGCAGGCCTCGGTGCCGCGCATCTTCATTGAGCGCGCCGGCAACCGCGTCCGCGTCAAGATCTTCACCGCCCGCCCCGGCATTGTCATCGGCAAGAAGGGCCAGGAGGTCGAGAACATGAAGGTCCAGCTCGGCAAGCTCACCGGCAAGGAGGTCCTCCTGGACATCCAGGAAGTGAAGAAGCCCGAGATCGAGGCCCAGCTCGTCGCCGAGAACGTCGCGCTCCAGCTCGAGCGCCGCATCGCCTTCCGCCGCGCCATCAAGAAGTCCATCCAGATCGCGATGTCGCTCGGCATCGACGGCATCAAGATCCAGTGCTCGGGCCGCCTCGGCGGCGCCGACATCGCCCGCCGCGAGTGGCAGCGCCAGGGCCGCATCCCGCTGCACACGCTGCGTGAGAACATCGATTACGGCTTCGCCGAGGCCCAGACCGTCTGGGGCAAGATCGGTGTGAAATGCTGGATCTGCAAAAAAGACGAATCCAACTAATTGTTTAACCGGCACCAAGCTTAACGCTTACCGCCCACCGATACCATGGCTCTCGCTCCCTCCCGCACCAAATACCGCAAGTCGATGAAAGGCTCCCGCGCTGGCAATGCCAAGCGCGGCAACACGCTCGCCTTCGGCGAATTCGGCCTGCAGTCCCTCTCCCGCGGCCCCATGACCGGCCAGCAGATCGAGGCTGCCCGCGTCACCATCGCCCGCCACCTCAAGCGCAAGGGCAAGCTCTGGATCCGCATCTTCCCGCACAAGCCGGTGACCAAGAAGCCCGCCGAGGTGCGCATGGGCCAGGGCAAGGGCCCGGTCGAGTTCTACGTCGCCGTCATCAAGCCCGGCGCCGTCCTCTTCGAGCTCGCCGGTGTTCCGCTCACCATCGCCAAGGAGGCCTTCCGCCTCGCCGACGCCAAACTGCCCTTCCGCTGCCGCTTCATCGTCCGCGAAGGCACCGCCGCCTGATAACCCGGAGACCGCCACCATGACTTCCAAGGAAATCCGCGACCTCGCTCCCGCCGAGATCACCACCAAGCTCCGCGAGACCCGCGAGGCCCTCCTCCAGCTCCGCCTGCGCAAGAACGCCGGCCAGGTCGAGAAGCCGCACCTCCTGCGCACCTACCGCAAGGACATCGCGCGCCTCCTGACCGCCCTCGCGTCCAAGAAAACCGCCAAGGCCAAGGCCGCCTGAGCCAACCGCTTCCCTCCATGTCCACTCACGAACGCCACAACCGCCGCAAGACCCTCATCGGTTTCGTCAGCTCCAAGATGGGCGACAAGTCCGTCAAGGTCACCGTCCCCTACAAGACGCCGCACCCGCTTTACCACAAGGTCATCAACCGCAAGACCGTCCTCCACGTCCACGACGAGAAGAACGAGGCCAAGATGGGCGACAAGATCGAGGTCATGGAGACCCGCCCGATCAGCCGCCTGAAGCGCTGGCGCGTCATCCGCGTCGTCGAGGCCGCTGTCGGCGTCGATATCGTCGCCGTGTCCGAGAAGGACGTCGCCGAGGCCGTTCCGACCAAGACCACCAAGGCCAACAAAGCCTAACCCTCCGCCCGGAGATCCTACCATGATCCAGATGCGTTCCATCCTTGATATTGCCGATAACACCGGCGCGCGCCGCGCGTCGATGATCGGCAAGATCGGGCATCCCTCCCGCTACGCCCACGTCGGCGACATCATCACCATCAACATCAAGGAGAGCAGCACCGACGCCACCGTGAAGAAGGGTGAGGTCCACAAGGCCGTCATCGTCCGCACGCGCGCCGCGCTCCGCCGTCCCGACGGCAGCTACCTCCGCTTTGATTCCAACGCCGTCGTCATCATTGGCGAGGATGGCAACCCGAAGGGCACCCGCATCTTCGGGCCCGTCGCCCGCGAGCTCCGCGCCAAGAACTACGCGAAGATCATCTCGCTCGCCCCGGAGGTCCTCTAACATGTCCCAGAAATTCCACATCAAGAAGAACGACGTGGTCGTCGTCATCGCCGGCGCCCACAAGGGCAAGTCCGGCAAGATCCTCGAGATCCGCGGCGCCAAGAACCGCGCCGTCGTCGAGGGCGTGGCCATGATCAAGCGCCACCTCAAGAAGTCCCAGGAAAACCCGCAGGGCAAGATTGCCGAGCGCGAGGGCACGATCCACGTGTCGAACCTCATGCTCCAGTCGCGCTTCGACGCCTCGAAGCGCAAGAAGACCGCCGCCCCGGCGGCCAAGGCCTGAGCCGGCGAGGAACCCTGCCTTTAATCAACCACCAGCATCCGGGTCGGAAATCCGGTTAGCACCATGAGCAAACAACCCACTCCTCTCCAGAAACACTACGCCGAGACCGTCGTCCCGGCCCTGATGGCCGCCCGCGGCTACAAGAACAAGCACCAGATCCCGAAGCTCGAGAAGATCGTGATCAACACCGGCATCTCCTCCGAGGCCGACAAGAACCAGATCGCCGACACCGCGCGCGACATCGGCCTCATCGCCGGCCAGAAGCCCGTGCTCAACCGCTCGAAGAAGGCCATCGCCAACTTCAAGCTGAAGCCCAACCAGGTCACCGGCTGCCACGTCACCCTCCGCGGCGAGAACATGTGGCACTTCCTCATGCGCCTCCTCGCGGTCGCGCTGCCCACCATCCGCGACTTCCGCGGCGTGCCGAACAAGCTCGACGGCCAGGGCAACTACACGATCGGCATCACCGATTTCACCATCTTCCCCGAGATCGTCGTGGAGAACAACAAGCGCTCCATGGGCATGGACATCACTCTCGTGACCTCCGCCCCGACCGATGACGAGGCCCGCGAGCTCCTCAAGGCCCTCGGCATGCCCTTCCGCCGCATCGAGGCCGCCGCCCCGACCAAGACTTCCGCCGCCTAACCCTCCCGACCATGCCGAAAACTTCCGCCATCGAACGTAACAAGAAGCGCATCCGCCTCGTCGAGAAGCACGCCGCCAAGCGCGCCGAGCTGAAGGCCGTCCTCGCCAACCCGGCGACCACGGACGACGAGTTCTTCGCCGCCCAGAAGAAGCTGGCCAAGCTCCCGCGCAACTCTTCCAAGGTCCGCATCCGCAACCGCTGCTCGCTCAGCGGCCGCCCGCGCGGCTTCCACCGCCGTTTCGGCGTCTCCCGCATCACGCTCCGCGAGCTCGCGCTCGCCGGCAAGATCCCGGGCGTCACCAAGTCCTCCTGGTAAACCACTTTCCCGCCGGAAGTCGGATATGATCCGACGGGCCCACCTCAAAAACATCCATCCATGACAGACCCGATCAGTGATTTCCTGACCCACCTCCGCAATGCGTCGAAGGCCGGTCTCGCCGTGTGCGTTTCCCCGCACTCCAAGCTCAAGGAGAGCCTGGCGAACATCCTCAAGAACGAGGGCTACGTCCGTGACGTTGCCACCGGCACCGACGAGCGCGGCCACAAGACCGTCATCGTCACCATGAAGTATGTCGACAGCGCCCCCGTCATCACGGGCCTCAAGCGCTCCTCGACCCCCGGCCGCCGGCTCTACACCGGTTACACGGAGATTCCCCGCGTCCTCAACGGCCTGGGCATCGCCATCATTTCCACCTCCAAGGGTCTCATGAAGGACCAGGACGCCCGCCGCAACAAACTCGGCGGAGAACTCGTCTGCACCGTCTGGTAAGAAGGACACCACCACCATGAGCAGAATCGGCAAACAACCCGTTCAGATCCCCGACAAGGTCAAGATCGACATCAAGGGCACCACCGTGTCCGTCGAGGGCCCCAAGGGCAAGGTCTCCAAGACTTTCGCGTCCGTCGTGAAGATCGAGAAGAAGGACAACAGCGTCCTCGTCTCGCCCACCGACGAATCCCGCTTTTCCCGCGCCATGTATGGCACGGCCCGCTCCGTCATCGCCGGCATGGTGAAGGGCGTCAGCGTCGGCTACCTCAAGGAACTCGAGATCCAGGGCGTCGGCTTCAAGGCCGCGCTCAAGGGCAAGCAGCTCGACCTCGCACTCGGCTACTCGCACCCGATCCTCCACGACATCCCCGAGGGCATCAAGGTCACGGTCACCGACCAGACCAAGCTCAAGATCGAGGGTGCCGACAAGCAGCTCGTCGGCCAGGTCACCGCCGAGATCCGCGCCTACTACCCGCCGGAGCCTTACAAGGGCAAGGGCGTCCGCATCGTCGGCGAGCACGCCGAGCGCGTCCGTCGCAAGGAAGGCAAGACCGTCGCCTAACCGAGATCCCAACCATGAAAACTGTTTACAAGGCCCAGCTCCTCCAGAAGCGCAAATGGCGCATCCGCAAGAAGGTGACCGGCACCGCCGTTCGCCCGCGCCTCAGCGTCAAGTTCTCCGGCAAGCACATCTACGCGCAGGCCGTCAACGACGACGCCGGTGCGACCCTCGTGTTCCTCTCGACCCTCGATCCCGAGGTGAAGAAGGGCGGTGCGAAGGGCAATGTGTCCGGCGCCAAGTCCCTCGCCATCGCCTTCGCCGCCAAGGCCAAGGCCGCCGGCATCTCCTCCGTGGTGTTCGACCGCAACGGTCGCCCCTACCACGGCCGCGTCAAAACCTTTGCCGAAGCCGCCCGCGAGGGTGGTCTGCAATTCTAATCCTCTCCCATGGCTAACAATAATCGCTCCTTTTCCAACGGCCCCGGCAATGACTCCGGCGAGCCCGGCATGTTCGAGAAGGTGGTCTTCATCAACCGCTGCGCCAAGGTCGTGAAAGGCGGCCGTCGCTTCAGCTTCTCCGCCCTGTCCGTCGTCGGCGACGGCAAGGGCAACGTCGGCATCGGCTACGGCAAGGCCAACGAGGTCCCCGACGCCATCAAGAAGTCCACCGAGTCCGCCAAGAAGCGCATGGTCTCCGTGAAGCTCAAGGGCTCCACCATCCCGCACGAGGTCCTCGGCGAGTATGATGGCGGCAAGGTCTTCCTGCGTCCCGCGTCCACCGGCACCGGCCTCATCGCCGGCGGCGGCGTCCGTGCGGTCCTCGAGGCGGCCGGCGTCCACAACGTCCTGACGAAGTCGATGGGTTCCAAGAACCACATCGCCGTCGTTCACGCGACCCTCAACGGCCTGCGCAAGCTGCGCCTCGAGGCCGACTTCAAGGCGCTCCGCGCCTAAGGTCATCCACTTATCATCATCCGAGTCGTCCCGCCTTTCCGCGGGGCGGCGCCAAAATTAGGAATCCAGAAAATGCGTCTCCATAATCTCGTTAACGTCAAGGGTGCGGTTCACCGCAAGAAGCGCGTCGGTTGCGGCGAAGGCGGCGGCCACGGCAAGACCTCCGGTGTCGGCGGCAAGGGCCAGAAGGGCCGCTCCGGCGGCTCCATCCGCCCCGGCTTCGAAGGCGGCCAGATGCCCCTCTACCGCAAGCTCCCGCACCGCGGGTTCAACAACTACGAGTTCCGCACGAGCTATGCCGTCGTGAACGTCGGCGATCTCGCCGCGCTCGATGCCAAGGTCACCGAGGTGAACACCGAGGTGCTCGCCACGGCCGGCCTCATCCGCCCGGGCGTGAAGCTGCTCAAGGTCCTCGGCGACGGCGAAATCAGCCGCGCGCTCAAGGTCACGGCCCACAAGTTCACGGGTTCGGCCAAGGCCAAGCTCGAGAAAGCCGGCGGCCAGGCCATCACGGCCTGAGCCGGGTAGGTTAGGGCTCCCGCCCGTCTCCTTCGCAACCGCTCGCTGTCCGTCTACTCCAACATGTTTTCTGCCTTCGCCAATTCCCTGAAGATTCCCGAGCTCCGCTCGCGCATCCTCTACACGCTCAGCCTCCTCTTCGTGGCCCGGGTGGGCGCGCACATCCCGCTGCCCGGCATCGACCCGAAGCCGCTGCTGACGTTCTTCGAGGCGCAGACGGCCGCCGGCGGTGGCGGCCTGATGGGCCTCTACAACATGTTCACCGGCGGCGCGCTCCTCAAGGGCGCCGTCTGCGCGCTGGGCATCATGCCCTACATCAGCGCGTCCATCATCTTCCAGCTGATGACCGCGGTGGTGCCGGCCCTCAGCCGCCTCCAGCAGGAGGGTGACGTCGGCCGCCAGAAGCTCACGCAATACACGCGTTACCTGACGGTCGTCATCTGCGTGGTCCAGGCGGTGCTGCTCGTGCTCACCCTGCAGAACCCGGGCAAGCTCTTCGCCGGTTACGACGTCAACACCTACGGCCAGATCGTGGTCATCAGCGACTGGACGTTCCTCGTCTTCTCCACGATCTACATGACCGCGGGCACCATGCTCCTCATGTGGCTGGGCGAGCAGATCACCCAGCGCGGCATCGGCAACGGCGTCTCGCTCCTCATCACCGTCGGCATCCTCGCCGACATCCCGGGTGCGGCCGTCGCGACCTACCAGCTCTTCTTCGCCCCGGTCGGTGTGGCCCAGCTCGGCCTGCCCCAGGGCATCATGATGGTGGCCCTCTTCCTCATCGTCACGATGGGCATCATCGCCGTCACGCAGGGCCAGCGGAAGATCCCGGTCCAGTATGCCAAGCGCGTCGTCGGCCAGAAGGTCTACGGCGGCCAGAGCTCCTTCCTGCCGCTCAAGGTCAACTACTCCGGCGTCATGCCCGTCATCTTCGCCAGCGCGATCCTGATGTTCCCGCAGCAGATCTTCTCGCAGGTCGGCGCGGCGTTCAACATGCCGTTCCTGGTCGAGTTCGCCAGCAACCTGCTGCACGGCCACTGGATGTATTACGTCCTGATGACGCTGCTCATCCTGTTCTTCAGCTATTTCTGGGTGTCCGTCATGTTCAAGCCGATCCAGATCGCCGACGACCTGAAAAAATACGGCGGCTACATCCCCGGCGTCCGCCCGGGCGAGCCGACGGCCAGCTTCCTCGACTTCATCATGACGCGCCTGACGCTCGCCGGCGCCGTGTTCCTCACGGTCATCGCCATCCTGCCGGACTTGCTGCTGTTCCAACTCAAGGTCCCGCCGCGCATCGCTTATTTCTTCGGCGGCACCGGCATGTTGATCACCGTCGGCGTCATCCTGGACACCATGCGCCAGATCGAAACCTTCCTCCTGCAGCGTCATTACGACGGCTTCCTGAAGAAGGGTCGCATCCGCGGCCGCAGCACCTCCTCCACGGTCGCCCTGGGCGAGGCTGCCAGCGACAAGGCGGTTATGCAACTCACTGCTGTCATGGTGGTTATCTTGGTTATCGGCCTCACCGCCTGGGCCGTCCGCCACTTCGCTCTTTAACCCTTTACTTCGGTGAAAGGGACTGAACACTCCAGCCCCCTTTCGACTTTCGCCCCGGCGAAAGCCAAGTTCCTTCTCCTTGGTCCATCCGGCCCGCACTTCGCGGGTCTGCTTCTCCAAGGCCGTTCTTTGAATCTTGAGCACGTCTCTCCTGCGTCCCTTGTGCAACAGGAGATTTCGCGACGCACCCGTTCCGCCCTCCCGCGGGACCCCAACCAGCTGACCATGGCGCTCCTGCGCAAATGGTTCTGGGCGCGCAAACCCGATGCGGGATTCCTTCTCGAAGGTTTCCCGGCTACGCTGCTCCAAGCGTTGGTGTTCGACGAGTGGCTCGAAGCCCGCGGTGAAAACCTCACCGGCTGCTTCGCCCTTGATCCGCTTTCGGCGGAACCCGTCGTCACCCACTACCGCACCTCCGGTCTCCTCCGCGGAGACCTTCCCGCCGCCGCCTGATGATCCCGATCAAAAATCCGGAAGCGATCAAGCGGATGCGCGAGGCCTGCGCCGTCGCCGCGACCGTCCTGTCGCGGCTGAAGGAGCAGGTTCGTCCCGGTATCACGACCCACGACTTGGATCAAATCGGCCGCGATCTCATCGCCTCGTTCGGCGCCCGCAGCGCCTGCCACGGCTACCAGTTGCACTCGCGCCGCTATCCCGCCTACACCTGCCTCTCGGTCAACGAAGAGGTCGTCCACGGCATCGGCTCCCTGAAGCGCATCCTGCGCGACGGTGACATCATCTCGCTCGACGTCGTCGTTGAATACAACGGCTACATCGGCGACAACGCCCTGACGGTCCCGGTCGGCACCATCGCCCCCCGCACCGCCGAGCTGCTGAAAGTCACCGCCGAGGCCCTCTCGCTCGGCATCGCCCAGGCTACAGTCGGCAACCGGATCGGCGACATCTCGCACACGGTGCAGACCTTCGTCGAGGCCCACGGCTTCAGCGTCGTCCGCGAGATGGTCGGCCACGGGGTCGGCCGCGCGATGCACGAGGAACCGCAGATCCCGAACTTCGGCCGCCGCAACTCCGGCGAAAAGATCAAGGCCGGCATGACGCTCGCCATCGAGCCGATGGTCAACCTCGGCGGCCACGCGGTCCGCACCCTCAGCGACGGGTGGACGATCGTCACCACCGACGGCCAGCCCTCCGCCCACTTCGAACACACCGTGCTCACCACTGATTCCGGCCCCGAGATCCTCACGATCCCGCGCGCCACCTGAAATTTTCCCACTCTCTCACTCTCAACAACCAACTCTCAACCACATCCAATTATGCCTCGTCTCCTCGGCGTTGAACTCCCCGCCAAAAAGAAGATCGGATATTCCCTCCGGTATATCTACGGTATTGGCCCGGCCCGGGCCGATCTCATCATCGCCACCGCCGGCCTTGATGCCAACATGCGCGCCTCGGACCTGTCCGAGGAGCAGCTCAACAAGATCCTCCACGTCATCACCGACAACAAGTGGGTGGTCGAGGGCGATCTCCGCCGCGACATCGCCGGCAACTTGAAGCGCCTCCAGGCCATCAATTGCTACCGTGGCATCCGCCACCGCCGCAGCCTGCCCGTCCGCGGCCAGCGCACCAGCACCAACGCCCGCACCCGCAAGGGCCCGCGCAAGACCGTTGGCGTCACCAAGGCCAAGGAAGTCTAATCTCCACCCACCATCTCCATGTCCGAAGAGAAATCCGCTCCCAAGAAAGAAAAGCCCAAGAAGGCTGCTCCCGCCGCCGAAGGCGCCGCTGCTGCCCCCGCCGCCGAGGCCAAACCCGCCAAGGCCCCGAAGGCCGCCAAGCCCGCCGCTGACGGCGCCGCCGCTCCGGCCGCCGACGCCAAGCCGGTTGAACTCGTGGGCGGCGTGCCGAAGGCCGTCACCGCCGAGGACCTCCTCAAGGAAGAGCTGCTCGCCGTCAAGGTCCGCAAGGCCAAGGGCTCGAAGAACATCACCTCGGGCATCGCGAACATCGCCGCGACCTTCAACAACACCATCGTCTCCATCACGGACGCGAAGGGCAACGTCATCTCCTGGTCCTCGGCCGGCAAGTGCAACTTCCGCGGTTCGCGCAAGTCCACCGCCTACGCCGCCCAGGTCGTGGCGCAGGATGCCGCCCGCAACGCCATGGCGCACGGGCTCAAGGAAGTGCAGATCCGCGTGAGCGGTCCCGGCCTCGGCCGCGACTCCGCCATCCGCGGCCTCCAGGCCATCGGCCTCGAGATCTCCTCCATCATCGACGTCACCCCGGTGCCGCACAACGGCTGCCGCCCGCGCAAGCGCCGTCGCGTCTAATCCCCCTCAACTTTAAACAACCACTCCCATGGCCCGTTATACTGGACCTTCCACCCGCATCAGCCGCCGCTTCGGCCAATACATCGTTGGCTCGGCGAAGGTGCTCGAGCGCCGCAACTTCCCGCCCGGCCAGCACGGCCCGAAGTCCCGCCGCAAGCTTTCCGAATACGCCGTCGGCCTCGCCGAGAAGCAGAAGCTCCGCTTCATCTACGGCCTGCTCGAGCGCCAGTTCCGCCGCACGTTCGCCATCGCCAAGCGCGAGCGCGGCGTCACCGGCGAGCGCTTCCTGCAGCTCCTTGAGACCCGCCTCGACAGCGTCGTCTACCTCCTCGGTTTTGCCAAGAGCCGCGCGGCCGCCCGCCAGCTCGTCAACCACGGCCACGTCCGCGTGAACGGCAAGAAGGTCGACATCGCGAGCTACACCGTCGTCCAGGGCGACGAGGTCGAGATGAAGGCCGTCAACTCCTCCCGCCAGCTGGCCACCCGCGCCATCGAGGAAAACCGCGCCCGCGTCGTCCCCGGCTGGCTCACGCGCAACGACGAGGCCCTCAAGGGCACCGTCACCCGCCTGCCCACCCGCGACGAGATGGAGCCCTCCATCAACGAGCAGCTCATCGTCGAATACTACTCCCGCTTCTAAGCGGTTTCTGCCGGTCGCTTCATCCAACTTCGCTCCTTAAAATCCAAATCATTCCTGCCATGCCCAAGCGTCTCGGAAAGTTCGAAATTCCCTCCAAGCTCACCAAGGTCGAGGAGGGTTCCACGCCCACCTACGCCAAGTTCATCGCCGAGCCCTTCGAGGCCGGCTACGGCCACACCGTCGGCAACTCCCTCCGCCGCGTGCTGCTCAGCTCCATCGAGGGCAGCGCCATCAGCTCGATCAAGATCGAGGGCGTGAACCACGAGTTCCAGTCCGTCGACGGCGTCGTCGAGGATGTCACCGACATCGTCCTCAACCTGAAGAAGGTCCTCATCGTCTCCGAGAAGCGCGAGCCCGTGAAGCTCCACCTCAAGGTCAACCGCGAGGGCGCCGTCACCGCCGCCGACATCCAGGCCGACGCCAACATCAAGATCGTCAATCCCGACCAGATCATCTGCACGCTGGACAAGAAGCAGACCTTCGAGGCCGACATCGAGATCAAGACCGGCCGCGGCTACTGCCCCGGCGAGAACAACAAGAAGGAAGACCAGGCCATCGGCGTCATCGCCATCGACTCCCTCTTCTCCCCGGTCCGCCTCGTGCGCTACGCCGTTGAGAACACCCGCGTCGGCCAGATCACCGATTACGACAAGCTCGTGCTCGAGGTCTGGACGGACGGCCGCATCACTCCGGACGACGCCCTCAAGCAGTCCGCCTCGATCCTCAAGCACCACCTCGACGTGTTTGACCGCGTCTCGCAGGAGGCCTACGAGTTCGAGAGCCAGGCCGCCGAGGTCTCCGAGGAGCAGAACAAGCTCCGCAAGCTCCTCAACATGTCCGTCAACGAGATCGAACTGTCGGTCCGCGCGGCGAACTGCTTGAACAACGCGAACATCACCACGGTCGGCGAGCTCGCCATGAAGACCGAGCAGGAGATGCTCAAGTATCGCAACTTCGGCAAGAAGTCCCTCAACGAGATCAAGGAAAAGCTCGAGGCCCTCGGCCTGTCGCTGGGCATGAAGTTCGACGAGCGCCTCCTCGACACGAAGAAGGAAGCCTAAAACTTAATCTTTCGGTCCTCGCGCCGTCCGCTGCCGCCCCAACGCTGCGACCGGATTGCCGATCGGGGACCGATAACCACCAAACCCAATGCGTCACAATAAACACCACGCCTCCCTCGGCGTCACCCGCGAGCACCGCAAGGCGATGCTCTCCAACATGGGCGCCAGCCTGATCAAGCACGGTCGCATCGAGACCACGCTGACCAAGGCCAAGGCCCTCCGTCCCTTCATCGAGAAGGTCATCACCAAGGCCAAGAACGCCGCTTCGGCGAAGGTCAAGGCCGATGGTCTCCACCTCCGCCGCATGGCCCTCAAGGACATTCGCGACGAGGCGGCGGTCACGCTCCTCTTCAACGAGAAGGCGGCCCAGTTCGCCAACCGCTCCGGCGGTTACACCCGCATCTACAAGCTCGGCCCGCAGCGCATCGGCGATGCCGCCGAGATGGCGATCATCGAGCTCATCGCGGCCGATGACCAGGGCTACAAGAAGTCCAAGGGTGCCAAGAAGGCCAAGAAGTCCGGTGAGAAGAAGGCCGCCAAGGCCGACGCCGCCCCGGCCGCCGAGGCCGCGCCCGAGGCCCCCAAGGCCTGAGGTTCGCTCCCGTTTCATTCTCAAAGCGCCGGCCTCACCGCCGGCGCTTTTTTATTTCCCCTTGGCGGCCAGGCGGCTTCGTGCGACGCTGCCGGTGAGTTCGTCGCTTCAACCCCGTTCCGCCATGAGCCTCACCCCTGGCGCCTCCCGGCGCGATTTCCTGCGTAATCTTGCCACTGCGGCCGGCGGCCTGGCCCTCGCTCCCGCCATCCTTGGGGCGCGCGACTGGACCGGCGCCGAGCCCGTCCGTTATCCCGACCCGGACATCATCGGCCTAGATCCGCGCTTCGGCCGCTACAAGATCGGCAACACGCCGATCCAGCGCCTGCACACCGGTTCGCTCTGGGCCGAGGGCCCGGCCTGGCACGCGGGCGGCCGCTTCCTGGTGTGGAGCGACATCCCGAACGACCGCCAGCTGCGCTGGCTCGACGACGACGGCCACGTGAGCACCTTCCGTTCGCCGGTCGGCAACACCAACGGCAACACCTTTGACCGGGAGGGCCGTCAGCTCTCCTGCGAGCACGGCAACCGCCGTGTGATCCGCCGCGAACACAGCGGCGCGGTCACGGTCCTCGCCGACAAATTCAACGGCAAATCCTTCAACGCGCCCAACGACGTCGTCGTGCATCCCGACGGCGGCATCTGGTTCACCGATCCGGGTTATGGCAGTATGGGCAACTACGAGGGCAACAAGGGCCCGCTCGAGCTCAAGGAGTCAGTCTATCGCATTGACCCGGCCAGCGGCCAGGTCGCGCTCGTGACCGACGAACTGAGCAAGCCCAACGGCCTCTGTTTTTCACCCGACTACCAGCTGCTCTACGTGGTCGACACCGGCGGCGGGAAGACCCGCGGCATCCGCGTCTACGATGTCGTGGATCAGGTCAAACTCGTCAACGGCCGGCCCTTCGTCGCCAGCATGGAGCTCAACGGCAAGAACGGCGGCTCCGACGGCGTGCGCTGTGACGTGGATGGCAACGTCTGGTCCAGCGCGGGGAGGGGTGGTGACGGTTTCGACGGCGTCCATGTCTTCGCTCCCGACGGGACGAGGATCGGCCAGATCCGCCTGCCCGAGACCGGCGCCAACCTCTGCTTTGGCGGCGCCAAGCGCAACCGCCTCTTCATCACGGCGAGCCAGTCACTCTATGCAGTCTACGTGAACACAAGCGGCGCCCACTGGTGCTGAGCTGCAGTCAATTTTCTTTTGCAGTCGGTTGCTCCGCGCGGTTCACTAAGTCTAAAGGAAATGGAGAATCAAGTCGCGCTTCACGAAGAATGGTTGGACGATTCCAAGACATTTCCGTTCCCCGATTGGAAGAAAATTGACGAGTGGATCACGGGCAAATTTCCCGAGGCGGAGCATAGGCGCGCTTATAACGAGATCGCATTGGATTGGGTGAGGCGGATTGCCGCGCGATTTCCTGCTAGGATGACGGTGGCGGAATCAGAGAACTTCATTTTGGCCGTGCCCGAGGAGGCTAAAAACGCGCGGCAGTGTCTGGCTCAGTTGGAGGACTACTTCGCACAGATCCGGAACGCTCTCCAAGGACTCGAACTGATGAAGTGGGGGAGCAAGTCTGTGGTGCTTATTGCCCCGGATCTCGACTCGTTCACCCGGTATCTAGCCGATTATTATGACGACGGAGAGTATATGACTCCGGGCGGTGTGTGTTTGCGCAATGGTTACATCCATTTTGTTTTGAGGGACGGCAATCTGACGCAAGCCGCCTCCACCTTGGCCCATGAACTCTGCCATGTTTGTGTGACCGGAATTCCCTGGCCGTTGTGGGTCGAGGAAGCCCTCGTGCAGGCGGTGGAATATAGGGTAAGCCGGCGCAACCCATACGTCCTGGATCGTGAGATGGTCCGACGACACCAACGCTACTGGACTCCGGCGCTCATACAGCATTTCTGGTCCGGACATGCATTTCACTTCCCTGATGAAGGCAGCGAGTTGAGCTACCATCTGGCCCGGTTTCTTCTCGAGGCGGTCGCCAGTGGTGGCCGCGAGCAGGTGCTGGAGTTTTTGCGCGTGGCAGATCACGCGGACGCCGGGTTTATGGCGATGTGGAAGACACTGGGCGTCTTTCCCAGCGAGGTTCTCGTGGATTTGCTAGGGCCTGGCGATTGGGCCCTCCGCGAAGAGACCGGACCACCGTCGGTGCCATGAAGCGATTTCCCCTTGGCGTTGGTCACGCCTTAATGTGAAGTATGTGCCGTGGTCACGCCGCCTAATTTTACCCTCGATGTCGTCGTTTACGGCCTGCTTGTGCTGGGCGTCTTCGGCGTGCTCTGGGTTTATTACGACCGGCGCGACCGGGCGCTTTACGACGCCCAACGCCGCAAGATCACGTTTCACTGCATCCGCTGTGACCACCTCTACACGGAGAAGGCCGG
The DNA here is from genome assembly GCA_965249855.1 of Lacunisphaera sp. Taxonomy (GTDB): domain Bacteria; phylum Verrucomicrobiota; class Verrucomicrobiia; order Opitutales; family Opitutaceae; genus Lacunisphaera. Next base: position 64,960 of record CBDFNB010000022.1, read on the forward strand.
CACGGACACCGCGCCGTGTCCCAAGTGCGGCCACGTCAACACGCGTCTGAAGTTCTGATGGGTGGCCACAAAAAGCACAAAAATCGCAAAGTGTCTTTTGTGCCTTCTGCGCCTTTTGTGGCAAATGTCGCATTAGTGTAGATTAGTGTGAATTAGTGGTTACTCGGTTTTCAAAAATCATCCCCATGCTCCAACGCCTCCTTCTGACCCTGTGCCTGTTCTCCGCGGTGGCCTTGCACGCCGCCACGCCGTTCCCGGCGATGCTCGATGCCTACTACGAGGAATACCTCGCCCTGTTCCCCGTCACCGCCGCCGAATACGGCGACAGTGACCCTCGCTACGAGGCCGTCTGGCAGAACGAGATCACGGCCGAGCACCGCGCCAAGGTTGCGGCCATGTGTGCCAAATACCTGGCCGAACTCGCTACCTACGATCGCGCCAGCCTCACGCCCACGGAGCAGCTGAGCTACGACACCCTCAAGTGGAGCCTCACCGCCCGTCGCGATCTGGGCACACATTTCTTCCACCTGCTGCCGGTCAGCCAGTTCGCGAGTCCGACGCTGACCTTCGCCCAGATGGCCTCGGGCAAGAGCCAGCACCCGTTCAAGACCGAGCGGGACTTCCGCAATTTCATCAGCCGGGCCCAGGGCTTCAGTTCCTGGGTGGACACCGCCATCGCCAACATGAAGGAAGGAGTGGCCAAGGGCATCGTGCAGCCGAAGGTCCTCATGGAGCGCGCGCTGGTCCAACTCGAGCCGCTCATGGCGGACGACCCGGCGAAAAACGTCCTCTTCGGGCCGCTGCAAATGATCCCGGCCGGCCTCGCCGCCGCCGACAAGGACCGGCTGACCGCCGATTACACCGCCGCCATCCGTCAGGTCATGCTGCCGGCCTATGCCCGGCTGCATGCCTACATCAAGACGGACTACCTGCCGCATTGCCGCGACACGGCGGGCATCGGCTCGCTGCCGGGTGGCAAGGAGGCTTACGCCAGCTCGGTCCGCTGGCAGACCACCACCGATCTCACACCGGAGCAGATCCACGAGATCGGCCTGCGCGAGGTTACGCGCATCAAGGGCGAGATGGAGAAGATCCGGGTGCGGGTCGGCTTCAAGGGCACGCTGCCGGAATTCCTCAAGTTCGTCGCCACCGACCCGTCGTTCTCGCCCTTCAAGAGCGACGAGGAAGTGCTCGCCGCCTACCGCGCGATCAAAGGCCGCATCATGGCGCAGGTCCCGAAGTTCTTCGGCCACCTGCCGCGCACGAAGTTCGAGGTGCGCGCCACGGAGAAATTCCGCGCCGCCACCGCCGCCCACGAATACCTCCCCGGCACCGCGGATGGCTCGCGCCCCGGCGTGTTCTACGTGCCGATCTCCGACCTGAAGCGCTACCGCAATCCCCGCATGGAAAACCTGTTCCTGCACGAGGCGATCCCCGGCCACCATTTCCAGATTTCCCTGACGGTCGAGAACACCACCCTGCCGAAATTCCGCCGCTACGACGGCAACAACGCCTACATCGAGGGCTGGGCCCTTTACACCGAGGCCCTCGGGCCCGAGCTCGGGCTCTACGCCGACCCTTACCAGTATCTCGGCATGCTCTACGGTGACATGCATCGCGCCGTGCGGCTGGTGGTCGACACTGGCATGCACGCCAGGGGCTGGACACGGGAGCAGGCCATGGACTTCGGGCGGGACGCCGAGGGCGAGCTGCCCAACCTCGTTTCCGAGACCGAGCGCTACATGGCCTGGCCGGGCCAGGCGTTGGGTTACAAGATCGGGCAGCTGAAGATCCGCGAGCTCCGCGCCGCCGCCGAGCAGCAGCTCGGCCCGAAGTTCGACATCCGGGCCTTCCATGACCTGGTCCTGATGGAAGGCGCGCTGCCACTGTCCGTCCTGGAAGCCCGGGTGCAGGCCTGGGCCGCCCGCTAGTTTCGGGCCCGGCCCGGCATTGCTCCTGCTAGGGAAGGGTGGCGGCGACGCCACTCCTTCCCTTATGAGCCCGCAGATCGAAACCGAGCGCCTGACGGCGGAGATCGAGTATCTCGCCCGCATCTCCGACACGCCTTATCCGTCGGTGACGCGCGTGCTGTTCAGTTCCGTGGACCTGCAGGCCCGCGAGTGGCTGAAGCTGCTCTACGCTGACGCGGGCCTCGTCGTGCGCGAGGACGCGGTGGGCAATACTTTCGCCCGCTGGCCGGGCACTGATCCGGCGGCGGCGCCGGTTGCCACCGGATCGCACATCGACGCCATCCCCAACGCCGGTCGTTTTGACGGCGTGGTCGGCGTGCTCGGGGGACTCGAGGCCATCCGGGCCCTGCAGCGCACCGGCCGCCGGCCGCGGCGCTCGATCGAGCTGGTGATGTTCACGGCGGAGGAGCCGACGCGCTTCGGCCTCGGCTGTCTCGGCAGCCGGCTCATGGCGGGCACGCTTTCGCGGCAGAAGATCGAGAGTCTGCGCGACCCGCAGGGACTTTCCGTGGACGACGTCTGTGCGCATGCCTACATGCACGGCACGCTGGAAAGCACACGCCTGACGCCGGGGTGTTACGATTCCTTCGTCGAGCTGCACATCGAGCAGGGGCCGTTGCTCGAGCAGAAGAAGATGCCCATCGGGGTGGTCACGGCCATCGCCGCGCCCGCGGCGCTGCGCATCGACCTCACCGGACCCGGCGGCCACGCCGGCACCGTGCTCATGTCCGACCGGCACGATCCTTCGCTGGCGGCGGCCGAGATCATGGAGGCGGTCGAGCGCGCCGCGCTCAACACCCAGAGCCGCGACACGGTCGCCACCTGCGGCCTGGTGCAGGTGCTGCCCGGCGCGGTGAACAGCATTCCCCGCGAGGTGCGGCTGGAGATCGACGTCCGCGACATCGACGGCGCCCGGCGCGACGGCGTGCTGGCCGCCATCCGGACCGCGGCACGAGCCGCCGCGGCCCGCCGCGGCTGCGGGTTCAAGGAGCAGCTGATCAACGCCGACCCCCCGGCCACCTGTGCGCCGCACATTGTGACCGCCGTGGAGCAAGCCTCGGCGGCCCTGGGACTGCCGTGCCAGCGGATGATCAGCCGGGCCTACCACGACTCTCTGTTCATGGCCCAGGTGTGCCCCACAGCCATGGTTTTTGTGCCCTCCAAGGACGGCATCAGCCACCGGCCGGACGAATACAGCTCACCGGAGGAAATTGCCAACGGGGTGCGGGTGCTGGCCGGTGCGCTGGATGCACTGGCCCGCTGAGGCTTTGAGGTGAAACCCGGCCTTCCGCCGTCGCCAAGGCTATGGCGGACCCGGCCGGACGGGTTTCTGCCATGTGCGCATCCTGAAAACGCGTCCGGAGGCCGCGTTCCACCTCAAGCAGCGCGGCACAGCAATTTTTTGATTTCTTTCCGCCAAAAACCCGCCCAGTTTCCCGCATGGCGCAGACAATTGCTGTTCTCGATTTCGGTTCCCAGCTCACCCAGGTCATTGCGCGGCGCATCCGCGAGTGCCAGGTCTACTCGAAGATCTACCATTTCAGCACGCCGGCGGCCCAGCTCCGCGCCGATGGCGTCGTGGGCATCATCCTCTCAGGCGGCCCCCAGAGCGTCTATGCGAAGACCGCGCCGCATCCCGATCCGGCGATCTTCAAGCTCGGCATCCCGGTCCTCGGCATCTGCTACGGCGTCCAGCTCATGGGCCACTTCCTTGGCGGCACGGTCGCCCTCAGCAAGGCCCGCGAATACGGCCACGGCCACCTGACGATCAAGAGGCCGGGCAAGCTCTTCGCCGGCCTGCCCAAGAAACTCCGCATCTGGAACTCGCACGGCGACAAGCTCACCAAGCTTCCGCCGGGCTTCGTCGCCACCGCCATCTCCGACAACTCGCCGTTCTCCGGCATCGAGGATCCCAAGCGCCGCTTCTACGGCATCCAGTTCCATCCGGAGGTTTTCCACACCGAGCGCGGCGTGGACATGATCAAGAACTTCCTCGTCCGCGTCTGCGGGGCGAAGCAGGACTGGACCACCAAAGATTTCATCGCGCACGCCGTGGCCGACATCCGCGACAAGGTCGGCAAGTCCCGCGTGCTGCTCGGCCTCTCGGGCGGCGTCGATTCCTCCGTGGCCGCCGCGCTCCTGCACAAGGCCATCGGCAAGCAGCTCACCTGCGTGTTCGTGGACAACGGCCTGCTCCGCAAGGGCGAGCGCGAATATGTCGAAGCGCTCTACAAGCGGAATTTCAAGATCGACCTGCGCGTCGTCGACGCCTCGGCCCTCTTCCTCAAGCGCCTCAAGGGCGTCACCGAGCCCGAGACCAAGCGCAAGATCATCGGCCGCACCTTCGTCGAGGTTTTCGAGAAGTCTCTCAAGTCCATCGGCGGCGCCCAGTTCCTGGGGCAGGGGACGCTCTACCCGGACGTCATCGAGTCCGTCTCGATCCAGGGCAACCCGGCTTCGCTCATCAAGACGCACCACAATGTCGGCGGCCTGCCGGAGCGCATGAAGCTCAAGCTCATCGAGCCGCTGCGCGAGCTCTTCAAGGACGAGGTCCGCCAGGTTGGTTCCGCCCTCGGCCTGCCCAAGGAAGTCGTCTGGCGCCAGCCGTTCCCCGGCCCGGGCCTCGGGGTCCGCGTGATGGGCGACATCACCGCTGACAAGCTCGAGATCCTGCGCAATGCCGACGCCGTCCTCCAGGAGGAGATGATGAAGTCCGGCCATTACTGGAAGGTCTGGCAGTCCTTCGCCGTCTTCCTGCCGGTCAAGACCGTCGGCGTCTTCGGCGACGAGCGCACCTACGACTATGTCATCGCCCTTCGCATCGTGGAGAGCATCGACGCCATGACGGCCGACTGGGCCCGCCTGCCGCACGACCTGCTGCAGAAAATCTCGTCCCGCATCACCAACGAGGTGCGGGGGATCAGCCGGGTGGTCCTGGACATCAGTTCCAAGCCGCCGGCGACCATCGAATGGGAGTAGTTTCCCGTTGCGAAAGGGGGCACCGGGCCCCAAATCTCCTGTCGAACCACCCCATGAACGCCCGTCTCGTCCTGGCCGCAGCCGCCCTGTTTGCCACCGCCCTTTCGGCCACCGCCCAGACTGCCGACCAATGGATCGCCCGTGCCCGCGCCCGCCTCGGCAGCGAGAGCGCCTTGCAGGGCATGACCAGCATTCGTTTCACCGGCACCATCGAGGTTGATGGGGCCAATGCGCGGGCCATGGACATCATCTTCCAGAAGCCGCTCCAGCAGCGCATCACCCTCACCGGCACGGAGCTCGTCGAGATCATCGCGCTGGATGATTACGACGGCTGGCAGAAGCGCATCAATCCCAAGAACCCCACGCAGTGGCAGCTCACCCTGCTCGACGGGCCCCAGATCAAGCGCCTCCGCGCCCAGGCCTGGGACAACCTCAATTTCCTCCGCAACATCGACCGCCTGCGCGGCACCGTGAAGATCGGCGGCGAGGAGAAGGTGGACGGCATCGATTGCGTGAAGCTGGTGTTCGCCTACTACGAGAGCATCGTCCTGACCCGGTATTATGACAAGGCGACGGCCCGGCTCGTGAAGACCGAGACCGAGACCGGCGTCGAGATCCGCGAGGAGGGCGAGATGTTCGCCCAGGGTATCCGCTTTCCCCGCAAGGTCAGCAACCGGGACAAGAGCGGCAAGACCGTCACCATGACCTTCGAGAAGATCGTCCTGAACGAGGCCTATCCCGCCAGCGAATTTGCCGTCCCGGCGCTCCCGGCCAACTGAGCCGGTCGGGGTGGTGGAGCGCGTTGTCCTCAACGCGCTTTTTTATGGCCCGCCCGGAGCACCCCGCATCGTCTATCACTCGCGTTGAGGTCGCCTAATGACTCGCCGCGCCCCGGAAAAAGCCGAGGCTTTGCTTTGCAACGGGCCTGATTTCTGCTCTTTTTTCCTCTACCCCCGCCATGCCAAAAAACGCCCTCATCAAGATCGACGACAAGGAAGTAACCTACCCGGTCATGACCGGGTCCGAGGGCGAGCAGGCCATCGATGCCCGCAATCTCCGCAAGGACACGGGCTATATTTTTTACGACCAGGGCTACGGCAACACCGGCTCCTGCGAGAGCCAGGTGACCTTCCTGGACGGCGACAACGGCATCCTGCGCCACCGCGGCTATCCGATCGAGCAGCTGGCGGCCCAGTCGGAGTTCGTCGAGACCGCCTACCTCGTCATCTACGGCGACCTGCCCAATCAGGAACAGCGCCGGAAGTTCGGAGACCTGCTGCGCGACAACGCCCACATCGAGCCCCAGATGCAGCGCCTTTTCGAGGGTTTCCCGAAAGACGCCCCGCCGATGGGCATGCTCTCGTCGCTGGTCGGTGCGCTCGCGGCCTACTACCCGAATCTCGCGACCAACAACTTCGAGAAGGACCTGCAGAGCTTCGATCTCGCCGCCGCCCTGGCCATCTCGAAGATCCGCACGCTTGGGGCGATGATCTACCGCCACAACCGCGGCCTGCCCTTCGTCCACCCGAAGGACCTGCCGTTCTGCGACAATTTCCTGCACCTGATGTTCTCGGATCCCTACAAGGATTACGCGATCATCCCCGAGGTCACCCAGGCCCTGAACCTGATCCTCCTCATGCACGCCGACCACGAGCAGAACTGCAGCACCTCGACGGTGCGCATGGTTGGCTCCAGCGGCGCCAACCTCTTCACCTCGCTCGCCGCCGGCGTCAACGCGCTCTCCGGCCCGCTCCATGGCGGCGCCAACACCGCCGTCATGCAGATGCTCCAGTCGATCCACGACGAGGGCGACGACGGCACCCGTTTCATCGCCGCGGCCAAGGGCGGCACCAAGAGCAACCGCCTGATGGGCTTCGGCCACGCCGTCTATCGCAACTTCGACCCTCGCGCCAAGATCATCGGCGAGGCCTGCGGCGTCGTGCTCAAGAAGCTCGGCAAGTCGGACCCGCTCCTCGACATCGCGCACAACCTCGAGCAGGCCGCGCTCAAGGACGACTACTTCATCTCCCGCAAGCTCTACCCGAACGTCGACTTCTACTCGGGCATCATCTTCCGCGCCCTCGGCATCCCGACCAACATGTTCACCGTCATGTTCGCCATCGGCCGCTCGCCGGGCTGGATCGCCAACTGGCGCGAGGTCGCCTCGAACCCGAAGGGCCGCATCTACCGCCCCCGCCAGATCTACGTCGGCCCGGCCAAGCGCGACTACGTGCCGCTGGCCAAGCGCGGTTGAGGTGGATTAACCCTTCTTCTCCGGCGGCTGCCGCAGGATCTCGTCCACCGTCAGCCCGCTGAGCTTCTCGAGGCCTTTCAGCAGGCGCCACAGCGCGATCATCATGATCGCCATGCTGGGCACCACGATCACCGGCCAGCTCATCCAGGTCATCTTGCCCAGCTGCTCGTTGAACTCCGGCGTGTCGGGCATGGCCGTGATGAGGTAGCGCGCCAGACCGAAGTTCAGCACCGCGCTGATGGCGAAGGAACTCGCCAGCAACCAGCTCGAGTCCCGCAGCAGCCGGGTGAAGGCCACCCGGTGCCCCCGGGCATCCAGCGCCGTTTCCACGCGGGGCACGTCGATGACCTGCTCGTTGAAGAGCAGCGACCGCACCAGCGGCTTCTTCGTCCATTGGGAGATGATCACCGTCAGGCCGATGAGCGTCGGCACCACCGCTTCCTTCACGGCGAACCAGAACGGCGCCAGCTTCAGCAGGCCGAGCCCGCCGGTGGCGAGGGTGCTGGTGAAGCCCAGGGCGGAGAGGAAGTTGAAGTTCCGCCGCTTGACCAGGTCGTAGAGCCCGTAGCCCAGCGGGAAGGCGAGGGCGACCACCAGGGCGACCTTGGGCTCCAGCTGGAGCAGCTTCGCGCCCTTCGTCAGCATCAAGCCCGGGGCCACGACGTTGCAGGCGAGGTTCAGCAGCAGGTTTTCTTTCTGGGGCGGTGTGGCGGCGGGGGAGGACATTTCGCTTTTGCCAAGGAGAAGTGCGCGGTCATTAATGGTCAACCTCCACCTCATGATCCTCCTCGGCGTCAACATCGACCATGCAGCCACGCTGCGCCAAGCCCGCTACCGGTCGGCCGGGGCCACCCATGGCGGCGCCATCGAGCCCGATCCGGTCGAGCTGGCCTTCCGCTGCGAAAAGGCCGGCGCCGACGGCATCACCGTCCACCTCCGCGAGGACCGCCGGCACATCCAGGACGAGGATGTCCTGCGCCTCGGCCGGTCGAAGACCACCCGGCTCAACCTCGAGATGGCCTGCACGCCGGCGATGACGGAGTTCGCCCTCAAGTTGAAGCCGCATTCCGTCTGCCTCGTGCCCGAAAGCCGCGAGGAGATCACCACCGAGGGCGGCCTCGATGTCGTGAAGCACCGCGACAAGGTCGCCCGCGTGACCGACGCCATGAACGCCGCCGGCATCAAGACCAGCCTCTTCATCGACCCGGACCCGGAGCAGATCGAGATGTCGGCCCGGCTGACGGCCCCCTGGGTCGAATTGCACACCGGTGCCTACGCCAACCATTACCACGATGCCGGCCGGACCGCCGAGTTTGCCCGCCTGGTGGCCGGGGCCCGGCTGGCCCATGTCGCCGGCCTGGTCGTCAACGCCGGCCATGGCATCAATTACACCAACATCACCGAGGTCCGCACCATCCCGCACCTGCACGAGCTGAACATCGGCCACAGCATCATTAGCCGTGCCTTGTCCGGCGGAATCGACGAGGCTGTGCGCACGATGAAGCAACTGATGAACCCATGAGTATTGTCCTTCCTCCCGGCGGTGTCCTGATCGGCCTTGGCTGCGACCTCATCGAGACCGAGCGCATCAAGAAGGTGCTCGAGAAGCACGGGGACCGTTTCCTCAAACGCGTGTTCACCGACGAGGAACGGGCCTATTGCGACAGTTTGAAATACCCGCACAAGCATTACGCCGCGCGCTGGGCGGCCAAGGAGGCGGTGTCGAAATGTTTCACCACCGGCATCGGCGAGCACCTCGACTGGACTTCCGTTTCCGTCTACCACGGATCGCGCAAGGAGCCGCTGGTCCGGCTCGACGCCAAGGCCACGGCGCTGCTCGCCGAGGTCGGCGCCACGCATGTCTGGCTGTCGCTGTCGCACATCGATTCCCATGCGATGGCCGTTGCGGCGCTGGTGAAGCACTAGGAGCCTGCCATGGAGCGCGTGCCGTCCCACCCGGTCCTCACGTGCACCGAGGCCCGCGCCTGGGAAAAGGCCCGCCTGACGGACGAGGCGCTGGAATGGTCGGCCATGCAGACGGCCGGCACCAAGGTGGCCCTCTCCATTCTTGATGACTTCCGGGAGATCGGCGGATTCCCCGCCGGCGGCCGCATCCTCGTGCTGGCAGGCAAGGGTCACAATGGCGGCGATGCGCTGCTGGCGGCACGCCAGATCCTAGCTGATCGGGCCGATGCTTCGGTGGTTGTCGTGCTGGGTTTCGGCCCGGAGGAACTGCGGCCACTGGCCGGCCGGGCGCTCGACTGGCTCCGGCAGCAGGCGCCGGACCGGATGAAGATCGAGCCCCTGGAAGTGGCGCTGGAGTCCGGCCGGTTATATGCGCTCTGCCTCGATGGCATATTCGGCTTCCAGTTCCGGGTGCCCATGGATCCGGCCAGCGCCCGCTTGATCAACCGGGTCAACAAGCATCCCGGCATCCGGCTCCGGGCGGCCGTGGATCTGCCGAGCGGTGTGGGTCTGACGAGCGCGACCGAACCGTTCCGGGCTGATTTCACGTATGCGACCGGCAGCGTGAAATACCCGGTGTTGTCGCCGCGCAACGCCGGGGTGGTCGGCCGGCTGCGTTACCTGGACATCGGCCTGCTGCAGGAAGATTCGGCGCCCGACGCCACCGAGCGCATCCTGCTGCCTTCGCTGTTGCAGCCGCTGGCCGGGCTGCGGGCCTCGCAGTCGGATAAGCGCACTTTCGGCCACCTGTTGCTGGTCGGCGGCTCGCGCAGCTATCCCGGCGCGGTGGTGCTGGCCGCGCGGGCGGCCCTGCGCAGCGGCGCCGGGCTGGTCACGGCGTTCGTGCCGGAGGTCCTGGCCCCGGAATATGCGGCGCGTCACCCGGAAGTGATGTGGGTGGGATGTCCGGTGACAGCCCAGGGTGGGCTCGCCGCCGGGACGGTTGATCTGGTGCGGACGCGCTCGGCGAAAGCCACCGCCCTGCTGATCGGCCCCGGGCTGGGTGCCGAGGCGGAAACGATGGCGCTGGCCGCGCACCTGGCGGGCGAGGCCAAGATGCCGCTCGTGCTCGATGCCGACGCGCTGCGGCCCGAGGTGGTGGCGCGCGTGCGCGACAAGCCCTTCATCGGCACGCCGCACGCCGGGGAATTTGACCGCATCGCCCCGGCGCTTTTCACGGACGGCAACTTCACCGCCTCGCAGGGGGTGCTGGTGCTGAAGGGGCCGCTGACCCGCGTGACCGACGGCAAAACGATTTACCACAGCCCCTTTGGCGGCCCGGTGCTGGCCCGCGGAGGCAGCGGCGACATCCTGGCGGGTCTGATCGGCGGGCTGCTGGCGCAATCGCCCGGCAATCCCGGTCTGGCGGCGTGCCAGGGGGTGGTCTGGCACGGCCGGGCGGCCGATTTGTTGGCTCGCAGCCACGGGCAGGTCGCCGTAGAGACTTCGGAAATCCTCGAGCAGCTCGGGCCGGCGCTCGCCTCATAACATGGCAGACACCCTCACCGAGCGGCAGGCGTTCATGATTTTGAACGACCTGCCCAACATCGGGCCCGTCACCCTCCACCGCCTGCTGGAGGAGTTCGGGGCCGACCCGCGCGACATCCTCGCGGCCCCCAAGCGCCGGCTCGAATCGGTGCGAGGCGTCGGCCCGGAGACGAGCGACGCGCTGGTAAACTGGCGCACGCATTTCGACCTCGCCCGCGAGGAGGAGCGGCTGGCGAAGGCCGGCGCGACCTTCATCACGGCGCGCGACGAAGGTTACCCAAAGCTGCTCAAGGAAATCCACGACCCGCCGATCGGACTCTACCGGAAGGGCGATTACCTGTTCGGGCAGCCGAACATCGCGGTGGTCGGCAGCCGGCGCACGACGCTTTACGGCCAGTCGGTCGCCAAGAAACTCGGCGCCGATCTCGCGCGGCTCGGTTTCTGCGTGGTGAGCGGTCTGGCGCGCGGCATCGACACGGCCGCACACGAGGGTGCGCTGTCGGTGGGAGGGAGGACCGCGGCCGTGCTCGGCTGCGGCATCGATATTGTTTATCCGCCGGAAAACCTCGGGCTCTACCGGCAGATCGCCGAGACCGGCGCGGTGCTCTCGGAGTTTCCCTTCGGCCGGAAGGCGGACAAGCAGACGTTCCCGATGCGCAACCGCGTCGTCTCCGGGATGTGCGAGGCGATCGTGGTCGTGGAGAGCGACGTGTCGGGCGGCGCGATGATCACCGCGCGCTTCGCCGGCGAGCAGGGCCGACTGATCTATGCCGTGCCGGGCCGCATCGACCAGCCGAGCAGCGCCGGCTGCCACCAGCTGATCCGCGATGGGGCGACGCTGTTCACCGGCATTGATGACATCCTCAACGAGTTGAACTACCTCGACGGCCTGCGCCCGAAGGCCATCACAACCGAGGGTCAGTTGGGGTTGCTGGAACAGCTCATGCCGCAGCTCGACGCGGCGGAACGGCAGGTCATCGCGGCTTTCAGCGGAGGCGGCCTGCTCGGAGTGGATGCGCTCACGGCGGCCACGGGCCTGGGGTCGTCCGAGGTGTCGGTGGCGCTCATTGGGCTGGAGTTGAAAAAGCTGGTGCTGAAGCGGGCGGATGGCACGTTTGAGGCCAGACAATAATATCAATCCCCTCTGCCTGTCATTCTGAGCGTAGCGAAGAATCCAGTGTCATCTACGCTGACGGTTGTGCTCATGGATTCTTCACTGCGTTCAGAATGACATCCTTGTGATCATGAAAACCAAGTTCCTTGTCCTGTTCGCCCTGGTTGCTTCGTCGCTGTTCGCGACGGAAACGCCCGCCAAGCAAGCCATCACCCACGAGGATGTGTGGCTCATGAAACGCCTCGGCACGCCCGTGCCGAGCCCCGATGGCAAGTGGGTCGTCTATACCGTGACCGACCCGGCCTATGACGCCAAGGACTCGTCCACGGACCTCTGGCTCAAGTCACTGACCGACGACACGCCCGCGCGCCGCATCACCTTCAGCAAGCCCGCCGAGGGCGGCCAGGCCTGGTCGCCGGACAGCCGGAAGCTGGCCTTCACGGCCAAGCGCGACGGCGACGAGGTCGCCCAGATCTACGTGCTCGACCTGGCTGCGGGGGGCGAGGCGGAACGCATCACTTCGCTGTCCACCGGGGCCGGCGCGCCCAAGTGGAGCCCCGACGGCAGCAAGTTTTTGTTCGCCAGCTCGGTTTATCCCGGCGCCATGGATGACGAGGCCAACAAGAAGGCGGCCAAGGAGGCCAAGGACCGAAAATACAACGCCCGCGCCTACGAGACCTTTCCGCCGCGCATCTGGATGACCTGGCTCGACGAAAAGCGCGCCCACCTGTTCGTGCAGGAAGCCAGGGCTGGTGCGGTCGCGCGCGACCTGCTCGCCGGCACCAAGCTGGCCGCGACGCCCGGCTTCGGCGGCCCGTTTGGCAACAGCGGTGAGAGCATCAGTGGGGAATGGACGCCGGATGGCTCGGCCATCGTTTTCACGGGCCTGATGAACCGCCACGACGGGGCCTTCGCCAACGTGAACGCCCAGATCTTCTCGGTGCCAGCGGCGGGCGGCGAACCGACACGCCTGACCAACGACACGCACAGCTACGGCTCGCTGTCGTTCTCTCCCGACGGCAAGACGTTGCTCTGCAGCTATTCCGCCGAGGAGTCCGGCCAGGTTTACGACCTGTCCCGCCTCGCGAGCTTTCCCTGGCCGCTCACGGGCAAGGCGAAGATCCTGACCGCGAACCTCGACCGCGCGGTGTCGGGTTTCGCGACGCCCGAGGGCTCGGACCGCATCTACTTCACCTACGAATACGCCGGGCTGGAGAAGCTTTACTCGGTGTCCTATGCCGGCAACGACGTGCGCGACGAGGCGTCGCCCGCGACCGGCACCATCAGCGGCCTGAACGCCGGCGGCAAGGCCCTGACCGGCCTGTGGGAGACCACGATCAACCCGCAGGAGGTCTATTCCTTCATCGGTGCGCCGAAGCGCCTGACCTCGATCAACACGGAGAAGGCCGCGTCCATCGACTGGCTGCCGGTCGAGCACTTCTGGTTCAAGAGCGCCAAGGGCCGGGACATCCACAGCATGATCGTGAAGCCCGCCGGTTTCGACCCGGCGAAGAAATATCCGCTCTTCACCGTCATCCACGGCGGCGCGGCCAGCATGTGGCACGATGCCTTCGTGCTGCGCTGGAACTACGACCTCCTGGCCAAGCCCGGCTATGTCATCCTGCTGACTGATTACACCGGCTCGACGGGTTACGGCGAGCAGTTCGCCCGCAACATCCAGCTGGACCCGCTCAAGACGCCCGCCGACGAGGTCAACCAGGCGGTGGACGAGGCGATCAGGAAATACCCCTTCATCGACAGCACGCGCCTCGCCGCGGGCGGTGCCAGCTATGGCGGGCACCTGGCCAACTGGCTACAGGCCACGACCACGCGCTACAAGGCGATCATCTCCCATGCCGGCGAGGCCGACCTCATGATGCAGTGGGGCACGAGCGACAGCGTCTTCGGCCGCGAGGTCAATGCCGGCGGCCCGATCTGGGGCGACAGCCCGGTCTGGCGCGAGCAGAGCCCGGCGCTGCAGGCCGGCAACCATGCCAAGGGCACGGGTTTCAAGACCCCGATCCTCATCACGGTGGGCGAACTCGACTACCGCGTGCCGGTGAACAACGCCTACATGTGGTTCACGCTGAACCAGCGCCTGCAGGTGCCGAGCAAGCTGTTGGTCTTCCCCGAGGCCGGCCACTGGATCCTGCGCGGCGAGGACAGCCGCTACTTCTACAACGAGGTCCACGGCTGGCTGGCGAAATACCTGAAGTAATTGCAGATTTCGGATTGGGGATTGCGGATTGGCCGCGCCCCTCCTGAAACGAACGAGCCCGTGATCAACGTCACGGGCTTTTTTATGGGTCATTCAATCCGCGATCCGAAATCGCCAATCCGCAATTCGCTCAGCCCGGCGGCCACGCCAGCGGACGCTTCCCCAGCAAATGCACATGCAAATGCGGCACAGTTTCGCCGCCGTCGCGGCCGTTGTTGATCACGATCCGGTAGCCGGACTCCGCCACCCCAAGTTTCTTGGCGAGCGCTGCCGCGGTCAGCAGCAGATGCCCGAGCACAGGCTGGTCGGTCGCCGAGGCCTCGCCGACGCGCGGAATGAGTTTCTTCGGGATGATCAGCACATGCACCGGCGCCTGCGGGTTGATGTCATGGATGGCGATGCAGTGCTCATCCTCGTGCGCCAGCTTGGCCGGAATCTCGCGGTCGATGATCTTCTGGAAGATCGTCTTGTTCACGTCAGAGAAACAGCAAATTCATGTTCGCGTCGCGGCGGGAGCGGGCGGCGGCGAGGTCGCGGATGAATCCCAGGGCGTCGTCGTAGTCTCGGCGGCGGCGCTCGGTCCAGCGGCGGGCGGGCGGGCAGTGAGCGGCGCGGAGATTGGTGACGAGCAGCGTGGACTCCGGGAAGGCGGACAGCTGCTTCAAGCCCTGCATCACGCCGGCGCGAGCGAAGAGCGGCGAGGCGCCGGCATCATCGGCGGAGGCATCCCAGTGGAAGAAGCCGTGCGCGGTCTGCGCGGAACAGAGGCGGGCGAAGAGGGTGGCGGCGGCGTTGACGAAGGCCGGGTCGCTGGGGGCGCGTTCCTCGGCCTCAGGGAGACTGCTGGTGATGGCCGCGTCGATCTGCTGGGCCAGGTAAAGGTCGTGCCCGGTCAGCGGGGCGAACAGCGCGTTGAGGAAGTGAAGCCGGCGCAGTTGGGGGGAGCGCGTCATTTCTTGGGCTTCGATGTATCGGGCGCGCGGCGCGGTGCAAGACTGCTGATTTCGTCGACGAACTCGGAGACGTCGCGGAATTCCTTGTAGACGGAGGCGAAGCGGACGTAGGCGACCTGGTCCATCTTGCGCAGGCGCTGCATGACGTGCTCGCCGACGGCGGCGGTGGGCACCTGGCTTTCGTAAAGGGCCTCGACGGCGTCGATCACGTCCTCGATCAGCATCGTGATCTGCTCGTTGTCGATCGGGCGCTTGTGGCAGGCGGCGCGGACGGCGCGGAGGAGCTTCTCGCGGTCGAAGGGTTCCTGGCGGCCGTCGCGCTTGACGATGACCATGCTGTCGCGGACGAGCTCCTCGGAGGTGGTGAAGCGGTGGCCGCACTCGAGGCATTCGCGGCGGCGACGGGTGTTGTTGCCGTCGCGGGCGATGCGCGAGTCGATCACCTTGTCTTCAATGGAAGTGCACTTGGGGCAGCGCATGGGTCAGTTGAGCGAGAGGAAGTTTTGCAGGATCTTCATGCCACCCTCGGTGGCGATGGATTCTGGGTGAAACTGGACACCAAAGACCGGGAATTGTTTGTGCCGGAGGCCCATGATTTCGCCCTCGGCGGTCTCGGCCGTGATTTCGAGACAGTCCGGGAAGCTTGAACGCTCGACCAACAGCGAGTGGTAGCGGGTCGCCGTGAAAGGCGAGGGCAGGCCCTTGAAGATATCGGTGTTGCGGTGGGTGATGGGCGAGAGTTTGCCGTGCATCTGGCGGGGAGCGCGAATTACTTTTCCACCAAAATGCTGGCCCATGGCCTGATGGCCGAGACAGACCCCCAGGACGGGCTTCTTGCCGGCAAAGGTCTTTATGATGTCGATACTTACACCAGCGTCCGAGGGGGTGCAAGGGCCGGGGGAAATGAGCACCCGGTCCGGATTCAGCTTCTCGGCCTCGGCGGGGGTCAGCTCGTCATTGCGGAAGATCCGCATGCTCACGCCCAGCTGGCCGAAGTATTGGACCAGGTTGAAGGTGAACGAATCGTAGTTGTCGATGACGAGGAGCACTTTCGGATACCTTAGCTGGTAATTGACAGGGGGTCAAGTTCTTGGGCAAGTTGACCTTGTCATCGCGAGTCCGGCTTAGCCGGATGTGGCGATCCAGCTAGATGGATTGCTTCGTCACTTCGCTCCTCGCAATGACATGTGCATGGCCGACCACTTCCAGCGTCTGAAGACCGATACCGCGACCGCCGCCCGGCGCGGCCGGCTGCAGACGCTGCATGGGGCCATCGAGACGCCCATCTTCATGCCGGTCGGCACGCAGGGCACGGTCAAGGCCCTGACGCCTGCCCAGATCAAGGAGACCGGCGCCCAGATCATCCTCGGCAACACCTACCACCTGAACCTCCGTCCCGGGTCGGAGCTCGTCCGCGAACTCGGCGGGTTGCACAAGTTCATGGGCTGGGACGGCCCGATCCTGACCGACAGCGGCGGCTTCCAGGCCTTCAGCCTCGCGAAGCTCCGCGATATCCGGGAGGACGGTATCGCCTTTGCCTCTCACCTCGATGGCGCCAAGGTCTTCCTCGGCCCGCGCGAGGTGATGACGATCCAAGCCAACCTCGGCTCGGACATCGCGATGGTGATCGACGAATGTCCGCCCTGGCCCTGCACCAAGGAGGAGTGCCAGCGCGCCGTCGACCGCAGCCTGCGCTGGGCGCAGCAATGCAAGCAGGTCGCCACCGACAATGGTTTCCTCGGCTCCGGCCACCACGTGTTCGCCATCGCGCAGGGTTCGACCTTCGACGACCTGCGTCGCGAGGCGGCCGAGTCGCTCGCCGCGCTGGATTTCCCGGGCTACGCTGTCGGCGGCGTCAGCGTGGGCGAGCCTGAGCCGGAGATGATCAAGCAGGTGGCGGCGACCACGCCCTTCCTGCCGGCGCACAAGCCGCGTTACACGATGGGTCTCGGCACGCCGCCGCAGATTTTGAAGATGATCGCGCTCGGCGTGGACATGTTCGACTGCGTGCACCCGACGCGCGTGGCGCGCAACGGCGCGGCCTTCACCCCCGACGGTCTCATCAACCTCCGCAACGAGCGCTACCGCACCGACCCGAAGCCGCTGGTCGAGGGTTTGGACAACTACACCTGCCGGAATTTCTCGCGCGCCTACCTGCGACACCTCGTGATGGCCGGTGAGATCCTCGCGAGCACGCTGGTCTCGCTGCACAACGTCCATTTCTACCTCGACCTCGTGGCCCAGGCCCGCGCCCACATCGAGGCCGGAGACTACGGCCCGTGGCATCGCGCCTGGATCGAGCGCTACGAGGCCGGCGAGCGGGCCGATCCGGGCGCGGCCCGCGCCGGCTGAGGGCGTCGGGCTTGACGCCGACGGCGCCGCCGGCTGATGTTGCAGGCTCTGAGCCCCACCCCGCAGCCCCCGCATCTGCATGAATTGAGCAGCCTGAAAGGCCGCGTCGCGATCATCACGGGCGGGGCGCAGAATTTCGGCCTCGAGATCGCCACGGGCCTCGGCGAGGCCGGCGCTGATCTCGCCATCACTTCGCGGGAACTGCCCAAGGCCACGCGGGTCGCGGCCGAACTCGCGGCCCGGCTGGGAGTGAAGGTGCTGCCCGTCGCCATGGACCTCATGAGCGAGGACTCGGTGCAGCAGGCCTTCGCCGCGATCCACGCGCATTACGGCCGCATCGATGTGCTCGTGAACAACGCCGGCGGTCACGTCCCGGGCAGCTCCGGCGATGTCCTCGGCGAGAACCTCGCCGCCTGGAGCGGCTACGTGCAGGCCAACCTTACGGGCACCTTCCTCTGCATCCGCGAGGCCGCCCGCTTCATGGCCGGACGCAAAAGCGGCTCCATCATCAACATTTCCTCGATCACCTCGCTGGTCGGCCGCGACCGCGGGATCTACACCGACTGTGCCGGCATGAAGAATCCTCTCGGCTACACCGCCGCCAAGGCCGGCGTGCTGGGGCTCACCTTCGACTCGGCTGCGGACCTGGCCAAGCACGGCATCCGCGTGAACGCGGTCTCGCCCGGTGGCTTCGAGCGCGGGCAGCCCGCGGCCTTCGTCGGCCGCTACGCCGCCCGCACCATGCTCGGCCGCATGGGCCGCGACGGTTGGGATCTCAAGGGCCCGGTGGCCTTTCTGGCGTCCGACTCCGCGCGCTACGTCACGGGGCAGAACCTCCTGGTGGACGGTGGCTTCACCCACCTGAAGTGAGGCCGGGTCCATGAGGCGCCCCCGTTTCCTGATCGTCGGCGCCGGGTCGATCGGCCGGCGGCATCTCCAGGTGCTGGCCGAGCGCACCGAGCTCGAGCTCGCGATTCACGATTCGTGGCCGGAGGCCCTTGCCGGCGCGCGCCAGCTCGTGCCGGCGGTCACAGCCTTTGATTCACTGGCCGACGCCCTGGCTTGGGGGCCGCTGATCGTGATCATTTGCACACCCAACGCCCAGCATCGTGCGGTGGCGGAGGCGGCGTTTGCCGCCGGGGCGCACGTGCTCTGCGAGAAACCCATCGCGGACACGCTGGAGGATGGCCGCGCCATGGTCGCCGCGGCGAAGGCAGCCGGGAAGGTGCTGGCCGTGGGCTACTCCGAGCGCTTCCGGCCGGCGCTGGCGCACATCTTCCAGATGGTGGCGTCCGGCGAACTCGGCACCGTCGTGGGAGGACGCGCCATGGTCGGAACCTACAATACCCTGCTGTGCGCGAAGACCGATTACCGCGCGCACGTGTCGGGCGCCTTGCTGGTGGATTACACCCATGAGTTCGACTTCCTCCGCGCCATTTTTGGCGAGGTCGCCGACGTGCAGTGCTGGGCCAACGATCTCGGGGGCCGGGAGAAACGGTGCTCCCCCTCGCTCGCGGCCACCTTGCTCCGCTTCCAAAGCGGGGCCGTCGTCTCGGTGCACATGGACTATGTGCAGCACCCGCAGCGGCGCACGCTGGAGGTCTATGGCGACCGGCGTTCGCTGGAGCTCGACCTCGAGACGGACATCCTCCGCGTCTTTGATCCCGCGCAGCCGGGTGGGGTCGGCAGTCTTACTTTCGACCACGACCGCAACAATCGCTTCCGGGCCGAGCATCAGGATATCCTGGATGCGGTGCGGAGTGGCCGGGCACCCCGGGTGACAGGTGAGGACGGCCTGAAGGCATTGGAAATCGCCGTCCGGGCCATCGCTTCCTCCCGGTGAGCCGGTCCAAAGTTTTGCTGGCTAGCCCTGCGGCCTTGCCCTAATTACCCCCTCCGTCATGCGCATCCTCATCACCGGCGGAGCCGGCTTCCTGGGCAGCCACCTTTGCGACAAACTCATCGCGCAGGGCCACGAGATCATCTGCCTCGATAACCTCTTCACCGGCAGCAAGGACAACATCGCCCACCTGCTCAACCACCCGAAGTTCGAGTTCGTCCGCCATGACGTCATCGACCCGTTCAAGTATGAGGTCGACCAGATCTACAACCTGGCCTGCCCGGCCTCGCCGCCGCATTACCAATACAACCCCATCAAGACCACGAAGACGTCGGTGATGGGCGCGATCAACTGCCTCGGCCTCGCCAAGCGCGTGAAGGCCCGCGTCTTCCAGGCCAGCACCTCCGAGGTCTACGGCGACCCATCCGTCCACCCGCAGCCCGAGAGCTACTGGGGCAACGTCAACCCGATCGGCCGCCGCTCCTGCTACGACGAGGGCAAGCGCGTCGCCGAGACGCTGTTCTTCGACTACCACCGCGAGAACAAGGTCGATATCCGCATCGTCCGCATCTTCAACACCTACGGCCCGCGCATGCACCCGAACGACGGCCGTGTCGTCTCGAACTTCATCGTGCAGGCGCTCAAGGGCGAGAACCTCACGGTCTACGGCGACGGCACGCAGACGCGCTCCTTCTGCTACGTCGACGACCTGCTGGAGGGTTTCGTGCGCCTGATGAACCAGACCGAGACGGTCGGGCCCATCAACATCGGCAACCCCGGCGAGTTCACCATGCTCGAGCTCGCGGAAAACGTGCTCAAGCTCACCAAGAGCAAGTCGAAGATCGTCCACAAGCCGCTGCCCGCCGACGACCCGAAGCAGCGCCGCCCCGACATCACGCTGGCCCGCAAATACCTCAAGTGGGAGCCGAAGGTCCAGCTGGCCGAGGGCCTCAAGAAGACCATCGCCTACTTCAAGACGAAGGTCTGACCGCTGCGGGGTTGCCTGCTGGCACATGGCTTGCTGGAGTGGGGCATGGCCTCATTCCGCTGTCTGCTGCTCCTGTTTCTCTCCACCGCCGCGCTTGCGGCCGCCGACCTGATCCGCCCCAAGGTGATCGTCGTCGCCACGTTCGAGATCGGCGCCGATACCGGTGACAAGCCGGGTGAATTCCAATACTGGGCCGAGCGCGAGAAGCTTACGGGCACCCTCACGGTGCCCGGTCTCGACCATCCCGTGCGTTTCAACGACCAGGGCGTCTACGGCGTGGTGTCCGGCACCACCGTGCGCTGCGGCCTGCAGATCATGGCGCTGTGCCTCGACCCGCGCTTCGACCTTTCGCAGACCTACTGGCTGATCAACGGCATCGCGGGGGTCAGCCCGCATGCCGGCACTGAGGGCAGCGCCGCGTGGGCGCGGCATGTCATCGACGGCGACATCGCCTACGAGATCGACCCCAAGGAGGCGCCGGCGGACTGGCCCTACGGCATCATGGCGCTGGGCAACAAGACCCCGCTGACCCCGCCGGTCATTCCCGACTGGGCGCCGAAGCCGATGGCCTGGACCCTCAACCCGGCGCTCGTCGACTGGGCCTACAATCTCACGAAGAACGTCGAGCTCCACGACGATGCCGCCGCGAAGGCGCACCGCGCGCTCTACGTCGGGTTTCCCGCGGCGCTGGCCGAGCCGAAGGTCTTCCTCGGCGACAGCTTTGCCTCCTGCCGCTACTGGCACGGCGCCCGGATGCAGCAGTGGGCCGACGACTGGACAAAGCTCTACACGAAGGGCAAGGGCAGCGCGGCAATGACGAACATGGAGGATCACGGCATTGCCAACGCCCTCACGCGGCTAGATGCGTTGAAGAGGGTGGATTTCTCGCGCGTGCTCTTCCTGCGCACCGGCAGCAATTTCTCGATGCCGCCCGCCGGCCAGACCGCGGCGGAGAGCATGGTGGCGGAATACGCCGGCATGATCCCCTCGCTCGAGGCGGCTTACCGCGTGGGCAGCCCGGTGGTCCACGCCCTCGTCAAGGACTGGGCGAAATACTCGGTGAAGACACCAGAGTGACAATCGCTTGGTGCCTTGGGGTGGAGCGCCTTGCCCTCAAGGCGCTTGCTCGGGACGTGCTCCACCTTTCGTGCCTGTAATTCAGGTGGTCAGCCACCTTCTCGCCACACATTGAGCGCGATAGTCTGCCCATGTGACAGAGTATCCCAAGCGATTGCATCACGATACACCGGGATGGGTGAAGGAAGGTGCCCTGTTTCACATTCGCATCCGGGTGGCATCAACCCAGCGGACCGATCTGATTGAGCCGGCTTTGGCTTCGGCTCTCTTGAAGTCAGCGGCTGAGTGTCATGCTTCCGGTCACTGGTGGTGTGAGCTTTTCCTGTTGATGCCGGATCATCTGCACGCGCTCCTGGCGTTTCCGCGTGAATCCGGCATGTCAGTCGTAATCAGAAACTGGAAGCGTGGTGCTGCGCGTATTCAGGGCGTGCACTGGCAGGATAATTTCTTTGATTATCGTATCCGCTCAGAGGCTGAGGCGCAGGAGAAATGGCTATATATGAGACGCAACCCTGTGGTGAAAGGCTTGTGCGCGAAAGAGGAGGACTGGCCGTATTGGTGGGCAGCCGCTGAAGAAGCGCGTTGAGGGCAACGCGCTCCACCCGTTCAAACCCTCACCCGCCGCTCCGCACCGAGCCGGGTGCCGTGGCGTGGACGGGCTCGAGTTCCTCGAGCCGCGTTACCAGCACGTCGACCGTCAGCTGGCGCTTGGCGGTGCCGCGGTAGGTGCCCTTGAGCGGGGAGACGTCGGCGTAGTCGCGGCCGACCGCAACCTTCACGTAGTGGCCGTCGGGCTGCCGGTTGTTCGTCGGGTCGAGCCCGCACCAACCATGGCCGGGCACGAACACCTCGACCCACGCGTGACTGGCCTGGGCGCCCTTCAGCTGGTCGGCCGGGCCGTTGTAGAGGTAGCCGCTGACGTAGCGGGCGGGCATCTTCATCGCGCGGCAGAGCCCGAGCATCACGTGGGCGAAATCCTGGCAGACACCGGCGCGGGCCGAGAGCACGTCGCGCATGTGCGTGTGCACGTGCGTCGCGGCCGGCTGGTAGCGGAACTCGCGGTGGATGTGGCGCATGATGGCCTGCGCGGCCTGCCAGGCGTCGGTCTGGCCGGCGGTCGCGTCGACCGCGAGGCGCCAGAGGTCGGCCCCGACCTCGACGTAGGTGCTGGACTGGAGGAAATCGTAGCAGCGGTCGAGCCGGGCGCAGGCGCCGATCTGGTCGAGCGGCGAGGGCGTGGCGGCCGCGGCGAGGCCGGGCACGTCGGGTGTCGTCACGGTCGAGTTGGCCTCCACCGTCAGCTCGGTATGCGCCTGCGTGATCTCGAACAGGTGCACGTAGTTCAGGTAGAAATCGAGGTAGTGCGACAGCTTCGAGGTCGGGAGGACCTTGAGGAGGAAGCTGTGGCAGGTCTGGCCGTCGGTGGTGACGGGCTGCAGCCGGGCCTCGTTGAAGCTTTCCCGCACGCTCGCTCCATAGTTGAAGCGGGTGCGGTGCAGAATGTGGAGTTTCATGCGCGCGGCGGGCAGGTCCCCGTTGCAGCCTGCTGGCCGCCCGGGGTTTGTCCCGGGTTCTCGCTGGCGCGAAACCCAGGCAAATGCTGCTGCTGTTGTTGCTCCTCCTGCTGGCGGAGCTCGTGTTCCTCGGGGGTTTGGAAGGGCTGGAAGATGTAGGCCTGGAAGAGGGCGTCGCCGATGGCGTTCAGCTTCGCCTGCGCCACATCGATGTAAGTGTGGAGGCCGATGTCAAAGATGTCGTCGGCCGTGCTGAACTGGAACTCGGCCAGCAGCCGGCCGGCGAGCTTCTCGGCGTCGTTGCTGAACCGGCCCTCGTGCACGCCGGAGATGCGGCGCAGGGCGTTGTTGAGGTGGCGCACGCAGAAGCGCACGGAGCGCGGGAACTCGTCGGAGAGCAGCAGGAACTCGGCGACCATCGCCGGCTGCACCTCGGCGCCGTGGAGGGCCTTGTAGGCGTCCCACGCGCTGCAGGAGCGGAGCACGGCCGCCCAGCCGAGCGCGTCGGCCTGGCTGGGGGTGCCCGTCGGGGCGCCGCGGGCGGGCAGGGAGGCGTGGCGGACGTCGAGGATGCGGGAGGTCTTGTCGGCGCGCTCGAGGTAGCGGCCGCACTGGATGAAGAACCAGCCCTCGTTGCGCACGACGGTGGCGTCGGTCAGGCCCTGGAGGAGCAGCGAGCCGTTGCGGATGGTGAGGAAGAAGTCGGAGGGATTCTCGCGCCAGAGGGCGCGCGCGCGCGGCGAGTTCAGGAACAGGTAGAGGCGGTTGAGTTCCTCCCAGAGCTCGGCGGTGACCTGGTCGCGCACCATGCGGGCGTTCTCGCGGGCCTGGCCGATGGAGGAGACGATGGAGTTGGGATTGTCGGCTGCGAAGACGAGGAACTCGGTCACCGTGAGGCCGGTGGCGCGGGGGTGCAGCTTGCGAAACAGCTCCTCGTCGCCCGAGCTCTGGACGATGGGGATCCAGTGCGCGTCGAGGGCGTGGTCGTCGAGGCTGCGGAAATCGAGCAGCAGCTGGAGGTTCACGTCCACGAGGCGCGCGATGTTCTCGGCGCGCTCGATGTAGCGGCTCATCCAGTAGAGGGAGTTGGCGACGCGGCTCAGCATGGGGGCATCAGGAATTCAACCGCGAAGGGCGCGAAGAGGCGCGAAGGTTTCGTCGCAGGAGCTTGCTTGCAGGTGGTTCGGGATTGGCGGGCATGGCCTTCGCGTCCATTGGCGTTCTTCGCGGTTAAGTTCGATTGGGTTTATTTATTTCCGTAGAGCACCCAGGTCTCCTTGCTGCCGCCGCCCTGGGAGGAGTTGACGACGAGCGAGCCCTTGCGGAGGGCGACGCGGGTGAGGCCGCCGGGGATGATGGTGGTCTTCTCGCCGTAGAGGATGAAGGGGCGCAGGTCGATGTGCCGGCCGCCGAAGCCCTCGCCGTCGCAGTGCGTCGGGTGGCGTGAGAGCGAGATCATCGGCTGGCCGATGTAGTTGCGCGGGTCGGCCAGGATGCGCTTACGGAAGTCGTCGCGCTCGGCCTGGGTGGCGTGCGGCCCCATCAGCATGCCGTAGCCGCCGGCCTCGTTGGCGGCCTTGACCACGAGCTTATCGAGGTTCTCGACCATGAACTGGAGGTCCTTCTCCTCGCTGGCGAGGTAGGTCTCGACGTTCGGCAGCAGCGGCTCCTGGTCGAGGTAGTATTTGATGATGCGCGGGACGAAATAATACATGACCTTGTCGTCCGCCACGCCGGTGCCGATGGAGTTGGCGAGGGAGACGTTGCCGGCGCGGTAGGCGTTGACGAGGCCGGGGACGCCGAGGGCGGAGTCCTTGCGGAAGACCGTCGGGTCGAGGAAGTCGTCGTCGATGCGCCGGTAGATGACGTGGACCGGCTGCAGGCCCTTCGTCGTGCGCATGTAGACGTGCTGGTCGCGGACGAGCAGGTCGCGGCCCTCGACGATCTCGATGCCCATCTGGCGGGCGAGGTAGGTGTGCTCGAAGTAGGCGGAGTTGTAGGCGCCGGGCGTGAGCAGCACGACGGTCGGTTCGGCCACGCCGGCGGGGGCGGAGAAATTAAGGACCTTGAGCAACTCGGCGGCGTAGTTCTCGACCGGGCGCACGCCGCCGGCCTCGAAGATCTCGGGGAAGGTGCGCTTCAGCGCGCGGCGGTTCTCGAGCACGTAGCTGACGCCGGACGGGCAGCGGGCGTTGTCCTCGAGCACGAGGTAGTTGCCCTTGTCGTCGCGGATGATGTCGGTGCCGCAGATGTGGATGTAGATGTCGCCCGGGACCTTCACGTTCACGAACTCGCGGCGGAAATGTTTCGCCGACATCACGTAGTGCGGCGGGATCGTGCCGTCGTTCAGGATGTGCTGCTCGTGGTAGATGTCGTGGAGGAAGAGGTTGAGCGCCGTGATGCGCTGCACGAGGCCGGCCTCGAGCTTCTCCCACTCGTTGGCCGGGATGATGCGCGGCACGAGGTCGAACGGGAAGATGCGCTCGGCGCCCTGCGAGTCGCCGTAGACGTTGAAGGTCACGCCCTGGCGCAGGAACGCCAGGTCGACGGCGCGGCGCTTGGCCTCGAAGTCGGCCGGGCTGACCGCGCCGAAGTGTTTCAGGAAATGCCGGTAGTGCGGCCGCACGGTGCCGTCGGGTGCCATCATCTCGTCAAAAAACCCGTCCGTGGCATACTGCCGGAATGCTTCGGGGAGGGCGGCAGCGGGGGAGGGGCGGGAGGTGGCCATGCGGTGGGAAGACCCTACGGATAGCAGGCCGCGTGCAAATCACCAAATTTTCTTCGGCGGTGCCTTGGGGCCCAGCGGTTTGCGGGAGCCGGTCCGGGCAAAATTTTGCCATTTGCCAACCCCCCGGGCGTAGTTTTCATTCCACCCCTTCAATGTTCAGCTTCCTCCTTCAGAAATTCGCCGGCCGGCACCACCGCAAATACGTCGAGAAATGCCGCCCCATCGTGGCGCGCATCAACGAATTCGAGCAGTCCTACCAGGCGCTGACCGACGACCAGCTCCGCGCCAAGACGGCTGAATTCCGCGCCCGTGTCGCGCAAGGGGAGAAGCTCGACGCCATCCTGCCCGAGGCCTTCGCCGCCGTCAAAAACGCCGCCCGCCGCATGGTCGGCCGCGAGGTCACCGTGTGCGACCACCAGCTGAAGTGGGACATGGTGCATTTCGACGTCCAGCTGATCGGCGGCATCACCCTGCACGAGGGCCGCATCGCCGAGATGGCGACCGGCGAGGGCAAGACCCTCGTCGCCACGCTCCCGCTCTACCTCAACGCCCTCACCGGCAAGAACGCCCAGCTCGTCACGGTCAACGACTACCTCGCCCGCCGCGACTCCGAGTGGATGGGCCACCTCTACGGCTTCCTCGGCCTCACCGTCGGCTGCATCCAGCAGCAGATGCACTCCGAGGTCCGCCGCGAGATGTATGGCCGTGACATCACCTACGGCACCGCCTCCGAGTTCGGCTTCGACTACCTCCGCGACAACGGCATGGCCACCCGCAAGGAGGACCAGGTCCAGCGCGACCACTTCTACTGCATCGTGGACGAGATCGACTCCATCCTCGTCGACGAGGCGCGCACGCCGCTGATCATCTCCGGTCCGGCGCCCATCGAGCGCGAGCAGCCCTTCACCCGCCTCAAGCCCGGCGTCGAGGCGCTAGTCAGCGCCCAGCTCCGCTTCATCAACAAGCTCGTCAAGGAGGCCGGCGATGAACTCGAAAAAAAGCCTGAGGTTCGCCAGGCGGAGCGCGAGAAGCTGGAGAAAGAACTGAAGGCAGCCCGAGAAGAGAATGCGAAGCGTCTGAAGCAAAGAGAAGAGATCGCTAAGGGCATGAAGGGAAAAACAGCAGAAGAGATTGAGCGGGCTGTTGGGATTATACGCCTTGTTCCCGAGCCGTTCATCGATCCCGATCCTATCCGCACCGCCGCGATGAAGATGCTCCAGGTCAAGCTGGGCATGCCGAAGAACAAACTGCTGCTCCGCCTCCAGGAGAACCCGGAGTGGCGCAAGCTCCTCGACAAGACCGACGTCGAGATGCACTCCGACTTCAACAAGGAGGAACTCTACAAGTGGAAGGAGGAGCTCTTCTTCGTCATCGACGAGAAGAACCACCAGGCCGACCTCACCGAGGTGGGCCGCAAGAAGCTCCGTCCCGACGACCCCGACGCCTTCGTGCTGCCGGATCTCGCCACCGCCTTCATCGACATCGAGAAGGAGACCGCCCGGACCCCCGAGGAGAAGGAGGCCGCCAAGCGCGAGGCCCAGGCGCGTTACGAGGTCGTCTCCGAGGACATCCACGCCCTTTCCCAGCTCCTCCGCGCCTACTCCCTCTACGAGCGCGACGTCGAATACGTCGTGCAGGACGGCAAGGTCGTCATCGTCGACGAGAACACCGGCCGCATCATGTCGGGCCGCCGCTGGTCCGACGGCCTGCACCAGGCGGTCGAGGCCAAGGAAAACGTCACCATCGAGCGCGAGACGCGCACCTACGCGACGGTCACGATCCAGAACTACTTCCGCATGTATGAGAAGCTCGCGGGCATGACCGGCACCGCCGAGACCGAGGCCACCGAGTTCCACGAGATCTACCGGCTGGCCGTCACGCAGATCCCGACGAACAAGCCCTGCATCCGCGTCGACAAGAACGACTCCATCTTCAAGACCCGCCGCGACAAATACGGCGCGGTGGTGAAGCAGATCCAGGAGGCCCAGACGCGCGGCCAGCCCGTGCTCGTGGGCACCGTGACCGTCGAGCAGTCCGAGGTCCTCAGCCGCATGCTCAAGCGCGCGGGCGTGATCCACACCGTCCTCAACGCCAAGTTCCACCAGCAGGAGGCCGAGATCGTCGCGCGCGCCGGCCACCGGGGCTCCGTCACGATCGCCACCAACATGGCCGGCCGCGGCACCGACATCAAGCTGGGCGAGGGCGTCCGCGAGCTCGGCGGCCTGCTGGTCGTCGGCACCGAGCGCCACGAGTCCCGCCGCATCGACCGCCAGCTGCGCGGCCGCTGCTCGCGCCAGGGCGACCCGGGCATGACCAAGTTCTTCCTCTCGCTCGAGGACGACCTGATGCGCCTCTTCCTCCAGGGCAACCTGGCCTCCCGCATCATGGAGGGCGCGATGAACGAGGGCGAGGAGCTCGAGCACCCGTGGCTCAACCGCTCCATCGAGTCGGCCCAGAAGAAGGTCGAGCAGCAGAATTTCTCCATCCGCAAGCGCCTGCTCCAGTATGACGACGTGCTCAACAAGCAGCGCGAGGTCATCTACGGCATCCGCAACGGCGCCCTGCACAGCGAGCGCCCGAAGGACATCATCTTCGAGATGATCGAGGAGGAGGTCGCCTCCCGCCTTGAGTCCGCCGGCTTCGACGAGAAGGGCGGCGCGGGCTCGGCCAACGTCGAGAGCCTCGTCGGCTGGCTCAACGCCCACTTCCCGGTCAGCGCCAAGGTCGACGAGTTCGCCGGCCGCCGCGACTTCGACGCCCTGCTCAAGGAGCTCGTCGAGCGCATCAAGCAGGCCTACGCGCTGAAGGAGTCCGTCGAGGACCAGGCCGCGCTGGGCGGCCTCGAGCGCTACATCGTCATCAACGCCATCGACCACCACTGGCAGGAGCACCTGACCGAGATGGAGGAGCTCCGCCGCTCCATCGGCCTGCGCAGCTACGGCCAGAAGGACCCGCTCTCCGAATACAAGGGCGAGGCCTTCCGCTTCTTCGAGGAGCTGATGAACAACGTGCGCCTGCAGATCTGCACGAGCCTCTTCCGCTCGGCGACGAACCGCGACGCCTTCGAGAACCTCTTCGCCATCCTGTCGCGCTCCGCCCGCCTGCAGGGCCCGGCCGCCGCGCCGACCGCGCTCGCCGCCGCCACCCAGGCCGCGGCGCCCGAGGAAGCCGCCGCCCCGGCCGAGCAGGAGGTCAAGCTCCCGTCCGTCACGATCCGCCGCGAGGCGCCGAAGGTCGGTCGCAACGACCCGTGCCCCTGCGGCTCCGGCAAGAAATACAAGAACTGCCACGGCGCTTCCTGAGGCCAGGAAGCGCAGTTGAGAGTTGAGGGCTGAGAGTTGAGAGTTTCGAACCAAATGACTCTCATCTTGGCCTTGTCTCTCAACCCTCAACTCTCAGCTCTCAACTTGTCCCCATGATCAAGATCATCGGTTTCGATGCCGACGACACGCTCTGGCACAACGAGAGCATCTTCGACCGCGCCCAGCAGCGCTACCGCGCGCTGCTGGCGAAATACCACCCGGCCGCCGAGGTAGACCGCGTCCTCTTCCGGACCGAGATGCGCAACCTGCCGCTCTACGGCTACGGCGTGAAGGGGTTCATGCTCAGCGCTTCCGAGACGGCCATCGAACTGACCAACGGCGCCATCAGCGCGCAGGAGATCCGAGAGATCCTGGCCCTCGGCCAGGAGATGCTGGCGCACCCGGTCGAGCTGCTGCCCGGCGTGGCCGAGATCGTGCCGGCCCTCGCCCGCGACTACCGGCTGCTGCTCATCACCAAGGGCGACCTGCACCACCAGGAGCGCAAGATCACCGAGTCGCGCCTCGCCCCGCATTTTGACGCCATCGAGATCCTGAGCGAGAAGGACGGCGCGGCCTACGAGCGCGTGCTGCGCCGCCACGGTGTCGCCCACGAGGAGTTCGTCATGATCGGCAACTCGCTCAAGTCCGACATCCTGCCGGTGCTCGAACTCGGCGGGGCCGGCGTGCACGTGCCGTATCACATCACCTGGCAGCACGAGCACGTCGAGACGGTGCCGCATGACCGGCCGCGGTTCCGGCAGGTGGCGAACCTCGGGGAGCTGCCGCCGCTGCTGCCCGGGCTCTGAGGTGGAGCGCGTTGCCCCCAACGCGCTGAATGATGCGCGCAGGCGACCAAAGCGCCTTGAGGGCAAGGCGCTCCACCTGGATCTCACGCAGGAGCTTGCTTGCAAGCGAAGGCTTGGTCGCCTGTAAACAGCTCCTACAAATGACCGAAACTTCCGCGCCCTTTGATCCCTACGAGCCGCGCCCTACGCTGTGGCAGCGGCATCCCAACCTCGGGTGGATTCTGGCGGTGTTCGGTTTCACCGTCCTCCTGACCTATGTCTCCTTTCCGCCGGTCAGCACGGGGGAGGCCGCCTATGTGCTGGCTCTGCCGGCGCTGCTCTGGGCCTATCGCCAGCCGTCGTTCCGGTTGTTTGCGCGCACGGTGCTGGGGGCGCAGGTGGTGGCTTGGATCCTCGTCCTCGGGTGGCTGCACAACGTCACGTGGGCCGGTCTGTTCCTGCTCGGGCCGTTCGTGGGGCTGCTTGTGGGTTCGTGGTTCCTCGCCGCGTGGTGGGTCATTCCCCGCCTGAAGGGCCACAAGGCGATGGTGCGCATCTTTGCCCTGTTCGGGCTGGCGGCGCTGTGGGTCGTGCTGGAGTGGTTCCGGAGCGTGGTCTTCGGCGGCTTCCCGTGGCTGCCGCTCGCGGCGAGCCAGTGGCAGCGCCCGCTCATCCTGCAGGTGGCGGCGTATGGCGGTGCCGGGATCACCTCGTTCATCCTGATCTGCTTCAACCTCGGCGCGGCCGCCTACGTGCACCGGGCCTTCTTCGAGGGCGTGACCGGTTTCAAGAAGCGCACGCCGGAGTTCTCCGTCGCGCTGCTCGTGCTCATGGGCGGCTCGTTCCCGTTCCTGGCCGACAGTTTCAACCAGCAGCGCAAGCCCCTCGTGCGCGCCGCCCTGGTGCAGCCCTACATTCCGCAGAATGAGAAATGGGACGCCGCGCGCGCCACCGAGGTCCTGCAGACGATCGAACAGGTGACCTACGATGCCAGCCGCCGGGGTGCGCCCCAGCTCATCATCTGGCCGGAGGCGGTGACGCCGTGGGCGCTGTATCGCGATCCCAACGTCCAGGCCTGGCTGGAAACCGTCGCCAAGCGCACCGGCAAGCCGCTGCTCTTCGGCACCGTTTATACGCAGATGATGAGCTTCCCGGATGAGGAATGGTATAACGGCGCGTTCGTGGTCAGCCCGACGACGGGTCTCGAGCACACCGGCTACGCCAAGCGCAAGCTCGTGCCGTTCGGGGAATTCATTCCGCTGCGCCCCGTGTTCGGCTGGATCGAGAAGTTCGCGCCCATCGGCGGTGATTTCCAGCGCGGCACGGACGCCGCGCCGCTGCTGGTGCCCGTCGGCTCGCGCCGCGTGCCGGTCGGCGTGCTGATCTGCTTCGAGGACATTTTCCCCGGGCTGGCGCGCGAGAGCGCCCTGGCCGGCGCCGAGGTGCTGACCGTGCTGACCAACAACGCCTGGTTCGGCGAGGGCGGGGCGGCCTACCAGCACGCGGCGCACTCGGTGCTCCGCGCGATCGAGACCCGCCGGCCGGTCATCCGCGTCGGCAACGGCGGCTGGAGCGGCTGGATCGACGAGTTCGGCAACATCCGCGCGACGGTGGAGAACGACGCCGGCAGCGTGTATTTCCGCGGCGCGCAGACCCTTGAGGTGACGCGTGACCAGCGCTGGGTGGGCCAGCAGAGTTACTACACGCAGAAGGGCGACTGGTTTCTGCTGGTGTGCGTCGGCCTCGTGGCCGGCGCGTATTATGTGGTGTTGATGATGAAGCCGCCGCGGCCCGAGCCGGACGGCAACGCGCGGTTCTGAGCGTGGCGTTGTGGGTGGAACCTGCGCTCCGCGCAGGTTTAAAGCCCGCGCGGAGCGCGGGCTCCACCTTGCCTGCGAGCCAGGTAGCGCAAATCAGGGGGCGAACAGCACGCACACGGCCTGGGGCACGGTGACGGTGCTGCCGGTCGCGGTCAGGCGGCCGGTGACGGCATCGACCCTGAAGGAGACGAGGTTGTTGCTGTTCTGGTTGGCGCAGACCAGCCAGTTGCCGTCGGGCGAGAGCTCGAAGTTGCGCGGGTGCTTGCCGCCGCAGGGCGTGATCTCCATGAGCTTGAGCGTGCCGTCGGCCTGGATCGCGAAGACCGCGATGCTCTCGTGGCCGCGGTTGGAGGCGTAGACGAATCTGCCGTTGGGGTGGACGCGGATCTCGGCAGCGCGGTCGGGATCGGTGACGACGAAGCCCGCGGGCAGGGTGGAAATGTGCTGGATGGGCGTGCCGGCGCCGCGCGCGGCATCGTAGGCGCAGGCGCTGATCGAGCCGTCGATTTCGTTCAGGATATAGAAGAAGCGGCCGTCGCGGGAGAACTTGGTGTGCCGCGGACCCGAGCCCGGCGGGGTCGGAATGAACGCCGGGTCGTGCGGTGCGATTGTGCCGGCGGCGGGATCGATGCGGTAGGCCAGCACGCGGTCGAGGCCAAGGTCGGCAACGAAGGCGAAGCGGTTGTCGGGCGAGAAGGTGACGGAGTGCGGGTGGGGCTTTTCCTGGCGCGCCTTGTTGGGCCCGAGCGGGCCGGCGTGGGCGAGGAGCGAGGCGCGCGGGCCGAGGCGGCCGTCGGCGTCGAGCGGGAAGGAGGCCGTGAAGCCGCCGCCGTAGTTGACGGTGACAAGCATCCGGCCGGTGGCGTCGGTGGCGAGATGGGTGGCGCTGCCGCCGGTGCCGCGGGAGTTAAGCGGCGCCAGTTTGCCGGTCGCGGCATCGAAGGTGAAGGCGGCCGCGCCGCCGGTGATCTTGCCCTCGGCATCGGGACCCTCGCCGCCGGCGTAGAGCACGCGGTGATCGGGGCGCCACGCGAGGAAGGTCGGTCCCGGGGTCTCGGCTGCGACGACGGGCTCGCCCAAGACGCCGGTGGCGGGGTCGAGGCGCACGGCGTAGATGCCCTTGCTGGCGCCGTCCTTGGGGGTGTAGGTGCCGATGAACATCAGCTGGCTGGCGGCGGACATGGCGGTGGTGAGAATGAAAGTGAGGGTGAGAGTGGGGAGAAGGCGGCGGATTTTCACAGGAGGTAACGGAGGAAACAGAGGAGGGATCTAAGGAGGCTTTGAGTTGTTCTCGGTTCCCTCTGTTTCCTCCTGTGCAATTATTCGATTAAGCTAGGGCTTCCTTGTAGTGGCGGCGGCACATCGCGACATAACGGTCGTTGCCGCCGATCTCGACCTGCGCGCCTTCCTTCACGCCGCGGCCGTCGGGGCCGACACGGAGGTTCATCGTGGCCTTGCGGCCGCAGTGGCAGATGGTTTTCAGCTCGATGAGGTTGTCGGCCAGCGCCAGCAGCGCCGCGCTGCCGGGGAAGAGCTGGGCCTGGAAGTCGGTGCGCAGGCCGTAGCACAGCACGGGGATGCGAAGCTGGTCGGCGATCTCGGTCAGCTGCTCGACTTGCCGGCGGGTCAGGAACTGGGCCTCGTCGACGAGCACGCAGGCGACGGGCTGGGCGGCGTGGGCGGACTTCACGTGGGCGAAGATGTCCTCGTCGGCCTGCAGGGCCATGGCCTCGGCCTCGAGCCCGATGCGGGACTTGACCTTGCCGGCGCCGGCGCGGGTGTCGATGGCCGGGGTGAAGAGGAGGGTGCGCATCCCCCGCTCGTGGTAGTTGTAGCTCGACTGGAGCAGGACGGTCGATTTGCCGGCGTTCATCGCCGAGTAATAGAAGTAGACCTTCGACATGGGCCCGGAGCCAAGCAGCCCGTGGCGCCGGGGTCGAAAACAAAAACCGCCCTCAGCGGTCGCCGAGCCAGTGGG
The DNA here is from genome assembly GCA_965249855.1 of Lacunisphaera sp. Taxonomy (GTDB): domain Bacteria; phylum Verrucomicrobiota; class Verrucomicrobiia; order Opitutales; family Opitutaceae; genus Lacunisphaera. The sequence goes on from CBDFNB010000022.1 coordinate 98,285, forward strand.
CGGGGTTGATCTGCTTCTCCGCCCTGCACTTGGGGCAGATGATCGAGGCCAGTTCCTCGCCCAGCGCATTCTTCGCCGTGCGCACGCGGGCCTCGCCGAGGGCTTTCAGCCGCCGGCGCTGTCCGATCTCGCCCAATAGCTGCGCGAGCCGCTGTCCGCATTGCGGACAAAGGATGATGGTTTTCTCCATGGCCCATCTCCCGGAGGAGAAATGGAGAGCTGACGGAATTTTAGTTTGGAGGTGACCCGGACAATTCCGGCTGGGCCAAAAATGGCAGCCGGCATTGCCCGGAAGCAACGCCGTTTTTTTGCGACCGCGAACGGCGGGCAATAAAAAGCCCCGCGAGTTACGCGGGGCTGTGATCCTGAGGAACGATCCAGTCCGGCAACTCAGCGCATCCGGGCGAAGGTCTTCGACAGCAGCTCCAGGTCGGAGGCGTTCTTGGTCTTCTCGCGGGTGTTGGCGATGAGCTTCTGCTCGAGGGCGTTCTTGGTCGGGCGGGTCTTGTTCTCGTAGAACACGCCGAACTTCCCGGGCCAGGACTCGGAGGCGAGCTTGAAGGCCGCGATCTCGTCGGTCGGGTCGTGGCGGGCGGCGTCCTCGGGCGTGCCGTCGTTCTTCTTGAGGTCGATGGTCTGCCACGCGCCGCCCTTGCGGGGGTTGGCGCCGTCAAAGGCGCCCTCGAAGAACTCGACGCACTCGGAGAGGATCTCGACGACCGAGAAGCCGTCGTGGTTGGCCGCGCGGAGCATCATGTCGACCATGTGGTTGACCTGGGTGGCGTGCGAGCGGGCGACGAAGGTGGCGCCGCTGTTGAGGAGCGTGCGCATCGGGTTGATCGGCTGGTCGAAGGCGCCCCAGGGGTCGGTCTTGGACTTGAAGCCGAGCGGCGAGGTCGGGGAGGTCTGCTTCTTCGTCAGGCCGTAGACCGAGTTGTCCATGATGACGTAGGTCAGGCGCGGGTTCTTGCGGGCGGTGTGGACGAGGTGGTTGCCGCCGATGGAGAAGCCGTCGCCGTCGCCGCCGAACACGAAGATATGCAGGTCGTCGCGGCCGAGCGAGATGCCGGCGGCGAAGGGCAGGGAGCGGCCGTGGATGTAGTGGCCGCCGTGGGTGTTGACGAAATACGGGAAACGCGAGGAGCAGCCGATGCCGGCGAAGGTGACGATCTTCTCCTGCGGGTAGTTGAGTTTCTCGAGGACCTTGTAGAACGAGGCCAGCACGGCGAAGTCGCCGCAACCGGGGCACCAGGTCGGATGGTCGGCGGTCAGGGCCTTCTTGGTCAGCGGGGCGCCGGGGGCGGGAGGGGTAGCGACTACGGTAGACATGTGAGGTAAGGGTTTGGGGTTTAGCTCCGGGCCGGGATCGCGAGGATGCTCTGCTTGCGCATGCCGAAGGTCGTGTCAGCCAGCTCGAGTTGCTGGGCGACGCGCTCGAAGATCTCGCTGACCTTGTAGGTGAGGCCGTCGGTCTTGGTGATGCTGCTGATAGCGGGGTTGGCGTAGCGCGCGCGCAGCAGGGTGGCGAGCTGGCCGTAGCCGTAGAGGCCCTGGTCGTTGATTTCCACGACGATGATCTTCTTGTAGCGCGCGAAGATCTGCTCGAGACCGTGATCCAGCGGGTGGACATGGCGGATCTGGAGGTGGCCGGCCTTGACGCCAGCGCCGCGCAGACGGCCCAAGGCCTCCCGGATCGGCCCGTAGGTGCAACCCCAGCCGATAAGCAGGGCGTCGCCCGATTCGTCGCCGAACACCTCGGGGGCGGCATAGTTGTCGGCCACGGCCTTGATCTTGTCGCGCCGCTTGGCCGTCATCTTCATGTGCAGCGCGGGGCTGGCGGTCGGGTGGCCGAGTTCGTCATGCTCGAGGCCGGTGACGGTCGGGTATTTGCCGGAGCCCATGACCGAGCCGGGGGGCGCATGGCGCTGGAGCTGGTCGAGCGGGTAGGGCTTGAAGGTGGCCTCGCGCGGTGAAAGGTCGGGTTTGCCCTCGATCATGAGCTTGGCCAGGTCCGGCTCGGCAAAGGCCTCGATGCGGGTGGCCAGCGCCTGGTCGGAGAGGATGATGACGGGCGTGCTGAACTGGCGGGCGATGCGGCAGGCCTCGATCGCGGTGTAGAAGCAGTCCTCGACGGTCTGCGGGGCCAGCACGACGCGCGGGCAGTCGCCGTGCGAGCCGTAGATGGCCTGCAGGAGGTCGCTCTGTTCGATGTTGGTCGGCATGCCGGTGGACGGGCCGCCGCGCTGGATGTTGACGACGATGAGGGGCATCTCGGCCATGGTGGCCCAGCCAAGAGCCTCCATCTTCAGGGACAGGCCGGGGCCGGAGCTGCCGGTGATGGCGAGGTTGCCGCCGTAGGAAAAGCCGAGCGCGGTGGAGGCCGCGGCGATCTCGTCCTCGCACTGCACGAAGATGCCGCCGTATTTGGGCAGCTCGACGCGGAGGGTCTCCATGATGGAGGACCACGGGGTGATCGGGTAGGCGGCGCCATGACGGACGCCGGCGGCGATCAGACCGTAGGCGAGGGCGGTGTTGCCGTCGGTGGTGACCTGCGGGGGCGAGCCGGCCGCGGGCGGGGCGGCCTTTTCCAGGCGGTAGCGCAGGTTCTCCGCCGGGTAGGCGTAGCCGGCGTCGAAGGCCAGCATGGCGTTGCGCACGATGTCCTCGTTCTTGCCGGCGAAGCGTTCTTTGATCAGCTGCGTGAGCTTCGGGATATCGAGGTCGAACATCCGGGCGATGAGGCCGAGCACGTAGATGTTCTTGCCCTTCTCCTTCACCGAGCCGCCCACGGCCTCGACCGTGGCGCTGGTCATCGGCACGCCGACGGCGGTGACGGTCTTGTCGTCCGGGTCGGGTTTGACGTGGTCGCTGTCGTAGAGCAGCACACCGCCGGGACGGAGCGAGGTGCGATGGCTCTCGTAGCTGTGCTGGTAGAAGGCCACGAGCACGTCGGCGCGGTCGCCGGAGGAGAGGATCTCGCCCGAGCCCATGCGGACCTGGAAGATCGACGGGCCGCCGGAGATCGTGGACGGGATGGTCATGTAGGTCATGACCTCCTGGTCGGAGCGGCCGGCGAGGCGGGCGAGGAAGCCGCCGATGGCCTGGATGCCGTCCTGGGAATTGCCCGCGAGCCTGATGACTACGTCGGGGATGGAAGGGGTTTCACCCGAGAGGCGCTGGGAAGCGTCCAGGGGTCCTGGGGTAGTAGGACTGACCATAGGCAATACTATGTCCTACATGGCCGGATTGGTAAAGGCTGGGGTTGTCCGAAAAGCCGCATTTCTTGCCATTTCCGAGGGAGATACGCCGAAGTCGGTATAAGAAAAACCCCGGCGCAGGCCGGGGTTCGATTTGATGGACTAATGGGGGCGTGGGTGGAGGGTCGGCCTCCCGGCCGACCGCGGCCGGTCAGGAGACCGGTCCTCCCAAAAAACTCAATCCCAGCCGATCTGGCGGCCCTTGTTCTGTTCCTGCAGCCACTTCATCAGCGGGGCGTAGTATTCCACCATGGCGCGCGTGCTCAGCTCCTCGCCGGTGGCTTCCTTGATGACCTTGCGCCAGTCCTCGGTCTTGCCCTTCTCCATGATCTTGCGGAAGAAGTCGCCGACTTCCTTGTTGCCGGCGTAATTGCAGCTCTGCGGCGGCTGCTTGAGGATCTTCTTCGCGATGTAGTCGTTCAGCTGGTATTTGAAGACCTGCGCGATGGCGTAGCTGTAATAGTAGCACGGCGTGTCGTTGATGTGCGTCTTCGTGGCGGCGTCGCACCATTCCTCGCCGCGCGCGGCCGGCGGCTCGACGCCCTGGAAGTCGCGGACGTATTGCCACCAGCGGGCGTTCCACTGGTCGGCGGGCAGGCCCTTCGCGTAGACGTCGGCCTCCCAGTGCGCCATGACGCCGGACGACCAGAAGATGAACGGCACGCCGGGGACGAGGGCGTTGTTGAGGAGGAAGGCGTTTTCATCGACCTTGAAGTCGGCGGGCAGGATGCCGAGCTGCTTCAGGTAGGGCGCCATGCCGGAGGCCAGTGCGGTCAGCTCGCCGAAGCCCTCGTGGAAGGCCGGGTTCGCGCCGGTGCGCAGCAGGGCCGGCACCTCGGGCCGCGTGTAACCCATGAAATAATAGATGTGGCCGAACTCATGGTGGTTGGTCGAGAACCACCACGGGTTGGCCTCGATGCTCTGCAATGAGCGCAGGTCGCTCTCGAGGTCCACGTGCCAGGCGGAGGCGTGGGTGTTCTTCTTGCGCTTGTCGCCGGCGGGCACCGGGTAGAGGTCGGATTTTTCCCAGAACGACTGCGGCAGGGCGGGGAAGCCGAGGCCGACGTAGAACTGCTCGGAGGACTTCGCGACCCACTCGGGCGTGCGGTCCTTGAAGAACGGCGTGAGGTCGGCGCCCTCGGAGAGGCCGCCCCATTCCTGCGACCAGCGGTTGTTGATCCAGTGGGCCGGAATGCGCTTCGGGACGGGCTGCTTGTATTTCTCGGCGAGCTTGTATTTCACCCAGGTGTGGAGCTGCAGGTAGAGCGGGCGCAGTTCGCGCATGAAGTCGTCCTGCATTTTGATCATCTCCTCGGTCGTCATGCCGTAGCCGGCAACCTGCAGGGCGAAGTAGTCGGGATAATCGAGTTCCTTGGCGACGCCGTTGCGCAGGTCGCGGAGCTTCACGAGGCCGGGCTTGAGGGCTTTTCCCGATTCCTTCGAGGCCTCCCAGACGGCCTGGCGTTCCTTGAGGTCGGTGCTCGAGTTCAGGAGGTTGTCGATTTCGTTCACCGTGACGGGCTTTCCGGCCAGCTTGAACTCGAAGCCGTTGAGCGTGGATGCCTGCGCGACCTCGGCGTCGATGCGGTCGGCGACGAGCTTAGGATTCGTCATCGGGCCCTCGGCGGCGGCGAGGAGGAGTTGCTGGAGCTCGCGGATGGTGAGCTCGTTCAGCTCGTGGCGCTTCAGGAGCAGGGCCTTGGCCTCGTTGATGAGGACGGGGTCGCCGGTGAACGCCGCGCGGGCCTTGCTGGCGGCCTCGGAGCCGGCGTCGTGGACGGGCGAGACGTCGGTGAGGGCCTTCCACTGGGCGTTGCCCTCGAGGGTGACGAGGGACTTGTAGGCCGAGTTGACGAGGAGCAGGAAGCGGTCGGCGCGCTCCTGCGTGGGATTGGCATCGGCGGCAAAGGAAACGGAAGCCGCAAGCAGCGCCGCAACGACGGCACCGCGGAGGGGGGATGTAACGCGAATCATGCCCGGACGCTACGCCGCGGGTCGTCCGTTGGCAAACCCGGAGCGGCCTGAACAAGCACGGTGACTAGAGATGCTGTCTCCTTATTCTGCCCGAAAGCGGCCGTTGATGGCGCATTTGCTCAAAAGGCCATGAAGTCGTGCCAGCTCTCCGATTAGCGGAGTAATCTCATATCTCTTTCCAAGAACATGGAAGATACCGGTATTGAAATAGTAGGCCTTAAAATAGTGCCGTGGCACACCATCTCCTACTGGCTCCGGTCCAAAATAATGAGGAGTGAACACACCTGCCGAAACAGACATCAGATATTTGTCCAAATACTCGTCGTAGTGTTCGACTTGGTTCCTGAGGGAGCGGTTTTTCAAAGGACTGCTATCCGTGACTGCAAAAACCTGCCTGAGCAAAGCTCCTCTTTTTTCGTAATTTTTATCTGACGGCCAAAAGAAGCGTGAAATTGCACCACCCTGATTAATAATGTTCTGCAACTGATTGAGGGCAGGCTGAGGAGCGAAATTTCTATCACCCTTTTCAATGCGAGCAAGGAGTCGTGTTACCCATTCTGCAGAATTGAGTGCCGAATCTGTGCAGAATCGAAGACTCTCAATATAGAAAGCCTCGTGGTATGGTAGGATGACTTGCTCAATATCGTCGTTCATTTCCGTCAAATTTTCACCGGCTTCACCCGCTGGCCGTCAGACACGCGGTCGCCGGGGTAGAGGATGACCTCGTCGCCGGCGGTGAGTCCCTTTAACACCTGCACTTCGCTGCCGCTGGAGCGGCCGGCCTCGACGGGCACGAGCACGGCCTTGCCGCCGCGGACGACGTAGGCGGCGGATTCGCCGCCGCGGCGGAAGAGCGCCGACACCGGCACCTTCAGGGTATTTTCGGTTTCCCAGACGATCACACGGGCCTCGACGCGGAAGTTGTCACCCAGCGAGGCGCGTTCGGCGACGGGCGTGATGATGTCGGCCACGACGTTGACGCGCTGCTCCTCGACGCCGAGGGCGGAGATCTTGGTGAACGCCGCGGGCTCGACCAGCCGCACGCGGGCCTCGAGCGGCTTCGGGCCGCCCCATTGTTCGAGCTCGACGCGCGCGCCGGGCGCCAGCGCGGCACCGTCGCGGGACAACAGCTCGATGACGACCTCGAGGTCGGCCGGGTCGCCGGCATCGAGCAGTGCGGTGCCGGCGGTGACGGGGCGTTCGCTCTCCTGGAAGACATGCAGCACGCGGCCGGCGACGGGGGCGCGCACCTCGATCAGGGCGGGCACGGTGTCGGGGCCGACGACGGCCAGCTCGGCGACGGGGGCGCGCAGGGCGCCCTCAGCGGCGACGATTTCGCGCGCAACGGTGGTTTCGCGCAGCTGCGCGTTCTCGATGTCCTGTGGCGAGACGGTGCCGGCGTCGAACATGCGCTGGACGCGCTTGAGTTCGTTCACGGCAAGGGCGTGCGCGGCGCGGGTTTTCTCGAGCGTGGCCACGGCGGAGTCGCGGCGCGCCTCGGCCAGCGCGCGGCTGCGGGTGTCGAGCGGCGAGGCGGCCATCGGCTCGATAACGGCGACGACATCGCCGGCGGCGACGGTGGCGCCCGGCTTGAAGGGCACGCGGCGCAGCTGGCCGGTGACGGGGGAGGAGACGACGTAGCGCTGCCTGATGCGGGTCTTGCCTTCCTCGCTGACGGTGGCGCGCAGCGGTCCGGTGGCGGCGAGGGCGGTCTCGACCGGGGCGGGCTTGGGACGCAGGCCGAGGCCGAGGGCGACGATCAGCGCCAGACCGAGGACGTAGGGCAGCCAGCGGCGCTTGGTGGGGGAGGAGGACGCATTCATGGGCAAGTGAAAGTGAGGGTGAAAGTGGAGCAGGGTTTAACCACAGATGGACACAGATAAACACAGATGAAATTGAATCGGCATTTTTGCGGGTGGGTGACTTGGATGATCTGCGTCCATCTGTGTTAATCTGTGGTTTTTTACTCCGGCGCCTTGAGCGTCGCGATGAGGTCGAGCTGCTTGAGTTTGCGGAGGACGACGAGGGCGGAAAAGACGGAGGCGGTGACCACGACGACGACCGCGAAGGAATAGGTGTAGCTCGTGAAGACCAGCGGCAGGCGCACGGTCTCGGTGTTCACCGAGGAGATGATGACGGTGGCGAAGCCCGTGCCCAGCACGAGCCCGGTGGGCACCGCGAAGGCCGCGAGGATGACCAGCTCGATGACGATGATGGCGCCGACCTCGCGCTGGGTCATGCCGACGACGCGCAGCGTGGCCAGCTCGCGCGCCCGCTCGGCCAGCGAGATGCGGGCGTTGTTGTAGATCACGCCGAAGGCCACGACGACGGAGAACATCAGGTAGATGCTCTGGATCAGGCCCATCATCTGCGCGGTCGTCTCGCGGAAACTCTGCCGCATCGTCTCCTTGATGGCCACGGAGCTGACGCGCGGGATCTCCTTCAGGGCGGCGAGAAATTCCCCGCGCTTAGACATATCGAGGCCGAGGCTGGCGCCGGTGATGACGTCGCCTTCGCCGAGGAAGCGGTTGATGGCGTGCAGCTCCATGTAGGCGGCGATGCCGGTGAAGTCCTCCGCGAGGCCGACGATGGGCAGCGACTTGACGGGCCGGCGGCCCTCGAGCGCCTCGACCACCAGCAGGTCGCCGACCTGCGCGCCGAGCACCTGCGCGAGCTTGGCCGACACGATGAGGCCGTCCGACGGCGGGGGGATCTCGCGGCCGGAGTGGTCCACGGCGCGGCTGTGCATCGAGCCCGGGATCAGGCTGCGCAGGCCGATCTGGCGGCTGCGGCCCTGAAAGTGGATGCGCACGGCGGCGGAGCGCGACGGTTCGAGGCGGGTGACGCCCGGCAGCTGCGCCAGCTCGTGGGCGATGCGGGCGGACGAAGGTTCGACGAGTCCGAGGTTGAGGTCCTGCCGCTGCACGACGTCCCATTTGAAATCCAGGATGTCGGCGATGCCGGCCTTGAAGGTATTGGGGAGGATGAGCAGGGCGGTGGCGAGCGAGAGGCCGGCGACCGTGAACAGCGCCTGGATGGGGCGGCGCTCGAGGTTGCGGACGGCAATGCGGAACGAGTGGGAGAGCAGGCGCTTCAGCCCGAGGCGTTCAGGCCACGAAGCCCCGTAACTGGCCGGCGGCTCCGGGCGCATCGCCTCGGCGGGCGGCAGGCGGGCGGCCTTGCGGACGGAACTGAAGACGCCGAGCGTCACGGCGCCGAGGCCGACGCCGAGCGCGATGGCCACGGCCTGGTAGTCGAGCCGGAAGACGAGGTCGGGGAACTTGAAGAACAGCTCATACATGACGACGAGCTTGTGGCCGAGGGCGAGGCCGCCGAGCAGGCCGAAGACCACGCCGCCGGCGACCATCACGAAGGCGAACTTCAGGTAGTGCGCGACGATCGCGCGGTTGGTGAAGCCGAAGGCCTTGAGGATGGCGATCTGCTCGCGCTGCAGGGCGAGCAGGCGCGACAGCACGGCGTTGGTCATGAACGCGGCGACGCTGAGGAAGATCGAGGGGAACCCGATGGAGAGGATCGTGAGCACGCGGATCTCGTCGGTCACGCGGATGTGCGACGGGTGGTCCTTGCGGCCGTAGGCGCCGAGGCCGCCGTAGGGGCGCAGCAGGCGGTCTAGCTCACCGATGACGGCCGGCGTGCTGGCCCCGGGCGCGAGGGTGACGACCACATGGTTGAAGGCGCCGTAAAGGTCCCACGCCGTGGCGACCTCCTTGTAGGTCATCCAGAAGATGCCGTAGGTGCGGCTGTCGGGCAGCGCGGCACCCGGGCGCGACTCGAAGATGTATTCCGGCGAGAGGACGATGCCCGCGACGCGGAAGGTCTGGCGCCGGCCGTTGAGCAGCATGGTCAGCGTGTCGCCGGGGTTGAGGGCATTGGCCTTGGCGAAGGCCTCGCCTACAAGCACCTCGCCGCGCGTGCCGGGGGACAGCCACGCGCCGCGGCGGAGGAAGAGCCGGTTCAGCTCGGGCGCGCCGAAGTCGGGCAGCGAGCGCACGAGGCCGCTGGCCGGCTCGGCCAGGCCCGGCAGGTCGAGCGTGACGGGCACCGCGAGGCCGGTCTGGACGGTGGCGATGCCGGGGAGGGCGGCGATGCGCGCGCCGAGGTCGTTGGGGGCGCGCTTGAGCGAGGCGAAGACCTCGGCGAAATGGTTGGCCTGGTAATACTCGTCGCGCGTCGTCTCGAGCGAGTGGATGAGGCTGCGCGCCATGATGAGCATGGCGAGGCCGCAGGCCATGACCAGCGACACCGCCGCGGCCTGGCCCTTGAGGCGCGTCAGGTCGCGGAGGAGCTTGCGGTCGAGGTGCGGGAGCATGGCTAGGGATTAACCACGGAATACACGGAAAACACGGAATAGGAGACAGAGGAGAAATTACCCATACCTGTCATTCTGAGCGCAGCGAAGAATCCAGGACGACATTCGCCGACGGTCGTGCCGCTGGATCCTTCGCTGCGCTCAGGATGACAATCAGGATTCATTCCGTGTGTTCTGTGTATTCCGTGGTTTTCCCGGCCTACCACCGCAGGGTGGCGGGGGCCGCGGGCGCGGCGTTGCGCTCCTCCGACTGCACGCGGCCGTCGGAGAAGCGGATGACGCGGTCGGCCATGTCGGCCATGACGGCGTTGTGGGTGATGATGACGGTGAGCGTGCCGAGCTCGCGGTTGGCGCGCTGGATGGCCTCGAGGACGACGATGCCGGTCTTCACGTCGAGGGCGCCGGTGGGTTCGTCGCAGAGGAGCACCTCGGGGCGCTTGGCGATGGCGCGGGCGATGGCGACGCGCTGCTGTTCGCCGCCGGAAAGCTGGGCCGGGAAGTGGTCCATGCGCGGCGTCAGGCCGACCATGCCCAGCGCGACCTCGGGCGTGAGCGGGTTGGACGCGATCTCGGTGATGAGGCCGACGTTCTCGCGGGCGGTGAGGCTCGGGATGAGGTTGTAGAACTGGAAGATGAAGCCGACTGACTCGCGCCGGTAGCGGGTGAGCTGCTCCTCGTTGGCGTGCGTGAGGTCGATGTCGCGGTAGCGCAGCGTGCCCGCGGTCGGGATATCGAGGCCGCCGAGCTGGTTGAGCAGGGTGGTCTTGCCCGAGCCCGAGGGGCCGAGCAGCACGACGAGTTCGCCGGCGTTCAGGTCCAGGTCCACGCCGGCCAGGGCGCGCACCTCGGCGGTGCCGGAGCCGTAGACCTTGGTGAGGCCGCGCACGTGAAAGACCGGGGCGGCGGAGGCAGGAGGGCGGGCGGCGGAGTTCACGGGAAGGCCCCAGCCTAGGGCGGTAAGGGCGGGGCGCAACTTAAAGCCCGGCGGGGTCCGCGGCTGTGAGGCCGGTTGATGGGCCGGTGAAGGTTTGATGCTACCGGCTGGGCCGTTCGGCTAGGGAGGCGGCCTGCCGGAAGAAGATTGTCGCGGGCCGGCGGGCCCCTTGTGCTGTCGGCATGAATCGGACCGACCGGCTTGTCGCGATGGTGCTGCACCTGCAGGGGCGGCGTGTCGTGCGCGCGTCGGAGCTGGCGGAGCATTTCAGCATCACGGAACGGACGGTCTACCGCGACATTGCCGCGCTCGGCGAGGCGGGCGTGCCCATCTCGGGCGAGGCCGGCGTCGGCTACAGCCTGTTGAAGGGCTACCAGCTGCCGCCGGTGATGTTCTCGGCCGACGAGGCCGTGTCGCTCTTCGTCGGCGGCGAGCTCGTGAAGCAGTTCACCGACGCCTCGCTGCAGGCGCCGATGATGTCGGCGCTCGACAAGCTGCGCGCCGTGCTGCCGCGCGACCGGCAGGACCACGTCGAGCGGCTGGTGGCGCGCACCGTCGTCTACGGCCAGTCGTCCCGCAAGACCGCGCCGGAGGCCGCGGGCCAGCGCTGGCTGCTGCCGGTGCAGCAGGGCGTGGTGCTGCGGCGCGTGCTGCGCATGTGTTACCAGGGCCGCGAGCGCACGGAGGAGACGGCGCGCGACGTCGAGCCGCTGGGCGTGGTTTTCTACGGCGGTGCCTGGTATCTGGTCGCGTGGTGCCGGCTGCGGGCGGACTACCGCCATTTCCGGATCGACCGCATCCGCCGGCTCGAGCTCACGCCCGAGAAGTTCGAGGTGCGCGAGGGCTTCTCGTTCAAGGAACACATGGAGGAATCCTCCGCCCGGGAGAAAACCCTGCCGGTGCGCGTGTGGTTCCACCGCACGGTGCAGGAGCGCGCGCAGCGCGAGAGCTACGCCACGCTTATCGAGGAGAAGGCGCGCGACGGCGGCGCGGAATTCGCGCTCTACGCGTGGTCGCTCGAGTGGATGGCGCGGTGGCTGCTGTCCTTCGGCGACCGCGCCGAGGCGCTGGCCCCGGCCAAGCTGCGGGCGCTGGTGCGCGCGGAGGCCGAGAAAATTGCGCGGTTGCACGCAAAATAGGCGGGTTTGGTCGCTCCTGACATAGGGTTGTCAGGAGCTTCTGGTAGGGTGGGGCATGCTTAAATCCCCCACACCCCGTTCGCTTCCCCTGTTCGGCCTCTTCGCGGCCGGCTTGGCCCTCAGCTTTGTGCCGGCCGGCGCCGCGGCCGCCGATGACGTCCGCACCGTCGCGGCCCTCGACACCGAGTTCCAGCTGGCGGTGAAGAACAACGATGCCGCCACGATCGGGCGCATCCAGGCCGACGACATGATCCTCGTGCTTGGCAACGGCCGGACTGCGACCAAGGCCGACCACGTCAACGCTGCGAAGAACGCCACGCGCATTTACGAGATCCAGGACGAGCTGCCCGGCACCCAGACGGTGCGCGTGTGGGGCGACACCGCCGTCATCACCGCGTTGCTGCACATCAAGGGCGCGACAAAGGAGGGCAAGGCCTTCGACTACAAACTCTGGTTCAGCGACACCTACGCGCGCACGCCCGCCGGCTGGAAATACGTCTTTGGCCAGGCCTCGCTACCGCTGCCCGCGGAGCCGGGGCGTTGATTTTTCCCTCCTGCCGTCCGCAGGGCACGCCAAATACATGAACATCCATCCGCTCACCGTCACCGTGTCCGCCCCGCGCGACACCGTCTTCAATTTCCTGGCCGACATCGAGAACCTGCCCAAGTGGACCGCCGGCTGGTGCGAGCGGCTCATGTTGCAGCGCGGCCGCTGGTGGGCGCTGACGTCCGAGGGCGAGCAGGTCGTGGACATGGAGACCAGCGCCGGCACCGGCGTGATCGACCTTCGCGCCGGCCCGTCGCCCGAGCGATTCCGCCTGACCCCGATCCGGGTCGTGGCGCTGTCCACGCGCCGCACGCTCATCAGCTTCCTGCTGATCGAGGGCCCGGACGAGACGGACGAGGCCTTTGCCCGGCGCCGCGAGCGGCTGCAGGCCGCGGCGGACGGATTGCTCAAGCGCTTCGGCGGCGGCGAGGTGCACAGCGCCCCGACGCTGGCGGAGCTGGGCCTGAATTAATCCTCGGCGGTTTTCTCCGGCAGCCACCACGCGGCGACGGCGGCGAGGAAGGCCAGGAGACCGGCCCAGAGCAGGGCGATGCGGAAATCGCCGACCGGGGCCAGCCAGCCGAAGACGATGGAGGCCACGGCGGCGGCGATGCGGCCGATGTTGTAGCAGAACCCCGCGCCCGTGGTGCGCAGCAGCACGGGGAAAAGCGGCGGCAGATACATCGTGAAGAGGCCGAACACGCCGCCGAAGAAGCCGCCCAGCGGCAGCCAGAACCAGGCGAGCTCGCCAAAGCCGCGCGGCACGATGAAGGCCCCGATGATGCTGCCGCCCAGCCCGATGAAAAGGAGCAGGATCGCCCGCGGGTTGCCGAGGCGCTGTGCCAGCCAGCCGGCGCCGAAGTTGCCGATGACCGACGCGAAGTTGAACGCGAAGAAGGCGGCCGAGACCAGCCCGGTGATCTCGGTCGCCGGCGTGTGGGCGTCGGCGAGAACCTTGCGCAGGTGCTGGGTCTGCCAGAAGAGATACATCCACCATGCGGACAGGCCGAGGGCGCAGACCAGCGTGGTGCGCAGGGTGGTGCGGAGCACCGGGCCTTGGAACAGCGCGACCGCGCCGGGTTTTTTCTGCACGGCGGTGCCGGCCTTCTGCCACGCCTCGGGCTCGGGCACGTGCCGGCGGATCCAGAACACGAGGAAGGCCGGGATGACGCCGATCAGGAAGACCCAGCGCTCGGAGCCGGGGGGCATCCAGGTCATGAGCAGGCCGACAAAGATGGCGCCCCCGAGCACGCCGACGTTCACGCCGGTCTGGAGCACGGCGGCCATCCACGGCCGCCACGCCTTGGGCCAGGTCTCGGAGAGCAGCGAGGCGCCGACGGCCCACTCGCCGCCGATGCCGACGGCGGCGATGAAGCGGAAGATCATCAGCTGCCACCAGGTCTGGGCGAACGCGCAGAGCCCGGTGCACAGGGCGTAGGTCAGCACGGTGAGCGCCAGGGCGCGGCTGCGGCCGAGCAGGTCACCGAGCCGGCCGAAGAAGGCGCCGCCCACGGCCCAGCCGATGAGGAAGGCGCCCTGGATGAAGGCGGCCTTCTCTTTTACCTGCGGGTCCGCCGCGCTGGACACGGCCAGCAGCTGCACGACCAGCGGCGTGGCCACCAGGGTGTAGAGGTGCAGCTCGAGCCCGTCGAACATCCAGCCCAGCCAGGCGGCCGAGCCGGATTTCCATTGCTGGGGTGACAGTTCGCGCAGGCTCGTGGCCTCGCGCACCGGGGTGGGGTGCATGGGCCGCGAGCTTGGCGGTCGCCGCCCCGGGGGCCAGCCCGGAGTGTGTCAGCTGGGGCCCGCGCGGAGCACAGGCTCCAGCCTACTGCTTCAGGAGGTCTTCCAGATCCAGGCGCGCGGTGACCATCGCGAGGCCGCCCTTGGCGTCGCGAGGCCATTGGGCCTCGGGGCGGTCCCAGTAAAGTTCAACGCCGTTGCCGTCGGGGTCGCGCAGGTAGAGCGCCTCGCTCACGCCGTGGTCGGAGGCGCCGTCGAGCGGGACCTGCGCGGCGATGAGCCGGCGCAGGGCGTCGGCCAGCGCGGCACGGGTCGGGTAGAGGATGGCGGTATGGAACAGCCCGGTGTGGCCGGGGGGCGGCGGCGTGCCGCCAAGGCTTTCCCAGGTGTTGAGCCCGATGTGGTGGTGATAGCCGCCGGCGGAGATGAATGCCGCCTGCGCGCCATATCTTTGCATAAGCGAGAAGCCGAGCACGCCGACGTAGAAATCGAGGGCGCGCGATAGGTCGGCGACCTTCAGGTGGACGTGGCCGATGCGGGTCCCGGCGGCGATGGGTGGATTGGTGGCTGGCATGAAGGCAACCTAAGCCAGCAGGCGGGCGGAAACAAGCAGATAGTTGTGTATGCAACAAATATTATGACTGGGCTGGGAGCAGAACGGTCCCGCCTCCAAGGGGAGGATTGCAGGAGCGGGAAAGTCGTGCACACTGCCGGCAACCCCATGCAAAAGTTTCTCCGCCTTGAATTCATCGCGAGCAGCCCGGACGCGGGCCTGCTGGTGCTCCGGCTTTGGCTCGGTGGGTCGATGTTGTGGCTGCACGGTTGGGAAAAACTAATGGCCCTGTTCGCCGGCAAGCTGTCGTTCCTCGATCCGCTCGGCATCGGGGAGGTGCCGAGTTTCCTGCTCACCATCCTCGCCGAGGTGGGGTGCTCGCTGCTGCTCGTGCTAGGCCTGTGGACGCGCTGGGCGGCGCTCATCCTGGCGTTCACCATGGGCGTGGCGTTCTTCGTCGTGAACTCCGCCAAGGTCACGGGCAGCGGTGAACTGGCCTGGCTCTATTTCGGCGGCTACCTCGTGCTGTTCGCCGCCGGGGCGGGGAAGTTCAGCGTGGATAAGAAGTGACTTTCCTAAGTGGAGCCCGCGCTCCGCGCGGGCTTAACCTGCGCGGAGCGCAGGTTCCACTTCTTCAATTCTTCGGAGCCGGCCGCTTCGTGCTGTCATCGAGGTCGGGATCGAACGCACGCTCGGCGGATTGGCCGGTCGCGGCCTTGCCACCGGTCCAGAGGGCCCGGACTTGTTCGATCGTGAGTCTGGCGGCGGGCGAGAATTTGCTGCTCGCGGCATAATCGAGCAACGAGCGACGCAGTTGTTGCGCGCCGGGAGATTTGCCGTCGAGCGGGATGGCGGAGACTAGCAGGCGGCCGGGGCCGACGGCGCACACGAAGATCACGCCGAGGCGCCAGTTGCGGTTCCAGTCGTCGATGGCCGCGACGATGGGCTTCAGTTCGCGCGGGGCGCCGGTGAGGTTGACGGAGCGGACGTTGTCGATGAGGGGAGTCCACTGCCAGTCGCAGGCCTCGGTGGTCGGGAATTGCGCGAGCGCGGCGTGCGCCGGGTCGGCGAGCAGGCCGAGCATGGCGTCGAAGCGCGGCGTGGGATTGCGCGGCGGGCGGACCGTCATCTGGATGTTCCAGAACACCGGCACGCGTTTCATCGGCGGGCTGCGCGCGGGGTCGAGGTCGGCCGCGGTCGGGGTGAAGACGACGCGGCCGCCGGCGGCAAGGCGGGTTTCGGCATCCGACCATTTGTCCGTGACGAGCACATCGGCGGGCGCGGCGGGGTCGATGGCCGCGGGGTAGAGCCAGAAGTTCCAGTCGTTGCCGGCGTCGGTGTCGTCCTTGAAGCTGACGATGAGCTTGTAGGCGGCGGGGGCGGGCAGCTTGTCCAAGGCGAGGGTGATCCGGCCGAGCGGGAGATTCTTGCCAATCGGGACATCGCGCGGCGCAAAATCGCCGCCGGCCACGGCAAGCCCGGAAGCATCGACCACTTCCCAATACGCGGCGGCCTGCGTGAGGGGTTTGGCCCCGAAGTGGTAGAGCTCGACGTCGGCGGTGAGCGTCTCCGCGGTGGTGAAGGTGCGCTGCGCGAGGCGGGCGAGCGGGACGGTGGGACCGCTGAAGCGGCGGAACTCCTCTGGCGTGACGTAGTCCTTGGATTCCCAGAAGGCGTCGAGCAGTCCGATGAGCGCGGTGCCCTGGCCGAGGTAGTCGTGGAGGTCGAGCAGCTGGAAGCCGGCGAGGCCGGGCGTGCGGAGGTTGGCCTCGATCTCCTCCTTGTAGCACATGAGCTGGAAGCGGCCGGAGGCGCGGGCGAAGGCCTGGTTGTATTCGAGCACGCCGGTCTGCTCCGCGATGTGGCGGAAGATATTGTAGTTCGAAGGCCGCAGGTAGCCGGTGAATTTCCTGATGACGTCGAAGTCGGGGTAGGAGCACCACTGGCCGTTCTCGTGGGCGAGGACGGGAATGTGGACGCTCTCGAGCGCGGCGCGATAGTCGCCGCCGAACCAGCCGTCGGTGCCGCGCAGGTCGGCCAGGTTGCGCTGATCCTTGCCGTAGCGGACGAGCACGGCGAACTGGGCGCCGCCCTCGACTTGGCCGCGACGGAACCAGCCGGTGCCGGCGGAGTAGAGCCGGCGCGGGTCCTTTTCATGCCAGGCTTTTGCCCACTGCGGCGTCACCTGCTCGTAATTGCCGGCGGGTTCGTTGCTCGGGGAGAACAAGACGAACGACGCGTGATTGCCGTAGGCGCGCAGCAACCGCGGTGTCTCCTCCTCCATGTATTTCGTGTAGGTGCTGCCGGGATTGAAGGGCACCCACAGGCCGAGCTCAGGTTGGAGATAGAAACCAAGCTCGTCGGCGGCGATGAACGCGGCCTCGGGCGGGCACCAGGAGTGGAAACGCATGCCGTTGAGCCCGTGGGCCTGACAAGCGCGGATGATCCTGCGCCACGACTCTACGTCCATCGCGGGGTAACCCGTGAGCGGGAAGTCGCCGCCGAAGTGAGTGGTGCGCAGGTTGACGACGCGGCCGTTGAGGACGAGGTCCTTGCCGTTCCAGGTGATCTCGCGGAGGCCGAAGGTGAGCGTGCGCGTGTCGTCTGCCTCGGGGCCTTTGAGAGTCACGGTCAAGTGCTGCAAGGTCGGTGCGAATTCATCCCAGGGGCGCGCGTCCGTGCCGAGCGGCACCTCGAGCTCGGCCCAGCCGCCATATTCATCCCACTTGATCGCGGTGGAACGACCGCTCGCGGTGATCGTGCCCGCGCCGGTTGCGCCCGAGGCGTTGCCGAGGGTGACCTTGATGCGCGCGGATTTCTTTTCGACGTTGGGAAACACCTGCGCGTCGTGGATCCAGACCGGCGTGGTCGCCTGCAACTCGATCCGCCCGACAATGCCGTTCCAGGTGCTGCCGAGTGCATCGGAGATAGCGTGGCTGTCGACGCCATGACCGTCATTCCGCGGGTCGCGGACGATCTGGCGGTTGTCGATGCGGATGGTCAGCCGGTGCCTGCCCGGCGCGGGCCGGCCCAGCTCGAACTCGTGGGGCGCCACAAGGCTGTTGTTTGAGCCGAGCTTGTTGCCGTCGAGCCAGACGGTGGTCTCCCAGCGCGGGCGTTCGAGGAAAAGGCCGAGCCGGCGGCCGGACCAGCCGGCCGGGATCTCGATGTCGCGTTGATACCACGCGGCGCCGAGGTAGTGCTTGGGCGGCTGTGAGAGGAACGGCACCTCGACGCGGCCCGGCTGGGAGAATTTCTCGCGCAGTTCGGCCGGCTGGAGTTTCCACCAGGCGTCGCCGAGGGCGACGACCCAGGGCGTGTCGGTGGCGATGTCGTTGCCGAAACCCTGCGCCTGCAGGATGCCGGGCAGGGTGATGCGATCTGGCAGGTCGCGGTTGAACCACGCCTCGGTCACACCTGCGTCGGTCCGGTCGAGGGCGAAGCGCCATTCGCCGGCGAGGGACAACGTCGCGGGTTGGGCGTGGAGCGACAGGCCGGCAAGCAGGAGGCCGGTCAACCAACGGAGGGGGCGGGGCATGGTTGAAGCCAAGCCCGAAGCCGCCGGTTAAGCGAGCGGTGGTTACACTGACGGTAAACCTCCGGTCGCGTTGGGCGGGCCGGGGTGCGGCTGATGTCAACTATTGGTTGACATCAGCTCCCGGCGCCGACGGCTTTTCACTCGCTTCGCAGCGCTTCCACCGGATTGATCCGGGTGGCGCGGCGCGCCGGCAGCAGGCACGCGATCATGCCGACCAGCGCGAGCCCGGCCACCCCGGCGGCGATCACGGCCGGGTCGAGGGCGGTCACGCCGGTGAGCAGGGTGGTCGGGAGCTTGCTGGTGGCGAAGGTCAGGCCGAGCCCGGCCACGAGCCCGATTCCGACGGCCAGCCCGCCGTAACGCAGCATCCAGCGCAGGATCATGCCGGCGTCGGCGCCGAGCGCCATGCGCACGCCGATCTCCTGCGTGCGCTGGGTGACGGTGTAGCTCATGACGCCGAAGATGCCGAGCGCGGCGAGGATGACGGCGGTGAGCGCGAAGGCGCCCGTGAGCATCAGGGTGATGCGGCGCGGCGCGGTCTGGCGGGAGATCTGCTGCTCGAGGGTGGACGGCTGGTCCAGAGCGAGCTCGGCATCGAGCTTGTGCGTGGCCGCGGTGACGGCCCGGCCGAGCGCGGCCGCGTCGCCCTCGAACTGGAGCACGGCGGAGAGTCGGGTGCGCGGCTGCTGCTCGAGCGGAAAATAGGCCAGCGGCTGGGCGCTGCTCTCAAAGCCGCGCGGGCGCACGTCGGCGACCACACCGACGACCGCGGCGGTAGGCGGCGTCCCGCCATGTCCGCCGCCGGGGTTGACCGGTCCGGTGATCTGGGCGCCCAGCGTGATGCCCTCCGGGTAGTATTGCTTCACGAACGACTCGTTCACGATCGCCACGATCGGGGCGTCGGCGCCGTCCTGCGCGGTGAAGAACCGGCCCTGGCGCAGCGCGATGCCGGCGGCGCGGAAGAAGTCGGGCGTGACGCCGGCCACCGCCATCGAGCGCGGGGCGCTGCTGGCGGAGGCGTTGGCCGCGGAGGAACCCTGCGTGGTGGAGGAGAAGACCACCTGCTGGTAGGGCGAAAGCGGCGGCGCGTCGGTGAGCGACGCGGCCTTGACGCCCGGCAGGGAGGCCAGGCCCTCGAGCCAGCGGTTGGCGAAGTCGCGCTGCTGGACCGGCGTGCCGTAGCGGCGCGGCAGGGCGAGGTTGGCGGTGAGCACGTCGCTGGTGCGGTAGCCGAGCTCGGTGGTGTAGAGCTGGTAGATGCTCTTCACGAGCAGGCCCGTGTTGACGGCCAGCACGAGCGCGAGGGCGACCTCGAGGGCGACAAGACCCTGCCGCCAGCGGTGGCCGGCGGGCGAGCTTTGGTGGTCGCCCTCCTTGAGGGTTTCGAGCAGGTCCACTCGGCTGCCGGACCAGGCGGGGGCGAGTCCGAAGCCGAGTCCGGCCACGACCGCCAGCAGCACGGCGAAGCCCAGCACGGAGGCGTCGAGGCCGACCGGATTGACGCGCGGCAGGTAGTCCGCGAGCCACGCCGTCAGCCCCTGCGTGCCCCACCATGCGAGCAGCACGCCGAGCAGGCCGCCGGCAAGGGCGAGCAGCAGGTTCTCGGCGAGGAGTTCCAGCGCGAGGCGGAACGGCGAGGCGCCGAGCGCGGCGCGGACGGCGCTGTCGCGCTTGCGGCCGGCGGCGCGGGCGAGCTGGAGGTTGGCGATGTTGGCGCAGGCGATGAGCAGCACGAAGCCCACGGCCCCGAGCAGCAGCCAGAGGGTGGTGCGCGACTGTTTCACGAGCTGTTCCTGCAGCGGCACGAGCGAGCTGGCGGCGTCGGCGAAGGGCGGGCGGAAGCGCGGCCCGCCGGGGGCGGCGACAACCTGGCGATTGGGCGTGGCGAGAGCTGGCGCCGATTGCGCGACCTGAGGTCCGCCCGGGGCGAGAGCAGCGCCCTCGGGTCCGCGGATGACGCGTTGCTCGCCGCGGGGTGGGGGCACCCCGCCTCCATTGGCCGGCTGCGGGCCTGGGCCGGTGAAGCTGGCGACCAGATTGTTCCAAAAGCGATCGGAGATCCCGTCGAGCTCGCGTTGGGCGACGTCGAGTGACGTGCCGGGCAGCAGCCGGCCGAAGACACGAATCATCGTGATGCGCAGCTGGCCGGGGGCGTTCGGAGCGACGGGCAGCGGGCGCCAGAACTGCACCGGGTCGGTGAATTCGAACGAGGGCGGCAGCACGCCGATGACGGTGTGGGCCACATCGTCGAGCTTCACGACCTGGCCGAGGGCGCCGTCCTCGCCGTTGAAGCGCGCCTGCCACGCGGCGTGGCTGAGCACCGTGGTCGGCGGGGCGCCGGGCTTGAGGTCGGTCTCGTCAAAGAGCCGGCCGCGCCACGCACTGACGCCGAGCAGCGGGAAGAAGCCGCCGGTGACCGCGGCCGAGGGCACGCGGATGGCGCCGTCGCCGCGCGACAGCGTGGCGGCGTTGTTGCGGTAGCCGGCCAGGGCGCGGAAAGACTTCGGCACGGCCTCGGTGAGCGCGAGGAATTCGTTGTCCGGCATCATGTCGCCGTTGCCGGGGATCTGGACGGTGGCGTCGCGCGGGACCTTGCGGACCAGCACGAGGTCGCCGGGCTCGGGGTAGGGCAGGGGCTTGAGCAGGACGGCGTGGACGACGCCGAAGATGGCAGTGTTGGCGCCGATGCCGAGGGCGAGCAGGCCGATGATGAGCGCGCTGAACGCCGCATGGGCGCGCAGCTGCCGGAAGGCGGACGTGAGGATATCCATGGGCGGGGTGGTGCAGGCGCGGTTCGCCGCGCTGCCTTTAAGCGCCGCCCATGGGCTGATTTGTCTGCAGGCTGGCGGGAAAAGAGGTCACGCCGGGGGCGGACGTTAAGCGGCCTGCGGCGCGGGCCCGGCCTTCGCGGAAAGCAGGTAGGGCCGCTCGATGAACCAATAGGTCACCACCGTGACGAGCAGCGGCACGACCAGGGTCAGCAGGAGTTGGAAGGCGTGGCTCCGGTAGCCGGGCATGAAGCCCAGGGCCCACGTTGTCGCCATGATGACGGGCGGATGCACGGCATAGAGGCTGTAGCTGACCTGGCCCACGGGGCGCAGCCAGCGGATCGGCCCGGAGCGGACGAGGGAGGGATCTCGCGTTTCGCGGCCGACCAGCCAGAGCAGCAGGAAGGTGAAACCCAGCGCGCGGACCAGCTGGACGGCGACGTGGCTTGCCGCGGAAAAGGGCAGGCCCCGCAGCGCCAGGAACAAGACCCACGCCAGCAGCACGAGCCAGCCCGGCACCGGGCGGCCGCCCTTGAAGTGCCATTCGGCCGCGAGCATGCCCAGATACCAATAGGCGCCCATCAGCAGCGGCGAGCCGAAGAGCCAGTGCATCGGCACATACGGCAGCAGGGCGAGCCCGGCGAACTGGAGCGCGATCAGGCCGGCCAGCAACGGCATCCAGCCCAGCCGGCGCGTGCCGACAAACAGGAGCGGATAGATCGCATAGACGGCGATCTCGGAAGAGACGGTGTTCAGCGACCAGTTGCCCAGGATCACGTCCCCGGGCACGACGGCCGTGACGGCGAACACGCGCACCAGCAGGTCGCGCAAGCCGCCCGCCACCTGCGGGGCGAAAAGGGGATTGGCCGAGGGCCAGGTCGCCTGCAGGGCTACCAGGCCCACGCCAAGAAAAGTGCCCCACCAATAAACCGGCAGGATCCGGCGCCCGCGGCTGAGGAAATACCGGCGCCATTCCGGCGCCGCGCCCACCGTCCCCGCCCGTCGCGCGCGCGAAGTATGGATGCAGAAGCCGCTCAGCACAAAGAATGCGAGCACGGCCGGGTGCTGGCCGTCACTGTTCCAGATGATCAGGCCGAAAACCTTGTAGGCGGTCTCCAGGCTGTCGTGCAGCAGGCGCCCCGTCTCGCCCACGGGAGGGAAATTTGCCCAGACCAACCAGTGGGTCAGGAAAACCGTCAGGGCACAGGCCCCGCGAAAAGCATCGAGTGACTCAATCCGGCTTCCGGGGCCGGGCGCGGTCGGCGGGGTGGAGCCACTGGCCTTGGATGGCATCATTCGCGCAGGGAGTGGCCGGGCGCCGGGGCTGTTTCCGGGCGCCTAGGTCTTGGCGCTGTTGTCGCAGGTGATGTGCGCGCGACGGCGTTGGGCCGTGTAATTGCGCATCTGGGCGGCGTAGGTCTTGTTCTTGATCAAGACCGCATTGGCGGGAGTGCCCGCCGTGTTGCTCTCCTCGGTGGCCGCGGCCGTGGCGATCAGGACCAGCAGCTCCGCCTTCTCCGGCAGGCGCTGGGCCGGGAAACGGGCATGGGTCGCCAGCCAGCGCAGGGTCTGATGAAAGGGAGGTTGGGCGGTCGTCGTCACGGGCGGAGAGTGCAGGGAGGCCGGCGTTGGAGTCAACCGGAGTTCTTTTTAACCACGGATTGCCACAACTGTCCGGCAGCATGAGCCTTCACGAGAACAGATTAGGAACGTCGTTATCATGAGTGCTGGGCGTGCAGTCCATGGATTGTCGGGCAAAGAGTTCCGGCAGAGGTGTTTTCTCGAAAGGAGTGACGCTGAGGACCTGGAGAATTTCGTGCAGACTCGGTTCCAGCTTCCAGGTCTTCTTCAAAATGGCGACGAGCAGATAAGTGCTGACCGCGGTCCAGATTTGAATGCGCACCGCGTTGGCGGAATTGCCGATAAAATGACGGATGCAGAGGTGCTGCTTGATCCAGCGGAAGAACAGTTCGATCTGCCAGCGTGCGCGATACAGCTCGGTGATCTGGAAGGCCGGGGCGGAGAACAGATTGGTGAGAAAGACCAGCGAGCGGGCATGCGTTGGATCGCGGTAGCCGATCCGACGCAACGGCGCCAGGTAGCGCCGCTGCGAAGAGTAATTGCGCAGTTGAATCGTCTGATCGCAACGCAAGCCGGTGGTGGCGTCCACCGCGCGCCGTTCGGCCACGGAATAATCCAACGCCCGTTTGCCCCGGATGACGAAGAACGCGCCTGCCGTGGTGAAGCGCATCAAACGCTTGAAGTCGGTGTAGCCCCGATCGAGAACGTAGATCGCTCCCGCCTCGATGGGCAGCGTATCCAGCAACAGCATCTCGTTCACGGTGGCCTTCGTCAGAGCAAGAAAAATGGGAATCGAACCCCGCAGATCCAGCAGGGTGTGCAACTTGATCGCCGACTCGCGGAGCCGGAAATGAGCCCACGGAAACAACGTCAGGCTCAGATCGATCACCGTCGCATCGAACGCGTAGATGGTTTGGTCGAGTTCCACCGCGAACGGTTCGTTGACATAGAGTTGCCTGGCCCGCCGGATCAACGCCTGCGCCCAGTCCGCATAGATCCTCCAGTCCCGCTGCTCGTTGGCGTCGGCCAGAGTGCTGCGCAGCACCCGGCTGCGAAAGCCCATTTGATAAAGCAGCTCGGTTCGCGAGCCCAAGGCCGACTCCAGATCCCGCAGGCTCTCGCGGTGCGTCAGCTGCGCGAAGGCCATGGCCAACCACTGATCGTGGCACGAGAAACTCTTCATCTGCGCGTCGCCACCGTAGCGCTCGACGCAGCGACGAAAAACCTCCCGATGTCCCAGCGACATCACTTGCGCAAACACAGTAGAGTTGGCCATGGCCCCAGCCTAGCCGGCCGCCATCCGTCCAAAACAACTCTCCGCACTCAAAATGCGTCACCCCCCCCAACTGGCCGATGAAACTCATATCATGAAAGTTATAGAACTTGGCTGCTCCGCGTTCCGGACAGTAGTGACGGATTGCACGGATGAGCACGGATCAAGGCAGGGATGGCCACAAAGAGTCACAAAAACAGTTCATCCTGCGGGCGGTAAACGTCCGCGCGCCTAGGGGCGCCTTGGGAGCTGCATGGGCCATCGGGTTTTGTGACTTTTTGTGGCTAAAAAATTCTCCATGGTTGCACCGGCCGGGGCGGGGCCTACGTTCGCCCGTTCCCATGGCTTCTTTGCTCAACCTGCTCGACGTCAGCCTCCACTTCGGCGGCCCCGCGATCCTGGAGAAAATCAACTTCCAGGTCGATTCGGGCGAGCGCGTGTGCCTGCTCGGGCGCAACGGCGCGGGCAAGTCCACCCTCATGAAGGTCATCATGGGCGACATGAAGCCCGACACGGGCGATGTCTTCCGTCCGTCCGGCGCGGTCTACCGCCGGCTCACGCAGGAAATCCCGACCGACCTGACCGGCACGGTGCACGACATCGTCGCCTCCGGCCTGCGGCCCAACGACGACCACCATGAGGAGGAGTGGGAGCGCGACGTCCGCGTCGAGGACCTGATCAACGCCATCCGCCTGCCGCCCGCGCAGGAGTTCTCTGCCCTCTCCGGCGGCCTGAAGCGCCGCGCCCTGCTGGCCCGCGCGCTGGCCGCGCAGCCCGACCTGCTGCTGCTCGACGAGCCGACCAACCACCTCGACCTCGAGTCGATCCTTTGGCTGGAGGAATTCCTTTTGGAGAAGAAGCCCACGCTGCTCTTCATTACCCACGACCGCGCCTTCCTCCGCAAGATCGCCTCGCGCATCGTCGAGCTCGATCGCGGCCGCCTCGCCGGCTGGGCCTGCGACTACGACACCTACCTCGTCCGCAAGCAGGAGGTGCTCGAGGCCGAGGAGCGGCAGCGCGCCCTCTTCGACAAGAAGCTGGCGCAGGAGGAGGAGTGGATCCGCCGCGGCGTGAAGGCCCAGCGTTCCCGCGCCACCGCGCGCATCAACGCCCTAAAGGACATGCGCGCCCAGGCCCGCGCCCGCCGCGACCGCGTCGGCAACGCCACCATCAAGGTCACCGAGGCCGAGCGCACGGGCGTGAAGGTCATCGAGGCGCAGAACGTCAGCTACGCCTGGGCCGACGGCAAGGTGGTCATCCGCGATTTCTCCACCGTCATCCAGCGCGGCGAGAAGATCGGCATCCTCGGGCCCAACGGTGCGGGCAAGACGACGCTCATCAAGCTTTTGCTCGGCCAGCTGCAGCCCACCAGCGGCTCCCTCAAGCACGGCACGAACCTCGAGGTCGTCTACTTCGACCAGCTGCGCGCCCAGATCGACGACAACAAGACGGTCGCCGACAACATCGCCAACGGCAACCCGACGGTGACCATCGAGGGCCACACGCGGAACGTCATCAGCTACCTGCAGGACTTCCTCTTCGAGCCCGCCCGCGCCCGCACGCCGGCGCGCGTGCTCTCCGGCGGCGAGCGCAACCGCCTGCTGCTCGCGCGGCTCTTCACGCAGCCGGCCAACGTGCTGGTGCTCGACGAGCCGACCAACGACCTCGACGCCGAGACGCTCGACCTGCTCGAGGACCTGCTCGTGGAGTTCCAGGGCACGCTGCTGCTGGTGAGCCATGACCGTGAATTCCTCGACGAGGTCGTGACGAGCACGCTCGTATTCGAGGGTGAAGGCCGGCTCGGCGACTACGTCGGCGGCTACACCGACTGGCAGAACGAGAAGAAAAAGATGGCGGCGCGCAAGGTGGAGCCCGCCAAGACACCGGCGGCCGCGCCCAAGGTTGCGGGCAAGCCGGCCAAAAAACTTTCCGGCAAGGAACAGAAGGAACTCGAGACGCTCCCGGCGAAGATCGAGGCGCTTGAGCAGGAGCAGGCCGAGCTCACCGCGAAACTGGCCGATCCATCTTTCTACAAGAAGGAAGCCGCGAAGTTCGCGGAGGTGAAGAAGCGCCTGGAGATCGTGGAGCGGGAGCACGCCACGGCATTTGCCCGCTGGGAAGAACTGGAAGCGGCGAAGAACGGCGGTTGAGGGTTGAACCCCTGCTGAGGTTACAAATCCGCGACCCGTTTCATCCGGGCCCCTCCGGGCTCGACTGCCGGAGCCGGGTGCGCTTTGCTAGGGCCGTTCGCCCCCTTCCGTCCTTCGGGCAGAAACCTCAACTCCGCACACACATGGCCTTGATCCTCTTCTTCACGGTGCTCGCGATCGTCGCGCTGGGCGCCTCTTTCGTCCTCACGCTGCCGGCCGCCGGCCGCGGCGCGCTGATCGTGCTCGCGTTCTCGCTGTTCGGCTTCGGGCTCGTCGTCGGCTCGTCGGTCGTCATCGACCAGGACGAGGTCGGCATCGTGCACAAGCAGTTCTTCGGCGACCCGCTGCCGACCGGCCAAATCATCGCCCGCGCCGGCGAAATGGGCCCGCAGGCCGAGATCCTCGGTCCCGGCTGGCACTTCGGCTTCTACCCCTTCACCTACCAGGTGCGCATCGACCGCGTGATCACCGTGCCATCCGGCCAGGTTGGCTTTGTGACGGCGCGCGACGGCCAGCCGCTGCCGGAGAACGAGATGTTCGCCCCGGTCTGGGAGAGCGCGCAGGACATGCTCAACCCGGTCACCTTCTTCACCAAGGGAGGCCGCCGCGGCCCGCAGACCACCATCCTCACCCCCGGCACCTACCGCTACAACACGGCCCTGCATGAGGTCACCGCGATCCCCGCACTGCAGGTCGCGGCCGGCACCGTGGCGGTCATCAAGAGCAATTCCGGCAAGCGCTGGACGGCCGCCGACGGCTCCGGCGACATGGTCAACGGCGTCCCGCTGGTGCCTCGTGACCACATTGGCGTATGGGCCGAGCCGCTCACCCCCGGCGGTTATTACCTGAACACGAACGCCTATGTGCCGACCATGGTGAAGACCACGCAGCGCACTTACACCTATCAGGCTTCCAACAAACCCGCCGCCCCGGCCCCGCGTCAGGGCCAGCCAACCGCCGCCGCCCGCGCCGCCGCCTCCTCGGGCGGCAACGACTGGTCCGTCTCCGTCCGCTCGAAGGACGGGTTCTCCTTCCCGGTGGACGTGCGAGTCGCCTGCGCCGTCGAGGCCAAGAACGCCCCTTATCTCGTGGCCCTGCTCGGCAACCCCGATGCCGTCGTGCAGGACGAGCAGGAGGACGAGAAACTTGAGGTGCTGGAGGCCCGCATCATCCTGCCGGCGGTTCGCGCGATCTTCCGCAATGTCGCGGAAACGATGAACGCCCTGGAGTTCGTGAACCGCCGCAGCGAGATCGAGGCCCTCGCCACCCAGCGTATCACCGCCGAGTTCGCCCGCTATCGCATCAGCTGCGACGGCGTCTATGTCGGCAACATCCATCTCGATGCCAGCCCGGCCGGCCAGCAGCTGCTCGCCACGCAGACCGACCGCGAGGTCGCGGTGAATCAGCAGAAACTCTACGACCAGCAGAAGCAGGCCGAGGAATCCCGCGCCAAGTTCGTCCGGGCGCAGGAGGAGGCCGAACAGCAGCGCCAGCTGGCCGCCGCGGAATACAAGGTCAAGGTCGAGGGCGAGAACGCCAAGTCGCAGGTTGTCCGCGCCAAGGGCGAGGCCGAGTCCCAAGTCATCATCGGCGAGGGCCGCGCCAAGGCCTACAAGCTCCTCGTCGAGACGCTTGGCCAGCAGCAGGTCGCCCAGCTCGAGCTCCTGAAGCTTGTCGTCGACGGCAAGGTCCAGATCACGCCGCAGGTGATGGTCAACGGCAGCGGCAGCGGCGGCACGACGGACGCCCTCATGGGCACCATCCTCCGCCAGGCCGTCCCGCCCGCCCCCGCCAAATAAACCCCTTCAACCGGAGAAATTCCCATGCGCCTGCTCATGTTTGTTTCCGCCCTCGGCATCCTGCTCAGCATCGCCGTGCTGATCATGGTCATCATCAAGGCCAAGAAGGACGAGACCCCGCCGAAGATGAAGAAGGAGGATTGAGGCAGGGCGGCGAGTCCCTTCGCCGCCGGGGCGCGGGCGTAGCCCGCGCCCTGCCTTATGGCTGCTTGGGCGGAGGCGCCGGCGGCGTTTGCTGTCCGGCCGCCGGGTTTCCCCCACGCCGGCGTGACGTGGCCGCCTGTTCCTCGGGCGTGATGGGCGGAATATCCTTCGGCAGGTGGTCGCCCACGAGCCCGAGCATGGCAATCGTCTCGAGTCCGCTTTGTGAGGCGCCGTTGGTGCCGCCGAGGCCCTCGTCGACCGGGTTGAGCGCCTCGGAACCCTCGACCCGTTGCAACGGGCGGCTGCGGCCGCCGCCGCGGGCCACGCGCACCAGCGCGTCAATGCCGGCCTTGCGGAAGGCCTCGTTGCCGGTCTTGAAATAGACATACGAGGCGAGGCGGCCGTCGCGGACGAAGGAGGCGTCGTTGCCCTCGTTGCCGGTCTTCATGTCGCGCTCGATGACCTCCTTCGGGGCGCTGTAGAGGCGGCAGTATTGCAGCCAGAGTTTCTGCCAGCGCGGGTCGTCGAGCATCAGGTTGAGTTCGAACACGGTTTCGGCGCCGCCCATGATCGTGGCGAGGTTGTAGACGCCCGGCTCGCCGCTGAGCTGGTAAAGCTTCCCGGTCGCGGGGTCGTAGCCGAAGACGAGGTTCTTGCCCGTGCGCAGGCCGAGCGGCATCGCGTCGAGGCTCGCGACGCCGGCGAGGATCTTGTCGCGCCACTTCGTGTCGCCGGTGCGCTCCCACTCGGTCATCCAGTTGCCGAGGAAGGCCAGCCAGTCGGGCCCGAGGCGGACGCGCGTCGGGGCGATCTTCCTCTCGGCCTCGGTGATGGGCTGGGCGAGGCGCATCGGGTCGTAATCGATGGTCTTGAAGTCGGCGTTGAGCATCTCGCGCATGACGTCGCCGACGCGCTCGTCAGTGGTGAGATAGTAATAGAAGCGGCGGTAGCCGGCCTGGCTGATGCGGGCCTCCTTGGCGCCGCAGCCCCAGTGGCGGACGTTGTGACGCGAGCCGAGCCCGGCGAACTTGCCGAGATGATAGCAGTCCACCTCGCCGGTGTGGCGCGTCATGGCTTCGGCCATGCGGAACACATCGGCGCGGCCGGAACGCAGGAAGCTATACCAGAGCCACAGGTCGGGCCCGAGCTCGGAGTTGGCCCACGCCATGCCGCCGAGGTCGTAGCGCCAGACGTGGCGCTCGTCATCGTAGGAATGCATGACATCGCCGAAATCCCAGAACCCATACCAGCGGTGCTGGCCGGGCTGGGTGAGGTAGAAGTTGAGCGTGGCATCGAGGCGCTCCTCGATGGCGGCCTTCAGCGGGGTCGAACGGTCCTCGAGGCCCCAGTGACCGAAGGCCTGGGCGCTGTGCAGGTAGGCCGGCGTGCAGACCAGCAGCGGCGGCGTGGCGCCCATGGCGGCCATCTTCACGGTGTCATCCTTGGTCGGGACACCGGCGGTGGGGAAGAGGGTCAGTTCGCTGGTGCGGGCCACGCCGTGAGCAGTGCTGAAGCCCGGCTGCACGTCCTCATAGACGGCCTCGAGCCCGTGGGCCTTGGTGTCGTAATGCCGCAGGTCCATGCCGGGGGCGTCGGGGGACCAGAGCCAAACCGTCAGCTCGGCCTCGCCCGTGGACATCTTCTGCACCTCGAGCGAGGCGGGGTAGGATTGCCAGAAATTCTTCAGGCTGACGGCCAGGCCGCCGCTGACGTCGCCCGCGAACACGAGGCCCGACGCGCGCCCGCCGGCGCCGGCGGCGATCCACGCGCTCTCGGCGTTGGTGCGCTTGACGACCGTGAAGCCGTCGGCGTTCGGCTGGCTGAGCTTGAAACCGTCCCACACGGCCCAGTCGGCGAGCCAGCCCTGGCTGCGGGGCGTGACCTCCTCGCGGTTCGGCACGCGCAGGCCGTCGACCTGGCGCGGGTAGACGTCGGCGGTGCCGTTGGGCTCGGCGACGAAGCGGCCGCCGCGGCCGATCATCGGCTGGATGGGCTCGGACCAGAGGCCGCCGTTCTCGCCGGAGAAGCGCACGTGGCGGTTCTGCACCTGCTCGCGCAGCGGCACGCCGAAGACGACGCCCAGACCGCGGATGAAGTCGCGGCTCTCGTCGCCGTCGAAGAAGAAGGTGTGGACCATCCGGATGGATTCCTCGCCGGCGTAGAAATACAGGCGCACGACGAACGGCAGCCAGTCGCGGCTGGTCTTCGCGGAGAGGTGCATGCCCTCGATCTTGACGACGGCGCGCACGGGGCCGGATTGCTCAAGCGTCACGCGATCCACCCGGGTGCCGTAGGCCTCACGCGCCGGCGTGGCGGTGGCGTCGCCATCGGGGCCCTCCTGCACGATGCTGACGAGCCGTCCGGCTCGCGCCACCGCGCGGCCGTCGACGGTGAGGAGGTCGATGATATGGTCGCCGTGCATCGGGATGACGGCCTGCACGCGGCCGGTGTCGATCAGGAAGGTTGTGTCGCTCTTCTGGACCTTGATCGCGGCGCCGGTGGCAGGCGCGGTGGCGGCGGAGAGCTTGAGTTCACCCGTGGTCTCGGGACCGGCGACGGTGGCGACGCCGACCCACTTCAGGGAGCCATCCGGCCAGTAGGCGAGCGGCCAGGTCTGGGTGGGAAGCGCCTTGCCGTCGGCCGAGGTGAGGGAAAAAGCCTGCGTCTTCTGGAAGGCGCCGCGGGAGAACGGCACACCGAAACTGACGCCGGTGACGATCGCGGCCGGTTTCTTGTCCAGCCACCCGACGGGAACCGTCTGGTCGGTGGCGGCGTGACCGGCCACGGCGGAAAGACACAGCAAGGCAAGGGACCGACGGAGCGAGGGTAGGTGCATGGGGTGCGGGGAACAGGGAAAGACGAGACCGGCAGCGGGCAGATTACACGCCCGGAGAATTCGTCCGGTAATAATGGGTTCGCCCCGGACGGACGCGGCCGTCAGGTTTCCGCCATGGAATTCCGCAAACTCGGAGCGTCCGGCCTGCAGGTTCCCGTGCTCACGCTCGGCACCGCCACGTTTGGCGGGGCGCCGCGGTTCCAGAGCTGGGGCACGACCGACGGCCGCGAGGCCACGCGGCTGGTGGACATCTGCCTCGAGGCCGGGCTCACGATGTTCGACTCGGCGGACATTTATTCGGACGGGCTCGCCGAGGAGGTGCTCGGCGTGGCGATCAAGGGCCGGCGCGACCAAGTGCTCGTGTCAACCAAGGGCACCTTCCGGTTCGGGAGCGGCCCCGACGACGTGGGCTCGGGGCGCAGGCACCTGACGCAGGCGATCGAAGGCAGCCTGCGGCGGCTTGGCACGGACTATATCGATCTCTACCAGCTGCACGGCTTCGACGCGATGACGCCGATCGAGGAGACGCTGGAGACGCTCAACGACTTCGTGCGCGCGGGAAAAATCCGCCACATCGGCTGCTCGAACTTCTCCGGCTGGCACCTGATGAAGTCGCTCGCGATCTCGGAGCGCCGCGGCTGGGCGCGTCATGTCGCGCACCAGGCCTATTACTCGCTCCTTGGCCGGGAATACGAATGGGAGCTGATGCCGCTCGCGCTCGACCAGCAGGTCGGCGCGGTGGTGTGGAGCCCGCTCGGCATGGGCCGGCTGGGCGGGAAGGTCCGCCGCGGCCAGCCGCTGCCGGCGGTGAGCCGCCTGAACGACCGCGCCAACGATCCCTACCTGCCGCCGGCCGAGCCGGAGTTCATTTACCGCATCGTCGATGTGCTGGACGAGATCGCGAAGGAAACGGGCAAAACCGTGCCGCAGATCGCCATCAACTGGGTGCTGCAGCGCCCGACGGTGGCGAGCGTCATCATCGGGGCGCGCGACGAAAAGCAGCTGCGCGAGAACCTCGCCGCGGCCGGCTGGAAGCTCACGCCAGCGCAGATGGCCCGGCTTGATGCCGTCAGCACGAAACAGAAGATTTACCCCTATTGGCATCAGGCCGGCTTTGAGCGCAATCCCCCGCCCGTATGAGAAAAAACATCACCGTCCTGCTCGTTTTATTGCTTGGTGTCGCCACGATCGGCGTTGCCGTGGAGACACCGGTCACGATCGCCCCAGGGCTTAAGGGGGCGTGGCTGAAGCCGGACAAGGGGTGGAGCGGCCGCGCCGTGCTGCTGCTGCACGGCTTCGCGGATGACATGGACGGGGCCGGCGACCTGACGAAGCGCCTGGCGGGCGAGCTGGCGGCGAAGGGCATCGCGAGCCTGCGCATCAATTTCCGCGGCGAGGGCGACAAGCGCCGGACCGACATCGAGTCCACCTTCGCCACGCGGCTGGAGGACACGGCGGCGGCCTATGCCTGGCTGGTCGAGCAGCACGGGGTGAACGCGAGCCGCCTGGGCGTGGCCGGCTGGAGCCTCGGGGCGACCACGGCCATCGAGATCGGCGCGCAGTATCCGGACTGGTTCAAGAGCATGGCGCTGTGGTCGAGTCCCAGTGGCGACCAGTTCGCGATGTATCGCGAAAGCCCGGCCGGGCAAAAGGCGCTGCGCGACGGCGTGGCCACCGAGGAGGTGCCCGGTTGGAAGAAGATCACGACGAAGCGCGCATTCTACGAAAGCTTCCGCGGCGTCGACCTGGACAAGTCCCTGCCGAAATATCCCGGTGCCTTCCTCACGGTGCGCGGCACCAAGGATTTCCTGCCGCAGCACGACGAGGCCTTCCTGCAGCTCGCCACCGGCGAGCCGAGGGAGAAACTGGTCATCGAGGGCGCCGACCACATCTTCAACGTGTTCCAGCCGGAGCTCGGCCACGCGACGCGCGCGGTCGAGGCGACGGTGGAGTGGTTTGGCCGGACGTTGTGAGGGGGTAGGGCGAGTCCTCCCGTTATATGTCTGACAAGCATGCTTGACATATGACAAGCATGCTTTACATCGCCATCACCTAATGAAGAACTGCCTCAAGGAGCTCCGCGCCGCGCGCGAGTGGTCGCAGGGTGAACTCGCCGACAAGCTGGCGGTGTCGCGCCAGACGATCAACGCGATCGAGACGGAGAAATACGACCCGAGCCTACCGCTGGCGCTGAAGATCGGGAAACTTTTCAAACTGCCGGTGGAGGAGATCTTTTCCGACCGCGCCTGACGCCCGGTCATCGCTGATTTCCAACCCCCTTCTCTCCCGCCATGGAAAAACATGACCTCAAGTATCTTTATCTGACCCTGGCCGCCACCACGGCGGCGGGCAGCCTGTATAGCGCCGACTTCCGCTGGTCGGGCGCCTCCGTGTTGATCGCCACCTGTCTCATGGTGGCCTTCTTCTCCCGCGAAAAGGAGCAGGACGAGCGCGTCGAGCAGCTGAAGCTCAAGGCGCTCCGGCTGGCGCTGCCGGTGTCGGCCTTCGCGGTCTTTGGTCACGCGCTGCTGCTCAAGCTGACCAGCGGCGGCCGCACCGGCCTGCGTTATCTCTCCGCCTTCGACCTGCTGATCATCGCCATGCTCATTGCGCTCGGGCTCTACCATTACTGGCGCTGGCAGGACGGACGCGAGCGGCCGGCGGAGTGACCGGGCTCAGGCCAGCTGCGGGACGGTGAAAGGGGCGCGGTAGTTGCGCGTGAGCAGCTTGTTGGCGGCGCGGGAGCCGGGGCCGGTGAAGCGCTCGGCCTTCTGGTCGATCGTGAGCGGCTGGCCGAGGGTAAGGCGGGTCAGCTTGAGATTCACGCCGTTCACCGCGAGGTGCTCGGTCATGCGGCCGACGGCCTCGGCGAGCGGGGCGTCGCCCTTGACCTCGTCCTGCAACTTGCCGGGCGAGGCCTTCGAGCCGAGCTGATGGGAGATGTTGCCGACATGGCAGAGCGCGCTGGAGATGTGGCCCTCCTCGATCGGGCCGTGGAGCTCGGCGGTCTTTCGGCTGCGGATGACATCGATGAAATTGGCCATGAGGCGGTCCTTGCCCTTGAACTCCCTGATGACCTTGCCGGTCCGGTCGAGCGCGGTGGCCTCGAAGTAACCGGTGATGACGATGCTGCCGCCCTCGCAGTCGATCACGTTGCCGATGCTGACGCCGCGGTATTTGTCCATCGAGCTGGCGGCGGCGCCGGCGGCCTCGGCGGAATTCAGGCCGGCAGTGCCAGCCGCGGGCGCATCGGGTTTGGCGGGCAGGCCGCGGACCTCGAAGATGAGCGGGGCGGTGGCGTAGTCGTGGATGACGACCTGCGTGTTGGGCGTCTCGCCGTCGTCCACGTAGCCGAGGCGGCCGCCGACGCTCAGCGTATGGCGCGGCAGGCCGGACTCGCCGAGGAACCAGCGGGCGACGTCCATCTGGTGGATGCCCTGGTTGCCGACGTCGCCGTTGCCGTAGGCGTAGATCCAGTGCCAGTCATAGTGCACCGGGCCGTTCTTCCTGGAGTTGCGGTGCGGCTCGATGATGGGCGCGGGGCCGGACCAGAGGTCGTAGTTGATGGTGGGCGGGACGCGCGTCGGCGCCTTGGTCAGCCCGATGCTGTCGCGGCGCTTGTAACAGAAGCCGCGGGCGGCGGTGATTTTGCCGAGGTTGCCGGCGCGGACCCAGGCGACTGCGTCCATCAGGCCCTGGCCCGAGCGGATCTGCGTGCCGGCCTGGACGACCCGGTTGTATTTGGCCGCGGCGGCCACGAGCTGGCGGCCTTCCCAGATGTTGTGCGAGACGGGCTTCTCCACATAGACATCCTTGCCCGCCTGGCAGGCCCAGATGGCGCCGAGTGAGTGCCAGTGGTTCGGCGTGGCAATGGTGACGGCGTCGAGGCCGTCCATCGCCAGCAGCTGTCGCACATCCGTGAATTTTTCCGGGGTGACGCCCTGCTTCGCCAGGTCGGCGGCGGTCTTCTCGAGCACGAGGAGGTCGACGTCGCAGATCGCGACGATGCGCACACCCGGAATGGCGCGGAGGGAGGCAAGGTGGTTCTTGCCGCGGCCGTTAAGGCCGATGACGGCGACGCGGATGTCGCCGTTGGCGCCGGCAACCTGCGCCCACGAACGGGCGGGAAAGGCGGTGGCCGCGAGACCGAGGGCGGTGGTCTTGAGGAACGTGCGACGGGTGAGGGGCATCGAAGTTGAGAGTTGAGGGCTGAGAGTTGAGAGAACGATCACTTGCCTGAGACGTAGGCGGCGTAGGTGTCGGCAACTTTGGCCGCGTCCGGGTCACCGGAATGGAAGTAGAAGCGATAGCGCAGCGTGAGGGTGCCGCCGGCGGGGATGGTGTAGTCGCCCATGTTGCGCGGGTGCTTTTTCTCGAGCTCGAACTCATGCTGGCCGAAGGGGTTGGCGTTGAAGAGGCCGTAGTCGCGCGCCATCCACCAGGTCGGGTGGCGGAGGTTCTGGGGGTGGTCGAAGATCGCCACGCCATAGGTCTTGCCATCGCGCGTCGCGTAGGCGTCGCACCAGGGGGCGCGCTTGCCCCAGACGGCGCCGTCGCGGTCGCCGGCGGCGGTGAGGTAATGCCCGACCCCGGCGATGTCCTTGCCCGAGATCTTGTGCGGCAGGGTGAGCCATTGGGCCAGCCGGATGGACATCGTGCCCTCCTTGCTGTCGCCCATCACGAGGGGGGTGTCGGGCAGCGCCTTGATCGTGACCTCGTAATCGAGCGTGCGGTTGCCGTGCCCGGCGTCGCGGAAGCGGACCGTCGTTTCGTCGGTGGCGATGAGCCTGCCCTCGGGAGAGAGCCAGCGGTTGCGCGTGCGGAGCGAGCCGGTGTCGCCATCGGCGGTCTCGAGGCCGCCATCGTGGACGGTGCGGCCCTTGGGCGTGTTGCCGCCGGCCTTGCCCTCGTTCCAGAAGTCGATGCCGTTGGCGTTGCCGTGGGCGAACATCAGCGCGCGGTGGTGCGGGTGGTCGCGGTCCTCGCCGGGAGTTTCCTTCATCGGGAAGTCGCGGCTTAGCCCGGTGCCGTCGGCCAGGAGGATGGGATAACAATAGGGCCGGGACGCGCCGTCGGCATAAATGTATTCCGTGAACAGCCGGCCTCCGATCTCGACGCGCACGCGGTCGGCCAGCCTGGTGAGCCTGACGTCGGCGTAGGCCAGCGGCGCAAGAGCGAGGAGCAGGAGAAGAAAGCGGGATCTCATCAGGCGAGGGGTCAGTTTTTCGGCGTCAGCGGCGTGTAGTAATAGACGACGATGTAGGTGCACGGCGTGGGGCCGGCGTTGCGCAGGGCGGTGGTCGCCCGGGCGGCGAGGAAAAAGACCGAGCCGGGGCCGGCGGTCTGGGTCTTGCCGTCGATGTGCATCTCCACGAGGCCCTCCTTCACGATGATGATCTCCTCCTGCAGATGGAGGCGCGGTTCGCCGCTGTTCTCGCCGGGGTTGAGGGTGGTGATGTGGCAGTGCGCCTTGTCGAGGGTCGCGGTCGGGCCGTCGAAGACGTCGCGGCGCACGCCCTTGGGCGTCGGGGTGGCGGGCATTTTCTCCCAGTCGTAAACGGCGGAAGGGAGCTTGGGGGCGGAGTCGGGGGGCGTCTGGGCGGCAAGCATGGGGGCCAGACACAACAAGACGCCGAGGCGGGCGAGGGATTTCATGGGGTATGAACTAAGTTTGCCGAACCGGGCCCAGCAAAGCGGACCGGGGGCGGAAGGCGATGCAAACCACCGTCTGGTCGTGCATCAGCAGAAGCCAGCCTCCTCCCATGGCTCCGCACGGGGAAGGAAAAGCCCCGGCGGTGAAGCCGGGGCTGCGTGAAGCGTGAAGCGGCGCGGGTGGGCTCGCTCCGGCTCAGCTCTTCGCCGGGAGGGGCAGCTTGAACTCCTTGAGGATGGCCTCGATCTTGCCGGCGATGTCGGAGGCCGGGTCGCCGGGGTGCAGGCCGGCGTGACGCACCGTGCCGTCGGGGGCGATGATGGCGACGAAAGGAATGCCCTCGATGCCATAGGCGGGGTTGAAGACCGGCTCGGCGCTGAAGGCCACGTCCCAAGTCATTTCCTTGGCCTTCATGAACTCGGGCATGAGCGACATTTCCTTCGCCGGGTCGCCCTTGGTGTCGATGCGCGGGCCCATGTTGGCGATGAAACCCTGGATGCTCGTCACGCCGACGAAGGTGACCGGCGAACCCTTGAAGTGCGCGACATGCCCGCGGACCTGCGGGAAGGAGGCGATGCAGGGGCCGCACCACGTGGCCCAGAAGTCGAGGACGACGACCTGGCCCTTCAGGCCGGAGAGGGTCTTCAGGCCCGCCTTGGAGGACCAGGTGAAGTTGAGCTCAGGCGCGGGACTGCCAATGAGGGCGGCCTTCGCGGCCTTGGCCTTGGCCATCTGGTCCAGCTCCGCGAGCATGGTCTCCACGTTGTTGGCGGGCTGGGTGCCGGGGAAGTCGCGCTTGAGCGCGAGCAGCAGCTCGCGCGCCTTGGGCAGGTCCTCGAAGACCTGGATGTAGAGGCCGGCGCGCATCAGCGCGATGCTGGCGACCATGTCGGTCTTGTTGGCGCCGTATTTCAGCAGCAGGGCGTCGAACTGCGCGAGCTCGGGCTCGAGGGCCGCGGCCGTGCGCTGGCCGGCCTGCAGCTTGTGCTTGATCTGGTTCACGAGGTCGCCGAGGTCGGCCATGACCTGGTCGTCGACCGAGGTGGTCGCGGCGGCCACCGGATCGGCGGGGCCGGCCAGCTGGGCGGAGGCGGGGGAAAGCAGGGAGGCGCCGAGAACGAGGACGGCGAGGAGAGGGCGGAGGTTCATGAACAGGAGATTTGCCACAAAAAGCGCGGAAAGCGCAAAGGCTGATTTCGGGATTCCGGGCAAAAAAAGAACCCGCCGGTGAGGGCGGGTTCGGGAGTGTCGCGGTTGTAGAATACTTACTTCTTGGCGTCGGCGATGGCCGCCTGGGCCGCGGCGAGACGCGCGACCGGCACGCGGTAAGGCGAGCAGGACATCATCCTTCGCCAAGGCTACGGATGACAGGCTCCGCTCAGTAATAAAAAGGCCCCGGTTTTGAAACCGGGGCCTGTATGGAAACGATGAGGCTGGGATTACTTGGAATCCGCGATCGCGGCCTGCGCTGCGGCCAACCGAGCGACGGGCACCCGATAGGGAGAGCAGCTCACATAGGACAGGCCGAGCTTATGGCAGAACTTGACCGAGTCCGGGTCGCCGCCGTGCTCGCCGCAGATGCCGAGCTTGATGTCGGGGCGGGTCAAGCGGCCCTTCTCGATCGCGATCTTCATCAGCTGGCCCACGCCGGTCTGGTCGATCGAGGCGAAGGGGTTCTTCTTCATGATCTCGGACTCCTGGTAGGCGCCGAGGAAGGAGCCGGAGTCGTCGCGGGACATGCCGAGGCAGGTCTGCGTGAGGTCATTCGTGCCGAAGCTGAAGAACTCGGCCGTGGACGCGATCTCGTCGGCGGTGAGGGCGCCGCGCGGGATCTCGATCATGGTGCCGACGGAGTAGGAGATCTTCACCTTCTTCTCGGCCTGGACCTTGGCGGCGACCTCGTGGACGAGCGCGACCTGGAGGTCGAGCTCGCGCTTGAAGCCGACGAGCGGGATCATGATCTCGGGCTTGGCCTTGAAGCCGGCCTTCGTCGCATCGGCCGCGGCCTCGAGGACGGCGCGGGCCTGCATGGCGGTGATCTCCGGATACTTGATGCCGAGGCGGCAGCCGCGGAAACCGAGCATCGGGTTGAACTCATGGAGCTCGTGCACGCGGTGCTGGATCTTCTCGACGGAAACGTTGAGTTTCCGGGCGAGATCCATCTGGGCCTCCTTCGAGTTCGGGAGGAACTCGTGCAGCGGCGGGTCGAGGAAGCGAATGGTCGCCGGGAAGCCCTTGAGGGCCTTGAAGATCCCGTAGAAGTCATCGCGCTGGTAGGGCAGGAGCTTGGCCAGGGCGGCCTCGCGGGCGCCGAGGGAGTCGGCGAGGATCATCTCGCGCATGGCGTCGATGCGGTCGCCCTCGAAGAACATGTGCTCCGTGCGGGTGAGGCCGATGCCGACGGCGCCGAAGGCGATGGCCTGCTGCGTCTGCTCGGGGGTGTCGGCGTTGGTGCGGACGGAGAGCTTGGTGGCCTGGGCGCACCATTTCATCAGCTGGACGTAGCTCTTGAACTTCTCGGTGGCCTGGGCGGCCTTGTCGCCGTGGAGCAGGCCGGAGATGATCTCGGACGGGGCCGTCTTGATCTGGCCCGCGTAGACCGTGCCGGCGGTGCCGTCGATCGAGAGGAAGTCGCCTTCGCCGTAGGACTGGCCGGAGACGGTGACGGTCTTCTTGTCGTAGTCGACCTGGAGGGCGGCGGCGCCGCAGACGCAGACCTTGCCCATCTGGCGGGCGACGAGGGCGGCGTGCGAGGACACACCGCCGCGGGCGGTGAGGATGCCCTCGGCGGCGATCATGCCGCGAAGATCCTCGGGAGAGGTCTCGACGCGGACGAGCAGGACCTTCTCGCCCTTCTCGGCGGCCTGCACCGCGCGGTCGGCGTTGAAATAGATCTTGCCGGTGGCGGCGCCGGGGCCGGCCGGGAGGCCGGTGGCGATGACGGTGGCCTTCTTGACCTCGGCGAGGTCGAAGATCGGGGCGAGCAGCTGCTCGAGCTGGTCGGCCGGGTTGCGCATGACGGCCGTCTGCCAGCTGATCAGCTTTTCCTTCACCATATCGATGGAGAACTTGAGCGCGGCGGCGGCGGTGCGCTTGCCGTTGCGCGTCTGGAGCATGAACAGCTTGCCTTCCTGGATCGTGAACTCGATGTCCTGGACGTCCTTGAAGTGCTTCTCGAGCGTGGCGCGCACGCGGAGGAGCTCGGCGTAGGACTTCGGCATCTGGTCCTTCAGCTTGAGGACCGGCTCGGGCGTGCGGACGCCGGCGACGACGTCCTCGCCCTGGGCGTTGATCAGGAACTCGCCGTAGAACTCGTTGGTGCCGTTGGCCGGGTTACGGGTGAACGCGACGCCGGAGCCGGAGGTGTCACCCGTGTTGCCATAGACCATGGCCTGCACGTTGACGGCGGTGCCCCAC
The DNA here is from genome assembly GCA_965249855.1 of Lacunisphaera sp. Lineage (GTDB taxonomy): Bacteria > Verrucomicrobiota > Verrucomicrobiia > Opitutales > Opitutaceae > Lacunisphaera. The sequence continues at coordinate 137,921 of CBDFNB010000022.1, forward strand.
TCGGAGGGGATGTTGTATTTCGCGCGGTAGACCTTGGCGCGGTCGTTCATCCAGGAGCCGAACACGGCGCCGGCGGCGCCGCGGAGCTGGTCCCAGGGATTGTTCGGGAAGGACTTGCCGGTGCGGTCCTTGACCATGGCCTTGAAGCGATTGACGAGCTCCTGCTGGTCGGCGGCGGTGAGCTTGGAGTCCTCGATGTCGCCGTGGTAGCGCTCGTGCTTGAAGGCGTGGATGACGGACTCGAAGGGATCGTGGTCCTCGCCCTCGCGCTTCTGGACGCCGATGACGACGTCGCAATACATCTGGATGAAGCGGCGGTAGCAGTCCCAGGCGAAGCGCTCGTTCTTGGTGGCGCGGGCGAGGGAGAGGACGGTGTCGTCGTTGAGGCCGAGGTTGAGGATGGTGTCCATCATGCCCGGCATGGAGTCGCGGGCGCCCGAGCGGACGGCGACGAGGAGCGGGAAGCCGGTGGAGTCACCGAACTTGTAGCCCATGATCTTCTCCATGTTCTTCACGCCGGCTTCCATCTGGGCCTGGAGGGAGGCCGGGTAGGTGCGCTTGTTGGCGTAGTAATAGGTGCAGACCTCGGTGGTGATGGTGAAGCCCGGGGGCACCGGGAGGCCGATGCGGGTCATCTCGGCGAGGTTGGCGCCCTTGCCGCCGAGCAGGTTCTTCATGGAACCGTTGCCGTCAGCCTTGGCCGCGCCCCACGTGTAGACGTATTTGGCGGACTTGGCGGTTGATTTCTTGGCCGCCGGCTTGGCGGACTTCTTAGCGGTGTTTTTTTTAGCCATGGGTAAAATGAAAAATAGGGACCGTTATCGCAGCGGGCGGGCCGGGGGGTGTCAATGTTCGAGGCGGTCAAAATCTGCGCTGTCTCCCTCGGCCAGGCGGCCCCGGTCGCCGGGCCCATGGCGGGCAGGACGGAGGATCTGAAATACCAGCCTTGCGGGGCCGGCGGAAACTTGCTTCTAGGTCAGGGCTTGAGCGAGCAACCCCCAGTGGATGAATATGATGAGACCGGGCCCGACGCGGCGCCGGTCCCGCCGGCCGCGGGCAAGCCCATGGGTTTCCTCGACCACCTGGAGGACCTGCGCTGGACGCTGATGAAGAGCGCCATCGTCTTCGCGGTCTTCGTGGGCGTGATCAGTTTCTACCTGAAGGAATTTTACGCGGTGCTCATCTGGCCGCTGGAGAGCGTGCGGGCCGACTTCCCGCAGTTCACCACGCACCTGATCACGAACAGTCCGATGGGCATCTTCAACATGCTGATCAGTATCGCGCTGGTCGGCGGTGTGGCGCTGTCGCTGCCGTTCTGGTTCTTCTTCGTGGCGCAGTTCATCGCGCCGGCGCTGACGAGAAAGGAGATCAAGGTCCTCGTGCCCGCCTGCCTCGCGGCCCTGGTGCTGTTCCTGATCGGCGCGTCGTTCGGCTATTTCCTGCTTGTGCCGAGCACGGTGCGCATCGCCTACGAATTCAGCGCCTACATGGGCGTGGACCCGATGTGGACGGCGGACAAATATTTCGGCCTGCTCACCTGGCTGGTGCTGGGCGTGGGCGTGACCTTCGAGTTCCCGCTGCTCATCGTGCTGGCCAGCTACATCGGCCTCGTCGAGGTCGCCACGCTCCGCAAATACCGCCGCCACGCCATCGTGGTCTGCTTCATCATCTCGGCCATCGTCACGCCGACGCCGGACATGGTCACCCAGACGCTCTTCGCGGTGCCGCTCTGCCTGCTCTATGAGATGTCCATCTGGGCCTCGGCCTTCCTCGGCCGGCGCAAGAAGTCCGGGGTTTAAGGTGGAGCCCGCGCTCCGCGCGGGCTTTTCAGACCAACCTGCGCGGAGCGCAGGTTCCACCTGTTGAAAGGTGCTTAACAGCCTGTCGGCGAACGGGCTCTTGGGTAGAGCATGTGTATCATGGCTGAGTCCGGAGAATCACGCGCCTATCCGCAGAGATTACATCACGCGGTTCCCGGATGGGTTAAAACGGGATCGTTTTTCCACATCCGCATCCGGGTCGCTCGCGGAAACACTGATGCTCTAACGCAGCCGTTGCTTGCGAAGATTGTGCTTTCTGCGGTCGGGAATTATCACCAACGCGGTCGATGGTATGCGCTGCTTTTTCTAGTCATCCTAAAATCCGCAGTTGAGGTGTGACGAGGAGGGAGGAAGCCGTTGAGGTGTTGGGGCATGGAAACAAACCATAAGGTGGCGGCGGTTCACCCGGTGGGTGAAGGGCAATTCACGTTCCCGACGGCGGGTGGGCGGGTGCGCTTGGCGGTGACGGACGACGCCTTGACGCCCTATGGGGGGCTGGTGCCGTGGGCGGCCTTCACCAAGCATTTGGGCATCGCCGAGGGGTTGGCGGAGGCCTGCCCGGTGCGGCGCACCAGCCCGAACGCGGCGCCGGTCTACGACGTGATCCAGTCGTTCATGCTGACGGCGCTGACCGACGGGCGGCGGTTCTCGCACATCGAGCGGTTGCGGGAGGATCCGACCATTCCGGAGTTGTTCGGGATGGAGGCGGTGGTGGGCGACGACACGGTGCGACGGTTCTTCGCCTCGGTCGATCCGGCGCTGGGGGCCGAGTGGATCGCCCAGCAGGCCCGGCCGCTGTGGGGGGCGTTGCCGGGGCAGACGATCCTGGACTGGGACTCGACGGTGCAGCCGAAGTATGGGCACCAGGAGGGCGCGGCCCTGGGCTACAATCCGACCAAACCGGGTCGGCGCAGTTTCCATCCGCTGTTGGCGGTGGTGGCGCGCACGCGGTTGTGTCCGGCCTACCGGTTCCGCTCGGGCGACACGGTCACGGCGACGCAGTGGCAACAGGCGATGGAGGACGCGCAGCGCTGGCTCGGTGGGCACCGGGTCTGGCTCAATCGCGGGGATCTCGGCTTGGGGCACGACGGGATCATGGCCTGGCACGAGGCGCAGGCCGGAAGGCCCAAGTATCTGTTCAAACTGAAGCTGACGCGCGGGGTGCGCGCCGCCCTGCACGCGGTGCCGGTGGCGCGCTGGCAGGGACCGGCGCAACGGGGTGCCTGGCAGGTCGCCGACGGCACGCTCCAGCTCCACGGCTGGGCCGGCCCGCGCCGGGTCGTCTTCGCCCGCTGTCTGCAAGGCGAGATGCCCGGGCCGGAGTGCGGGGAGTTTTGGGACCAGACCAAGCACGAGTTCGCGGTCTACGTCACCAACCTCGGGGCGGACTACAACCCCTGGCAGATCCAGCAGCTCTACCGGGACCGGGCCGACACCGAAAACGTCTTCGACGAACTGAAGAACCAGTGGGGGTTCAGCGGTTTTTGCGCGAAAAAACGCGCCACCACCGAGCTGGCCGCCCGGTTGCTGCTCCTGGTCTATAATCTCTGGGTGCTGTTCGTGCGCTTCATCGTGCCACACCAACACACCGAGGCCAAACGCGGCCGCCGGTGGTTCCTGCTCATCGCCGCCCGCCTGGTCCAGTCCGGCCGCCAGAAGGAGGTGCAGATCTCCGTGCGCGGCGGCTGGGCCGAGCAACTCAAAGACGGCTACCTGCGACTCCACGACTGGATCAAAACAACTGCGCCGCAGTTGAAAACGGTCCCGCCACTCCCCGCGTAAAAGCCCCGACCTTATCCGAAAATCCGACCCTCAACTGCGGAATTTAGGGTCATGCCGGACCATACTCACGCGATCCTGGCGTTCCCCTCCGAAGTGCGCATGAGCCGTGTCATCGGCGAGTGGAAGCATTACATCGCGAAGGCCGCGGGGATCGACTGGCAGGCCAACTTCTTCGATCACAGGATCCGTGATAGAGCCGGATTGACGGAAAAATATGCTTACATTCTGCGCAACCCGGTCGTGAAGGGTTTGTGCAAGCGCGAGGAAGACTGGCCGTGGGTGTGGATGTCGCCGGCGCGCAAATAAAACCCGCGCGGAGCGCGGGTTCCACCTCAAGGCACAAACGCTCAGATCTGATACTCGATGACGGCGGCCTCGGCCGCGGCGGGGGCGCCGGCGTCGAGCAGTGTCTGTGCGACGCGCAGCGCCTGGCCGCGCAGCTCGGGCACCGCGACGCTTTCCCACAGGGTGCCGCGCAACAGCGGGCCGATGGCGTAGAGGAAGGGCGAGCGCCGGCCGTCGCGGGTGACGACGGTGAAGTCGGGCTCGACGCGGATGCCCATGTCCATCGAGTCCGGCTGGGCGAACCCGTCCCGGAGGAGCTGCTGCAGCAGGGGCGAGCGCGTGGCGGAGAAACGCGTGTGCGGGCCGGTGCAGTTGATGGCGAGCGCGGCCTCCATCACGGAGGTCGCCCCGTCGCGGCTGCGCAGCTCGACGCCGATCCTCGCGCCGAGGGGCTTCACCCCGGTCACGGCGGCGCGCGTGATCTTCAGGCGGCCGGACGCGAGGGCGTCCGCGACCTGCTGGTGGATGGACGGGGCGATGCGGTGGCGCAGGACGTTCCAGCGCGCGGCGTGCTTCGCGACGAACTCGCGGCGCTCCGCGTCGGTGAACGCGCCCCAGATGCGCTGCGTGTGCGGGCGCAGCTTGTCCACGACCATGGCGGGGTTGAGACCGGCGGCGCGCAGGCGGGCGCAGTGTTCCTCGAGGAGGCGCACGAGGCCGGCGAGGCCGAGCGTGGCGAGGTCGGTGTTGGGCGGCGGAAAGAGCGGGTCGTCCACACCCTTGAAATGGGATTCGGGCAGCAGGCCGTTGCGCGAGACGGCGTGGATGGTGCCGCGCCAGCCAAGGGCGAGCAGGGTGATGATGGCGTCCACCGTCGTGAGGCCCGTGCCGAGCAGGACGATGTCGCCGGCGGCGGGGATGCGCGACTCCCAGTCCATCCACGGGTTGGCGCACCAGGCGGCGTGGGTGGCGACGGTGTCATGGCCCGGCAGGTCGGCGGGCGGCTCGTTGCCCGTGGCGAGGACGACCTTGTCGGCGTCGAGCGTGGCGCCGCCGGCCAGGCGAAGCCGGGCGCCGGAGCCGGCGGGCTCGAGCGCGAGGACCTCATCATCGAGCTGGGCGAACTCCGCGCCGCCCCGCGGGTCGACGGGGCGGGCGTAGTGCTGGGCCAGGCCGCGGAGGTAGTCGCCGTAGACGCGGCGCGGCATGAAGGTCTCGCGCAGCTCGGCGTCGGGCACGTCGGCGTATTCGGTGCGGGTGCGGAGCCACTCGAGGAAATGGTTCGGGTGGTCGGGCAGCGCCGACATGTTGCGGGCGGCGACGTTGAGCAGGTGCTCGGGGCGGCGGGTGCCGTAGGCGATGCCGCGGCCGGCGGGCGAGCCGTGGTTGAGCAGCGTGATGCGCAACGGCGCGGGGCTGAGCCGGGCGAGGTTGACGGCGGCCATCGTGCCGCTGAAACCGCCGCCGATGACGGCGATGTGCTGGGTCCGTGGGGTGGTCATCCGCGCGTGCCGGTCAGATGCCCTCGCCGTGGGCGAACTCGAAGACGGGCGGACGCCACTCGGACTCGCCGCCCGTGATCGAGAATTTCCTCATCGCGCGCAGCGGCGGCGAGTAGATGTGGATGGTCACGAGATCGTTCCCCGCAGCCTGCAGGTTCGAGACCTGGTGGGTGTCATCATCCTCCGACGCGCAGACCTGGCCGGCCCCGCATTCATGACTGGAGAGGGCGACGACCTGGCCGCAGGGCGCGTGCGCGAAATAGGTCTCGGTGCAGACGCCCTGGAGGACCTTCAGGCCGCAGGTGGATTTCGCGTGGTTGTGGATCGGGCTGCGCTGGCCGCTGCGCCAGCAGATGACGAGGATTTCATACCACGGGCCCAGCGCGACGAGGTTGCGCTGGTAGGTGGTGGGCTCGAAGCGGACAAACTCGCGCACGTCGTCGATCGTGGCGTTCGAGGCGCCGAGCAGCTCCTGCAGGCGCTCGATGGAGGCGCGTCCGGTGAGGGTGTCGAGGCAGGCGACGAGCGGTTGGAGCTTCGGGGGGACGGGGAGCGAGCTCATGGCTTGGTTTCCGGCAAAAAAATAGCCCCACCGCGGTGGTGGGGCCAAACTAATTCGCGCCGAGTCGCGCGCGGGTCATTTGCGCGAGTCGCGCTGGAACTGGTAGACGACCTTCAGCATCTGCCAGGCGAGCCAGAACACGCCGGCCATGCAGGCCGCGGCCGAGCCGCCGAAGAACATGATCATCTTCGGGTCGTTGGACGGCACGTGCGAGTTCACGAGCCAGTAGAAGATGCCAAAGGCGATGGCGGTGAGCGTCAGGTCGATGACGAGGGTGACGAAGGAAAAGGGTTTTTTCTCAGGCGAGGCCATGGCCGGAACAGAAGGCCCCGGGCGGGGGCTTGTCGAACAGAAACTTGGCGAGCCCGCCGGGGGTCGCGGCCGGCCGGCGCACGTTCAAGCCCTTCTCATGAGGGGCATTAGGCGATTAAGCGGGTCCTGAGGCGGGCCGCCTCCGGGTGGACGCAAGAACTGCGGAGTGGATGGCAACCATCGCGCAGACGTTTCCGGGCGGCTCTGCGATACTGGTCGCGTTCAAATTTCACCCATCCACGCACGATGAACGACGGACAACTGTTTCTTGTTGGTGCCACCCACCGCACCGCCCCGCTCGGGCTGCGTGAGAAGCTGGCCCTCTCCGCCGCGAACGAGGCCGGCCTGGCCGCGGACCTGAAGTCGCTCACCGGCCTGAAGGAATTTGTCATCCTGAACACCTGCAACCGCGTGGAGATCTACGGGGTCGGCGGGAACGGGCGCCAGGCCGTCCAGGTGGCCGCGGCATTCTGCGCCCGGCAGGGCTTCGCGCCGGAGGAATTCGAACGGATCAAGCTGGGCCTGGCGGGGCGCGCGACGGTGGAACACCTGTTGGAGGTGGCGAGCGGCCTTGATTCCCAGATGATCGGCGAGAACGAGATCTTCGGCCAGGTGAAGAAGGCCTTCCTCACCGCGCAAGGCCGGGGCTCGGCGGGTCCGGTTTTGAACCGCATTTTCCAAAAGGCCTTCCAGGCGGCCAAGCATGTCCGCACCCACACGGGCATCACGGCGGGCCTGGTCAGCGTCTCGAACGTGGCCGTGGAGGTCGCGTTGCGCATCTTCGGGAAGCTCGATGAGACCAAGGTGCTCCTGCTGGGGGCCGGCGACATCGGCCTCAAGAGCGGCCGCGCCTTCCGCAGCCGCAGCCCGGGTGCGCTGGTGGTCGCCAGCCGGCGCCTGGAGCGCGCCAGCGAGGCGGCGGCGGAGCTCGGCGCCACCGCGGTTTCCTTTGACGATGCGCTGGCCCGTCTCGGCGAATTTGACGTCGTCGTCTGCTCCACCTCCTGTCCCGCGGCCATCATCTCGCCGGAGCGGGCCGCCGCCGCGATGCAGCAGCGTTCGGGCCGGCCCATGTTCTTCATCGATGCCGCCATGCCGCGTGACGTCGATGCCGGAGTCACCGCGCTCAAGAATGTGTTTGTCTACAACCTCGACGACCTCGCGAAGATCGCCGCGGAGAACCGCGCGGCCCGGGAGTCGGAGATCATCCGCTGCCGCGAGATCCTCGCCGAGCGCACGACCACCCTCTGGGCGCAGGCCGGGCGGGCCCTGCAGGCCGGGGATGCCCCGGCGCAGGCCGCGGGTCGTCCGGTCGAGTTTTATCCGGCGGTCAGCCTGGCGGGTTGAGGGCGGGATCGTGCAGTGGCAATAGGTGGAACCTGCGCTCCGCGCAGGTTTTCCGGTTGAGCGCCAATCAGCCTGCGCGGAGCGCAGGCTCCACCTTCATGCGGCCCCCTCCTGAGGCCACCACGGCCTGCTGGGCGGCCGTGGCCAGGCGCCGGCCGGCCGCGATGCACTGGGAGAGGGAGACGCCGTCCCGGCTCGTGCCGCCGATGAACAGCCCGGGTGCGCCGGCCTCGGCGGCGGCGCAGGCGTCCTTGAACTGCTGGAAGCCGACGGTGTATTGCGGGATGGCGTGTGGCCAGCGCTGGATCCGGGTGAACACGGGCTCGCCGTGCACGCCGAGCAGCGCGCCCAGTTCGGAGCGGACCGTGTCGAGCAGTTCGCGGTCGCTGGCGCAGGCGAGTTCCGGCTGACGCGTGCCGCCGACGAAGGTCGTCAGCCCGACATGGCCCTCCGGCGCGCGGCCGGGGAAAAGGGTGCTGGAGAAAAGCGTGCCGAGGATGCGGCGCCGCTCGACCGCGGGGGTGAGGATGCCGAAGCCGTCGAGCGGGTGGGCGACGTCCTCCCGGCGGTAGCCAAGAAACACGGAGGCGACGGCCGGCGAGGTGACCGAGCGCAGCTTGGCGAGTGCACCCGGGGCGGGCACGCCCTCGAAGCGGAGGGCGCCCAGCAAGTCCGGCGGCAGCGCGCAGACCACGGCGGCGAACTCCTCCTCGCGGCTGACTCCGCCGGTGACAAAGCCGACCTGCCACGTCGAGCCGGCGCGGCGGACATGGGTGACGGCGTGGCCGAGGCGCAGGTCGGCGCCGAGGGCGCGCGCCAGGGCCCGGGGAATCTCGGCGAGGCCGTCGGGGAAGGAGATCATGCTGCCCTTGGGGGCGCCGCTGGCGTTGCGCCGCGCGAGCGAGCCGCGGACGAGCGAGCCGTGCTCGTGTTCCAGCGCGAAGAGCTTGGGGAAGGCGTGCTTCACGGACAGGGCGGCCGGGTCGCCGGCGAAGACGCCCGCGACGAACGGGTTCACGATGTAGTCGAGGAACTCCGGGCCGAGGCGGCGCGTGACGAAGTCCGCGACGGATTCCTCGCGGCCCGCCGGCGGGCGGCCGCGGAAGGGTTCGCCGAGCACGTTGAGCTTGGCGCGGACGGACAACAGCGGGGTGGTGACGAACTTCAGCGCGGAGTCGGGCAGGGCCACGGGGGCGCCGTGCTGCACGACGTAACGTTTGGCCGCGGCGGGATTGGCCACGAGCCGGCGCTCGTGCAACCCGAGGTCCTGGAGAAAGGCGGAGATTTCCGGGGTGTTCTCGAAGAGGGTGTTGGGACCGGCCTCGACCAGCCAGCCGCCCTCGCGGCCGGAGCCGATCACGCCGCCGGGGGCCACGCCGGCCTCGAACTCCGCGACCGGGATGCCCGCGCGGCGCAGGTGCCAGGCGGTGGTGAGGCCGGTCAGTCCCCCGCCGATGACGGCCACGGGCCACACATGCGAGGTGGGGGCAGGGGCGGGCGGGGCGGAGGGCGCGAGCAGGTTCATGCCCCCATTATAACGGGCGGGCGGGCGGGCCGCCCTGCGCCCCTTGTCAGGCACTGCGCGGATATTGCGAGGCCCCGGGCATTGTAGAAAATAAAGGCAGGACTATCAGTCCTGCAGGCATGCGACACGCTCTTCTCCGAACGCGGGGCTGATGGCCCAGCCTCCAACTCAAGCCGGAGCCAGTGAGTGTCTTCAAACCCCGTTTGTCATTCTGAACGAAGTGAAGAATCCATCAGAATTTACGTCGCTCAGCAGCGGAGGCGATGATCCAACTGGATTCTTCGCTGCGCTCAGAATGACAGGATATGCATTTAGCGGGTATGAAGACACGCGCCAGCTCCGGGGCATTGGATCCAAGGGAAACAAAAAGGCCGCGGGTCCGAGGACGCCGCGGCCGGGGTGAGGGAGCCGATCTCAGAAGCGATACTGGAGCTTGCCGTAGATGAGGTGGGCCTCGTAGTCGGCGTTGCCCAGCGACGGGACGTCCTCGTTCTTGGCGTAGGTATACTTCAGGTTGACCGTCGTGCGGGCGTTCATGCGGCGGTTCCAGCCCACCGAGAAGGTCTGCAGCTTGCTGTCGGTGCCGTAGGGCACGGTGACGGCGGAGTTGTTGATGTAATTACCCATCGCCTTGTAGAGCATGTAATCCACCAGTAGGTCGCTCTGTTCGTCGAGGGCGTAGCCGCTGCTCAGGCTGAAGTTCACGTAGTTCGAATCGCTGTTCTTCACGAGGTTGCTCGCGGCGCCGGTCAGGCCGACGGCCGGAGTCTTGAGGGTCTCGTTCACGTAGTTGACGTTGCCCTGGAGATACCAGCGGGCGAGCGGGTTCCAGGTCACGCTCTCGGAGAGGATGTGCTGGATGGACTCCATGCTCTGGGCGAACGCCAAGCCGACCTCCTGCGAGCGGACGGTGGTCTTCTGGTAGTCGTAGCGCGTGATCGTCCGGAAGTTGGGCGACAGGCGGTGCGACAGGCGGATGTTGAAGTCATTGGTCTCAAAGTCCTGGCCGGTGACGTAGGCCGGGTAGCGGTCGGCGGTGCTGACGGTGTTGTCGCGGGTGGCGCGGTAGTCGTTCTGGCGGGCCTTGAAGTAGTATTGCACCGCGACGGTGGTGCCGGGGCGGGCATACCAGTTGGCGGTGTAGGCATACTTCTGCACGCTGCGCTCCAGCTCGGTGTCGCGGTCGATCGAGATGGCCTGCAGCGGGGTGCCCGGCTCAAGGATGCGCTCCTCCTGGAGCTCGCCCGCGGAGTTGGACCAGTCGGCCTTGAAGTTGAGTGAGACGTTCTTGTAACCGGTGTAGCGGGCTTCGACGCTGGCGGCGTAGGTCTTCCAGCTTTTCGCGCTCCGGGCCTCCACCTCGTCGTTGATGGGCGTGAAGGTGGGGGCGGCACCGAAGTTCGTTTCCTCGAACCCGATCAGGTTGTGCCACTGGGTCTTCTCGAACCGGAAGGAGGGCGTGATGCGGAGGGTCTCGGAGCCGAGATACAGCGCGCTGAGGGTGGCGACGGTCTGCGTCATCTGCGATTTGCCGAGCTCGTTGCCGGGGAGCAGGCTGAAATAGCCCTCGTCGCGCTGCTGGCGGGTCGGGTAGTTGTTGGTGTAGTCCGCGTCGTAGCCGGTGCCGAAGATGCGGCTCCCGCTGAGGACGGTGTCGATCTTGGTGCGGGCGACGGCGGTGGTCAGCTTGAGCTTCTCGGTCAGCTGGGTGAGGTAGCTGCCGCGGATCTGGAACAGGTCGAAGTCCTGGCCCTCCTTGGCGGTGACGTAGCGGTCGGTCGTCTGGCCCGGGGTGCGGCGGCTGTAGCGGCCGTTCACGTATTCGCCCTTGTCGAGGCGGAGGCCCAGGGCGAGGTCGTGCTTGCCCATGGTCTTCGAGACAGTGCCGTTGAGGATGTGGCGCTTCTCGTCGAAGGTGAGGTAGGTCGGCACGATGTAGCGGGTGGCCGACGCGCTGACGGCCAGGCCCGTGTCCATCCAGCTGGTGGAGTCCTTCTGGCCCTTCTTGGTGAGGTAGTCATAGCGGAACATGAAGTTGACGGCGTCGGGCTTGGTGAAGCCGGCCTCCAGCCACAGGTTGCCGCGGTCGACATGCAGATCCTCGTCGTAGAGCTGGATGCGCAGGCCGTTGGTGGGCCAGACGCCGCCGCTGCCGTCATACCAGGTGCGAAACATCTTGTAGCCGGCCTTCAGGTAGCCGAGCTCCTCCTTGGTGACGGAGAGGTCGAGGAGGTAGTCATGGTTCCCGGCCAGGGCATGGCTGCGGAGCTTGAGGACGGCCTCGTTCTTCAGCTCGGTGGTGTAGAACAGGTCCTCGATGCCGATGGAGCCTTTCTTGTTGAGCTGAAATTTCTTCTGGAAGCCCGGGCGGTCGCCTTCCTGCAGGTTATAGCCTGCGGAGAAGTCGATGTAGTTCTCGTAGGTCGGTTCTTTGGCCTTGCCGGTTTGGGCGCTCAAGGCGCCCGGCAGGCCCAGCAGGCTCGCCCCCGCGAGGACCAGCATGGGCCGGCGAATCAGGTGGAGAATGGCGGTGGAGTTCATCGGGGAGTATCCGTGATGGTTGGGGTGTTAGAAGCGGAGGGAGGAGCTGACGTGTGAGCCGTGGACGGCCTCGTGGCAGCCACCGGACCAGCAGGTGCCGCGGGACAGGAAGCTCGCGTGGTCGCGGCCGCCGATCATGATGACACCGGCGGAGGGCTGCTCCTGGAAGTGGCATTGCAGGCAGAGGTTGGCGTTGCGGGCCTTGAGCATCTTCTGGTTCACGGAGCCGTGCGGGCTGTGGCAGGACATGCAACCCTCGCGGGAGGCCTCATGCTCGAAGACGTAGGGGCCGCCCTGTGAAGTGTGGCACTTCAGGCAGGAGGAGTTGAGCGTCGACATAGAGGTGTTGGTCTCGTTGACGGCGTCACCGGTGTGCGGGTTGTGGCAGTCGCTGCAGCTCATCTTGCCGGCGAGCACCGGGTGGGTGTTCGGCAGGCTGAACTCGCCGCGCTTGTCGAGGTGGCACTGGAAGCACGTCTCGGGGGAGTTGCCCGGGTTCACGATGCTGCCGGCGCCGCCGCCGGACTTCACGTGGAGGCTGCCGGGGCCATGGCAGGCCTCGCAGCCGATGTCCTGGCCGTTGCCGCCGTCGGCGGTGAGCTTGGCGTGCGTCGCGTCATGGAAGCCCGTGGTCACGGTCTCGTGGCATTCGGCGCAGGCCTTGGTGCCCACGAACTTGGCCCCGGGCACCGAGGGCGGTGCCATGACGGAGCGGTTGACGGAGACGCAGGAGACCAGCAGGAGGCCCCAGGCGGCGATGCCACCGAAGATCAGCGTGTTTTTTGTCCAGCGGAGCGGGAGTTTCATGGGCGTAAAGTTAGGAGGAGGGAGCTTGGTTCGGGTGAGGAATCTGATTCAGCGTGGTTACTTTATCTGATCGGGAGGCAATCCGGCTGTGCATTACTTGCGGAGATGTGTGCACAGTTTGTTGTGTATTAGCGATGCTAAGACTCGGGGTGGGGTTAACACCTTGGATTAGGTCAGGCACTGGCTTGAATCGAATCCGCCGAGACGGCGGGCAGCGGATCGGCCGGGGCGGCCGCGGCCTGTTCGGCGGCTACGTGCGCGCGCATCGCGTCGCGGTAGGCGTTCACCGACTCGAAGAATTCCGCCATCATCAGCATGAGCCAGTAGCGGCCCTTTTCCGTCAGGCGCCAGCCGCGCGCGTCGCGCGTGGCCGCGCCCAGCGCCTCGAGCGTCAGCAGTTCGCCCCACAGGCGGCGGAAGAATTTCCGCCCGTGATGCTCGAGCGCCCACGCGCGGTCGAGGCCGAGGCCGAACATCCGGACGAGCAGCGCATACCGCATGCGGTCCGTGTCGCCGAGCTGGTGCCGTGTCACGATGCCGGTGAGGCCGCGCGCGATGCGCTCCTCGTAGGAGTTGAGCGAGAAGCTGGTCGAGTAGAGCGTGCCGTCGAGGTAGCTGAACGCGCCGCTGCCGGCACCGACGTAGTTGTCGGCCGTGGCGATGTATTCGTCGCTGCCCTGGCCGTGGCGCGTGAAGCACCACGCGGAGGTCGGCGAGAAACCGCCGGCCGCGAGCCGGCGCCCGATGGTCTGGTAGAACTGGCGCAGCCGCCGCCGGTCCGGCACGCCCATGGCGCCGGCGAGCCGGCGCAGGCCCGAGGGCGAGGTCATCAGCGGGTAGCAGGAAACCTGGCCGGCCCCGAGCGTCGAGAAGATCCCCAGGTCGCGCTCGAGCGACGCGAGGGTCTGGTGCGGCTGGTTGAAGATCAGGTCGACGTTGAGGGTGGGGAAGAGGCCCGCCGCGCGGCGGATGCGCTCCGCCGTCTCCTCGCCGCCGCCATACTTCTCGAAGCGGCCCATCTCGCGCAGCAGCGTGTCGTCGAAGCTCTGCACGCCGACCGAGAGGCGCGTCACCCCGCCGGCGCGCAGCTGCGCCAGCAGGTCGGGACGGAGATCGCGGGGATTGGTCTCGACCGAAATCTCCGACACGGCGAACCGCGCGCGCACCAGCGCGATGGTCTCGAGCAGCTCCTCCGGCTCGACGGTCGGGGTGCCGCCGCCGAAGTAGACGCCGGTGAACGCAAAGCCCGCGGCGTGGTAAAGCCCGAGCTCGCGGCGGAGCGCGGCGAAATAGCGCTTCGCCTGCGGCCGGCAGTGCAGCACGCGGTGGAACGAGCAGAACGGGCACAGCGCCTCGCAGAAGGGGATGTGCACGTAGAGGTAGGTCCCGCCGGTTTGCGGCCGGGGCGGCACCGTCCCGTCACAGTCGGTCATCCGCATGAACCCGCGCGTGCGGTAGCGGAACAGCCCGAGCAGGACCGAGTCGAGCAGCGGCGTGGCGTTCATGGGCGGTTCCTCAGTGGCCGAGGCGGGAGAGGAGGGCGTAGATCATCAGGCCGAGCAGCAGGAGCCCGAGGCCGACGAAGATGAAGCCGAGCGTCTTGTAGAGTGTGCGCCGGGCGGCCCAGTCGGTGTGGATTACGCGGTGCTGCTCCAGCTTGCCGGAGGCGACGAGCCGGTCATACCACCGGCGGCGCTCCGTCAGCATCTCGGCCTTCGAGATGTGGCCGGAGAAGATCACGGTATCCATCGGGAACTTATCGAGCCGGAAGTGCGTGTTGAAGAAGTGGAACGTGAAGATGAAACCCGCGGCGAGCAGGGCCTCGTCGGAGTGGATCACGACCGCGATGTTGATCATCCAGCCCGGCAGGAAGGTCGTGAAGAACTTCGGGAACCACAGCACGAGCCCGGAGAGGCCGATGATGCCGACGCCCCAGAAGACGGCGAGGTAGTCGAAGCGCTCCCAGTAGGTCCAGCGGTCCCACGACGGGCGCGGGCCGCGGCCGAGGAACCACTTCAGGTGGGCGAGGAAGTCGCGCAGGTCCTGGAAGGATGGCACCATGGAGTCGGGCCCGAACACGGCGCCCCAGAACCGGCCGAACGCAAAGCGCCCGGTGGCGGGATCCCGCACGGCGCCGCGGTTTTGCCACAGGCCCCGGACGAGGCTGGAGAGGTGCAGGCCGAAATACAGGAACGTCACGAGGGCGGCGAGGTGGTGCAGCACGCGCGCGGCCTCCGGGCCGCCGAGGACGTTGAACATGACGCGTGCCCACTCGGTGTAGTAGAACTTCAGCGGCATGCCGGTGAGCACCAGCGCGAGGAAGCTCGTGACGACCAGCATGTGGAGGAAGCGCTCGTAGGGGTTGAAGCGGCGGTAGGTCTCCGTCTCGTCATGCAGCGCGGCGCGGGCGGCGCGGAAGCCGGCCGGGTCGCGGAGCCAGGTGAGCGTGAAGCGCGTGATCCACAGGAGCGTGTGCACGCCGAAGAAGGCGAAGACGCTGACGAGCAGCGTCGTCATCGCGAGGTAGGTCCAGTGCAGCACCGGGTAGTTGGTCCCGTCGGTGTGGTCCGCGTGCGGCTGGTATTGGGTGAAGGCGGCGTTGACGCCCTCGTGGCACGAGGCGCAGGTCTGGACGATGTGGCCGGCCGAGAGCTTCGACTTCGGGTCGGTGGGCCCGAGGATGTCGTGGTGGCCGTGGCAGTCGTAGCAGGCGGCGACGTCGGCGGCCGCGTTGGCCTTGCCGAGCAGCATGGCCTTGCCGTGGTAAGTCTCGCGGTAGTTGGCGAGGCGCTCCTCGTGGCAGGCGCCGCACTTCTGGTCGCTGGTCTGCTTGAAGTGCGCGCTGCCGGGGCGCTCGATGTCGTGCGCGGTGTGGCAGTCCGTGCAGACCGCGGTCTTCTGGCCCGGCTTGGCGGGCTGGCCGTGGATGCTGGCGGCGTAGGTCTTCTCGACGCCGACGTGGCAGGCGCCGCAGGTCTTGGACAGGGCGGCGCGGCTGGTGTGGGCGGAGGCGTCCTTGATGGACTTGATGTCGTGCACGCCGTGGCAGTCGTTGCAGGAGGGCGAGACGTTGAGCCCCATCTTGTAGAGGCCCTGGCCGTGGATGCTGTCCTTGAAATGCGCGATGGCGGCGCCGTTCTTCAGGCCGAGCTTGGTCTTGTCGCCCTCGTGGCACTGCGCGCAGGTGGCGAGGAGGCTGAACTTGGCGACGGGGGAGTCGATGTGCTTCACCGGCAGGAGCTCGTGGGTCTTGCCGTGGCAGCTGGCGCAGGTGGCGGCGACCGGGAGGCCGCCGTCGCGCTTCACGCCGTGGATGCTGGTGGCGAACTGCTTCACGGAGGCCTCGTGGCACGAGGCGCACTGGGCGGGCGGCAGCTTGGAGTCGTGGGTCCCCTCCTTGATGGTGTCGTGGCAATCAACGCAGTTCAGGGCCCCGTGGACGGACTTCGCGAACAGCTCGGGCCGGACGCCGGTCCAGACGGGCGGCAGGCCCTTCTTGGGGGCCTTGAATTCCGCCTCGTGGCATTCCATGCACTCGGAGTTCGGCACTGCGGGCGGCGCCTTGAGCGGGGCGGCGGCCGCTCCGGCGGCGCAGGCGCCCAGGGGCGCCAGCAGGGTGAACACGAGTAGCAGAATCCGCCGGCAGGATGCGTTCATGGTGGTTCCGCGCACAGGATGCGCTGAATGCCGCGCTGCGGCTACGCAGCACTTGGCTGAACCGGAGCGTAATTTGCCGGCGGGCCGCCGTTACTTCTGGATGCCGCCGTTGTGGCAGTCCGCGCAGGTCAGCTCGGGATCGAGCTCGCCGCCCGGATGCTTGAACTCCATGCCGGCGCCGCTGAGCTGCATGAGCTCCGTGCCCTTGCCCTGCGCGAGGATGGTGTGGCAGGAAGTGCAGTCGCTCGAGGAGATGGCGCGGCCGGTGGTGCTGGTGTGCTTGCTGTCATGGCAGCGGAAGCAGCCGGGCCAGTCCTTGTGGCCGATGTTGTTCGGGTAGACGCGCCAGTCGGCCTTGCGGTCGGGGAAGATGCTCGTGGCGAAGATGCCCTGCACGGCGGCGATGGCGGTCGGGACATCCGCGGCCAGGGCCTTGTCGGTGTATTTCGCGCGGAGGTAATCGGCGATCTTCTGGGCGGCCTCGGCGTCGGTCTTGATCGCGTCCTGGGTCATGGCCGCGACGGCGACGCGCTTGATGTTGGGCAGGGAGAGCGGGAGGGTGCCGGCGGCGAGGGCCTTTTCGACGGCGTCGTTGGCGGTGGGGAAGACGTGGGCCGGCCGGTTGTGGCAGTCCATGCAGTCCATCACGCGGATGCGGTCGGCCGACGGCTCGCCGGTGAAGTCGGGGGTGCGGAACACGCGCGAGGTGCCGTCCTTCAGGTTGGTCACGCGGGTCCAGGGAATGTCCTGCCGCTTGTCGTCGGTGGCGTAATACTCGACCTTCTCGCTGTCGCTGACGTGCCAGTGGATGCCGCCGGCCGGGCTGCCGGGGGCGCTCTTGTTGACATGCATCAGCATGCGCGCGGTGTAGGGTGTGTTCTTCTTGTCGGAGAGGAAGTGCTGGTAGTTCATCTCCACGTTGCCGTGGAATTTCTCCGGCCAGTGGCACTTGGCGCAGATGTCCTGCGCGGGGCGGAGCTGCTTGAGCGGCGTCGCGATCGGGCGGTTGTAGGTGTCGAGCGTGTAGGTGATGAGCTGGTGGGTGCCGTTGATCTTGGCCTTGATGAACCACTCGGCGCCGGAGCCGATGTGGCACTCCACGCAGCCGACGCGGGCGTGCGCGCCGCGCTGGTAGGTGACTAACTCGGGATTCATCGCCTGGTGGCACACTTCGCCGCAGAACTGCACCGACTCGGAATAATGATAGGTCTGGTAGCTGCCGAAGGCGCTCAACATGATGAAACCCACGGCACCGAGGCCGAAGAGGATCATCAAGCGGCGTTGGGCTGGGCTCGTGAAATCCAGCCGCCACTTGTCCGGCATGGTGGCCGCGTGCTTGATGGCCCAGCGGCGCTGCGCCCAGGCGCCGAAAAACACCAGCGCGAGGCCGGTGATCAGGAAGCCCGGCGCCACGATGTAGGTGAAGATGCCGAGGTAGGGGTTCTTGTCCCCCTGCGTGAAGTCCATCCACACCAGCAGGGCGAACGAGAACAGCGCGCCCACGGCGATCACCCCGCCGATGGCGCTGATCCAGTTGTTGAAATGCGAGCGGGGCGCGGCGGGCGGTGGGGTCGGGGTGGGCGTGGACATGGGTGGGAGGGGGGAGGGAAAGGTAGGGGCGCCGCTTGACGGCGCCCGCGCGGGTGCCGTCAGGCGGCCCCCTTACCAACGGAAAGGCTCAGGCCTTGAACTTGCGGATGTAGGCGACGAGTTCCTTGATCTCGTCGGACGAGAGCTCGTCCTTGTAGGCCTTCATCTTCTCCTTGCCGGCGGCATCGTTCACGCCGTCGGTGATGGCCTTGATCATGTCCTCGTCCTTCATCTCGGCCTGGGCCTTGGCGTCGGTATAGTCCTTCAGCTTGAGTTTCTTGCCGACCTTGGTCTGGCCCTTGCCATCCTCGCCGTGGCACTTGGTGCAGTGATTCTCCCAGTTTTCGGAGACGGGGGCGGCGAGGCCGAGGGTGGCGCCGGCCAGCAGGACGAGGCCGGCGGTGATGATCTTATGGCTGCTTTTCATGGTGGGACGGGGGACGGAGTGATGATGGATGAGGAAGGCGATGCCGGCAGATTATTGGGCCCCGGCACCTTGTCGCGCCTATTATGCCACGATCCGGCCGCGGTCGCTGCGCATGGGTTGCCGAGTATCGCGCAAGACTTGTGCTTGTTGTTCCGGCCGCGGGGAGTGCAAATCCCGCAAGGCCCGGGCAATGTCTCGCAAGATATGCGCAGCCACTCCGGCCGGTTTCGGTCATAGTCTTGTTTCCACGATGAATTCACCCAGTCAGTCTCCACGCCGGCCGTCACGGTTGCCAAGCGGTCGCTTTTATTCTCCACTCCGCGCCATGTCTCCACGCCGGACTGTCCTGCTGATGGTATTGCCGTTGCTGCTGGCCTCGTGCCGCGAGGCCCAGGTCGCGGCCTACCGCATCCCCAAGGAAAACGACCCGACCCCGCCGGCCGCCGCCCCCGCGGCAAAGGCTGCGGACACCGGCGGCCTGGTCTGGACGGCCCCGGCCGCGTGGCAGGCCAAGCCCGGCTCCGCCATGCGCAAGGGCAGCTACACCCTCGGCACGGAGGGCGGCCCGAGCGCCGACCTCGCGATCACCGCTTTCCCGGGCGATGTCGGCGGCGACCTCGCCAACGTGAACCGCTGGCTCGGCCAGCTCGGCCGTCCGCCGGTCGCCGCGGCGGAACTCGCCGCGATCCTCACGCCGCTGCCCGGCGCGGGCGTGGCCATGCAGGTCGTCGACCTCGCGGGCGGCACCGCCGAGGCCCCGCTGCGGATGCTGGGGGCGATCGTGCCGCACCAGGGTGCCACGTGGTTCTTCAAGCTCACGGGACCCGATACCGTGGTCGCGCTGGAAAAGGCCGCGTTCCTCGAATTCCTGAAGACCGTGAAGGTCTCCGCCCAACCGCTGGCCGCGCCCGCGGCCGCTCCGGTGGCGGTGACCGCCGCGCCTTCCGCGCCGCCGGCCGACATGGCCGGTTCCCCCGTGGTCAGCGCGAGCGGCCCCGGGCTCAAGTGGACCGCCCCGGCCGGCTGGCAGGAGAAACCCAGCACCGGGATGCGCAAGGCAACCTTCACTATTCCCGGCACAAACGGCGCCACCGCCGAGCTCGCGGTCACCGCGTTCCCCGGCGACGTCGGCGGCGACCTGGCCAATCTCAACCGCTGGCGCGGCCAGCTTTCGCTGCCGCCCGTCTCCGAGGCGGAGTTCGCCGGCGCGGTGACGCGCCTCAAGGTGAACGGCCTGGCCGTCACGCTCGCCGACCTCACCGGCTCCGGCGACAACCCGCAGCGCCTGCTCGGCGCGATGGTCCCGCACGCGGGCGCCACCTGGTTCTTCAAGCTCACCGGCCCGGCCGCGCTGGTCGGCGCCGAGAAACCCGCCTTCCTCTCGTTCGTGCAAACCCTCTCCGCGCCGTGAAATTCCTGACCACCCTCCTCTCCGACGCGCGCGACCTGTTCGTGTCGCTCAAGCTCACGGTCGTCCTGATCCTGTTCTCCATCATCCTCATCCTGGTCGCCACGCTGGACCAGGTGAACCTCGGCATCTGGGTGGTGCAGGCGAAATACTTCAACACCTTCATCGTGTTCTGGCGCGTGGGCGACATGTCGCTCGCCGTCTTCCCCGGCGGCTACACGCTCGGCGGCCTGCTGCTGGTCAACCTCGTCGCCGCACATGTCTACCGCTTCCAGTTCAGCTGGAAAAAACTCGGCATCTGGCTCGCGCACATCGGCCTCATCGTCCTGCTCATCGGCCAGCTGCTCACCGCCCTCTGGCAGGACGAGTTCCAGATGCGCCTCGACCAGGGCGAGACGAAGAACTACTCGGAGAGCTACCGGAACATCGAGCTGGCGATCACCGACACCACCGACCCGAAGTTCGACGAGGTGGTCGCGATTCCCGAGGCGCCGCTCGCCCGCAAGTCGCCGGTGCAGCACCCCAAGCTGCCGTTCCGCGTCGGCGTGCACACCTACCTGCCCAACGCCGGCCTGTCGGAGGCCATGCCCGGCGCCAGCGCCCCGACCGGCCCGGCCAACCAGGGCGTCGGCCCGCGCGTCCTCGTCAACCCGATGGCGCTCACCTTCAAGGAGGGCGAGCGCAACCTGCCCGCGGCCTACGTCGAGCTGACCGGTCCCGAGGGCCCGATCGGCACCTGGCTCGTGGCGCCGCAGCTCGACCCGCAGCCCTTCGAGTTCGGCGGCCGGAAGTGGAAGATCGCCCTGCGCTACGCGCGGCACTACAAGCCGTATTCGCTGACGCTGCTGAAGTTCAGCCACGACCGCTACGCGGGCACCGAGATCCCGAAGAATTTCTCCAGCCGCCTCCGCCTCACCACGCCCGACGGCAAGGACGACCGCGAGGTCCTCATCTACATGAACAACCCGCTGCGCTACGCGGGGCTGACGTTCTACCAGGCCGGCTTTGACAACAACGACACGACCACCGTGCTCCAGGTCGTGCGCAACCCGAGCTGGCTGATCCCCTACATCGCGTGCGGCATCATGACGCTCGGCCTCGGCTGGCAGTTCGGCCTGCATCTCGCCGGCTTCGTCGGCAAGCGCCGGCGCCCGGCCGCCGCGCCCGGCATTGCGGTCCCGGCCGCTCCCGCCGGCCCGCGCTGGACCGCCGCGCGGCTCGTCGCGATCCTCGTGCCGGCCCTCGCGGCGCTGATGATCGCCACCTCGCTGTTCCCCCGCGCGCCGCAGGGCGACTACGACCTCGACGCCTTCGGCAAGCTGCCGACGCTCGTCAACGGCCGCGTCAAGCCGCTCGACACCGTGGCCCGCACGACGCTGCTCGTGCTGCAGGGCCGTCAGCGCGTCACGGCCAAGGACGGCCGCACGCTCCCGCCGGCCGAGTGGCTGCTCGAGATGCTGTTCCGCCAGGGCGTGGCCAACACCTACACGGTCTTCGAGGTCGTGCATCCCGACGTGCTGACGCTGTTCAACCTCACGCCCGAGCAGGGTGCGGGCAAGAAGCGCTTCTCCTACGCCCAGCTGCAGCCGGGGTTTTCCGAGCTCGACCGCCAGGCCAAGCTGGCCGACGCCGTCGAGGCGCCGATCCGCAATCCCTTCCAGAAGGCCGTCGTCCAGCTGCGCGACAACGTCTTCCTCTACCAGCGCGTGCAGGACAGCCTGCTCGCGCCCGGCGTCGACAACTACCTCGACCGGCTCGCGAATTTCGACCACGCGGTGCCCGTCGGCGTCGCCGCCGAGCAGGCCAAGAAGGCCGGCCAGCCGCATGACGCCGAGGCGGCGCGTGCGCTGCTCGAGATGCGCACGACCTTCATGACCCTCGAGCAGTTCGGCTACCTCCGGCTGATCCCGCCCGAGGCCGGCCAGGACGACCTGACGAAGTGGCTCAACACCGGCGCCGCGCTGCGCACCAGCGTGGACCGCGGCCGGCTCGATCCCGCCACGGCCAGCTACGTGCAGGCCGGCCTGGCCTGGCGCGACTACCAGCCGGCGGCCTTCAACCAGGCGGTGCATGACTACCGTGCGCGCCTGCAGGGCACCATCCCGTCGTTCCTGCGCAAGAGCGACCTCGAGGCGCGCTTCAACGCCGCCCAGCCGTTCTACACCAGCACGGTGCTGTATGTCGCCGCGCTCCTCGTGGCCCTGTTCTCCTGGCTCAAGTGGCCCGAGGTGCTCGGCCGCGTCGCCTTCCGCCTCGTGCTGGTCGCGTGGATCCTGACGACGGCCGGCATCGCCACGCGCATGTGGCTCGAGGGCCGCCCGCCGGTCACGAACCTCTACTCGTCGGCGCTCTTCATCGGGTGGGGCGCGGTCGCGCTTTGCCTCGTGCTGGAGATGTCCTACCGCAACGCCATCGGCAGCGTCGCCGCGGGCCTCATCGGCTTCGCCACGCTGCTCATCGCGCACCACCTGTCGCTCACCGGCGACACGCTCGAGATGATGCGCGCCGTGCTCGACTCCAACTTCTGGCTGGCGACGCACGTCGTCACCGTGACCATCGGTTATTCCGCGACGTTCCTCGCGGGTTTCCTCGCGCTGATCTACCTCGGCCGCGGCCTGTTCACACGCTCGCTCGACAAGAAGACCGCCGATGCGCTCGCGGGCATGGTCTACGGCGTCGTCTGCTTCGCCACCGTCTTCAGCTTCGTCGGCACCGTGCTCGGCGGCATCTGGGCCGACCAGTCTTGGGGCCGCTTCTGGGGTTGGGATCCGAAGGAAAACGGCGCGCTCATCATCGTCCTGTGGAACGCACTCATCCTGCACGCCCGCTGGGGCGGCCTGGTCAAGCAGCCCGGGCTCATGGGGCTCGCCGTCTTCGGCAACGTCGTGACTGCGTGGAGCTGGTTCGGCGTCAACATGCTCGGCGTCGGCCTGCATAGCTACGGCTTCATGGACGCCGCCTTCTGGTGGCTCGCCGCCTTCATCGTCAGCCAGGTCGTCGCCATCGCGCTGGTGGCCGTGCCGCGGGACAAGTGGCGCAGCGCGGCGACGGGCTGATCTCAGTCGTCCTTAGGTTTTCGATTGTTGTCATCGCGAGGCGCGCAGCGCGCCGTGGCGATCCAGCTGGATTGCTTCGTCGCTACGCTCCTCGCAATGACAGTCTTAAACAAAGCAAAACGCTTACCATCATAATTTAGCGAGGTTTGTGACTAAGCGCCCTCCGCAAGATCTGCATGGTCTAACGCAAGGCCGGCGGAGCCGTCGCGGCGCGTTCCTGCCATACTGTGGGTCCACGCAATGATCCGCCCCGAAGAAACACTCCCTGCCGCGGCGCCCTCGGCCCTCGACCTCGACCTGATCCGGAAATACTCGATTCCCGGACCGCGCTACACGTCGTATCCGCCGGCGACCAAGTTCACCGGCGACCTCGCCGCCCTCCGGCTCGAGGACGCCATCACGCTCGACAACCGCCCCGGCGCCGGGCCGGTGTCGCTTTATTTCCACCTGCCGTTCTGCGAGACCCGCTGCTGGTTCTGCGGCTGCAACACCGTCATCACGAAGCGCCGCGGCGCCGCCGCCGAATACCTCGACGACCTCGCCCGCGAGATGCGCCTGACGGCGGCCCGCATGGACCGCACCCGGCCCGTCTCGCAGATCCACCTGGGCGGCGGCACGCCGACCTTCTTCCCGCCGGACGAACTCCGCCGGCTCGGCGCGCTGGTGCGCGAGATCTTCCACGTCGCCCCGGACTGCGAGTTCAGCGTCGAGATCGATCCCCGCCGCCTGACGATTGAGCACGTGGCCGCGCTCCGCGACATCGGCGCCCGCCGCGCCTCGCTCGGCGTGCAGGACACGAACCCGCGCGTGCAGCTCGCGGTCCACCGCATCCAGCCCCAGTGGCAGAATGAACAGGCCTTCCAGTGGCTGCGCGACGCCGGCTTCACGTCCATCAACGTGGACCTCATCTACGGCCTGCCGCTGCAGACGCCGGAGTCCTTCGCCAAGACCGTCGGCGACGTGCTCACCCTCAATCCCGACCGTCTCTCCGTCTTCAGCTACGCGCACGTGCCGTGGATCAAGCCGACGCAGAAGATCTTCGACGACCGCCAGCAGCTGCCCGGCCCCGAGGAGAAGCTGGCGATGTCCGCCGTCGCGCACGAGATGCTGACCGGCGCCGGCTACATCGACATCGGGCTCGACCATTTCGCCAAGCCGGACGACGAGCTCGCCGTCGCGCTGCGCGAGGGCACGCTGCACCGGAATTTCCAGGGCTACAGCACGCAGGGCGGCGCCTCGCTCTACGCCTTCGGCATCTCGGCCATCTCGTCCACGCCGGAAAGCTACCGGCAGAATTACAAGACCCTCGACGAATGGCGCGCGGCCCTCGACGCCGGCCGGCTGCCGATCGAGCGCGGCCTGCGCCTGACCGCCGAGGATGCGCGCCGCCGCACGATCATCATGCGCCTGATGTGCGACCGCCGCCTCGAC
Organism: Lacunisphaera sp.; assembly: GCA_965249855.1. GTDB lineage: Bacteria > Verrucomicrobiota > Verrucomicrobiia > Opitutales > Opitutaceae > Lacunisphaera. The sequence goes on from CBDFNB010000022.1 coordinate 161,973, forward strand.
TATGCGGCGCTGTCCGCGGCGCTCGGGCTGGATTTTGCGGCCGTCTATGCCGCGGAGATCGCGTCGCTCGCCGACCTTGAGACCGACGGCCTGGTGCGGCGCACCGCCGGCGGGATCGAGGTCACGCGCGTCGGCGTGCCGCTGCTGCGGGTGATCGCCATGCGCTTCGACCCGACGGTCACGGCTTCCGCGCTGCAACACTCGCGGACGATATGATTGGTGTAGTTGTGACGGGCGGAAGGGGCAGGGGCCTCTTCCGCCCGTTTGTGTTGGGACCGGCGGGGCCAAGTGCTGCGCATTCAAAGCCAACAAACGCCGAGTGGCGGTCCGTCTCCGGGGCCATAGTGGGGCAGCCCCGGATCTCATGCCTCTCGCGACCCGCTATCTCGGGCTGTATCTGCGCAGCCCCTTCATCGTCGGCTCATCGCCGTTGTGCGACGACCTCGGCCTGGCGCGCCACTTGCAGGATGCCGGCGCGGGCGCGGTCGTCATGCGCTCGCTTTTCATGGAGCAATTCGGCACCGGGCCGGCGCCGGACTGGCAGACCGGCGCGGAGAACTACCATCACACGCCCGAGCGCTATCTGCGGCATCTCGCGGCGCTGAAAAAACGCCTCTCGATCCCGGTCATCGCGTCGCTGAACGGCTGCCGGCGGGGCGCCTGGATGGAGGTGGCGCCCATGCTCGAAAAGGCGGGCGCCGATGCCATCGAGCTGAATTTCTACCATGTCGTCACGCGCGCCGACGTGGCGGCCGACCAGGTCGAGCTCGAGATGCTGGAGATCGTCCGCGAACTGAGGGACGCCGTGCGGATCCCGGTGGCCGTCAAGCTCTCGCCCTATCACGCCGCGGTGGCCCAGCTGGCGGTCGCCCTCGAGCTGGAGGGTGCGTCGGGCCTCGTGATCTTCAACCGGTTCTACCAGCCCGATGTCGACATCGACACGCTGGAGGTGAGGCCGACCCTGCACCTGTCCGATTCGTCGGAGCTGCTGCTGCGCCTGCGCTGGCTGGCAATCCTGTCGCCGCAGATCAGCGGGTCCCTCGCGGTCAGCGGCGGGGTGCACGCGGCGGAGGATGTCATCAAGGCCCTGCTCACCGGCGCCCATGCCGTGCAGGTGGTTTCCGCGCTCCTGCAATACGGGCCCGAGCTGCTGGCGAACCTGCACGAGGGCCTGGAGACCTGGATGGGGCTGCACGGTTTCACGGGGCTTGCGGAGTTCCGGGGCCGGCTGGATCTCCATCGCTGCCCCGATCCGGACGCCTTCGAGCGGGCCAACTATATCCGGGCGCTGCATACCCGGAGCTACTAGGACGGGACGGAATCGACGCAGTAAGGGAGTATTTTCAAACTCACCAAGAACCGCTTTCCTGTCATTCTGAACAAAGTGAAGAATCCAGTTGTTCGCCTGTGATAGCGGATTCGTCGCACTGGATCCTTCGCTTCGCTCAGGATGACAAACCAGGTTTGAAAACACTACCTGGCGGTTACCCGGCTCTGGGGCGTGGGCCCGCAAGATCTGCACAGTCTATCGCAACGCCCGCCGCGCCCCCGGGGCGGGGATCTGCGATGATGACGGCATGTCCCTGCCGGACACATCCCCCTTCGCTCCGCCGCCGGCGCCTGTCCGCCGGGATCTTTCCGATCCCCGGGCCCGTCCGCCGGTCCGGCTCGCCGGGCCCGATATGCCGGCATACAGCGTCACCGCGGCAGCTCTGCCAGCGGCCGAAAAGTCCCAATCATCCCCGGCTGCCCTCGCGGCTTCGCCGGAGACCCGTTCGGACGTCCCGGCCGGCTGGCTGCCGCCCGGGCCGGTCTGGCCCCTCTTTCCCGTCTGAACTTCATGTCCGCCGCGCCCGACGTTTCATTCACCTGTCCCGTGCCGCTGTCGCACCGGACGGAGATCACCGTGGGCCACGGCGGCGGCGGCCGGCTGACCCAGGAGCTGATCGAGCGCATCTTCCGGCCGGCGTTCGCCAATCCCTCGCTCGACGCCCAGCACGACGGCGCGCAGCTGCGCTTTCCCGGCGGCGGCCGGCTGGCGTTCACGACCGACTCGCACGTGGTGAGCCCGCTCTTTTTCCCCGGCGGCGACATCGGCACGCTCGCCGTCAACGGCACGGTCAACGACCTCGCGATGTGCGGCGCCCGGCCGCTGTGGCTGAGCGCGGGCTTCATCCTCGAGGAAGGGTTCCCGGTCGCGACCCTGGAGAAGGTCGTCGCGTCCATGAAGGCGGCGGCCGCGGCCGCCGGCGTGAGTATCGTGACCGGCGACACCAAGGTCGTGGAGCGCGGCAAAGGCGACGGGCTCTACGTGACGACCTCGGGGGTCGGCGTGATCGAGACCAAGCTGACGGTTGCGCCGGCGAGCATCCAGCCGGGCGATGCCATCATCCTGAGCGGCGACATCGGCCGCCATGGCATGGCGATCATGGCGACGCGCGCCGGATTGGAATTTGAGAGCGCGATCGAGAGCGACTGCGCGCCACTGGCGGCACCGGTGCTGGCATTGCTCGATGCGGGCTTGGAAATCCATTGCCTGCGCGACCTGACGCGCGGTGGCTTGGCGACCTCGCTGGTCGAGCTGGCCGAGTCCGCCGGGGTGGCCATTGCCATCGACGCCGCCCAGGTGCCCGTGTCGGAGCTCGTGCAGGGCGCCTGCGAAATCCTCGGGCTTGATCCGCTCTACGTGGCCAACGAGGGCCGGTTTGTCTGTGTGCTGCCCGCGGCGCAGGTTTCCTGCGCGCTGGAGATCTTGCGACAAAGCGCCCCCGGCGGTCGGCCCGTCGTGATCGGCACGGTGAAAGCCGGCCCGGCCGGGCAGGTGACGCAACGCAGTGTCATCGGCTCCGAACGGATCGTGGACCGCCTGAGCGGCGAGCAGCTGCCGCGGATTTGCTGAGCGTATGCTCAGCGATTTTTCCAAGCCTCCGGCCGCGCCCACGGGTCGGCGGGCGACCTTAAAATTTGGGTGGCTCAACGGGGGTGTCTCGGTAAGTTTGGCCTCATGGCAAAGATTCCCGACATTCGCTGGCGCCAACGATTTCAGAGTTTCCGCCAAGCCTTCCGTCAATTGGCGGCGGCGGCGGATTTGGCGAAACAACGGAAGTTGTCCGAATTGGAGCAACAAGGCTTGATCCAGGCGTTTGAATTCACGCATGAACTGGCTTGGAACACCTTGAAGGATTTTCTGGAGTCGCGAGGGGCGACCGCCATCTATGGCTCGAAGGATGCCACGCGCGAAGCATTCGCGAAGGGGCTGATCGCGAACGGCGACGAATGGATGGCGATGATCCAGGCGCGTAACCGAAGCAGCCACACCTACAATGCCAAGACGGCCAATGAGGTGGCCACGGCCATTCTCACCGGGTTCGTGCCGGAATTCGTGGCATTTGGCACCAAATTCACCGAGTTGGAGGCGATGGAATCATGAAACCACACCACGGCCTGTCGGAAGGGACGGTGACACAAATCACCGGTGTGCTCAGGCGGTTCCCGGAGGTGGAGCGTGCGGTCTTGTTTGGATCGCGGGCGAAGGGCACGCAAAAACGCGGTTCGGACATCGATCTTGCCCTCGTCGGCGAAGAGCTTGGCTGGCGCATCGTCGGCCGGATTTACGACGCCCTGGACGACCTCTTGCTGCCCTACCGTTTCAGTCTCATCTTGTTCGATGGCAGCACCGACCCTGAGGTTACGGCGCATATTGCGAGGGTCGGGGTGGTGCTTTTTGAACGTCCCAGTGTTGGCGGACACCCATTGGTCGCGAATCCGGTGCGTTGAACTGAATGCAGCCCATGGAGGCGGGATGCCCTCACCCCGCAGGGATGATTGATCATGCCTCGAAAAACGGGGAGAGGGCACCCCGCCTCCAGTTCATGTCGCACCTTCGGTCTTGCCGTCGGTGGCAGGCTGGAAGACAACTTCCTGTGTAAACCGCTTGGCAATCAACGGGCCGGCCGGCAGTTTGCGCCGAGCCATGATTTTCGCCCCGTCGCCCCGATTGCACGCTTGCCACCCCCGGCTGGCGGCCTGTCCTGATCCTTCCTGACCAATGCCCACGCTCAACTGGATCGGCAAGGAGGCCGTTGTCACCCACCACCAATCGGTGCGGTTCCGGTTGCTGAAGGATGTGCCGGATCTCGGCTGCGGCGATCCGGGCAGCGGCAACCTGATCGTGCAGGGCGACAACCTCGCCGCGCTCAAGGCCCTGCTGCCTTACTACGCCGGGCAGGTGAAATGCATCTACATCGACCCGCCCTACAACACCGGCAACGAGGGCTGGGCCTACAACGACAACGTCAACAGCCCCGTCATCCGCCAGTGGCTCGGCCAGGTCGTCGGCAAGGAGGGCGAGACCCTCGACCGCCACGACCGCTGGCTGTGCATGATGTATCCGCGGCTGGCGCTGCTGAAGCAGTTCCTCCGGTCCGATGGTTCCATCTGGGTTTCCATGGACGACTCCGAGATGCCGCTGCTCCGGATGCTGATGGATGAGATTTTCGGACGAGAGCGCTTTGTAGCCAGCAATGTTTGGCAGAAGCGCTACTCGCGGGAAAACCGTGAGGCTATCGGCGACGTTCACGAATACCTGGTGGTCTATGCGATGGATCCCGAGCGGTTCAAAGAGACGCGAAATCGGATCGGCTTTCAGGCGAAGCAAACCGACACTTACAAGAACCCAAACAAAGACCCGAAAGGTCCATGGCAGTCTATCTCAATGACTGCGCAGGGATTCCGGCCGAATCAGATGTATGAAATTGTTGCGCCAAATGGAACGGTGCATCGTCCTCCGGAAGGACGCTGTTGGTCGACGATCGAGTCTGAGTATTTGAAGTTAAAGAAGGAGAACAGGCTTTGGTGGGGAAAAGACGGCAACGGTGTGCCTAGACTTATTCGGTATTTGTCGGAGGTTGATGGACTCGTCCCGTGGACATGGTGGCCGCACGAGGAAGTCGGACACACGGACGAAGCCCGAAAGGAGATACAATCGATCTTCGGGACACAGACAGCCTTCGATACCCCGAAACCAACCCGCCTGCTTGAGCGAGTCCTCCAAATTGCCAGCAACCCGGGTGATCTTGTGATGGATTCCTTCGCGGGCTCGGGCACGACGGGGCACGCCGTCCTCAAACTCAACGCTGACATCCCCGACCAGCCACCGCGTCGGTTCATCCTTGGCGAGATGGAGGGGAGAATCGCTCGAGACGTGACGCGCGAACGCGTTGCTCGCGTGGCCGAGGGCTACACCAACGCCAAGGGTGAGAAAGTCGCGGGGCTCGGCGGCGGGTTCCGCTATGCCGAGTTGGGCGACGAATTGTTCGATGAGGCGGGTCTGCTTATCCGGCCGACGGTAAAGTTCACCGAGCTGGCGCGGCACGTGTATTTCACTGAGACGGGCGAGCCGCTGCCGCGCGAACGCGTGCCCAACACGCCGTTGCTCGGCGTGTATCGCGGCACGGGAGTTTATTTGCTCTACAACGGCATCCTGAAGGACAAGTCGTTCGACGGCGGCAACGTGCTCACGCGCGCCGTGCTCGCGCAACTGCCACCGCACGACGGCCCCAAGGTCATATACTGCGCCGGCTGCCTGCTCGGCGCCGAGCGCCTGCGCGCGGCGCGCATCACTGTCCGCCAGACACCTCGGGAGGTCAAAGTGTCATGAGCCTCGAACTGAAGGAATACCAAGGTCGGGTGCTCCGTTCACTGCGGATGTTTTTCCGCGAGTGTGCGGGTGACGGTGGTCCAGGGATGGCGTTCCAGTCGGTGCTTGCGACCCAGAGTCGCGAGCCGATGGCTTATCTGCCGGTGACCGCTCAAGGGCTGTCGCTGGGCCTGCCCTACATCTGCCTTCGCGTGCCCACCGGCGGCGGCAAGACGCTCCTCGCGGCGCAGGCCATCGGGTTGGCGTTGTCCGATCTGTTACGGGCTGAACGGGGCGTCGTCCTCTGGCTCGTGCCGAGCCGCACCATCCTCGACCAGACGGCCGACGCGCTCCGCGACCCACGCCATCCCTACCGGCAGGCGCTGGCGCACGGCAGCGGCGAATTTCCCGGCGCCGGCGCCGTCGAGGTGCTGACGATTGACGAGGCGTTGCAACTCTCCCGCGCGACCGTGGAAGGGGCGACGGTCGTCATCGTTTCGACGATCCAAGCCTTCAAGGCCGAGGACACGACGGGCCGGAAGGTTTTTTCCCGGAATGACGCCCTCGCCGAACACCTGCTCAATCTGCCGGCCGGCCGCGTCGCCGACCTGCTGCCCGATGCCGATGGCAAACCCATGCCATCGCTGGTCAACGCGCTGCGGCTGCGGCGCCCGGTCGTGATCGTGGACGAGGCGCACAATGCGCGCACGGAGCTGTCGTTTGCCACGCTCGGGGCCGTGCTGCCGTCGTGCATCGTGGAGTTCACCGCGACGCCGGACCGGAAGCGCAATCCCTCCAACGTGCTGCACCACGTGTCGGCCGCCGAGCTGAAGGCCGAGAGCATGGTGAAGCTGCCGTTGCAGGTCATCGCCCGGCATCCGTCGCAGCGCGACCAGCTGCTGGCCGAGGCCATCACCTTGCGGGCCGATCTGGAGAAGGTGGCGGCGGCCGAGGCGCAGGCCACGGGCGAATACCTGCGGCCGATCCTGCTCGTGCAGGCCGAGCGGGTGGACGCCTGCGAGGAACTGCGCGATCGCTTGGTGCAGGATTACCGGCTGGACCGGGGTGAGATCAAAATTTCCGTCGGCAAGCTCGACGAGCTGAAGGACATCAAGGACATCGCCTCGCCCAAGTGTCCGGTGCGGGTGATCCTGACGGTAGAGAAGCTGCGCGAAGGTTGGGACTGCCCGTTCGCCTACGTGCTATGCAGTTTGAAGGAAACGCGCTCGGCCACGGCCATCGAGCAGATCGTCGGGCGCATTCTACGCCTGCCCGGCGCCAAGGCGAAGCGGCACCCCGACCTGAATTGTGCCTATGCCTTCTCGATTTCCGCCTCGATCCAGGATGTTTTGGCCGAGCTGCGCGAGGCGCTCGAGCACAACGGCTTCACCAAGGCGGAGGCGGAGCGGATCCTCGTGCCGGTTTCGCAAGGTGTGATGCCGCTCGGCGTGCAGCCGCAGACCGTGCCGCTGGCGGCCGGCCGCGAGGTGGACACGGCGGCGCTGCATGCGCAGGTCGCGCTGCTTGGTGGCAAGGTGCGCTTTGATGAAGCCAAGGGCGAGCTGACGGTCGTCGTGCCTCTGGATGCAGCGGAGGGTGAGCGGCTCGGCGCCTGCGCGCAGACCCCCGAGGCGAAGCGCCGGATCACCGCCGCCGTGGAGACGGTGCGGGAGGCGGAGCGGGCCTTCGGCGGCACCGGGGCGACGCGGGAGCCGACGCCCTTTGAGCGCCAGCTGGATTTCATCGTGCCGCTGCTGGCCGTGCGTGAAGGCGCGGAACTGCTGGAGTTTGAAAGCACCTTCCTGCTGGAGCATCGGTGGAAGCTGAGCGAGAAGGACGCGAGCCTGCCCGCCGGCTATGATCCGCGGGAGCGGCCCACCGGGCGGATGGGCGTGCTCGACGCCGATGTCGGGGGTAAGGTGACCATGCACGTTGTGGAGCAGGAGGCCGGGAGCGATTTCGTGGCGACGCTGCACCAGCAGGTTTTCCAGCTCGGCGGCGCCGGCGACTGGTCGCTTGATGCGCTGGCGGCGTGGCTGGACCGGCAGATCGAGCACGGTGACATTCCGATGGGCGAGATGGTTGAGTTTCTCCGCAAGGCGTTGCGCGGATTGATGGCGCGATATGGCCTGCCCGACGCCAACGCGCTGGCCCTGGACCGGTTCCGTCTGCGCGACCAGCTGGAGGCGGTCATCGCGGAGCACCGGCGCACGGAGCGAAAGGCGGCGTTCCAGTCGTTCCTGCTGCCGGAGTCGCCTCTGGCGGTGAACGAGGCGGTGGCGATCAATTTCAAGACGATGAGCTACGAGCCAAGCTGGCTCTACGAAGGCGGCGTGCGCTTCCAGAAGCACTACTTCGGCGCCAAGCCCGGTGAGCTGGCGGAGAAGACACCGGCCGGGGAGGTGAAGGAGGAGTTTAAGTGCGCGCAGTTTCTGGATGATCTTTCGTCCGTGGAATACTGGGTGCGCAACCTGTCAGGGAAAAGTTCATCGTTCCGGCTGCAGACCTCGACGGATTGGTTCTATCCGGATTTCGTCTGCCAGTTGAAGGACGGCCGCACGGTGGCCGTTGAATACAAGGGTCGGCACCTGGCGGACAGCGCCGATGCCGAAGAAAAGCGGATGCTCGGCCAGCTGTGGGCCAGCCGCAGCGGCGGGCGCTGCCTGTTCGTCATGCCGGTGGCGGGAGACTTTCGTGAAATCGTCGAGGTAATCGGAGCGACGAAACCCCACCCGGGACCTGTCGCGTCACTGGCTGAGCACACCCGCGTGCAGCTGACCGAAACGGTGACGGAAGCCGGTGATACCGTGCCGGCCGGTGCAGAAGGTGCCATCGTGAGCGTCTATAACGGCGGCGAGGCCTATGCCGTGGAGTTTGTAGCCGGACGCAAGGTGCCGACGGTGATCACGGTCTATGCGGCGCAGTTGAGGGCTTTGCGCGGATGAGCGAACACCTGCCCAAAGCAACAAACGCGTGGATCGAGCAGGCGAAGATTGTCCGCTATTTGCTGAACCGCGAACATCCGGAGGGCGGACCCAAGGCGAAATTCTTTCTCGGACGCGGCTTCACGGCGGGCGACTGGGAAGGCCTGGCCGACGCCCTCCGGCATCATGCCAACGACAACAGGGTGGTCCGCGAGGTAGTCTCTCCGTTTGGCACCAAATACACGCTCGATTGCCACCTGCCGACCCCGGACCGGAGCAATCCTTGCATTCGCACGGTCTGGGAAATCCGGGGGCACGATGACCGGCCGCGTTTGATCACGGCCCATCCGTTGGGGTGAGGCAGCGGATCGTCGTCCACGGAATTCCGCTTGCGAGGCTTGGGTTTCGGACCGATTAGTAACAGCAACATACCCGCCCCGCCTCTATCGGGCACCGCAAGGTGACCGGCAAGCGCACCCCGGCGGGTGCTGCGTTTTTGGAGAGGGTTATGTCACCGCCGGTTGCACCGCCCGGCTGCGATAACGGTAGTAGGCGGCGCAGGCGCCTTCGCTCGAGACCATCGGCGCGCCGAGCGGACGCTCGGGCGTGCAGCGGGTGCCGAAGGCGGGACAGTCGTGCGGTTTCTTCACGCCGCGCATGATCTCGCCGCTGATGCACTCGGTGGCGCAGGTCGCGCCGGGTTTCTTCAGCGGGAAACGCGCGGCGGCGTCGTAGGCCGCATAGGCCGGGCGCACGGCCAGGCCGCTGCGCGGGATGACGCCGATGCCGCGCCAGTCGCGGTCACAGACCTCGAAGACCTCCTCGACGATCTTGCGGGCGTGCTGGTTGCCCTCCGGACGCACGGCGCGCGAGTAGGCGTTCTCCATCTCCGCGCGGCCGCCCTCGAGCTGTTTCACGCAGAGCAGGATGCCCTCGAGGATGTCCACGGGCTCGAAGCCGGTGATGATGATCGGGGCGCCGTATTCCCGGGCGATCGGGCCGTATTCGGACGTGCCCATGATCGTGCAGACGTGGCCCGCGGCGAGGAAGCCCTGCACGCGGTTGTCGGGGGAGCCGAGGATGGCGCGCATCGCCGGCGGCACGAGGACATGCGAGGTGAGGATGGAGTAGTTCTTCACGCCGTGGGCCGCGGCGGACTGCACCGAGAGCGCGTTGGCGGGCGCGGTGGTCTCGAAACCCACGGCGAAGAAAACGACCTGCCGCGCGGGGTTGTCGCGCGCGAGCGCCACGGCGTCGAGCGGCGAGTAGACGATGCGCACGTCGCCGCCGCGGGCCTTGGCGGTGAGGAGATCGATGCCGTTGCCGGGCACGCGCAGCATGTCGCCGAACGAGCACAGGATGACCCGGTGGTTGAGCGCGAGGTCGACGGCCTGGTCGATCAGGTCCGCGCTGGTCACGCACACGGGGCAGCCGGGACCGTGGACGAGGGTGATGTTTCTCGGCAGGAGGTCGTCGAGGCCGAACTTGACGATGGCGTGCGTCTGGCCGCCGCAGATCTCCATGATGGTCCACGGCCGCGTGGTGGCGCGGGCGATGGCCGCGGCCAGCTTCCGCACGAGCGCGGCGTCGCGGTATTCGTCGACGTATTTCATGGGGTGGAGGTGGTTGAATGGATGGTAGGGGCGCTTGCCCCCAAGCGCCCTGGGCCGTTGGGGGCAACGGCCCCTACCGGGGTTTCCGTTGGTATCTCCAGCCCGTCGAGCTCGCCCATCTGCTGCAGGTAGGAGAAGGTCTCCGCCGCCTCCCGGGCGTCGACGACGCTGATGGCGACGCCGACGTGCACGAGGACGAAGTCGCCGACCTTGGCCTCGGGGGTGCAGGTCAGGCTGATGAGTTTGACGACGCCGGCGAAGCTGACCTTCGCCGCGCGGAGCAGGGGATCTTCACCGACGATTTCGAGGACTTTTCCGGGGACGGCGAGGCACATGGGAGGGAGGTGTTGGGGATTGGGGAAGCACAGGAGAAAACGGAGAGAACAGAGGCTGATTTGATCTCGGTTACCTCCGTTATCTCCTGTGGAAGTGTTTAACCTGGTAAGGTCACGGTGGTGAGGTTCCAGAGCGCGGCGAGGGCCTGGCCGGCGGCGATGGAGTTGTCGTTCGGCGAAAGGCGGCGGTGGGTGAGCACGCGGAAGCCGGCCTCCGTGAGCGCCGCGGTGGCGAGCGAGTGGAGGAGGGCGTTCTGGAAGCAGCCGCCGGTCAGCGCCACGGTGCCGACGCCGGCCTGGCGCGCGACCCCGACCATCGCTTGCACGAGGCCGCGATGCAGGGCGGCGGCGTCCGCAGCGGCATCGCCGGGAAAGTTGAGGAGCTGGGTGACCGCGGGCCGCCAGTCGACCTCGAGCCGCGCCCCGGGCATGGTCGCGGGCGCGACCGGGAAGGGCAGGGCGCGGGTTTCGGCGGCGAAGGCGTGGGCCGCGGCCTCCACCGCGAGCGGCACCTGGCCCTCGAAGTGGTTGAGCGTCCCGAGGCCGAGCAGCGCGCCGAAGCCGTCGAACAGCCGGCCCGCGCTCGAGCACAGCGGGGAGTTCAGCTGGCGGTCGAGCACCGTGCCGAGCAGGTCCAGGTCGCGCTCGGGATAATTGAAGCGCAGGGCCGCCCGGCGGTAGAGCCCCAGGTCGTGGGCGAAGGACAGCGCGATGCGCCGGGCGTCGCGGACCGCGGCCTCGCTGCCGGCCAGCCGGAAGGGCCGGAGGCGCGCGAAGCGTTCCGCGCGGTTTTGCCGGAGCAGGATGAACTCGCCGCCCCAGACCGTGCCGTCCTCGCCGTAGCCGGTGCCGTCCCAGGCTATGCCGAGCACGCCGTCGGCGGGGTGATGATGCTCGAGCAGGCAGGCCAGCACGTGGGCGAGGTGGTGCTGCACCGCGATGCGCGGCAACCCGAGCCGGTCGGCGTAAAGGGTGGACTGGTAGGCGGGGTGCTTGTCGTGCGCGACCGCCGTGAACTCCGCGCCGTGCAGCCGGCCGAGGGTGGCGATGGTCCGCTCGAAAGTGTGGTGGGTGAGGATGTCGTCCAGGTCACCCAGGTGCGGGCTGAGCACGAGGTGGTCGCCGGCGGCGACGGCGATGGTGTTCTTCATCTGGCCGCCGACGCACAGCAGGGCGCCGGCCAGGCGGCCGGGCAGGGTGAAGGGCGCGGGCGCGTAGCCGCGGGCGCGGCGCAGCAGGATGGGCGCGTCGCCGGCCGCGAGGCGCACGACGGAATCCTCGACGGGGTGCGCGATCGGCCGGTCGTGCCCGAGGAACAGGTCGGCGATCCCCGCCAACCGGTGCCGGGCCTCCTTGTCGCCGGTGCAGATCGGCTCCGACGCGAGGTTGGCGCTGGTGGCGACGAGGGGAAAGTCGAGTGACGCGAGCAGCAGGTGGTGCAGCGGGGCGTAGGGCAGCAGGGCCCCGACCCAAGGGTTGCCGGGGGCCACGGCCGGGGCGAGCGCGGTGCCGGGCCGGCGGGCCACGAGCACGATCGGCGCGGCCGGCGAGGCAAGCAGGGCGGCGGCCGCGGGGCCGACCTCGGCGAATTCGCCGAGCTGGGCCAGGTCGCGGAACATCACCGCCAGCGGCTTCTGGTCGCGGTGTTTCCGGTGGCGCAGGGTGGCGACGGCGGTCTCGTTGGTCGCGTCGCAGAGCAGGTGGTAGCCGCCGACCCCCTTGACGGCGACGATGAGGCCCTCGCGCAGCAGCGTGCGGGTGTGGTTCAGCGCGGCTTCGCGCTCGCCGATGGTGTTGCCGGCCGGGTCGCCCAGCGTGAGGTGCGGGCCGCACGCGGGGCAGGCGTTCGGCTCGGCGTGGAAGCGGCGGGACGCGGGGTCGGCGTATTCACGCGCGCAGGCCGGGCACATCCGGAAGCAACGCATGGTGGTCTGGGGCCGGTCATAGGGCAGCTGCTCGATGATGGAGTAACGCGGGCCGCACTGCGTGCAGTTGATGAAGGGATAGCGGTGGCGCCGGTCCGCCGGGTCGAGCAGTTCGCGCCGGCAGTCGGCGCAGGTGGCGAGGTCGGCGGGGGTCGCCGTGACAATCTCGCCGCCGGTCCGGCTGGCGCCGATGGTAAAGCCCGGTCCGGCCGGCGGCAGGCCGGGGCCGGGGGAGAGGCGGTCGACGCTCGTGACCGACGCGGCCGGGGGCGGGTCGCGGCGCAGCGCCTCGACCAGCGCGGTCACGCGGGCCGGATCGCCGGCGGCGCGCACGAGCACGCCCTCGGCATCGTTGAGCACCCAGCCCCGCAGCCCGAGGCCCGCGGCGGTGCGGTGCACGAAGGGCCGGAAACCCACGCCCTGCACCGTGCCGCGCACGCGGAGCAGCACATCGGTGTCGGCGGGGGCGGTGGTCATGCGGAACAGTGGTGGAGCGGGTTGCCCTCAACTCGCTGGTTTGCGAACGGACATTCTGCAGCGCACTGGGTCCAGCCTTCGCGCGGCCTACGGCTGGCTGGCAGCACACCCCGCCCGAAACCTGTCATTCTGAGCGGAGCGAAGAATCCAGCCGGATCATCGCTTCCGCTGCCACGAGGCGTGAAATCTGATGGATTCTTCACTTCGTTCAGAATGACCACCGGGGTTGTAATACGCATCCTGACTTTGGTTCAGGCCTGCGCGGCGAGGGCGCGCAGGTAGTCATACCACTCGGTCATCCCCTCGCCGGTGCGGCTGGAGACCTGGATGATCCGCGCCTGCGGGGCGACGCGGCGGATGTTGGCGACGGCGACGTCGCGCTTGAAGCCGAGCACGTCGGCGACGTCGACCTTGGTGAGGAGGACCAGGTGGGCGGACTTGAAGATCGGCGGATACTTGAGGGGCTTGTCCTCGCCCTCGGTGGTGGAGAGGAGCACGACGCGCGCCTGCTCGCCGAGGTCGAAGGAGGCGGGGCACACGAGGTTGCCGACGTTCTCGATGAAGAGCACGCGGACGCCGTCGAGGTTGATGGATTGCGCGGCGCGCGCGATCATGCCGGCGTCAAGGTGGCAGACGTGGCCGGTGGTGATCTGGGCGACGGGCGCGTGCGGCCGGCTGAGGCGCTGGCCGTCGTTGTCCGTCTCGAGGTCGCCCACGAGCACGGCGCACTTCGTCCGGAGGCCGAACTCGTCGAGCGTGCGCTCGAGGAGCGTCGTCTTGCCGGCGCCGGGCGAGGAGACGAGATTGAGCGCGGCGAGGCCGCGGCCAAGGAAGTAGCCGCGGTTCCGCTCGGCGAGGATGTCGTTCTTCTCGAGCAGGGGGATGTTGACGTCGACGGCGCGGACGGAGACTTCACCGGACGGGCTGGCGGTGAGGGCGGCGGCGATCTCGGCGGAGAGCGGGCCCGAGAGCGCGCGGGAGGAGCCGCCGGTGGCGGCGCCGGTGAGGGCGTTGATGCGCACGCCGGGCTCGGGGAGGGTGGGGGGCGGGGTCGGGTTGTTCATGGTGAATCGGGGAATTCGAGGCGGGCGATGCCGAGCTCGCGGCCGGCGCGGATGTCGCCGGAGAGCGCGCCACAGGCGGGGCAGGTGAAAATGAAGCCGCGGCCGGCGCCGAAATCCCTCGCGCAGGCGGCGCAGTGCGCCCGGGCCGGCACGGTCTCGATCTCCAGCACGGCGCCGGCGGCGATGCTCGACGGCGCGAGCGCCTCGTAGGCGAAGCGCAGCGCGTCCTCGTCCACCCCGGCCAGCGTGCCGATGCGCAGGACGATCCGCGAGACGCGCGTCGCGCCGTGCGCCCCGGCTTCCCGCCGGATGGCGTCCAGCGCCGACTCCATGATGCCGACCTCGTGCATAACGCCAATCTATGCCGGGGGCAAACGGCCGCGTCCAGCATGCGCGGCCCCATCGCAAAAGACGCTGAGTGTTTGCCAAGAGACGCCCACCGGGCGGCGCGGAATTTTAGTAATCTCCGTCCAACCCCGAACCCCGCCGTCTCTTCAACCCCTCATGCGCCGTCCCGGGCCCGCCCCCCGCCCGTGACCCGCCTCCCGCATATGCCGACCCAAATTGCGCCCGCCCGACCGGACACGACGATCTACGAACAAATCACCGCGCGCGGCGTGTCGCGCCGCGAGTTCCTGCAGTTCTGCGCCTGGATGGGCGGTTGCATCGGCCTCGAGGCCTCCGGCGTCGAGCAGATGGTCAAGGCCCTCGAGACGAAGAAGCGGATCCCGGTGATCTGGCTCCATTTCCAGGAATGCACCTGCTGCAGCGAGTCTTTCCTGCGCAGCTCGCACCCGATCGTCGCCGACATCCTGCTCGACAAGATCTCGCTCGACTACACCGAGACCCTCCTCGCCGCCTCCGGCCACCAGGCCGAGCAGTGCCTCAAGGACACCATGGAGAAATACAAGGGCGAGTATCTCCTCTGCATCGAGGGCTCCGTGCCGCTCGCCGAGGGCGGCGTCTATTGCTGCATCGGCGGCAAGACGGCCAAGAGCATCGCCGAGGAGGTCGCCGAGCACGCCAAGGCCGTCATCGCCTGGGGCAACTGCGCCTGCTCCGGCTGCGTGCAGGCCGCCAAGCCGAACCCGACCGAGGCCATGCCGATCAAAAAGATCATCGCCGGCAAGCCCATCATCAACGTCCAGGGCTGCCCGCCGATCGCCGAGGTCATGGCCGGCGTGCTCGTCCACCTGCTGACCTTCGACACCATCCCGCAGCTCGACAACCTCGGCCGCCCGAAGGCGTTCTATTCCCGCCGGGTGCACGACACCTGCTACCGCCGCCCGAACTACGACGCCGGCCTCTTTGTCGAGACCTTTGACGACGAGAACGCGCGCAAGGGCTACTGCCTCTACAAGGTCGGCTGCAAGGGCCCGTCCACCTACAACTCCTGCGGCACGATCAAGTGGAACGGCGGCGTGAGCTTCCCCATCCAGTCGGGCCACCCGTGCATCGGCTGCTCCGAGTCGAACTTTTGGGACAACGGGCCGTTCTACCAGCGGATGCCGAACTTCCCGGGCTTCGGGATCGAGTCGACCGCCGACCAGCTCGGCACCATCGCCGCCGGGGCCGCCGTCGCCGGCGCCGCCGCGCACGCCGTGATGACCAACTTCCGCAAGCGCCATGAAATCGGCGAGCAGGCCGGCGAAAACGCCGAACAGGCCGAGAACAACGACCAGGCCCCCAAACTCTAACCCCCTCGCCCCATGAGCACCCGCATTGTCGTAGACCCCGTCACCCGCATCGAAGGCCACCTCCGCATCGAGGCCGAAATCAAGGACGGCAAGATCGTCGACGCCTGGAGCGCCGGCACCATGGTGCGCGGCCTGGAGATCATCCTCAAGGGCCGCGACCCGCGCGACGCCTGGGCGTTCTGCGAGCGCGTCTGCGGCGTGTGCACCACCGTGCACGCGCTCGCGTCCGTCCGCGCCGTCGAGGACGCCATCGACGTCAAGGTCCCGCCGAACGCCGAGCTGATCCGCAACATCATGTTCTGCGCGCAATACATGCAGGACCACGTCGTGCACTTCTACCACCTGCACGCGCTCGACTGGGTGGACGTCGTCAGCGCCCTCAAGGCCGACCCCGTCGCCACCTCCGTGCTCGCGCAGGGCGTGTCGAAGTGGGCCAAGAGCTCGCCCGGCTACTTCAAGGACATCCAGACGCGCCTGACGAAGTTCGTCGAGAGCGGCCAGCTGGGCATCTTCGCCAACGGCTACTGGGGCCATCCGGCGTTCAAGCTCCCGCCCGAGGCCAACCTCATGGCCGTGGCACACTACCTCGAGGCCCTCGAGTGGCAGAAGGAGATCGTCAAGGTCCACACCATCTTCGGCGGGAAGAACCCGCACCCCAATTACCTGGTCGGCGGCATGCCATGCTCGATCAACATCAACGAGGCGAACGCGATCAACGCGGAGCGCCTCGCCATGGTCGGGGATCTGCTCAAGCAGGGCCAGCAATTCATCGAGCAGGTCTACATCCCGGACGTGCTCGCCGTCGCCCCGTTCTACCTCGACTGGGCCGGCATCGGCGGCGGCCTCGAGAACTACCTCTGCTACGGCGACCTGCCGACCAACGGCTTCAGCGACGTCGGCAGCTACCGCTTCCCGCGCGGCGCCATCCTCGGCCGCGACCTGACCAAGGTGCATGCCGTGGATCCGCGCGACGACACCGGCGTCCAGGAATTCATCGACCACTCATGGTATGAATACGAGGGCGGCGCCGCCGGCCTTCACCCGTGGAAGGGCGAGACGAAGCTCAAATACTCCGGCCCCAAGCCGCCCTACGCCAACCTCGACACCGACGCCAAATACAGCTGGCTCAAGACGCCGCGCTGGAAGGGCCACGCGATGGAGGTCGGCCCGCTCGCGCGCATGCTCGTCGGCTACGCCGCGGGCAACGCCGAGATCAAGGACGCCGTCACCGCCACCCTCGGCGCGCTGAAGGCCCCCGCCTCCGTGCTCTTCTCGACGCTCGGCCGCACCGCGGCCCGCGCCATCGAGTCGTCGCTCGCCGCCCGCTGGGCGCTCGAGGACTACCAGAAGCTGCTCGCCAACATCAAGGCGGGCGACACGCGCACCTTCACCCGCGACAAGTGGGAACCCTCCTCCTGGGCGGCCACCTGCAAGGGCGTCGGCACCAGCGAGGCGCCCCGCGGCGCGCTGGCGCACTGGATCGTCATCAACGACAAGAAAATCGCCAACTACCAGCTCGTCGTCCCGAGCACCTGGAACGCGTCGCCCCGCGACGCCAAGGGCCAGCGCTCGGCCTACGAGGCCTCCCTCATCGGCACCCCGGTGCACGATCCGCAACAGCCGCTGGAGATCATCCGCACCATCCACTCGTTCGACCCCTGTCTCGCCTGCGCCGTCCACCTCTATGAGGACAAGAAGGAAATCGCGCGGCACGAGCTGATGGTCAACTGACCCGGAGGCCACCATGAACGCCTCGCACGACTACCAACGCGTCTATGTCTGGGAGCAGCCCGTGCGCTGGTTCCACTGGATCAACGCCGCCGCCGTCATGGTGCTCGGCCTCACCGGCTACCTGATCGGCCACCCGCCCGGCCTGATCAGCTCGGGCGAGGCGGCCGACAGCTACTGGTTCGGCACGATCCGCTTCGTGCACTTCCTCACCGGCTATGTGTTCCTGGCGAACTTCTTCTTCCGGCTCTACTGGGCCTTCGCCGGCAACAAATACGCCCATTGGCGGAATTTCTTCCCGCTGCGCACGGTCCAGCTCCGCCAGATCTGGGACGTGCTCAAGGTCGACATCCTGCAGTCGAGCGACAAGCCCGTGCACACCCTCGGGCACAACTCGGTGGCCTACTTCACCTACGCGGGCACGGGGCTGCTGACGGCCTTCCAGATCGCCTCGGGCTTCGCGCTGTATGCCTCGATGAGCTCGTCGGCCTTCCCGCAGCTGTTCACGTGGCTGGTGCCGCTGTTCGGCAGCGAGCAGAACCTGCGCCTGTTCCACTACGCGGCGCTGTGGGCCTTCATCGTCTTCACCCTGATC
This sequence comes from Lacunisphaera sp., assembly GCA_965249855.1. GTDB lineage: Bacteria > Verrucomicrobiota > Verrucomicrobiia > Opitutales > Opitutaceae > Lacunisphaera. Next base: position 179,969 of record CBDFNB010000022.1, read on the forward strand.
CACATCTACCTCGTGTTCTACCACGACTATGTCGAGGGCCACGGCGTGCTGTCGTCCATCATCGGCGGTTGGAAGTTCATGGAGAAACACAAGGTCGCGGCCGAGGAGGCCCATGGCATCTCGGCCTTTCCCGAGTCCAGGCCCGTGCCGCCGCCGGCGGCCGTCAAGCCCCGGACCACCCGCTGACCCATGCTCGGCCTGATTGACTCCACCCTGGTTGGCGAGGCCAACTCCGCCGCCCCGCAGGGCGCGGCGGGCGACCGCGTGCTCGTGCTCGGCGTCGGCAACCTGCTCATGGGCGACGAGGGCGTGGGCATCCACATCCTCCGCCTGCTGGAGCACGAGCGCCCCGTGGCCGGCGTGCGCCTGCTCGACGGCGGCACCGGCGGGGTCAACCTGCTCACCGAGTTCGACGGGGCCGATGACATCGTCCTGATCGACGCCACGCGCGACGGCCGCGCGGCGGGCACCATCACTTTCCTTCAGCCTGAGTTTGTCGGCGACCTTCCGCGTGGGTTGGGCGCCCATGATTTCGGGTTGAAGGATCTTTTTGCGGCGGCGGCCCTGCTGGGGCGGCTGCCGCGCATCCACCTCTACACCGTCTCGGTGGAGGAGGTCCGCCCCATGTGCACCGAGCTGTCCGCGGCCGTGGCCGCGGCGGTGCCCGAGGTGGTGCACACCGTCCGCGCGCTCGCTGCGCGGCTGGCGGCCCCCGGCTGAGTCTTCCGTCATGACCCCGGAGATCCACGCCTACACCCTCGGGGCCCCGCAGATGTCCGTGCTGCTGCTCGGCACCGCAGGCGTCGCCATCCTGCACACGCTGGCCGGGCCGGATCATTACCTGCCGTTCATCGTCATGGGCTGCGCCCGCCGCTGGTCGGTGGCGCGCACGGTGTTCTGGACGACGCTCTGCGGCCTCGGCCACGTGGCCAGCTCGGTGCTGCTCGCCGTGTCCGGCGTGGTGTTCGGCTTCGGCCTGGAGCGCGTGCGCTTCATCGAGGAATTCCGCGGCAACCTGGCCGCCTGGGCGATGATCGCCTTCGGGCTCGTGTATCTGGCGTGGGGCCTGAACAAGGCCGTGCGCCACCCGCACCACGCGCAGGCCCATGTCCCGGCCGGCACCCCGGAGGGATTCCGGCTCACGCCGTGGGTGCTCTTCACGATCTTCCTGTTCGGACCCTGCGAGCCGATGATCCCGCTGGTGATGTATCCCGCAGCGCAGGGCAGCTGGGCCGACGCGTGGGTCGTGGTCGGGTCGTTCAGCGTCCTCACGATCGGGGTCATGCTCGCGGTCGTCCTGCTCGGCCAGCGCGGGCTCGGCCTGCTGCCGGCGGCCGGCCGGCTCGGGCGCTTCCGCCACGCCATGGCGGGCGGCACGGTGCTGCTGGCGGGCTGTGCGATCCAGTTCCTCGGCCTGTAACGTTACCGCAGATTTTGGCCGCCTCCCTTGTGCATCCGTTGCGGACTGCTGCGCATTATTTGGCCGGAGGGGGCCGGGCGCTTGCGACGGCCCGGCCCGGGGCGTAATCAGGAGCCATGTCCGCTCCCGTCCCACGCCAGAAGCATCCGCTGGTCGAGCAACTCCGCCGATCGCAGATCTACCGCGACTACGAGAAGGCGTTCCGCGAGACGACGGGGCTGCCGCTGACCCTGCGCGGCAAGGGCAACTTCAACCTGCCGCACCACGGCGACCCGAACGAGAACCCCTTCTGCTCGCTCATGGCGGGTTCCAACCATTCCTGCGCCGCCTGCCTGCAGCTGCAGCGCAAGGTCGAGGAGTCGGCCGCGCTCGAGCCGAAGACGCTCAAGTGTTTCGCCGGCCTGTGCGACTCCGCCGTGCCGGTGCGGGTGGGCGAGGACCTGGTCGCCTTCCTGCAGACCGGGCAGATCCTGCAGCACGCGCCGTCTTCCGGGCAGATGAAGCGGCTGACGCGCCTGCTGCTCAAGTTCGGCGTGGAGACGGACGTGAAGCGCTACGAGGAGGCCTACCTCCAGAGCCGCGTGGTCTCGGCCAAGCAATACAAGTCCATCGTCCAGCTCCTGACCATCTTCGCGCAGCACCTCTCGGCGCTCAGCAACCAGCTGGTGGTCCAGGAGGAGTCGCGCGAGGCGCCCTCGATCAGCCGCGCCCGGGCCTACATCGTCGAGCACCATGCCGACGAGATGTCGCTCACGCAGGTGGCGTCGGCGGTCAACATGAGCGCGTTCTATTTCTGCAAGAGCTTCCGCAAGGCGACGGGCCTGACCTTCACCGACTACGTGGCCCGCGTCCGCGTGGAGAAGGTGAAGAACCTCCTGCTCAACCCGAACAAGCGCGTGAGCGAGGCCGCCTACGAGGCCGGCTTCCAGTCGTTGTCGCAGTTCAACCGCGTCTTCCGGCGCGTTGCGGGCGAGGCGCCGTCGGTCTACCGCGACAAGCTGCACCAGACGGTCGCGTCCTAGGCGGCGCCTGCCGCCTACGGGTGATGATGGTGGAGCGGCACGTGACCCGTGTGGGAGGTGCCGGTGTGCGTCGGGATCCGGAACTGGCAGACGGCGCAGAAGGACTCGATCTCGCGCCGCTCGATGTGGCTGAAGACCTGCTCAAGGCAGGTGAGGGCCGTGTCGCGCTGTTCCGCCGAGAGGTGCGGGCTGGCGGCCTGGGCGGTGATGAGCGCCTCGCGCAGGGCCTGCCGGCCGGCGCCGAAATAGGCCAGCAGCGGGTTCCGGCCGCAGGGGCAGCTGGGGGCGTGCGCCCGCGTGGGGTGGCGGCGGGGCGACCAGAGGTGCAGGTCCTTGAAGATCTCGTCGAGCGTCGTGTCGAGCAGGTGGACCAGCGTGTCGGGGTTCGCCAGGGGGGAACTGGCCCGCTCGAGCCGCAGGAGATTCTCCCAATTGGCGCGAACGGCCGGGCGATGGGCGGCGAGGGCCCGCATGACTTCGGTATCCACGTCCATAGTCTATAGCAACGGGCGCGGCGGGCTCATCGCCGATTGGCAAAGTTGAGCTGTCTTTTGGTGCGCATCCTTTGTCCCCGGTTCAGGCCGGGAAGGCCGAATCCCCTGATTGTCATTCTGAGCCTCGCGAAGAATCCATCGGCGCGGGCGAATCCTGATGGATCCTTCGCGGAGCTCAGGATGACCGCTCGCGGGAATGAGTGACCGGGGGTTGGATTAAATTGTCGTAGCATGGGTCATCACACCTCAGGCGGTGGGGCGGATGGCGGCGAGGTCGCGCGTGAGCTCGCCGCGGAAATCCGGGTGGGCGATCGAGATCAGCGCCGCCGCGCGCTCGCGGAGCGTGCGGCCGTGCAGGTTGACCGCGCCATACTCGGTGACCACCCAGTGCACGTGGCCGCGGGTGGTGACGACACCCGCGCCGGGCGCCAGCTGGGCGGTGATGCGGGACACGCGGCCCTTGGCGGCGGTCGAGGGCAGGGCGATGATCGGCTTGCCGCCGGGGGAGAGCGCGGCGCCGCGGATGAAGTCCATCTGCCCGCCGATGCCCGAGTAGATGCGGTGCCCGATCGAGTCGGCGCAGACCTGCCCGGTCAGGTCGACCTGGATGGCGGAGTTGATGGCGACGACCTTCGGGTTGCGGCGGATGACCGAGGTGTCGTTGGTCCAGTCGCAGGGATAGAAGGAGACGAGGGGATTGTCGTTGACGAAGTCGAAGAGGCGCCGCGTGCCGTTGATGAAGCTGGTGACGATGCGGCCCTTGCCGTTGGCCTTGAGCCGGTTCGTGACGGCGCCGGACTCGACCAGGTCGACGACGCGGTCGGAGAACATCTCGGTGTGGATGCCGAGGTCGCGCTTGTCGTGCAGGCGGGTGAGCACGGCGTCGGGGATGCCGCCGATGCCCATCTGCAGGGTGGAGCCGTCCTCGACGAGGCCGGCCACGATCTCGCCGATGCGGGCCTCGACCGGTGTCTCGGGCTCGGAGTGGTGCTCGAGCAGGGGGCGGTCGGTGGCGATGAAGGCGTGGATGTTCGCGAGCGGCAGGACGTTGTTGCCGTGGGTGCGCGGCATCTGCTCGTTGATCTCGGCGATGACGACGCGCGCGGTGGTGGCGGCGGCCTTGGCGGCGTCGCAGGAGGTGCCGAGCGAGCACATGCCATGGCGGTCGGGCGGGGAGACCTGGAGCACGGCCACGTCGAGCGGCACGTTGCCGCTGAGGAAGAGGCCGGGGATGTCGGAAAGGAAGATCGGCACGAAGTCGGCGCGGCCCTCGGCGACGGCCGCGCGCAGCGGGGAGCCGGTGAAGAGGGACACCGAGCGGAACTCCTTGCCGCGGTCGGCCGCGGCGAACGGCGCCGGCCCGGAGGTGTGCAGGTGGTAGAGCCGCACGGCCTCGAGGTCGTGCCGGGCGCAGAGCGCGTCGATCAGCGGGGTGGGCGTGGCGCAGGCGCCGTGGATGAAGACATTGGTGCCGTTGCGCACGTGGGCGACGGCGTCGGCCGCGAGCACGGCGCGGGCTTTCCAGTTGATGGCGTGGTCGGTCATGGGAGTGGCCCCATACTGGCCGGCGGGCGGCCGGAGCAAAGCCCCGAAGATGCCCGTCTCTTGGCAACTCCTTCGCGGATTTTGCCGTGGGCCCTCAAGGTGGATCAGGCGGTTGCAATGGGTGGAACCTGCGCTCCGCGCAGGTTTTCTGGGCGAGCGTCAATCAGCCCGCGCGGAGCGCGGGCTCCACCTTTCAGTCAATCGATCTCAGGCACGACGGGCACCGGCCCGGGCCTTCTTTGCGGCCGGGGCCGGCGCCAGAGTCAGTGGCAGGTTCGCGCAGATGATCCCGTTGTCGGGTTCCGGGACCAGGTTGAAGCCCGCGCGGCGGAAAATCCCCAGCATGTCGGCGTTGTGGTTGTTCGTCTGCGCCCAGAGCCGGGCGAGGCCGCGCGTCCGGGCCGTCTGGATGAGCAGCCGCAGCAGCGTCGTGGCCATGCCCTGGCCGCGCATGGTTTCCCGCACGACAAAGGCCAGCTCGGCGGCCTCCCCGGAGGCGTCCAGGCAATAGCGGCCGACGGCCAGCAGGAGCTCGCCGCCCGGCGCGGGGGCAAAGATGCCGAGGGCGCAGTCGCGCGTCTGGTCCACGTTGACCAGGGCGCTCGCGCGCTCGGCCGTCATGGTGGAGACGAGGCAGCCGTAGCGCTCGTAGATGGTGTCCGGCGTGTGGGACTGGAAGAATTCCTGCAGGCGCGGCTCGTCGCCCCGGCGCAACGGCCGCACGGTGCAGACTAGGCGGCCGAACTTCTTGGCAGTGGCGGCGGGCGCGTTCACGGGGCCCTGGGGGCGTGCGCGGGTCAGGCCGCGTGGGCCTGGGCCCGGTGGCCGGTGCGCAGCGGGGCGTGGAGCTGGTCGCGGTAGACGCTCGGGGACTGGCCCGCGATGCGGTGGAACACGCGGTTGAACTGCGAGAGCGACTGGAAGCCGGCCTCGTAGGCGGCCTCGCTGACGCGCTTGTAGGGGTTGAGCAGCAGCTCCTTCACGGCCTCGATGCGCATGCGGGAGAGGTATTCGGTGAAGGTCAGGCCGGTGCTTTTCTTGAAGTTCTTGCAGAAGTAGAACGGGCTCATGCCGACGGTGCGCGAGACCTGGGCGAGGGAGATGTCCTCGGTCAGGTGCGCCGCGATGAACTCGCGGGCGCGGGTGATGGCCGGGGCCTCGGCGAGGGATTGCTTGACCATGAGCTGGTTGCTCACGGCGGAGAGCTGCTGGGCGAAGATGGCGAGCAGGCGGAGGATCGCGTCGTATTGCACGCGCTCCACCACCCGGGACTCCCGGAAGGCGGCCTCGAGGGCGGCGCGGTCCAGCTTGGGCTCGAGCTCGGCGGCGCCGCGGACGGCGGTGCGGGTCTCGGCGGCGGTCGGCCGGTGGAAGAGGATCTGGCCGGTCTGGAGGTAGGCGACGACCTTCTCGCCGACGCGGATGGCCACGGCGGACTCGTTGAGGCCGGCGAAACAGGCGACCGTGGACGGCTGCCCGTCGGAGGTGCGCTCGAGGCGCTGCTGGACGTCGAGGCAGGCGGCGCAGGTCTTGTTCTTGCCGGCGAGCAGGGCGCAGAGGGGGTTGCCGAGCTTCGCGCCCTGCATGGGGGCGGCGAAGGCGCCGGCGGCCCGCAGCGTCAGCGGCAGCCCGGTGATGGACTGGAACGCGCGCTGGTAGTCGCGGTAGATCTCGGAGTTCTGGAGGAGCGTGACGAGCTCGGCGCTTTCGCGGGCGGCGGTCTCGGTGGCGGCGGGGGCGGAGGAAGGCGTGGTTTCCATGGGCCCGACGATAGCAGCTGCGGCCGCGGCCGTGAATTGGAGGCGGGGCGGTTTCCGGCTAGGGAAAACCTTTAGGCCGGCTAGGCCGGAGGATTGTCCGGTCTTGCGCCCGGGTTGCCGCCTGCTAGCCGTTCAAGCGTGCCCGCAAAGAGTTATAACGAAATGACCAAGGACGAGCTGATCGCCCGCCTGTCCGCCTTGGAGCACCCATCGGCCGCCGGGTCGGACACCGAGCAGCGGCTCCAGGCCACGCAGCAGGAACTCAAGAACATCAAGGCCGCCCTTGACGAGCACTCCATCGTGGCCATCACCGACGCCGCCGGCCGGATCACCTACGTAAATGACAAGTTCTGCGCCATCTCCCAATACTCGCGGGACGAGCTGATCGGCCAGGACCACCGCATCATCAACTCGCGGCACCACCCGAGGCAGTTTTTCCACGACCTCTGGGGCACCATCGGCCGGGGCCGCGTATGGCACGGCGAGATCAAGAACCGCGCCAAGGACGGCTCTTTCTACTGGGTGGACACGACCATCTTTCCGTTCGTCAACGCCGCCGGCAAACCCACGCAGTTCGTCGCCATCCGCACCGACATCACCTGGCGCAAGGCGGCCGAGGCGCAGATCATCGAGATCACCGAGAACGGCCAGCGCCAGATCGGCCAGGACCTGCACGACGGCCTCGGCCAGCAGCTCACGGCGGTCGAGATCCTCTGCGCCGGCCTGAAGGAGGACGTCGCCGGCACCCCGCGCCTGGCGAAACAGGTGAACCGCATCGGCCGGTTCCTCCGTGAGTCCATCGCCCAGGTGCGCTCGCTCTCCCGCGGCCTCGTGCCGGTCAGCGACCGGCCCGACGCCCTGTGGGCCAGCCTCGTCGAGCTCGCGGACCGGACCAACGTCCCCGGCCGCGTGGAGTGCCGGTTCGAGAGCCCGGTGGTGCTGGTGGACGAGCACCACACCGCGGGCCAGTTCTACCGCATCGCCCAGGAGGCGGTGAACAACGCCCTGAAGCACAGCCGCGCGAAACGCATCTCGCTGACGCTGGTCCGCGCCGCCGGCGCGCTGGAGCTCGCCGTGACGGACAACGGCCGCGGCTTCCCCAAGGTGCTGCGCCCGGGCATGGGCTTGCAGGTGATGCGGCACCGCGCCAGCGTCATCAACGCCGAGCTCACCGTGGAGTCCAAGTCCGGCCAAGGCACCTCCATCCGCTGCCGGGTGCCCCTGCGCAAATGAAAAAACCCGCCGCCAAAAACCCCGCCCCCAAGAAACCCGACGCGCCCGCGGCGGCCCCGGCCCCCGCGGACGCGCGCCGGCGCATCCTGATCGTGGACGACCACCCGTTCATGCGCGCCGGGCTCGCGCAGCTGATCGACCGGCAGGCCGACCTCGTGGTCTGCGGCGAGGCGGGCAACCCCGCCGAGGCCCTGCTGCGGCTGGCCGCCGGCGGCGTGGACCTCGTGCTGTCGGACATGACGATGCCCGGCCGCAGCGGCCTCGATTTCCTCAAGGACCTGCTGGCCCTGCATCCCCAGCTGCCCGTCCTTGTCGTGTCGATGCACGACGAGATGGTCTACGCCGAGCGCACCCTCCGCGCCGGGGCCCGCGGCTACATCATGAAGGAGGCCGGCGGCGAGAACCTGCTGGCCGCCATCCGGCAGGTGCTGGCCGGCCAGGTCTACGTCAGCCCCCGCATGTCCGCCCAGCTGCTCGACAGTTTCTCCGGCCGCAAGACCCGCGACGCCGACTCGCCCTTCGGCAAGCTGACCGACCGCGAGTTCGAGGTTTTCCAGATGATCGGCCGCGGCTGCAGCACGCGCGAGATCGCGCAACAGCTCGGCCTCAGCACCAAGACCGTCGACGTGCACCGCGGCAACCTGAAGGCGAAGCTCGACCTCAGGGACACGACCGCGCTCGTCCGGCATGCCGTCCGGTGGGTCGAGACGCAGGGCGGCGCGGGCGGCTGAGCCCGCCGCGCGCCACGAAGCGCAAAATATGAGAAGGAAAGGGCAAGGGAGCACAAGCGGCCGGCGGCGGAAACTGGCAGGCTGGGGTCCCAGCGCTGCTGTTGCCCATGTCCAAAACCTCTCCCAAGACCGCCCGGCCCCGGCGCGACCTCCTCTGGATCGAACCCCAGTGGGCGTGGCACTACCGGACGCTGGTGGCCCTGCGGGACCACCTGGTGCAGGAGCAGAAGTCGCCGCAGGCCACCGACAAGTTTGACCGTGATTTCATCCGGGCGCTGCTGGCGCGGGAACCGGACGCGCTGGGCGAGATCAACGCCGCCATCGAGCGGATCCTCGGCGGCGACTACGGCGTGTGCGAGACGACCGGCCGGCGGATTTCGCCGCAGCGGCTGCGCGCCGCGCCCTGGACCCGCCGGTAGCGGGTTTTCAAACCTCCGGAAGGATTAACCATGCTCCGCCTACCGGCTGCGCTTTAAGGTCCCCTCCGCCTGACCTGTCAGCCGTAGGCCGGGCGAAGGCTGATCGGCTTCCTCCTTCGCCAAGGCTACGGAGGACACAGCCGGTTTTGGTTCCGAGGAGCGGCTAATCGCCGCTGAGCAGCAGGAGAATTCGGTTGTTAGTCGGCGATTAGCCGACCCCCGAAGCCACTTGGCGGAGCCGATTAGGCGTAGCCGCACACAGTAGCAGAGCCGTTAGGCGATGCATCAGTGGTTTAACCCGGATCAGCGTTCTGTTGCCCCGGCCTGTGGTCCGGCTTTTGCGATTTGAAGACACTCCCTGACCGGATCAGGCGGCCGGGGGGCGGGGTCAAAATCCGCCCAGTTTTGTCCAAGTTGTGCGCAGCCCGGGGTGGGGAAGGGGCGCATATTTGCCGCATGAAAACCATCCTGGTCCCGGTGGATCTTTCGGCCGCGACCGCGCGCGTATGCGCGGCGGCGTGCGACCTGGCGGAACTGATCGGCGGACGGGTCGTGCTGCTGCACGTGGTGCCGCCCCCGCCCATCATGATGAACGATTATTATGCCTTCGACACCGGCCACCTGGCGCAGGCCATGGCGGCGGTCGAGCAAAGCGCCACGCTCAAGCTGCGCGCGCTCGCGCGGCGCCTGGCGAAGCGCCGCCCCGTGCAGACGGTGCAGGTCACCGGCCAGCCGGTCGGCACGATCCTGGCCCGGGCCCGCGCGACCAAGGCCGCCTACATCGTCCTCGGCTCGCACGGCCACGGCGCGATGTTCGACCTGCTCGTGGGCAGCACCGCCTCGGGTGTGCTGCGCCGGGCCCGCTGCCCCGTGCTGGTCGTGCCCATGGACCGCCGGTGATCCCGCCGTGGAACTGCTCAAGGCCATCTACCAGCGCCGCGCGGTGCGCGATTACTCGGACGCGGAAATGACCGCCCCGCTCGTGCAGGAACTGCTTCGCGCGGCGGTGCAGGCCCCCAGCACGATGAACCAGCAGCCGTGGGCGTTCGCGGTCTTCCACGGCCGCGCCCGCATCGAGGGATATTCCCGCCGCGTCAAGGCGCACCTGCTGGCGACCACCAACCCGATGTTCGGGCAGGACCCGCGCATCGACCAGTATGCCGACATCACGGCCAACCTGTTCCACGGGGCGGACACGATCGTCGTGATCTGCGCGAAGCCCGCGCCGTTCCCGGCGGTGGACGACTGCTACCTGGCCGCGGAGAACCTGCTGCTCGCGGCGCACGGGCTCGGCCTCGGCAGCTGCCCGATCGGCTTTGCGCGGTCCTGGTTCAACCGGCCGGACGTGAAGGCGGAGCTGGGCATCCCCGCGCACTGCGAGGTGGTGCTGCCGGTCGTGCTCGGCCACCCGTCGCGCCCGACGCCGGCGCCGCCGAGGGACGAGCCCGAGATTGCGTGCTGGCACTGGGACGACTGACCGCCCCCGGGGGCGGGACAAGATATGCCCAGCAATGGCCAAGGAGCGCCCGGCCCCGGCGGGAGGATTTCGCTACCCTGTGCGTGCCATGAAAAATCCCCGCGTTATTCCCGCCGTGTTGCTGGCCGCACTCGCGTTCGCGGCCGCCCTGGTCACCGCCAGCCTGATTGGCGCTGCCGAGGTCCCGCCCCCGGCGGCCGCGCTCCTGCCCATTGAGCACGCCGTCCTCACCCCGCCCCCGCAGGTTCCGCCCCCGATCACGCGCCAGTATGCGGCGCGCGTCGTCGTGAAGCTCGAGGTGGTCGAGAAGGTCGGCCAGCTGGTTGACGGCGTCGAATACACCTTCTGGACCTATGGCGGCACGGTGCCGGGTTCGTTCATCCGCGTCCGCGAGGGTGACGAGGTCGAGTTCCACCTCGCCAATGCCGCGGGCTCCAGGCTGCCGCACAACATCGACCTGCACGCCGTCACCGGTCCCGGCGGCGGCGCGACGCCGAGCCTGACTGCCCCGGGCCAGGCCACGTCGTTCACCTTCCGGGCGCTGCAGCCCGGGCTCTACGTCTACCATTGCGCGACGACCCCCGTGGCGGCCCACGTGGCCAACGGCATGTATGGCCTCATGCTGGTCGAGCCGAGGGACGGCCTGCCGAAGGTCGACAAGGAATACTACGTCATGCAGGGCGAGTTCTACACCACCGGGAAATACGGTGAGTTTGGCTACCAGGAGTTCGACGCGGCCAAGGCCCTCGACGAGCGCCCGACCTACGTCGTCTTCAACGGCGCGGTCGGATCGCTGGCCGGCAAATCGGCCCTCACCGCCGGCACCGGCGAGACCGTGCGCCTGTTCTTCGGCGTGGGCGGCCCCAATCTTTCCTCCTCGTTCCATATCATCGGCGAGACCTTTGACCGCGTCTATGCCGAGGGCGCCTTCGACCGGCCGGCCCGCAACGTTTCGACCGTCCTCGTGCCCTCCGGCGGCACGGCGGTGGTCGAGCTCAAGGCGGACGTCCCGGGCACCTTCGCGCTCATGGACCACTCGCTCTCCCGCGCCTTTGACAAGGGTGCGCTCGGCATGCTCCGGGTGACGGGCGAACCCGCCCCGGCCGTCTATGCCGGCGCGGACATCGACGCGACCTACCTCGGGGTGCACTCCGACGCGTCCGCCGAGGCCGCACGCAACGAGGCCGAGCTGACCGCCTTGTTTTCCGTCGCGGTCCGGGCCGACCCGAAGCTCGCCGAGCTGAGCAAGGACATCCAGGGCGAACGCGGCAAGCAGGTCTACCTCAGCCTCTGCTACGCGTGCCACCAGATCGATGGCAAGGGCCTGCCCGGCGCCTTTCCGCCGCTCGCCCGTTCCGACTACCTGCTCGCTGACCGGGAGCGCGCCATTCGCATCGTGCTGAAGGGGCTGTCCGGCCCGGTGACCGTCAACGGCGTGTCACTCAACAGCGCCATGCCGCCGCTCGAGGGGATCCTGAGCGACTGGCAGATCGCGGACGTCCTGTCCTACGTCTACAATGCCTGGGGCAACGAGGGGGCCGCCTTCAAGCCCGCCGAGGTGAAGGCGATCCGCCTCAAGAACCGCTGAACCGGGCCCGGCCGGGCGGCGGCGCGCCCGGCTGACAAAATATGCGCGGGGAAGGGCAACCCGTGCAGAGAGCCGGCGCGGACAAACGGCTAGAGTGATGCCCGCTCACCACGCATGCAGCCGTCCAGACACAGTCACGCCCATTCCGAACCCGCCGAGGCGGATATCCGGAAGTGCGCCTATTTTCTTTGGAAGGAGGAGGGCAGCCCGACCGGCCGCGACCTCGACATCTGGCTGAAGGCGCGGGAACTCGTGCGTCACCACGTGCACCGGCCGGAGGGGCGGATCCGCCCGGCGCGGCGCCGCCCGCGCGCCTGACCGCCCGGATTTTCCACGCCATGTCCGTCATCCCCCTCACCATCTTCTTCAGCCTGCTGCTCGCGGGCCTGTTCATCGCGCTGTTCGTCCACGAGCAGCGCCGCCGCCGCTTCACCAGCGCCGAGCACGACTCCCTGCTGCCGCTGGCGGAGGAGACCGCCCGCGAGGCGGGGGGAACCCGCGCTCCGCGCGGGCTGAACCCGCACCCGGCGCAGGTTTCACCCCGGATCGCCGAGGATTCCGCTTCCGATCCCATCTACTTCTGAGTCCTTCCACGCCCCCCATGACAAACGGTCAAAAAACCACCATCGAATTCAACGACAAGATCGTGCGGCAGTTCCTGCTCGCGTCCCTCATCTGGGGCGTGGTCGGCATGCTCGTCGGCGTGATCATCGGCACGCAGCTCAACTTCTGGCAGGCCAACCTCGGCCAGTCCTGGCTGAGCTTCGGCCGCCTCCGTCCGCTGCACACCAACGCCGTCATCTTCGCCTTCGTCGGCAACATGATGTTCGCCGGCGTCTACTACTCGACGCAGCGCCTCGTGAAGGCCCGCCTCGCGAGCGACTTCCTCTCCAACCTCCACTTCTGGGGCTGGCAGCTGATCATCGTCGCCGCCGCCATCACGCTCCCGCTCGGCCTCACACGCGGCAAGGAATACGCCGAGCTCATCTGGCCCATCAACATCGCCGTCGCCGGCATCTGGGTCGTCTTCGCGGTCAACTTCTTCTGGACGCTCGCGCGGCGCCACGAGAAATCGCTCTACGTCGCCATCTGGTTCTACATCGCGACGATCATCACCGTGGCGATGCTCTACATCGTCAACCACCTGTCGATCCCGACCTCGCTGACGCACAGCTACCCGGTCTTCGGCGGCGTGCAGGACGGCCTGGTCCAGTGGTGGTATGGGCACAACGCCGTGGCGTTCTTCCTCACCACGCCGATCCTGGGCATCATGTATTACTTCCTGCCGAAGGCGGCGGAGCGGCCGGTGTATTCCTACCGGCTGTCGGTGATCCATTTCTGGTCGCTCGTGTTCCTCTACATCTGGGCCGGCCCGCACCACCTCCTCAACACCGCGCTGCCCAACTGGCTCCAGCTGCTCGGCATGACCTTCTCGCTCATGCTCTGGGCCCCGTCGTGGGGCGGCATGCTCAACGGCCTGCTCACGCTCCGCGGCGCGTGGGGCAAGCTCCGCACCGACCCGGTCATCAAGTTCTTCGCCGCCGGCGTCACCTTCTACGGCATGGCCACCTTCGAGGGGCCGCTGCTCTCGATCAAGTCGGTCAACGCCCTCGGCCACTACACCGACTGGATCATCGGCCACGTCCACGCCGGCGCCCTCGGCTGGAACGGCTTCATGGCGGCCGGCATGTTCTACTGGCTCGTGCCGCGCCTGTGGAAGACGAAGCTCCACTCCGAGTCGCTCGCCAACCTCCACTTCTGGCTCGGGACCTTCGGCATCCTGCTCTACGTCGCGGCCATGTGGGCCTCCGGCATCACGCAGGGGCTCATGCTCAATGCCACCGCCGAGGGCGGCACGATCCTCAAGTATCCCAACTTCCTCGAGACCCTGAACGCCATCCGCCCGCTCATGCTCCTGCGCGTGGTCGGCGGCGGCCTCTACCTCACGGGCTTCCTGATCATGGGCTACAACGTCTTCCGCAGCATCCGCGGCGCGTCGGCGGTCAACGGCACCATGGAGGTCTTCGTCGAGACGCCGCTCCCGGGTGACGCCCTCGGCGTCCGCGGCACCTTCCTCAACGCCCCCGTCGTCTACACCCTCCTCGGCCTGACCGCCGCCTGCGTGTGGATGTTCACCAGCGGCGTGCTCAACCTGCTCGGCCTGCTGGCCACCGTGGTCAGCGTGTTGCTCGCCATCGGCCACTTCGAGTCCCGCGGCAAGGCCTGGGTCGACTGGTATGACAAGCTCCTCGTCAACGCGCTGCCGTTCACCGTCCTGACCTTTCTCGCCGTCGCCGTCGGCGGCCTGATCCAGATCATCCCGATGATGACGATCGACCGCCGCCTCCAGACCGAGGACCGCGTCGCCCGGGTCTACACCCCGCTCGAGCTGGCCGGCCGCGACCTCTATGTCCGCGAGGGCTGCTACAACTGCCACTCGCAGATGATCCGCACCCTGGTGCCCGACGTGATGCGCTACGGCGACTACTCCCGCCTCGGGGAGTCCATCTGGGACCACCCCTACCAGTGGGGCTCCAAGCGCACCGGCCCGGACCTCGCGCGCGTCGGCGTGAAATACAACCACGCCTGGCACTACGACCACCTCGAGAACCCGCGCAACATCTCCACCGGCTCCAACATGCCGGGCTACACCTGGCTGATGAAGCAGGACACCGACTACGCCGTGCTGCCGGCCAAGATCCGCGTGCAACGCATGCTCGGCGTGCCGTTCCCCAACTGGTCGCCCGCCGACATCGACCGCCTCGCCAAGGACCAGGCGAAGACCATCGCCGCCGAGCTCAAGGCGCAGGGCCGCTACGTCGAGCCCGACCGCGAGGTCGTCGCCCTCATCGCCTACCTCCAGAGCCTCGGCCTGACGTCCCAACCCGTGACCCCGGCCGCCGGCACCCCCTGATCCGTCCACCCTCACTCTCACCCTCCACTCCCGTCCCCCATGCTCCGCCGCATCATCTACGAAGACTGGCAGCTCATCTTCCCCGTCATCGCCCTCGCCGTCGCCTCGTGCGTCTACCTGGTCGCCGCGTGGCGGGCTTCCCGCATGAAGCCCGCGCAGGCCGAACGCCTCGCCAACCTGCCCTTCGAGAACCAATAAGCCGCCACCCATGTCCTCGACTCCGCAACCGCCCGAAGATCCCGGCATCAAGCTCCGGGACCACGTTTACGATGGTATCCAGGAATACGACCAGCGCCTGCCCAACTGGTGGCTCTACACCCTCTACGGCGCCATCGTCTTCTGGGTCGTCTACTGGTTCGCCTACATGATCGCCGGCATCATGCCGACCGACGGCAGCCGCGTCGACACGGCCATGGCCGGGATCAACGCCGCCAAGATGGCCTCGTCCATCGACGTCACCAACGACGACAAATTCTGGGAGATGAGCGCCAACGCTGTGTTCACCGACGCCGGCAAGCAGACCTTCACCTCGCTCTGCACGCCCTGCCACCTGCCGAGCATGCGCGGCAAGTCCGAGAACCCGGCCGCCGTCGGCCCCGACCTCACGGACACCGCCTGGATCCACGGCGGCACGCCGAAGGATCTCTACGCCACCGTCTCGAAGGGCGTCCTCGCCAAGGGCATGCCCGCCTGGGAGCCCGTCCTCGGCCAGAAGAAGACCGCCGAGGTCGTCGCCTACATCCTCAGCCACCATCAAAAGGGGGAGACCATCACGGTCGAGGTCCCGAAGTAACAAGGTTCGGCCCGCACCCCGTGCGGGCTCCGCCCCCTTCGCTCAAACCACGCATGAGCGCCGACCACAAACCCGCCTCTCCCCGCCGCCCGGTCCTCCGCCCGGTCGTCGACTCCGTCACGACCATCGCCAGCGACGGCTCACGCCGCGACCTCCATCCGGCCGACGTGCACGGCCGCTTCACGACGGCGCGCCGCTGGAGCGGGTGGGCGCTGATCGCCTTCTACCTCGTCCTCCCGTGGATTCCGGTCAACGGGCACCCGGCCGTGTTCCTCGACATCGCGGAGCGCCGGTTTCACTTCTTCGGCTACACGCTGGCGGCGCAGGACACCTGGCTGCTCTTCTTCGGCGTGTCCGGCCTCGGCTTCGCGCTGTTTTTCCTCACGGCGCTCTTCGGCCGCCTCTGGTGCGGCTGGGCCTGCCCGCAGACGGTCTACCTCGAGCATGTCTACCGCGTCATCGAGCGCTGGATCGACGGCGACGCCACCGAGCGGCGCGCGCTCTCGGCCGCCCCGCTCACCGCCGCGAAGGCGGTGAAGCGCGTGGCCAAGCACGGCCTGTATGTCCTGGCTTCCCTGCTCATCACGCACCTCTTCCTCAGCTACTTCGTCAGCCTGCCCGAGGTCTGGCACATGATGCGTTCCGCCCCCGGCGAGCACTGGGCGGCCTTCGTGTTCGTCTTCGGGGCGGCGGGCGTGCTCTATTTCAACTTCGCCTGGTTCCGCGAGCA
>CBDFNB010000023.1:0-39773 GCA_965249855.1 Lacunisphaera sp.
AGAATGCGGAGAAAGCCCGCATCGCCGCCGAGATGAAGGCCGAGGCCGACCGCAAGGCCGAGGAGTCTCGTGTCGCCGCCGAGGCGAAGAAGAAGGCCGAGGAGGAGGAGAAGATTCGGGTCGCCGCCGCCGCCAAGACCGAGGGAGAACGGCTCGACAAACTGGGCGCCCAGGTCCGCATCATCCTCGCCGAGGCCAAGCTGCAATGGGAGCAGATTGAGAAGCAGGAGCGGGATGCCGAGCGTGAACTCAGCGAACTCAAGCAGGAACTGAAAACCGAACAGAGCCGGGTTGCCACAAACGAACGCAACAATCAGTCCCAATCAAAATCCGTTGAGACGGCACAGGCGGATTATGAGCAAAAGTATCAACAGCATAATGATAAACTTGTCTCACTGCAAAGACGCGCAGAACAAGCCGAAGCTCGCCGTGATCCTGCTGCCATGGAACAGGCCTATGAGGATATTCGGCAGGAAGAGTCCAACTGGAAAAATTTCGAGCGGCAAAACAATGCGGCTCAGGCGGCGCGCGACCGTCAGTCGCAAAGCGATTCGGCCGGCGACCGCCGTAACGAATTGACCGCCCGTATCACCGCTCACTCCGAGTATGTGCAATGGCTGTCAGATTTTATCGCCACCCACCCGGTCAAGAGCACCCAAGTCAGGGCCACGGAGTTCCTCAATTCGCGTCTAATCAACGAGGCATCCCAGACCGCCGCCACCCTGCATGATCTGCTGGCTTCCGCTAAGCAGGAGATCGCTACCCGCAAGCCCAAGGAGGACGATCTATATGGTTCAGTCGTGATCATGATGGATCCCGCGGGCATCCCGTGGAAACTGACTGATGCCTTCGGGAACATCATGTCAGGCAAGACGCCTGGAACGGCCGCCCGCGTGGCGGCAGGCCCGGCAACCGTTTATCTGCAGCGGCAGGACTGGGAGGAGAGTCAGCTCACTGTTTCCGTAACCGCCGGCAAAGCGACCCGGGCGGAGTTCGCTTATCGGCCCGCCTCGCTGCAATTCACTTCCGGGCCCTCTGGTGCCGAGGTTTTACTTGATGGAAAGTCGGCCGGGCGCACCCCTTTGACCGTGGCCAACCTGCCACATCGTAGTTATTCGATCGAAATACGGCTCTCCAATTACAAGCCATGGACGGGTAACGTGAAACTAGCCCCAGGCGAAAAGCGGGATCTGGAGGTCTTTCTAAACACGCTAACCGACAAGGAATTCATTGCCCAATGCAGCACCCGCTGGAGCGGCACCTGGAGCGGCACGCTCCGCGGCATCTTGTTCTACTGTAAGTTTGTCGCCGGCGGCACGCGCTATGTTCAGTGGAACGGCAGCGGCAAATATGCGAACAATCCGCCTTCGCAAATAGACTTGGTGCTCGTCTCGCGTGCTCCCCTCGTCTTGGACCAGCTATTGAAGTTTCCTGAAGGACGAGTTGGCCTTGACGGCAGCACCGGCATGAAAGTTGGGAGACTCAAGGAGCAGGACGGACAACTTATCTATGTGGGCCTATCACCCGATGGGAGAAACATGGGAGAAGTCGTGCTGCAGCGCACGGACGAATCCGTCTCCACGCCGGAAATCCAGACCCGTGCCGTTCCCCGGGAACGGCGCTAAAACAATCCATCATGACGCCCACCGACGCCGCCAAGCTCCTTGACCTCCCCGCCGATTCCACGCCGGAGCAGATCGAATCCCGCTTCCTCGAACTCCGCCGCAAGCTTGAGGACAAGATCGCCAAGGCGCCGACCCCCGGCCTCCAGGCCAAATACCGCGAGTCGCTCGCGGAGATCACCACCGCCTTCGAGACCCTCACCGCTGCCGCGGACTCGTCGTCACTCCCCGTCGCCAGCAAACAGAGGACAGAGGACGGAGGACAGAGAACAGACAATGTAGGGTCGCCGCTTGCCGCGACCTCGCCCAATAGGTCGGCGCAAGCGCCGACCCTACACTCCAAACCCAAGTCCGGCGGCAAGGAATTTCTCCTAGTCGCCACCATCGCCGTCCTCGTCCTCGGCGTCGGCGGCTGGTTTGTCATGAAAACGCGCGCGGAGACTGCGGAGAAAGCCCGCGTCGCGGCCGAGCAGAAAGCCGAGGCCGAGCGCGCGGCCGTCGCCGCCAAGGAGCAGGCCGAGCGCGACCGCCTCGCCAAGGAGACCGCAGCCACGGCCGAAAAGGAACGGCTTGACCGCCTCTTCATTTCGCTCCGCAGCCGGATGGCTGAATATGAAGTCGCCTACGACGCGGCGATGCGCGCCGAGTCCACCGCCGAGCGCACGTTGGGCGATCTGCGAACCCTTGAACGGGAAACCGGCAGACCCGGCGCGAAACCGCCGACCCCCGCGGCCCGCGCCCTCGCACTGCAGACGCAGGCGCAGTCCGCGTATCTGGATTGGTTGCGCGACACTTTGCCCGCGCATCCCGCCCGCGTGGCGCGGGCCCGGGCCGTCGAGCTGGTCGCGGCGCGGGCCGCAGATGCCGCGCCCGAGGCCGTGGCCGCCTTCGGTGATGCCCTCGGCCGGTTGCAAGACGAGCTCGCGCGGCGCGCCCCCGACCTCGAGGCCGTGGCGGCGGGCATCACCGCCGGGCCCATTCTGGCCGAGTGGCGGAAAGTGATCGAGGACGGCAAGAAGGCCGACGCGGATTTTTCCGCCATGATGGCCCGCAGCCGGCCCAACGAGAACACCGCAGGCTACCAGCGCCTCGACGCGGACCGGGACCTGGCGCTCTTCGTCATCGAGCGGTTTGAGAAAAATCCCAAGAACATCCCCCCGGATTTCCCCGCCGCCGTGGTCTGGCTGGAAAAGACCGCCACCCAAGGTGACTTGCGCGCCACCCGGCTCATGGCGGAGATGTATGCGAGCAGCAGCCGCGTGCCGAGTGACGAGGAGAAGATGTGGATCTGGCTGGGCAAGGCGGCCGAAATCGGCGACTCCGACACCAAATTCGATGTAGCCACCAAGGGTCGCTATCAAATGCTGCCTTGGGACTTGGGCACGAAGGTGCGCTGGTTGCGGGCGGCGGCCGAGGCCGGTCACGCTGGCGCCCAATTGGCGCTCGCCGGCTACGGCGGTTGGGCGGCGCCGGAACCTCTCCTGGCGGGCACGATCGAGGAGACGCGGCAACAGGCAGCGGCGGGAGGATTCTTCGCCCAGTTGGAGCTGCGGGCTTGGGAGGAAAAGGGCAAGGTCTTCGTGTCAGAAGAGGAGGCTGTGAAGTGGCTGCGCAAGGCCGCCGCGCAAGGCCACCCAGCGGCCGTTGCCGAATTGAAAGCCCGCAATCTCACCCCCTGATTTCCATGCCCCCCGCCGACGCCGCCAAAGCCCTCGACCTGAAGCCCGACGCCACTCCCGAGCAGATCGAAGCCCGCTTCCTCGAACTGCGCCGTAAACTTGAGGACAAAATCGCCAAGGCCCCCACTCCCGGCCTCCAGGCCAAATACCGCGAGTCACTCGCCGAGGTCACTACCGCCTTCGAGACCCTCACCCTCGCCGCGGACTCGTCATCGCTGCCGGTCGCCAGCAAACAGAGGACAGAGCACGGAGGACAGAAGACGGCCCATTCTTCTACTGCAGGGTCGCCGCTTGTCGGCGGACCTTCCCCGGCACGTCCGCAAGGGCCGACCCTACATTCCAAACCCAAGTCCGGCGGAAAAGAATTTATCCTCGTCACCGTCATCGCCCTCGTCGTCCTATTCGCCGGCGGCTGGTTCGTGATGAAGACCCGCGCCGAGAACGCTGAAAAGGCCCGCGTCGCCGCCGAGCAGAAGGCCGAGACCGAGCGCCAGGCGCAGCTCGCCAAGGAGCAGGCCGAGCGCGACCGCCTCGCCAAGGAGACTGCGGCCACGGCCGAAAAGGAACGGCTTGACCGCCTCTTCATCACGCTCCGCAGCCGCCTGGCCGAGCTGAATGTCGCCTACGACGCCCTCATGCGCATCGAGCAGTCCGCCGAGCGCGAGCTGGCCGAGCTCAAGTCGCAGCAGCGCGAGGCCGTGCGCGGTTTCCCCGCCTATTCGCAGCAACCCCAGCGTTTGGCCGCCACCGTTCGTCTCACGGAAGCCCACGTCGCCTGGTTGCGCGATCTGCTGCCGGTCAACCCGGCCAAGGTGGCCCGGGCGCAGGTTGAGGAGCTGCTCTCGGCCCGGGCGCTGGCGGAGACGGAGGACCGGATCAAATTCTACGCCGAAGCGGTGGACACGCTCGGCCGCCAGATCCGCGACGCGAACAGCCAGTTGAAGGGTTCCATTCAGCGTGCGGTCGACACCATCAACACCAGCCGGGCTGCGCAGGCCCGGAAATTCTGGAGCGACCAGATGCTCGCCCAACCGGTGAGCGAAATAACCCTGAGCTACATGCCCAAGGTGGCGCAGAACCTCGCCGTCGACTTCCCCCTCAGCCGCGAGGAGGCTGTGGCGTGGATGGCCGACGCTAGCGCCGGTGGAGATCTTGACGCTACCTATCACCTCGCCCGCGCCTATATGGACGGTTGGAGCGTAAAGTCTGATCCGGCCCGAGCCGTCGCGCTTTGGCGACAGGCCGCGGATGCGGGTCATGCGGGGGCGATGCTGGAGATGGCCGTCGCCCACGAACTCGGCCTAGGCGGCCTGACCAAGGATTTTGCCACGCACGCCCTGTGGTCGCGGCGCGCCGCCGAGGCCGGGCTGGCCAAGGCGCAGATGTTCTACGGCGTGTATTCCTACCAGGGCATCGGAGGCGTGACTCGGAATACGGCGGAGGCCGTAAAATGGTGGCGCTTGGCCGCAGCCCAGGGTAACAGCCTTGCCATGTCGTGGCTCCACACGGCTTATGTTGAAGGCCAAGGCGTGGGCAAGGACGCCACCCTCGCGCGCGCATGGCTGCTCAAGGCCGTCGAGGCTGGAAGTGACCGCGCCATGGCCGACATCGGCACCGCCTACTGGCGGGGCACCTTCGATCTGGCCCAAGACGACGGGAAGGCGGTGGCGCATTGGCGCAAGGCGGCCGAGGGTGGCATCGGTGTCGCCATGGCCAACATCGCCTACGCCTATGAGCAGGGCCGCGGCGTGCCGAGAGACGCCGCCCTCGCCCTCGAATGGCGGCAGAAGGCCGCGCGCGCCGGCCACGAGCCCGCCCAAAAGTTTCTCCGGGACCGCGGACAGGGTTGGTGATCAAAACGGAGTTCACGCCCGCACCGGCAGCTTCTGCAGGCGCGCATACATCGCGGTGAGGTCGGCCTCCGCCTGCTTCGAGAATTCGCGCGCCACCGACTCGCCCGTGCGGCCGTCGGCGGCCGTCACGGTCACGCGCCCCGTCCCGTCGTAGCCCATCTCGATCGACACCGGGTGCTGGGCCTCCGGACGGCGGATCGGGCCGAAGGTGAACTGCCCGAGCGTCTCGGGCGGCGTGAAGGGGTCCTTGCGCTGCAACAGCTCGATCGAGAGCGAGGTCTGCTCCGCCTTCTGCGTGTAGAAGGTCTGCTTCGCCGTCGTGGGCACAGGCACGTTCTTCTCGATCATCGCATGGAAGACCGGCTTGCGCTCCTTCGGGTCGAACACGCGCAGGCCGAGCTCGTTGCTCGTCACCTGCTGCTTGAGCGGCGGCGCCGCCGTCTTCTTCGTCCCGTGGAACTGCTCGGCCAGCAGGGCCGCCCCGTAGGCGATTGAGGCGTGGGGCTGCTCGCGGCGGATGCGGGCCGGCTGCAGGGCGCTC
This sequence comes from Lacunisphaera sp., assembly GCA_965249855.1. Lineage (GTDB taxonomy): Bacteria > Verrucomicrobiota > Verrucomicrobiia > Opitutales > Opitutaceae > Lacunisphaera. Next base: position 5,696 of record CBDFNB010000023.1, read on the forward strand.
ATCTCGCGCACGCGGCGCTCGACGCAGGGCACGAGGCTCGAGCCGCCGGTCAGGATGAGCTCGTCGATGTCTTCCCAGGCCAGGCTCTGGCTCTTGAGGGCCCGCTCGCAGACCTCCTGGCAGGCTTCGAGCCAGGGCTCGGCCGCCGTCTCGAATTGTCCCCGCGTGAAAGTCACGCGCAGCGACTTGCCGGCGAGGATGACGGGCTTGCTGATGACATTCGCCCCGGGCGCCGACAGCGCGATTTTCGACTGGGTGGCGAACAGGCGGAGGCGCTGGGCGGATTCCGGGTCGTTGCGTGGGTCGGCGCCGAACTGCCCGCGAAACTGGTCGGCCACGATGCCCATGATAAGCTCGTCGAAATTCTTGCCGCCAATGTTGTCGGCGCCCTCGGTAGCGATGGCGTAGAGACCCTCGGGCGTGGCGCTGAGGATCGTGGCGTCGAGCGTGCCGCCGCCGATGTCGAAGACGAAGATCAGGCGCTCGCCGCCCTTGGTGTTGAGGCCGAAGAAGGTTGCGGCCGCGAGCGGCTCCTCGACCAGGCCGAGGACCGGGATGTCCGCCAGCCGGCCGGCGTTGACCGTGGCCTGGCGCTGGGCGTCATTGAAATTGGCCGGCACGGTGATGACCGCCCCGGTGATGGGCTCGCTCAGCGCGGCCTCGGCGTCCTCCTTGAGCTTGCGCAGGATCAGGGCCGAGATCGCCTCCGGGGTATAGGTCTGGCCGAGGTGGTCGGTCAGCACGGTCTTGCCCGGCTGGCCCATATTCAGCTTGGCGAAGCGGCACACCGCCAGCCCCGGCTCCTCCTGCAGGAGCTCCTCGGCCAGGTCGCCGACGATGGCCCCGCGTTCGCCGATGTGCACGACTGACGGGGTCTGGAAGCGCTGGGCGTCCCGCCGCGACGGGATCAGCGTGGGCGTGCCCGAGGAATTGACGTAGCTGATGAGCGAGAAGGTGGTGCCCAAGTCGATGCCGACGATCATGCGCTCCCACTCTTTGCCAGCCCCGCCCACCTGCCAAGCCGCAAGTTTATCCCAGGCCTCCACCTTTTCCGTCCCGCTCCCGGGTCCACTGTCACCCTATTGTGGGCGGGCTTTCTCCCCTTGTGCTCACGACCGGTAGTCGGTTTATACGGGGCGCATCGGAGCCTCGCTTTTCCAACCCATGAAAGACTTCATTGTGCGCGACGTCCGCCTGGTTCTGCCCGGCGAAGCCGTGATTAACGGCGACCTGCTGGTCCGCGACGGGATCATTGCCGCCCACGGCAGCATCCCGCCACCGCAGTCGGCGGGCGCGACGGAAATCGCCGGCCACGGCCGCCTGCTGACCCCCGGCCTCATCGACCTGCACACCCACGGCATCGGCCACAGCCTTTATGAAACCGGGGCGCAAGGCCTGCGCGAATGCGCCGGCGAAATCGGCCGCTTCGGCTGCACCTGCGTGCTGCCTACCATCATTCCGCAGCCGACCGAGCTGACCTTTTCTCGGCTTCGCGAAATCGTGGCGGCGATCCCTTCCATCCAGGGCGCGAGCATTCCCGGACTTCACCTGGAGGGACCCTTCATGGCCTGCGGCGGCGCCGCCTGCCCGACCTTGCCGGGTGACCTCGGCCTGCTGGACCGGTTGCTGGACGCCTGCTCCGGGCGCGTGACGGCGATGTCGCTCAGCCCCGACCAGCAGAACATCCTACCGGTCATCCGCGCGCTCCGCGCGAAGGGCATCCGGGTGCTGCTCACCCACACGCGGGCCGACGCCGAGCAGACCGAGGCCGCGATCGAGGCCGGCGCGACGCATGCCACGCATTTCTACGACGTGTTCTACGCCCCGGCCGAGAAGGACCCGGGCGTGCGGCCGGTCGGCGCCGTGGAAGCGATCCTTGCCGACCCGCGGATGTCTGTCGATTTCATCGCCGACGGCGTGCATGTCCACCCCACCGCCATCCGCGCCGCGGTCGCAGCCAAGGGCTGGCAAGGTGTCGTCCTTATCACCGATTCCAACATCGGCGCCGGCCTGCCCCCCGGCCTATACGACACGCCCTGGGGCTTCCCCATCAAGGTGGCCCCGGAGACTGCCGCCCGCCACGCGACCAAGGGCACGCTCGCCGGCAGCGCGCTCACGATGGACCGCGGCATGGCGAATCTCCTGTCCTGGCTCAAGCTGCCCCCCGAACAGGTCTGGGCCATGGGCACGCTCAACCCGGCCCGCATCCTGGGCTTGAAGGGCAAAGGCACCCTGCAGCCCGGCGCCGACGCCGACCTTGTGCTCTGGGACGAAGGCCTGCGTGCCGCCAAGACCTGGGTCGGCGGCCGCTTGGTCTACGAACGCTCCGCCTGACCCATGGCCAAGATCCTTGTCACCGGCGCTGCTGGCTTCATCGGCAGCCACACCTCCGACCTGCTGCTCGCCGGGGGCCATGACGTTATCGGTCTCGACAATTTTCGCACGGGCCGCGAGCAGAACCTCGCCAGCGCCTTGCGGCATCCCTGTTTCCGCCTGTTGAGGGCGGACATCACGACCGAGGGACTGCTGGCCCAGGTCGTGACGACCGAGAAGCCGGATGCCATACTCCATCTCGCCGCCCTGGTCAGTGTCCCCGAGAGCATCGCCGACCCCGCGTTAAACCGCCGCCTCAACCTCGAGGCCACGCGACTGGTCACCGCCGCCGCGGCCGCCGGCAACTCCGTGCGCCGGATCGCCTTTGCCTCGAGCGCCGCCGTCTATGGCGCCAACTCCGACCTGCCGCTTCGCGAAGCCACCGGGACCAACCCGCTTAGCCCCTACGGCACCGCGAAGCTGGCCTCCGAAGGTGTGTTGGCCGACCTCGTCCGCGCCCATCCGGCGATCAGCACCGTGGCCTTGCGCTACTTCAATGTCTACGGACCGCGGCAGGATCCTCACTCCCCCTACAGCGGCGTGATTTCGCTGCTCGCGGCCGCCTTCCGCGAAGGCCGGTCCTTCGCGCTGGAGGGCGACGGCGGCCAGACACGCGACTTCATCGCGGTGGCCGACGTGGCCCGCGCCAACGTGCTGGCGCTGACCAAACCGGTCACGGGAGCGCAGGTGGTCAACGTCTGCACGGGCACCGCCATCCCGCTGACCGAGGTCATCCGCGTCATGGAAAGCATCACCGGCCGCTCCCTCAATCCCGGCCGCAAGCCGGCGCGCGAGGGCGATATCCGCCACTCGGTGGGCTCCCCGCTCGCCGCGCAGGAACTGCTCGACTTCCGGAGCACCCGATCGATCGACGAGGGCCTCCGGGCCTTTCTCACCTGATCAACGGGCGGACCAACCACCGTCGACCGGGATGGCCGCCCCGGTGATCGACCGCGCCGCTTCGCTGCAGAGGAAAAGCGCGAGCGCGGCCACCTCCGCCACCTCGACGAAGCGCTTCGTCGGCTGGGCCGCGAGGATCACGTCGCGGATGACCTGTTCCCGCGGCAGGCCATGCGCCTTGGCCTGGCTGTCGATCTGGCCCTCGACCAGCGGCGTGCGCACGTAGCCCGGACAGATCGCGTTGCAGGTGATGCCGGTCTCGGCGAGTTCGAGCGCCACGGTCTTGGTCAGTCCGATCTGGCCGTGCTTGGCCGCCACGTAGGCGCTTTTGAAAGGCGAGGCCACGAGACCGTGCACCGAGGCTAGGTTGATGATCCGACCCCAGCCGCGCTGCCGCATGCCCGGCACCGTCTCGCGGATGGCGTGAAAACTCGAGTTCAGGATGATGTTTTGCACCGCGGTCCAGCGCTCCGGCGGGAAATCCTCCACGGGGGAGACAAACTGGATGCCCGCGTTGTTCACGAGGATGTCGATTCCGCCCAGGGCCGCCTCGGTGTCACGGATCAGGCGGGTCACTTCCTCCGCGCGGCTGAGATCGGCCTGGTGGACAGCGACCCGCACACCCGTGCGGGCGGCGAGGCCGGCACGGAGGCGCTCGACCTCTGCCGGATCGCCAAGGCCGTGCAACATCACGTCGGCGCCCGCCTCCGCCAGCGCGCCGGCCAGGCCCCAGCCGATGCCGCTGGTGGAACCCGTGACGACTGCGACCTTGCCCTTCATGGCGTGATTTTCCCCCGGAGCCAGAGGGAGCGCAAGTCGGCCGCAACGCGCCGCACATCGCGCCAGGTGTCGGGGAAACCGCTCAGGCGATACGCCGGGGAGGCGTGGCCCATTTCCACGACGACCAGGGCGGGGCGGGATGTGCGCCGGCGCTGCTCGTGGGCAAACAATTCCGTCACATAAACCAACCAGTCCAGATACTCGGGAGTCCGTTTCCCTCCGGGCGTCAGCGCCGGTAGCTGGCAATGGTGGCCGTTGAAGGGCCGGAGATGGAATTGCACCGCCGCACGCAGCAGCGGCTTCGGCTCCTGCAGCCGGGCCCAGAGCTGGCCTGCCGGCAGGTGGCGCACCACCGCGAAATGGGAATGATCCAGGCAAAGTGGCAGCGTCTCACCCGTGTCCGCCCGGTAGGCCCGGGTCAGGGCCATCGTGGCTTCGGGGGTCTCGGTGAAGGTGTCGCGATGGGTCTCGATCGCGAAGGGCAGGCCGTTTGCCCGGGCGGCAGCGCTGATGCGTTTTGCCACGATGACCGCCTCGGTCAACGGAGTGTCGTAGTCCCCCAGTTGGACATCCATCGCGACCGCGCCAAGTTCGCGGGCCGCCGCAAAAGGTGCCGCACAGTCCGAATTAACGCCGAGGCTGGTGACGGCCAGATACTTCAGCGCCCCGCGTTCCGCGATGACGGGGATGGGCGGCGAGAACACACCGTCAAACCCCGCGGCGCGGATGGCGGCGAATTTCTTCTTCCACGACCATTCCTTTTCCAACGAGGGATATTGCCGCAACGACCACATCGTCGCGAACAGGTGCAGCGGCCGTTTCGGCCCGGGACGGGTGGCGCTCATGTTCCTCGCTTTTTCCTTCCGCCCGGCTTCGGGGCGTAACGATCCACCCGCACGCGGGCGGTGACGGCATGCGCGGCCATGCGTTCGACGTCGCATTGCCGCGCCGTCACGGCGCCGACCCGGCGGCTCGCCGCCGGGGTCATGCGCTGGTAAGTGACGGTCTTCAGGAATTTCCCCACCCACACCCCGCCCGTATAGCGCGCCGAGCGGCTGGTGGGCAGGATATGATTCGTGCCGATACTCTTGTCGCCGTAGGCTACCGTCGTCTCCTCCCCGATGAAGAGCGACCCGTAGTTGTGCAGGCGCTCGAAGTAATACGCCGGCCGGTCGACGTGCAGCTCGAGGTGCTCGGGCGCATAGTCATCGCTGATCCGGATCGCCTCGTCACGGTCCCGGGCGACATAGAGCTTGCCGTGCGTGGCCCAGGACTGGCTCGCGATCTCGCGGGTGGGCAGCAGGGGCAGCTGGCGGGCGATTTCCTTCAGCACGGCGCGGCCGAAGGCGGCGCTGAGGCAGACACAGAGCTGGCCGCTCGCCGGGTCGTGCTCCGCCTGGCCCAGCAGGTCGCAGGCGACCAGGGCCGGGTCCGCGGAATCGTCGGCGATGACCGCGATCTCGGTCGGGCCCGCGAGCAAATCGATGCCACACTGCCCGAAGAGCTGGCGCTTGGCCTCGGCCACGAACTTGTTGCCAGCGCCGCAGAGGATGTCGACGGGATCAACCTCGCCCATGCCGAAGGCCATCAAGGCCATCGCGGGCACGCCGCCCAGCACGAAGATCCGGTCGGCGCCGGCCTGCTTCATGGCGTTGATCGTGGCCGGATAATAGCCGCTGCCCTTGACCGGTGGCGTGCAGGCGACGACGGACTTCACGCCGGCGACCTTCGCCGGGATGATGCTCATCTGGGCGGAGCCGAACATCGGGTAGCGGCCGCCCGGCACGTAGCTGCCGACCGACTGCACGGGGATGTGCCGGTGGCCGAGCCACACGCCCGGGGGCGACTCCACCTCAAGGGGCTGGAACATCTTCAGCTGGGCCCGCGCGAAGCGCCGCACGTTGCCTTGGCAGAAACGCGTGTCGTCCCGCAGCTGCTTGGGGCATTGCGCAACCGCCGCCGCGATCTGCTTTTCGGACAGCTCGAAACTCTTCGGGGACCACTCGTCGAACTGGGCGCTCAGGGCGCGCACGGCATCCATGCCGTCACGGCGCAGCCGCGCCAACAGCTCGGCCACGTAGCGCGCGGTTTCAGGGTCGGTTTCGAAGAGGCGGTGGCCGCCTTCCTTGAGCACTTTCATCGGTCGGTGGAATTAAGGGGTTTTTTGATCCGGGTCGTTCGCCTTGACGTAGCGGTCCAGTTTCGCGCCGGGCGCCTGCCAGTTGGGCAGCAAACGGGCGTCCTTGTCACCCGCGACCGCGCCCACGGCGGAGTGACCGCCCGGCGTGCCGGCGGGGCGAATCTCCCACCAGCACTGGCCGCGATGGTTGTGCTCGTGGTCGATCTGGTAGCCGCAGGACTTCATCATGGGCCCGGTCCAGCCCATGCAGTGGTCACAGTAGTCACTGTAGTTCTTGAGGTCGTTGCGCAGCAGGAAGCCGCGCGAGGGGCACTGGTGAAAGTCGATGCGGAACACATCCTTTTGGTGGGAGATGGTGAACCCGAGTTCGGGCGACTCCTCCAGCAGGGTGTGGCCCCAGTATTTCAGCATGCCCGGGATGCCCTCGGCCTTGATCAGGTCGCGGGCGTGGGACTGCGAGTCCTGGTTGATGGCCTCGTCCCAGTAGGCGCGCACCAGGGGGTGCCCGCCGGTGCGCTCGAACCAGCCGAAGGTCCACTCGTAGTGACCGCAGAAATCATAACAGCCGATCATGGGGCGTTCTCCTTGATTTGTTTCGGATCCTGCGGCGGCAGCTGCGCCGCCGGCAGGGCGTAAGTGTGGGTGCAGGCGCCGTCACCGCCGCACAGCCGCATGGTGAGGCCGGTGGCCGCCGCGCGCGCGGAGCCGAGATGGTAACAATGCTGGCAAAACTCCGGGATCGGCACGCGGCCGTGCGCGCGCAGGTGCTTGATGAGCGGGCAGACCTTGACGTGGAGCTCGACCCGGTCGGGCAGCTGCTTCACCTCCACTTCCCCACCCGGCTCGGCGGCGAAGAAGGCGCGCCAGTAGCCGGCGACCGCGGGCAGACCGCCCGTCAGCCACTGCCGGTTGACCGGGGCGTAGTAGTCGCGTCCCATGTCCTGCAGGTAACGGATCCAAGCCTCCCGACCCAGCTTGCGCAGGATGAACCGGAACGTGGAGTTGATCGCGAAATAAAAGTCGGCCGAGCCGACGGGCTTGGTGTCGGTGTAAGGCAGGCTGCCCGGCGTGGGATTGGCCATGGGGAGAGCGGGTCAGGCGGTGTGCGCCGGTTCGAGGAGGTCGGAGCGATAGCCGAGACCGTCCGCGCCGCTCAGGGCCTCGGTGATCTGCTTGAGGCAGGAGTCGGTCAGCGGATAGCCGAGGAGGCTGTTGCGCGTGGAGAAGAGCTTCATTTGCACGAGCAGTTCCTTGAGGCCGCTCATCCAGCACTCGATCTTGGGACCGCCGTAGACGCGCAGCATCAGGTCGTTCATGCGGGCCTGGAGTCGGTGCGCTTCGGGCAGATCGCCGGCCTTCACCGCGCGGATGATCCGGTGCGCGAGTCCGGCGTTGAAGATGCCACCGCCGAGCAGCAGGCCGTCGAAGCCGGCCGCCATGTAGTTGGCACAATCAAACTCATCGCCGTCGAGCAGGATGAGCTCCGGGCGGCGCTGGCGAATCTTGAGGAAAAGGTCGCGGTGCGCCGGCATCGCCGAGCTGTCCTTGACGAGCGCGATGTTCGGCTCGTTCAGCAGCTCGTCGAGGTGCGTGTCAGGCATCATGTAAGGGCTGTTCTTGCCACGGTCGTAGAAGCCGACGGGCAGGACCGAACCGCGCGCGAAGTCACGGTAATAAGACAGCTGCCGGTCGGCGGTCGCGTTGAGGAAGAAATAAGGCTGGGCCACGACTGCGATCTCGGCCCCCCACTTTGCGGCCTGCTCGGCCATGTGCAGGGTGCGCACGGCGGAGTTCTCCGTCACCTGCATCGCAATGCGCAGGCGGCCCCGGCCGACGGCCGCGGCAGAGCGCACGAGCGTCTCGCGGTCACCATCAAGCAGCCACGGGCCCTCGCCGCAGGTGCCGGCCAGCATGACGCCGGTCACGCCCATGCGGATGTGGTGTTCGATGAGGCGTTCGACAGAAGGGACATCGACCCGGCCCGCGGCGTTCAGCGGCGTCGGGGTGGCGGACCAGACGCCGCCGGTAAGTTGGATTTTTTTCATGAGAATAAAGGGTCAGCGCTTCAGCCGGCACTCGTGGGACGGCAGCCCGGTGACACCGGGCTCCAGGCAAAAAATGAAGCCCGCCTCGGGTTCCGGGGTCTTGGCCTCGGCGTCGACCGCGGTCGTGATGAAGAGCCGGTCGAGCTTCGCGCCACCGAAGGCGCAGGAGGTGACATTGGTCACCGGCAGGCGATAGGTCTGCAGGCAGCGCCCCGCGACCGGATCCCAGCGCGTCAACCGCCCGGCGCCCCAGTGGCCGAGCCAGAGACAGCCCTCGGCATCCATGCAGCAACCGTCCGGCCAGCCTTCGTCGGCGGCCAGCGTAAAGGCCGTGCGCCCGGGCCCGAGTGAGCCGCTGGCACCGTCAAAGGCGAAGGCCTGCACCTGGCGGGTTGGCGAGTCGACGTAGTAGAGGGTGCGCCCGTCCGGCGACCAGGCGAGGCCGTTGGAGACCGTGACACCCTCGCGCATGACCGTCGCGTGCCCCGCCCCATCGAACCGGAACAGGTGCGACTGTCGCGGCCGGGAGTCGAGCGCCAGGGTGCCCGCCCAGAAGCGGCCCTGCGGGTCAACCTTGCCGTCGTTGAAGCGGAAAACCTCGGGGTTGTGCCCGACCGGCACGCTGAACGGCGTGAGTGCGCCGGTATCCGGGGCGAACCGCTGCACACCGCGGTGCAGGGCCAGCAGCAATTGCCCGTCATCCGCCACAACTACGCAGCCGGGCATTTCCGGCAGGTCGATCGTCCGCACTGGTCCGCCTTGGGCGGCACAGGCGAAGAGCTGGCGGCCGAGGATGTCGACCCACCAGAGCGTCTGCCGGCGGACATCCCAGCACGGCCCCTCGCCCAGCCGGGCCGGGGTGCGCTGGAATATCTCGGGCCGGGGGGAGGACACGGGCGGCGGGGAAAACTCAGGCCTTGGGCTCGAGCGCGACCGGGTTGGTCAGCTGGCCGATCCCCTCGATCTCGATCGTGACGACGTCGCCGGGCTTGAGCCAGCGGGGCGTGGGCTTGGCGGCCATGCCGACGCCGTGCGGCGTGCCGGTGAGGATCACGGTTCCGGGCACCAGCGTCGTGCTGGCGCTCAGGAACTCGATGATGCGCGGCACGTCGAAAATCATGTCGGAGGTGGTCCAGTCCTGCAGCGTCACGCCGTTGATGCGGGTGGCGATCTTCAGGTTGTTGGGATTCTTGATCTCGTCGGTGGTGACGAGCACGGGCCCGAGCGGGCAGAAGGTGTCGAAGAATTTGCCGCGGCACCACTGGCCGCCGCCCTTCTTGATCTGCCAGTCGCGGGCCGAGACATCGTTGGCGCAGGTGTAGCCTAGCACGTAGTCGAGGGCGTGGGCCCGGTCGACGTTCTTGCAGGCACGGCCGATGACGACCGCGAGCTCGCACTCGTAGTCGACCTCCTCGCTCGGCAGGTGTGTCGGGATCAGGATCGAGTCGCCGGGATTTTGCAGCGTGTTGATGCCCTTGACGAAGAGGACCGGGAGTTCCGGGGCCTTCATGCCGGATTCCGCGGCGTGGTGGCGGTAGTTCAGGCCCACGCCGAGGATCTGCGCCGGGACCACGGGGGCGAGGCGCTTGCGCAAGCTGGCTTTCTCCGTCGTGACGCGGTGGGCGCCGAAGACGTCGCCTTCGATGCGCAGGACGCTGCCGTCCGCTTGTTCCGCGCCGTAGCTGGCGGCGCCGGTGGAATCAAGATAGCGGGTGATTTTCATGGCGGCAGGGGCTCAGCTCCGGGCGACCGCGATGCACTCGATCTCGTAGCGCAGGGCCGGGGGCAGGCAGTTGGTGATGGTGGTGCGGGTCGGGAACGGCGCGCTGAAATATTCGCGGTAAAGCTGGTTGTAGAGCGGCACCTCTGCCGCGTCGCGGACGTAGTTGCGCGTCTGGATGACGTCGTTCAGGTCGCAGCCCGCGGTCTGGAGGACCTTGCGGAGGTTCTCGACCGAGCGGCGGAACTCGCCCTCGAAGGTGTCGGAGATGATCTTGCCGGTGGCATCGACGGACGCCTGGCCGGAGACAAAGACGAGGTCCCCCACCCGGGCGACCGGGCTGAAGGGCAGATGGGACACCGGGGTGTCCGGATTGATGGGAAACGTGACTTTAGGGTTCATGAGAATTGCGGTTGGCCGTTGGCGGACTGGTCCAGGGGATAAACCGGTCGGACCAGCTTCTTCCACGGCAGGGCGGCGATGTTGCTCGTGCAGGGGCCCGGGGTGTCGACGTAGTAGCTCGTCCGGGAAATCTTGTCGTAGGCCCGTTTGTGGGCGACGGCCGCCTTGACGCCGATGAGGCGGAAGGCCGTGGGCTCGATGCCCTGGCTGCGCAGCTGCCCGAGGTCGAACGGCGCCGTCTTGCGGCTGGTGAGCAGGAGGGTGATCCCCGCGGTGCGCACCACGGCGCATGGCCCCATCGCGATGTGGAGGCCGTTCATGGAGGCAAGGTGGCTGTTCGGATCCTCGAGCGTGAAGTGGCCGTCGCTGCGCGACACGAAAGTGACGGCCAGGTTCACCGGGCCCGCGTCGAGCGGCGAACCGCGCCCGCCCACGGCGAGCTGGCGCACCGCCCCGGGAGCGGCGTCCTGCAAGGCCGCGACCGCCGCCGGGTCGTTGATGATGACGAGGCCCTGCTCCACCTTGTGCTGCAGCAGCGAGCGCAGGATGCCGGTGCCGTCACCCGGCGCGCCGCCGCCGATGTTGTCGGAAGGCTCGACCAAAATGACCGGGCCCTTGCTGAAATCTTCCGGGCGAAGCCCCCGCACCACGTCGTCCACCGGCGGATAAACGATGTTGCCGAGTTCGCGGAGCGACCAGGCCAGGCTGGCCCCCGCCTGCAGGTGGGTCTTCGCCGCCTCGTCGGGCAGCGTGGTGACGACGCTGAGGGAGCAGCCCGTGTCGGGCGTGTCGGCGAACGAGTAGCCGGCGGCGATGTTGCAGGCCCAGATGTCCGGATACTTGGTCTCCAGCTTGTGGGCGTAGAATTTCAGCGACATCATCGGGTCGACCGCCGTGCCGGTGCCGGGTGGAGCCCACATGATCGGGGGGCGGCACCAGATCATCCGGGGCACGCGTTTTTCCCGCAGGCAGCGGGCGAGCAAGGCGGCTCCGCGCTCGGCGGCCTGCCGGGCATCCGTGTGGGGATTCTCCCGATACATCACCAGGCCGTTCGCCTCGCGGCACATGCGGGCGCTCACGTTGGCGTGCAGGTCGAGGACACCGAAGATCGGCAAGTCCTTCGCCCCCGGCAGCGCGCGGATGCGGCCGAGGAGTTCGCCCTCGGTGTCGCGGAAAGTCTCGGTCGCCATGGCGCCGTGCAGCACCAGATAGATGCCATCGACCCCGGCGGCGAGCGCGGGGGCCGCGCGGCGCTCGAACTCCCGCCAGTAGCGCTCGAACATCGCATCCTCCACCGTGCCGCTCGGCACACAGCGGGCGTCCACCGTCGGGATCACCTCCCAGCCATGGCGCGCCGCCTCGGAGAGAAACCCGTCGGTCGGCGACCCGTCACCCAGCTTGGCCAGGATGGCGGCGTCAACCGTGACCTCGAAATCCTCCCACCGGGTGCGTTCCCCGAGGAAGGTGTGGGTCTCATGGAAGAGACCGCCGAAAAGGATGCGCGGCTTCATGCTCGGGCCGGCTCAGGCGGGGGCCTGCCACGTGGCGGCATGGCGGCGGAACGCGACCGCCGCCCGCTTCAGGGCCTCGTCGATGTGGCTGCCGTCATGCGCGAGGCTGATCGACCAGAGTCCACGCTCGATGGCCCGCACGCCTTCCTCAAGAAGGCAGCGCCGCAGGTGCATCCAGCGCGGCGCGTCGTGGCGGCGCACGTAGTCCCGGTAATCCTTGATCGGTCCCTCGGCGGCACCGGGCTTGAGCATGACGGCGTGGAAGATCAGGCCCGGGCCCTGGGGGCGCAGCGGAATGCCGTGCTCCTTGCCCAGGGTGGCGAGGCCGGCCATGAGCCGCTGGCCGAGCACCTTGGTGTTCGCGGGATGGTTGCTGCCCAGGGCCAGGACCTGGTCGAGCGACCACTTGCTCGCCGCAAGGCAAAGCGGATTGCCGTTCAACGTGCCGGCATGGACCACCTCGCCGGAAAGGATCTTGGCAAAGGCCGCCTTGGTGCCGGCGAGCGCCGCGAAGGGAGTGCCGCCGCCCACTGCCTTGCCGAGGATCGTCAGGTCGGGCCGGTAACCATAATAGCCCTGCGCGCAGGACGCGCCGAACCGGAAGCCCGTGATGGTCTCGTCGGAAATCATGAGCATCCCGTCGCGGTCGCACAGCTCCCGGATGGTGGCCATCAGGCCGTCCACCGGTTCGAGACAGCAGGTGTTGCAGAGCGCCGGCTCAAAGATGACCGCGGCGATCTGGCCACGATGACGGTCGACGACCCGGCGCAGGTGGGCGGGGTCGTTCCAACGGGCCACCACGAACTGCTCGAGCACCTCAGGGATGACGCCCTTGCTGGGGTGCAGGCGGGCGGGCGTCTCGTCGTCGCCCCACTTGTCCATGGGATTGGCGAAACCGACCAGCCCCTCGTCGGCCCAGCCGTGATAGTGGCCCTCAAACCGGAGGATGAGCTTCCGGCCCGTATGGGCGCGGGCGAGGCGGAACGCGGCCAGCACCACCTCGGTCGCGGAGTTGTTGAAGCGGACCAGCTCGGCCGACGGGATCATCTGCTGGATGCGCTCCGCCACCTCGATCTCCAGTTCGCACTGGGCGGCCCAATGGATGCCCAGCTTGGCTTGCGCGGCGAGCGCTTCCGCCATGTCGGCGGGCGCGTGACCGTAAAGCAGGGCCCCCTGCCCCAGCTGGAAATCCAAGTAATGATTGCCGTCGACGTCCCAGAGGTTCGGGCCGCTGCCCTTGGCGAAATAGAGGGGCACCGGGGCCTCCATCTTGCGGATGCCGCTGTTGACGCCGCCCGCGATGCTGCGGGCTGCGCGCTCGAAGAGCGCCGAGGATCGGGTGAAGGTATAGGGCATGGGAAAGGGATCAGACGTGGAGCGCCGTGCGGGCGGAGGCCTGCTGCACGGCGCGAATGAGGGCGGCCCGCTGGGCCGTCGGAAAACGGTGGACCGGCACGGAGACGCTGATCGCGGCCAGCGGCTCGCCGTGGGGCGCGAGGGGCGTCGCCACGCAGGCCACACCCTCCACGGTCTCCTGTTCCTCAAAGGCAAAGCCCCGCTCGCGGGTCTCCGCCAGTTCCCGCTCGAGCTTGGCGCGGATCGCCGCGCGACCCCGGGCCGGCAGGGTGGCACACAGCTTGGCCACCAGGCGCGCCTGCTGTTCGGCCGGCAGGTTGGCCGCGATCGCCCGCCCGAGGGCCGTCGTGTGGAACAGGTCCCGCGCGCCGGGCTTCACGATCCAGCGCAGCGGCTGCGTCGTCTCGATCACGTGGGCGTAGCGGATATACAGCCCCTCGAGCAGCCCGAGGTTGACCGTCTCGTTGAACTCGGTGTGCAGGGACTCCATCAGCGGCAGCGCCTTGTCGCGCAGCGCCTCGTCCCGGCCGTATTCCCGCAGCGATGACAGGCGCTCGGAAAGGCCGTAGGCCCCGCCCTTGTCCGGCTGCTCCACGTAACCGAGGTCGCGCAGGCTCTTCAGGATCCGGAACACGGTGGGTTTCGGGGTGCGGCATTCCTCCGCCAGTTCGGCCAGCGACAGGGGCCGGCCGGTCCGCGCCATCACTTCGAGGATGGTAAACGTCTTGTCGAGGACCGCGATGCTCATGGTTTTTTGGCTTGCAGCCTATTCCACAATACGAAACGGTCGTTCCGTCAAACAAAAACCCTGAATGCTCATCGATTGCCACAATCACCTGGGGGTTGACCTGTATTTCTACTGCAACGGCTACAGCCCGTATTGCCAGGACCTGCCGGCGATGGTGACCGAGGGCCGGCACTGCGGCGTCGACCGCTGGCTCGTGTTCCCGATGGTCGCCAACCTCACCTTCGACGTCGGCGCGATGCGCCGGACCAAGCTGATCCCCGGCGGCCCGGAGAAGGTGCCCTACGCCTTCGAGAACGAGCGGATGCTGCAGGAGATCAACTCCCTCTACCCCGACCTCGGCCGCCACACCCTCCCGGTCGTCATCCTCGACCCGCTGCGCGAGCCGGCGGCGCAGATCGCCCACCTCCGGCGGCTGCGCGAGCAATACGCCTTCCACGCCCTGAAGATCCAGGCGACGATGATCCAGTCTGACGTCGGCGCCCTGCTCAAGGAAGGCCGCGGCTTCCTCGAACTCGCGGCGGAATGGGACATTCCCTTCATCATCCACTCGAGCGTCGCGCCGGAGGACACCTGGTCGCAGGCGACCACCATCCTCCGGGTCGCCGAGGCGACCCCGGAGGTCCGCTTCTGCCTCGCCCACTCCTGCCGCTACGACCGGGCCTGCCTCGACCGCGTGGCCGAGCTGCCCAACACCTGGTTCGACTGCTCCGCCCACCGCATCCACTGCGAGGGCGTCGTGCGCGGCCTGGGCTACGTCGCCCCTGAGGCCCGCCGCTTCAAGGCCGACTACCGCGACCCCACGGCCGTGCTGCACGCGCTGGCCGAGGCCTACCCCACCAAGCTCATGTGGGGTTCGGACACGCCGTTCCAGAGCTATGTCGCTGACATCGACGGCCAGTATGTTTCACTGCGCAGCACCTACAAGGCCGAGACCGACTGCGTGCACGCCCTCCCGGCGCACCTCAAGCGGCTAGTCGGCGAGCAAAACACCCTTGATTGGTTGAAACTCAAAGATGTCAAAATTCTCACTCGCTCATAACGCGGCCCTGGTCACCGGTTCCTCGAAGGGCATCGGGCTGGCCATCGCCAACGGAATCCACGAGGCCGGCGCCGCCGTCGTCTATCACGGCAACACCGCCCGGCCGGACTCCATCCCGCAAGGTTGCGCCTTCGTGAACGGCGACCTCCTCGAACCCGGCGCCTCGGCCAAGCTTGTGGCCGACGCCTTCGCCCTCCAGCCGAAGCTGGACCTGCTGGTGGCCAATGCGGGGAGCTTCTTTGACCGACCCTTCCTCGAGATGGACGCGGCCACGTGGGACAAGACGATGAACCTCAACGTGCGCGCGACCTACTTCCTCTGCCAGGCCTTCGCGAAGGAGCTCATTGCCCGGAAGCGTCCCGGGGCGATGGTGCTCATCTCCTCGACCAACGGGTTTCAATCCGAGGAGGACTCCACCGCCTATGACAGTTCCAAGGGCGCGCTGGTGATGATGACGCGCAGTCTCGCGCAGGCCCTGGCCGAGCACGACATCCGCGTCAACGGCCTGGCCCCCGGCCTGATCCGCACGCCGCTGACCTCGGCCCTCGGCTTCGGGGCCCGGGCGCAACACTACGAGAAAAAGATTTTGCTCAAGCGTCTCGGCGAACCCGAGGACTGTGCCGGCACCGCGGTCTTCCTGCTGTCGCAGGCTTCCGCCTACATGGTCGGGCAGGTGCTGGTGGTGGATGGTGGATTGACCGTCGGTCAGATCGGTCGGATGTAACGATCCATGGCCGCCTTCGACTCCCTTGCCACGCCCGCGATCCTCGTCGACCGCGCCAAGGTCGAGACGAACATCCGTTCCATGCAGGCGGCCTGCGACGCCGGCGGCATCGAGCTGCGCCCGCACATGAAGACGCACAAGATGGTCGAGGTCGCCCGCCGCCAGCTCGGCGCCGGCGCGAAGGGCCTCACCTGCGCCAAGGTGGGTGAAGCCGAGGCGATGCTGCCCTCGGGCGTGAAGGAGATCTTTGTCGCCAACTCGCTCGTCGGCCGCGGACTCGCCCCGCGCCTGGCCGCGCTGGCGGAGCGTCTCTCTGATCTGCGCGTGGGCCTGACCAGCGAAGCCCACTTCGAGCCGCTGGCCGACCTCGCCGCCGCCACCGGCCGCCGCTTGGTCGTCATGCTGGCCGTCGACACCGGCCTCGGCCGCGAGGGCACCCGCTCGGACGAGGCCGCCATCCGGATCGCGACCCGCCTCGCCCGGCACCCGCATCTCGAGCTCCGGGGCCTCTATTGCCACGAGGGCCATTTCTACGGCGTGCCCCCGGATCAGGTGCCCGCGGCGCTTGAGACCATGCTCGAGCGGATGCACCAGCTGCGGCGGGCGATCGACCCGGCGCTGGCCATCTGGCCGGGCTGCAGCGTCACCGCCCGCCTCGCGACGCAGATCAGCCGCGGCCGCGTGCAGGCCGTGCGGCCGGGCGCCTACATGTTCGGCGACCTCTCCCTGGCCCGCACCACCAAGGTCATGGCCCCGGCCGATGTCGCCGTGCATGTCCTCGCCACCGTGGTGGACAAGCCCGAGCCGGGCCTCGCCCTGATCGACGCCGGCTCCAAGACCTTCTCCTCCGACCGCACGCCCGAGAATCATTTCGGCGCGGCCGACGACGGCCGCGACCTGCTGGTCGTGCGCGTCAACGAGGAGCACGGCTACGTCCGCGGCGCGGACGTGGACCGCCTGACGGTGGGTGAGCGCGTGGCTTTCGTGCCGGCGCACATTTGCACGGTCATCAATCTCACGAGTGAAGTCACCGTCACCGAGGGAGCCACGCTGATCGGCCGCTGGACGGTCGAGGCGCGTGGACGAACCCAGTAAAAACCACGCAACTCCATGGTCTCTGACTCCACCCTCCCCGCGCGCGCGTGGTTGGTCGTCGCCCTTCTTTGGGTCGTCGGCCTGCTCAACTACCTCGACCGCGTCATCGTCACGACCATGCGCGGCTCCCTGATCGAGGCGATCCCGATGACCGACGCCCAGTTCGGGCTCCTCACCTCGGTCTTCCTCTGGGTCTACGGCCTGCTCAGCCCTTTCGCGGGCTTCCTCGCCGACCGCTTCAGCCGTTCCCGTGTCATCATGATCAGCCTGTTCGCCTGGTCGCTGCTGACCTGGCTGACCGCGCACGCCACGACCTTCGAGCAGCTGCTCTGGACGCGGGCGCTGATGGGGGTGAGCGAGGCCTGTTACATCCCCGCGGCGCTCGCGCTCATCGCCGACTACCACCGCGGCTCCACCCGCTCGCTCGCTACGGGCGTGCACATGAGCGGCATCATGGTTGGCTCGGGCCTCGGCGGGCTCGGCGGCTGGATTGCCGAGCACCACGGCTGGACGCATGCCTTCACCATCTTCGGCCTCGTGGGCATCGTCTACACCATCGTGGTGATGCTCCTGCTCCGCGACCGCCCCGCCGATCCCGCGGTTGCCGGACAGCCCACGCCGGTCAGAGAGAAGGTCAACCTCGGCGAGGCGTTGCGCAGCCTGTTCGCCCAGCGCGGCTTCATCTTCGCCCTCTGCTACTGGGGTCTGCTCGGCCTGGCCGGCTGGGCGGTGATCGGCTGGATGCCGACTTACCTCAACGAACATTTCAAGCTCTCGCAGGGCACCGCCGGACTTTCCGCCACCGGTTACCTTCAGGCCGCGGCGCTGGTCGGCGTGCTCGTGGGCGGCTGGTGGGCGGACCGCTGGAGCCGGACCACTGAACGCGCCCGGGTCTACGTCCCGATGATCGGCGTGCTCGTGGCCGCCCCCAGCATCCTGCTCGCCTCCAGCATCGACTGGCTGCCGCTCGCCATCGCCGGCCTGATCTGCTTCGGCCTCGCCAAGGCCTTCTCCGACTCGAACATGATGCCGATCCTCTGCACGGTGACGGACGCGCGCTACCGCGCGACGGGCTACGGGGTGCTCAACTTGTTCTCGTGCGTGGTGGGCGGCCTGACGATCTACGCCGGCGGCGTCCTGCGCGACGCCAAGGTCGACGTGAGCAATGTCTTCCAGTTCGCCGCCTTCAGCATGCTGATCTGCGCCGCTTTGCTCTTCTGCATCCGGCCCTCAACCCGGCTCACCGCCTAGCTCCCAAGGATCCCCATGAGCCCTTCCGTCGACAACCTGATGCGCCGGGCCTGGCTGATGGTCGGCCTGCTGTGGTTCGTGGCGTTCCTGAACTACCTGGACCGCATGATCCTGATCACGATGCGCTCGTCGATCAAGGTGACGATCCCGATGACCGACGCCCAGTTCGGGCTGCTGACCACCATCTTCCTCGTCACCTACGGGGTGCTCAGCCCGTTCGGCGGGTTCATCGCGGACAAATTCAACCGGAGCCGGATCATCATCTTCTCGCTGTTCGCGTGGTCGGCCACCACGTGGCTCACGGCCCATGCCACCAGCTTCAACGAGCTGCTCTTTTACCGCGCCCTCATGGGCATCAGCGAAGCCGCCTACTTCCCGGCCGCCGGTGCCCTCCTGATGGACTATCACCGCAACCAGACGAGGTCCCTCGCCAATGGCATCCATCTCAGCGGTGTCATGGTCGGCTCGGGCCTCGGCGGATTGGGCGGCTGGATCGCCGATCGGCACGACTGGACATTCGTGTTCCAGCTCTTCGGGTTGATTGGCATCGTCTACGCCGGCGTGCTCTTCTTCCTGTTGAAGGACCGCCCGAAGGAGGTCGCGGCTCCAGGCGAGCCGGTCGCGGTCCTACCGGTCCTTCAGCTGGGCCAGACCCTCGTGAGTCTCTTCAGCCGGCCCGCCTTCCTGCTCGCCCTTGTCTTCTGGGGCCTGCTGGGTGTGGCCAGCTGGTCCTTTTCCGGCTGGTTGCCGGCCTACCTGCAGGAGCAGTTCCACATGACCCAGGGCCGCGCCGGGCTCACGGCGCTCGGCTACATCTATTCGGCCAGCCTCATCGGCATGGTGGCGGGCGGCTACTTCGCCGACCGGTGGACGCAAACCAACCCCCGGGGCCGGATCTACGTCGGCGTGATCGGCGTCCTCGTCGCCATCCCCGGGGTCCTGCTCGTGGGCAACGCCAGCGTGCTGCCGCTGGTCCTCCTGGGCATGGTGATCTACGGCTTCACCCGCCCGTTCCCGGACGCGAGCATGACTCCGCTGCTGTGCCAGATCGTCGACCGCCGTCACCTCGGGACCGGCGTCGGCGTGCTCAACATGTTCGCCGTCATGGTGGGTGGCGCCTCCATCTACATCGGCGGCGTGGTGCGTGATGCCCACATCAGCATCACCACGATGTTCAATTTCGGCGCCCTCGGCCTGCTCATCTGCGCCGTGCTCCTCTGGACGATCAAACCGCGCCCGGTCCCTTCTTCCGAAACATGAAATACGTCACCACCCTCACTCCCCGTGACCAGCAGATCGCCGCCCAGCGGCTGGCCGGCTTCATGCCGGAGGAGATCTACGACATCCATGCCCACCCGCACCACCCCGCGCACTTCGCGCCGGGCACATGGAAACCGCTGGTGGACGAACCCGTGCAGGGTTGCCGCGAGCACCGGGCCGCGCTGCTGCGCTACATGCCGGTCAAGACGATCCACGGGCTTTACTTCGGCATGCCGCACAAGACCGCGAACCGCCCGGTCCTCAATGATTGGCTGGCCGACGAGGTGAAGGCCCACGGCACGCCGCTCAGCCGCGGCCTCATGCTCGTGTCCCCCGCGGATGACCCGGCGATGGTCGCCGCCGCCCTGCGCAGCGGGCGTTTCATCGGCATCAAGGTCTACCACTGCTACGCCAGCCGTCCGGACACGATGCACGCCCACCTGGCGGAATACGCGCCGGACTGGATGTGGGAGATCCTGCACGAGGTCCGCGGCATCCTGCTCCTGCACATCGTGCGCGACGGCGCCATCGAGGATCCGTCGAACCAGCAGGAGGTGCGCCGCCTCTGCCGGGCCTACCCCAACATGCGGCTGATCCTCGCGCATGTCGCGCGCAGCTTCAACTACCGCAACGCCCGCCGCGGGCTTCACACCATGGCCGACCTCGACAACGTCGTCGTCGACACCTCCGCGGTCTGTGAGTCCGAGGCCTTCCGCGCCGCCCTCAAGGTCCTCGGGCCCCGTCGCGTCCTGTGGGGCTCCGATTTCGCCGTCTGCGAGGTGCGTGGCCGCTGCGTCAGCACGGGCGACCTGTTCTTCTGGCTCCACCCGGAGTTGCTGCGGACCGACTACGCCGCCCCGACCAACAACGACATGACCCTCATCGGCATCGAGTCGCTCATGTGCCTGCGCGAGGCCTGCGAGGACACGGGCCTGACCCAGGCTGACCTCAAGGATGTCTTCTGCGACAACGCCAAGCGGCTCCTCGCCCCGCACCTCGCGCCGGCGGCCCCCGCGCCGGCCGCGACCGGCCCCGAGCTCTGGCAGCGGTCCCGCACCGTCATCTCCGGCGGCACCGGCCTGCTCTCGAAGCGGGCCGAGATGTTCGACGCCAAGTCCTGGCCCGCCTACTTCTCCCGCTGCTCGGGCAGCGACGTCTGGGACCTCAACGACCGCCGCTACGTGGACTTCGCCGGCGGCGTCGGCGCGATTTTGCTGGGCTATGCCGACCCGGACGTCACCGCCGCGGTCACCCGCCGCCTGTCGCTCGGCACCTACTGCACGCTCGTCAACCCGCAGGAGGTCGAGCTCGCGGACAAGCTCCTCGCCCTCCACCCCTGGGCCGGCAAGGTGCGCTACGCCCGCGGCGGCGGCGACGCCATGAACATGAGTGTCCGCATCGCCCGCGCCGCCACCGGCCGCAGCGGCGTGGCCTTCTGCGGTTACCACGGCTGGCACGACTGGTATCTGGCGGCCAACCTCGGCGAGACTGATGCCCTCAACGGCCACCTGCTCCCCGGCCTCGAGCCGAAGGGCGTGCCCCGCGAACTCAAGGGCACGGCGCTGCCTTTCAAATACAATGATTTCGCCTCCTTCGAGGCCGCGCTGGCCCAGCTCGGCGACAACCTCGCCTGCGTGGTCATGGAGCCGATGCGTTCGCAGGTGCCGAAGGATGATTTCCTCAAAAAGGTCGCGGCCCGCTGCCGCGCCGCAGGCGGCGTCTTCGTCGTCGACGAGGTCACCAGCGGCCTGCGCTACGGCCACCCCGGCGCCATGGCCCGCCTCGGCATCGATCCCGATGTCGTCGTCTACGCCAAGGCCATGAGCAACGGCTTTCCCTTCGGCGCGGTGATCGGCCGCGAGCCGGTCATGGCGGCGGCCGACGGCAGCTTCATTTCCTCCAGCTACTGGACCGACGGCGTCGGCCCCGCGGCCGCGCTCGCCGTGCTGGAAAAAGTGGAGCGCCTCGGCGTGCAAAAGATCATCTGGGAGCGCGGCGAACGCCTGCAGCAGTCGCTCCGCGCCCTCGCCGCCCGCCACCCGGCCTGCCGGCTGCTGGTCGGCGGCATGCCGGCCACGCCGACCATGGTCTTCGACCTCGGGCCCGACGCCCCGCTCGCCCAGACGCTCTACGTGCGCAAGATGCGCGAACGCGGCTACCTCGTCGCCACCTACTATTACGTCATGCTCGCCCACGAGGAGCCGCGGATCGAGGCCATGCTGCGTGCTGCGGAGGAAACCATGGGCGAGGTCGCAGCGATCATCACCCGCGGCACCCTCGCGGAGGAATCCGGCGTGCCCCGCGGCCAGCGGGGCTTTACGCGTCTCGCCTGAACCACCTCCACCATGTTCCCGCTTCGCGCCGTTCCCTTCACCGCCTCTGCGTCATCCCGCCTGGTTGCCCAGCCGAACTGGGCCCGTCTGCCGGGCATCACCCTCGACCGCGTCGTGGGCGTGGGCGTGGACTCGCGCAACCGCATCTACATCGCCCATCGCGGCGACCGGCCGTTCCTCCGGCTTCACGCCGACGGCACGCTCGACTGCGAGATCGGGGCGGAACACCAGCAGCGCAAGATGGCCTACGACCTCCGCGGACCCGTCCCGATCCCCATCGCCGAGCGCTACTGGCTACACGGCCTGCATGTCGATCCTTGGGACAATGTGTGGATCACCGATGTAAGCCGGCACCTGGTCATGAAGTTCTCCCCCGAGGGAAAATTGCTGCTGACGCTGGGTGTCGACGGTGTCTCCGGCTGCGACGCCACCCATTTTTTCCAGCCCACGCATGTCTGTGTGCTGCCGAGCGGCGAATTTTTTGTCACCGACGGCTACGGCAACTCCCGCATCGCTAAGTTTTCGGCGGACGGACGTTTCTTGTTCGACTGGGGTCAACGCGGCACGGCCAACGGCGAATTCCACACGCCCCATGTCATCACGCACGGGCCCGACGGCCTGCTCTACATGACCGACCGGGAGAACGACCGCATCCAGATCTTCCGCGCCGACGGCACCCATGTCGCCACCTGGCCCGACCTCCACTCGCTCGACGGGCTGTATGCGGCCCCTGACGGTTTCCTCTTCGGCTCGGCCGGCATCGACAATGCCATCATCCGCCTCGACCGCCAGGGCCGCACGCTCGACGTCTGGACCTTTCCGGGAAAAATGAACTATCCGCATGCCGTTGCGGTGGGCCGCGACGGGGTCGTCTACGTCGCCGAAACCGGTGACACCTGGAAACTCACCGGCCGGTTGCCGGCCGAGCGCGAGATGATGCCCCGCAGCGGTCCCGAGGGCAGCGCCATCAGCAAGTTCCTTCTCGTCCCCTGAACATGGACCCGGCGCCCCGTTCTGAGGACCCTGCCCCTTCCAAGTCCGGCCACCTGACCCGCCGCCACTTCCTCAGCGCCGGTGTCATGAGTGGAGCGGCCATGGCCTTGTCCGGCCCGGCTCTTTCCCCGCTCACCGCCGCGGGCCCAGCCCCCTCCGCCACACCCGGGCCGCGCCGGCTCAAGGATCACCGCAACCTCTTCAACGGCGACTGCAACTTCCTGTTCTACAACCCGGAGATCTGGCAGCCGGAGGGCGGCCCCTACAGCGCCAAGGCCATCCACCGCTACTTCGGCGCGATCGCCCAGGCCGGGATCGACACGCTCCTCATCAACCCCAACACGCAGGTGGCGTGGTATCCGACCAAGAAGCTCGAATACCTGATGACGAACTACCGGCGCGGCGACCTCGCCTTCACGCGCTCCGTGGCGGCCGGGCTGGCGGGCATGACACCGAAGCTGGCCGAGAAGTTTTCCACCAACATGGTGGAGATGCTCGACCTCTACCTCGACCTCGCCGAGGCCGGTGTCGACTGGCTGGCCGAAAGCGCCAAGGCCTGCCGGGCCCAGCGCATCAGCCCGTGGCTCAGCTACCGGATGAACGCCACGCACTTTTCCAGCGCGCCGGACTGCCCGGTGAACTGCCGGATCTTCGGCGACCCGCAGAACCGCCTCTCCGGCCGCATCCCCGGCGCCGCGTCCGCCTCGCAGGCCGCGTGGATCGGCCTCAACTACGGCCGCAAGCCGGTGCGCGACTACATGCTCGCGATGATGCGCGAGGGCATCGAGGACTACGACTACGAGGGCCTCGAGATGGATTGGCTGCGCCATCCGTTGTGCCTCGAGGCCACGGCCAGCGAACGGGACGTCGCCATGATGACCGACTGGTTCGCCGAGGTCCGCGCCCTCACGAAGGCGCGGCGGCCGGACTACGCGCTGGGCATCCGCGCCCCCGCCAACCTGCCCTACCTGCGCAGCATCGGCATCGACCTCAAGGAACTGGCCCGGCGGGGCCTGATCGATTACTGCACCTTCAGCAATTTCTGGCAGACCGCCTGGGAGATGCCGCTCGACGGGCTGCGCCGCGAGCTCGGGCCGGACCTCACGATCTACGGCGGCATGGAGGACGCCCCGAACTGGCTGGAAACGCACGCGCCGTCGCTGCGCGAACGGCCGGCCGGGCCCGACGTCCAACTCGCGGGCGACAACGCCTTTCACGCCAAGCTCAAACCCGACGAACCCCTCCGGGTGCGCGGCACCCGCTACCTCACCGCCAGCGCCGAGCTGATCCGCGCCAACGCCGCCGGCAAGCTCGTGCTCGGGGCGGACGGCCTCGAGCAGTTCAACTTTTTTGTCACCGACCAGGTCCGCGTCCCCGGCCTCCGCGCCGACTACAGCGCGCTGCGCGGGCTCGACCAGCTCGACCAGCTGCGGGGCCGGGAGAAACACTACGCCTTCAACACCGCCTCCGTGCTCTCGACCAAGATCTGGGACGTCCCCGAGCAGCTGCCGGTGCGCATCGCCCCGAAGCACCGCCGCGCGCTGCGGATCCCCCTTTGCGCCGAGCCGGCGGACGCCGGCCTGGTGCTGGTGGTGCAGGTCATCGCCGACCGCACCCAAGCGGGCGGCGACTGCGGCGTGAGCCTCAATGGCGGCTGGCCGGTGTTTGCCCGGGTCGCCACCGCGGACCTGCTCTTCCCGGCGGGCCCCTATGCCCGGCACGTCGAGGAACACCTCGCCTGGAACTACACCCTCGACTGCGCGGTGATCCAAGACGGGTGGAACGAGGTCGTGCTCTACAATGAATCGGCGGATGAACTGTCGATCGTGGGCGTGGAACTGGGGATCATGCGCCCCCAAGCCCCGGCGCCGGCCTCATGATCTTTCCGTCCGCCAAGCACCACCCTGAGCTGATTCCCTACCGGGGCGGCATCTACTTTTCGTTCTTCAACGCGCTGAACTGGCAGGTCGCGATCGGCACGCCGACGGTCCTCTTCATGCAGCAGCTGGGGGCGAACTCCTTCCAGGTGGGCCTGGTGTTCTCGTGGACCTTCCTGCTCACGCCCGCGCAGGTGCTCTCCACCACCCTGCTGTCGCGCTACGGTTACAAGAAGCTGACCATGGCCGGCTGGGGCGCACGCAGCTTCTGCCTGCTCGTGCCCATCGGCCTCTCCGTGCTGGCCCCACCGAGCCCCGTATCATGGATGATCAACGCCATGGTGGTCTCCACCTTCATCTACTGTCTCCTGCGCGCCATCGGCACCTCGGCGCTCACCACGTGGTTCTACCAGCTGGTGCCGGCCGACCTGCGCGGCCGCTACTGGGCCACCGACCAGCTCACGACCGGCGTCGCCATTGGCGTGTCCCTGTTGGTCTACGCCATGTTCTTCAGTTTCCTGCCGATCTACACGGCCTTCATCCTCCTCTACCTCATCGCCACGCTCGGCGCGCTCCTCGCCTACCAGCAGCTGAAGAAGCTGCCCGACGCCGAGAAACCGAAGCCCATCAGCCTTGAGAAGGTCATGACCGAGACGCCGCGGCTCATGACCGAACCAAGCTTCTTCCGCTCCTACCTCTGGATCTCGGTGACTTTCTTCTGCGGCATCACGCCGCTGGCGCCCTTTGCGGTCTACTACCTGAAGGCCTCGGCCGGCGTCAGCACCTCGCAGGTCATCCTGCTGACGATGCTGACCTATGTGGGCCTGATCGTCGCCAATATCGCCATGCGGAAACACATGGACCACATCGGCGCGAAGCCGTTCTTCAAGGCTGCCTTCCTGAGCTACGCGCTGATTTCGGCGGCGTGGATCGTGTTTCTCTATACAGGCGGCAAGGCCTACTGGACGCTGCCGTTCCTGTTCTTCCTGCAGGGCGCGGGCTCGGGCTTCTGGAATTCCGCCAACCTGAGCTACCTGGTGAAGATCCTCCCGGAGCATGACCGGGCCCTGCCGGTCTCGATCCACGGCGCCGTCATGACCTTCATCGGCGGCTGCACGCCCGTGCTGTGGGGCCTGTTCCTCAAGGTGCCGGGCGACACCCCGGCGGTCGATGTTCCCGTCTTCGAGGGCTATTATGCCAGCCTGCTGGTGATGTGCGTGGCGCTGCTGTTCTTCATCCGCCGCCTGCCGGAGACTGCCGGCCCCGTCGGCCCCATCTTCCAGGGCAGCTGGGTGCTGCGCCCCTTCCGTGCCGTGGCCACCCTGGTGAACCTCATCGAGGAGGAGCCGGAGAAGGACGCGGCCAAAAAAAACGACGCCGGCCGCTAGCGCACCGGCACCTGCCGTAGCAGTTCCGCTGGGTCTAGCACCCGTCCGGCGTGGATCACCCGGTGGATGTCGCGCGTGTGGCGGATGTCGGCCAGCGGGTCGGAGGTAAGAATCACGAGGTCAGCAATCTTCCCCACCTCGATGGAGCCCAGCTCCGAGCTCTGCCCCAGGGCCCGGGCGTTGTTGCGCGTGGCCGCGAACAGCGCCTCCCCCGGCGTCAGTCCGGCCTCGGTCAGCAGCTCAAGCTCTTGGTGCAACGCGCCGCCGGGCGGACAGAACTGCACGGGCGTGTCGGATCCGGCCATAAGCTCGACGCCGGCGCGGTGCAGCCGGAGCGTCAGCTGTTTCATGCGCTCGAACTGGGCCACCCGGAGCTCCCGGGTCGCGGGAGCGAGTGGCGCGGCCTGCGCCGTATGCTGCCAGCCTTCCCGCAACCGGGCCGGCATCCGCGCCAGGTCCGGGTGCGTCTGCACCGACTCGAGGTCGCGCAGGAGCATCCAGTTGCGGTAAACCACGAGGGTCGGGTTGACGGCCACGTGGTGTCGCACCAGCGAGTCGATCAGGTCGCGGGCCTCGGGTCCGTCGACGTCCACCGTCGCCTTGGCCGCGAGGACCTCCCGCTCGAGCGCCGCGAGCCTGTCCGGCGCCAGCTTCGCCCGCTCGGCCGGCGGCGGCCAGCGGGGCGTGCCCGGGGGCAGAATGAATTCATAGACCGAGCCGATGTGCTCGAGGCTGTTGATGCCGTCGGCCGCGGCCTCCTGCGCGGTGTAGCCCCAGGCGAGGTGCGCCGTCGACCAGCGGCCGCGGCGCTGTGTCTCGCGCACCAGCGCCTGTCCGACGGCCCGGGAGGTCCCGACGTAGAGCTTGAAGGTCTGCACGCCCGCGGCGCTCATTTTTTCCACGAAGGCCGGCACATCGGCGGGGTCGGTCATCGGCCAGCTGACGTAGGGATGATACGCGGGGTTGCCGTCCACCAACGGGCTGCCGAGGAAGACCCGGGGCGCGAGTTCTGGGTGCCGCTGCGCGTAGTCGGCGAGCTTTTGCTGGGTGGTGATTTCGTCGCCCGTGTCGCGCACTGTGGTCACGCCATGGGCGAGAAAAAACGGGAAGAGTTCCTCTGCGGAAATCTGGAGACTGAACAGGATGTGGACGAGGTGGACGTGCCCGTCGATCAGGCCCGGGATGACATAACGCTCCCGCGCATCCACGCGCTCGGCCGCAGTGGGCGGCGTCCAGGTCTCACCGGGTGCGACGATCGCCTTGATCCGGTCACCCTCCAGGACAATCGCGGCAAACGGCCGCATCATACCCTCGGGGTCGAGGTAGCGGCCGTTTTCCAGGACAACCGTGCTCGCCACCACGGAAGGTCCGGCCCAGGCCAGCCAGCACAGGCCGGCGAGGCGACACAGGCTGCGACCGGTGGCCTTCATCGGTCAGCCGGCCGCCTGCGACCCGTAACACCGGAGTTCACAGATTCGGGCATGATCGAGACCAGGGGTGGCGGTGACGACGAGTGGAAGGGCGACGATCCCGCCGGAGACCATGAGCTCGACGAACTCGGGATCCTGGTAGCACACCTTGGCGGAAATCGCCTCTCCACCGTCACCCAGTTTCTGCTTAACGCGTGAGTGCATGAGTAAAAGACTGGAGGCGCCCGGCGCGGTTGAAAACAAAGGAATGCCCGGCCCGGCCGCCCGCTCCGGCCCGGGAGCTTTTGGCTTGGCCATGGTCCGGGGGGATCGCAGCGTGGCCGGACCTGTTGCCCGCCGACCCATGCGACTTGACCTGAATCCCCCGACGCTCGAGAGCGTCTGCGGCCATTTCCAACTTCCCGGCACCTTCGCCTCGGCTGCGCCGCATGGCACGGGGCACATCAACGACACCTTTGCCGTGCAGCTGTCGGACGGGGCCGGCAACCCGCGCATCATCTGCCAGAAGATCAACACCCGGATCTTCGGCCAGGTCGACCACCTGATGGAAAACATCCGGCGCGTGACCACGCATGCCGCCCGCCCGGCCGGCGCCACGGCGCGGCGGCGCCACGAGCCGCTGGTAATCATCCCAACGCGGGAAGGCCGCCTGTATCACCGCGATGGGAGTGGCGGATGCTGGCGATGCTACCGCTGGATTGAGGGCGCCAGCAGCCATGAAGTCGTGCGCCACGCCGACCAGGCCCGGGCCGCGGCCGCGGCCTTCGGCGGCTTCCAACGCGCCCTCGCCGACCTGCCCG
This sequence comes from Lacunisphaera sp., assembly GCA_965249855.1. Classification (GTDB taxonomy): domain Bacteria; phylum Verrucomicrobiota; class Verrucomicrobiia; order Opitutales; family Opitutaceae; genus Lacunisphaera. The sequence goes on from CBDFNB010000023.1 coordinate 33,861, forward strand.
GCCCGCGCCTGCATGTGACCATCCCCGGCTTCCATGACACCCCGGGGCGCTACGCCCGCTTCGAGCAGGCCGTGGCCGACGACGCGCGCGGCCGCGCCGCGCAGACCCGCGACGAGATCACCGCGCTGCGCGAACGGGCGGCGCTGGCCGGGGTGCTCCAGGCGTTGCAGGCGGGCGGCCGGATCCCCGAGCGCATCACGCACAACGACACGAAGGTCAGCAATGTGCTGCTGGATGATGTCACCGGCCAGGGGGTCTGTGTCATCGACCTCGACACCGTCATGCCCGGCCTCGCCCCCCACGACTTTGGCGACATGGTCCGGACCGCGGCCAACTCCGCAGCGGAGGATGCCGCCGATCTGACCAGCATCGAGCTGCGCCGGCCGGTCTTTGCCGCCCTCTGCGAAGGCTACCTGGAATCCACCCGCGGATTCCTTAATGCGACCGAGGTCGAACATCTGGCGATTACGGCCCGCATCATCACCTACGAGCAGGCCCTGAGATTCCTGACCGACTTCCTGCAAGGCGACACCTACTACAAGACGGCGCACCCGGACCACAACCTCCAGCGCACCCGCGCCCAGCTTGCCCTGCTCCGCAGCATGGAGGCGCAGGCGGAGGAGATGGAGCAACTCGTCCGCCGGTTCAGCTAAGCGCTCCGGCCGCATCCGCTCAGCCGCCGGCCAGCTGGGCGGGCGTGACGACATTCAGCAACGGGCGCCCCTGCTCGGTGCGGTCGAGATTCTCGGCGAAGATCTCCCAGAGCCGGCGCTTGAAGTGCGGGCTCAAGCTCGAGCCAGAGATATGCGGGCTGAAGATGACGTTCGGGAATTTCCAAAGCGGGTGCTCCGGCGGCATCGGGTAGCGGTAGTGGGTGTCGAGCGCGGCCCCGGCGATCCAGCCCTCGCGCAGGGCCCGCAACAGCGCCGCCTCCTGGATGATCGGGCCGCGGGCGGGGTTCAGCAGAAAGGCATGGCGTGGGAGCGCCTGCAATTCGCGTTCCCCCAGCAGGCCCTCGGTCTGCTTGGTCAGCGGCATGGCCAGCACCAGGAAGTCGAGGCCGCCGAGAAATTCCAGCTCCTCGCCCGGACGGAAGACCCGGTCGGGCAGCGTGCCATCCGGATCCCCGGTGCCAGGCACGGCATAAACCTCGCCGCGCGGACCGACCCCGTGACGGGCAAACACGTGCACCTTCAGGCCGAGCGCCTTGGCCAGCCGAGCGGTCTCGCGGCCGATGCCGCCGTAGCCCCACAGGCCGAGCGTCAGGCCGCGGATCTCGCGCTGAAAGATCGCCGAGCGGTCCCAGACCGCCGCCTCCTGGTTGCGGATCATCTGCCGGAAGTCGCGGGCCAGGTTGACCAGCATGGCCATGTTCCACTCCGCGATCGGCACATCGAAGCAGCCGCGGCAATTGGTCGCCTGCACCCCGCGGGCGGGCAGATCCAGGCCGAAGAGCTGGTTGTAACCGGTCGAAGCGAGTTGCACCCATTTCCACGCGGTCATGACTGCGTGGTTACTCGGCGGGAAGGTGCAGAACAGCACGTCCGCGTCGGCGATGAGCTCGGCCGGCAGCGGCCGCGCGGCCTCGCCGGGCGGAGTGAGCACCTCGAAGCGGTGCCGGCCGGCGGTGCGGAGGCGGGCGAGGACCGGTTCCTCGACCGGAACGTCGATGACGATCTTCATGGGCCTCAATCGGTGAGAACCTTGCCCGGGACGCTGTTGAACTCGCCGCTCCCGGGCTGGAACGGGTAGCGGCGCTTGATCTCGTCCGTCAGCACCACGCCGAAGCCCGGGCGGTCCGGCGGCAGCATGTAGCCGTCCTTGAGCACGAGCCCGCCGTCGATCACATCGGCGTGCAGCCCGGCATAATCGGGCGGCACCTCGAGCATGCAGGTGTTGGGCGCGGCAAAGCCGTAGTGGATGTTCTGCATCAGCGAGCCGCCCGCACCCCACGCATGGGTCGCGATCTTGCGGCCGCGGTCGGCCATCATCTTGGCGACGGCCATGCACTCGAGCATGCCGCCGGTGTAGGAGGCGTCGGGCTGGCCGATGTCGAAGCTGTCCTGCGATGCGAAGACCCGCCACTCGTAGGAGGCGGTCAGGCACTCGCCGCCGGCGATCAGCGTCGTGGTGGCGCGGCAGAGCTCGGCGTAGCCCCACGGATCGGTGTAGTGCAGCGGTTCCTCGAAGAAAAAGAGGTTGAACGGCTCCACGGCCTTGGCGGCCGCAATCGCGATCTCCACCGTCCAGGTCTTGCCGGGGCTGTTGCCCATGTGGCCGTCGAGCATGAGCCAGGCGTCGGGCCCCGCGTGCTGGCGCATGAAGGCCACCTTGTCCGCCTCGAAGTCCGCCGCCTCGGCCGGGGTCATCGGCGTATACCACCCCTTGTCGGGCGAGCGGCTGCCGGTCGCGACCTTGATGCCGCGGAAGCCGAAGGAGAAATAGTGGTCGATCTTGCGGGCCAGCTTGTCCTTCGGGTAATTCGCGGGACCGCCGGTGGCGTAGCAAGGCAGCTTGCCGTGCTGGCAGCCGCCGAGCAGCGCGTGCACCGGCAGGCCGGCCTGCTTGCCCTTGAGGTCCCAGAGGGCCGCCTCGACGCCGTTGATGACGGAGGCGCCCAAGCCGACGCGGCACCAGAAGTTGCCACAGTGATACATGCGCCGCCAGAGCTCAGGGATGTCGTCGACCGTCTGCCCGACGAGGATCGGCTTGAAGAAATCCACGATGGCCGGAACCGCCTCGGGGCAGAAGTAGCCGGCGTAGGTCTCGCCGATACCGATGAGCGGCCCGTCGGTGAGGATCTCGATGAAAGCGGCGCTGCGCCGCTTGCGCGCCTCGCTGAGGAAGGGGTCGTTGGTGCAGGGGCCGGTGAGAAGGGTCGTCCGGACGTCGGTGATAATCATGGTGAAAGTAAGGGATTCAATAGACGGCGCGGCCGCCGCTCAGGTCGAAGGTGAAGCCGGTGGTGAAGGACGTCTCCGGCGAGACGATGAAGCAGGCCATCGCGGCGATCTCATCGAGGGTCCCGCAGCGCTTCATCGGGATCTTGTCGGTGTTGGCTTTGACCTGCTCGGGCGGCATGGCGTCAACCAGCGGCGTCTGGATCACCGCGGGCGCGAGGGCGTTGACCGTGATCCCGCTCTCGGCGTATTCCTTGCCCTGCGACTTGGTCATGCCGATGACCGCGGCCTTGGAACTCGAGTAGGACACCATGCCGGCGTTGCCGTCCTTCCCCGCGATGGAGGCGATGTGGAGGATCCGCCCGTAGCGCCGGGCAACCATGCCCGGGAGCACGGCCTTGGCGGTCAGGAAGGAGCCGAAGAGGTTCACGCGGACGACGCGCTCGAAGTCGGCGAAGGTGATCTCGTGGGTCTTGCGCGCCGAGACACCGGTGATGCCGGCGCTGTTGACGAGGATATCCACCCCGCCCCACTCCGCCACCAGCCCGGCGACGGCGGCGTTCACGCGGCCCTCGTCGGTCACGTCCACGGGCACGAACCGGTGGCCGGCCCCGAACTCGGCACCCAGGGCGGCGAAGGTCTTCGGGTCGAAGTCAAACACCGCGACCGTCGCGCCCTCGGCGCGCAGGCGGCGGGCGATCGCGAGGCCGATGCCGGAAGAGCCGCCGGTGACGATGGCCTTCTGGTTCCTAAAGCGGGATAAATTTTCCATGGAAGGTCGGGAGTCCGGGTTGATTTCGGGTGCTGGTCATTTCCGGACAAATTTCTGCACGCGGGCCCCGATGATGTCGCCGGCGTAGATGTTGCCCTGGGCATCGGGCGCGATCGTGTGGATCCAGTTGACCTCGCCGGGCTTCTCGTGGCCGTCCTCGCCCTTGGGCAGGGTGTGCAGCTGCAGCACGCGGCCGGTCGGGCTGAATTCCACGAAGAGCTGGTCCTGCGGCGGGCAGCCGAGCGGGGCCTTCGGGTATTTCGGGTCGACGCGCCACGGCATCGGCGAGGAGCCGCACACCCAGACCTCATCCTTCGGCGAGATCCAGATGCTCCAGGGCACGACGACATTGGCCCACGTATCGAGCAGCCGCCCCTCCGCGTCGAAGATCTGGATGCGCACGTTGTTGCGGTCCGCCACGTAGACCCGGCCCTTCGAGTCGACCGCCACGGCGTGCGGGAGGCTGAAGCGGTCCGGCGCCACGCCGAGGCTGCCCCACGAATTCAGGAAACGTCCGGTCGAATCAAACCGGGCGACGCGGTTATTCCCGTAGCCGTCGGAGACAAAGATATCACCGTTGGGGGCGAACGCGATGTCGGTGGGCTGGAAGAAGTGCGTGGCATCATTGCCGGGCTCCCCCAGCGTCCCGAGGGTCTGGAGCACCTGACCGTCCGGGGAAAATTTTCGCGCGACGTGGAGGCCCACATCGACGAGCCAAACATTGCCGTCCCGGTCAAACTTCAGGCCATGGGGCACCGTCTTGGGGTTCGGCTCCGTCCAGCCGCGCACATACCGGCCCTCCGGCGTGTAAACCTGCACCGTGGGATTCTTGCGCGTGTAGATCCACACGTTCCCTTCGCGGTCGAGGGCGATGGCCGAAACCGCCGCCCCCTCGGTGCCCGCGGGCCGGGCGGGCCAGCCGGGCACGGCCTCGTATTGCGGGGCGAGGCTGATGCGGGGATAGACCGGGGGCTTGGCCGATTCCGCATATATGGGTTCCGCCGCAAAGGCTGATGAGCACAATTGGACTGCGAGGGCGGTGCCCGCGAGAAGCCGGGATGTTTTCATGGGGGTAAGGAAGTAGGGTAACGGTCGTCGGATCAGCCCTGGCGCCAGCCGGCGGGCACGGCGGCCTTGAAGACCTCGAAGTCCGCCTCGGACGCGCTCGCATAGGGTGGCAGCAGGCGCAGCGGAAAGGTCGGGTCGGTCATCCGGTAGAGCATCTTGTCGTAGGCCCCGTCGATATGGAATTTGTCGCCGGCCGCCTTGAGCCCCGCGATCACCCCCTTGAGGTCCTCCAGGTCGGCCGCGCGCTGGGCGTCGGTCCCGGCCACGAAGCGCTTGGCGCGCTCCGGGTTGATGGTGGCCAGCGAGATCAGCAGGCCGAGGTCATGGGTCTTGCGGGCGATGGCGTAGCCGAACTCGGTGATGTAGAAGCGCAGGCGCGGCGTCATCGTCATGAGGTCCGCGATCACCACGGGGTCCGTGGTGCTGTTCTTGACCGCGATGAAGTTCGGGTGGGCCGCCGCCAGGCGCCGGTATTCGACCGAGGTCAGGAGACGCTTCGTGCGCATCAGGTTGTAGTGGTGGAACTGGCAGTCGGAAAACCGGCCGCAGGTTTCCGCGAAGAAGCGGTCCACCTCCCGGTCGTTCAAGGCCCCCCAGGACGGCATCGATAGCTGGAAGAGACGGAAACCGAGCGCATGACAGCGCTCGATGCGCTCGATGATCGTGGGGAGCGACAGCGAGATAAGGCCGACCATCGGGGTAACGTGGCTCTCGCGCGCGCTTTCCCAGAAGGCCCGGGTGATCTGGTCGAACTGCCGTTCCGTGACGGCATAGCCTTCACCCGCGGTGCCGAAGACATAGAGATGGCGCGTGAGGTCACGCGCGAGGATATGCACCTGGCGGCGGAACAAATCCTCCTGGAATTCAAAACGCTCATTCCAGGGAACGACCGCGGTGGCGAGGATGGACGGGGCGGATTCGGCGGGAGTGGTCATGGCTTGGGGGTGGGCAGGAAGGTGGCGATGGTGGCGGCAACGTGCTCGCCGAGGGCGGCACAACCCTCCGGAGTGAAATGGACGTTCTTCGGCCGCATCAGCTGCGGGTGCGCAACGGCGAAGGCGTGGAGATCGTCCACCTGGACGCCCGTCTCGCTCATCACGGCGGTGGCCGCGGCGTTGTAGGCGAGCTCGCTGCCCTCGAGCCGGCCGACCGTGCCGCCGGGCACCGGCGTGG